>NZ_BDCF01000005.1 GCF_001613365.1 Nocardia xishanensis NBRC 101358
CGATCTGATGTGATCCGGCCGCACCTGGATGGGCGACCACCACCGTGGTCGAGGCAAGGCTGTACCGGCCGAGCGATTGGACATGATCGTTCGAGATTCCGGCGACGATGACCCAGTCGGTGGACAGGATGACCTTGACGGGGTTCTGGGTCTTGTCCACTTCGGCGATCGCCCGGCCTATTGCGGCCTCCTTGTTGGCGGAGATCGCCGCGGGGCAGGTTGAAATCGCGGGGTTGTTGTACGCGTGACGGTCTTCGCTGATCCAATTTTCGACCGTCGATTCATCCAGCACGTAATCATCACCGGTCACGCGATAATAGTGGTCGAACAATTTTTTGGCGACGGGGCGATCTCTCGAGCTGAAGTAGATCCCCACGGCCGCCGCTTGGGTGGCATTGGCTTGAATCAACTCGCCGGTGAAATCGTGAAGCGTCTTGAATTTACTCGTGTCCACTACCGGAAAATTTGGATGGATAGAAGTGTCGTAGCTCTTGATCGGCGGAGCCTGTCCATTCTCGCCACCTAGAACTTCCTCGTACATCACATTCTCCAACTCGCAGGCCTTCGATACTCCTGCGGGGTCCGATTCCGGTCAGCCACTCGGACTCTACTTCGCCGGGGGTTCGATGGCCACTCGCGGTAGCACCGAATCGGCTGCGGTGCAGCGCATCCGGGTTATCGGCGGTCAGTCCAATCGCAATCCGTGCAGGGCGAGCTAGTACTCCAGCCGCAGTTCGTGATGTTGTTGGGTCGCACGCGGTTTCGTGCTGGCGCGCCACCCGCCACGCGCGTCGGCGCCGAGCGGTTGGACGCCAGGTAATGCGGTCTGACATCCGCGGTGCGAGGTGGGCGAGGTTGCATATCCCGCCCTCACCACCGGAATCATCGGTCGATCAGCGGACGACCGGGAACCGACCTGAGCGCACAGCGTGGAGTCCGAAGTGGTCGGCGATGTGTAAACCGTGGTGTGTGAATCTCAGTATTCTGACCTCGGCGGTGATCGGGCAAGGGCCTCGGCGCCAGGGCAATTCGGGCTGGCGGCGATCACGATTCGGGCCAGCGGTGTGGCGATTTGGGCGGGCGGGACTTCGTACTGCGACGTCAGACGGGGGAGTGGGCGCTGAGGCGGCGGCAGTATTCTCCGACGGGCACGAGTTCCGCCGGACCAAGAGGATGCGTCGATGTCGTCACCGATACCGGGAGCCCTAGCCTGGGCGGTGATCGGTTACGTCGCGGTTCTCTTGGCGGGTCGGTTCTGGCTCGTCGGCGGCGCTGCTATGGATCGGCTCGTGAACCGCATGGGTCTGTGGAGCATCGCGGCTCTGCTGATGTACCGGTGCGCATCGACGCCGACCCTCGATGACCCGGCGAATCAGGTTGCCCTTGGCTGCGTTCTCATGAACACCACATACCTGTACAGCATCGGTCGGCTTGTCGGCGCCGATGCTGAGCAGGACGTTGTCAGGCGCCACCAGCGCAACGGCGCTCTGCTCGCCTTGGCCGCGACGGCCTCGATAGTCCTGACCGCGACATCAGCGAGATACTCGGGACGATCTGTCGACCTGCGCCTCGTGGAGGATGCACTGGGCATCGGCTGCGCCTTCGCGGTACCACTCACCTACAACACGGTTGTGTTCACTCGCAGATGTCTGGGCGCACTCCGCGATGTCGATACCCCGCGCGCGGCGCGGATCGTGTGCATCGGCCTGATCGGCAGCAATGTCATTCTCTGGGGCGCGCTGGCACTCTCGCTTTTCCAGCCGGCCACCGGGTGGCCCGACGGACCGCAACTGTCGCTGGTTCAGGCCGCGTTCACCTTGTGGGTCGCGATCGATTCGACACTGCTTGCGATGCCGCTGGTCGCGGAGCTGGTGCTGCGAGCGGGTATGGATCGCGCCACCAGGACCTGCCGTCGGCTGTTGCCGCTGTGGCGTGATCTCACCGCTGCGGTCCCGCAAATCGTCATGCCCGCCGATCCGCGGCACGGCTCTGATCCAGCCACCCGCCTCTTGAGAATGACCGTGGAGATCCGCGACGCGATGCTCCACCTAGGCCCTTACCTTCCGCCCGAAACCGATGAAACGCAACGCAATACGGTCCCAGAGCCCGAATCGGACCGCGCGCTTACCGATTACGCCCATCGGCTGATACGGGCGGCGCAGGCCAGAAAGGCGGGCCTACCACCCGCAGGCACCGGCGCACCACCGCCATTGCCTGTAATCGCGCACGATTTCGACACCGAGCTTTCGCACCTGATGGACCTGGCCCGCGTCTGGCCGCGGGCCAGGGCTGCGGCGGAACCAGCCGACCGCGCGTCGGTCGATCAGCGAACGACCGGGAACCGGCCTGAGCGCCAGTCATCGATGCGACGGCGGATGCTGTCGAGCATCGGTAGTTCGTCGATCTCGTCCGGCGCGAACCAGGCGACCTCGTGCGACTCGTCCGAGACCGCCAGTTCGCCGCCGACGGGACGGCCCAGCAGGCAAATCGAAAACTCTTGCCGGACTTCGCCATCGGCGTAGGTGAAGACGTGGCCGGGATTCGCGCTCTCGTTCGCGAGTCGCTTCGCCGTGCGGTGAGGGCGGCATGGCGGGCCAAGCGGTGCGGTATCAGTGCGGGATGGAATCGATGAGCGCGCGAGCGCCTTGGCGGAGCAGGTCGGCGCCGACGAAGAAGCCAAGGGCCTTCGGGTCCTCGGGCACGCCCCAGTGTTTGGCGTCCAACCACCGGCTGCCGTCGCTGTCGAAAACCTTGCCGTGCAAGGTGAGCCGTCCCGCGGGGTCGGTGGTGGCGTACCCGGCGATGGGGGAGTTGCAGTGGCCCTGTAGCGCGTGCAGCATGGCGCGTTCGGCGTCGGCGTGCCGGTGCGTCTCCGGGTGATCCAGTTCGCCGCCGACATCGCGCAGCCAGGCGTCGTCGGCGCGGCATTCCAGCGCGATGACGCCCGCGCCGACCGGCGGGCACATGATGTCCAGGTCGAGGATCTCGGTGATGCGGTGTTCCTGGCCGACCCGGTGCAGTCCGGCCACCGCCGCGATGAGCACGTCGACGTGGCCCTCCTCGAGCCGTGCCAGACGGGTGTTCACGTTGCCGCGCAACGGTTTCACGGTGAGGTGCGGGAAATGCAGATTCAGCTGCGCCTTTCGGCGCACCGAACTGGTGCCGACCACGGTGCCCTCCGGCAGCTCCGCCAATGGCGCGCCGCTCGCGGTGATCACCGCGTCGTGCACGTCCTCGCGGGCCAGGAATCCGGCGAAGGCCAAGCCGTCCGGCACCGGGATGTCGCCGGGAATGTCCTTGAGGCAGTGCACCGCGAGGTCGGCCTCGTCGGTCTGGAGGGCGAGGTCGATCTCCTTGACGAAGGCGCCCTTGCCGCCGAGTTTCGACAGATCCCCCATCCAGCGGTCGCCCGCGGTGGTCACCTTCACCAGCTCGCTGTCCACCCCCAGCCCGGCCAGCAGTGCCGCCACGTGCTCGGCTTGCGCGAGCGCCATGGGGCTGGATCGGGTAGCGATGCGAATGATGCGCGTCCGCGACATGGGCAGCAGACTACTCCCGGGGTGATCGCCCCGTCGCCGAGGGCAAGGAGAAGTGATGAGCTGGAACGCCGCCGGGCTGCTGGTGCAGGGTGAGGTCGGATCCCATGTGCTCGCGGCGCTGCCGGGAGACCCCCGTGAATCGGGCGAAAAAGGTTCGGGCGACGAGGTTTTCAGTAGCGGCTTTGCCGCCGATTACGCGGTCGCGACGGTCGGCGGCTGGACCGTGCTCGCCGACCCGTGGATCAGCGCGCTCTACGACGAGGAACTGTCGCCGCGCCTGGCCGAAGGACGCCGGGTGCTGACGTTCATCGCCAACGGGATGACCGATACCTACGGCATGGGCTGGTACATCGACGGCGCTGTCGTGCGCGATGTGCTCGTGGTCGAAGGGGAAACGGTCGCCGAGGAAGGGGTCCCGCTGCCCGAAGAGGAGGGGATCGCTCTGTCGGAGGAGGACGATGTCTTCGCCCTGATCGCGCGGCTCACCGGGGTGGACTTCGGAACCATCGCGGAGGCCGAGTATCGCTTCCTGATCAACACCGGAGCGGAGTGACGCGCGGCGGGGCCGGTCGGTGACCGGCCCCGCCGCGAGCGTCGGCGTCAGTAGGCGCTGCCACCGGTCGCCGGGGTGCGGCCGTGCCGCATGACCACCGCGATGAGCAGTGCCAGTGCCGAGGCGCCCGCCGCGACCCAGAAGCCAAGCTCGTAGCCGTGGTCGCCGAAGATGCCTGGCACCGGGCTCGGTGGAGCGGGTTGACCCGCGACGCTGACCAGCGCCCGCATCGGGCTGGCGTTCAGGAACGCCGTGACGATGGCCAGCCCGATCGCCACGCCCATGGACTGCATGACCCCGAGCATGCCCAGGCTGATGCCCTGCTGTTCCTGCGGGACCGCCTCGACCATGAGGATCGGCATGGCCGCGTAGTAGAACCCGAATCCGATGCCGAACGCGGCGCTCACCCAGAGAAAGGTCACCCAGGTGTGCGGGAGCACGGCGTAGCAGACCCCCGCGCCGACGAACAACGCGAGCGCAACGATCAGCGGCAGCCGGGCGCCGATCCGGCGGGCCAGCGCACCGGCCAGCGCGCCGCACAGCATCGCGAGCACGGCTTGCAGCAGAGCGATGCGGACCGCGAATTCCAAGAGGGTGTAACCGTTTCCGTAGGTGTAGCCGGGATCGAGGGTCACCTGCACGGCCTCGGCCGGTATCGGTTGTCCGGTCTGCTGCTGGATATGCGCCAGCGTGGCCTGCTGCACGCCCGCGGTGACAGTGGCCTGGTCAGGCGTCTGCGTCATGTAGCCGAGCGCGTAGGACTGCACGCCGATCAGGAACGACGCGAACAGCGCGCCGGCGAGCACGAGCGCGACCCTCGGGTGGAACAGCAACCGCATGTCCATGATCGGCCTGCTGACCCGGTTCTCGATCACCACGAACAGCACGATCAGCACGAGACCGGCCGCGAGCCAGGCCAGCGTCGTCGGCCTGCTCCAGCCCCAGTCCTGGCCCTTGTCCAGGTAGATCAGGGTGAGGCCGGCGCCCGCGGACAGCAGTACCGCGCCGACGACGTCGATGCGTTCCGGCACGCGCAGCTTGGACTCCGGCACCACGAAGTAGACCAGCGGCAGCATCAGCAGCGTGAACCCGGCCAGGCACCAGAAGATCGCGCGCCAGCTGTAGTTGTCCACCAGGAACCCGCCGAGCAGCGGACCCGCGATGGCCGAGAGGCCGAGACCCGTCGCGGTGATGCCGAGGCCGATCGGAACGTACTTGCGCGGCATCAGATCCCGGATCAAGCCGTAGGCGATGACGGCGGTCGCGATGGCGGTCGCCTGGAGCCCGCGCCCGAGCAGGAACAGCGCCCAGTTCGAGGTGATCGCGTCGAGCGCGCAGCCGAGCATGAACAGCACGCCGCAGACGAGGAACATCCGCTTCTTGCCCCAGACGTCGCTCATCTTGCCGATCAGCGGCGAGGCGGCCGCGCCGATGAGACCGAAAACGATGATGGCCCAGTTGATGTTCGCGCCGACGCCGGGAAAGGTCGGCGCGATCTTCTGTAGTGCCGCGGCCACGATCGTGTACTGCATCGGGGCGACCTCGGTGAACAGCACGATGACCGCGAGCACCGCGAAGATCCGGCCGCGCGACGCGCCGTCGAGTCTTCCGGTGCCGTCGGCGGATTCGGAGACGACGCCCGGACTTTCGGTGGTCGCGGGGTCGCGGGGAATGGTGGACATGGATCGCCCTCCGATGTTCTGGTGATACGTGTTGTGAAACCTGTCACACCGGGGCCGGATCGATGCCTCGCGAATCCCACTCACCGAGATTTCTCACCTGTCATATGCCTAGGCGATATAGTCCTAGCGTGACCGATGCCAAGCCTGTTTCCGTGGACGCCGGGGTGCCCGATCTACCGACGACGAGCTGGGCCGTGCTCGGAATGCTCTCGCACGCCGAGGAATTGTCCGGCTACGACCTGAAGAAGTGGGCCGACTGGAGCCTTCAGTTCTTCTACTGGAGTCCGTCGTTCAGCCAGATCTACGCCGAGCTCAAGCGACTGGAGAAGCACGGCTACGCCACCTCGCGCACCGTGCTGCAGGACGACGGCGTGCGCGGCAAGCGGATGTACGCCATCACCGAGGCCGGTCGCGCGGCGGCCGCGCACTGGGTCAATCACGCGCCGGTCGAAGCGCCCGTGCTCAAGCACAGCGTGATGCTGCGCGCTTGGCTCGGCCACCTCGCCGAACCGGACCGGCTGCGCGAGATCCTCACCGAGCACATCGGCTACGCCGAGCGGATGCGCAAGCTCGCCGAGGTGGACGCCGAGGGCGCCGAGGAGAATCCGGACTGGGCCTTTCCCGGCGCGGTGCTGCGCTGGTGTGTGCGGCACTACGAGGCCGAGCGGGACTTCGCGCGGGAGTTGCTGGCCGACGTCGACAAGCTCGCCGAGGAGCGGCGTCCCAAGCGCGCCGCCAAGGGCAAGGGGCGTCGCGCGTCCTGAGCGTGGCCCGCTGAGCGGGACTACCGCTTTCTATATCGATTAGGGATATTTCTACTAGTCATATAGGAGGAGGTGGTCATGCGTACCGAATTCGCAGGACAGCGGACGTTGGATCCGGTCGAGACGGCGATCGCGGCGATCGCCGCGGGCGGGATGGCGGTCGTCGTCGACGACGAGAACCGCGAGAACGAGGGCGATCTGATCCTCGCCGCGGAACTGGCGACCACGGAGTCCATCGCGTTCCTGGTCCGCCACACCAGCGGCGTGCTGTGCGCCCCGATGGCCGGACCCGATCTGGACCGCCTGCTGCTGCCGCCGATGACCGCGGTCAACGAGGACCCGAAAGGCACCGCGTACACCGTGTCGGTCGACGCGGCGCACGGCGTCGGCACCGGCATCTCGGCCGCCGACCGCGCCCACACGCTGCGCACGCTCGCCGACCCGCGCACCGAGGCGCACGAGCTCACCCGTCCCGGGCACGTCTTCCCGTTGCGCGCCCACCCGAGCGGCGTGCTCGGCAGGGCGGGGCACACGGAGGCGGCGGTGGATCTCGTCCGCCTCGCCGGACTGCGCCCGGCCGGGGTGATCGCGGAGGTCGTGCGTGACGACGGCGCCATGGCCAGGCTGCCGGAGCTGTGGGAGTTCGCGCGCGCCCACGGCCTGCCGATCATCTCGATCGCCGACCTGATCGAGTACCGCCGCCGGGTCGAGCGGACGGTGACCCGGGTGGTGCAGACCAGGATGCCGACCGAGTACGGCGAGTTCCGCCTCGTCGGCTACCGCGACGAGCTCACCGGAAGCGAAGCGCTCGCCATGGTCTTCGGCGAAACGGGCGCGGACGCGGTGCTCGCGCGGCTGCATTCGGAATGCCTCACCGGCGACGCGCTCGGCTCGCTGCGCTGCGACTGCGGCGACCAACTCGACGCGGCACTGCGCGCGGTCGCCGCCGAGGGGAGCGGCGTGGTGGTGTATCTGCGCGGGCAGGAGGGGCGCGGCATCGGACTGCTGAACAAGTTGCGCGCCTACGAGCTTCAGGATCTGGGCGCCGACACGGTCGAGGCCAACGTGGCGCTCGGGCTGCCGGTGGACGCGCGCCGCTACGCGGCGGGCGCGCAGGTGCTCGCCGATCTCGGCGTCCGCTCGGTGCGCCTGCTGAGCAACAATCCGGCCAAACAGGCCGGACTCGAGGAGCACGGCATCGCCGTGGTGCGCACGGTGCCGCTGCAATCGACGCCGACCGAGCACAACATCCGATACCTGCGTGCCAAGCGCGACCGGATGGACCACCAGCTGCCGAAGATGGACGCGGAGCTGGAGCGCGCCAGCTCCTGAGAGGGCGCGGCCGGAGCGGGGCGGATGGAGTACGAGGGGAATCGGATCTTTTCCGGTTCGGTGGTCCCGGTGGCGGGTGAATGCTGGCTATTTGCTTCCGGTTTGCCCTCTGCTGAACCCCGCACGGTGAAGAATTTCCGTTCGGGCCGCGCGGTATGAATTCTGCTGCTTTCCTTGTCGAGTCAGGATCGACAGTCCGCGAGCGGGGAGAGCTGGAAGCCGGGGACAGGGGTGCACCGAATACCGATACAGCAGGGTCGTTTTCGGATGGGCTGGGTGTGGTCGGTCGTCGGCGCGACGATCGCGGCGGTCGGCGTCGCGGTGTGGGCAACGTGGCCCGAAGCGGTCTCGTGCGAGCCGGCGGCGGACACCGGCGTGCGGGCCCTCCCGACGTGGTCGCCGGTGACCGGGAACAATTCCGGTGCGCCCGCGCGGCATTGGCCGCCGCTGCCGCCGATGCCGGGCGAGGCACGGTACTACTCGTCCAAGGCGACCGTCGCGTGCTCGTTCGAAGACCTGCCCGCCGACGGTCTCTACGCCGGGCTCTCCACCGCTGAGTTCGGCCGCGCCGACCTGTGCGGCGGCCACCTCGACGTCCGGGGTCCGCGCGGCGCGGTGCGCGTGCTCGTCGCCGATCGTTGCCCGGGATGCGCTCCGGGACAGCTGGATCTGAGCACCGCCGCGTTCGACCGGATCGCCGACCGTGCCGACGGCGTCGCGCAGATCAGCTATCGGCTGGTGCGAGACCCCGAGCCCGCCCCCGAAATCGGTTACGCGGTGAAGCCGGATTCGACGAGAGGCTGGCTGGCCCTGCTGATCACCGGCACCGGCAACCCGATCCGTCAGGTCGCGCTGCGCGACGAGGCGGGTGAGCAGTGGCGCGAGCTGACGCGCGGGACGGACAACTACTGGACCCTGGTCGGGGCCGGATCGGGACCGTTCACCGCGCGGATCACCGACGCTTACGGGCACGAAGCCGAGATCGTCGGGGTGTCGATGGATTCCGGAGAACGCCGGACCGGCGTGCGGCTGTATTCCGCCGCTGCCGTCCCCGCGCCGATCATCGTGCCCGCCACCTCGCGGGCGCAAGCCGAGTCGTCGGTCGCCACACCATCGCTCTGCGTTCGCTAGCGCGGCGGGCGTGCCGCGGCGCCAGGCGGACCCGAAGTTCGGCGAACGCCACATCGCCTCGGCGTCGCCGGGCCATTAGCCTGGTCGGGTGAGAGCGAGTGGACTCGACCGCGATCGCGGCGCCGACTGGGAGATCGGACGCCCCGACGGCGCCGCGCCGGTCGGCGGCGCCTCGGTGATCGGGTACCGAGGTCGCGGCGCCACCGCGTTGGACCTCCGTGTCGTCGCGATACCCGCGATCACCTTGGTGATCGAGTTCGGGGACAACCAGCTGATCGTCGACAGCGCCGCCGGTCGGCAAACGCTCGCCGGCTTCGCCTCGGGGTTCTCCGCGGGAACGATGCGTGTCCGCGGCGAGCGCGTCGAGTGCATCGAGGTGCGTCTGTCGCCGGTGCGGGCCTACTCGCTGTTCGACGTGGCCCCAACGGATCTGGGTGGCGCGGTCGTCGGACTGGACGACCTGTGGGGGCGGCGGGCGCTGTTGCTGCGTGAGCGACTCGCGGCCGCCGCGACATGGGACGAGCGCTTCGCGCTGACCAGATCGTTTCTGGCTCGGTGCGACGACCCGGCGCGCACGCCGCACCCGGAAGTGGTCGCCAGCTGGGAACGCATCGTCGCCCGCCGGGGGCGGGTCATGGTCGGCGAGCTGGCCGAGGCGTGCGGGTGGAGCCGCAAGCGGCTGTGGGCCCGGTTCGAATCGCAGATCGGTCTGACGCCGAAGCGCGCCGCGATGCTGGTCCGGTTCCGGCACGCCGTCGAAGGACTCGTGACGGGCGTTCCCGCCGCCGACGTCGCCGTGACCTGCGGCTACACCGATCAGTCCCACCTGTGCCGTGACGTGTCGAGCTTCGCCGACATCACGCCGGGGGTGCTGGCGGGGGAACCGCTCGCCGGATTCTCGAAGGACCGCCACGAGGCATGGGGAACCTTCTTCCAAACCCGACCGGCGCGGGACCTCGGGAACGCACGACGCGCCCGGTCCGGCCAGGGGAGTAGCCGGGAGTGCGCGCGCGGCGGCGAGATCGTGTCAGACTGATCCGAGCCCGTCACATCGCGAAGAGGTGATTCGGAGTGCATCGATGATCGCGTGGCGAGTCCGCCGCCCCGGCCCGATCGAGGACGGGCCGCTGGATCTGGTGCGTGAACCCGTGCCCGAGCCGGGCGCGGGAGAACTGCTGGTGCGGGTGCTCGCCTGCGGTGTGTGCCGCACGGATCTGCATGTGGCGGAGGGTGATCTCCCGGTGCACCGGGTCGGTGTGACGCCCGGGCACGAAGTGGTGGGCGAAGTGGTCGCGCTGGGTCCCGGGGCGACGGCGTCCGCCGGGCGGCCATTCGCGCCGGGCGACCGGGTCGGTATCGCCTGGCTGCGCCGCACCTGCGGGGTGTGCCGCTACTGTCTGCGCGGCGCCGAGAATCTATGCCCCGACTCGCGCTACACCGGCTGGGACGCCGACGGGGGATATGCCGAGTTCGCGACTGTCCCAGCGGATTACGCGCATCACCTGCCCGCGGGGTACGACGACGCCGAGACTGCGCCGCTGCTGTGCGCGGGCATCATCGGCTACCGCGCGCTGCAACGCGCCGACCTTCCCGAGGGCGGGCGGCTCGGGATCTACGGCTTCGGCGGCAGCGCCCATATCGCCGCGCAGGTCGCGCTGGCCCGCGGTGCCGAAGTGCATGTCATGACCCGTGATGAGGCCGCGCGCGAGCTGGCCCGCGAGCTCGGCGCGGCGTCGGTGCAGGGCGCCGCGGATCCGCCACCGGCGCCGTTGGATTCGGCGATACTGTTCGCGCCCGTCGGCGAGTTGGTGCTGCCCGCGCTCGCGGCGCTGGACCGTGGCGGCGTGCTCGCGATCGCCGGAATCCACCTGAGCGATATCCCCGCGCTGAACTATCAGCGACACCTGTTCCAGGAGCGGGAAATTCGCTCGGTCACCGCGAACACCCGCACCGACGCACGGGAATTCCTGGCCCTGGCCGAAAAACACCGGATAACCGTGACGACGCAGGGGTACTCCCTGGACAGGGCGGATCGCGCCCTCGCCGACCTCGCGCACGGACGATTCACGGGCGCAGCGGTTCTCGTCCCGTAGCGCCCCCGCCGCACCGGGCAGCCTTCGCGCACAACGATTGTGCGGTGACTCGGTCTCGCTTGGATTGAGTTGCTTGACGCAACTCACTGCCGTTCTTACCTTCGCGGATATAGCCGAGTGATAGTCACTGACAACCGTCACTCGGTGTTCTCACAACGGCGTGAGTGGGTGATCGTCATGGCGAACCGGAAGGTAAATCTGTTCCGAAATCGGCCTCTGGCAAGGGCATTCGCAGTGCTAATGCTCGTAGCGGGGGTCGGAGCGGCGACAAGTCTCGGCACGCAGGCGTCTGCGGACGCGTGCGCCGCGGTGGACGTGGTCGTGGCCCGAGGTACCGGGGAACCGGGGTGGTTGGGCAGTGTGGTCGGCGATCCGCTGTACGGCACGCTGCTCCAGACACTTCCGGTCGACTCGACCGCGTACGCGGTGAACTACCCTGCGAACCTGCTCGTTCCGTCCTCGGTGAGCGACGGCACGCGAGACATGACCGCGCACATCATGGCCCAGGCGGCGATGTGCCCGGATCAGCGGTTCGTTCTGGTCGGTTACTCCCAGGGCGCGGTCGTCACGCACGGCGTGCTCGGCACCGGCATCGTGACCGTGCTGCCCGGCATGTATGTCCTGCCGTACGAGCTGGAATCGAGGATCGCCGCGGTGCTGCTGTTCGGTGATCCGGTCCGCCTGCTCGGATGGAACGTGCCGGGGCTGTACGCCTGGCGCACCGCCAACTACTGCACCGGCGGTGATCCGGTGTGCGGCGGCGGTTTCGATCCGGCGGCACACGGCAACTACGGTTGGGCGATGTGGCCCGCCGCGGAATTCGCGGCCGCCCACATCTGAGCACCCGGCCGGGAAATCCGGGACGTCGGGGCCTGGCGGCGACGCCAGGCCCCGACACTTGTGTGCGCGCCCGGAGCCGTTGTCGTCACTCCTGCGGCAAGGGCAGGCGAAGTTCGGTGACGGCGATGCGGGCAGTCTCGGCGATGGCGGCGTCGACGACGGGCAGGTGCGGATCCGCACGGGCCGCACGGGTGAAAATCGCTACCGCGACAGGATATTCGCCGGGAAATTCGACCACCGCGACCTCGTTGCGGATGACACCGATGGTTCCGGTCTTACCCGCCGTCGAGACGCTGCGATGGGGGAAACCCGCGGCCACGCGATGCGGCCAGACCTGGTGTCGCATGACGGTGCGGACGAACTCGGTCTGCTCCGCGGACAGCACCGTGCCGCTCCACAGGGCGCGCAGCAGTCGGGTCATCTCCTCTGGCGTCGTCGCGCTGGTGTAGGACGGGTCGTACGCCGACACCGACCACGCGTCGTCGTTCTCCGCGAGCACCGCGAACGCCTCGGCCGTGGTGTGCGTGTCGGTGTCGCGGACGAGACTGCGGTGCAGGTCGGCGGTGCCACCCACGATGCGGGTGTTGGTCAGGCCGAGGTCGTCCACCAGGCTCTCGACGGCACCGAGGCCGGTCTCGCCCAGCAGGACATCGGCCGCGGCGTTGTCGGAGACGGTCATCATCGATGTCGCGAGGTCGCGCAGGCTCATGGTCACCGGATCGCGCATGGCGGCGATGCCGGTCGGACCCGGCGTGCAGTCGGACGGGGTCACTGTCAGCCGGGTGGCTGGATCGATGCGCCCGGAGTCGACATGGCGGCAGAACGCGACGAACAGCGGCAACTTGTACACCGACGCGAGCACGACCCGCTCGTCGCCGCCGACGGAGATCTCGGTCGCTGAGCCGTCGCACCGGCGGGCGTGCAGCCAGCCGCTGCATCCGGCATCGGCGAACACGGCGCGGATTCTGTCCTCGGCGGTGCTCACCGCAGCCGCTCCCGGTACAGCACGCGGTCGACCGCGTCGGCATAGGCGTCGGCGCCGGCGCGGTGGACGACGCGGACTCGCAGAGCGACGGCCTGCGGTGCGATGCGCAGCCACGTCACGCCGGGCGTGGACGACGGAGGCATCGTGGTGAGCCCGAAACTCGTTCCGGCCGCCACCGCCGCGAACACGGTGCGATCGTCGGGCGCGGGCACGGTCGGCGCGTCGAGACCCCGCTCGCGCAGCAGGTCGACGACGGTGTCGAAGGCCGGCGGGTTGGCAGCGCGCGGCGGACAAGCGAAACTGAGTCCGCCGAGCATGGGGAAGGTGGGGCGTTCGGCGCCCGCGCTGCGATGTTCCGACGGCACCACCAGCCACCGCGGCACCTTGACGACCGGGCGGACCTCGACCCCGTCGACGAGGGCCGGATGCTCGATCACCGCGACATCACACAGTCCCGACCGCACGTCGGCGACCAGGTCGACGCTCGTGGCCACCGTCGTGGACACCGCGGCATCCGAGGCCACCCCGGTCCGCAATGCGCCCACACACGCCGTGACCACCCGATCGGGCAGCGCCGCGGTCGCGCCCCAGTGCACCGCGCCGTGGGTGTTCGCGATGCGGTGCGCCTCGGCGATCAGGCGCTCGGCGTCGTCCACGAGCAGCCGAGCCCGCGGAAGCAGTTGCAGACCGGCGGACGTGAGCACGGCTCCCTGCCTGGTGCGGTGAACGAGGTCGACGCCGAGATGCCGTTCGAGCCGCCGGAGTCCCTGCGACAGCGGTGGCTGGGTCATATCCAGCGCGGTCGCCGCCCTGCCGAAGTGTCCTTCGTCCGCGACCGAGACGAAGAAGCGGAGGTGGCGGATCAGGTCCATGCGGTCATTGAACCAGGGGGTTCGCCGACCTCGGCTTCGCTGTCCGACCGCGCGGTCCGCGCGAGGGTCGAAGCGCACCCGAACCTGCGACGATATCCAAGTCGACTCGCCCGCGCCGGAGCCGGATATTGGTGTCGGCGGGCGTGTCGATGGTGTGGTGCGGCGGTGATCTTTTCTGTCTTCACTCACCCTGGCCCGCTCGGTCGTCGTCGGCTCCTGGCCGCCGTTGCGGTGTCCGCGCTGTCCCTCGCCACCGCCGCGTGCGGGTCCGGTACCGATGTGTCCGCGGCCGCGAACACCACACCGGCGGCCGCGACAACGTCGTTCACCGAGATGGAGGCGAAGCACTCCGCGCGGCTGGGGGTTTACGCGATCGACACCGGCTCCGGCCGCACCGTTGCCCATCGAGACGGGGAGAGGTTTCCGATCGCCTCCACGTTCAAGGGTCTCGCGTGCGGCGCCCTGCTGCGCGACCACCCGCTGTCCACGGGCTACTTCGACCAGGTGATCCACTATTCCCGCTCCGAAATCGTCGTGAACTCGCCGGTGACCGAGCAGCGCGTCGACACCGGCATGACCGTCGCCGAGCTGTGTGAGGCGGCGATCACCGTGTCCGACAACGCCGCGGGCAACCAGTTGCTGAAACTCCTCGGCGGCCCGGAGGGTTTCACCGCATTCCTGCGGTCCATCGGCGACACCACCTCGCGCCTGGACCGCTGGGAGCCCGAACTGAACACCGCTGTTCCTGGCGACGAGCGCGACACCACCACCGCCGCCGCCCTCGCCACCGACTACCGCAACCTGGTTCTCGGTGATGTTCTCGCCGAACCCGAACGGGCGCAATTGAAGTCGTGGCTGATCGCCAGCAGGACCGGGGCCGACCGTATTCGCGCCGCGCTGCCCGCGGACTGGACCGTCGGCAACAAGACCGGCAGCCCCGCTTACGGCAGTGCCCTCGACGTCGCCGTCGTCTGGCCGCCGGGACGCTCTCCGCTGGTCATCGCCGTACTGTCCACGAAGTTCGAGCAGAACGCCAAGGCCGACAACCCTCTTGTCGCCGAGGCCACCCGCGCCGCCGTCGGGATGTTCGGATAGCGGCGAGCGCTTCGACGATCGGTCCCAGGGCGAATCCGTCACGCTGCCCGCTCATTCGGTGACGAAATCGGCCATCATCGCCATGTCCTCGTGCTCGAGATTGTGACAGTGCAGCATGAACGGCCCTGGATGGTCCGTGAAGCGCACCGCGACCTCTACCGCCTCCGCGGGACGAAGGTCGACGGTGTCCTTCCAGCCCGCGTCGAAGCGGCCCGGCGACCGGTTGTTGCGACCGATCACCTGGAACGGATCGAGGTGGACGTGCACCGGGTGGTGGAAATCGGTGAGGAAGCGCCAGATCTCGATCGTGCCGAGCTTCGGCCTGGCCAGCGGCTCGCCCGGCGCGTAGAGCTTGCCATTGATCGCCCAGCCGTGCTCGCGTAGCTGAAAGTGGAAGGTGCGCACCGCTACTGCCGCGTTCGCGTCGAGGGTGGCGATCCGGCTCAGCCGCTCGGGGACGGTGGTGTCGTCGCGACGCGCTGACCCGTAGGACGTCGCCGAGCACACCGTTCATGTACGCGTCGATGACGCCCGGGGCGCGCAGCGCCGGATCCGCTTGCGGGTAGGCGAAGGATCCGTCCTCGGCGAACGAGCGGTCGGCGACCAGCAGCGGAATGTCGCGGTCGCCGGTGGGCAACCCGAGCGCGGCCTCCTCGTCGTCGGTGATCAGGTGGAAGCCGGCGAGGCCGCGCCACACCGCCGGACCGGTGAAGCCGTGGCGGTGGTCGTGATACCAGAGTGTCGCCGCGCGTTGGTTGTTCGGATAGTGATAGTCGCGCTCCCCGTGGACGATCGCGTACCCGGCCCCGGTCGAATCGTGGTGGTGCGCGTCGGCGGCGGTGGTCGCGCCGCGCGGCAGGATGACGTCCATCGGGTAGCCGTCGTTGTCGGCCGGGGTATGCCCGCCGTGTAGGTGCACGACTACCGGATGTGGCAATTCGTTGCGGTGACGGACCACTGACCGGCGGCCGGATCGCGCCAGGATGGTCGGACCGGGAAAGCTGCCGCCGTAGGTCCACGCCGATGTCCGGAGACCGGGCAGGATCTCCAGATTCGTTTCCTGCTGGACGATTTCGTAGTAATCGGCCTCGGCATCGCTGCGCACCGGAGCGAGCACGGCGGGGACGGGCAGCGTTGCCTGGAAGGCCGGTGGCGGCGGCACCGCGCTCGGCAGCACGCGGCCCGGCGCCCCGGGTGTGAGCAGCATGCCGCCTCGGATGCCTGCCGCACCCAAGGTCGCCGCGACGCCGAGGCCTGCCCCGGCCGCCAGGAATTCGCGGCGGCTCATCGGGCTCACGCGCGCCACCGCCACGCCCAGACGGTCAGCAGCGCGGTGCCGATCGACAGTCCAACGGCCATCGGCACATGCACCGCCAGGGCCCGCTGTTCACCCAAGGGGATGAGCGCACCGGCGACGATCGTCTGCACGACGCTGGTCCGCACCGGCCAGGACGGGCCGGAACCCGATCGCCACAGCAGGATCGCGGCGATCGTCTGGATCGCCATGCAGAGTGCGACGACACCGCCGTTACGGCCGTGCGCCGCGAGCGCCTCGAAGTGCCCGGACAAGAACTCACCCGCGAGCAGCGCCTGGCTCAGTACGAGCAGCGCCGCGACGGCGGTGCAGGATCGAAACAGCGCGAGCGGCCAAAAGCTGCGTGCGGCAAGGGATTCGGTCACGAACTTCCTCCTGGAACGAGAACGACGGAGCCGGGCTCAGCGGGCTTGGCGCACGCCGCGCCGCCAGACTTCCGCGAGCGCGGCGGTCGCCGTGATGTCGGTGGTGGGATCTCCGTCGACCAGCACCAAGTCTGCGCGCAGTCCCGGCGCGATCCGGCCGCGGTCGGCGAGCCCGAAGTGCCGGGCAGGCAGGCTGGTCGCCGCGGCCAGCGCCTGCTCCGGCGTGAGACCGACCTCGGTGAGCAGGCGTAGTTCGGTGTGCAGGTCGACGCCGTGCGCGGGGACGAACGGGGTGGCGTCGGTGCCCGCCAGTAGCGGGACACCCGCGCGGTGCAGTGCCTGCGCGACTCGTACTGCGCCGTCGAATGTTCCCGTCCGCGCGCAGTCCGGCGTGTGCGCCGACCGATCCGATATCGCGGCGAAGTACACCAGCGTGGAGACGACGAAGACGCCCTGGGCGGCGACGCGCTCGACGAGCGCGCCGTCCTCGTCCGTCCACACGTGCGCCAGCCCGTCCACGCCCGCGTCCAGGGCGATGCGCACCTCGGCGGCGGTGACGGCGTGCGCGAGGACGCGCAACCCGGCCGCGTGCGCCGCGGTGACCAGCGCCGTCGCAGTGTCCGCGCCGAGCGCGGGCAGCCGGGTGCCGTGCACCGCACCGTCATCGATCACGATCTTCAGATAGTCCGCGCCCTCGGCGACGCGGGCGCGCACGAAATCCTCTGCCTGGTCCGGTCGTTCGATGATGTCGAACGGCGCGACGTCGAGCGCGTCGATGCCGGGCGCCGTGAGTAGCTGACTCGGATGCCCGCCGGGCGCGGTCGCGAGGGTGCCCGCGCTGCGAAAGTCGGCGACGTCGTCGCGGTCGGCGGCCAGCGCGCGCTGGGCGGGGAGGTGGCCCGGTAGGCAGAACATGTCCAGCTCGGTCGTGACGCCGTGGCGCAGCGCCCGCGCGAGATCGTCGCCGAACACGTGGGTGTGCGCGTCGATCAGTCCGGGCAGCAAAGTCTTTCCCGCGCCGTCGATCTCGATGTCGCCAAGGTCGCCGTCGTAGTCGGCGACGCGGTCGTCCACGATCAGGACGGTGGCGTCGGTGCTTGTCTTCTCCCCGTCGAAAAGCCGGACGTCGCGAATCACGGTGCGCATGGGTGCTCTCCTTCGTTCTCGGCGGCGGGCGCCGCGTACGGACATCAGGAGGTGGGGGAGAGGCGGGAGTGTGACGTTCGGGTGAGATGGATCACTCCGCGGCCGCGTCGCGTCACATTGCGGCGCGGCGCATCCCTCTCATGCACGAAACGAGCGAGCGTGGACAGGAGATGTGATGGAACACCGGCCCGCAGGCGCCATGGACACCGATGCCGCGACCGAGGTGTTCGTGCGACACCGCGAGCTGTTGTTCTCGGTCGTCTACACGATGCTCGGCAGCGTCGCCGACACCGAGGACGTGCTACAGGAGACGTGGCTGTCGTTGGCGCCGCGCAATACGGCGCTGTCGGCCGACGAGATCGCCAACCCGCGCGCCTACCTGGTTCGGGTGGCCGTGAACCAAGCGCTCGCCCGGCGCGACGCGATGATCCGGCGACGGGAAACCTATGTCGGACAATGGCTTCCGGAGCCCGTGGTGCGCGAGGCCGAAGCCGAGCCCGACGCCGCCGATCGCGTGATGCGCACCGAGGCGTTCTCGATGGCGCTGCTGGTGATCCTCGAATCGCTCACCCCGCTTGAACGCGCGGTGTTCGTGCTGCACGAGGTGTTCGGGTACCCGCACACCGAAATCGCCGAGATCATCGGCCGCAGTCCCGCGGCGGTGCGCCAGATCGCGCACCGGGCGCGCGGTCATGCGCGAGCCCGTCGCCCGCGCGGGCACGCCGACCCGAAGACGCGCCGCGAGGTGACCGAACGGTTCGTCGCGGCGGCGATGGGCGGCGACCTGGAGGAACTGCTCGCCGTCCTCGCCCCCGACGTCACGCTGTGGACCGACGGCGGCGAGCGCGGCCCCGCGACCAGCCTGCGCCCGGTGCACGGGGCGGGCGCGGTGGCGCGGTTGTTCGCCGAGGTGGCGCGCGGGCTGCGGCCCGGTTACCGGGTCAGGTACCGGGCCGTCAGCACCGATCCGTGCGCGGTGCTCTTCGACGGTGACGCCCCGCTGGCCGTCGTCGTGCTCGACGTGACCGCCGAGGACACCGTGCGCGGCATCTACTCGGTCACCAATCCGGACAAGCTGACGCGCGTCCGCTGAGCCGCGAACCGGACTACCACTGCAGGCCGGGCACCACCCGCGCGACCCTGGCCGCCGGGTTCGGCAGCGCCATCAGCGGCAGCAGCACCGGCCCGAGCAGGGTGAGCGGCCCGCGTCCCGAGCTGCCCTCCGCGGCGCCGGGGGAGACCGCGACCTCGTTCGAAACGCCCCGTGCCGCATGCGATTCGCCGAACATGCGGAACCCCTGGTGCAGGATCGTGCGCTTCACCGATGGCATCAGCAGATCGACCGCCTGGGCGAAGGTACCGACCGGCGTGTCGATGCGGTGCGGCCGGTCCTCCAGCGCGCGCACCACGATGGCCGCGGCCCGGTCGGGATCGGGCACCGGCAGCGAGCGGTACAGATCGGTCGGCGCGATCATCGGGGTGCGCACCAATGGCATGCGCACCGAGGTGAAAGTGATACCAGCGTCCCGGTTCTCGACGGCGGCGATCTCGCTGAAGTTGTCCAGCGCCGACTTGCTGGCCACGTAGGCGGCGAAGCGCGGGACCTTGGTCTGTACCGCGATGGAGGAGATGTTGACGATGTGGCCGAAGCGCCGCGCCCGCATCGACGGCAGCAGGCCCAGGATGAGCCGCACCGCGCCGAAGTAGTTCACCGCCATGGTCCGCTCGAAATCGTGCATCCGGTCGGTGGAATTCACCACCGAGCGGCGGATCGAGCGGCCCGCGTTGTTCACCAGGTAGTCGACGTGGCCGTGGTCGGCGAGCATCGCGCGCACCAGGCCGTCGACGGACTCGGGGTCGGTGATGTCGCACGGATAGGTGTACGCCGCCCCGCCTTCCGCGCGCACCGACTCGGCCGCGGCGAGCAGGTCGGCGCGGCCGCGCGCCACCATGAGCACGGTGGCGCCGCGCCGCGCCACGGCGTGCGCGGTGGCCAGGCCGATGCCGGAGGAGGCGCCGGTGATGAGCACGATCCGCCCGGACAGCGGGTCGCCGCTGTCGGCCGGGCGGTCCCGGTTCGGATCGAGGTTCGCGCGCCAGTACTGCCACAGCCGCGCGGCGTAGTTCTCGAACGGCGGCACCGAAAGCCCGCTGCCGCGCAACTGGGCCTGGGTGGACTCCGAGACGAACTCCGAGGCGAAAGAAACGTGCGGCGCGACCTCTGGGGGAATTCCCATCTGCGACAGAAGGAAATCGCGGACCGCGGGCACGCCCGGCAGCTGCGCGAGCCCGTTCAGCGCCAGTCCGCTTCCCGGTACGGGGCCGATGCCCCCGGGTGCGCCCGCCGCGGCGGCGAGCGCGTTGTACACGGCGTCGAACGGCTGCGGCCGCGGGTTCACCAGGTGGAAGGTGCGGCCGTCGAGGCCGGATTTGCGCACCAGTTCCACCATCGCGGCAGCGACGTAGTCGACCGGGACGATATTGGTGGCGCCCAGGTCGGGCAGCGGCATCGGCAGGTCCGACGGCAGGGCCGCGAGCTTGGCGATGGCGGAGAAGAAGTAGTACGGCCCGTCGATCTTGTCCATCTCGCCGGTGCGGGAATCGCCGACCACGATCGCGGGGCGATACACCCGCCAGCGCACCCCGCGCGACTCGCGAACCAGCTGCTCCGCGGCGAATTTGGTGCGGTGGTACGGGGAGGTGAGGTTCTGGCCGAGGTCGAAATCCTCTTCGAAGAACTTGCCCTTGTGGTCGCCGGCGACCGCCACCGAGGACACGTGGTGCAGCACCGCGCCGAGTTCCCGCGCCAGCGCGATGACCGAACGGGTGCCCGCCACGTTGGCGGCGTGGGCGGTGTGCTCGTCGGCGGTCATGTCGTATACCGCGCCCAGGTGGATCACGTGATCGGCCTTCGGCGCCTGATCGCGCAGGCCGAGCCGCTCGGCCGTGAGGTCGCCGACCAGGGCGAAGACTCGTTCGCCGCCGTGCCAGCCCTCCGCCAATTCCGTGAACTTGGCTAACGATTCGGCGCGGACGAGCACGTGGACGATCGCCTCGGGATCAGCGTCCAGCAGCCCTTGTACGACCCGTCGACCCAGAAATCCGGTTCCGCCCGTCACGATGTAGGAGACCATCGTCCCTCCTGCTGTTCACTCGAACCTGTTGTCGCGCACCATTGATCCGGCATGCGGCGGTGAATGCGGAGTCAACGAATCGGCCCCCGGTGACAGCGGTCGGGCCGAAAGTAGGAACACCTTCGTCCTGACTTATGCGGAACTGTAATCGGTTCAGCGTCGGCGGGGCAAGCTGATCGGCGTCGGCCGCGGTGTGGGACTGCTCACCGTCGGCCCAGGTCAAACGGTATGTGTTACAAGTCTTTCCAGTTACCCGATGTGGAGGCTGCGCCCGAGCAACCGCTCGGCTCACTTGGTCAATTGACCAAAATACTGGCGACGACGTCGGCCATTCTCGCGCGGAAGGCGGACGGGGCGAATGTGGTAGCGTGCGCGCGAATTTCGGCAGGACTGTAGACGGACGGGTCGAAATCCGTCATGGCCGCGGCGAGCGCGGCCGTCACCGCTTCGTCCGGTCCCGGCTCGATGTAGTCGCCCGTGACGCCGGGCCGGACGGTGTCCAGCGCGCCGCCGAGCCCGACGGCCAGCACGGGCGCGCCGCAGGCCATCGCCTCGACCGGGACGATGCCGAAATCCTCGATGCCCGGCATGAGCAGCGCGCGGCAACGCCGGTACATGCCCTGCATGACCTCGTCCGAGACCGCGCCGAGGAAGGTGGTCTCCGGCCCCGCGAGCGTGTCGAGGTGCGCGCGGAAACGTCCGCCGCCGACGATCACCAGGCGGCAGCCCGCCCGCTGCGCGGCGCGGATCGCGAGGTCGGGCCGCTTGTACGGGACGAGCCTGCCCGCGAAGAGGAAGAAGTCCTCGCGCGCTACCGCCGGATCGGGCGTGAAACGGTGGATGTCCACCGGCGGGTTGATCACGGTGGCGGGCCGCCCCCACCAGTCGCGGACGCGATCGGCGACAGCATGCGAGTTGGCGATCACGTGCGTCAAGCGTGGGGCGGCGCGCGTCTCGCACCGGCGAGCCAGCGCGCCGAGGGCGGTGAGCGCGAACCGGCCCGCGGGCCCGCTCGCCTCCTGGGCGCGGAAACCGGGCTCCCAGGCCCAGCGGGCCGGGCTGTGCACGTAGGCGATGGTCGGCGCCTCCGTCGCGAACGCGGCCTGGGTGGCGAAGGCGTGATGACTGATGACGACGGCGTCGAAGCGTCCGTCGAGTGGCAGGCCGCGCAGCGCGCGCGGCGCCAGCGGCAGCAGCGGGGCGTGCGAGCGCCGCCCGGTGGCCGCGTGGACGCGGCTCAGCCAGGTGTCGTGCACGCGGTTCAGCGGCGGACGGACACCCGCCGGATCCACGATCGCCGCGAAAACCTCGGAGCCGAGCCACGTTTCGTGCATCTCCGCGACCACTGCCTCGGAGCCGCCGTATTCGGTGAAGCGTTCGTGGACGATCGCGACGCGCGGTGCGGGCAGGGTTCGCGGTCCGGTCGGCTCGGTCACACGCCCGCCGGTTCGGCGCCGATCCGGCGCGGTTCGGCGTGTTTGCGCAGCGCGGGGGCGACGGGCCTGCCGTGCAGCAGTCCGTCGACGCTGCCCTGCTCGATCGCCTTGCGGTAGCTCGTCGCCGCCTCGCGGCAGGCCGAGATCGTCTGCGCCACATCGATTTCGGTGTGCGCAGCCGAAGTGACGAAGGACTGGCCGAGCACGCCGCGCTCGAGCAGTTCCTGGAGGAACAGCGTGCGATAGGCCTGCGACGGCTTGCCGTCGGCGTCGCGGGTGGCGAAGATCAGGCACGATGGCCTGCCGAGCACCTCCAGGTATTCGGCGATGCCGAGTTCGGCGGCGACGGCGTTCACCCCGTCGGCGAGCAACCGCCCCGCGTGTTCCATGCGGGCGACCGGATCGCCGGTCGTGTACTCGCGCACCACCGCGCGAAAGGCCGCCAGCGACGAGGATTCCGGGCCGTGCGTGGTGGACAGCAGGAACACCCGCTCCCGGTCGGTGCGCAAGCCGCCCAACTCCATCAGGTCGCGCCTGCCCGCCAGCGCGGAGATGGGAAAACCGTTGCCCATGGCCTTGCCCCAGCAGGACAGGTCGGGCCGCACGCCGTACACCGCCTGCGCGCCGCCCGCCGACCAGCGGAATCCGGTGATCATCTCGTCGAAGACGAGCAGGGTGCGGTACCGGTCGCAGAGTTCCCGCACGCCTTCCAGGAAGCCGGGGTCCGGTTCGGCGAGCGCGGTGGCGGCCTCCATCACCACCGCGGCGACGGCCTCCGTCTCCAGCACTGCGGCGAGCGAGGGCAGGTCGTTGTAGCGGAACCGCATCGTCCCGGCCGCGGCCGCGGCGGGAATGCCGTTGGCCATCGGCGTGGTGCCGATGAACCAGTCGTCCACCGAGAAGAACGGCTGGTCGCAGACCGCGATCACGGTGCGCCCCGTGGCGGCGCGAGCCAGCCGGACGGCCGCGGTGGTGGCGTCGGAGCCGTTCTTGGCGAACTTCACCATGTCGGCGCCCGGGACGAGCGCCAGGAAATCCTGTGCCGCAAGCAGTTCCAGCTCGGTTGGGCGGCTGAAGCTGACGCCGTCGGCGATCGCGGCGGCCACCGCGTCGAGCACCGGCCGGTAGCCGTGGCCGAGGGTGACCGAACGCAGGCCCATGCCGTACTCGATGTAGCTGTTGCCGTCGGCGTCCCAGACTCGGCATCCGTTGCCGCGCACCAGGATCGGCGCCATCGACTCCGGATACTGGTCGGCTCCGCGCGCGTAGGTGTGCGCACCGCCGGGCACCAGGTCGTGCAGGCGCGCCTGGAGTTCGTTGCTGCGTGTGAACCCGCGATGTCGCGGGGTCGGTTCCTCAGCCGTGCCGTGTTCCACGTCCCGATCTCCTGGCCTCGCCGTGCGACCGCGCGCACCGTGAAAGTGTTTGTGCGCGAAGGATTCCGCGCATAACTCTACGTCCGCTGCGACGCCCTGTCGTCCGGAACGGTGACCGCCCACAGATCGTGGTCGGCGCGGCGGCCGGTGGCGCCGACGAACCGGCTCATCCTGCCCTCCCGCACCATGCCGACCTTGGCGGCGACGGCCGCGGCGTCGCGGTCCTGCGGCTCGATCGCGGTGGCGATGCGGCACAGGCCGAGCGCATCGAAGGCGTAGGTGACGAGCAGCCGGGTGGCGTCGGTGCGCACCCGGTCCGCGGCGTCGCCGAGCGCGGGATCGGTCCAGACGAACATGCGCGCGTTGCGGTCGAACATGTCCAGATCGAACAGGCGGCACTCGCCCGCGTAAGCGCCGTCCACCTCGATGGCCAGCACCAGCCCCGCCGTCGAACGCAGCCCAGGTCTGGCGCGCAGCACTTCGCGCAGCCAGCGCACCCGTGAATGGGCGTCCACCCAAGTCGACGGCGGCGCTTCGCCATTCGGGTCGAGTGCCGCTCTGGCCCGCAGCCGGGCCGCGCGCCACTGCCTGCCGTCCGCGAGCCGCCGCTTGCGCAGCACGAGGCGTGACCGGTCCCGATCGTCGAGCGTCGGCACACACGAGGCGCGTAGCGGATCAACCATGTGCAGCACGCGCCCGGCGAAATACCTTGCGGCGGCGACAATCACGGTCCCGGTGGCGACGGGCGGACCGGTTCGCTCGGCGGTCGGCGGCAGGGGCGCAGGCGTCGAACGGTCGGCGCGGTGGCTGCGCACCCATGCGGCGGCGAACCCGCCCGGCGGCACCATGGCGGCGGTGAGCGCCCACAGTTCGTGATCGCTCCGAGCGCCGCCGGCGTCGAAGTAGCGGGTCATCACGGCCTCGCGCCGGAACCCGAGCCGGGCCGCGCCGCTCGAGGTCGCCACGTTCGCGGGTGAGATCGGGGCGGTGATGCGCTGCAACCCGATCGGCCCGAAGCCGAAGTCGAGCAACAGCGCCACCGCCAGTCCGCCGATGCCGTGCCTGGCCACCTCCGAGTCCACCCAGACGCCGAGTTCCGCACTGCCCGTCGCGGTGTCGATGGAGATCAGCTCGACCTGCCCGGCGAAGCGGCCATCCATTTCGACGACCATCGCCAACCGGCGACCGGCGCGCGCCTCGTCGCGCCCAGCGAGGCATTCGCGCACCCACAGTTTCGCGGTGTGCCGTTCGTGCCACTCCAGCGGGGAACTGGACCAGAACGGTTCGATCAGGCTTCGGTCGCGCAACCGGATCCGGCGCCACTGCCCGTGATCGGCGATCCGGGGCGGGCGAAGCAGCACGGTGGCGCCGTGCAGGACCACCGGACCGAGCCGGACGCGCGACAGCGATGGCTGGTCGGACACGGAATCACTCCTTGGGTCGCTGGCGGCCGAGGGACGTCGTCCGTAGCGCGCCGTCGGTGGTCACCGACAATCGCCAGTAGCCGCCCGCGGTGTCCTTGAGCACGATGCCTGTGTCGGGACGATCGGACAGCCACGCGCCGCTGGAAAGCACGGCCGACCGGACGGTTCCGTCATTGCTCTGCGCCTGGAAGATGTCGGCGTCGCTGTGGCCTGCCCGGCCGACGAGGGTGCCGTCGAATCGAGGCGTGTGCAGGCTGTCGCGGCTGATCACGGTCCAGCCGTCCGGGAACAGTCCCGGCGCGAGATTGTCGGTGGCGCTGGAGATCAGGTTCACCGCGGTGCCCTCGGGACAGCCGGTGCGATCGACCCGCACCTCGACGGGGTGCCTGTCGAGATCCTTGTCGAACTGCACGTTGGCCAGGTAGGGCTGGCGGCAGTAGGCCAGCTCGAGGCAGACCTCGCGCGCCGCGACCTTGCAGTTGACCATGCCGAACTGCGCGGGCCCGCCGCGCTCGCGCCGCCCGATCGCCAGCGCGGTGTCGGCGCCCTCGAACCAGACGTTGGTCAGCCACCAGTCGTTGGCCGCCCCGTCGACGTCGATGTGCCGCGCGGTGGTGCGCGGATCGCTGTCGGAGACGAATTCGACGTTGCTGAGCGCCAATCCGGCGTTGTGATCGTTGCCGGTGCCGAGCACGCCCACATAGTTGCTGGTCAGCTTGGACGAGGTGACGTAGTTCTGGATGCACGAGGTGACGATGCCGAAGCCGAAATTGTTGATGTCGCAGTTGACGAACGAGGTGCCGCCGGTGTTGTCCCTGAGCACCACGCCACGCTGCTCGAGAAAGCGCGGGTGGTTGCCGCTGAGATGGTTGCCGCGGATCACCACCGAGTCGAACGAGCAGCGGAAGCATTCGGACAGGTCGACGGCGGTCGCACGCGGGCCGGAGACATAGATGCCCAGCCGCGCGAACCGGACCCGATTGCGTTGGCGCAGCGAGATCAGCGTGGTGTCGGTCTCGCACACGATCAGCGAGACATCGCCGCCGTCGCCGAGCACGGTGGCGTAGTCCGCCATCGGTGGCCAGCTCGTCACTCGATAGCGGCCGGCGGGCAGATAGAGCACCAGCGGCATGCCCTGCACGGCGGCGGCGGCGGCGATGGCCGCGGTGTCGTCGGTCACGCCGTCGCCGATCGCGCCGAAATCGCGCACATTGCGCGCCGCGGGCGCGTCGCTGACGTGCGGGGAACGGAATCCGGTGCCTGGCGTCTCCGGATCGGCGCAGGCCGCGGCCAGCGGTACGGCGGCCGCGGCGCCCAGCGACGCGGCGAGTAGCAATCGTCGTCGGCCCAGGCCGTCGTCGGTCATCTCCGCAGCCTTCCCACGAGCCGCTGCATGCGGTTGCCCGGCCTGCTGTACGCTACCGCGCCGGTGAGCCGCTCGGAGCCGAATGTGGCCAGTGCGCCGCGCAATTGGGGCGCTGTGGTGGCGCCGAGCTGCACGACGCCGAGCGTCCGTTCGCACAGCGGCGCTACCACGATGGCGTCCGCGGCCGCGGCGACCGGGGCGGTCTGCACGACGACGTGCTCGAAATCCGCGCGCAGTTCGGCCAGCACGCTCGAGAACCGTTCGGAGGCGAGCAGATCCGCGGTTTGCGGATCGGCGTCGCCGAGGGGGAGCACGGTGATGCCGGTCTCCGGCCATCCGGCCAGCGCCTCCGCGGCGGGCGCGCCCCGCAGCACGGCGGCCAGCCCATGCCCGGGACCGGTGCCGAAGCGCTCCGATCCGCCCCCGCCCGAAGTGTCGGCGTCGACGAGCACCACCGAGCGGCCGGTGTCGGCAAACGATTTGGCCAGTGCCAGAGCGACTTCCGGTTCCGAACGCGGGGACAGGCCGGTCACTTGGATGACGTGTGTCTGCCCCTCGTGCAGCAGCCGGGTGCGCATCCGGCGCGTCTCGTCGGCCGCGCCGGGCCTGCCCTCGTCGATGATGGCGAAGATCGGCACCGGCAGCAGCGCCTCGAGATCATTGGACGTGCGCAGCGTGCGGTCGGTGCGATCGCGCACGAACGCGGCGAGCCCGCCGAGCGCCAGGCCGGCCAGCAGACCAAGCGCCAAGACGCGCCCCGACTGCGGGCCGTTGGGTGAAGTCGGCAGCTCCGCACGGTCCACCACCGCGACACGCGCCGCGGGCGCCGCGTCGCGCTCGATGGTCTCCAATTCGTCGATGAGTCTGCGGAAGTGCGCGACGACAGTGTTGGTGAGGTCACGTGCCCGCTGCGCATTGCCGTCGGTGACCGAGATGACGATGAGGGTGGTGGCGGGCGGCGAGGTGGCGGTGATCTTGCCGCGCAGTTCGCCGGGGGACATGTCGATGCTCAGATCGTCGATGACCCGTTCCGCCACCGTGGCGCTGGTCGCCAGGTCGAGGTAGGAGCGGACCCGCTGCTGAGCCGCCAATCCGCCCTGGTAAGAGTCGTTCACCGAGGTGCCGGTCGCCATCGACACGTACATGCTGCTGGAGGCCGAATAGCTGGTCGGCTGGCCGCCTAGATAGACCGCCGACGCCGCGAGGCACACCAGCGCCACCCCGGCGACGACGAGCCAGCGTCGGCGCGCGATCCGCCAGTATTCGGTCAATCCCATTGCCAGGAACCTCTTTTCCCTACGCTACGACGGACGAAACGACCGGCGGCGGCGCCTGACGGGTGCGGCGCCGCACCTCGGTGACCACCGCGTGGATGAGCCAGGCCAGCACGGCGGCCTGCAGAAACTTGCCGAGATTCTCCATGCTGCCGAGGATTCCGCGTTCGAACAGCGCCGAGGAGCCGGTGACGGCGAGGCCGAGCACCACCACGGGGAGAAGCCGCGAGGACAGCGCCCACGCCCAAGCCAGCAGCAGCGCGAAGGTGAACAGCGCGCAGACGAGCACGCCGGTGTACCCGCCGAGCACATAGCCCTCGTTCAGATTTCCCTCGGCCAGCGACACCGAGACCTTGCTCATGTCCACCGAGGCGCCGCGCACGTCCTGCGCCCACGCGGTGCCGGACTGGAACTTCTGGGTGCCGAGCAGTTGGGCGGGCACGAGGCTGAGGACCGCGTTGTTCAGCACCTCGCCCGGCGTCAGCCAGTAGCCGGGACCGTGGAAGTAGGCGTCGGTGGCGGCCTCGAGCAGATCGAACCGGCGCAGGATGCTCAGGAACGGGCGCACGCCCGGCGGGTAATCCGAATCGATCAACGCCGCTTCGGCTTTGGCGAGCTCGGTGGTCTTGAACGATTGCAGCCAGCCGAACCCGCCGATACCGAACACGCCGATACCGGCGACGCCGAACGCCTTGACCCGCGTCCACCCGGAGAGGGCGAAGCGGATCGCGACGGCCATCGCCGCGCCCATGATCGGCGTCTTCGATTCCACCACCGCGGTCCAGGCGAGCTCCCCGGCCAGCAGCGCGCCGACGACGAGCACGGCGACCTCGGGACGCGCCGGGCGAGCGAACACGATCAGCCCGAGCGCCGCCACCGTGGCGAGGATCGAGACGAAGCTCAGGATCGGGTTGGCGCTGGTGACATCGCCCGCGCTACCGACCGCGCCGGTGGCCACCGCGGCGGCGCGACCGAGCAGGCCGAGCGCGTACATGGTGACCAGCGTGGGGATCAGATCCGGGTCGCCTGCCAGGGCGGGCGCGGCGGGCGGGCGCCCGCGCGCCCACACCGCGTAGGCCACCACCAGCGCGGCGTACACCCACAGTCCGAATACGACGTGGTCCAGAACGAGATCGATGCCGCGGTCGTAACCGAGTTCGGCCAGTCGCGGGTCGGGCACGTTGTCGCCGTAGTGCGGTTGCGGTCGCACCGCGAGCAGCACCAGCGGACGCGCGATGTAGGACAGCGACCAGAACGCCGCCTGGGCGATCACGAAAACCCGGACCACACCGGGAATCCAAGCGGCCGCGACGACCAGCGTGAGCAGCGCGCCCGCGACGGCGGCGAGTTCGGCGGCTGGATTCATACCTGCGTCTCCAACGCGGCGAGGATCTCCCGCGCCCGGTCGACGTAGCGGTGGCCGCCTTCGACGATCCTGCGGTGCCCCGCGTCGGCGACGGCGGCGGCTCGCTCCGGGTTGGCCGCGCACCAGTCGAGGATCTCGGACAGCTCGGCGGTGTCGGTGAACAGGAAGCACTCGACCTCGTCGCGCAGCAGTTCGGCGTGCTCGTCGGTGCGCTCGCCGACGAAAAGGCCACCTGCGGCAGGCACTTCGAACGTGCGGCAGGTATGGGTGTCGCGGTTGCCGGAGTTGAGCAGCACCAGGTTGGCGGTGACGGTGGCGATCACCGCCGAATAGTGCTGCCCGTATACCGGGCCCGCCACCACCGCTCCTGTCGTCCGCAAATCGGGTACCCGCCGCCAGCCGGGGCCGCGAATGAGCATGCGGTCGCCATACTTTCGGGCCAGTGCGACGAGTTCGTCGCGGCGGTCCGGACGGCACACGCCCACGAAACCGGCCAGGAATTCCCGCCGGCCGCGTCGCGCCGCGCGGTGATGCCAGGCCGGATCGTAGGCGCTGCGCACGAAAGCGACCGCGCGGGCGCCGCGCTCGCGCAGTTCGGCGACGTTGTGCCGCTTGGTGGTCACCACCAGATCCCAGTCCGGTTCGTGCGCCAGGTACTCGGGAGTGATGTTCTCCGGATTGGCTACGTCGTCGGGGCTGTAGTGCACGTGGCGGGCCACGGGCACCTCGAGCAGCCGCCGCTGGTCGAGGTGCACCGATTTGAACGCGAACAGCACGTCTGGACGGAAAGCGGCTGCCGCGCTGTCGATCTCGTTGTGTAATCGCTCGACTGTCCAGGGCGCGCGCCGCCGCGCCGCCTTGGCGTAGAGCCACGGCGGGGACAGTCGCGCCGGCAGCGTCACGGGCGTGGAGTCGACGACGAGCACCTCGTGACCAGCCTGGCGGAAGCCGTCGGCCAGCGAGCGGGCATTGCTGCCGATCCAATCGTCGCCGACATAGAGGATTCTCACGCGCCGCCCTCCTCGCGCATCATCACCACGGCCGGATCGCAGGCCGCCGTGGGTGTCCGCTCGCGGACGATCAGCCGGCGCACGCGCGCGAGATACCAGGCGGCGACGGTGCATTCGACGATCACCGACCCGTACACCAGCGTCCAGACCGAGTGGGTGCGGAACGCGATGGCCAGCGCCGCGGCGGCCACGCAGGTGCCGAGCGCCGCGCCGATCAGCACGCCCGCGGTGTCCTGCCGCACCGGAAGCACCGCGGTCGTGACGAACGACGTGACCGTTGTCGCGGGCAGCATCAGCACCTCGACGCGCAAAAGCCCGATGGCGCCGGTGAACTCGTCACCGAACACGAGATGGACGAGCACCGGCGCGGCCACCCAGACCGCAACGGCCGCCACCGTCGCCACGCACACTGCCGCGGCGAGCGCTTGCAGCGCGCGCCGCCAGAACCGGTGGTCGGCGCTGCGTTCGGCCATGCGCGGCAGCAACGCGAAACCGATGGGGTCGAGCATCGATTGGATCGCCCGGACCAGCCGATCGCCCGCCGAGTAGAGGCCGAGCGCGCCAGGGGCGAGCACCGCGGCGTAGACGGCCGCCGCGCCCTGTCCGTACGACGTGATCAGCAACCGCGAGGCCAGCACCGGTGCGCCGGTGCGCAGGATGGCCCGCACCAGCCCGGGCCGGGCGGGCCTGCCGTAGGTGCGCAGGGCGTCCCACCACGTCAGCGCCACGGTCGGTACCGAGGAGACGAGCAGGCAGAGCAGCGCGACGTGCGCGTGCGGTAGCCGGGGAAGCAGCAGCACGAGCAGGATGAGATACCCGATCCGGCCCACCGCCTGATACACGGTCGAGGTGCCGAACCGGCCCTGCCCGATGAGCAGCCAGTCCTCCGACGTCGACCAGAATCCGCCCGCGAACAAGCCGAGCAGGACCATGTCGACCTGGTCCGGCACGCCGACCGCCGAGCCTGCGGCCAGCGCGGCGCCGAGCACCGCGAGGCCGGTGGCTCGGATGGCGAAGTAGTCGCCGCGCAACTGGTTGACGTAGTCGCGCCGGTCGTCGCGGTCTCCGGTGGTGTCGTGCACCCGCGCGGCGAGGAACGAGGTGGTACCGAGGTCCACCAGCAGCGAGCCGAGGTAATAGGCGGACATGCCGATCGCGAGCAGGCCGAGCCCGTGGGCGCCGAGCACGCGCGCGATGAGCGGCACGGTCACCACCGTGATGACGTATTGGCCGTACTTGCCGAAGCTGACGAACCCGATATCGCGCAGCACCGCGAGCAATCCGTGCGAGCGGTGCGTGCCGTTGCCGGACGGCCCGCGCGCTCCGTCGTCCCTGCGGTGCGCGCCGCCCGCACCGGCGCGGTCCGCGGCATACCGCGCCTCAGACATGGGCGGCGTCCCGGCGCTGGACGATCCGGCCGAGGAAGGCGGCGACGGAACGGGCGGTGACGGTGACGTCGAAATCCGCGGCGCGTGCGCGACCCGCCGCGGCGAGGCGCGTGCGCAGGTCCGGATCGGCGATGAGGGAGTCGAGCGCTGCGGTGAGCGCGGTCTCGTCGCCGCCGGGAACCAGCAGACCGTCGGCGCCCGAGTGCACGATCTCTTCGGGACCCCCTGGCCCGGAGGCGATCACGGCGCAGCCCGCGTGCATGCCTTCGACGACGACCTGACCGAACGGTTCGGGCAGCACCGAGCAGTGCACCAGGATGTCGGCGTCGCACAGGTACAGGCCGGGGTCGTCGACGTGGCCGGTGCGAATCACCGGCAGTCCGAGATCCGCTGCGAGACTGTCCAATTCGGCGGCGTAGGGCTCCTCGTCGAAGAAAGCGCCGCCGATCAGCAGCACCCGGCGCGGCCGAATCCTCGTCGCGGCGACCGCGCGCAACAGCACGTCCTGTCCCTTCCACGGGGCGAGCCGCCCCAACACCGCGATCACCGTCTCCCCGGGTTCGCGCTGGGCGGCGCGGGTCGGCAGAAGCCCGAGTTCGACTCCGGGATAGGCGACTTCGGCCGGGCGTCGACCGGTACGCAGCGTGGCCAACGTGGTCCGGCTGTTGGCCAGAAAGCCTTGTGCCCCAACCCGTCCGAGCAGACCGATGACGAGTGCGGCCGGGCGTCCGAAGTAGTCGGCCGCGATCCGGTCGTGCACCTGCCATACCAGCGGAATGCCCGCCCGCCGCGCCGCTACCGCGCCCATCACCAGCGCCTTGGTGCTCTCGGCGACCAGCACGTCGGCCTGCCCGACAGCCGGGTGCGCGCCGAGCGTCCAGCCCAAGCGCAGCAGTGCCACCGCGCCCGCCAGCAATCGCAGCGGCCCTGAGCCGATCGTCATGGCGCGGCTGTCGAACGCGCCGCGGACCACGTGCGTATCGATGCCGCGCGCTCGTGTCCGCTCGACCATCGGACCGTCCTCCGTGTAGATCGCGGCGACCTCGGCGAGCCGCTCGGCGCGCAAGGCGGAGGCCAGTCGCAGAGTGGCCAACTCGGCGCCGGAGGGGGCCGCCGTATGCGCGAGGAACACCGCCCGGATCGTCATGCGATGGTCCGATACATCGCCACGTGGCGTTCCGCGGCGGCATCCCAGGAGAAGGTCTCCGCGTGCGCGCGGCAGCGCTCGGTCGTCGGCAGCGCGCCGTGCAGCGCAGCGGTGATGCGCGCGCCGAGCGCGTCGGCCGCACCGGCCGGGACGATGAGCGAAGGATCGAGTCCGCGAACCGAATCCGGCAGCCCGCCGCAGTCGGTGACGATCGGCGCCCGGCCCGCGGCGAGCGACTCCAGCGCGATCAGTCCGAAACCCTCGAGCGCGATGGTGGGCACGACCGTGAGCGCGGCTTGTTCGTACAATTCGGCGAGCCGGTCGTCGGTGACGTGCCCGGCGAACACGACGGAGCCATCCAGGCAGATCTCGGCGGCCAGGGTGCGCAATTCCCCTTCGGCCGTGCCTGTTCCGACGATCACCAGACGTGCGTCCGGGTGCTCGGCCACCACGCCGGGCCAGCAGCGCAGCAGTGTATCGATGCCCATGCGGCGTTCCAGTCTGCGCACGCAGAGGACGGTGCGGGTCGGCGCGTCGACGGGCGGCGGCGCGGCGTTGAAGCGGGAAAGGTCGACGCCGGGCGGGATCACCGCGATCCGCTCATCCGGTACCCGGTACTCGGAGCCGAGCATCTCGCGAAAGTGGTTGGACAGCACCACGAATCGATCCGCGCCCGCATAACGCAGGCGTTCGATCAGGTACTTCGCCCTGGCCGCGGGCTCGCTCTGCCCGGTGAGCCTGCTCTCCGCCGCCCATGGCCCGTGAAAATGCACCACCAGCGGCAGTCGTCCCCGCCCGCCGATCGCGGCGGGACCGTAAAGGCAGAAGTGACGATCCAACACGGTGGCGCGGCGCAACGGGGCTCGATCAAGGAAAGCGACGCGGGCCCGCCGCGCGGTGGAACCCCCGGTCGTACCCCAGGATCGCGCGCCCGCCGGATCGTCGTCGCCGGTCGCGCCCCAGGCCACCGCCGACACCGCGACCTCCGGCCTGCGGGCAAGCGCGTGGAACAACTCGGTGAAGTATCGGTTGAGTCCGCCTGGCTCCGCGGTGAACCATTCCGAACCCGTCATGTGGACACGCAGCGACCCCGTCCCTGCCGTCACCCGGCCCCCTACTCCCTGCACCGGTCGCGCGTATCGTCCGGCCGAACTCGCTTCCCGCGCAACAGTCTAAGTCACGAAGGCGTACTCGGCGTGGCGTCGCGAGCGCTGGCCGTCGCGGGTGCCGTGGGGTAGATTGCACAGCGAGTTCGTGCTCGGCACGAGCCGACCCGCGGGGGACAGGCGGGAGGACTGACACAGTGGGGATCGGTAGTTCCGTGCCCGAGCGAATCACTCTCGCCGAGCGCGATATTCGCGTGCTCGTGGAGAACGGTGAGTACTGGCTGCGCAATCGCGGTGACATCGCGATGATGGTCACCACCGTCGAACGATTGCGTGCTCGCTGGCCGCAGGCGCGCATCGGAGTGCTCACCCACCAGCCCGCGGTGCTGCGCGCGCTGCTTCCCGGGGCCGAGCCCATCAGCGGACCCGACTGGTCCTGGGGATCGGGGGGCTGGCCGGGGCGCGTATCTCACACGGCCGCAACCAAATTGATCGGACCCGCCGCATTGCGCTGGCGCGCGGCCACGGACGGGCCCAAGGACCGGATTCGCGCGCTGCGCGAGCAGGCCGTGACCGCCGTCGCCGAGCCCGAAAGCGCCGATCCGCGGGCCACGGTCCCCGCGGCGGTGAACGAGGCCTCGCTGGTGCTCGCCATCGGCGGCGGATACATGACCGACGTCGACAAGTACCAGGCGCACCGCACCCTCGATCTACTGGAAGCGGCGCGCGCCCAGAGCATTCCGACCGCGCTGGTCGGCCAGGGCCTCGGTCCGCTGCGGGATGGGCGCCTGCTCGACCGCGCCGGCGAGGTGCTGCCGGGAGCGGACTTCGTCGCGCTGCGCGAGCGGCGGCGCGGACCGGAACTGCTGGCGCGGCTCGGCGTCGCACCGGAACAGACGATGGTCACCGGCGACGACGCGGTGGAATTCGCTTACCGCATGCGCGACGCACGCATCGGCGCCGACCTCGGCCTGTGCCTTCGAGTCGCGGAGTACGCGCCGGTCGGCGCGGCGGCGAGGGAAACGCTGGGCCGGGTGGTCCGCGACCGCGCCGCGGCGCTGGACGCGGGACTGATGCCGCTGATCATCTCCGAATACGCCTCCGAGGACCGCCGTTCCACGCTGCCGCTGCTCACGGGCGCGGCCAGGCGCAGGCCACCGGTCGGACGCGGGGGTACGCCGCGGGACGTGGCCAGGCAGGTCGCTCGCTGCCGTGTGCTGGTGACCAGCGCCTACCATCTGGCTGTTTTCGCGCTGTCCCAAGGCATTCCGGCGGTCGGCATCACCGCCTCGGAGTACTACGACGACAAGTTCCACGGCCTGGCGGGCATGTTCGGCGCGGGGCTGCGGGTGGTGCACCTGGACGATCCCGACTTGGACTCCGCGCTGCGTCAGGCCATCGACGAGCTGTGGGAAGCCGCGCCCGGATTGCGGGATCCTTTGCAGCAGAAGGCCGTCGAGCAGATCGAGGCGAGCAGAGCGGGTCTGGAACGGGTTTTTCGACTGGTGGAGAACGGCCCGGTCGCCCGGGTCGACGGCTAGGGAGCTGACATGGCATCGCTGTCGGTGTGCGTTCCTGCGTACAACTCGGGGCGGACGCTCGCCGCCACGCTGGACTCGGTACTCGCGCAGGACGAGGATTTCGAACTGGTGGTGCTGGACAACGCCAGCACCGACGACACGGGAGAGATCGCGCGCTCCGTCGACGATCCCCGGGTGCGCGTGCTGCGCAACGACACCGTGCTGCCGATCGGCCGGAACTGGGACAAGGTCATCGGCGCATCGACCGGAACGCTGGTCAAGGTCGTCTGCGCCGACGACGTGCTGCGGCCGGGCGCGCTGGCCGCGCAACTGGCGGTGATGGCCGACCCCTCGATCGCCATCTCGTCGAGCCGCTTCGAGGTGATCGACGAGGCGGGGGAGGTGATGGAGTCCGGTCTGGGTCTCGCGGGCCTGCTCGGCAGGCAGACCCCGCGCGAGCTGGCGCGCACCATCGTGCGACGCGGACCCGCCGACTTCGGGCCGACCGCCGCGGCCATGTTCTACCGCGAGCACTACGACAAGGTCGGCGGACTGCGCGGCGACCTGGTCTTTCCGATGGACGTCGATATGTTCGCCAGGGTCGGTTCGTTCGGCGCGTTCTTCGGGATGACGGAAATTCTCGCCGCCTGGCGCAATTCGTCGTTCAACCTGTGCAGCCGGTCCTCCACGGTGAGCAAGCTGACCGAGATGTACCGCTTCCACCACCGCATCGCGCACGACTACCCGGAGCTGGTGCACCGCGGGGACGTGCTGGCGGGAGACACCAGGCTGGCGAAGGCGGCGCTGTACCGGCTGCGGGTGCGGACGCTGGCGACCGTGCGGAACCGCCCGGATCTGCTGGTCTGATCCGGGCGGCCTGCGGCGGGCTCAGATCGTCCAGAGCCTGCCGTAGGTGATCACCGTGTCGCCGTTCGCGCCGACGATCATCACGAACGGGCGAATGTTGGTCTGCCCGAGCACCCCGGTGACGCTGCCGTGGAAGCCCGACATGCGAATGAAGCCCGACGTGCCGGAGATCTCGCCGCTCGCGCATTCGATCGTCTGGATACCCGGCCCGAAGCCGGCCTCCACCTGGAGGCCGAGCCTGGGAATCAAACTGTCGATCTTGAGCAGCGCGCCATCCCCGCCGCCGAGATCGACGCCGAGTCCCGGTGTCGAATACTCGAGGCGGATCTTGCCGTTCAGCGTGGCGGGGTAGCCGACCTGGTAGCCGATGGTGATCCGGCCCTTCCAGTCCTCGGCGTGTGGACCGGAGATCTTGAAACCCGCCTCCCCGTGGTGGAACCACTCCCTGGTGAGCGGGTTCCCGTCCAGCGGAGGCACGAAATCGATGCGGGTATCGGCCTGGATGGCCTCCACCACGCGGTCTTGGCGGTCGACTACGGTGTTGCTGCTGTCGATTTCCGCGGCGGCGGAACCGTTCCCGAAGACCAGCCCGGCCGCCAGGACGGAAGCGAGCGCCAAGGCGCGCACGCTGTGGCGGAGCTGGTTGGTGTCACTCATCAGAATCCCCTCTGTGTGAATACTCGTCGTACCGAAGAAGAACGCGGTCCTGTGGCAACGAATCACGTTGCGGCGCGTCCAAGTGTCGCTGTCTCGATGCCTCCTTCCCGAGGCCCGGACGGCGCGTCGACCATCCAGCGTCCGTCGAGTTCCGGGTAGGTCGCGCGCACCTCGGCCAGCAGGTCGGGCAGTGTCAGGAGCACGAGATCCGGTCGCGCCGCGACGAGTTCGCCGGGGGAGACGATCGGGATGTCGGTTCCCGGCATGCGCCGTCCGTGCTTGCCGGGGGAGGCGTCGGCGACCCCGGCGATCACGCCGCGGTGCGCCCCGGACAGGCTGAACAGGGCGACCGCCCGCGACGCCGCGCCATACGCGTAGACGCGAAGGCCGCGCGCGGCCCGCTCGTCCAGCCATCGGCGCAGCGCGTCCGCGTGCCGGTCGGCGGCGCGCTGAAGCGCGGTCAGTCCGCTCGGATCGAGATGGGGCGCTTCGCCGTCGAGCACGGCGCGGACCGAATCGTGCTCGGCTGCCGCGCCGTGCACCGCGCGCAGCAGCACGGTCCCGCCGTAGAGATCGAAGGTCCACGCGTGCGTGACGGTCATGCCGGCCTCGTGCAGCAAACCTTGCAGCGCGGCCAGCGAGTAGTAGGCGAAGTGCCCGTGGCGCAACGCGTTCCACTGACCGGCCGCCACGATGGTGGCCAGCGAGTGGTACTGGATCAGCAGCGCGCCGTGCGGCGCGGTGGCTGCCGCACGGCGCCGGAACGCGGCCCGCTGGTTGGGCTCGTGCATGATCCCGAAGCAGTCCAGCACCACGTCGGCCCGGGCGGCTGTCTCGGTGAAACCGCGCGCCGCGAGCAGCGGCAGCCAGGTGCCGCCGTGCGGGCTGCCGAACTCGCGTGCGGTGCGCCCGGTGAGCAACCCGGCCGAGGCCACCGAGGCCACCGCGTCGGCCGCCTGATCGCGCAGCGCCCGCGGCTCCACGCCCCGCGGTTCCCCGGTGACCGTATCGTCCTCGGCGAGCTGGGCCAGTCCGCACGCGGCGCAGTAGTCCATGCGCAGCGGATGTCCCGCCTCGCCGGCATCGATAGGACTGTTCGCACTCGGAAAGTGGTCGGCCGCAGGCACTTTCCCGAGATCGAGTACGGGGCGCAGTGCCGCGTCCGCGCAACCGCGGCAGCGATTCCCCCGTTCGGAACTCATGCCGTATTCCCCTCTCTCATGGCACGATGACCGCGTGCGTATCGAGCAGACCGAGCTCGCCGACGTCCTGCTGCTCGTTCCGCAGCCGTTCCACGACGCTCGGGGCTTTTTCACCCGGACCTTCGACGCGGAGGCCTTCGACGAGCGGCTCGGCGCGCCGGGCGCCGCCGCGGCGTTCGTCCAGGACTCCCAATCCCGTTCCGCGCGCGGTGTGATCCGCGGCATGCACGGCCGCTCCGGGCGCGGCGAGGCCAAGCTGGTCCGCTGCGCGCACGGCGCCGTGCACGACGTGCTCGTCGACATCCGGCCCAGCTCGCCGACATTCGGTGTGCAGCAGGCATTCCGGCTGGACGACAAGAACCTCCATCACCTGTACGTGCCGCCCGGCTTCCTGCACGGCTTCCAGGCCCTCACCGCGACGGCCGACGTCTGCTATCGCATCGATCGGCCGCACGACCCGGCCGAGGACATCGGCGTCGCCTACGACGACCCCGACCTCGGCATCGCATGGCCCCTCACGGTGACCGAGATCTCGGCGCGCGACGCGGCGGCGGGCAGCTGGGAACAACTGCTGCGCACCGTCTGGCGGCGTCCCGCGTCGCGCTGAACCGACGAGTGTTTCAAGCCTTGGCCGTGGCCTCGGTCCCGACCCGGCGCAACGCGGCGTCGAGCACGCCGGAGTCGCACAGCTTGCGCAGATGCGGCAGCCGCGTGAAACGGTGGAAGAAGTCGGCACTGGTCAGCCCTCTCGCGGTGTACTCGCGGTACAGCTCGGCCGCGCCCGCGGGCACGGTCCACTCGGCGCGGAACCCGATGGCCTCGCGCGCGGCGGAGAAATCGACGCGATAGGAGCGCGGGTCGGCGCCGTTCTCACCGGTGACGAGCAGCCGGGAGCCGGGCACCGCGGCCACCACGGCCTTTGCGATCTCCGCGACCGTCAGGTTGTTCTCCTCGGTGCCGATGTTGAACGCGCGGGCGTGGATCGCCTCGATCGGCGCGGTGAGGCAGGTCGCGAACGCGGTGGCGATGTCCCGCGCATGCACCAGCGGTCGCCACGGCGTGCCGTCGGAGAGCACCTTCACCTCGCCGGTGAGCGCGGCGTAGCCGACGAGATTGTTCAGCACGATGTCGGCCCGCAGGCGCGGCGAGAAGCCGAAAGCCGTCGCGTTGCGCAAGAATACGGGCGAAAAGCCGGAATCGGCCAACGCGGCGACATCGTCCTCGACGCGCACCTTGCTCTCCGCGTACGGGGTGATCGGCCGCAGCGGCGCGTCCTCGGTCACCAGGTCATCGCCCGCGGCGCCGTACACCGAGCAGGTCGAGGCGTACAGGAACCGGCGCACGCCCGCCGCTTTCGCCAACCGGGCCAGCCGCACCGACGCGTGATGGTTGATGTCGTAGGTGATCTCGGGCGCGAGCGCGCCCAGCGGATCGTTGGACAGCGCGGCCAGATGCACCACCGCGTCGAATCCGCTCAGCTGCTCGATCGCCACATCACGCAGGTCGACCGACAGGCCGGGCGGATCACCGGGGAACGCGCCGAGGACGCAGTCGGCGAAGAACCCGGAGTCGAGTCCGGCCACATCGTGGCCCGCGGCGCGTAGCACCGGCGCCATGACGGTGCCGAGATAGCCCTGGTGTCCGGTGAGCAGTACCCGCATGTTCAGTTGCCTCCCAGCTCGATGACGGCCTTGTCCAGTACGAATGCCTCCGCGTGGCGGCTGCGGCTCTGCACGCCGCGCAGCCGGGACAGGCCGGTGAACGCGGCCTCGTCGAACCAGTCGCGCCCGGTCTGGGAGGGGTAGTGCTTGTGCAGCAGCCGCGCCTTCTCCTCGGCGAGGTCGACGGAGACCGGCTGGAAGACGGTGGGGCGCGGCGTATCGGTCTCCCACTTGAGGATCTCGTAGCCGAGCACCAAGTGGTCGCGGAACTCGGTTGGCGTCAGCTCCGCGAGCAGCCGGTGATCCTGGTGGGCGTCGCCGCGCTGCGGAGCGAACACCAGGTCCGGCGCGCAGCCGACGCGAAAGACGGCCAGCGCGTTCTTGATTCGGTCCCAATGTGCTGGCGCGCGACCGTCCGGGATATCGAGGACGGTGAGCGCGAGCGCCGCGCCGGGACAGAAATCGGCGAGCGCGGCGCGCTCCTCGGCCTCGCGTTCGGTGCCGCCGCCGGACAGCACCAGCGCGTGCACCCGCAGGCCGGGGCGGCGGCGCGCCAGGGTGAGCAGGGTGGCGCCCATGCCGATCGCGATGTCGTCGCAGTGCGCGCCGAGCACCGCGACCTCGGCGACGGGCGCGGCGATCAGGGGGATCACGCCGGCTCCCACACCATCCACGGCCGCACGCCCGCGCGGTAGCCCGCGTCGAGTTCGGCGCGTTCCTTGAACGTGTCGGCCGGCTTCCAGAACCCGAGGTGCCGGTACCCGAACAGCCTGCCCTGCCCGGCCAGCGTGCCGCAGGCGTCGGCCACCAGGTCGCCGTCCGGCGGCAGCAGGTCGAACACCTCCTGGGTGAGCACGAAGTACCCGCCGTTCTCCCACAGCGGCATCCTGGCGACCGGCATGATGTCCTTGACCTCGCCCGTCGGGGTGAGATCGACGCAGTGGAACGAGGATTGGGGCGGCACGACCATCATGGAGGCCGCCGCGCCGGAGCCGGTGAACTTCGCGATCATCTCGTCCAGCGGTGCATCGGTCAGCACGTCGGCGTAGTTCGCCAGGAACATCTCGTCGTCGCCGAGGTACTGACGTACGCGTCGCAGCCGCTCACCGATGGCCGATTCCACGCCGGTGTCCACGAAGGTGATCGACCAGTCGCTGATGTCGCTGCGCAGCAACTCGACGCGGCCCTCGCGGATGACGAAGTCGTTGGAGACCGACTCCTGGTAGGTCAGGAAGAAGTTCTTGATGTGCTCGGCGCCGTAGCCGAGGCACAGGATGAACTCCTTGTGGCCGAAGTGCGCGTAGTAGCGCATCACGTGCCACAGCAGCGGTCGCGGGCCGACCAGCTGCATCGGCTTGGGAATCATGTCGTCGGAGCCGTCGCGCATCCGCATCCCGTAGCCGCCGCAGAACAGAACGACTTTCATCGTGCGTCCCTCCCCGTGAAGTGTTCGAAGTCGTTGTCGGTGGGCGCCGTGAACCCCGCGGCGGTGGACGGGTCCGGGTCGTCGTCTCGGACCGCGCCGGTGAGGTCGGCGCGATGTACGGTCGGCAGCGGGTAGACGAGCTCGCCGCCCCAATCGGCGATGTGGCGCAGTTGCGCGGTGAGCTCGGTCTCCAGATTCCAGGGCAGCACCAGCACCACGTCCGGGCGATCGGCGTCGATGCGTTCGGTCGGGTGGATCGGGATGCGCGTGCCCGGCGTGAAGCGGCCGTGCTTGTAGGGATTTCGGTCGACGGTGTACTCGAGCAGGTCGGGCCGGATGCCGCAGTAGTTGAGCAGGGTGTTGCCCTTGCCCGGTGCGCCGTAGCCGACCACCCGCTTGCCTTCGGCGTGCCAGGCGAGCAGATAGCGCAGTAGCTCGTGACGCACGTGCGCGGCGCGCGGTGCCAGATCCCGGTAGCCGTCGGGGTCGTGTAGCCCGGCGGCGGCCTCGTCGCGCAGCACCGCGGCGACGCGCTCACCCGGCGCGCCTGCCGCCGCCTCGGGTCGCGCCCACAGGCGGATCGAACCGCCGTGTGTGGCAAGCAGTTCCACGTCGACGACGGCGAGCCCAGCGGTGGCGAGGGCTCGTTGCGCCGACAGCACCGTGTAGTACTGGAAGTGCTCGTGATAGATGGTGTCGAACTGCCCGAGCCGCACCAGGTTGGCCGCGTGGTGCACCTCGATCGTCAGCCAGCCGTCGTCGGCCATCAGCTCGCGCAGCGCGCGCGTGAAGCCGCGCAGGTCGGGTACGTGCGCGTAGACGTTGTTGGCGACGACCAGGTTCGCGGGTCCGTGCACCGCGCGTACTTTGGCCGCCGAATCCTCGTCCAGGAACTGGGTTTCGGTCGGCACTCCGAGTGCGCGAGCGGCCACACCGACGTTCACCGACGGTTCGATGCCGAGACAGCGGATGCCCGCGGCGACCACGTGCCTGAGCAGATAGCCGTCGTTGCTCGCGGCCTCCACGACGAAGGATTCCGGCCCGAGGCCGAGCCGTTCGACGGCGTTCGAAACGAATCTTTCAGCGTGCCGCACCCAGCTTTCGGAATACGAAGCGAAATACGCGTATTCGGTAAATGTTTCCTCGGGAGTGATCAAGGCCGGAATTTGTAAGAGCAGGCAGTCCTCACACAGCCGGAGATGTAGCGGATAGGTCGGCTCGGGTAGATCCAGTTCGTCCACCGCGAGGAATTTCTCGCACGGCGGTGTCGCGCCGAGGTCGAGCACGCTGGAAAGGCGCGCGGAATCACACAGACGACAACGCATGCAGACCCACCTTCTGCCGAGAGATCGGATCGCCCGGCGGACGGCCGGTACGCCCCATGCGGCGAGGCGATCCAGTGAGACGTTACAACCAACGGTCCCGGCGCGGCGGATGAAATCAGTTGTGGGATAGCGGTTTACGGACAGGTCTCCCGGCGTGTCGCCGGTCGGCATCGGGTCCGCTATCCGGGGTTTCCTCGGTCGGTCCCCCTGGTCGTGGTTTCGCCGCGAAAGCAATTCGGGCGCGCGACCTGCCGCGATATTCCGATCGGGCGGAATCCGGGATTCGGGGGCGAAACAGACCGCAAGTCGGTCCGCTATTTTCTGGAATACGCTGTGACCCTTGGCATTCGATATGTGCGGCGTTTCCGGCTCTGTAACAATCTGCTGTTGGCCGTCGAATGACCGAACACCCCGGGACGGCCGATGCGGGGCTGCGGGGGACCGATCGACGGGGATCGGGAGCGACGAATTCTCTCTCCCAGGGGGAGGTGTGTGTTCATGAGCCACGAGCTCACCGACGGCGACGACCTGGACATATCCGGACCGTCGCACATCCCGCCGCGTTCCGAGCGGGAACGCTGGCAAGCCGACTACGTGAAGCACTTGGCCGCAACGGATCTGGCCGTCATCGCGGCGGCGGTCGGGCTGGCGCAGGTGATCAGGTTCGGCGGGCCCGCCGCGCCGCCGCTGGCCTGGCGGTTGCCCTACGAGATCGGCTACACGGTCGTGTCCGTGGCCCTAGCGCTGACCTGGGCGCTGTTCCTCGCCGCGGGGAACACCCGCTCACCGCAGGTGGTCGGTTCGGGAACCGAGGAATACCGGCGGCTGGTCTCGGCGACGCTGCGCCTGTTCGGTGCGGTGGCCATCGTCTCGCTGATCGTCCAGATCGATTTCGCGCGCGGCTATTTGGCGATCGCGCTACCGCTCGGGGTGCTCGGACTGATGTTCAGCAGGCTGGCCTGGCGCTGGCACACCCGCGGCAGGCGCCGCGATCGTGCGGAGTACCTGACCTCGGTGCTCGTGGTGGGCGCTCCGGAGGCGGCGCAGGCGATGGCGAGCGCGTTCTCCCGTGACCCGGACGCCGGTTATCGCGTCGTGGGCGTGTGCATCCCGGACGGGGTCGCCGCGACGGGACCCTACTGGCTGCGGGCCTCCGGAAGAACCTTCTCCGTCGTCGGCGACGATCGCTCGGTGCTGGAGGCGGTGCGCCGCAGCGGCGCGGACACCGTCGCGGTGACCGCGACGGACTACCTCGGTCCGGTCGAATTACGCAGGATGGCTTGGGAACTCGATCCGCTCGGCGTCGAGCTGATCGTCGCGCCCGGCGTGGTCGACATCGCCGGGACCCGGCTGACCAACCGGCTCGTCGCGGGAATGCCGATGCTGCACATCGACAAACCGCAGTACGACCGCGCCAAATCGACCGGAAAGGCGCTCTTCGACGCGTGTTTCGCCGGGGGCGTGCTGCTGGCGATCGCGCCGGTACTGCTCGCCATCGCGCTCGCGGTCAAACTGACCAGCCCCGGGCCGGTGTTCTACCTGTCTGAGCGGATCGGCCGCGGCGGCAAGCCTTTTCGAATGATCAAGTTCCGCAGCATGTATCAGGACGCCGAGCGCACCGTGTCCGCGCTGATCGAGGCCAACGGCGGCAACCCGGTGTTCTTCAAGATGAAGGACGATCCGCGGGTGACGCCCATCGGGCGGGTGATCAGGAAGTTCAGCCTGGACGAGTTGCCGCAGTTCCTCAACGTGCTGCGCGGGGAGATGAGCGTCGTCGGCCCGCGGCCGCAGGTGCAGCGCGAGGTCGACACCTACGACGGCGAGATGCGGCGCAGGCTGCTGGTCAAACCGGGCATCACCGGGCTGTGGCAGGTGAGCGGCCGATCGGATCTCTCGCTGGAGGACTCGGTTCGGCTCGATCTGTCCTACGTGGAGAACTGGTCGATGGTGCTGGACCTGTTGCTCATCGCCAAGACCATCGGCGCGGTCGCGCGGGGCGAGGGCGCCTACTGACCGTCAGGACGGGCGGCGCGCCGGGAACTCCGCGGCGAGTTCGGCGAAGATCGCGGTGTTGTGGTCGAAGGCGCGCTGACATTCCTCGAGCACCCGCCTGCACTCGAGCTCGTCCACCGCCAAATCGTCGAGCAGCGCGCGGTATTCGCGTTTGAAGGCGGCCGGATTCGCGATGCCGTCGAAGACGTAGAAACGGACGCCGTCGCCGCGCCGCGGCAGGTCCCACAGCTTCTCGGCGGTGCCTCGGATGACCTGACCGCCGGAAAGGTCGCCGAGATAGCGGGTGTAGTGGTGGGCGATGTAACCGGCGGGCCAATCGCGCGCACACTCCTCGATGCGCTCGGCATAGGCGACGGTGGCGGGCAGCGCCCGCAGCTCGGTGCGCCAGTCGGGGCCGAGCAAGGCGGCGAGATCGCGCTCGAGCTCGGCGGTCCTGGCCAGCTCCGGCTTGATGAAGGGCCCTGCGACGGTGTCGCCTGCCAGCTCGGGCCAGCGCGCCTCCAGCGCGCGGTAGATGAACCACAGCTGGCCGGTGTAGCGGTGGTAGGAGTCGATGCCGAGCGCGCCGCCGAGCATGTCGCTGATGAACGAGGAGTTCTCCGCCTCCGCGTGCTGACGCGCGGTAGCGGATTGGATGCGTGCCGAGAAAGGTACTGCCTCCGACATACCGAACCACCTCATCGTCGTCCGCGGCAGCCCGCTTGTTTGGCTACCCTAACTAATCGCAGAGACCATACCGGAGCGGCCGGGTTTGCCGCATCCGAGTCGCGGCACGGTTTCAGTGTGCGGGATTCGCGCGCCGCCTGCGCCGGACGATCGGGCGTCGCAGCGAACCGAAGCGGCTGAGAATTCGCGGGCGGCGCAGCGTGCGGTCGCACCATTCGCCGAGCGTCACTCCCGCGGCCAGTGCGCAGCCGATGCCGAACGCGGCGAGCAGCTGATCGAAGCCGAGCAGCGGTTCGTCGCTGAGCATCGCGTAGAGGCCGCGATACACGCTGAGGCCGGGCAGCAGGGGCGTGATGCCGGCGACCGCGACGACGAGCGGCGGCGTCAGCGCGCGGCGGGCCATCAGACCACCGGCCATGCCGACCAGGGTGGCGGCCACCCCGGAGGAGATGATCGGACCGAATCCGGCGTGCTGCACGAGCAGGTAGGTGATCGCGCCCGCCGCACCGCCGAATGCCGCGGCGGCAAGCGCGCGTCGCTCGGCGTAGCAGGCGAGCGCGAAGGCCAACGCCGCGACCGCGCCCGCCGCGATCTTGATCGGCAGGTCGGTGATGTCGCGACCCGAAGTCATATCGATGGACGGCACGGTCGCGCCGGCCACCTGCCCCAGGCGCAGCGCCAGCGCGATGCCCGCGACGATGCCGCCGGTCATCATCACCACCTCGAGCAACCGCGCGGTGGCGGTGATCGGCGCCCCGGTGATGGCGTCCTGCACAGAACCCACCAATTGCAGACCACTGAGCAACACGGTGATACCCGCCGCGATGATGAGCGTGGGATCCGCGCGGAAGCCGAGCGGTTCGGCCAAGGTGGACAGGACGATGGCCGGGACGGCGGCGATGAGTCCGCCCATCATGTGCTGGAAGAAGAAGGGCAACCCGTAGCGGTTCAGCACCCGGTTCGTCCGGTCGATCGCCGCGGTGGTGGCGAAGCTGAGCGCCGCGACGACGAGATTCGCGCCGAGTAGCGCTGCGATGGCGGCGGCGAGCAGCGACCAGCCGAACGTCGCGGTCCAGCGGTGATACGGGTGCGGCGCCGTGGTGATGGCGTCCAGCGCGGCGCGCGCGTCCTCTGGTGCGACCACCTGGGTGCGGATGCGCCGGGTGAGCCGGTCCACCGCGGCGAGCCGGGTGAAGTCGAGCGCGCGGTACTGCACGACGCGCATCGTGCTCGCCGGCGGCAGCAGCGGACCGCGGTCGGCCCAGATGCGGATCGAGTCGTAGGTGACGTCGACATCGCAGCGGGCCAAGCCGTAGGTGGCGGCGATGAAACGCACCTGGGTGGTGGTGTCCATGACGCCGGTGCCAGAGGCGAGCACCACCTCCCCGACGCGAACGGCGAGATCGAGCACCTCGGCCACCCTGGCGTCGTCGGTGAGGTCGATCGGTTGCAGGGGAGTGGGCGCGGCCACGATGGTGTCGGCGGTGGCCTGGCGGTCGGCGACCAGCAACCCGACGGCCTCGCTGACGCCGGGTAGATGCGGGCCGCGACGTGGCCACACCCGGTTGCGCCAGCCGAGGTGGTCGGCTCGCGGGTTCGTGTTGTCTCCTCCCGGCAGCGTCTCGAGACCCATGCCCGAGACCGTAGTCGTAGTGGTGCGGGTCCGGCATCCGCGCTCGTCAGCGCCTGTGCGCGGGCGTGGGAACCATGGTGCCTGGCGGCGAAAGGTGGTAGAACTTGTTCTAATTTCTGGCGATGGGAGTGCGTGCGATGCGGTACGGGATCGTGTTGTTCACCAGTGACCGGGGCATTCAGCCCGCCGACGCCGCGGCGGCGGCCGAGCGGGCCGGCTTCGATTCGTTCTATGTGCCCGAGCACACCCACATTCCGGTGGTGCGCGCGGCCGCCCATCCGCGCACCGGCGACGCGAGCCTGCCCGACGACCGCTACCTGCGCACCCTCGATCCCTGGGTGGCGCTTGGTACCGCCGCGGCGGTCACCGAGCGGATCACGCTCTCGACGGCGGTGGCGCTGCCCGCCGAACACCACCCGATCACCTTGGCCAAGGCGATCGCCTCGCTGGACCACCTCTCCGGCGGCCGGGTCAGCCTCGGCGTCGGATTCGGTTGGAACACCGACGAACTCGCCCACCACGGGGTGCCCGCCAACAAGCGGCGCACGGTGCTGCGCGAACACCTGGACGCGATGCGCGCGATCTGGAGCGAGGAGGAAGCGAGCTTCTCCGGCGAGTTCGTGAACTTCGGACCGAGTTGGTCCTGGCCCAAGCCGACGCAGAAGCGCATCCCGGTGCTGCTCGGCGCGGCGGGCGGAGAGAAGTCGTTCACCTGGCTCGCCAAGAACGCCGACGGGTGGATCACCACGCCCACCGAGGCCGGCCTGGGCGAGAAAATTGAACTGCTGCACCGGATCTGGCGCGAACACGGACGCACCGAGACGCCGGAGATCGTCGCGCTGGCCGGGCGGCACGACGCCGCGCAACTGGCGCAGTGGGCCGAACTCGGTGTCACGGAGGCGGTTTTCGGACTGCCGGACCGCGACGCGGAGGAGGTGCACGCCTACCTCGAGCGCTTGGCGGGCAAGCTGGGGTTGACCGGAATCGACCGGCGCTGAGCGCCGTGCGCCGCCGCTCGCGGACGAGCGGCGGCGCACAGGTCGGGGGCGGCATGGCGTCGAGTCAGCGCAAATCGCGGCGGCGGTAGGCGGTGATACCGGCGGTGAGCAGGACGGCGGCGATGCCGAGCAACCATAGGATCGGCGTCGCCTCGAACGCCGCGCCGGGCAGCTTCGGCGGGTGCACGAACGGCACCAGGTCGACCATCCACTGCGGCAGTCCGTCCAGGGAGCCGACGAAGTACAGCACGACCATGCCGCTCAGCACGCCCCAGGCGACCGGCGTGTAGCGCGGCGCGAGCCCGAAGATCGCGATCGTGATGCCCGTGACCACCCAGACCGCGGGCACTTGCACCGCCGCGGCGGCCAGCGATTCCGGCAGCTTCTCGCCGAGCTCGCCGGTGGTGAGACCGTAGACGAGGCCGATCGCGAGCCCGGCGGTGAGCAGGGCGAGCGCGGGCCCGGCGAGCGCGAAACCGATGTGGCTCAACGCGTATCGGGTCCGGCCGACCGCGGTCGCCAGGGTGGCCTCGGCCCGCTGGCTCGACTCCTCGTCGTGCAGGCGCAACGCCGCGGAGATCGAGAAGGCGGAGGCCGCGGCGGCAAGCATGGCGATCGCGTAGGCGATGAACGACTCCTCCAGGCTCTCCGAACCGCCCATCCTGGTGACCAGATCGGCGATGGTGCCGCTGTCGCCGAGCATGTCGCTGACGCTGTGCACCGCGCCGCCGATCAGCAGACCGTAGAGGCCGAAGCCCACCGTCCACGCCGCCAGCGTGCCGCGTTGCAGACGCCAGGCCAGCCCGATGGGACCGGAGAGACGGGGCGCCGCGGCGGCGGGGCCCGGCCGTTCGGCCAGCAGCCCGGAGCCGGTGTCGCGCGAGGAGAGCAGGGCGTAGGCGGCGCCCGTCGCCAGCACGGCGACCGTGGCGAGCGGAAGCAGCACCCACCACCGTTCGTCGGCGTAGGGGCGGATCTGCAGGCACCAGCCGATCGGCGAGAACCACGACAGCACACCGTTGCCCGCGTCGCCGACCGCGCGCAGGGCGAATGCGGCGCCCAGCGTCGCGAACGCGACGCCGCGCGCGACCCGCGCACCGGCGCTCACCTGAGCGGCGACCGCGGCGATCGCGGCCCACACGATGCCGGACGCGGCCAAGGCCGCACCGAAGGCCAGCGAACCCGCCGCGGGCAGATCGGCGCCGTACAGCGAAGCGGCGCAAGCGATTCCGGCGATCAGTGCGCCGCCGAAGGTGAGCGTGAGTGCCGCGGTGAGTCCGGCGAAGCGGCCGATGCTGGTGGCGCCGACCAGTTCCGCGCGACCGGTCTCCTCCTCGACCCTGGTGTGCCTGATGACGGTCAGGATGGTCGCGATCGCGATCATCGTGTACATCGCGCCGGCTTTCCAGGTGCCGATCGAGCCGAGCTCGGTGCTGAACACCGGTCCGTACATGGCGACCAGGGCCGGACTGTCGGCGGTGGTCCGCGCGAAACCGTCCAACTGGCTCTGGTCGGTGTACAGATCCTTGATGCTGACCACCTGGAAGGCGGGCATCAACCCGATCAGCAGCGACCAGAGCGGCAACACGATCCGGTCGCGGCGCAGATACAGCCGTAGCAACTGCCCGGTACCGGCGAAATCGGCGGATGAGCCGAAAAGCGTTGTGGCAGTGGTCCGGTGAGCAGTGGCAGTGGTCATGCCCGCACCTTCTCTCCGTGCGTCGCCGCGGTGTCGCCCGCCTGGCCGTCGACGTGGTAGTGCCGCATGAACAGCTCCTCGAGCGTGGGCGGCGCACTGGTGAGGCTGCGCACGCCCGCGTCGCCGAGCACCCGGATGAGCTCGCCGAGGTGTTCGCTGTCGACCTGGCAGCGCAGCGTCGAGCCGTCGCGCTCGATGTCCTCGACGCCGCCGATGCGGCTGAGATCACCGGGGTCGCCGAGCAATTCGGCAGTGATCGCGGTGCGCGAGAGATGGCGCATCTCGGACAGCGAGCCGGTCTCCACGGTGCGCCCGGCCCTGATGATGGTCACCCGATCGCAGAGCGCCTCCACCTCGGACAGGATGTGGCTGGACAGCAGTACGGTCGCACCGCGCTGCTGCGCTTCGCGCACGCACTCGCGAAAAACCTGTTCCATCAACGGATCCAGGCCGGAGGTCGGCTCGTCGAGTAACAGCAGCCGAACGTCGGACGCGAGTGCGGAGATCAGCGCGACCTTCTGCCGGTTGCCCTTGGAGTAGGTGCGCGCCTTCTTGCGCGGGTCGAGATCGAAGCGTTCGATCAGCTCGGCGCGGCGTTCGGCGTTGATGCCGCCGCGCATCCTGGCGAGCAGGTCGATGGTCTCGCCGCCGGACAGCGACGGCCACAGCGTGACATCGCCCGGCACATAAGCCAATTCGCGGTGCAGGCCGACCGCGTCGGTCCACGGGTCGCGGCCGAACAGCCTGACCCGGCCCGAGGTGGCGCGCAGGATGCCGAGCAGAACCCGGATGGTGGTCGACTTGCCCGCGCCGTTGGGTCCTAGAAAGCCGTGGATTTCGCCGTCGCGAACCGCGAGGTTCAGCCCATCGAGGGCGGTGACGTGGCCGAAGGTCTTACGCAGATCCTCGGTTTCGATGACCTCGGACATCAGTGCTCCTTCATGACAGTGTCCATCAGGGTGGTGTCGGTGAGCAGGCCCTGGGTGTAGAACTCGAGGGCCGGTGGGGTGAGTTCTTCGGTGATCGCGCGGATCGCCTTGCGGAAATCGATCGGTTCGCCGTCACGGCGGTGCAATTGCACCCACAGCAGGATGGCGCCGACATTGAGCATCATCAGATACCTGGCTCGGGCTTTGTGGTCGCGGCTCGGCTTGACGGTCCCCGCGTCGACGGCCTGCCGCATGTAGACCTCGGCGTCGGCGACCATGTGCTCGAACAGCGACTCGGCCATCGGTCCGCCCGCTTGCAGGCTGCGCACCATGTAGGCGACGAGCGGGCCGTACATCTCGATCTCGGCCAGTGCGGCGAGCATGCCCGTCGCGGCGTTCGGTGCGGTGATCGCCTTGACCTTCTCGTCCCGGATCAGTTCCAGCACCCGGTCGTCGCACACGGCGCGCAGGCCGTCCTTCGAGCCGAAGTGGTGGTTGACGAGTCCGGGGGAGACGCCTGCCGCCGCGGCGATCGTGCGGACCCCGACTTGGAATCCGTACTCGCCGAAGACTTCGATCGCGGCGTCTCTGATGCGGGCCGCCGTGGTCAGGTCCGCGGTGGATCCTTGCGATACGGACTGTTGCTTGAACACATGTTCAGTATATTAAACGCACGTTCAATCGGGGGCAAGAGTTTCGGCTCGAGACCGCGTGGTACGTGGCGACTATGGTCGAAGTCATGGCTACCGGCAGCAGCTCAACGACGGCAGAACACCTTCGTGCGGCACTCGATGGACCGTGGGGGTCCGTCCGCGAGGAGGCCCGAGCCCACCTGATCGGGGAGGAATTCACCGGCGACCCCTACCTGGACTACAAGGCGGCGCGGGCCCGGGTGCTCGAGCAGATGCGGGTGATCGCGACCCTCGGCATCGCCGAGCGCGGATTCCGCAGGGAGAACGGCGGAACCAGCGAACCGGGCGCGGCCGTCACCGGATTGGAGATGCTCGCCTACGCAGACCTGTCGCTGTGGGTCAAGGCGGGCGTGCAGTGGGGCCTGTTCGGCGGTGCGGTGGAGAACCTCGGAACCGAACGCCACCGCGACTACATCCGCAGGCTGATCTCACTCGACCTGCTCGGCTGCTTCGCGATGACCGAATCCGGGCACGGTAGCGATGTCGCCAACCTGGAGACCACCGCGACCTACGATCCCGAGACCGAAGAGTTCGTCGTACACAGTCCGACGCCGTCGGCACGCAAGGACTACATCGGCGGCGCCGCCGAGCACGCCAGGATGGCGGCGGTCTTCGCGCAACTCATCACCAACGGCGAGAACCAGGGCGTGCACTGCCTGCTGGTGCCGATCCGCGACGAGCAGGGCGCCGACCTGCCCGGCGTCACCACCTCGGACGACGGACTCAAGGGCGGCTTGCTCGGCGTCGACAACGGCCGTATCTCCTTCGACCACGTCCGAGTCCCGCGCGAGAACCTGCTCAACCGCTACGCCGACGTCGCGCCCGACGGAACCTACAGCTCGGAGATCGAGAACCCGAGCAGGCGCTTCTTCACCACCCTCGGAACGTTGGTGCGCGGGCGGGTCAGCGTGGGCGGCGCGGCGGCCGCGGGCGCGAGGGTCGCGCTGAGCATCGCGTTGCGTTACGCGATGAAGCGCAGGCAGTTCGCCGATCCGGACAGCGGCGAGGAGACGGTGCTGCTGGACTATCGCAGCCACCAGCGCAGGCTGCTTCCGCTGCTGGCGAAGTCCTACGCCTACGCCTTCGCGCAGAACGACCTGGTGCGCCGCATGCACTTGGTGCAGACCGGCCAGGATCTGGAGCCGGGCGCGCAGCGCGCGCTGGAGAAGCGCGCCGCGGGCCTGAAAGTCGCCCAGACCAGGCACGCCACCCGCACCATTCAGGAATGTCGCGAAGCCTGCGGCGGCGCAGGGTATCTCACCGAGAACCGGTTGGTGACGCTCAAGGGCGACACCGATGTGTTCACCACGTTCGAAGGCGACAACGTCGTCCTGACCCAGCTGGTCGCCAAGGAACTGCTGACCGCCTACGCCGACGAGATTCGCGATCTGGACGCGCTCGGCTGGGTGCGTTTCGCCGCCACCATGGCCGGTGACGTGGTGCGCAAGCGCTCCGGTGTGCGTCAGCTCATTCAGACGCTGCGCGACCGCGGCGACGACGGAATCGACGAGGGCGATCTGGCGCGGCGGTCGGTACAGCTGCAACTGTTCGCCGACCGCGAGGACTACCTGGTGCGCACCGCGGCGCACCGGTTGCGCGCGCGGGCCGAGGAGACCGGTCCCTTCGAGGCGTTCAACAACGCGCAGGACCACATCCTGGCCGCCGGCTCCGCGCACATCGACCGGCTGGTGCTGGAAGCCTTCATCGAAGGCATCGGCGACATCGAGGACCCGGACGCCAAGGCGCTCGCCGACGACGTGTGCGACCTGTTCGTCTACACCATGCTCGAGGAGAACTCGGCCTGGTTCATCATGCACCGGTTCATGTCGGTCGAACGCGCGAAGGCGGTGCGACGTGGGGTGAACGAGCTGGTGGACCGGCTGCGTCCGCACGCGCTGACCCTGGTGGAGGCGATGGGCGTGCCGGAGACGATGTTGCGCGCCGCGATGCTCGACGACGCGAGCGTCTACGAGCGGAGCTGATCGGCCCGCGCGGCGGTCAGTGACCTTTGATCAGCGCGCCGATCGCCGCGTGCGGATCCGCGACATCGACGACGATGCGGGTGAACGGCCCGCCGGCGAGGTCGATCCGGATCGCCTTGCCATCGAACCGGGTGTCCCAGAACTCCTTGCGCCCCTTGCCGTCCCGGTAGGTACCCGGCCGCGATGACGCGGGGCAGATAGGTGCCTGGGACGCGCAGCCACGGCGGCCGCAGCCACGGCTCGGCGGGCACGACCTCCCCGATGTGGGCGTGCTCGACAGTGATCGTGCGGCGCAGCGCCCAGAGCCGATGCGCGCCGAGCACCCGGATCGTGACGGTGCGGTGCGTTACCTCGAGCTCGACCACGAATGCTCCTCTCGGGTGATCAGCCCGGTCCGTAGGTGAGGATCGCCGTGACGACGAACCACAGCACCCAGGCGATGGCGATCACCATGCCGACCGTGAGCACCGCCCGCATCAGCGCGCGGCCCATATCGATGTCGCCCCGCTCGGTCGGGTACAGCTTCCACGGGCTGTACCACGGCGCCTTGACGATCGGCGCCCGCGCATCGCGCTCCTGCTGGGCCAGCTCCTCGGCGTACGCCTCCGCTTGCGCCTGCTGCGGGCCGCCGTGCCACAACGTGATGTCGATGGGGCCGAGGAAGCCCTCGTTGATCAGCTCCTGCGGTGCGGGCAGATAGGGGAGGATGCCGAGACCTCGGAAGGCGACCGCGACGTCGTTGGCGGTCCACAGGTGCTTCTCGCTCTCGGCGAGGGTGTCGAAGTAGTGCCGCAGCCTGCCCGGGTCGTTGCCGAGGATGACATCGAAACTCGGGTCGCTCCAACCCTGTTGGATCTGCAGCTCGGCGCCGCGCAGCGGGACCACGAGCGCAACTCCGTGCACCGCGCGCTGCCCGAGGCCGCGGGCGGCCAGCCAGTCCTGCAGCGCGAAGGTGTGATCGCGGGACTTCTCCAGCGGCGTGCGCTTGTCCCTGCCCTCCATCGCGGCGGGCTGGCCGTTGATCGTCCACGCGCCGTTCAACGGGATCTCCAGCACGCCGTCCTGGCGGGCGACGAGCGCCTCGGCCTCGATCACCACGCAGCTGGTCGGCGTCCAGACGACCGCGTCGAACTGGTGCAACTTGTCCTTGTGGAACAGGCTGCAATTGATGGTGGCAACGCCGTGCGGGCTCGCCGGGTCCTTCCAGGTGCGCAGCCAATCGATCAGTGCCCGTTCGGCATTCGTGCCAGCCGGGTTCTGTACTCGTACGAGCATTCGCGACCGCCCTTCACGTCGTCACTCGACAGTGGACAGGATACGAGCAATGGCGCGAGCCGCGCCGCGCCAACGCCGACACGCGGCGTGTCGGGCGTTGGCGGCGCGGCTCATTCGGGAATCTCGGCGGCGAGTTTCCCCGCCCGCACCGCGCGTTCGAGCTCGGCGTGGTCGGCCTCGGTGCGGTCGGCGTAGCGCACCGCGAAGTTCGCGACGGCCTCGTCGAAGCTCTCGTCGCCGTCCAGATATCCCGAGAGCAAACGGGGATCGAGCGACCGCGAATGCGCGCGGGCCAGCAGCGCGCCCGCCAGCCTGCCGTAGTCGTCGAGATCGCCCGCGGGCAGCGCGGCCGGGTCGATGCTGCCCTTGAAGTTGCGGAACTGCCGGACGATGAAAGACAGCTCGCGCCCGCCCAATTCGAGCGTCGTCCAGCCGAGCAGCATGTCGGAGTCGGACTGAACCAGCCTGGCGCCCTGCACGATTCGCTCGCCCTCGTGGCGCACCGGCGGGGCGGGCAGGTACGGCGCGAGCGCGGACGGGATGGACTGCTTGAGCTGTAGCACCAGCACCTCGCCGTCGTTGCCGTGCAGCAGCGCGACGTAGCTGTGCAGCCCGACGCTTCCGGTGCCGACGATGCGAAAAGCGACGTCGGACACGGCGAATCGGGCCAGCAGGTTGCGTCGCGACTCGCGCAAGGTATCGCCGTAGCGTTCCAGTCCGTCGATCACGGCGTGCCGCACGGCGTCCTCGACCGGGGTGAGAACCGGTGGGTCGCTGACGAATCGGTGCTTGCTGACGTCGGTCACGTGGTCGTCGATGTGCCTGGTCCACTTCGCGGCGACCTTGGCGCTGTTGTTCTTGCGCGCCTTCTTGGCCGCCTTCTTGAAATCGTCCAGCAGCGCGTCGGCCTTGGCCGTGCTGATCACCGATTCGTCGGGCAGCGCGGTCCACGACTCCATGAACGGCATTTCGGCGAGCGTGTCGACGGCGATCCGGTAACTGCGGGCGGCGTCGCGTGCGGCCCTGCGGCAATCGTCCTCGTCCGCGCCGGACTCGCGACCGGCCAGCACGAGGCTGGCGGCGAGGCGCTCCAGATCCCACTCCCACGGCCCGGTGATGGTCTCGTCGAAATCGTTGATGTCCATGATGATTTCGCCGCGCGCGGTGCCGTACAGACCGAAGTTCGCTGCGTGCGCGTCACCGCACAGCTGCGCGTCGAGCCCGCTGACCGGTCCGCCGGCCAGATCGGCGGCCATCAAACCGGCCGCGCCGCGGTAGAAGGTGAAAGGGCCGGACATCATCCGCCCCACCCGCAGCGGAACCAGGTGCGGAATGCGGTCCTCATGCGCGGCGCGCAGGAAGTCGAGCACGTCCGGCCGCCGCGCGCCGGTGGCCTCGCGGTCGCGCGCGGTCACCGGGACGCGCTCGCGCAGGGCCCGCCCACGCTCGCGCATCTCCTCGGCCGGGACGTAGGAGCGCAGATCGACACCACTGAACACGAGGGATCACGCTAGCCTGCCGACGCCGATTCCCGCGCATCGTGCGGGGTGGCTCAGGTCGCGGGCACCGGGGGATCGACCGGCGTGATCGGCAGGCGCAGCGCGCCCGGCGCCGTGGCGGGGACGGTGGGCTTGGCGGGTGCGACCGGATCGATGCGCCGGTAGCGCTCGCCCAGGGCCGGGCGCGGATCATCCTGGCCCTTGTTGGGCCAGAAGGCCATGGCCCGTTCGGCTTGGGCGGTGATGGTCAGCGAGGGATTCACGCCGAGGTTCGCGGTGACCGCCGAGCCGTCCGCGACGTGCAGGCCCGGATGCCCGAATACCCGCTGGTACGGGTCGACCACGCCGGTCTCCGCGCTCTCGCCGATCACGCAGCCGCCGATGTAGTGCGCGGTGGCCGGAATGTCGAAGACGTCCATGATCAGGCCGTGGGTGTCGCCGTCGACTTTCTCCGCGAAGCGGCGGCCGACGTCGTGCGCGAGCGGGATCCAGGTCGGATTCGGCTCGCCCGTGCCCTGCCTGGTCTTCAGCTGCCCGCGCTTGCGGAACGAGGTCAGCGAGTTGTCCAGCGACTGCATCACCAGCAGGATCACCGACTTCTCCGACGCGTGCCTGGCGTTCAGGCTGCGCAGGAACACCAAAGGGTGCAACAGGATCGCCAGCAGGAACCGCAGGAAGCGGAACGCGCCGCCGTCCACGATCGGCACCGACATCGGGAACAGCGCGTTCTGACCCTTGCCGTAGTGGCAGACCTCGATGTGCGTGTCGGCCTCGGGGTGGATGGAGGAGGTGATGGCGATGCCCTCGGCGAAATCGCGGCGAGCGCGGCTCACCACATTGAGGATTGCCTCGGAGTTGCTGCGGGTCAGCTCGCCGAGTCGCGGGGAGAGCGCGGGCAGCACCCGCTCGTCGCGCATCCGGTGCAGCAGCTTCTGGGTTCCAAGCGCGGCGCCCGCGAGCACCACCTGCTCGGCGGTGAACGTCTTGCGCTGCTTGCGGATCCAGCGATCCGAGCGCTCGGTCTCGACCGCGTAGCCGCCGCCGGACAGCGGGCGCACCGCCGTCGCCGTGGTCAGCGGATGCACCTCGGCGCCCGCTTCCTCGGCCAGGTAGAGGTAGTTGGTGGGGGTGGTGTTCTTGGCGTTGTGCGGGCATCCGGTGAAGCACCGCGCGCAGTGCACGCAGCCTCTGCGGCGCGGGCCGGCGCCGCCGAAGTAGGGGTCGTCGACCTCGGCGCCAGGATCGGACTCGTTGAAGAAGACGCCCACGTTCGTCGCGTGGAAGGTGTCGCCGACCCCGAGGTCGTCGGCGATCTCTTTGATCACCTCGTCGGCGGGCGTCATGCGCGGGTTGGGCGCGACGCCGAGCATGCGTTTGGCTTGGTCGTAGTAGGGCGCCAGTTCGGCCTTCCAATCGGTGATGTGCGCCCACTGCTTGTCTGTGTAGAAGTTCGGCAGCGGCTCGTAGAGGGTGTTGCCGTAGATGAGCGAGCCGCCGCCCACCCCCGCGCCGGAGAACACCGCGCACTTGCCGAGGATGCTGATCCGCTGCGGTCCGGTCAGGCCGAGGCGGGGGGCCCAAAGTGATTTGCGCACGTTCCAATTCGTGCTCGGCAGGTCGTCGGCCGTCCAGCGCCGCCCGGCCTCGAGCACGCCCACCCGGTACCCCTTCTCGGTCAGCCGCAGGGCGCTGACGCTGCCGCCGAACCCGGAACCGATCACTACCACGTCGTAGTCGAATGCGGGCATGACATCCTCTCCTCACCTATCGATGATGAGATAGTTTCATAGTCATTCTTTCAGGGTGGGCATTGTGGCGTGAAACCGACAGCGAGCCCGGATGGCGCCGCCGGGGGTTCGTGCGGTAGGCAATGGCTTGTGACAACGGAATCGGGGACCACCGAACCCGGCGAGCGCGCCGACGCCGGCGGCGGCGTGTTCGACGACCGCATCCTCACCGTCCCGAACGTGCTGAGCGTGCTGCGGTTGATCGGCGTGCCGGTGTTCCTGTGGCTGCTGCTCGTCGAGGAGGCCGACGGCTGGGCCTTCGCGTTGCTGGTCGCGAGCGGCGTGACCGATTTCCTGGACGGCAAGCTGGCCAGGCTGCTCGATCAGGGATCGCGGCTCGGCGCGCTGCTCGACCCGTTCGTGGACCGGCTCTTCCTGGTGACCACCTTGCTGGCCTTCGTGATCCGCGGTCTGCTCCCGTGGTGGGTCGCGCTGCTGCTGGTCGGGCGAGACCTGATGCTGACACTCACGCTCTCGGTCTACAAACGGCGGGATCTCGACCCGCCCGAGGTCATCTATCTGGGCAAGGCCGCCACCTTCGCGCTCATGTCCGCGCTGCCCTGGTTGCTTGCCGGACAGATGGATTGGGCACTCGCCGGTTTCGGCCGGGCTTTCGGCGGGGCATTCCTCGTCTGGGGCACCGCGGTGTATCTATGGACCGGCGTGCTCTACGCGGGCAAGGCCATTGCGGTGGCGCGAGCGATACCGGCTGTGGGGCACCGTCGCCCATAACGGATAAGGTTGCGTGCAACGTTCACTACGAAAGGACGCCCAGTGTCCCTAACCCCCGAGGATCTGCGGTACACCGAGGAGCACGAATGGGTGCGCCGGATCGCCCCGAACCGGGTGCGGGTCGGCATCACCGATTACGCGCAGTCGCAGCTCGGTGATGTCGTGTTCGTGCAGCTGCCCGACGCGGACCGGCAGGCGGACGCGGGCGAGGGCATCGCCGAGGTCGAGTCCACCAAGAGCGTCTCGGACATCTACGCCCCGCTGGCCGCGAAAGTCGTTGCGGTGAACGAAGAACTGGCCTCCGCGCCGGAGACGCTGAACACCGACCCGTATGGTGCGGGGTGGCTGTTCGAGCTGGAGGTGGAGGACGCCGGCGGACTCGATGTCACGCTGGGTGAACTGCTGGATGCGGCAGGTTATCAAGGAGTTATCGGGGGCTGACGCGGCCTTCCCAGTTCTCCCTGCACGGGCACGCCCCGGCAGGGTACGGTCAAAGCCAACAGATGTACCGGCAGCCGATGCCGGTGTTCTAGCGACACGACCGGTCGTGTCGGCGAAGCATCACCTGCTTGCATGGATAATCAGGTTCGAGGAGGAGAGAAACGGTGAGCGAGAACAAAGACCCGGGTTACCAGGAGACCGCGGCCGAGACGACGTCGGTCTTCCGCGCGGATTTCCTGAACGAGGTCGACGCGTCGCGCTCCGGTGAGCAGACCGGTGAGCAGCCGGTCCAAGGGGTGGAGGGCCTGCCGGTCGGCGCCGCCCTCCTGGTCGTCAAGCGCGGGCCGAACGCGGGATCGCGGTTCCTCCTGGATCAGCCGACCACTTCGGCGGGGCGTCACCCCGACAGTGACATCTTTCTCGACGACGTCACCGTCAGCCGTCGGCACGCCGAGTTCCGCCAGGACGACGACACGTTCCAGGTGGTGGACGTGGGCAGCCTGAACGGCACCTACGTGAACCGCGAGCCCGTGGACTCCTCGGAGCTGCAGAACGGCGACGAGGTTCAGATCGGCAAGTTCCGGCTCGTGTTCCTGACCGGACCGCGCGCCTCCGTGAACGAGCCGTCAGCGGGTGCGGGCAGTCTATGAGCACGACGGCGCCGATGTGTGTGAAAGGCACGGCGCTGTGACGGGCGCGGCGCAGTGGGCGCGCGGAGGGATGTCGATCGGCTCCGTTCTCGACCTACTGCGACCCGACTTCCCCGACATCACCATCTCCAAGATCAGGTTCCTCGAATCCGAGGGCCTGATCCGGCCGGAGCGCACGCCGTCCGGCTATCGCAGGTTCTCGGTCGCGGACTGCGAGCGGCTCAGGTTCGTGCTGACCGCGCAACGCGATCAGTACCTGCCGCTGAAGGTGATCAAGGAACAACTGGAAGCGATCGACAGCGGGGCGGCCACGCTCGGCGTGCGGGAAGCCCGCGCCAGGGCGCATTCCGGCCGTCCGGGCGGTGCGGAATCGGGGCCGATCACGGGTGTCGATTCCGGCTCCGCCGTAGCGCAGGCAGGCCGCGTCCCGCGGGCGGCCGCGCCCCGCAGGCTGGGCGTCGTGCCCGGCGAGGTCTCGCCGGACGAGTTGCGCTTCGATCATGAAATCCGGCTCACCCGAGCGGATCTGCTCGAGCAGGCCGAGATCGATGAGCGGTTCCTCAACGATCTGATCCGGGCCAATCTGATCGTTCCCGGAGCCGCGGGCTTCTTCGACAGCGAGGCGGTCACGTTGGCCAGAACCGCCCGCGCCATGGCCGAATTCGGCCTGGAGGCACGGCATCTGCGCGCCTTCAAACTGGCCGCGGACCGCGAGGCCGCGCTGTTGGCCCAGATCGCCGCGCCGATCGCCAAGAGCCGCGACGCGGGCGCGCGAGCAAGGGCCGAGGAAACCGTGCGCGAACTCGCGGCACTGTCGCTGACCTTGCACACCTGCCTGGTGAAAGCCTCGGTACGCAACTCTCTCGGAAGCTGACGACCGAACCTGTATTCCACCCCGGCAACACGCCGATTTCGGCTGTGCACACCGATCGCAGCACCGCTGTGGGTTCGCCTAGACTCGTGGTACGGCGAGCTCTGCAGCGGTCAGGTCGGGCGGCCGGCGAATATGGGAGGCAGTGCTATGAGCGAGCGAATCATGTCACAGCGTGCTTCGCGCATGCCGGAACCGAGCGTTAGCGAGGCGCTGGCATGAGTGAAATGCGCGTGATCGGCATCCGCGTCGAGCAGCCACAGAACCAGCCCGTGCTGTTGCTGCGCGAGGTGTCGGGGGACAGGTACCTTCCGATCTGGATCGGCCAGGCCGAGGCGACCGCCATCGTGCTGGAGCAGGAGGGGGTGACGCCCATCCGCCCGCTGACCCACGATCTGATCAAGATCTTGATCACCGAGCTCGGGCACACCCTCAAGGAAGTCCGGATCGTGGATCTGCAAGAAGGCACGTTCTACGCGGACTTGGTCTTCGACAACGACCTGCGCATCTCGGCGCGCCCGTCCGACTCGGTCGCCATCGCTTTGCGGGTTGGTTGCCCGATCCACGCCGAGGAAGCGGTCCTCGAGGAGGCGGGATTGGTCATGCCCGACGAGCGCGAGGACGAGGTGGAGAAGTTCAAGGAGTTCCTCGAGTCGGTGTCGCCGGACGACTTCAAGGCCACCGACAGCTGAGGGTGCCGGAAATCTTCTAGACCTCAACTACAGCTACAGACTTTTACCGCGCGTCGCGTTTGGTCCGACGATGTCGCTCCCGAGAGAATCAACGGGAGTAATCTCGATAGTTGGGCCACGTCCGGAATGACGGGTTGTTGGTCATCACCGGAGCCGGGCCATCGTTGAGGCTAGGCGTCTGCGGAGCAAGGGAGTGGTCAGTGGCAGAGCAATCGCAGGATGTGCGGCGGCCGGACGTCCGTCCGTCCGAGGGCTCAGAGGTGCAGCCCGGCCTGTTCCCGGACGACTCCGTACCCGACGAGCTCGTCGGATACCGTGTGCCGAGTGCGTGCCAGGTCGCTGGGATCACCTACCGGCAGCTCGACTACTGGGCCAGGACCGGACTCGTCGTGCCGTCCATTCGCGGCGCGGCGGGCTCGGGTAGTCAGCGGCTGTACTCGTTCAAGGACATCCTCGTCCTCAAGATCGTGAAGCGGCTGCTGGACGCGGGGATCTCGCTGCAGAACATCCGCATCGCCGTGGATCATCTGCGCAGCAGGGGCGTCCAGGATCTGGCGGGCATCACCCTGTTCTCCGACGGCACCTCGGTGTACGAGTGCACCTCGCCCGAGGAAGTCGTCGATTTACTGCAGGGCGGGCAAGGCGTCTTCGGTATCGCCGTCAGCGGCGCGATGCGCGAGCTGACCGGGGCCATCGCGAACTTCCCCGCAGAGCGTGCCAGTACCTCCACCGAGCGTCCCGAGGACGAGCTGGCGTTCCGGCGCAAGGCGCGGATGAACAGGGCCACCGGCTGACACCGGGCGGCATTCGGCCACCGTCACCCGCATGGGACGGTGGCCTTTCTCGGTCCGTCGCGGCGGAGTGACGAGGGCGACACTCGGGCGGAGGCATCGTTTCGCGGCGCGTCGTCATAAACTGACGGTGCGTCGCCGCCGTGCGGGAGAGTTCCGGTCTCGAACAGACCGGGCGCCGAAGGAGCAGCACCTCCCCGTCAATCTCTCAGGCAACAGGGACCGTACGGGCTTCGGCGCCTCTGGAAAGCGGTGGTCTGCGCATGCGCAGGGCCGCCCGCCCATGGGGAAAGGGAACCGGCCTCGACCGGGCCGCCCGAATCTCTCAGGCACCACGACAGAGGGGGAGGGCTGGAACCCCGTCGACACCGCGTCCCTCCATCGACACGGCTCGACCCGCCCGACCTTGGAGCTGCTGCCGTGACTCGATCATTCGCCGACCGTCATATCGGACCCGACCAGGACGAACTCGCCCTGATCCTGCCCGTCGTCGGCGTCGACTCGCTGGACGACCTGGCCACCGTCGCGCTACCGGCGAGCATCCTCGACGACTCCGCGGCGGGCGCGCTGGCCGGGCTGCCGCCCGCGGCCACCGAACACGAGGTGCTCGCCGAGCTGGCCGCCCTCGCGCACGCCAACACCGTGGCCACCTCGATGATCGGCCTCGGCTACTACGACACCCTCACCCCGCCGGTGCTGGTGCGAAATCTGCTGGAGAACCCGGCCTGGTACACCGCCTACACGCCCTACCAGCCGGAGATCAGCCAGGGCCGCCTGGAGGCGCTGCTCAACTTCCAGACCATGGTCTCGGACCTGACCGGCATGGAGGTGGCCAACGCGTCCATGCTGGACGAGGCCACCGCGGCCGCCGAGGCCATGACGCTGCTGCGCAGGGCGGGACGGTCGAAGTCGGCGCGGCTGCTGGTCGACGCCGACCTGTTCCCGCAGACCCGCACCGTGCTGGAGACCAGGGCCGAGCCGCTCGGCATCGAGATCGTCGAGGCCGAGCTGTCCACCGGCGCGCTGCCGGAGGGGGAGTTCTTCGGCGTGGTGTTGCAAGCGCCGGGCGCGTCCGGCCGGATCGTGGACTGGACGAGCGTCATCGCGGCGGCGCACGAGCGCGGCGCGCTGGTGGCGGTGGGCGCCGACCTGCTCGCGGCGACGCTGATCACCCCGCCCGGTGAGCAGGGCGCCGACGTTTGTTTCGGCACCACCCAGCGCTTCGGCGTGCCCCTCGGCTTCGGCGGTCCGCACGCCGGGTACCTGGCGGTGCGCAACCAGTACGCGCGGCAGCTGCCGGGCAGGCTGGTCGGCGTATCGGTGGACGCCGACGGCGATCTCGCCTACCGGCTCGCGCTGCAGACCCGTGAGCAGCACATCCGTCGCGAGAAGGCGACCTCGAACATCTGCACCGCCCAGGTGCTGCTGGCCATCGTGGCCGCGATGTACGCGAGCTACCACGGTGCGGACGGCCTGCGGGCGATCGCACGGCGGGTGCACGGGCACGCCGCGGCCATCGCGGCGGGCCTGGACGGCGCGGTCGTGCACGACACCTTCTTCGACACCGTGCTGGCGAACGTGCCGGGCGGCGCGGAAGCCGTGGTGGCCAAGGCGAAGTCGCGCGGCATCAACCTGTGGCTGGTCGACGCCGATCACGTGGCCATCGCCTGCGACGAGGCGACGACCTCAGCGCACGTCGCGGCGGTGCTCGAATCCTTCGGCACCGCACGGTCGCTGGACGCCGACGGCGCCGCGGCGCCCGCCGCCTCGATCGAGACGCGCACCTCCGAATTCCTCACCCACCCCGCGTTCACCAGCTACCACACCGAGACCGCGATGCTGCGCTACCTGCGGCGGCTGTCGGACAAGGACATCGCCTTGGACCGCAGCATGATTCCGCTCGGCTCGTGCACCATGAAGCTCAACGCGACCGCGGAGATGGAGCCCATCACCTGGCCCGGTTTCGCCAGGGTGCACCCCTACGCTCCCGTCGAGGACGCGCCCGGCCTGCTGAAGGTCGTCGCCGACCTGGAGAACTGGCTCTGCGAGATCACCGGCTACGACTCGGTGAGCCTGCAGCCGAACGCGGGCAGCCAAGGCGAGTACGCCGGCCTGCTCGCCATTCGCCGCTATCACCTGGACCGCGGCGACACGCACCGCGACACCTGCCTGATCCCGTCCAGCGCGCACGGCACCAACGCCGCATCGGCGGCCATGGTCGGCATGCGCGTCGAGGTGGTCAAGTGCCGGGACAACGGCGACGTCGATCTCGACGACCTGCGCGCCAAGATCGCCGACCACGCCGACCGGCTGGCCTGCATCATGATCACCTACCCGTCCACGCACGGCGTGTACGAGCACGAGGTGGCCGAGCTGTGCGCGCTGGTGCACGACGCGGGCGGCCAGGTCTACGTGGACGGCGCGAACCTGAACGCGCTCGTCGGTCTGGCCCGTCCCGGCCGGTTCGGCGGCGACGTCAGCCACCTGAACCTGCACAAGACCTTCTGCATCCCGCACGGCGGCGGCGGTCCCGGCGTCGGCCCGGTGGCGGTGCGCTCGCACCTGGCGAAGTACCTGCCAGGCGATCCGCTGGAACGCGGTTCGCACGCGGTGTCGGCGGCCATGTACGGCTCGGCCTCGATCCTGCCGATCACCTGGGCCTATATCCGGATGATGGGCGCCGACGGCCTGCGTCGCGCCACGCTCTCGGCCATCGCCTCGGCCAACTACCTGGCGCGCAGGCTGGACGAGTACTTCCCGGTGCTCTACACCGGCGAGCACGGCATGGTCGCCCACGAGTGCATCCTCGACCTGCGCGAGATCACCAAGCGCACCGGCGTGACCGTCGACGATGTGGCGAAGCGTCTGGCGGACTACGGTTTCCACGCGCCGACCATGAGCTTCCCGGTCGCGGGCACGCTGATGGTGGAGCCGACCGAGAGCGAAAACCTCGCCGAGCTGGACGATTTCATCGAGGCGATGATCGCTATCCGCAAGGAGATCGATCAGGTCGGCGCGGGAGTCTGGCCGGTGCAGGACAATCCGCTGCGTGGCGCGCCGCACACGGCGGCGAGCCTGGTCGGTCAGTGGGATCACCCGTACAGCCGCGAAATCGCTGTCTACCCGCGGGGTCTCGCGCACGCAAGGGCGAAGGTGTGGCCGCCGGTGCGGCGCATCGATGGCGCGTACGGCGACCGCAACCTGGTGTGCTCCTGCCCGCCGCTGGACGCCTACGCCGACTGACGCACAGTGAGGCCGCTGCGCTCGAAGAATCCTCTTCGGCGCGGCGGCCTTTCGCGTATCCGGAGCTAGTTCACAGCGCCTTTGCGCGGGCTGCGGCGAGTGCCGCGTCGGCGGCATGGCGGGCGTCGTCGGCCGTCACCGGTTCGCGAGAGATGAACAGCCGGTAGAAGATCGGCGCGACCGCGAAGCGGACGACCTGCTCCGCGTCGACCCCGGGGTCGAGTTCGCCGCGGAGCACGGCCCGTCGCACTATCTCGGCCGACTGCCGGTGGCGAGCTCGATAGAAGTCGTGCAGCGCGGTCGCCGCGGCGGGATTCTGCATGGCGGCGGCGATGAACGCCGTGGCGACCGGACCCGCCTCCGGATCTGCGAATCCGGTGCGGACGAGTTCGGTGAGCGCGCGCAGATCGCCGGCGAGCGTGCCGGTGTCGGGAATGGGCCACGGCTCGGCGGCGGCCAGGTCGAGCGCGTCGGCGATCAGTCCCTCCGGGCTGCCCCAGCGGCGATAGACCGTGGTCTTGTGCACTCCCGAACGCTGGGCGACGGCGTCGACTCCGAGGCCCTGATAGCCGTGCTCGGCGAGTTCGGCGAGGGTGGCCGCGCGCACCGCGTCACGGACCCGTGCGCTGCGGCCGCCGGGACGTTTCCGAGTCTCCAAAGACAACTCCTGTTGCATTAGTGCGAATCATTTGTTAGCTTAAAGCTACACAAGTTGCGATTGGAGTGCATCTGACCACCCAACTGACCCTTCGGGGTGTCGCGAAGTCCTACGGCGAGCGTCGCGTTCTCGACGGCGTCACGTTCTCGATCCGGCCCGGCGAGCGGGTCGGGATAGTCGGTGAAAACGGCTCGGGCAAGTCGACATTGCTGCGCCTGATGACCGGAGCCGAACGGGTCGACGAAGGCGTCGTGACGGTCGCCGCGGCAGGCGGCGTCGGCTATCTGGCGCAGACGTTGGCGGGCGAGACCGTCGCCGACGCCATCGATCTGGCGCTCGCCGAGCTGCGCGACCTGGAGCGGCGCATGGGCGAAGCCGCCGCCGCGCAGGACATGGACGCCTACGGCGACCTGCTCATCGCCTTCGAGGCCAGAGACGGCTACGACGCCGACGCCAGGGTCGAGAAGGCCATGCACGGCCTCGGCCTCGCCGGTATCGGCCGCGACCGCGCCGTGGCGAGCCTCTCCGGCGGAGAACAGGCGCGGCTCGGGCTGGCCTGCCTGCTGGCGGCGTCTCCGGAGATCCTGTTGCTCGACGAGCCGACGAACCATCTCGACGAAGCCGCCCTGACCTGGCTGGAAGACCGTCTTCGCGCCCACCGCGGCACCGTCGTGGTGGTCTCGCACGACCGGGTCTTCCTCGACCGGGTGGTGACCGCGATCATCGAGGTCGAGCACGGCGGCGTCACCCGGTTCGGCGGCGGCTACACCGGTTTCCTCGCCGCGAAGGCCGCGGCGCGACAGCGCTGGGAGCAGGAATACGCGCAGTGGCGCGACGAGATCAGGCGGCTCGAGGAGTTCTCCGCGACCACCGCGCACCGGGTCGCGGCGGGCCGGGTCATGAAGGACAACAACAAGATGGCCTACGACCGCAACGCGGGACGGGTGCAGAGTTCGATCTCCTCGCGAGTGCGCCAGACCGCGGAACGGTTGCGTAGATTGACCGGCGATCCGGTGCCGCCGCCACCGAAGCCGCTGCGCTTCCGCGGCAGATTCGGTGCGGCACAGGCGAAGTCGTTCGCGATCGGCGAGCTCACCCTCGGCCCGCGCGACCGGCTGCTCATCGACGGACCCAACGGCTCCGGCAAGTCGACGCTGCTGGACCGGATCTACGACAGCGCCGAGGGCCGCGTCGGCTACCTGCGCCAGGAGGTCGCGTTCGATCCGGCGCACACGGTCGCGCAGGCCTACGGCCGCGACCGGAAGGCGCTGGTGTCGACAGGTCTTTTCCATTCGAGCGCGCTGGACGTGCCCGTCGGTGCGCTGTCGGAAGGACAGCGGCGCAGGCTCGCGCTGGCCAGGGTCCTGGCGGGCGAGCACGATCTGCTGTTGCTCGACGAGCCGACCAATCACCTGTCACTGGCGTTGGTGGAAGAACTGGAGCAGGCGCTCGGCGAGTATCAGGGCGCGGTGGTCGTGGTCAGTCACGATCGGGCGCTGCGCCGCCGGTTCCGGGGAGAACAGAAGGGAGTGCACGAATTTGCCTGAGATCCGCACGACGATCGAGGCGCCGGGTGCGCCGTACGGCGTGACCGTCGACGAGGCGGGCGCGTTGTGGTTCACGATGGCCGCGCAGGGCGCGATCGGCCGATGGACGGGCGAGCAGGTCGAGACCATCGCTCTCGACCCGGCCGACGGACAGCCGACCGTGGTCGTCGCCGGTCCCGACGACGCGGTGTGGTTCACCGAGTTCCGCGGCAACCGCATCGGCCGGATCGGCGCGGACGGCGCGCTGTCGTTCGTCTCCGCCGACGCGCCGTATGGGCTGTGCACCGGACCGGACGGCGCGCTGTGGTTCACCGAACTTCGGTCCGGCGGCCTCGGTCGGTTGTCCGTCGACGGGACGATCGCCCGGTACCCGGTCGACGGCATGCCCTCGATGATCACCGCCGGGCCCGACGGTGCGCTCTGGTTCACCCTGAATCAGGCGAACGCGATCGGCCGCGTCACCGCCGACGGTGCGATCACCACGTATGAGCTGCCGACCGAGCAGGCGAACCCCGTCGGTGTCACCGCGGGCCCCGACGGTGCGCTGTGGTTCGTCGAGATCGGCGCGGGGCAGGTCGGCCGCATCACCGTCGACGGCGCGATCGAGGAGTTCCCGCTGCCGGATCGCGCGGCGCGTCCGCACGCGATCATCGCGGGCCCCGACGGAGCGCTGTGGTTCACGCAATGGGGGAGCTCGCGACTCGGGCGGATCACCACCGCAGGGCAGATCAGCGAACTCGACCTGCCCGGGGCGGAACCGCACGGTCTTGCGCTCGGCCCCGACGGCGCGATCTGGATCGCTATGGAGTCGGGCGCGCTCGTCTGTGTCGAACTGGACGGGCGGGAGTAGTCAGCCGGCCTCCCGACTCAGCCCCTACGGGGTGGTCAGGGCTTGGACCACCGCGCTGCCGAAGCTGAGATCGTTCGACGTGGCCAGTCGCACGTAGCTGCCGCCGGTGCGCTGGGCGGCGGTCTGCAGCGTCTCGGTGCCGCTGCCGCCGATCACGATGACGTCGACGCGCACCGGGCGGTCCGGATCGGCGGCCGCCGCCATGTCGGCGAGCAGCTGCGCGCCGGTGAGCGCGGAGTCGTCGTCGGGGCCGTCGGTGATCAGCAGCACCGAGTTGGTCCGGCCGTCGGCGTAGCCCGCCACCGCGCTGCGGTAGGCAGCGAGCAGGGCGGGGTAGGCCTGATCGGTCTTGTTCTCGGTGGCGCGCACGCTGGTCAGCGCGGCGTCGATCGTCGCGCGCTGGCTGTCGGCGAGCGCGCCCGTGCGAGCCTGCACCCGGTACGGGTTGACGCCGTCGAGACTCTTGCCGAAGGTCCAGACGCCGAGGCCGAAGTCCGGCGGCATGACGTTCATGGTGGAGCGCAGCGCGCCGAGCGCGTTGGCCAGCCGGGTGGTCGTGCCCTCGGCCGTCGACATGGACGAGGACACGTCGAGCAACACCGTGGACTGGACGCCGAGCACCGGGTGCACGAGGGTGGCCCGCACCTTCTCCAGCGCGGTGCGGGACGCGCCGGGACCGGTCGGCGGCGGCACCGCGGTGAAGCCCGCGGTGGTGAAGAACGGCGACTGTTCGGGGTTGCGCAGGTAGTCCACGAAGAGCCCGGCGATCAGGTTCTGCGTCTGATCCACCCACGGCCCGGACATGAGCGCGGCGGGGTGATCGGCCACCGGCGCGTTGCCGACCGGACGGAAGACGGCCACGCCGGGGCGCCCGGTTATTTGCTGCTCAGTAGCGACTACCGCGTGGATGGCGGAGCCCGCGCCATGGGCCGGATCGGCGATCGTGGCGAGGGCGGTGGCGGTGTCCGCGGTCTCCGGAGCTCCGGACGCCAAGCCGGAGATCGCCGCGACCACTTGGCCGGACTGTGCGCCGGCGTCGGACAGCGGTTCCTCACCGGCTATGGCCGACCCGACCGCGACCGCGGCGGCCACCCTTGCATCGCCGGGAGGCAGCGCCAAGCGCAGTCCGCCCCAGCCGGGCAGGCCGATCTCGCCGAGCGAACCCTGTTGCAGGCGAGCCAGATCGCCCCACGCGACCCGCGCGCTCTCCAGCGCGGCGCGCACTTGCTCGGGCACACCGAGCGCGATCGGGCTGCCCGCGATCGGACTCGGTTCGCCCGCAATGAGTCCCGGCACCCGCATGGACTCCACGGCGCGGGAGGAATCCGGAATCCACAGAGCCGGTTGCGGTCCGAGCGCCGGGTTCCACGCGCCCGCGCGGAAGCCGTCGGCGATCTCGGCCGAGGGGCGTGCGGTCACCGTGACGCGCGCGCAGTGATCGCGCACCTGCGGCTCGGTCGCGTTGTACTTGTCGGCGATGGCGCGCACCGGCGCCTCGAGATCGGGATCGACGGTGACGAACAGGGTCGCGGGTCCCTCGACGCAGTCGGCGGCCGCCGCGCTGTCCCGGTCTGCGGCCCGGTCACGGAACTGGAACCAGGCGAAAACCGAGGCTAAGAGTAACAGCAGAGCGACCACCGCGATAACCGGACCTTTGCTGATACCTCGAGATCTGGTCCCGCTGCGATGAGTGCCCACGGCGCATCAGTGTATGGTCACCGCCGGTCAGCCCGCCCGGCGAGTCCAACTGTTTCGGCGGGCGACGCACGCGAGCCGCCGACACTGTCGTCCGTCGGCGGCTCACGGCGGTCATTCGCGGACCATCCGGCCGCGGTCGAACTCGTGCCCGCCCCACACGCCGGACTGGCCGGTGTCGGCCGCGAAATCGGCGCAGGCCGCGCGGATGGGGCAGCTCGCGCAGATGGTCCGCGCGTAGTCGAAGTCCTCGGACGGGTACGGGAACCAGGCTTCGTGATTCGGGTCGCCACGGCACGCTGCCCGATGCCACCCTCGGGCATCCGAGAGCGGCAGCAGTTCGGCGAGCGTCGACTCGGTTCCGGTCGGTGCGGTTCGGACGGTCATGGATCTTTACTCCTCTCTCGATTCTCAGGCGCTCGCCAGCTGCTTCCAGATCTGGCGTTGCCGTTTGGCCAGGTGATCGGGCGCCTTCGGTTCCCACAGCAGCCGCATGCCCGCCTCCTCCGGCGTGCGGTCGGCCTTGCGCGTGTTGCACGGAGCGCAGGCCGCGACCAGGTTGCTCCAGGTGTTGGGTCCGCCGCGGCTGCGCGGCCGGATGTGGTCGACGGTGCGAGCCCACCCGGCGCAGTAGCCGCACCGGTGCGCGTCCCGGCGCAGCACGCCGGCCAGGGTGGCGCGACTCTGATCGTCGACCCGGCCGGTGTGCTCGATGTACACGTAGCGCAGCAACCGGATGGTCTCCGGCAGCGCGATCTCCACCTGCCGCGACCGGATCGGGAAGTACGGCTCTCTGTCGGCGACGGACTCGGCCGCGCCGCTGATCAGCAGGACGACGGCGCGTTCGGCGGCGACCTCGTCGAGCGCCTCGTAGGAGGCGTTCAGAACGAGGACGCCGGTGTGTATCCAATTGTCGGCGGTCACCGCCGCCGGATCGGCGGCACGACGGAACATCATGGGGCTCACCATGTTTCGTGGAGAAAGTGGAAGATTCGGCGGAGCGCGACGTGACGCTCGCGATCAGGGCGCCGGTTGGATCAGCGTCCGGCCGGGAGGTGGCCTGCCGCGCCGCCGTCGCCGCGCGACGGCCGTTCGTTCTCGACGATCGAGAACCGCTGTACGGCTTTGCTATTCGCCGAATACGCGATCATCCGATGCACGGGCCACCTCCTCCTTCCAGGTACTCGTCGGATCGCCCCGGCGATCGGGGCGATCATCGTGGAATCACATGGTGGCACAGGGAACCCGGGTTTGTCGGGTCATTTTTTCGCGAGGGGGGAGCCTTCAGACCGCCTGCAACGCCGCCGCGCCGAAGGAGACGTCGAACCGGTCGCACCAGATCGAGACGCTGGTCATGGCGGCGAGATCGACATCGGCCGGTATGGCGTAGTTCTGGCTGCCCTTGTTGCCTTTGAGCCGGCCGAGATCGGTGTGGCGACCGTCGTCGAAGACGCCCCAGCCCGCCCTGTCTTCCAGCACAGGTGCGTCGGTGAGCCAGACGTGCAGGTCGGGCCCGTCGGAGGTGTCCAGATCCGCCAGGCGCAAGACCCGGCTGCCGTCGGCCAACTGGAGGACGCTGACGGTGCCCGACGTGCCGTGCTCATGAGAGATGAATGTGCCCGTCGCGAGGGTGCGCGGCGGCTGCGACGCCGGGTCGATCTGCGGCGATCCGCCGGGTGGCGCGACCACGGTGGGGACCGCTTCGTCGACCGTGGTGTTCGTGAAGAGCCGCCATGGCTCGAACAGGGCTAGCGCCACACCGAGCCCGACTACGACCAAGGCCGTGAGTACCCAGGTGAGCGGGGAGCGGGCGATCGTGCGCATAGACGCCATGGCTGTCCTTCCGGTCGCGCGGGCGCGGAATGACGCCCTGCTTCCCTATCGCGGAGCGCAGGCGAAACGCACCCCTGCTCAATCATCACCGAACAGGGGCGCGTCGTTCACCGGTTTCATCCGAGCGGGGTGTGTCCGAGCAGGACGTGTCCGCTGAACAGGGTCTGCTTGGCCCGCGGGAGCGGATGGAACAGGCAGCCGTGCACATCGCGGTAGCGCATCTCCAGCTCGCTGCTGCGCGAGTAGCCGACGCCGCCGACCGTCTCGATGGCCAGGCGCACCGTCTCGATCACCGCGTCCGCCGCGACGGTCTTGCGGCTGAGCGTGCGCGCCGCGTAGGCGTCGGTGTTGGCGAACCCGAGGTTCTCCGAGCCCGCGAACATGGCGTCGACCATATCTGCCGCGGTGGTGTGCGCGTTGGACAGTTCGCCCGCCAGCTGCACGATGTGCGAATCGCCGCGACCGGCCACCAGGTCGAGCGCGGTGCGCACCGCGCCGTCGGCGATGCCGAGGTACGCGGCGAGGACCAGCGGCATCGCCGCGCCGATCACCACGTTCAGTAAGGGCGGCCAGACGTCGGCAGGCCTGATCAGGGAGATGGCGGCGTCGGGGACGAACACGTTCTCCAGCACCACCGTGTGCGAGCCCGTCGCGCGCAAACCCAGAGTGTCCCAGGTCTTTTCGATGCTCACGCCGGGCGCGTTCAGCGGGATCGCGCAGTGCAGCACCTGCGGGCCTTCCGGTCCGTCCTCGTAGCGCACGCTGGTGACGAGCACGGTGCCGACCTCGCAGCCGCTGGCGGGCGCCTTGCGGGCCTGCACCAGGTAGCCGCCGTCGACGCGCTCGGCGCGGCCGTTGGAGCCCACCCAGTCCGAGGCGCCGGTGCTGACAAGCAGCGCGCCGTCGACGACCTTCCGAAACAGCGGGGTGGCGTCGGCGCCGTGCTTGTGCCGCCATACCTGGGTGGCGACCAGGTGCGCGTGCATGGCGAACGCCACCGCCGTCGACGGGTCGTGGCGGCCGAGCTCGCGCAAGATCTCGCCCATGTCGTGGTGGGTGGCGCCTCCGCCGCCGTATTCGGTGGGGACGAGGGCGGCCGAGAGGCCCGCGGTGCGCAGGAGGTCGAAGGCGGCCGCGGAGATCTCGCCGGTGCGGTCGCGGTCGGCGACCTCGGCGCGGAGGGTCTCGCCGATCGAGCGGGCGCGCTCGATCCAGTCGGTGGTGGTGATGACGTCGGGGGTAGCGGTCGTGGTCATGTTTCGAAGCTACGAAGCCACGCGATAACCGAATAGTGCAGAAAGTGGACCGACCCGGTCCACGAAAAGGACCGATGAATCGCGAGGTGCGGCGTGACGACAACGACTGCGGGCTACGGACAGTACTGCCCGATATCCCGGGCCCTCGACCTGCTCGGCGAGCGATGGTCGCTGCTCATCCTGCGTGACCTGCTGCTCGGCAGCACCCGTTTCAACGACCTCGCCCGCGGCCTGCCAGGGCTGTCGCGCACCCTGCTCACCAAGCGGTTGCGCCAGTTCGAGCGCGCGGGGTTGATCGAGAAGATCGGCGGCCGGTACCTGATGACAGAGGCCGGACGTGACCTCGAGCCGATCCTGTTCGGCCTCGGCGCTTGGGGCGCGCGCTGGACCTTCGGTGAACCCGACCCGGAAGAACTCGACGCCGACCTGCTCGTCTGGTGGATGCACACCCGCTTGGACACCTCCTCGTTCCCCAGCGCCCGGCAGGTGCTCGCGGTGCGGTTCACCGACGATCCGCGCCGCTACTGGATCGTCGTCGAACGCGGCGCGCCCTCGGTGTGCGTCACCGATCCCGGCTATCCGGTGGACGTCACGATTCGCTCCGATGTCAGCTCGCTCTACCAGGTGTGGCTCGGCCGAATTCCGGTGTCGCACGCGCTGCGCACCGGTCGGCTCGAATTCGCCGGACCGACGGTGCTGACGCGCAGGATGCCTGCCGTGCTGCAACTGAGTCCGGTTGCCCCGTATTCGGATTCGCGGGCCGAACTGACATCGATGTCGGCCTGAACGGGCCGGTGGGCTAGGGGTTGCGCGCGATATCGATGCGGATGGAATCGCTGTCCTTGATGACGAACACCCGGTCCTGCTTGGCTTTCCACTGCTGTGGGAGCAGGTAATAGCGGTCCGAGGTGCGTACGAGAAGCCACAGTCCGCTGTAGACGTAGCGGTATTTCTCGTTGGGCGCGGTGATCTCGCCGACCTGCGCGCCCGCGCCCTCGATGCCGAGACGGTCGACGCTGAACACGACGATGGCGGGCCGGTCGACGAAATGCACCGCCTCCTGGTGCACGGCGTCGTCCCGGCCCTTGCGGTCGGCGAAGGCGGCGACGGCCCAGATGTAGCCGATCATGACGATCGCGACGAGCGCGATGGTCCTGACCTGCATCACCGTCCGGCTCGGCCGCCGGATGCCGAGTACGGCGGGGTACCGCCAGAGCAGCCAGGTCGCGTAGCCGATCATCGCCGCGCCCGCGATCAGCAGGAACGGCGCCTCTTCCACGAGCGGAGCGGCGAACGGCGTCGGCGTGGAGGTGATGACGGCGACCACGGCGATGAGCAAAACGCCCGCCGCGGCCGACAGCCGGACCCACCACCGCAGCGTCTTGCGCGGACGCCCGCTTTTGAGCGCGTGCCAGACCGGCAATCTCCGGACGGCGAGCAGGCCGAGGATCCAGAACAGGGTGGTGAGCAGCGGCAGGAACATCGCGCCGACGCTGAAGAGGATGTAGTCCTGTGTGGTGAATCCGAGCGTTCCGGCGGACACGCCGAAGTGCCAGAAGAAGGCCCGGCTGTAAGCCCAGCCGAAGTAGTAGAGCACGCCGGTGACGAACGCCACCTGCGAGGCGACGGCTCCGAGCAGGGGAAGCAGCGCGAAGGCGCGCGCGTCGGTCTCGGAGGTCACTGGGATGGCGTGGGTACGGACGAATTGGACGTGGGAGCGGGCGAGTTGCTCGGACCGACTTCAGCGGCCGTCGGACCCAGCGAGTTCGTCGGAAGTGTCGTGGGCGGCCCAACCGTGGAGACGGTCGACGTCGGTCGGCTGACCGGTGTGGCGGTGTTCGGAATCAGACCTGTAGGCCCGATCGTCGGCGGCATCGGCGTGGGTAAGGACGCGGTCGTGACCGTCGGCGTCGGTGTGGCGGATACGGCGTTCGTCGTCGGCGTGGTCGTCGTACCACTGTCTCCGGTGTCCCCGTCCCCGCACCCGGCCACGGCGAGAGCCGACGCCAGTAGCACCGCGGCGATGCCATATCCGGTACGCACGATCGGAAATCCCCTCGTCGTCCGATCCACAATTGCCCCGAAAATTGTGGCACGGCACCCGCCCCGCGCGGGACCGTTCGCGGAGATCGAATCCCGCCGGGACCACGCCACGATGGTCCCGGCGCACCGTTCGGCTACAGGTTCCCGACGACGTGCTCCAGTCGCCGCGCGACCAGTTCCCGCGCCTGCTCCCGCAGCGCGGGCCGGTACCCGCTCGGGTAGACGGGATCGCCGGGGGCGTAGTTCTTCAGCACTTCCTTGGCGAGTGTGATCTTGTGGACCTCGGTCGGCCCGTCGGCGATCGCCATGACCTCGGCGTAGTTCATCATGTCGACGAACGGCAGGTCCTCGCTGACGCCGATGGCGCCGTGCAGGTGCAAGGCGCGCTGGGCGATGTCGTGCATGACCTTGGGCATGGCCACCTTGATGGCGGCGATGTCCTTGCGCACCTTCAGGTAGTCCTGTTCCTTGTCGATGCGCCATGCGGTGCGCAGCACCAGCAGCCGGAACTGTTCCATCTCGATCCAGCTGTCGGCGATGCGCTCCTGGGTCATCTGCAAGCCGCCGAGCGGCCCCTTGCGCATCTGCCGCGATACCGCGCGTTCACACATCATGTCGAAAGCCTTGCGCACCAAGGCGACCGTGCGCATGGCGTGGTGCACGCGTCCGCCGCCGAGCCGGGTCTGGGCGACGACGAAGCCCTGGCCCTCGGCGCCGAGCAGGTGGTCGGCGGGGACCCGTACGTCGGTGAAGCGCAGGTGACCCTCGTGCTCGCTGAAGCCGTGCACGTGGAAGTTCTTGACGATCTCCAGGCCGGGCGCGTCGGCGGGGACGATGAACATCGACATGCCCTGGTACGGGCTGACATCCGGGTTGGTGACGACCATGACGATGTGGAAGCTCGCGAACTGCGCGTTGGAGTTGAACCACTTCTCGCCGTTGATCACCCAGTGGTCGCCGTCGCGCACCGCGCGGGTGCGGAAGAGCGTCGGGTCCGAGCCGCCGGTGGGCTCGGTCATCACGTAACAGGAGCCGATCTCACCGGCCAGCAGCGGCTCGAGGTACTTCGCCTTCTGTTCCGGGGTGCCGTAGTGCGCGAGGATCTCGGCGTTGCCGGAATCCGGTGCCTGGCAACCGAATACCGACGGCGCCCAGACGGACGTGCCGAGCACCTCGTTGAGCAGCGCCAGCTTCATCTGTCCGTAGCCCTGGCCGCCGAGCTCGGGGCCGAGGTGGCAGGCCCACAGCCCCTGTTCCTTCACCTTCTCCTTGAGCGGCCGCATGAGCGCCATGGCCTCGGTGTTGCTGCGGTCGTAGGGATTCGGGTACAGCAGGTCGAGCGGCTCCACCTCGGTGCGGACGAACTCGGCGGCCCAGTCCAGCTTCCGCTGGAACTCCGGTTCCGTTTCGAAATCCCAAGCCATGATCAGCCTTTCGTGTGGTGGTCGGTGACGACGACGCCGTCCAGGACGGTGGCGGCGAGCAGTTCCGCGATCTCGCCGGGGGAGCGGCCGCCGTGCGGGCGATACCAGAAGGTCACCATGTTCAGCATGCCGAGGACGCTGTTGGTGATCACGTGGTCGGCGGTGCGCAGCAGGCCTGCGGCGTAACCCGCGTCGAGCACCTGCTGCCAGTGCAGTTGAATCCGGTCGCGCAATTCCTGTAGCTGCGCGCCACGCTCGCCGGTGAGCGCGCCCACGTCGCGCAGCTGGATGGCGACCTCGCGACGGTGGTCCACGATCAGTTCGACGTGGCTGTGAATCAGCTTGCGCAGCTTGGTGATCGGGTCGTCGTCGCCGCTCGTGATGCGTTCGGCGTCGGCCAGCATGAGCTGGATGTAGTCGCGCAGGATCTGCCAGAGCAGTTCTTCCTTCGACCCGATGTGGTAGTACAGCGCGCCGCGCTGCACGTCGGCGCGGTCGCCGATCTCGGCGACGCCGGTGCCGTGGAAGCCCTTCTCCGCGAAGAGTTCCACGGCGGCGCGGACGATACGACCCCTGGTGTCGCCCGCCGTCGATTCCGAGGCGGGCGGGCGTCCGCGACGGCGCGTGAGGCCGGTCATCCCCACGGATCCAGCAGGATCTTGCAGACCTTGTCGTCGCGCTCGGCGAACATGCGGTACGCCGCAGGCCCTTCCGACATCGGCAACCGGTGCGAGACCACGGCTTCCGGGCGCAGCCTGCCCGCGGCGGTGAGTTTCAGCAGCGCGGGCAGTTCGTATTGGACCGAGCACAGCCCGATGTGGAACTCGAGCTCCTTGACCTGCGCGAGCGGCAGGTGGAAGGGGAAGGCCCGGTTCTGGCTGACGCCGACGACGCTGACCCGTCCGCGATGGCCGACCACACTGGTCGCCAACGCGATGGTGGCGTCGGCGCCGACCGCCTCGAGCGCGACATCGGCGCCGCCGCCGAGCATTTCGCGCACGGCCTGCTTCGGGTCATCGGATTCGACGGGTTCCGCGCCCAGCTCGGCCGCCCTGGCGCGCCGGTCGGCGACCAGGTCGATGCCGAGCACCCGCGCGGCGCCCATCGCGAACGCGGACTGCACCGCCATCAGTCCGACCGGGCCCAATCCGATCACGACCACGGTGTCGCCCGGCGCGACGCGCGCCCGCCGGGCGGCGTACCAGGCGGTGGGGGCGTTGTCGGTCAGTACGATCGCCGCCTCGTCGCCGATCGCGTCGGGCAGTCGCACCAGGTTGCCGGTGGCGTGCGGCACCGCGAGCAGCTGCGCCTGCGCCCCCGGCAGCGAGCCGCCGAGCCCGTAGCAGGCGTCGACCGGCAACGGCTGCCGCTCGCACGCCGCGACGATGCCAGACCGGCAGCGGCCGCAGCGGTCGCAGCCCGCCGAAGCGGGCACAAGCACCCGGTCGCCGACCGCGAGGCCGTGCGCCTGGGGCCCGAGCTCCACGATTTCGCCGACGGCCTCGTGACCGACTCCGTAGCCGGTGCCGGGAGCGAATCCGTGACCCCCGTATATGTGCAGGTCGCTGCCGCAGATTCCGGCGGCGGTGACCCGCACGATCGCCCCGTCTTCGCCGGGCAGCACCGGGTCGCCGATATCGCCGAACGAGATCGCTCGAGGCCCGGCGTAGGTCAGTGCTTTCACGGGAGTGTCCCTTCGATCGTGAGTGCGTATGGCGTGCGGCTCATCGCCAGCCGCCGTCGAGCGCGAGGGTCGCCCCGGTGCAGAAGGACGACGCCTCGGTGGCGAAGTACATTGCGGCGCCGACGATTTCGTCCGGCCTGCCGACCCGGCCCATGGCGTTGTGGTCGGTGAGCGCGGCGCGCAGCTCGTCGGGCCAGGCCTTGGCGATGTCCGTCTCGAAAGGTCCGCACTGGATCGTGTTGACCCGCACCTTCGGCCCGTAGGTCTGTGCCAGGCCCGCGGTGAGCGCGTTGAGTCCGGCCTTGGCCGCCGCGTAGGGCACCGCGAGCGGTTCCGGCCTCGCGGCCTCGATGGAGGAGATGTTGACGATGCTGCCGCCCTCGCCCGCCGCCATCCTCGTCGCGACGAGCGCGGAGAGCCGGAACGGTCCCTTGAGGTTCACGCCGACGACCTTGTCGAACATCGCCTCGCTCACCTGGTCGAGGCTGGGATACAGCAGGGACATGCCCGCGTTGTTCACCAGCACGTCGACCCGGCCGAACTCCGCGTAGGCGGCCTCGACGAGCGCGTCGCACTGGTCCCACTCGCTCACGTTGCAGGCGACCGGGAGCGCCCGGCGGCCGTGCGCGTTCTTCACCTCGTCGGCCAGCGCGACGCAGCCCTCGAGCCTGCGGCCCGCGATGACGACGTCCGCGCCCGCGGCGGCGAAGGCGAGCACCATCTCCCGGCCCAGGCCGCGGCTGCCGCCGGTGACCAGAACGACCTTGTCGGTGAGCGACATCGGGCGCCCCTTCCGCAGCAGAAATGTTCCGGTCAGTACATTAATTGCGCTGAGCGTTACGATCAAGAGGTTGTTCGGCCGACCGCCGACATCGCGTGACGCGCCGACCGATCGACCCCGATCGACGGCGTGGCGAAATATCGCGAGCAGCCCTGGCGTTCACCCGACGCACTCGGCGTGCGCTGGCCCTCCACAGGGCATGGGCCTACCGACGGGTAACGTATAGCCCGTCTTTTTCACCCGGCTTTCTCAGAAGTGAGGCAGTAGATGACAGAGCGGATTCAGGTCGGCGGGCTCCAGGTGGCCAGCGTTCTCCACGAGTTCGTCGAGAACGAGGCGCTTCCCGGTACCGGCGTAGATTCCGCCGCGTTCTGGGCGGGCGCCGAGCAGGTGATCAACGACCTCGCTCCGCGCAACCGCGCCCTGCTGGCCGAGCGCGACGAGATCCAGGGCAAGCTCGACGCCTGGCATGCCGAGAACCCGGGCGCCGGCTACGACAAGGCCGCCTACAAGAACTTCCTGACCGAGATCGGCTACCTGCGCCCCGAGCCCGCCGACTTCGAGATCGAGACCGAGAACGTGGACGCGGAGATCGCCGTCACCGCCGGTCCGCAGCTGGTGGTCCCGGTCATGAACGCGCGCTTCGCGATCAACGCCGCCAACGCCCGGTGGGGCTCGCTGTACGACGCGCTCTACGGCACCGACGCCATCTCCGAGGCGAACGGCGCCGAGAAGGGCACCGGCTACAACAAGGTGCGCGGCGACAAGGTCATCGAGTGGGCGCGCAACTTCCTCGACGACTCCGTCACCCTGATCACCGGTTCGCACATCGGCTCCACCTCCTACAAGATCGTCGACGGCGAGCTGGAGGTCGGTCTGGAGGACGGCACCGAGATCGGTCTGGCCGACCCCTCGCAGCTGGTCGGCTACCTCGGTGACCCGGCCGCGCCGAGCTCGGTGCTGCTGAAGCACAACGGCCTGCACATCGAGATCCAGATCGACCCGAGCTCGCCCATCGGCAGCACCGACACCGCGGGCGTCAAGGACGTCGTGCTGGAGTCCGCGGTCACCACGATCATGGACTTCGAGGACTCGGTCGCCGCGGTGGACGCCGAGGACAAGGTGCTCTGCTACCACAACTGGCTCGGCCTGATGAAGGGCACGCTCGCCGAGAAGGTCACCAAGGGCGACAAGTCCTTCACCCGCACCATGAACCCGGACCGCGTCTACACCGCGCTGGACGGTTCCGAGCTGGTGCTGCACGGCCGTTCGCTGCTGTTCGTGCGCAACGTCGGCCACCTGATGACCTCCGACGCCATCCTCGACGCCGAGGGCAACGAGGTGCCGGAGGGCATCATGGACGGCCTGATCACCTCGTTGATCGCCAAGCACTCGCTGGGCGACGACACCGAGCTGAAGAACAGCCGCACCGGCTCGGTCTACATCGTGAAGCCGAAGATGCACGGCCCCGACGAGGTCGCCTTCACCAACGAGCTGTTCGGCCGCATCGAGGACGTCATCGGCCTCGACCGCAACACTCTCAAGGTCGGCATCATGGACGAGGAGCGCCGCACCACGGTGAACCTCAAGGCCTGCATCCAGGCCGCCAAGGAGCGGGTGGTGTTCATCAACACCGGCTTCCTCGACCGCACCGGCGACGAGATCCACACGTCCATGGAGGCCGGGCCGATGGTCCGCAAGGCCGACATGAAGGCCCAGCAGTGGATCCTGTCCTACGAGGACTGGAACGTCGACACCGGTCTGACCGCGGGTCTGCCCGGCAAGGCGCAGATCGGCAAGGGCATGTGGGCCATGCCTGACCTGATGGCCGACATGCTGGTCCAGAAGGTCGGTCACCCGAAGGCGGGCGCCAACACCGCGTGGGTGCCCTCGCCGACCGCCGCCACCCTGCACGCGACCCACTACCACCTGGTCGACGTGTTCAAGCGGCAGGCCGAGATCGCCAAGGGCGGTCGCCGCGCCACCGTCGACCAGATCCTGGAGATCCCGCTGGCCGCCGAGCCCAACTGGACCGCCGAGGAGAAGCAGCAGGAGCTCGACAACAACTCGCAGTCCATCCTCGGCTACGTGGTGCGCTGGATCGACCAGGGCGTCGGCTGCTCCAAGGTGCCCGACATCAAGGACGTCGCGCTCATGGAAGACCGTGCCACCCTGCGGATCTCGAGCCAGCTCATGGCGAACTGGCTGCGCCACGGCATCGTCACCGCCGACGAGGTGGTGGCCAGCCTGGAGCGGATGGCCCCGGTCGTCGACCGCCAGAACGCGGGCGACCCGAACTACCGCGCGATGGCCACGGACTTCGCGGGCAGCATCGCCTTCCAGGCCGCCAAGGAACTGATCCTCGAGGGCACCAAGCAGCCCAACGGCTACACCGAGCCCATCCTGCACCGCCGCCGCCGCGAGGCCAAGGCGCTGGACTGCGTGTAATACGCTGAGCGGCAAACGAATCCCCCGGTCGAGTCGGCCGGGGGATTCGCGCGTCATAGCCCCCTGTCGGCCATGGCCGCGTAGCTCAGGGCGGTGACCACGCCGTACGCCAGGTGGGGCACGAGGTCGCTGAGCCAATCGGAGCGCCCCCACCGGCGGGGATCGGAGACCTTCAGAGTGAACAGCGAGAACCCGGTGAGTGACATGGCCGCGGCGGTATTGGCGAGGCTCGCGGCCGGAATCGATGGCTGCCATCCGGTGGAACGGGCGAAACCGTAAACGCAGCCCACCGAGAGACCGGTCCCGGTGCCCAGCAGCGATCCCGCGCCGGAGATCCGGCTCTGCCGCTGTTCATCGTCACCGGGCACTTGCACGCCCAGCTTGTCGGCCATGCGCTGGACGCTCTCTTCCGGAGTGCGGCTCGGCGGCCGACCACGCGCCATCATGTCGAGGAAGGTGACGGCGTTCAACGCGGTGGTTCCGGCGGCCCCGGCGGCCGCGCCCCACAGGATGGCTCTCAGCACGGTGGTCACCGGCCGCTGGACCGGTGCGTCACAGCCTCGCGGCGGGGGCGCCGCGGCGCCGTGGGCGCATCTGGTAGAGGCGGTACCAGGCCAGCGCGAGGAAGACGATTCCCAAGCCGGCGACGACTCCCATATCGACGAACCAGGTTCCGATGGTGTGTTTCCACAGCGGGTCGGCCGCGCCGTCGTGTGGCGACAGGGTGTCGAGGTCGAGGGTGGCGGCTCCCGCGGCGAATCCCCACCGGGACGGCGAGATATAGGACAGCTGCTCCAGGAAGGGTGTGCCGGGTAGCCGCACCAGCCCGCCGGTGAGCACGAGTTGTGCCATCGACAGCACGATCAGCAGCGGCAGTGTCTTCTCCGAGGTGTTGACCGAGACCGACACCAGCAAGCCCAATGCCAGCGACGTGATGCCGAGCAGCGCCATCGCCAGGATCAGTTCGACTTCGACCGAGGTGAACAGTCCTTTGGGCGGCATGTCCACGCCGATGGTGCCGATCAAGACCAACACCGCCGCCTGAACGGTGGTGATCACCCCGAGCACCAGCATCTTCGACATCAGATAGACGCCCGCCGACAAGCCCGCGGCGCGTTCTCTTCGGTAGATCGTCTGCTCCTTGACGATCTCGCGGATCGAGTTGCCGGTGCCGACGAAGCATGCGGCGAACGCCAAGATCATCAGCTTGGTCGGCGCGTCGATGTTGGTTCCCGGCTCTCCGGCGAACCCCTGGCCCGGCGGCACCGCGGCGATCAAGCCGCCCAGCAGGATCGGCATCACGCCGAGCAGCGCCAGATAGCTTCGATCCGAGGCGATGACCGCCAAGTAGCGCCTGCACAACGTGCTGAGCTGGCTCAGCTTGGACTGCGGCGCGGGCGGCGGCTCGGGCGGCCGCACCTGCGCTGGGCCGACCTCATCGGTCAGTCCGACCGCGACGTACTGCTGGAAGTACGCCGAATCCCGGAACTCACCGGCCCAGTCGCGGTCCTCCTCGCGGTCGAAAGCCTGGAACACCTCGGCCCAGCTGCGCTGCCCGAAGTGCCGCAAACCCGCCGCGGGCGGACCGTAGTAGGCCAGCCTGCCGCCGGGCACCAGCACCAGCAGGCGGTCGCAGGCGTCGAGATTGGCCACGCTGTGCGTCACGACGATGACGGTCCGCCCGTCGTGCGCCAGCTCGGACAGCATCTCCATGACGGTCTTGTCCAGGCCGGGGTCGAGACCGGAGGTCGGTTCGTCGAGGAACAACAGCGACGGTTTGGTCAGCAACTCCAGCGCGACGTTCACGCGTTTGCGTTGCCCGCCCGAGAGCCGATCGATGCGGGTCTCGGCGTGCTGCGCCAAGCCGAGTTCCTCGAGCACCTCGTCGACCCGCTGCTCGCGCTCCTCCTTGCGTGTGTCGCCGGGGAACCGCAGTTCGGCCGCGTAGAGCAGGGCCCGCCGGGTCTGTAGCTGGTTGTGCAGGATGTCCTCCTGCGGGACCAGTCCGATCCGGTGCCGGAGCTCGTCGTAATTGGTGTACAGGTCGCGTCCGTCGTAGCGGACCGTCCCCTCCGTCGCGGGTCGCAATCCGGTGACCGCGCCGAGCAGCGTCGACTTGCCCGCTCCGGAAGGCCCGATGACGCCGACGAGCGAGCGATGCGGGATCGGGAAGCTCACCCCGTCGAGCAGTACCTTTCCGTCCGCTATCCGCACGATGAGGTTCTGCACCGAGACCGACACGTCACCGGTGTCGACGGACTCGCGCAGTTCGTCGCCGACCAGCCGGAACGTGGTGTGCCCCAAGCCGATCAGATCGGATTCGGTGAGGTCGGTGATTTCGGCCCGGTGGCCGTTGACGTAGGTGCCGTTGTGGCTGTCGAGGTCGACGATCCGGTATTTGCCTTCGCCGATCACCTGCAATTCGGCGTGATGGCGGGAGACCATGAGGTCGGGCACGACGATGTCGTTGTCGGCGGCCCGGCCGATCCGCATGGTGTCCGACGTGATCCTGACTACCGCGCCGGGATGGGCCGCCGGAGCCATCGCTCGGGAAACCGGCCGGAGGCTCTGGTGGGACTTCGTGACCGTCGGTTCGTCGTCCAGCTGGTAGCCGGGATCGGGGACGACCATCGTGTCGCCACCGCCGTCGCCACCGGGAACGTAGATGGGTGGCGCCTCCACCCAGCAGGTCAGCTCCTCGCCGTCCTTGGCATGGCCGAGCTGGAACGTCTCGTCGTGATCGATCACCATTCGTTCGACGCGGTGACCGTCGAAGAAAGTGCCGTTGAGGCTGCCGGCGTCCTCGATTTCCCAACCGTCCGAGCCTCGCTCCAGAACGGCGTGCACCGAAGAGACGCGGGGATCGGATACGACAATGTCGGCGGTCGGATCGCGACCGACATTATATGCGCCCCCGGCGCGTAGCCGATAGACGCGTTCCCTGGTCTGCACCACCAGAACCGGTGCTTCGGGAAATTCGATGGAGGACCGTTCATCCGCCATGAAGGGAGTATACGACCGACACGTGCTGTCGCCGCAAGGGTCGGGAGATCCCGAGCTCACTGCCTCCGGCCTTGCGCGACCTCCCGCTTCACCCGAGTTAAACCGCTTTGACCAGCGCAAACGGAACATCTCACGCGACCGCCGGAACCGGGCGGTCGGCACCTCGAGCAAGCCGCCGACCGCGTCGGTCGAGGGAAGCGCGGGGTACTTCGCAATTCGAATTCGGTGTCGGCGACCTGATCTTCACATTCGAAGTTCTGCGCGAATGATTCGAATTTCGACAATTCGATCGGAGAACGTCTTCGACGAAATCTCGACACGCGAAGCCGCCGTGGCGTTGAAATAGGAGTCGCTTCGCGCCGATCGAAGCGCGGATCCCCTGGCGAGCCACTTTCTTCGCGACATCGCGCGCGTCCGGATGGGTCAGCACGTGCTGATCAGCGGCGCGTCCGGAAGCATCGGGACCGATCGCCTCGTCGCGACAAGCCGGAAACGGTGGGCCGGCGGAGCGAATCTCGTTGGGCATCCACCGATTCGGCTGCGGTGACGGCGGCGATCAGTCCGGGTGGACGACCATGACCGGGCAGTGGGAGTGCTGGACGAGGTGGTTGCTGGTCGAGCCGAGCAGCATGCCGCGGAATCCGCCGCGACCGCGGCTGCCGACGACGACCAGTTGCGCGGTCTTGGACCATTCGACGAGTTGCTTGCGGGCGCCGGACAAGTGGACCCGGCGGGTGACCGTGACGGTGGGGTACTTCTCCTGCCAGCCCGCCAGCCGTTCCGCGAGCAACGCGTGTTCGGCGGTTTCCAGTTCGGCGATCGGAATCTCGAGGTAGCTGGTCCCGGCGAACCGTCCCTCCGACAGGTCGCTCCAGGCGTGCACCACGACCAGTTCGGCGTCGCGCGCACACGCTTCGTCGAACGCGGCTTCGATCGCGGGTTCGCCGACCGGGCTGCCGTCCACGCCGACGACCACGGGGCCGCTGCCGCGGAGCCGCTTGTTGTCGTCGTCGCGGGCGACCACGATGCGCCCCTTGCCTTGACTGGCCACCGCCAGCAAGGTCGAGCCCAGATGGGCGAAGGACCCCACTCCCGGCGTGGCGCCGAGGACGACCAGCCGCGCTGTCGAGGACAGATCGATGAGCAACTCGGCGGGGTTGCGCTCGGACAGTTCGGTGACGATCTCGAGATCCGGGTGGATCTCGCGAGCGGTTCGGTGCGCGCTGTCGAGGGTCTGGCGTCCGTGGTCGCGGAGGGTTTCGATGACCGAGGGCACCAGCACGTCGTAGGCACCCAGCACTGCTTGGGTGGCACCGATGTCGTAGCCGTGGACGACGATCAGACGACGTCCGCGATCGGCCGCGGTCCGGGCGGCCCACGCCACGGCGTGCGAGCCGGCGGCCGAGCCGTCGGTTCCGGCCACCACCGCTCCCGAGGCCAGGTCGCGTAGTTCGTCACGAGGAGAGGTGGTCATTGCTGCTGCCTTTCGGTCATGCTCACTGGCGATGTGACCCGCACACGGCGGGTAATGCTCGGGCCGCCGCGGAAGCACCGCCGATGGCCGCGACATCAGTATCGATCGCGCCGAATCGGTGAACCCAGGGCCGATGGGCCCCGACCGAAAGGCTCAACGGCCCAACCGCGCTGGAACCACGGCTGGATTCGGCGCCCCGGTTTCAGTCGGCGATCGGCTCTCGATCGCCGACGACGACGATGAGCTCGGCCCGTCGTGCGGAGATCGACCTGATCCGGTGTGGAGTGGTCGCGGCGAAATAAAGGCTGTCGCCCGCGTGCAGCACGATGTGTTCACCCGGGACCGCGATCTCGACGCTGCCGCTGTGCACGAAGACGAACTCGTCGCCTGAGTGTTCCAGGTATTTCGTGTCCGGCTCGGTGGTCGGCCGAACTACGAACGGCTGCATGGTCTTTCGGGCCACGTTGGTGGCGATGGCGAGGTAGTGCGCGGCCGGCGCCTTCGGCTCGTCCATGCGCTCGGCGGCGCGATCCACCTGCATCAACGTGGGATCGGGATCTTCGGAGAACAGTTGTCCCACATCGGTGTTCAGCGCGCGGGCGATCTTCAAGGCCACGGCGATGGACGGGGTGCTCAGTCCGCGTTCGATTTTGGACAGGTAGCTCTTGGTCAGCCCGGTCCGCTCCGCGAGCGCGTCCAGCGTCAGGTCGGCGCGCTTGCGGTGCGCCCTGAGATACGCGGCCACCGGTCTCCTTTCGCTGGTGACGGTCACAACAGGACACAAGACTAGCGCGATGACACAAAGTGTCCTATCGTCAACAGGTGTCTTCGATAAGGAGGTAGTCGATGGCCACCACCATGAACCTCGGAAAGTCCGAGCTGATGACCATGGCGACCAGGTCCATGCAGACCGAACTGTCGCCCGGCGACTGGAACGACCGCCAGAAAATCGCCCTGACCTGCCGCGCGCTCTACGACGCGGGGCACGACTCCGGGCTCGCGGGGCAGATCTCCGCGCGCGGCACGGAACCAGGCACCTTCCTCACCCAGCGGCTCGGTCTCGGTTTCGACGAGATCACCGAGGCCAACCTGCTGCTGGTCGACGAGGATCTGACCGTGCTGGAAGGCGCGGGAATGGCGAATCCGGCCAACCGTTTCCACAGCTGGATCTATCGCGCGCGCCCGGATGTCAACTGCATCGTGCACACCCACCCGCTGCACTGCGCGGCGCTGTCCATGCTCGAAGTGCCGCTACAGGTTTCGCAGATGGACATCGCCCCGCTCTACGACGACTGCGCCTTCCTGCCGGACTGGCCCGGCGTGCCGGTCGGCAACGAGGAAGGCGAGATCATCTCCGCCGCCCTGGGCGACAAGCGGGCGATTCTGCTCGCTCACCACGGCCAGCTCGTCGTGGGGGCGACGATCGAGGAAGCCTGCTCGCTGGCGCACCTCATCGAACGCGCGGCGCGGCTGCAACTGCTCGCGATGGCCGCGGGCGAGATCAAGCCGCTGCCGCCGCGCCTGGCCAGGGAGGCGCACGACTGGACGCTCACGCCGCGGCGCAGCCAAGCCAACTTCGCCTACTACGCGCGCAAAGCGCTGCGCAACCACCCCGACGCCATCGAAACCCCAGGAGCCACCGCATGACTCACACCATCGAAGGAATCGTCGCCTACCCCGTCACGCCGTTCGACGCGTCCGGGCGAGTCGACACATCGGCGCTGGCGCGACTGCTCGACCGGATGATCGAGGCGGGTGTGGACGCGATCGCACCGCTCGGCAGCACCGGCGAAAGCGCCTACCTCGACGAACGCGAATGGCAGCAGGTCGCCGCCGCCTCCGTCGAACACGCCGGGGGCCGGGTGCCGACGGTGGTCGGCGTCTCGGACCTGACCACCGCGGCCACCGCGCGCCGCGCCCAGTTCGCCGAGCGGGCCGGCGCCGCCGCGGCGATGGTGCTGCCCATCTCGTACTGGCCGCTCACCCAAGCCGAGCTGCGCGCGCATTTCACCGCCGTGGCGGAATCGACCGCGCTGCCGGTGATGGTCTACAACAACCCGGCCACCACCGGTATCGACATGACCCCGGAGTTCCTGGTCGAGCTCGTGCACGAGGTGCCGAACATCGCCATGATCAAGGAATCCAGCGGCGACATCGGGCGCATGCATCGGATCGTCGAACTCGGCGGCGGCCGGGTGCCGTTCTTCAACGGCAGCAATCCGCTGGCATTGCGCGCGTTCGCCGCGGGCGCGGCCGGATGGTGCACCGCCGCGCCATGTCTGGTGCCGGAACGGGTGGTGGAGTTCTGGCGACTGCTGCGGGCGGGGGAGGACGACCGCGCCGCCGCGATCTTCGGCAAGCTCGAACCGTTGCTGACCGCGCTCGTCAGCCGCGGTCTGCCGACGACGGTGAAGTCCGCGCTGCGTTCGACGGGCTTGGATGCCGGTGACCCGCGCATGCCCCTGCTCCCGTTGGAGGCCGAACGCACACGCGAACTCGATGCGCTCGTCGCCGCGGTGAACGGCTGACTCGGCAGCTCGCCGGGGCCGTCGCCGGGGCGAGCGCTCGGCGGCGTGTGGCCTGGGCATTCCGATCGACCCATGCCCCGGGGAGCCTGCTGCTGGTCAGGGGCAGCGGTCGAGGAGCCGGTCGATCGTGGTGGTGATGGTGTCGGCGAGCAGGTCGAGGTCGGGCGTGGTGTCGTAGTCGCCGGTGATGCCGAAGCCGAGGTGGTCGCGGTAGCTCAGGACGGCGATGGAGGTGCGCAGCCGCATCGCGATCGGTGCGTAGGGCAGGATTTCGAGGACTTCGCGCCCGCGCATTCGCAGAGTGCGGGCCGGGCCGGGCACATTGGTGGCCAGCCCGGCGATGCTGTGCTGCGGGAACCGCAACGCGGTGCGCACCGCCCATGCCAAAGGTGCGAACGGCACCCATCGGGCCAGCGACAGGATCGAATTCGCCGCGCCCGCTTCGCCACTGGCCTTGTGCTCGCTCATGCGCGCGTGGACGGAGCGCAATTGGTCAACGGGGTCGTCGAGCTGGATCGGCAGCTGCGGCAGCATCGCCGAGACCCGGTTGTCGAGCATCCCGTCGGCGCCGGTCGCGCGCACCGACACGGGAGCCAGGATGCGCACCGTCTCGGTGTCCGGTTCCTCGTTGCGGGCGAGCAGCATCGCGCGGAACGCGGCGGTCACGGCGGCGAGGGCGACGTCGTTGACCGTCACGTCGAAGGCGGCGCCGATCCGTTTGACCTGCGCCAGCGATACCCGAGCGACGGTGTAGCGGCGTTGGCGTCCGATCGGCCCCGTCAGCGACGACCCGCTTTCCGGCACGATCGCGTTCCACGCCAGCGGCGCCGCCGCGCGCACGGTGCGCAGCAGTGCGCCCGGGGCCTGAATGGGCAGCCGCAATCCGTCGGCGAGCATCGTTCGCCAATCCCAGCCGCCGTCACCGCCACCGTCCGGCTCGTGGTGACTCGTCGGGATCGGAGTGTCGGGGTTCGGGTCGCACAGGCGCCGGAACAGCGAAATGCCCGAGACGCCGTCGAGCATGCTGTGGTGCGCGGTGATGATCAGCGCCCATCGGTCGTCGGCCAGGTGCTCGACGATGGTGCAGTGCCACAGCGGGTAGTCACGGTCGAGGCGTTGCTCCATCACGGTCGCCACCATCTCCCACAGCATCCGCTCGTCGCACGGTTGCGGCAGCGCCGCCCAGCGCAGGTGATGCCCGAGATCGAAATGCGGGTCGTCGACCCACTGCGGGGCGCTCAGATCCCAGCGCGCCCGTCGCAGTTTCTGGTGCAGTCGCGGGTTGACGCCGATTCGCTCGGCCATGTGAGCACTGAATTCCGCGCGCGTGCCGGGATTTCCGTCGAGAATCGCCACCGCGCCGATACCCGCGTTGACGTGTTGATCGCTGTCTTCGAGTTCCATGAATCCCGAATCCAACGGACCGAGTTCACCCATCCGATCATCCTATTTCGATTCGACTCCTGATTGTTCACGAACGGCGTACCCGATCGGCGCGATTCACACCGGACGCGGTCCAGGTCGCTGTGATCGGGCGCGCAGGCGAGCATGTGTGACCTTGGGCCTCGGACTTCGGGCCGATGTCCTCCTCTCTGGTAGTTACCCGGACCGCACGCTGGTATCAGCGCTCGCCGGACGGCGAGACGCGAGCGGAGGAACCGTGGACGTGGCCGAAAATCTCTCGCCGACTCCGCGGAAGAGCGGGCATCCGGCATCGATGCGACCGGAAGGGGTATCGCGATGACCGGCGACGCCGCCATTTTCATCGCAGGCCTGACGAAGACGTTCGGCGCGGCCAAAGCCCTCGACGGCTTGGACCTGACCGTGCGCACCGGCGAGATTCACGGATTCCTGGGTCCGAACGGTGCGGGCAAGACGACGACGATCCGGATTCTGCTCGGCCTGCTGCGCGCGGACTCCGGGACGGCGCGCATGCTCGGCGGCGATCCGTGGGCCGACGCGGTCGCGCTGCACGCGCGGCTGGCCTATGTGCCCGGCGAGGTCATCCTGTGGCCCGGGATCACCGGTGGCGAGGTCATCGACTTGATGGGGCGATTGCGCGGCGGCCTCGACCGGCGGCGGCGTGATGAACTGCTGGACAGGTTCGACCTCGATCCCCGGCAGAAGGCGCGAGTGTACTCCAAAGGCAACCGGCAGAAGGTCGCGCTCGTCGCGGCTCTGGCCTCGGACGCGGAACTGCTGCTGCTCGACGAACCGACCGTCGGCCTGGACCCGCTGAAGGAGGCCGAGTTCCAGCGCTGCATCGCCGAGGCGAAGGACGAGGGCAGGACCGTGCTGCTGTCCAGCCACATACTCGCCGAGGTGGAGGCGTTGTGCGACCGGGTGAGCATCATCAGGAGCGGGCGCACGGTGGAGACCGGCACTCTGTCCGAGCTCCGGCATTTGACCCGCACCACCATCACCGTCGAAACCGCCAGGCCCGCAATGGATCTGGAGACGGTAGCGGGTGTGCACGATCTCGTTCGCGACGGCACGCGCGCCGAGTTCGCGATAGACGCCGCTCACCTCGACACAGTGATGCGCATGCTCGCCGATCTGGGCGTGCGCAGTCTCACCAGCGCACCACCTACCGTGGAGGACATCTTCTTGCGGCACTACGGCCCCACCGCGGTGGAGGCAGGACAGGACAGCTCGTGAATACCACGGCGACGCTGCGGGAGAACACCTCCGGCGTGCGCACGTTGCTGGGATTCGCGCTGCGGCGCGAGCGATTCTCCCTGCCGTGCTGGCTGCTCGGCGCGGGCGCGCTGGTCGCTCTTCAATCCCTCGGCAGTCAGCGTTTCTATGGCACGCCGCAGAAGCTCGCGCAGATTCGCGAGACGATGAGCGCGAGCGCGGCAACCATCGCCATGGGCGGGCCCGCCCGCCTGCTGGACACGATCGGCGGCGAGATCGTCTTCGAGATCTTCGCCTACCTGGCGGTCGTGGTCGCGTTGATGAATATGTTCCTGGTCGGACGGCACACTCGCTCGGACGAGGAGACGGGGCGGGCGGAACTGTTTCGTTCGGCGCGGGTGGGACGTCGGGCTCCCGCCGTGGCCGCGCTCGCGTTGGCCGGCCTGGCCGATATCGCCGTGGCGCTGGTGATCTTCGCCGCCGCGGTGGGCACCGGGCTTCCCGTTGGCGGGTCGCTGCTGCTCGGCGTGGCGACCGCGGGCGTCGGGGTCACCTTCGCCGCTGTCACCGCCGTCGCCGCGCAGGTCTTCGAGAACCCGCGCAGCGTGTACGGGGCGGTTGGACTCGCGCTGGCGGCCGCGTACGTGGCCCGCGCTGTCGGCGACGTCGGCAACGGGGTGGCGTCCTGGACTTCACCCATCGGATGGGGGCAGCGTAGTTACCCGTACGCAGGCGACCGGTGGTGGACGGTGCTGCTGTTCGCCGCCGCGACGGTCGTGCTCAGCGCCGTCGCGTTCTTCCTGCTCGACCGGCGTGATTTCGGCGCCGGACTCTTGCCGTACGGCACCGGTCGCGCCGACGCCTCCTGGGCGCTGGGGTCACCGCTGGGCTTGGCGTGGCGGCTGCAACGCGGATCGCTGGCGGGGTGGACGGTAGGGATCTTCGCCTTGGGTGCGTCGTACGGATCGTTCGCGGACAGCATCGAGGACTATCTCGGCGACAATCCCGAAATCGCCGCCTACCTGCCAGGCGGCGCCACCGAAGCGGTGGATTCATATCTGGCACTTGCCATTTCGATCGTCGCGCTGCTCGCCGCCGCGTTCGGCGTCACCAGTGTGCTTCGGGCACGCGGTGAGGAGACCGGTGGCCGCGCGGAACCGATCCTCGCCGCACCCGTGAGCCGGGATCGCTGGCTGGCGAGCCACCTCACCGTCGCGTTGGGCGGCGCCGCGTTCGTGCTCGCCTGCGGCGGCCTCGGCGCCGGGCTGTCCTACGGGTTGACCATTGCCGATGCCGTCCAGCCGCTACGAATGACCGGCGCCGCGCTCGTGGCGCTGCCCGCGGTCTGGACGGTCGTCGCGGTCGCGACGATAGCTTTCGGCTGGGCGCCGAAGGCCGCCGTTCCGCTGGCGTGGACGGTCTTCGCCTACTGCGCAGTCGCCGCCCTCTTCACGACCGCCTTCGACCTGCCCGACTGGTTCGACGAGGCGTCGCCCTTCACGCACATTCCGCGAGCGCCGCTGCAATCCGTCACCGCCGCGCCGATACTCGTCACCGCCGCGGTAGCGGTAGCCGGTTCGGCGGCCGGATTCGCCGGGTTCCGCCGCCGAGATACCGGCTATTGACCACCCGGACGTCCGCGGCGGATTGCGCGGACATCCGGTGGATCACATAGCCCCGGCACCGATCAGCGGTCGGTGTCGGCGCGCACGACGATCAGCGGACATTCCGCCCCGTGCAGCACCGCTTGGCCGACCGAACCCAGCGTCATACCGGCGAATCCGCCACGGCCGTGGCTGCCCACGACCAGCAGCTGGGCCGATTGCGCGCTGTGCAGCAGGAGCCGGGCGGGTCGTTCCTCCGCCACGACGCGCTCGACGGGCACGTCGGGATACTTGTCGTTGTAGCCCGCGAGGTTCTCCGACAGCAGCGCTTCGGCTGCGACTTGCATCTCGGCGCGCGACAGATACCGGTTGAATTCCGACCAGGCGTGCACTGCCACCACACCGACGCCGCGGAGCGAAGCTTCCTCGAACGCCATGCCGACCGCTTCGACGCTGCACGGTGAGCCGTCGACGCCCACAACGATCGGTCCGTGCGAGATCGGCTCCGCCGCTTCGGGAATCACCGCGACCGGGCTGTCGGCATGCCTGACCAGCGCCGTGCTGACCGAACCGAGCAGGGTGCGGCGGAACGCGCCGAGCCCTCTGCTGCCGACCACGATCAGCCGCGCGCTCTCGGAGCGATATCGCAACGCCGGCACCGGCGCCGAGTTCACCACGGCGGTGGACACCTCGATAGCTCCAGCCGAGGCGGCCGCCGCGCTCGCGACCTCGGCCGCGGCGGCGACTATCTCTGCGCCCGCCCGACGAAACGCTTCGTAGTCGACCACCGGTCCGGCGAGACCCGGGCCGTAGTCCACCGGTATTCCGATCGCGTGAACGAGGTGCAGCGGCGCACGGTGACGCGCCGCGTACACCGCCGCCCAGCGCACGGCGGTGAGCGACTGTTCGGAGCCGTCGACTCCGGCCACAACCGGTGGGTTCGTCTTGGCGGACATATGCGTGCCTTTCCTCCAAAGAGTTTCCGCAAGGGGGATATCCGCACGTTAGGTCGCGACAGGTCGATGCCGCGCCGGTCTTTCGTCACCGATGAGCGGGTCCAAAGACGACCGTGGTGATCTGCTTCGTCAGTGCTCGGTGTCGTCATCTGAGAGTGCGCCCGAAGTCCCTACGACTGGGGTCGTCCTGCCCTTATACGACGGAGGCCGGGATGCCACGGTGTAGTGGACCATTCGATGAAGGGCGGACATCATGGACCGCGGGCTGCCCGACGACAACATTGTCAAGACGGCATTGGCGCTGGCCGGACGCGCGCCATCGGTCCACAACGCGCAGCCGTGGCGCTGGCGGATCGCGGATCGCGGCGTCCATGTTCATGTCGATCCGGGGCGCGAATCGCCGTCGATGGACCCGGAGCGGCGTGACATCGTGATCAGCTGCGGGGCCGCGTTGCATCACCTCGCCACGGCGTTCTCCGCGCTGGGATGGGCCCCGGTGATCCACCGCCTGCCAGACCCGGACGATCCGAACCATCTCGCGGCACTGACCCTGGTGCCGCATCGTGCCACGAGCCGAGACGCCTCGCTGAGCGCGGCGATCGCGCGGCGCAGAACCGACCGTCGTCCCTACACTTCGCTGCCGATACCACCCGGCTACCTGGGCCTGTTCAGCGAGCGGGCCGCGGCGCTCGGCGCGATCGTCCGGCCTGCCATAGGACGTGACCGCGAGCGCTTGGCGGCCGCAGCTCATGCGGCGGCCGAGCGGCACGCAGGTGACGAGGCATACCGGTTCGAGTTCGCGACGACGTCGGAACGGCATGGCGGCCTCGGTGGTGTGCTCCGACCGGACACGCCCCGGACGAGGACCTGGGAAGACGATCCCGCTGGTTCGGGGCCCGCAGCTCCCACCGAGGGACTGGACCACGCCGAACTGCTGGTCTTCGGCACGTCGGCCGACGACCGCCTGTCGCGTCTGCGGGCGGGCGAGGCGATCAGCAGCGTGCTGCTCACGGCCGCCAACATCGGGCTCGCGACCTGTCTGCTCACCGAACCACTCGAGATCGCCGAGCATCGCGGCGAGATCCGAACCAGCGTGCTGAACGGCACCGCTTATCCGCAGGCGATCCTTCGTGTCGGCTGGCCCCCCACGAGCGTTGAGCCGCTTCCCCTGACTCCTCGGCGTCCGGTCGAGGAGCTGCTGCTTTCTTCCGATGCGGGCTGACGACGCCGCGACGTCCATTCATCGCGGCCGACAGAGACGCTGGATTGCTCCTGACGATGGCTGCCAAAGGGATGCCGTCGGCGGCACGGCCGCCGGGTCAGGGCAGCGGGACCGACCAGCGCAACACGGTTCCTCCCGCAGGGGCGTTGCGGACCTCGAAAGTCCCGCCTGCTTGTTCGGCTCGGACGGCCAGGTTGGCCAGGCCGCTGCGGCGGGTGATATCACCGGAGATGCCGATTCCATCGTCGGTGATCTCGATGGTCACGTCGTTTCCGACGCGCAGCTCCACCGCGAGCGTGCTGGCCCGGGCATGTCGGACGACGTTGCTGATGGCTTCGCGCAAGACGGCCTCGACGTCGTCGGTCAGGGGAGGGGCCAGCACGGTCATCGGTCCGGCGAGCCGGACGCTCGTGCGCAGCCCGCTGTCGGCGGTCATATCGACGACGATTCCGTGGAGGTGCTTGCGGTACTTCGACGAGTCGGCGGCGTTGTTGCTCTGCAGGTCGAAGATCGAATGCCGGATGTCCTGCGCGATGGCCTGGATGTCGTCGATGGTCTCCGTCAGGCGGGATTTCACCTCCGGTACACGTGCGCGTTGCAGGGTCCCCTGTAACGACAGTCCTACCGCGAAGAGGCGCTGGATGACCTGATCGTGCAGTCCACGGGCGATCCGATCCCGGTCGGACAAGACGTCCAGCTCGCGCATGCGCCGCTGCGTGTCGGAAAGATGCAGTGCCAACGCCGCTTGATTCGCGAACGCGGCGACCATCGCTTGCGCCGCGGCGTCCAACGGTTGGGCGTCGGCCGGCCGCGCCGTCGTGAGCACGCCGATCACCGTGTTCCCTGCGCGCAGCGGGAACACGAGTACCGGGCCGAATCGTGTTCTGGCGCGCGGGAACAGGCTGTCGGGGAGGTTTTCGGCCGCGACCGTTCCGCCCGTGCGATAAGCGGATCCCGACTGGGAGTCGTCGATCGGGAGTCGCTGGCCGGTGACTGCGTCGGCGTCGACGCCGGCGGCCGCGACGACGACCAATTCGGTGACGTCGTCGTGTGGCTCGTCCGGGTCTTCCGGGAGCGCCACGAATGTGCACACCGAATCGGTCAGCACGAGCGCCCGCTGCGTGATGAGCTCGAGCACTTCGTTCCGGTCACCGCCGGCAAGTAGTTCGGTCGCGACGTCTCCGGTGGCTTCCAGCCATTGCTGGCGAATGCGAGATTGCTCGTAGAGCCGGGAGTTTTCGATGGCGATGCCCGCGGCCGCGGCGAGCGCCTGCACGACGACTTCGTCGTCTTCGGTGAATTCTTGGCCGTCCGCTTTCTCGGTGAGGTAGAGGTTGCCGAAAACTTCGTCACGTACCTGCACCGGAACGCCGAGGAAGGTGTGCATCGGAGGGTGATGAGCGGGGAAACCGACCGAGGAAGGGTGATCGGACAAATTCGCCAACCGAATCGGTTTGGGCTGTTGGATGAGCAGTCCGAGGACACCGTGCCCACGCGGCAAATCGCCGATGAGTACGCGGGTGCGGTCGTTTATCCCTTCGTAGACGAACTCGGCGAGCTGAGTGCCCGTCTTGTCGGTCTCACGGACGCCCAACGCCCCGTATCGTGCGTCGACGAGTTCGATGGCGGCATGCACGATCGACCGCAGCGTGTTGTCCAAGTCCAGACCTGCGGTGACGATCAGCATCGCTTCGATCAGCCGATCCATTCGGTCACGTACGTCGAAGATCTGCGTGATGCGGTCTTGGACCTGGCCGAGCAGCTCGTGCAACCGCAGCTGGGACAGCGTTTCGGTCACCGGCGGGCGCCGGCTGATCGACGAGTCGTCATTCCGCCCATCCACGGTCGCAATTCTTCCACGGCTGGATCACGGATACGCGAACTCGTAACCAAGGTGAAGGGAGCCGGCGCGCACACGAGAACTTTCGCGCCTCTCATCTCGCCCGATGGTGCTCAGACGACGGCGTTGCCCGAGCGCTGCACAGAGTGCTTGCATCCCGTCACCGATATCGTCGCCCGCCCGGTCGGCGCGGACGGTCCGTCGCGGTTCGAGCACGGTGTGAGGTGTCGCGCGGTCGACCGCGAGGTGAGCACCGCTGCACAGGTCCGGGACCAACGGCTCTCCACTCGGCGACGATCGGACCTGCCATGACGCCGCGCCGAGGACCACGCTGGTTTCGTGAGGAGGTTTGCGATGGTGTTCCACGATCGCCGTGACGCCGGACGTCAGCTGGCGGAGCGGCTTGTTCATCTTCGAGACGAGGATCCCGTGGTCGTCGGCCTGCCGCGCGGCGGCGTTCCCGTGGCCTGCGAGGTCGCGCGGGTGCTCGACGCGCCGCTGGATGTGATCGTGGTGCGCAAACTCGGCGTCCCGTATCAGCCGGAGCTGGCATTCGGCGCGATCGGCGAGGACGACGTCCGTCTGATCAACGACGGCGTAGTCGCGTACGCGCAACTCACCGGCGCGGACATGGCGGCAGTCGAGCGCCGGGAACGCGAGGAACTCGCCCGGCGAACTCAGCGACTGCGGCGCACACACCCGCGTATTCCGCTGGCGGGCCGCACCGTCGTCATCGTCGATGACGGGATCGCCACCGGCGCGACCGCCCGCGCTGCCTGCCAGGTCGCGCGTGCGCACGGCGCTCAGCGGGTCGTGCTTGCGGTTCCGGTGGCGCCCCGCGACACGCTGGCGATACTGAAAGACGAAGCGGACGAGGTGGTTTGCCTGGAGTTGCCCACCTGGTTCGACGCGGTCGGCTCCTGGTATCGCCGTTTCGGCCAAGTCTCCGACGCCGAGGTCACCGAATTGCTCCGCCGAGCCGCTGAAGCCGCGCGTGAGCCGCTGAAGGACGCCGAGGATGATCCTCCGCCGCGTGACGAGGACGTTCTTGTCCGGGCCGGAGAGGTCGAGCTGGCCGGTCATCTCACCATTCCGGAGAACCCGAGCGGGATGGTGGTGTTCGCGCATGGTAGCGGCAGCAGCCGCCACAGCCCGCGCAATCGCTATGTGGCCGAGGTGCTGAATCGATCCGGACTGGCCACGCTGCTGTTCGACCTGCTCACACCGGACGAGGAGATCTATCGGGCACGAGTCTTCGATATCGAGCTGCTGTCACGACGGCTGGTCGATGTCACCGGCTGGCTGACTCGGCAGGACGACGTCACCGGACTGCGCATCGGATACTTCGGTGCCAGCACGGGTGCTGCCGCGGCGCTTCGCGCGGCGGCCGATCCCAGGGTCGAGATCGCCGCGGTGGTGTCGCGTGGCGGACGGCCGGATCTCACCGGGCCGGCTCTCGCGTCGGTGCGCGCACCGACCCTGCTGATCGTGGGTGGTGACGACCTCGCCGTACTGGAGCTGAACCGTCTCGCCGCGGAGGCGATGTCGTGCGAGACCGTGCTGACGGTGGTGCCAGGGGCCACCCACCTGTTCGCCGAGCCGGGGGCATTGGAGAAAGTCGCCGAACTCGCCCGCGACTGGCTTGTCAACCAGCTGGCGCCCGCGCCCGATGATTCGTCGATGACATGATCTCCACCGGCGCCACCGTCGTGGCCGCGGTGCGACTGCTACGCCACCACGCGAGCGACATCGTGGTCGCCGCGACGCACGGGCCTGGCCCCCGACGCGCCACTTGCGTGACCTCGTCTTGCGCCGCGTACTGGTGACCGACACCATCGCACATCGGGACACTGCCGCGGCCGATCGAAGTCGGCTCGATCGCCCCCGGCCGCGACTGCCGCGCGGGGATGGGCCGTTCGTCACGCGAGTGGGTGATTTCGGCCCCTGTCGAGGCCGGTGAACCCGAGCAATAGTGATGTCATGGCCAAGACTTCGAATCTCTCGGCGCCCGAACGGCGGCGCATCGCAGAACAGGCCCTTGATTCGCCAGAGCAGCGTACCGAGGACGTGCTCGTCCGGGTCCAGTGCGGACGTGGTCATCATGTGGCGGCAGTGCTCGGCACCGCCGTGGGCCCGGTGTTCCGATCGGTGACCGGCTTACACGCCCACGGTGATCGCGACTATGTCGACACCGGACATGGCTCCCACCAGAACGGCACCCGATACGTCGATCTGCTGGCGGCCGACGACTTCACCGACGACGCACTACCTGCCTCCTGCGAATGCGGCCCGCACACCCTCTCGCGGGCTCGTTTGGTGAAGGCGATCGCGGATTACGAGCGTGTGATTCAGTTGCCCTGATAGTCGTCGACCGGAACCGGCCGGCCGTTCCCGCCATTCTTCCGAGGCCCGCCGAAGCGCCTCGCGCGAGCGGTGGTGCCGGGGCATCGCGTATCGAGACCGAAAGACGCTATGAACACGACCGACACCGAGCCGAAGACTGACCCGCGGCTGTTTCGTGAAGCGATCCTCCTCGCCGCGGTCGGCGGGCTGGCAACGGCCGGGTTTGCGGCCCGTCCGTTCGATGAGGCTGTCGCCGACGCGCTGTGGCTGGCCGCGACCGTGGCCGCGCTGGTTCCTGCGGTCGTGTGGGTTCTCCAGGATTTTCGGCGCGGACGGTACGGCGCCGATCTCTTGGCGCTGATCGCGCTGGTGGGCGCTGCCGCGGTCGGCGAGTATTTCGCGGGTGCGCTGATCGCGTTGATGGTGGCCACCGGCCGGGTGCTGGAGGCGTACGCGGGGCGGCGGGCCGGACGAGATCTCTCCGCGTTACTGGAGCGGGCGCCGATGCTGGCGCATCGACGGTGTGCGGGCGATATCGAAACCGTTGCGGCCACCGCGATCCGCCCGAATGACGTCGTGGTCGTGCTGCCCGGCGAGACGGTGCCTGTCGATGGCGTTCTCGCGACGGCCGGGGTCTTCGACGAATCGGCGCTGACCGGCGAGTCGGTCCCGGTGGTGCGCCGGGTGAGCACCGAGGTACGCAGCGGTGTAGTGAATGCCGGTGCGGCCGTGGATATTCGAGCTTCAGCGACGGCGGAGGCCAGTACCTATGCCGGAATCGTCACCCTGGCACGACAGGCGGCAGCCATGGCGTCGCCGACGGCGCGGCTGGCCGATCGCGTCGCGGTGTGGTTCCTGCCTCTCGCGCTTCTGCTGGCCGGTACGGCCTGGGTACTCACGGGAGATCCTGTGCGCGCGGTCGCGGTGGTGGTCACGGCGACGCCCTGTCCGCTGCTGCTGGCGGTTCCGGTCGCGATCACTGCCGGAATGTCACGGTCGGCGCGAGTGGGTGTGGTCGTGAAGGACGGCGCCGCGCTCGAAAACCTGGGGCGTGCCCGGTGCCTGGCGATGGACAAGACCGGCACCGTCACCGTGGGCAGGCCCGCGGTGATCGACATCGTCGCGGCGCCGGGCGCCGACACCGATCGAATCCTGCGACAGGCCGCCGCGGTGGAACGGTTCTCGCCGCATGTGCTCGCCCACGCCGTCACCGCCGCGGCCGCAGTTCGTGAGCTGGATCCCGTTGACGCACAAGATGTTTCCGAGCAACCCGGTCGGGGCGCGAGAGGGATCGTCGACGGCCGCACGGTGCGTGTCGGGCGGCTGCCGTCCCTGGCCGAGCTCGCGCCATGGGCACAGGCCGCGCAGCGGCGGGCGCGGCTGGATCTGGCGGTCCTCGTCTGGGTGAGTGTCGACGAGGTACCTGTGGCGGCTCTGCTGGTGCGCGACCGTATCCGCGCCGACGCCGCCCGCACCATGCGCAGGCTGCGATCCGCGGGTTTGCGTCGGCTGCTCCTGCTCACCGGCGATCGGGTCGACAACGCCGCCGAGGTGGCGCAGCTACTCGGACTCACCGAAGTCGTCGCGGACGCCGATCCGGCCGACAAGATCTCGGCCATCCGCGCGGAAAGGCACGACGGTGTGACTGTCATGGTCGGCGACGGTGTGAACGACGCTCCGGCGCTCGCCGCGGCGGATGTGGGTGTCGCTCTCGGCTCGCGCGGGTCGACGGCCGCGGTGCAGGCCGCCGACGCGGTGATCGTGGACGACCGCATCGAACGGCTCGCCGACGCGATCGAGGTCGCCCAGCGGTCGCACAGGCTCGCCGTGCAGAGCGCGGTCGCGGGCATGGCGCTGTCACTTGCGGCGATGACAGCCGCCGCGTTCGGACTGCTCGTCCCGGCCGCAGGTGCGCTGGTGCAGGAAGGGATCGACCTCGCGGTGATCCTGAATGCGATGCGGGCCTTGCGAACTCGTGGTGAGCGCCGCACCGACGCGATCGACCCTCTTGTCGCTCGCTTCGCGCGGGAGCACGACCTGCTCCAGGCCGCACGCGCTTCGGTACGGCAGGCGGCCGACGCGCTGTCCCGCGGTCCCGGCCCGAGCGCCGATGCCGCCGTGCGCCGCGCATTCGATCTGCTCGTCGAGTCCATACTGCCGCACGAACACGCCGAGGAATCGCAGCTGTATCCGGCCCTGGCCGACTATCTGCGCGACCCGGAGGCAATGGTGACCATGAGCCGCGAGCACATCGAGATCGATCGGCTCGCCGACCGGATCCGCCGCCACCTCGACGACGCCGGGAACGGAATCCGCGCCGACCAGATCGATGATCTGCGTGCCACCCTCTACGGACTCGACGCGATCCTCACCTTGCACTTCGCCCAAGAGGACGAAGCGTTGTTCACCCTCGCGCGGACTTGACGCGGCAGGAAGAGCCTGTCGAGGCATCGGCAGAACGGCGCTGGTTGGCGGGTGGTGTACTCGAAGGTGGGTGAGGGACCGGAGTCCTCGAAGGAAGGACCGTCGGCCCTACTGCTCGACGCGGCCGCCGCGTGGAATCGAAGTGTCATCAATTCGCACTCTGCGTTGGAGTCACGTTATGAGCACCCTTTCTCCCCGCCAGGCGTTGCTGCCGTCCTGGCCTGCCATGCCCGATTGGTCGGACCTGATGGCCCGTTTCGAGTCGAGGCCACCGTGGTCGTCGCTCGAGGGTCACATGATTCGAGTCGAGGAACATCTCGAGAAGGACCGGTACACGTTGCGGGCCGAGTTGCCCGGGGTGGACCCGGCCAAGGACGTCGATATCAGTGTCCGGGAAGGACAATTGACGATCAAAGCCGAGCGCACGGAGCGGAAGCAAGAGGGCACTCGCTCGGAATTCCACTACGGCAGTCTCTACCGGTCGCTTCCCCTTCCGGTCGGCGCGAAGGAAGACGACATCGACGCCACCTACACCGACGGCATCTTGACGGTGACCGTGCCGATGTCGGAGTCGGAGAAGCCGGAGAAGCACATCGCGATCAAGAAGACCGAGACCGGCAACGGACACAGCTGACCGGTGTGGAACCGGGACCGGCGCGGACCAGGTACCGCGACCGCACCCGTTCTCCCGGAGCCGGGACCTCGGTTCGGCTACCCGGTAGCTATCGGGTAGCCGGTCCGCGGTGATGTCGGACCACGACGGCTCTGGTCCTAAGCATGAGGAGGTACGCGCAAGTGCATGCGAAACCAGGGGACTGGCTGATCGTGGAAGGCCGCAATGTCGGTGGCACGGTCAGGCACGGTCTCATCGAGGAAGTGCACGGGAAGGATGGAGCGCCGCCCTATCTTGTGCATTGGACGGATACCGGGCGCCGGGCGCTCACATTCCCCGGTCCGGATTCACATGTGGTCACCAGCAATGAGCTGCATGCGCAGGAAGAGATCGCGGCCGCCCACCTCTCGTCGAGGCATTACCGGTCGACTGCTCACGCAACCGAATCCCCCGGAAGCTGAGCGCCCCGAAACGGTGACTACCCGACGGACGATCGGGACTCTGCCCCGTGCCTGCTTACATCGGTTCCGCGGACCGCGCCAGCAGCAACTCGGTGTGGGCTACGGCGTGTCGTGGACCCGGCCGGATTTCCGGTCGGGATTCTTCGGTGTTTCGATGCCGAGCCGGAGCACGGCGTCGAAGCCCGAGGCGAGGCAGTCGGTCAGGTTCACGAGGTCGGGGACGGCGGCCTCGTCCGCGTTGATGCCGAGGCAGCAGCGGCCGGCGTGGGTGGTCAGCGTGATGTTGAACGATGCGCCGAGGGTGGGGCTGAAGGCGTAGACCCGGTCGATCCGCGCACCGGCGAGGTACAGCGGCACAGGGGAACCCGGTACGTTCGAGGCGACGAAGTCGACGTGCTCCAGCATGTCGGCGATCAGCCGGATCGGGACGCGATTCAGGACGGCCGCGACAGCGCCGGAGAACGGAATCGCGCGTTCGTGGCGTTGGGCCTCGACGGCGGTATCGACGGCGCGCATCATCTCCGCCGGCTCGGCGATGTCGACCGGCAGCACGAAGCGAGTCAGCGTGATTCGATTGCCGCCGAGTCGATCGGCTGCGGTACGCAGACTGATCGGCATGGTCACCCGCAGTTGGCGCAGCGGTGCGTCGTGGCGGTCGTGATAGGCGCGCAGGCCGAGGAGCACCGCGGTCAGAAAGGCGTCGTTCATCGTGCAGTGCGCGGCGTTCGCCACCCGGTGCAGCGGCTCGGCGGGAATATCGAAGACCGACAGGCCGCGTCCTGTGCCGCGTTCGGTCATCACCGGTGACAGGGTCGATGTGATCGGCCGGACCAGACGAGCCACCGAGGCCGCCAGCGCGGCGCCATCGCGTGCGGACCGGAGCGGGTGGAACAGACCGCGGGGTACGGCGCGCAGCGGTCCGCTGACTCGCTGCCATCGTGTTGCGCCGCTGGGCCGTTCGAGAGTCACCGATGACGACTCGGACGGGCGGCTCCGATCGGTTCCGGCGCGATCGAGGTCGCACATCTCGGCGAGGATCCGGACGCCGCTGACGCCGTCGGTGAGGCTGTGATGCACCGTGAGCACCAGCGCGGACGCGTCACTGCCCGCACCGGTCAGGAGCGTCGATCGCCAGAGCGGCCGAGCGAGATCGAACGCTGTCATCGCTTCGACGGCCGCGAATCCGAGGACCGAGTCCCATGTACATCCTGCGGCACCGCGCCGCAGGTGCCAGGACAGCTCGAATTCCGTGTCGGGAACCCAGCGGGGCGGGGCGAGACCGAACGGCACACCGACCAGTCGGCTGCGGAATTCCTTCACCGCCCGAGTGCCGCGATCGACGGCTAGGACCAGACGATCCCAATCGGGTTCCTCGTCCAGCTTCAGGACGGCGACGATGGTCGGGCGCAGGATCGGATTCTCCTGCAGGCGCCAGGTGAGCAGGTCCGTCTGTGAGAGGTGGGAATCGCGGGCTCTCGGCATCGTCGTCTCCGGAACAGCCGTGTCGCTGGGGCGAGCGTCGCCGTCCTGCGACGGCAGCTCAGTGCTGCCGCGCAGTGGAAACCAAGCCCTCGGCCAGCAGGATCCGGTGCGCCTCCTGTGCGGCCGAGGCCATGCGATTCGTGTCGCCGGTGTCGATCGGCAGTTGCTCCAACCCGCGGGCGAGCGCGGCGACCGCGTCGCCGAGCGCGCGGACTCGATCCCGCAGGAGCATCGACTGATCGGCGACCGCGCGCTGCCTCGTGCGGTGCCCGGACGAGAGGGCACTCGCGTCGACGCCGGCGCGGCAGAGGATGTCGTAGAGGTGCGCGGGCAGCACCGCGAATACGCGGTTCAGCTGGCCAGGGGAGAATCGGTCGGACAACACTGCCGTGATCGCCCCTGCGACCTGGGGAACCTCGTGCCTGCCGATTCCCGCGGCCCTGGCGAACTGTTCGATGAATTCGGCATGACCATGGTGCACAGGTACGTGACTTGGCACCCATCCCTCGTAGTAGACGCCGCGGAGCAATTCGGGGAGCTGCGCGGTGAGATGAGCGGAGTTGGCCATGCCGATTCGGTCACGGACGACGTGCATCCACGCCCGCAGCGCGCGGTAGGCGAAGGCCAGGTCGTCGGTGTCGAGACCGGCGGCAACGGCGCGCAGCCATTCGTGCGCGGTATGCACGGTAGCGGCGAACGGATCGTCGGTATGCGGCATGGCGGCTTCCTTCCGATATTTCACCCAGTGCGACACGGGATACGGTTCAGCCTGCGCCGATCACGGCGCGGTCCCAAGGGCCCAAGGTTTCCGGACGGTGGGTCGATGGTCCCGTCCGTGTCCTCGAGCGACACACCGGCATGCCGCCGGAGACGAACCCGGCGCGCGAGGTCTGTACTTCAGACCTCTTCGGTGACCGGCAAGTGAGGCGCGCAGACAGCCTCGACGAATTCGCCCACCGTGTTCTGGGGCAGATGACGAGCCAGGTCGGCCTCCGTGATGATGCCCGCGAGCACGCCCTCGTCGACAACCGGCAGCCGCCGGATCTGGTGCTGCTCCATCAAGGCGAGGACATCGTCGAGGTCGGCGCCGACATCGACGGTATAGAGCTGGTCGGCGCCTTGCGCCAATTCCCCCGCCATGGTGGTCTTCGGGTTGGCCCCTGTTCCGAGCACCTTCACGACGATGTCGCGATCGGTCACGATGCCGACCGGATGACCTTCGCCGTCACAGATGGGCAGCGCGCCGACGTCGAGTTGTCGCATGCGCTGGGCGGCGGCCGCCATGGAGTCGCGAATGCCGATGCACTGAACTTGGGAACGCATGATGCTCTGCGCGGTTGTCATGTCGAATCTCCTTCCTGACGTGACCCTGTTCGCTCATCATTCGACGCCGCCGAAGATGCCGACAGGGCAGAAGGTCATCGGGCATCGGTCCATTCGGCGGCAGCATCCTCGTGAAATCGGCGTGGATGGCGTCATTCCGTCGGTCGAGACCGCCGGATCTGCCGGGTACGAACCGCGGTGCCGAGCTGGTCGACGATATCTCGCTCGAATACCCGGGTTCCTGGCAGCATGACGGTGGCGGCCGCGGCTGCCACGCCGTACTCGCAGGCGCGCAAGCACGAGTCGCCGACTGCCAATCGCGACGTCAGCGCCGCGACCAGACTGTCGCCCGCGCACGCGTCGCTCCGCACTGGGTCCGACAACGGCGGTGCGGATATCTCGTGGTGGAACTCTCGATTGGAATACACCGCGCCGAGAGCGCCGACTGTGGTGACCACGTTGTCGGTCGCTCCCGTGTCGAGGACGGACTGATTGGCGGCGCGGGCGTCGGCGAAGTCCTCGATCGCTCGCCCGATCAGCGCGCCCGCCTCCGTCCGGTCGAGGCGAATCAGAAAAGCCTTCTCCTGCAACGCTTTTCGTAGCTGATTTCCCGCGATGTCGAGTACGGTCGTGATCCCGTCGGCGTGGGCCGAGCGAACGATGTCGGCTGAGAAGTCATCGCGCAACCCCGGGGTGGCGCTGCCGGTCAGTACGAGATACGGGAAGTCGCGGGCCGCGGACACGATCGCCGCCAAGCATCGTGCCGCTTCCGCCTCGGAGAGGCGAGGCCCCGGCGGTACCACGTGGTAACTGTGCCCAGACCATTCCTCGCCGATCACGACGGCTTCCCGGGTGTCGGTCTCGATGTCGATGCCGCGGTGGAGCAGGCCTTCCTCATCGAGCAACCGGTTCAGTCTGTGACCGACCTCGAGACCCGATGTGTGCAGCGACACGGCCGGAACCCCGAGCCGGGCGAGGCATCGTGCGACGTTGATCCCGCCGCCGCCGGCTTGCACCGAGCTCAGGTGCGCGCGGTTCTTGCCGCCACTGACCAACCTTTGGACGTCGAACGAGAGATCGACGGTCGGGTTGAGGGTGACCGTGAGAATTCGGGGCTGCTCAGCGGAAGACACGGCTGATCCCTTCGATTCGGATGCGGGTGGAGCGCGTCGGATCGTCCTCGGAGACACGGCCACAGCGGCTGCGCTGGATCCGGCTGCTCATGACAGGACGTCCGCTTCGACATGAGGATGGGCGCACCAGGCTTGGGAGGCGACAGCGACGGTGTCGTCGATCGGGCCGACGGTATGGAGGGCGGTGGCATCGTTCCAGGGCGCCGCCGTGGCCACCATGGCTTCCGCGATGGCAGGCGTTGCCTCGGAATCGCCGCGCGGACGCTCGCGGATTCGACCGGCCGCAAGCTCAGTAGGGCACGTGCAGTGCAGTTGGACGAGGTCGCTATGGGTCCGCTCTGCGAGCTCGGCCGCGCGGCGGCGTTCATCCGTGTCGACCCAGCTGGCGTCGAGAATCACCGAAACGCCCGAAGCGAGCAGGGTGCGGGCACGGTTCAGCAATTCGTCGTAAACGCGGGCCTTGTTCGCCGGGGAGTACCTACCCGCACCGAACTCCCCACCCTCGCCAGTCAGGATCCGCGCCGCCAGTTCGGTGCGGATCCGGTCGGTGGAGAGCACCGTCGCACCCGTGTTCGCCGCGAGTCGCCGCGCCACGGTGGATTTCCCGGTTCCGGGCAGGCCCCCGACGAGCGCGAGGCGAACGGTCCCGCGCTCGAGGTGGTCCAGGGCGATACGCAGATGACGGACGGCACGCTCACGGGCGGCGCCGTCGCCTTGGCTCAGACGGATAAGGTTCACCTTCGCCCGGACGGTGGCGCGATAGGCGATGTAGTGGGAGCGCAACGACATCGGCGCGGAGTCGCCCGTCGCCCGCACGTAGTCGTCGAGCAGGCGCACGCCGAGTTCCGGATACCCGAGAAACTCGAAATCCATGGCCAGAAAGGCGATGTCGTCGAGGCAGTCGAGGTGACGCAGCCGGTCGTCGAAGTCCAGGCAATCGAGGACACGGAAGCCGTCGGGGAGTGCGAAGATGTCCTGGGCGAGCAGATCTCCGTGTCCATCGATGATGCGCCCTTCGGCGATCCTATTGTCGAACAGCTGGATGCGGCCGTCTATGTACCGCATCGCGAGGTGGTCGATCCGATCCGGCAGGATGGGCGCGACCCGGCACGCTGGTTCCTCTCGAAGCGGGCGCAGCAGCGTCTGCCACCGGTCGCGCAACGCTCGCGCGGTGCCCGCCCGGTCGACATCGGGGCCGCGGCGTGCCAGGCGATGGAAACCGACGAGCAACTCGACCAGCGGTGTCAGCTCCTGCCCGTGCGCGGCGACGTCGGCGAGGATGTTCGACAGTCTGCGGTCCTCGGGCATGCGGCGCATGACGAGAACCGGTTCGGCGGGCCCTCCCTCCGGGTCGCTCAGGTGCGCGACGCCCAGATAGACATCGGGCGCCATCCGCCGGTTGAGCTCGAGTTCGCGAGCGCAGGCCTGTTCTCGTAGCGCTGGCGTGCCGAAATCGAGGAAGTCGGTGGTGATCGGTTTCTTCGCCTTATAGGCACGCTCGCCGCAGAGCAGGACGAGTCCGGTGTGCGTCTCGTGGACCTGCGCTCGCGCGGTGGACGTGGAGAGCAATGTCATGTCCTTTCGAGGCGGCATCGGTGGCGGGCGGAAGCTACTTCACGTGTCGTGAGCGCGCGGTGCCGATGGCGCGGACGACCGGCCGTGGCCGCCGTGATGCCTGCCGGTCACGGGCGTGAGCCAGCAGCACCGCGATCTCGGTCGTGATGCTCGACGAGATCGTCTCGATGTCGGGGGTCGTGTCGTAGTCCCCGGTGATGCCGAAGGTCAAATGGTCGAGATAGCTGAGAATCGCGATTGTCGTGCGCACCCGCATGGCGATCGGGATGCACGGCCACAATTCGATGACCTCTCGCCCGCCCAGCGTCAGGCGGTGCCGAGGGCCGGGGATGTTGGTCGCCAGCGCGACAACGCCGCGCTGGGGGAACGACACCGCCAGGCGGAAGACCTCTGCCACGAGCCCGAACGGCAGCCGCCGCGACAGTGCGAGCAGCGATTTCTCGGCGTCGGTTTCACCTCGCGATCGGTGCCTGCGGATCTGCTCGTGTGCGGCGAGCAGGCGCTCCACCGGATGGTCGACCTCGATCGGCAGATGAGCGATGACCGCGGAGACACGGTTGTCGAGTACGTGTTGGGCCTCGGTCGTTCGGGTGGAGACCGGCACCACGATGCGCAATTCGGTGGGTGTCGGGTGTTCGCCGCGGCTCAGCAGCAACCGGCGGTAGGCGGCGGCGATGGCCGCGACGGCGACATCGTTGACCGTGACATCGAATGCCGCCGCTATCTCGCGCACTTGCGGAAGCATGGTCCGCGCCACCGCGTAGCGACGCTGGCGCCCGATCGGACCGTTCAGCGACGACTCGCTCGCCGGCGCGATCGCCGCGTACAGAACCGGCGCCAGGGTGCGCACGGCTCCCACGGCGGAGCGCGGGATGGTCACGGGCGCCCGAATCGCTTCCTTCAACAGTCGCAGGAGTCCGGTGCGTGCACGTTTTCCGTTCGGCCTACGGTCTTCGCCGACTTCGGTCGCGGCGGGATCGCAGAAGCTTTCGAGCAGCGTGATCTCGGAGATACCGTCGGCCATGGTGTGGTGAGCCTTGAGGATCATCACCCAGCGGTCCTCGGTCAGCTGGTCGACCACGACCACCTCCCACAGCGGATGATCACGATCCAGCCGCTCGGTCAGCTCGGTCGCTATCAGCTCCTTCAGTTCCTCCTCGCCGCCCGGGGCCGGTAACGCGGTCCAGCGGACGTGGTGAGCCAGATCGAAATTCGGGTCGTTCTCCCACACCGGTGCTTTCAGGTCCAGCGGCGTGCGCCGGACCCGCTGCCGCAACCGTGTGTGCCGCTCCAGCCCACGATCCAGCCAGCCGCGCAGCTCGTCCTTGGCCGGGGGCGGCCCCTCGATGATCGCCACGGTTCCGATACCGAGGCTGACCCGGCGGTCGGTGTCTTCCATCTCCATGAAGCCCGTGTCCAGCGGGCCCAATTCCGTCATCGCGAACCTGTCCCGGCAGCGGTCGCACGCTGCTGCCTATGGCTGGAACTGCCACTGCTATGCAAAGAATCGTCGCGCGAACCGCACTGTGCCAGTGAGATGCCAAGGTCACCGGCACAGGTGACGTTGGGCCCATACAGCTGATCACGCGCCGACCGGGCCGTCATCCGAGGACCTTCGCCTCTGCAACCCCGATCGTCCGCGCACGATGCTGTACGCATGTCCGGTGCACTGCTGACCGACTTCTACGAACTGACCATGGCGGACAGTTACCTCCGCAGGCAGATGACCGCGCCGGCCACCTTCAGCCTGTTCGTCCGAAAACTGCCCGCCACCCGCGGGTTTCTCGTCTCGGCCGGGGTGGGCGATTGCCTCGACTGGCTGGAGCGGTTCAGCTTCACACCCGCTGACTTGGACTATCTCGCCAGTGTCGGTTTCGGCCGGGACAGCCTCGAGTCGTTCGCCTCGCTCCGCTTCGGCGGCGAGGTGTGGGCGGTGCCAGAGGGGCGGATGGTCTTCGCGGGTGAACCCATTCTCGAGGTGACAGCTCCGATCGCCCAGGCACAACTGGTCGAGACCTACCTGCTCAATCAGGTAAGTGTGCAGACAACCCTCGCCACCAAGGTGGCGCGCTGCCGCATCGCGGCGGCGGACCGGATCGACCTGGTGGATTTCGCCTTTCGTCGCACCCAAGGCAAAGAAGCCGGGCTGATCGCCGCACGACTGACGGGCTTGGTGGGGTTCGCCGCGACCAGCAACGTGGAAGCCGCTCGCCGGTACGGTCTGCGTCCGGCCGGCACCATGGCCCACTCGTACATCGAGGCATTTCCGGCCGAGCTCGACGCCTTCTACGCCTTCGTCGCCGATCACCCTGGGCGAGCAACATTCCTGGTCGACACCTACGACACGCTCGGCGGTGTCGTGCATGCCATCGAGGTCATCGATCGCCTCGGCCTCCAGAGGAGCGCGGCCATCCGGCTCGACAGCGGCGACTTGGCCGAACTGGCGATCCGCTCACGGCGAATGCTGGACAGCGCCGGCCTGCCCGAGGTCCGCATCTTCGCCTCCGGCGGGCTGGACGAGCACGACGTGGCAGCTTTCGTCGCCAAGGGGATTCCGATCGATGCGGTCGGCATCGGCACCCGCATGGGGGTCTCTGCGGACGCGCCTTACCTCGACAGCGCTTACAAACTGGTCGCCTACGACGGTCGTCCGGTTGCGAAGTTGTCCACCGGCAAAGCCACGATGCCCGGTCCGAAGCAGGTCTTCCGCGGGCCCCGCATGCACGACGTGATCGCCCGGCGTGACGAGCCGGCGCCGCACGACAGCCGCCCGCTCCTCGAACCGGTCATGCGCGCGGGCCGGCGCGTCGAGCAGGCGGACACCGTCACGGCCGGGCGTGCCCGGTTCGAAGCCGACCTCGCCGACCTGCCGGAAGAAGCGCGTGACCTGCGCTATCCGGTCGCTCCGATCGCCGCGATCACGCCGCGGCTGAGTCGGCTGACCAGCGAAGTCCAAGCCGCCGCGCGCCGTTTGGCGGGAACGGTCGAAGACCGCCCGTAGCAGGTCGGGGGCGCAGCCTGCGCGACGTAGGGCACTCGAACCGCAGCTTTCGTCGCGGTGCGCAGGCTCGCACCTTCCCTCGCTCACAGTCCAGTGGGATACGTTTCCGGAGTGACGCCGGATATCCAACGTCTACCGGGGTCGAGGGGTTCGACGGCGGTGGTGTTGTCGATGTGGACGATCGCGTCGTATCGGTCGCCGAGACGGCTGTAGAAGTAGTGGCTCCTGCGTTCAGTCCCGGGCTGGTAGATGACGCCGATGGCGCGTTCGAGGCGCGGATTGCGCAGCAGATCCCGGCATCGCTCCCCGTGCCGGTGCGAATCATGAAGGACCGGATACCTGTGTCGTGCATCAGTTCCTCGGCACTGCTGGGCAGGGACATACGTACGAGCTTGTGTTCGGCGGGGCCGTCCCATTCGCTCGCTGCCGTGACGGTCCCGTGGCAGGTGGTGAATCCGATGATGCGGCAGCTGTTATGGTGCCGTTCGCGGACCAGCTGCCCGAGCGAGAGCTGGCCCTCGGCGGCGAGTTCGGTGGCGCGGGCGTCTCCGACGTGGGAGTTGTGCGCCCACACCACGAGTCGTGCCGGCGACCCGGGACGGTCGAGATGATCGGCGAGAGCGTCGAGGGTCGCGGCCATGTGCTCGTCTCGCAGATTCCACGAGGAGACGCGGTCTCCGAACATGGCGCGGTAGTACGCCTCCGCGTCGCGGACCGTCCATGCGTTGCGCAGAGCGTCGAAGTGCGCTTCGCCATCGTTCACATCGATGTGGTCGGCGGCGCTGCGCTGAAGGTCGACGAGTTGGCGCACGACTTCGGCCTGGCAGGACTCGCCCGCCCCGAACGCGGCGATGAAACCGTATGCCTGACCATCGTCTTCGGAGGTGCGGTCGAAACAGCTGTAGCGTCGTCGCGCGCGTCCGGCCGCGGCGGGGTCGACCGTCTCCAGGTAGGAGATCACGCGCCGCATGGAGCGGTGCATGCTGTATAGGTCCAGGCCGTAGAACCCGGTGAGCGCTCGCCCCGCGCGGCGCTGTTCGTCGTTGTGCTGACGCAGCCAGTAGACGAATTCCCGCACCACCGTGTTGCGCCACATCCATGCCGGAAACCGTTCGAAGCCGCTCAACGCGTGCGCCGCCGATTCGTCCGTCCCGAGCCCGCGGACGTAGCGGTCGACCCGGTGAGCGTCGGGCCAATCCGCCTCGGCCGCGACGCCGTCGAATCCCTTCTCGGTGATGAGCCAGCGGGTGATCGCGGCTCGCGCGGAATAGAACTCGTGGGTGCCGTGTGAGGCTTCGCCGATGAGCACGAACCTGGCGTCGCCGACGAGATCCTCCAGCGCCTCCTCGGGTGGCAAGCCTGCGGGCGCCGCGATCGCTGCCCGGCGCAGCGCCGCGACCGGGTCGGCCAGTGCGGTCGTGGCTTCGGCCGGGGAAGTCGTGAGCAGGTCCCTGACCTGTTGTCGGTGCGGGGCGCTGTACGGATCTGCGGCAGCTTCGCGATAGCGGCGGCTGCGCGGAAGTCGTCATCAGCGGGTCTTACGTCGCTTGGTGTTCCCTACCGTCGAGCCTGCTCGGGGGTGCGCCGCCGGGTGAGAGGCATCGTGCCCGCGCCGAGTGGATCATGGTCACCGCATCGGAGTGATGGTCGGCGCGGGCCGGCACCGCGCGACGATCGTGGCCAGAGGACCCGGCGATCGGTGACCTTCGGCCGTCACATATGCCCTCGGTACGCACGATGCTGAATTTCGAAGGAACCGGGCGCAGCCGAAAGGTGTTGATCGTCATGGCCGAACTCACAGGCAGAAGCGCCGTCGTCACCGGCGGGGCGCGCGGAATCGGCGCCGCTGTCGTAGCCGCCCTGGCCAAGGAGCGACTCTCGGTCGTCGCAGGCGATCTGCTCGACTCCCAGGGCAGGGCGCTGGCGGAATCACTGGGCCCGAATGTGATCTTCCGCCGCTTGGACGTGACCGACGAGGCGGGCTGGTGTGCGGTCCTGGATGACGCCGAGGCGGAGTTCGGTCCGCTGGCGGTACTGATCAACAATGCCGGAATCGCCGACTTCGGCACTGTCGAGTCCGAGCCTCCCGCTATGTTCCGTCATGTCATCGATGTCAACCTCTACGGCGCCTGGCTTGGCATGCACCTGGCCGCGCCGCGGTTGCGGGCCGCGGGCGGCGGGGTCATCGTCAACGTCTCGTCCGCCGCCGGGCTGATCGGCTACGCGGGCGTCGGCGCCTACGTCGCGAGCAAGTGGGGTTTGCGAGGCCTGACCAAAGCCGCCGCCCTGGAGCTGGGACGCGCGAACATCCGCGTCTGTTCGATACATCCCGGCCCGATCCGCACGCCGATGACCTCGGCGATGGACGAATCCGTAGTCGCGAACCAGCCGCTGGCACGCTTCGGCCAACCGGAGGAGGTCGCCGCGATGGTGCGCTTCCTGGTCACCGAGGCCACCTTCTCGACCGGCTCGGAGTTCGTGCTCGACGGTGGCGCCACCGCCGGTCAGGTACTCGACCTGCCGGACGAATCCCGATGAGAGGTAAGCGATGACGAGAACACATCCCGATCAGGAGACGCTTCGAGCCGCGTTGGCTTTGGCATCGCGGGCGCCGTCGGTGCACAACACCCAGCCGTGGCTGTGGCGAGTCGGGCACGAGACCGTGCACCTGTACGCGGACGACAGCCGGAGGCTGCCGCACACCGACCCGGATGGACGCGACCTGCTGCTGAGTTGCGGTGCGGCGTTGCATCATCTGCGAGTGGCGGCCCGCGCGGAGGGGTGGGAGACGACGATCCATCGGCTGCCGAATCCGGCCGCGCCCGAGCATCTCGCGTCGGTGGAATTCCGTCCCACCACATGCGGCTCCGAAGATGTCGAGCTGGCGCGCGCCATCAGCAAGCGAAGCACCGATCGTCGTCGCTACAGCTCCTGGGAGGTGCCGGCCGCGCACATCGAGGCCATCATCGCCGCGGGAGCTGAGACCGGCGTGCTCGTGCGCGATGTCGAGGCCGAACCCGCGCGGACCCAGTTGCTGCGAGCGTTCGAACAGGCGGCATCGCAACACGCGCGCGATGTCTCCTACGGTGCCGAACTCGCGCAGTGGAGCGGCAGGCACGTGTCACCGCAAGGTGTGCCGGCGCGGAATGTGGTGGCGACCGGCTCGGATCCGGCGGTGCGCCGGTTCTCGAGTCCAGGATTGGCGCAGGCTGTGGTGCGCGATATCGACGCCGCCGACCGGATGCTGCTGCTGAGCACGAGCAGCGACGACCGGATGTCCCAGTTGCGAGCCGGTGAGGCCGCAAGCGCGGTGCTGCTGACCGCCACGAGACTTGGGCTGGCGACGTGTCCGCTGACCGAGCCGATGGAGTTGCCCGACACCAGGAAACGCATTCGCGCCGACGTTCTGGACGACACCGGATTTCCGCAGATCGTCGTCCGGCTCGGTTGGGCGGTGACGAGTGCCGATCCGGTCCCGTCCACGCTGCGCCGCCCGCTCGACGAGGTGGTGCGTCCGCTGGATTCGCCTGGTTCGTGACGGGCGTGCCGCGCATCGGACCGGAGGACAATGCGATGACCGAGAGCTCGACCGCGCACACCGGACCGAGCGACCAACCGATCGTGGTCGCCGTCGACGGTTCGGCCACCTCGTATCACGCGGCGGCGTGGGCGGCCGCCGATGCCGCACTGCATCGGTGCACGCTGCACATCGTCACCTCGGTCGCTGTCCGGCACGGACACGGCGCGATGCCGACCGATACCCATGTGGAGTGGCTGCGCAAGGATGGGGAACGGGTGCTCACCGAGGCCGCGCGCGTGGCCAGGACGACGGCGCCGGGTGAAGCGCTGACGATCGGTACCGAACTGACTCTCGAGCCGATCATCCCGGATCTGATCGAGAGATCCAGACGCGTCAGAACACTGGTTGTCGGCAGTCGCGGGCTCGGGGCGTTCCGGCGTGAGTTGCTCGGCTCGGTGAGCACGGCGGTGACCCGGCACGCGCACTGTCCGGTCGCGATCGTGCGCTCGACTTCGGCGACCGACGCCTTCTCCTCGGGCAAACCGGTCTTGGTCGGCGTGGACGGGACTGCGAACAGCGTCCCCGCCATCGAATTCGCCTTCGACGAGGCGTCGCGACGCGAGGTCGGCCTGATCGCGCTGCACGCGTGGAGTGATTCGAGCGGGATCGACCTCGTCCCGGGCTGGGACGCCGTGCGGGAACGAGAAGACGCGTTGCTCGCGGAGAATCTGGCCGGATTCGGCGAACGCTACCCGGATGTGCCGGTGCGGCGTGTGCTGGTCCGCGACCAGCCGGTTCGGTCCCTGGTCGATCAGTCGGAGGATGCCCAGCTGGTCGTGGTGGGCAGCCACGGCCGTGGCGGGTTCACCGGCATGTTGCTCGGTTCGACCAGCGTCGCCTTGCTCCATGCGGTGGAGTGCCCGGTCATCGTCGTGCGTGAGCGATGAGAACCGGGGGTGAGCCTCGTCAGTAGGCATCCCCCCGTGCGGACAGCGCCTGTTCGAGCAGAACTCGCCGCTCGGCGGCGGCGATCGCCCGGCGTGCCGCGGGCACGGCGTCCGGTGTCACCGAGATCGAGGTGATGCCCATCCGCACCAAGTACTCCGCGAACTCGGGCCGCGTCGAAGGCGCCTGGCCGCAAAGCGACGACGTGATCCGCAGCCGCCGAGCTGTCTCGACGATCTTCCCGATCGCGTCGAGCACGGCGGGGTCGGATTCGTCGAACAGATCGGCGCACGTAGCGGAGTCGCGGTCGACGCCGAGCATCAGCTGGGTGAGGTCGTTGCTGCCGATCGAGACGCCGTCGACGCCCATGCCTACGTATTCGGGCAGCCAGTGCACGACGGAGGGCACCTCCGCCATCACCCAGCGGTGCAGTCCGCGCTGGCCGCCCAGCGGGCTCTGGTCGACCAAGTCGAGGCACGCCTCGAGCTCCCACCGGGTACGCACGAACGGAATCATCAGGTGCAGGTTCGGAGTACGTTCCCGGACTCGGGCCAGCGCGGTGAGCTCCAAGGCGAACACGTCGGGCTCGCGGATGTAGCGGTAGCAGCCGCGGTAGCCGATCATCGGATTGCGTTCGTCCGGTTCGTAGTCGCTTCCGCCGACGAGGTCACGGAATTCGTTGCTGCGCAGGTCGGTCGCTCGATAGACCACCGGCCGCGGGGCGAATGCCGTCGTGATTCGCTGCACGGACTGGGACAGACGTTCGATGAAAAGGTCCTGCTCGCCGTGGGCGATCAGATCCCGTGGATGGCGTCCGTCGAGCGCCTGCGTGATCAGCGTTTCCGCGCGCAGCAGACCGACGCCGTCCACGTCGGTGCCCGCGAGACGTTCGGCGACCTCGGGTAGCGCGAGATTGAGGTAGATACGGGTCGCGGTCGGTTCCGCCGCGGCGATCGGCGCCGCGGGCCGTGGCACGGCTTGCACCGCTTCCGATCGGCCCGCGCGGATCTGGCCTGCGGAGCCGTCGACGGTCACGACGACGCCGTCGGTGAGCGTGGTGGTGGCCGTACGGGTGCCTACCACGCACGGCACGCCGAGTTCGCGCGCGACGATCGCGGCATGGCACGTCATCCCGCCGCTGTCGGTGACCAGGGCCGACGCTCGTGAGATGGTGGGCAGCCAGTCGGGATTGGTCATGGTCGCGACGAGTACTTCACCGACCCGAAGTGCCGAGCCCTCCGCCGGCGAATGCAGGATGCGCGCGGCGCCGCTGGCTTGGCCCGGTGCCGCCGCGAGACCCTGGAGCAGAACCTGAGCCGGTGTCCGTTCAGCGACCGGATGTTCCGCATCCGCGCGGTCGGCCAGTGTGGTGATGGGCCGTGCCTGCACCAGCCACAGCCGCTCGTCGTCGAATGCCCACTCGACGTCCTGCGGCCTGCCGCCGTGCAGCTGTTCTACCTGCAAGGCTGTGCGGGCCACGGACACCGCCTCGTCCTCGCTGAGCACCTGGGCCGCGGCCTCGTCCTCGCCCAGCTGGACGCGCTGGTCGCCGGTGGGTCCCGGCACGATGGCGAACCCTTGATGGCCGGTGCGAGCGGAGATCAGCGTGGGCCCTTCTGGGTCCAGCGTGTAGGTGTCGGGTTCGGTCGATCCGGACACCACGACCTCGCCTTGGCCGCGCGCCGCCTCGATCACCACGCGATCCAGGCGGCCGGTCGCCGGGTCGGCGGTGAAGGCGACGCCAGACCTGCGTGCCGCGACCATACGCTGCACGACCACCGCGATATCAGGACGTTCGTGCATCTCGCGGCGAGCGCGGTAGGTGAGCACTCGGGGAGTGAAGAGGGACGCCCAGCAGTCGACGACGGCGTCCATCAGCCGATCGTCGCCGCGAACATTGGTCCGCGAGAGGTTCATTCCCGCGAAGGAGGCGGTCGCACTGTCTTCGCCGACCGCCGACGAGCGCACCGCGACGGGCGCTGAATCGCCCAGCCGGTGGTAGGCGGCCAGTACGGCGGCGTGCACTCCCGCCGCCATCGGCGACTGGTGGACGAGCTCGCGCATCCGGGCGCACAGTTCGTCCAGTCGCGCGCCGTCCGAGCGAGCGCTCTGCGCCGCGGCCTCCAGCGCCTCGGCATGCAGAGTGTCGAGTTCGGCGCCGTGCGGACCGTGGATGATCACCTCCTCGTAACACGATTTGAGGATCACGTACCCGGGCGGCACCGGAAGTCGTCCCGCCACCAGCTCACCGAGATTCGCTCCCTTCCCGCCGGCGCGGTCCGCATCCGTCAGCCGCAGGTCGGCCAGGTCGGCCACGTAGTCGCCCATAACTGCTCCGATCGGTCGCATGTCGAACGTCGCGTGTGTAGTCAGCCTCGCTCTGCGCGGTGTCCGTTCACCACGGCCGAAGGTCCCATCGTTCGGCCCGTTCGGCCCCCGGCCGCCGCTCCACCGGTCCCGACCCAGCCGCGCGGTCGAGCGCGGGCGCCATCGCCCCAGCGAATCCGATCGGTAGCGTCACGGTGTGTCTCCCTGCGGGGTGGCGGACGGGTGCCCGGTCAGGTGCCTGCCGCGCGGCGGCAAACCGAGCGCGGAGCGATCACAGGCGAGGACCAGGTCGGTCGAGGTGATCAGCCCGGTGAGCCTGCCGTCGGCGCCGACGACGGCGACCGCGTCCAGATTGGGACGAAGTACCACACGGGACGCGACGTCGATCAACGGTTCGTCCTCCCGGGCCAGAGCGCCTGCGGGCAGCGCCCGTGCGGCACTGCCCACCGTCGTGGTAGCGCGTGCCGGTGCGGTCACCGCCGCCAGATCCGACCATGCCACCACCGCGACCGGGTGACCTGTGTCGTCGACGACGGGAAACACCCGATGCCCGCTGTCCGCCGCGTCCGAGCGCAGCAGTGCGGCGATCGGCCAGACCGCAGGGATCGCCATCGGGCGCGCGGTCATCACGTCGCGAACCACGCTGTGGCCCAGTCGGTGTCGCAATCCGGCGACGGTGAGTTCGGCGTGCGCCGCCGACTGCAGGAACCAGCCGAGCAGCATCAGCCACAGTCCACCCAGATGCCCGAGCAGGATCAGTTCGGCGATACCGATCAGCAGCAGAAGCGTGCCGAGAAACTGCCCGCTGCGTGCGGCCGAAGTCGCCGCGCGCAACCGGTCACCGGTGCGCCGCCAGATCACCGCGCGCAGCACGCGGCCACCGTCGAGGGGTGCGCCGGGCAGGAGATTGAACAGCCCCAAGACCGTGTTCATCACGGCCAGCCACGCCAGGACCGCGGTGATCGGCCCGTCCGGATCCACCGCCGCGACGGCGGCGCCGGCGAAGAACGCCACGGCGGCGATTCCGAGACTGGTCAGTGGACCGGCCAATGCGATGCGCAGGTCGGCCCGCGCATCCCGCGTCTCCTCGGTCAATTCGGAAACACCACCCAGCAGCCACAACACGATCGCCTCGACCTGAACCCCGTTACGCCGGGCGACGATCGAATGGGCCAGTTCATGAGCGAGCAGCGCCGCGCAGAGCGCGACGGCGCCGGTGACGGCCGTCGCCCACACCACCACGGTGGATGCGGTGCCGGTCAGATAGGAGGCAAGGACCCAGGCAAACAGTCCGACGGTGACCAGCACCGACCAGTGCGCGCCGAGACGGATGCCCGCGATCCGGCCGAGCGGAAAGGTTTGACGCATCATCGTGTGTGTGGCGGGTCAGCTGCCGGGATCCCGGATCCGGTCAGCCCCTCGGCGAGCAGAATTCGATGGGCCTCCTGCGCGGCCGACACGCGTGCGGCGCCGGGCGACGCACCTCCGAGCGGATTCTCCAGTCCGCGCACGAGGACGGCAACGGCCTCGGACAGAGCGTGCAGCCGAATGTCGATTTCGTCGAAGCGGGAGGGATCTTTCCGCCCGGCGAGACTCGCCGTCAACGTACCGGCGAATTCGGCGCCGACCAGAATGCGCCGCAGATCCTCTGGCAGCAGGGCGAAGACGTGTTCGAGCTGGCCGGGGGAGAACAAGCCGTTGAGCGTGTCGGTCACCGACCCTGCCAGTGCCACCGCCTCGTCGCTCGTGACGCCTGCTTCGTGAGCGAATTGATCGAGGAAGGAGGAGACGTCGTGGGAAACGGGGACATGAGCGGGTACCCAGTCCTCGAAGTAGATTCCGCGCAGCATTTCGGGCAATTGCGCGCTCAGATGTGCGCTCGCGTTGACACCGATGCGGTCACGGACGGTGTGTAGCCAGGCGCGCAGAACGCGGTGTGCGAACGCCCGGTCGTTGGTGGCGAGGCCGTCGGCGACGGCGCGCAGCCACTCGTGGGCGGTGTGGATCGCGGGCGCGAGTGGGTCGCGGTGGTAGCTCATGGGCTGCGGCCTTTCACGGATGGATCGTGGTGGAACGCGCTGGTGGCAGCCGCAGACTGTGGGCGATGGTGTCGGTCCACGAGCGGATCTCCGCCCAGTTACGCAGATCCCCGTACTGACCATTGCCGAGTAGCCGGTAGAGGGTCCGGGTCCGCAGCGAAATGCCGTCGCGGTCGTAGCGGCCGGCGAATGCCCGGTAGTCGTGCGCGGCGATCGAATCGCGTAGCGCGGCGATCTTTCTCGGAACGATCCGGGCGAGCCGGCGGCCGACCGGGCCGCGCAGCGCCGGGACGAGTCCGACACTGAACAACCACACGTCTCGGTTCGTCAGCTCGTCGCGATGGGCGTGCACGTAGCCGTCGACGGCGGGGAGGAGTTTCATGTTGTGCACCGCGCTGCCGAGCACGAGGGTGTCGAAGCGGGACAGGTCGGGCGCATGGTCGATGTCGGCGAGCTCGACGACCGCGTCGCGCCCGGACAGTTCGGTGCCGATGAATTCGGCGATGTCGCGGGTGGATCCCTGTTCGGTCGCGTAGACGACCGCGATGCGGTGTTTGTCCTTGTCCTTGTCCTTGTCCATGCCCAAGAGCCTTCTAGCATCGGTCCAGCTCGGTGAGAGGATTCGTGCCCGGGCCGACGGGACCATGGTCACCGCCGAGGCCGACGGGGACGTTCGCCGAGGCGTGAACGTTGTGGGCACGGCTCAGGCGTGGTCCCCACGGCGGCGTAGCAGCCAGCGCCGGAGTTCGTCGGCGCCCCACACGATGAACGGATACGGCAGGGTGAACGCGAGCATGGCGGGCGTCAGGGCGGCCGTCCCGAGCAGGCTCTGTATCGCCGGAACGTAGATGATCACTCCGGCGAGCGCGAGTTCGAAGGCGATCCCCCACAACAGCAAGCGATTGGACAGTACGCCGATCGAGCGCAGCGAGGCACGATCCGTACGCGCGGCGAACGCGGTGCCGATCTGGCCCGCGACCATGCCGAAGAAGGTCATCGTGGTCGCCTGCTGATAGGTGTGGTGCAGCGGCGTGCCCGGTCCGGTGGGGTCACCGAGATGCCAGCCGCCTCGGAGCAGGACGAAGAAGAAGCCCGCCATGGCGAGGATCGCCGCGATCACGCCGAGGAAAAGCCACGCGCGCAACAGCATCGGCGTGCGGATCACCGACTCGCTGCGTTTACGCGGCGGCCTGCGCATCAGGCCGGGCTCGGCCGCTTCCCGCCCGAGCGCCAGCGCGGGCAGCGTCTCGGTGCCGACGTCGAAGGCCAGCAGCTGCATCACAGTCAGTGGCAGCGGGACCGCTCCGCCGGAGAGCGCGAACACCAACAGCGGCGTCACTTCGGGAGTGGTGTGCGCGAAGATGTAGCAAATGAACTTCCGAATGTTGTCGTAGACCCGCCGCCCGGCCTGGATGGCCGCGGTGATGGTGGCGAAGTTGTCGTCGACGAGCACCATGGTGGCGGCCTCGCGCGCCACGTCGGTGCCCGAACGGCCCATCGCCACGCCGATATCCGCGCGTCGGAGCGCGGGCGCGTCGTTGACGCCGTCACCGGTCATGGCGACGACGTGTCCGGCGGCGCGCAGTGCGTCGGCGATGCGCAGTTTGGCCTCGGGCGAGGAGCGAGCGAAGACCAGTTCGGTGGGCCCCGCCAGTAACTCGTCGAGATCGGCCTCGCTCATCCGATCGAGCTCCGCACCGGTGACCACCACCGGCTCACCGCGCGTGATGCCGATCTGGCCGGCCACCGCCGCCGCGGTCAGCCCGTGATCGCCGGTGATGACGATGATGCGGATACCCGCGCCGTGGCACAGCCGTACGGCCTCGGCGACCTCGGCCCGCGGTGGGTCCTCCATGGCTATCAGGCCGAGCAGGACCAGATCTCTTTCGGCCTGTTCCCGATTCCGCGGCGCCGTGCGGCCGTCGAGGTCGCGCTCGGCGACGGCCAGCATCCGCAGACCCTGCTCGGCGCGGGCATCGACGAGCTCGGCGACCTGCGCCCGGCGGCGCGGACTCAGCGGTCGAATACCGCCGTCGGAGCCGAATTCGGCGGTGCACAGCGGCAGCAGCGACTCCGGGGCTCCTTTGGCGTGTACGCGCAGCCGACCGGTCTCGTCCGCGTCGACCGTCGACATTCGTTTGCGCACCGGGTCGAAGTGGAACAGGCGCTGCCGGAAGCGTTCCCGCTCATCGGTGCCGACCTGCTGCCCGAGAGCCGAGGCGGCGACCAGCAAAGCCAGCTCGGTGGGATCGCCGACGGCGGGTCCGGCGTCGGCGAGACGAGCGTTGTTGCATGCGGCCATCGCTGCGGCCACACGGGCCAGGGTGGGATCGTCCTTCGTGGACGCGGCTCCGGGATCGTGGGCTCCGGTCGCGGTGTCGATCGCGACGACACGCATGCGGTTCTCGGTGAGGGTGCCGGTCTTGTCGGTGCAGATCACATCGGTGGAGCCGAGGGTCTCCACGGCGCTCAGACGTTTGACCACCGCGCCGCGGCGCGCGAGTTCACGCACGCCGATCGCCAGCGCCAGGGTGATCACCGGCAGCAGACCTTCCGGGACGTTGCTGACCAGCAGCGCCACCGCGAAGATCACCGCGTTGAGCGGGGATAGTCCGGCGCCGAGCATCGCGAGCGGGATGAACGCGGCGGCGAGCAGGACCGAGATCAACGCGATCAACCAGGCCACCCGGCGCACTTGATGTTCGAGCGGGCTCTCGTCGCGCTCGACGCGTTCGGACAGAGCCGCGATGCGGCCGAGCTCGGTGTGCATGCCGGTGGCGAAGACGATCGCACGGGCCTCGCCCTCGGTGCAGGAGGTGCCGCTGAAGACCAGTTCGCGCGCCTGTGCCAGCGGCACTCCCACGTCGACGGCGTCGGCGCTGCGGTAGACCGGCATCGATTCGCCGGTCAATTCCGAGAGATCCACCTCGATGCCGCCATCGAGCAGCCGCGCGTCCGCACAGATCCGGTCGCCCTCGGCGATGACGAGGACGTCCCCCGGCACGACGCCGGTCGCCTCGATATCGGTGATCGCCCCGTCGCGCACGACGCTCGCCCGCATGGGCAGGTAGGCGGCCAGCGCCTCCACCGCCTGCTCGGCGTGCCTTTCCTGGGCGAACGCGAACGCCGCGTTGATCATGATGACGACCACGATCGCGACGGCGACCGGGACGATGCCGACCGCTCCCGCGAGACCGGCGGCCGCCCACAGCAACAGCGCGAGAGGATGGGTGAACTGGCGCACCAGGTCCCTCGGCCAGGTCCGGTGGCCCCGTCGGCGCAACATGTTCGGTCCGTGATGGATCAGCCGCCGTTCGGCCTCACGAGTGGTGAGCCCGCTGCGGCTGCCGCGCAGGTCGCGCAGCAGCAGATCGATCCGCTCGGTGGGATCGATCCGCAGACCGGGTTCGGCCTCGACCAGGTCGGTCACGGTGCCGCCGCCTCCTCGGGTGCTCGTGCCACGAGCGTGCGCCCTGCCGTGCTCGCCGTACAGGGGCGAAGGTCCCGTTCTGGTGGGCACTACCGCCGGGCGCAACGGGCGGAAACGACGGAGGTCACCGGCAGCCAAGGTCTTTACGCCCTGCCGGAGCAGGCCGAGGCTGTCGTTGACTTGAGCACGGAGGCCGAAATGAAGACTTTGAGCCACGACCCATCGAACTACGAGCGGACGCAGTGGGATCCGATCGAGAAGTCTCCGGCGGAACACATCGACGCGAATCTGACCGACTACCGGACGTCCTACAAGGTATTCGATTGGGCTGCGGCGCGATCCTCGCTTGCCGGGCTACCCGGCGGGGGAGTGAACATCGCCCATGAAGCCGTCGACCGGCACCTGGGCACCTCCGTCGCCGATGTCACGGCGCTGCGCGCACTGCGCGCGAACGGTGACCGCTCCGCCTTGACCTACGCCGACCTGGCCGCCCTGAGCAACCGTTTCGCGGGAGTGCTGCACGAGCTCGGCGTGCGCCCCGGCGAGCGAATCTGCATCCTGCTGGGCCGCACGCCCGAGCTGTATATCGCCGCGCTGGGCGGGTGGAAGGCAGGCTGTGTCGTCTCGCCGCTGTTCTCCGCGTTCGGACCGGAGCCGGTACGGCAGCGCTTGGCGATCTCCGAGGCCACGACGCTGGTCACCACGAAGGATCTTTACCGTCGCCGGGTCGCCCCGATCCGCGGTGAGCTGCCAGACCTGCGGCACGTGCTCGTGACGGACGCCGACTCCGGCGGCGAGCTCGAAGGCGGCGCTATCGACTTGGCGCTGGCGATGGTGGCCGTCGACGCCGAATTCCCGATCGTGCGAACCCAGGCCGAGGATCCGGCACTGCTGCATTTCACGAGTGGGACCACTGGAAAACCCAAAGGCGCGGTGCATGTGCACGGTGCGGTGCTCGCGCACCGGATCAGCGCACGTTACGCGCTGGATCTGCGGCAGGGCGATGTGTTCTGGTGTACGGCGGATCCCGGGTGGGTGACCGGCATGTCCTACGGGGTGATCGCGCCGCTGACCCTTGGTGCCACCGTGATCACCGACGAAGCCGACTTCGACGCCCTGCGCTGGTACGGCGTTCTCACCGCGGAGGCGGTCTCCGTGTGGTACACCGCGCCGACCGCGTTGCGCATGCTGATGCGCCGCGGCGACGAGCTGCCGCCCGGCACCGATCTGTCGCACCTGCGATTCGTCGCCAGCGTCGGTGAACCACTCAATCCCGAAGTGGTCGTGTGGGGCCGACGCGTCCTGGGCAGACCGGTCCACGACAACTGGTGGCAGACCGAGACCGGCGCCATCATGATCGCCAATTTCGCCGCCGAACAGGTGCGACCCGGTTCGATGGGACGGCCGCTGCCTGGCGTCGAAGCCACGATCCTGCGTCGCGGGCCGGACGGCCGGGCGGCGGTGGTCGGCGGCGACGTCCGGCACGCCGAAACCGGCGAGATCGGTGAGCTCGCGTTGCGGGAGGGCTGGCCGTCGATGTTCCGCGGCTACTGGGGCCAACCCGACAGATATGCGAAGGCATTCACCGCCGGGTGGTACTTGTCCGGCGATCTGGCCCGCCGCGACGCCGACGGCTACTACTGGTTCGTAGGTCGCGCGGATGACGTGATCAAGTCGGCCGGGCACCTGGTCGGACCGTTCGAGGTGGAAAGCGCGCTGATGGCGCATCCGGCGGTCGCCGAGGCGGGCGTGATCGGCAAGCCGGATCCGGTCGCGGGCGAACTGGTGAAGGCATTCGTCTTGCTGCGGCCGGCCTACGTCGCCACGGAGTCGCTCCGGGCCGAGCTTCTCGCGTTCGGCCGCAAGGCGCTCGGCGCGGTGGCGCCCAAGGAGATCACCTTCGCCGAGAGCCTGCCGCACACCCGCAGCGGCAAGGTGATGCGGCGGCTGTTGAAGGCTCGAGAGCAAGGTTTGCCCGAGGGCGATGTGTCGACTTTGGAGGCCGGGCAGTGACCGCCACCGAACTGCCAGAGCGTGTCGGCGACCGGCCGCCGCTCGTTGCCGCCGAGCGGATCGAGTTGCTGCGCCAGATGATTCGTATCCGGCGATTCGAGGAGCGCTGTGTGCAGCTCTACAGCGCCGAGAAGATCCGCGGATTTCTGCACCTGTACATCGGCGAGGAAGCTGTCGCCGCCGGGCTGCTTGGGCAGATCGGAGCCGGGGACGCGGTGGTGTCCACCTATCGTGAACACGGGCACGCGCTCGTTCGCGGTATTCCGATGGCGGCGTTGATGTCGGAGATGTTCGGCCGCGCGTCCGGATGCAGCGGCGGTCGCGGCGGCTCCATGCATCTATTCGATGCCGGACGGAGATTCTTCGGCGGCAACGCGATCGTCGGCGGCGGGCTGCCGCTTGCGGTCGGGCTGGCGCTGGCCGACGCCATGCGAAATCGGCCCGCGGTGACAGTTTGCCTGTTCGGTGACGGCGCCGCGGCCGAGGGCGAGTTCCACGAATGTTTGAACCTGGCCGCGCTGTGGCGGTTGCCGATCCTGTTCGCCTGCGAGAACAACCGCTATGCGATGGGCACGGCGCTGCACCGCGAGCACGCGGTCACCGATCTCGCGCTCCGCGCCGCCGGTTACGGTCTGGCCGCATGGCCCGTCGACGGCATGGACCCGGAGGCGGTGGCGACGGCCACCCAGCGAGCCGTGCAATCCATCCGCGGCGGAAGCGGGCCGTGCTTCCTGGAACTGCTGACCTACCGTTTTCGTGCGCACTCGCTCTACGACGCCGACCGCTATCGGGACAAGGCCGAGATCGAGCACTGGAAGAAGCGCGACCCGATCCCCGCCCTTTCCGCCGAATTGCGGGCGTCGGGAGCACTCGACGGACAGTCTCTGGCAGACCTGGAGGCCGCGGTCGACGCCGAACTCGACGACGCGATCGCCGAGGCCGAGGCGGGGCCGCTGGAAGCGGTCGCCGACTTGAGCCGTCATGTGTATGCGGAGCGACCGTGATCACCTACCGGGAGGCGATGCGCGAAGCACTGCGGGAGGCGCTGAATCGCGACGACCGCGTCTTCCTGATGGGCGAGGACGTCGGCGCCTACGGTGGTTGCTTCGGGGTGAGTCGCGGTCTGCTCGAGGAGTACGGGCCGCGCCGGATCCGGGATACACCCTTGAGCGAATCCGCGTTCGTCGGCGCGGGCATCGGTGCGGCGCTGAGCGGCATGCGGCCGATCGTCGAGATCATGACCGGCAACTTCAGCCTGCTGGCGCTGGACCAAATCCTCAACAACGCCGCGACGTTGCGGCACATGTCGGGTGGTCAGCTCGGCGTGCCCCTGGTGATCCGGATGGCGACAGGGCCGGGCCGCCAATTGGCCGCTCAGCATTCGCACAGCCTGGAAGCCTTCTACGCGCACATTCCCGGGCTTCGGGTGGTTTCTCCCGCCACGGTCGCGGATGCTCGCGGGATGCTGTGGACCGCGTTGCAGGATCCCGATCCGGTGGTGATCTTCGAGCCGATCGCGCTGTACGGCAGTGAGGGCGAGGTGGGCCCGGATGCCGATGCGGTGGACATCGACCGCGCGGTGGTCCGGCGCGCAGGCACCGACGTCACCGTGGTCACCTTCGGCGCGACGCTGCCGATCGCCGAATCGGCCGCCGAGTCGCTCGCCGCCGAAGAAGTTTCCGTGGAAGTGATCGATCTGCGCAGCTTGCGACCGCTGGACGAGACGACAGTGCTCGAGTCGGTGGCGCGCACTCACCGCTTGGTGATCGTCGACGAGTGCTGGCGCAGTGTCGGCATCGCCGCGGAAATAGCCGCTCGCGCCGCCGAACACGCCTATTACGATCTCGACGCCCCGATCGGCCGGGTGTGTACCGCCGAGGTGCCGATTCCCTACGCGAGGCAGTTGGAGGAGGCCGCTCTGCCACGGGCCGAGGCCGTCGTCGACGCGGTGCGTGAGGCGGTGAGCTGAGGTGGCCGAGTTTCGGATGCCCTCACTCGGAGCCGACATGGTGGAAGGCACGTTGCTGCACTGGCTCGTGCATCCCGGCGATGTCGTGCACAAAGGAGACATCGTCGCGGAGGTGGACACCACGAAGGCGGCGATCGAGGTCGAATGCTTCGATGACGGTGTCGTGGGGTCGATCCTGGTGCCGGAAGGGAAAACCGTGCGGGTGGGCACTCCGCTGGCGACGATCGAACCGGCGGAATCCGTTCGCGGTGCACCGGTTTCCGGTCCGGACGGTGTGCGACGGATCGGTCTTTCCGCCACGCCGCTGATTCAGCGACTGGCGCAGGATGCGGGCATCGATCTGGCGACTCTGCACGGGTCGGGACCCGGTGGGAGGATCGTGCGCGCGGATGTGGAGAACGCCATCTCCACCGGTCTGGGCGCGCCGCCGCGATCCGCACCTGTCGCCGCGGGTTTCGCCGAGGGAGTGCCCTCGGGTGATCGAACAGCGCGTCAGGAGGGGGTCGGCACACCTCCGAGCGTCCAACGGCCCTCGCCACGAACTGCTGTGGCCCGCGCTTCCGGCTATGCGCGTCGGTTGGCGCTCGAGTCGGGAGTCGAGCTGGCGGATGTCTCGGGCAGCGGTCCGGATGGCGCGGTGCGCGCCGGCGATGTGCGAATGGCCGGCGTCGTCCCTGCCGCGGCGGAACCCGCGCCCGGCCAGACCGCTGACGCGGAGGAGTCCGCGCCGGGGCAGACCGCTGCTTGGGCACAGGAGAGCGGTGCCCAAGCGCCGCCGCGTGATCCGGCCGCGGTGCGCAAGGTGATCGCGGCGGCCATGACCAGATCGAAACGGACGGTGCCGCACTACTACCTGTCCAGCACCGTCGACATGGACGCCGCGCAGCGCTGGCTGGACGCGACGAACAGGCGCGTACCTGTGAGCGCGCGCATCCTGCCGTCCGCTCTGGTGCTGTGCGCTACAGCGCGCGCGGCGCGGAGGGTGCGAGCGCTGAACGGGCACTGGGTCGACGACGAGTTCCATCCGGCATCCGCTGTGCATCTCGGGGTCGTGGTGTCGCTGCGCGGCGGCGGCATCATGGTGCCGACGATCCCGGATGCCGATGCGCTCGCTCCCCCCGCCATGATGGACGCGATGCGCGAGGTCGTCGGCAGAGCCCGCTCCGCCCGGCTACGCTCCGCGGACACCGTTCCCGCGACCATCACGGTGACGAACCTGGGTGAGCTCGGGGTGGATTCGGTATTCGGCGTCATCGCCGCGCCGCAGGTCGCGATAGTCGGTTTCGGGGCCGTCACCGCCCGCCCGTGCGCGGTGGACGGCATGCTGGGCGTGCGGCCCCAGCTGACCGCCACGCTCTCGGCGGACCATCGCGCCAGCGACGGCGCGATCGGTGCGCGTTTCCTCAACACGGTCGCCGAGCTTCTTCAGCATCCAGAGGAGTTGTGAGACATGACGCCCCGAACCATGCCGCGTGAGAAGGCGGAAGACGCCGTGCGTGAAGCGCTGCGCGGATTCGCCACCGAGGCCGACATCCTGGCCCTCGGACAGGACGAACCTTTGCGCAGCACACTGGAACTCGACTCGATCGACTTCCTCACCTTCGTGGAACGGCTCTCCGCCGCCAGCAGCCGGATAGAGGAGAGCGACTACCCACGGCTTTCGACGATTCGCTCCTGCGTCGACTTCCTCACCGGCAGCCGCTGAACGTTTGTCGAGGCCCCAGCGGACGCGTATCCGGCGGGCACGACCGGCATTGGCCGAGTTGCCCAGGTACAGGCGGAGGTCAGGGGATCACTGAGTCCCGGCGGCGGATTCGGTCATCTCGAGGATCTCGCCGAGCGGGCGGCGCGGAGTCGCGGGCGCGTTCTCCTCGGACTCGGGTGCGATACCGACGCGAACAAGAACCTGCGGTCGGCTGGAGCTCGCGGTCAGCTCGCCGACCATGGCACGGCTGTGCGGCACCTCTATGAGATGTGTCAGCGGACATGTGGCATACCCGGCGAGTGTGCATTCCAGAAGTACCGTGGACAGCACCTCACCGCAGCGCACCAATTCGTCGGGAGTGTCGCCGTCGGTGGACAGCACGAGAATCATCGACTGGTCGGCGGCAACCTCGCTGCGTCGCGACGCCGCGGTCGCATCGGGGAAGCGGCGGCCGACGGTCACTCGTTGCCGCTCTTCCTGGGACGGCAGGGCCTGTTCGGGCACACCGGTATCGGCGATGGTGTGCCCGGTCCACCATCGCAGTTCGGCGTGGTAGTCGGCGTCGTAGCGGCGCAGCGACGCGGTCATCTCCGATGCTCGCGCCAGAGTGGGGCGGCTGTCGTCGCCCAGGATGTAGAGGGAGGCGTCGGACGGATCGAAGGTGGATCGCAGGACGTATTCGAAATCCGGCCAGCCGGTCGGCGCCAGAAACGGAAGCCGGTCGGTGTGCCGCCGCAGGATGGCGTCGGCGCGCTCGCGGTCGCCGTCGGTGACCATCCGGGCTGGTTCGAAGGTGATGTCAGCCAGATGCTCACGGCGGTTCGGATCGGGAAAACGGGCGACGCGGATGCGCCATCCCGCGGCGGCCAGGGCGGCACGGAGATGACCGAGGGCAATACCGCAGCTGATCAGCATCTGTCTGCCGGAGGTGTCCGTCGCCGCGAGCATGCGTTCGGGTACCGCGAACAGACGCAATGTCGCGCCGTCGAATGTCCAGTGCCAGGGCTGGCTGTTGTGCAGTGACGGCGCCCGGCCGGCGAGCAGGACGGCCTTCTCGATGATTTCTCCGGTCGGTAGGTGGCCCATATCGTCACGGTAGGGATCGGTTGGCCGCTCCGGAGGAGTCCTTGGTCCCGGATCGCACAGCAGGTGGTCCCCGGGTTGAAGAGCCAGCGCGGGACCATCGGCCTCTGGACGGAAGTCATCGGCCGGTCCAATCTGGATGTGTGGACAAGGGTGCACCGCTGCCGCAGATCGATGCGCGCCGCCACGACGCGGTGATCTTCGACATGGACGGGGTGGTGACCGACAGTGCTTCGATCCACGCCGCGGCCTGGACGGAACTGTTCGACGCGTTCCTGGATCACCGTCCCGCCGGCGCCGGGCAAGACCGTTCACCGTTCACCGAGACCGACTATCTGCGTTTCGTGGACGGCAAACCCCGATACCAAGGTGTCGCGGACTTTCTCGCCGCCCGCGGGATCACATTGCCATGGGGGAATTCCTCCGATCCGGAAACGGCCGAGACCGTCTGCGGGCTCGGCAACCGGAAGGATCGTCTCTTTCGCGAGCGGCTGACCCGCGACGGCGTGCGGGTGTTCGAATCGACGGTCTCGCTGGTCAGGCGGCTCGATGCCGCTGGGATAGGCACCGGCGTGTTCACCGCCAGCCGCCACTGCGCGGAATTGCTCGCGGCCGCGGGAATCGGTGACCTGTTCACCGTTCGGGTGGACGGGATCGAGGCCGAAAAGCTCGGTATGCCAGGCAAACCCGATCCGGCGGTGCTGCTCGAAACCGCCCGCAGGCTGGACGCCGCACCCGATCGCACGGTTGTCGTCGAGGACGCGGAGGCGGGCGTCGCCGCGGGCCGCGCCGGAGGGTTCGCGCTGGTGATCGGCGTCGATCGGCACGAAAGCGCCGACCGGCTTTCGTCGCGCGGCGCGGATATCGTCGTCGGCGATCTCGCCGAGGTCCGGCTGCGGGAAGGCTTCCGGCGGATGTCGGAGCTGCCCGACGCCATCGAGCGCTGGACTTCCATCACGGGTCGGCTCGGCATCGAAAAGCCGGCGGTGTTACTGGATTTCGATGGCACCTTGGCCGAGATCGTCACCGATCCGGCGGCCGCGAAGTCCGTCGACGGCGTGGCGGCGGTGCTGGCGGAGCTCGCTGCACTGTGCCCGGTCGCGGTCGTCAGCGGACGCGATCTGACCGACCTGCGCGACCGCGTCGGTGTCGACGGAATCTGGTACGCGGGCAGCCACGGCTTCGACCTGATGGCCCCTGATGGCGCCCGGCACGTGCACGACGCCGTGCCGGGCGCCGAACAGCAGCTGGCTCGGGCAGCCGATGAACTGCGGAGGCGGCTGGGGGATGTCGCGGGTGCGCTGGTCGAGCACAAGCGTTTCGCGGTGGCTGTCCACCATCGCAATGTCGCCGCAGGCGAGGTCGCCAGGGTGGTCGCCGCCGTGCACGACGTCGGCCACGAGGCCGGTTTACGCGTGACGTCCGGCAGGCGCGTCACCGAATTGCGACCGGATGTCGATTGGGACAAGGGCGCCGCCCTGCGCTGGATACTCCGGCATGTCGACCTACGGGTGCTGCCGATCTACCTCGGCGACGACCTGACCGACGAGGACGCCTTCGACGCCGTCGAATCCGATGGCATCGGGATCGTAGTGCGTCACTCCGAGACCGGCGACCGGCACACCGCGGCAGGATTCGCGGTCAGCGGGCCGCGCGAGGTTCGCGAGTTCCTCCAGCGACTGGCGGAGTCGTTGCGCGCCGAGGTCGAGGCCGCGCCGGAGTCGTGGACGCTCACATTCGACGATTACGACCCCCCGCGCGAGAAGCTCCGCGAGTCGCTGTGCACGGTCGGCAACGGCTATTTCGCCACGCGGGGCGCGGCGCCGGAATCGGCAGCCGGGGCGGTCCACTATCCGGGCACGTACATCGCCGGGCTGTACAACCGGCTCGCCGACGAGATCGACGGACATGCGGTCGACAACGAAAGCCTGGTGAATCTGCCGAACTGGCTGCCGGTCACCTTCCGAATCGGCGACGGAGACTGGTTCGATCTCGACGCCGCCGAACTGGTGTCGTATCGGCAGCAATTCGACATGCGTCGCGCGGAACTCGTACGGCAGTTCCGGGTCCGCGACGCGGAAGGTCGAGTCACCGCCGTGCGGCAGCGCCGCTTCGCCGCCATGCACCGGCCCCATCTGGGCGCGTTGGAGACGACGGTCACGGCCGAGAACTGGTCGGGTGCCGTGACCATCCGCTCGGCGATCGATGGCAACGTGCGCAACAGTCTGGTCGAGCGCTATCGCGCCTTGTCCGATACGCACCTGACGACCGAGCGGGCGGTGGCGCTGTCCGACGATTCGGTACTGCTGACGGTGCGCACCAACGCGTCCGACATTTCGGTGGCGATGGCCATGCGCAGCATTCTGCGGCGTGCCGAGCAACCGGTCCAGGCTCCGCGGAAACTGGTCGACCGAGACGGACTGGTCGGACACGACTTCACCGTCGAGATGGCCGAGGGCCAGTCGGTGACCTTGGAGAAGATCGTCACCATCTTCTCCGGGCTCGATCACGCGAGCGCGGGCGCCGAGCAGGAGGCCGCCCGCTGGCTCGAGACCACCCGCGGCTACCCGGAGCTGTTCGAGGGACACGCCGCCGCATGGGAACACCTGTGGGCACGGCTGCGGATCGACCTCGAAGGCAGTGCCAAGGCGGCGCGGATCGTGCGCCTGCATCTGCTGCATCTGATGCAGACGCTGTCGCCCAACTCCACCGATCTCGACGTAGGCGTCCCAGCGCGCGGACTGCACGGCGAGGCCTATCGCGGACACGTGTTCTGGGACGAGCTGTTCCTACTCCCAGTGCTGAATCCACGCTTCCCCGACGTCACCCGGTCGCTGCTGCGCTACCGCTATCGCCGCCTGCCCGAAGCTCGCCGGGCCGCCGCGGAGGCCGGGCTGTCCGGGGCGATGTTCCCGTGGCAGTCCGGCAGCGACGGCCGCGAGGAGAGTCAGCGGCTGCACCTGAATCCGCTGTCGGGCCGGTGGAATCCCGATCCCAGCCGGCGCGCGCACCACATCGGAATCGCGATCGCCTACAACGTCTGGCAGTACTACCAGGCAACCGGCGACCTCGAGTTCCTTGTCGCATGCGGCGCCGAGCTGCTGGTGGATATCGCCCGCTTCTGGTCGAGCCTGGCGAGCTACGACGCGGCGCGCGGCCGCTACACCATTCGCGGCGTCATCGGCCCCGACGAGTTCCATTCCGGATACCCGGCCGCGCCCGACGCGGGAATCGACAACAACGCCTACACCAATGTGATGGCGGCCTGGGTGATCCTGCGGGCAGTCGACGCGCTCGCCGTCCTGGCTCCACGCGAACGGTCGGAACTCCTGGAGAAGCTCGCCGTGCTGCCATCGGAGCCGCGGCACTGGGAGGAGGTCGCCGCGCGCATGTACGTGCCGTTCCACGACGGGGTCATCAGCCAGTTCGAGGGCTACGAGCGTTTGGCCGAATTGGATTGGGATCACTACCGTCGTCGCTACGGCGACATCCAGCGGCTGGACCGGATTCTCGAGGCGGAGGGCGACGACGTCAACCGCTACCAGGCGGGGAAACAAGCCGACGTGCTGATGCTGTTCTACCTGCTCTCGGCCGACGAACTGCGGGAACTGCTGGGTCGGCTCGGATACGAACTGCCGGGAGAGATGATTCCGCGCACCATCGACTACTACCTGTCGCGCACCTCGCACGGCTCGACGCTGAGCGGGGTGGTGCACGCGTGGGTGCTGGCCAGGGCGAACCGGGACCGCGCCGTCGAGTTCTTCGACCTCGTACTCGAATCCGACGTGGCCGACATCCAGGGCGGCACCACCGCGGAGGGGATTCACCTCGGCGCGATGGCCGGCAGTCTCGACCTGCTGCAGCGCTGCTTCACCGGGCTGGAGATCCGCCGAGATCGCCTCATCTTTTGCCCGAGCTGGCCCGAATCATTGGGCGCGCTGACTTTCCCGATGATCTATCGCGGCCACCGGCTCACCGTTCGAGTCAGCGGCGAAGGCGTCGAGATCAGCTCCGATCCCGGCCCGTCGCCGCCGATCGAGATCGTCTGCCGGGACCAGGTCGCGCGACTGACGCCTGGCGGCACGGTGCGGCTGGCGTTCTAGACACCTGGATCGGCGGGATGACTCAGCGACCGCTGTCAGACGGGAACAATAGCGATCTCTCGCAGCACCCCTGCGCTACGCATGGTGGTCGATGCGGTCGAGTTCGGTGAATGCCATTCGGCAAGCCCAGGCGCGGGCTCTGTCCAGCTCGCCCTCGGACAGTGGACCGGTTGTGTCGTCGACGAGGAAATCCGCAGGTTGATCGGCGAGCGAATAACCCAGGTGCCGCAGCCGTTTTCCGATGCCGCTTGCGGCGGAGCCCGGCAACCAGGGCGGTTTGGCGATCTTGGTACCGAACGCCAAGGCGCGGTGGCCCGCCGCGACCGGCAGCGCGGCTTCGAGCCATTCCCGTATGCCGAGGTCGATCGCGATCGGCGCGTCGGTGAGCTTGGCGGCGTCGCGGCGCGTCCTCGGACGGCTGAGCCCGAAGGCGTGGGTGGGTCCGCCGACTACGAGCAGATTGACCGTCGGCGCGGGCACTTCGCCCGCGGTCACCACGTTCACCACTTCCACTTCGGCATGTTCGCGCAACCCCTGCGCGATGGCTTCGGCGACCTTCGCGGTGTTGCCGAACATCGACTCGTAGACAACTCGTGCACGCATGGCGGCTCCTCTGCGCTGTGCACTGTGGAACCCGGAGTAGCGATGACATTACCGACTTGTCGGCGCCGCCCGTCGCAATTCCCGAACAACGGCTTCGGCCGCGAGCGGGACGGCGGCCGCAACCGGCTCGGACAGGCCGACACCTGGATCGAGGCACGCCACGTCCACGGCGATGACGACGAGACTGCCGGGCAGTCGGCCGAGAGCCCGGCCGAGTGGCAACGCGTCCTGGATACCGAGACTGTGCGAAGAGGCGGCGCCGGGCCGCGGCAGCACGTCGACGCCGGTGCTACGAACCCGTCCGGCAACCGCTGGTTCGGAGCGTATGGCGTCGACCACGACGGCTAGCTGCACGCCGGTCCAGATTTCGAGCAGGCTCGTGGGTTCGCCATCCGACACCGTGACAAAAACCCCTGGGATGCCGAGGTTCACGAGCCGTCGCGCGACGGCCGGGCCGACCCCATCGTCACCGCGGTATTCGTTGCCGACGCCGATGACCACGGCCCATGGCTCGCTCATGCCTGCGCCTCGCTGGCGCTCGGCTCCGGCATGCGCGATGCGCGCTGGTACATGATTCGCTCGCTGCGCTCGCTCATGCCTGCGCCTCGCTGGCGCTCGGCTCCGGCATGCGCGATGCGCGCTGGTACATGATTCGCTCGCTCATCGGCGCACCACGTCCACGTCCAGGAAGTGCGCCGAGCAGGAGATGCACGGGTCGTAGTTCCGGATCGCGCGTTCGCACACCGCGGCCAGCGCGGCGTCGTCCAGGTCGAGATTGCCCGCGACGACGCGCCGCAGATCGTCCTCCATCACCGCCTGGTTCTGCGATGTCGGCGGGATGATCGTGGCCGAGCGCACGATGCCGTGATCGTCGATCTCGTACCGGTGGTAGAGCAGTCCGCGAGGCGCTTCGCTCACGCCGTGGCCGACGCCGGGGCGTGGTTCGACTGGAACCGCTGGGCGGGAGGGGCGTTCGTAGCGGTCGATGAGAGCGAGCGCCTCCTCGATGGCGTAGACGACCTCGACCGCTCGTACCAGGATGCTGCGGTACGGGTTGCGGCATTCGGCGCCGAGGCCGATCTCGTCCGCGACCTGTCGCGCGATCGGTGACAGCCGATGGTGATTCAGCGTGTACCGCGCCAGCGGCCCGGTGAGATATCGCGCACCGTCGAGCAACGCGTGCAAGGCGGTGGAGTGCGGAACCTGGTGTTCTCGTACGTGGCTGGTGAAATCGGCTGCGGCGAAACGAAGTCCGGTGCTGGTGTGCACCTCGCCGTTGTCGATCGCGTATCGGTCGGGATCGGTCGCGGTCAGCAGTTCACACTCGAGTTCCACTTCGGGGAACTCGAATCCCGCGGCCCGGCGTGCGGTGTTCACCGCGTAATCCCGCGCACGGAGCAGTAGTTCGGTCAGGGCGGCGAATTCGGTGCGCTCGGGAACTGAGTAGAAGCCGCCGAGCCGCACGTTGACGGGATGGATGGCGCGGCCGCCGAGGAATTCGAGCAGCGCGTTGCCCGCCTTCTTCGTCGCCAATCCCTGCTCGACGAGCTCGCGGTGGTCGGCGGCGAGCGCGATCGCGTCCGGGTAGCCGAGGAAGTCCGGAGTGTGCAGCAGGTGAATATGCAAGGAATGACTGGAAATCCATTCACCGCAGTACATCAGCCTGCGCAGGTCGGCCAGCGGTCGGTCCAGCTCCACGCCGCAGATTTGCTCGAGTGCGTTGCAGGCGCTGGTCTGGTAGGCCACCGGACAGATTCCGCAGATTCGGGAGGTGATATCCGGCGGTTCGGTGTAGGCGCGGCCGCGGAGAAACGCCTCGAAGAATCGCGGTGGCTCGTAGATGTTCAACTCCGCGCTTTCGACGGACCCGTCCGCGACGACAACGCGCAGCGCGCCCTCGCCTTCGACGCGGGCCAGCGCGCCGACTCGCAGTTGCCTACGCCGACTCATCGCCGCTCCTGTTCGCGAAACCCGGCGCTGCCGCGGCGTAGGTGGCGAAAACACGGTCTATGTCGTCGGTGTCCATGCCGTTGACGCGCAGGATGGGAAGCAGCGCATGGATATTGGGGTTCGCCATCGGGCCGAAGCAACCGAAGCACCCGCGGTGATACGCTGGGCACAGGGCGCCGCATCCCGCCTGCGTGACCGGACCCAGGCAGGGGATCCCCTCGGCGACCATCACACAGGTGGTGCCGCGGCGTTTGCACTCGGTGCAGACGCTCGTATTCGGGATATCGGGCGCGCGGCCCGCCAGGAACGCGCCCAGGGTGTCGAGCAGCTGGCGCCGGTCGATCGGGCAACCGCGCAGCTCGAAGTCCACCGGAACGTGTGCCGAAATAGGGGTGGAAGTGTCCAAGGTGGCGATGTACTCCGGGCTGGCGTACACCACCGACGTGAACTCGGTGACGTCGGCGAAATTGCGCAGCGCCTGGATGCCGCCGTGGGTGGCGCAAGCTCCGATCGCCACCAGAATCCTCGACTGCTCGCGGATCTCGATGATCCGTCGCCGCTCTTCCTCGGTCGTGACCGAGCCCTCGACCAGTGAAACGTCGTAGGGGCCGGATTCCGTGGCGCTGGAAGCTTCCGTGAAGTGGGTGATGCGCACCTGGCCCGCGAGGGTGAGCAGTTCGTCCTCGCAGTCGAGCAAGGTGAGCTGGCAACCATCGCAGGAAGTGAACTTCCATACCGCGAGCGTCGGTGTCTTCGTCATAGTTCTCGCACCGCCAATAGTGGTCCGGCTGTCGCGTAGTCGACGATGGGTCCGTCCCGGCACAGCAGTAGCGTGCCCAGCTGACAGTGACCACATCGCCCGACACCGCACTTCATGTTGCGCTCCAGCGACACTTGAATGTCGCTGGCGGGAATCCTTTTGCGTAACAAAGCTTGTGCACACAAGCGCAACATGGGCTCCGGGCCGCAGAGCAGTGCGGTGGTCCGGCCGGGCTCCACGGTCAGGTGAGCCAGCGGCTCGCTGACGAAACCGACTCGACCCCTCCAGTCCGCTGCGGGATGGTCGACAGTCCGATGGAGTTCGATCGCACCGGCCGCGGACCACAGCTCCTGGTCGTGGCGGAACAGCATGTCCGCCGGAGTGCGGGCTCCGCTGATCAGCACGATCCGCCGGTAGTCGGCGCGGGCCGCCAGCGCGGCGAGCACAGCCGGTCGCAACGGCGCCAATCCGACGCCTCCGCCGACGATGACGAGGTCTCCTCCGGCAGCGGACGCCAGATCCCATCCGGTGCCGAAAGGCCCGCGGACACCGATAAGGCCGCCGACATCGGTATCGTGCAGTGCCGCGCTGACCGCCCCGACCGCCCGGACCGTGTGTTCGAGAACGCCGTCATCGGCGGCGGGATTCCCGCTGATCGAGATCGCGATCTCGCCCACCCCGAAGCTGTAGAGCATCATGAACTGCCCAGCCCGAAACCGTTGCGCCGCGTCCCTTGTCGGCGCTAAGCGCAGGGTCACGGTGTCGGAGGTCTGCACGGCGCGGTCGATGACACGGTAGGGCAGCATCGTGTCTCCGTACGGCGCCGGGCGGGCCCGGATGTCTACGCTCATCGGTCACCTCGCTCGGCCGTGATACGGGACAGACCGGCGGTTTCCGCGGGGTTGCGGTAGAGGTCGAGCAGCCGGGCCCTGGTGGCCTGGAGCCGATCCAGCAGCGCCTCGAACAGCATCAAGGTCAGTGCTAGGGCGAATCGCGGATCTCGGTCGGCGAGTTCGGCCAGTGTCCGCGCATCGAACTCGATGGCCTCGACCGGTTCGGCGGTCACCGCGCCGAAATGCCATCGGTAGGGCGGCACCAGCCATGACCAGCCGAGCACGTCGCCGCCCTCGAGGGTCTGGAGGACGACGCCGCCGCGTCCCGGCACCTGCGCGTCCAGCAGTATCCGGCCGCGCCGGATCAGCCAGCATCGGTCGGCGGGCAAGCCTTCCCCGATCACCCGGTGCCCCGCGGGGAAGGCGACATCACGGCCGGCGCGGGCCAGCGTGCGCAACTGTTCTTCGCTCAGCGCCGCCAGCCGCCCGAACGCGGACAGTTCGTCACCGGTCGGCATCGTCGGTTTCCTCGGCCAGTTCGGCGAGCCGGGCCACCTCCGCGGTCAAGTCGATCTCGGCCGGGCACCAGGCGATGCACCGTCCGCAGCCGACGCACCCGGAGCTACCGAATTGGTCGTACCAGGTGCTGAGTTTGTGGCTGATCCACTGCCGGTAGCGGCTTTCGCCGGATTGCCGCACGCTGCCGCCGTGCAGGTAGGAGAAGTCCAGTTCGAAGCACGACGACCAGTGCTCCCAGCGCTCGGCGTGGTCGCCGGTCAGATCGGTGACGTCCTCGGTGGTGGTGCAGAAACAGGTGGGGCACACCATGGTGCAATTTCCGCAGGTGAAGCACCGGCCCGCGACATCCTCCCAGTGCGGGGACTCCCGCGAGTCGCGAAGCAGAGCGCGGATGTCCACCTCGGGCATCGTGCGGCCCATCCGTCCGGCCGCCGCGTTCACCTCCGCGCGGGCGTCCGTGACCTCCGCCGGGTCCGCCGGACGAGCGGTGAGCTCGGCAAGGATCTGCGCGCCGTCCGCGCTGCCCACGTCGACGAGGAACCGGTGTCCCTGCGCGTCGATGCGTTCGGTGAGCGCGAGATCGTATCCGGCCGAGACGCCGGGGCCGGTGCCCATCGACGCGCAGAAGCACACGCCGCCCGGCTCTGTGCAGTTCACGGCGACGACGAAGAGATCTTTGCGGCGGGCGGTGAACGAAGCATCCGCGTACTCCCCGCCGCCGAGCACTCGCCCGAGGATCGCGATCGAGGTGAGGTCGCAGCCGCGGACGCCGAGAAACGCGGAGCGAACCGGAGTGTCCGCGACGGGCTCCATCTCGAGATCCGGCCCGAATCGCGAGATCTTGCGACGTGGGGGATGCAAGAACTGCTTCCAGGATCCTGGACCGGCCGAGTGCGCGAACACCGCCTCGTCGTCGCGGCGACGCAGCCGATACCGGCCGGGTGCGGTCTCCACGCCCCATCCGGCGGGCAGTCGCGCACCGCAGTCCAGTTCGTCCAGGACGATCGCGCCATCGCGCACCTGCGGACCGATGACGCGATACCCCTGCTCACGCAGCACGTCCACCAGACGATCCAGACCAGCGCGATCGATCACGACGGTGTCATCGGACATTGTCGACGCCTCTGTTCGGTCGGGTATAGCCGTCCGCTATCGAGTCTTGTTCGGTAGGCGTTCCACTGGGAGGGACAAAGGTCCCGAATCCCGATGGCCGACGGCATCGGTCCTGGCAGGCGGACTCGGGGCAAGATCCGCCCGGCTCGCTGGTTCCGGCGTGGTCAGCTTTCGCGGTAACAGAAACGGCGTGCCGAGAAGCAGAATCCCGGCCAGGCCAATGGCCGCGCGCGGCCCAGCGACTTGTGCCAGGAGACCCCACGACATGGTGAGCACGGCGGTGCTGGTGCCGGTAGTGATCGACCATGCGGTGAGCACGCGAGCATGGCGGTCCGCATCGATGTTGTTCAACCGATAAGCGGCGAAGACGGGATTGAAAACGCTCGCGCAGAGGATCAACCCGAACTCCGTGGCCATCACGATCACGAGCCCGGCCACGCCGGGTTGGATGAATACCAGCCCGAGAGGCCAGCAGGCGCGGAGTGTGCCGAACATCCGCAGCACCGTCGGTTCGCCGTAGTGGGCGGCGACGTGGCGGGCGAGCCGGGACCCGATCAGGCCGCCGACGCACGCTACAGCGAAGGCCAGACCGTACTGCCAGACCGGAAATCGCAAGTGGGAGAGCATCATCACCGACAAGAGCGGTTCTGTCGCCATGATCAGCCCGTTGACCAGGACGGTGTTGAAGAAGAGCCGGCGCAGTGTGCGGTGGGCGAGGATGTATCGCCATCCCTCGGCGATGTCGCTCCACCGGCGCGTGGAGGTCGTGCGCGGGGTCGGCGGTTGTTCGGGTTGCCTGATCGCCGCGATGCCGAGCGCCGATAACAGATAGCTCGTCGCGTCGATGACGATGGTGGTCACCGGCCCCAGCAGCCCGATGGCGGCGCCGCCGACGGGCGGGCCGACGACCGTGGCCGACCAGGTCGTGGACTCGAACCGGCTGGTGGCCACCAGCAGCCCGTCGGCGGGGACGATGGTCCTGAGGTAGGCGCCGCTCGCGACGGTGAACGCGATCTTCGCCGCCGCGGTGACGGTGGCGACCAGCAAGAGTTGCGCGAAGGACAAGGCGCCGAGCCAGTAGGCGAGCGGTATCGACGCCAACGCCGCGAATCGGACCGCGTCCGTGGCGATCATGACCGGCCGTTTGGCGCGAAACTCCAGCCACGGCCCGAGCGGGATCGCGAGCAGCGCGCCCATCGCGAGCCCGGCTGACGACAGGGCCGCCACTTCCGCCGAACCGGCGCCCGAGACCGTGATGGCAACGACGGAGAACGCCCCGAACCCGATCCCGGTCCCGTAGGCGCTGACCGCGTAGGCGGCCCACAACCACCCGAAGGCCTCGCCGAGTTTCGGTCTCCGCCGGATATTCACCACTCGCTTCGCTCCGCTTCACGCCCAGTCGGACAACGCCTTGTCGCCTGGGAGATCGAAGCCGGTCGATGGGCGTCGGCACCAACAACGGATCGAGCGGCGCGCCACAACTCGTCGTTGTGGGAGTAGGTTCTCGCCTCGTGGATCTCGATGCGGTTCGTACCTTCGTCGCTGTCGCCGAATCCGGCCAATTCCAGGCCGCGGCAGACGATTTGGGCATCACCCAGCAAGGAGCCTCGCGGCGAGTGGCGACGCTGGAGCGAGAACTCGGTGTGCAGCTGTTCGCGCGGACCGCCCGGGGTGCGCGGCTCACTGTCGACGGGCAAGCGTTGCTGCCCCGCGCGCGTGCGCTGCTCCGCGCGGCCGAACGCGTCACGGCGGCGGTGACGCCGGGACGGAGGGCCCTTCGCATCGATGTCGTCGCCCGCAGGATCGCGCCATCCACCGTGCTCTACGACTTCTACCGGCAACACCCCGGCATCGAGCTCGATGTCGTCACCCTTGACCACGCCGATGCCGCGTCGGCGCTGGCCGAGATCGGCGCGGGCACCCTCGATGCCACCTTCAGATCGCTACGCGGCCTCGACCTTCCGAACGAACTGCGCTCCTCGCGAGTGATCGACGACCGGCACGAACTGCTGGTCGGCCCGCGACATCCGTTGGCGAACGCCGAAACCGTGGCAATGGCCGAACTCGCCGATCACCGTATCTGGATGCCCGGCATGACCGACCCCGAGCCGATCGGCTACTACAACGATCTGGCGAGGGCGTTCGGTCTCACCATCGACACGATCGGCCCGAGCTTCGGCGCCGAAGCGCTGCTCGCCGAGATCGCCGACTCGAATCAGCTCGCCACCTTCGTCGGCGAAGGCTCCCGATACCTCTGGCCGGAAAGCTACGACCTGCGCCGAATCCCAGTCGTCGACCCGACCCCGGTCTATCCGCTGTCGATGATCTGGCGAGCGGACAATCCGCACCCCGTCCTTGCGAACTTGCTCGCGTACCTCCGGACCAGGTACCAGGCGACATGCACCGATGACGTGTGGACCCCCGACTGGGCGCGCTGAGACGGGAGACTCGAGAATACGAAAAGCCGAGCCCGAGAACAGGACTCGGCTCTTTCAGCCGATCAGCTGGACGGTGCGCTCACCACGTCGGCGGAGTTCGCGGCGTCGTCGGCGGAAGTCACGGTGCAGGCGCCGTGACGAGTGAAGGGTTCGGCGAGCTGAGCCAAGTAGGCGACGGGGTAGTCGGGCTTGGCCGCCATCCCGAGGTCCGCGCTGCTGAACTCGCGGGCGGGATCGTAGCTGTAGGTGCGCAGCAGGTGATCCCAGACCAGAGTGAACAACCCGAAGTTGACATCGCCGATGCCTGTCCACTTCAAGTGGTGGAAGCGGTGGCCTTCGTTCAGCGCCAGAACGTATTTCAACGGGCCGACGCGGTAGTCGGCGTTGGAGTGCTGCAACAACAACTGCACCGCGACCGCCAGCGACAACGCCGACGCGACCGGCACCGAGATCCCGGCCAGCAACAGCGGGGCGACGCCCGCGATCATCTCGAGGGTCTGGTGCAGCGGGTGTTTCATCAGGCCGTTGAGACCGTAGAAGCGGGTAACGCTGTGGTGCACCGCGTGGAACCGCCACAGCACCCCGATCTTGTGACTGGCGTAGTGCGTCACAGTGGTCCCGAAATCGGCGACCACGATCGCGATCAGCACCTGAACGACGAATGGCCACCTGCTGGGCCAGATCCCGTCACCGGGGACGAGCGCGGCCAACGCCGGAATGGCGGCGACACTGGCGAGGATGAGCGTTTCGTTGACGAAGGTATGCGCGGCATCGCGACCGACGTCGCCGTAAGAGCTGTTCTAGACGCTCCGATACGGCAGCACGCGTTCTGCGGCGAACGACAACGCGATAGCGGTGACCAGCAGAGCCAGCAGCCAGGCTTTGCCGTATCCGCTCGCGGCCAAAACGATTCCGGCGCCATTGACGCCCAGCAGCATGACTGGCGCGTAGCCGTAGCGGACGAGGGATCGAGCGATGGTTGACATGAGTTCAGCGTCGCCGTCGCACCGACGTGGAGGCTTGTAGAAATCAGCTGAGCCGCGCCACGGGCGAAGCCCGCCAGCCGGTCGCGACGAGCGCTTCGGTGGGGGTGATGCCGAACAGGTCGCGGCAGGTTTTGGTCAAGTGAGCGCTGTCGGTGAACCCCGCGGCGTGCGCGGCGTCGGTCAGCGAGCCGCCCGCCCGCACGGTGCCGATCGCCAGGTGCAGACGGGTCCACCGTCGCCACGCCGCGTACGGCAACCCCACCTGCTCGGTGAACAGGTGCGACAGGCGGCTCGGCGACATCGCGACAGCGGCCGCGAGCTCGCCCAGCGACGGTGGCCCGGCCGCGGAAGACGCGGCCACGCGCAGCGCCTCGGCCACCACGGGGTGCGGGGGCCGAGACGGCGGCCGTGTCACCGAATTATGTTGCGGCACTATGGCTGTGGTCCGAGGGATGGCGGCCGTGATCCAGCTCGTGACGTGATCGGCTGGCAGGTCACGCAGTCGAGTGAGTGCGGCGTGGCCGACGGTGCTGGCGGAGTCGAGGTAGGCGATGAAGCCTTTGGTGGCCGGGTCGGCGCGCACCTCGTGACGCACCCCGGGCGGGATGATCGCCAACTCGGCGGCGGCGGCGCGCCCAGCGGCGTCGACCACGGTCACCTCGCCCGCGGTGACGAGCAAGATTTGCACGGCGGCATGCGAATGGGCCGCGGTGTCGCCGATATCGCCGGTGAAGGCCATCAGGCCGGGGGTGAACACGACCCCACCGAGCCAGCGCGGCGTGGTCACCGCGCTGTGCTCTCGGCGGGCAGTCGAAGTGCGGTGAGGGCGGCGCTGATCGCTGCGCGAGCGAAAAACAACGACGACATCGCGTGAGTGTAGGCGGCCCGGCCGCATCCGGCGGCATCGAAGCGTACGGACGAGTTCAGGTCAGCGCGGTCCGGGGAGCGTCGACAACGCGAAAGTGGCGTAGAGCGCCGCCGCAATCGGTGCTGGTCACTCGGGTGTGTGTGGCTGCGGTTCGGTCGGGATCAGAACGCGGGCTTGCGCGAGCCTGCGCAGGCGCTCGTGCTCGAGCCAGAACACCGCGACGCTGGCGATGAAGCACAACGCGGTGACGGCGGCGCCGATCGCGACCCAGCCGGTGAATCCGGATCCCGCCGTGGTGATCGTGGATGCCAGGCCCACCACTCCGGCCATGAATAGCACGATGCCGGGCACGTTGTATATGTCGGCGAGGCTGTCTCCCGGCCTGGCGTGGTAAGGCTGATCGGATGTGTTGTCGCTCACGGTGCTTCCCCTAACGTCGGTGTAGAGCGGGCGGCGGCTGGGAGGTGCCGCGGCCCTTCATCACCATGCCCGTCCGGGGAGGCCCGCGTGCAGAGTCGTTGGTCCCGGTGCGGCCGGACCAAGGTCGACTCTGCCCCGCGGCGATCGGCCCGTCGTCAGTGCGCGTGGATCGCCGGACGGTGCTGGTCCCAGGGGAACTGCCGTTCGAGATCCGCGGCGAGGCCGAGCAGTGTGGCCTCGTCGCCGTAGGATGCGACGAATTGCACACCGATCGGCCAGCCTTCGGCCGAACGAGCCAGGGGCAGCGAGATCGCCGGATTGCCAGTGGCATTGAACAGGGCGGTGAAAGGCGCGAAGTCGAAGATCTTGCGGTACCACTCGTGCGCGGTCAAGGTCGCGTCGTCGGCGTCGAGGTGACCCAGCGGCAGATTCGGGCTGGCGGTGGTCGGAGTGAGGTAGAGGTCGTACTCGGTGAGGAGCCGGGCGACTTCACGGCGCGCGATATTGAACGTCTCCTCGACGACATACAGGTCCGCCGCGGTCCTGGTGGCGCCGTAGGCGACGCAGGCGCGGGTGGTGGCCTCGAGATGGTCGGTCCCGGGATCGATGCCCAGCGCCGTCGCCGCGGTGGTGACGGTGTGGGCGAGGAAGCTGCACCAGGCGTCGAGATTGGCGTGATGGAAGGCCTCGGCGTCGATGCGGGGAGCGGCCTCCTCCACGTGATGGCCCATCGACGCCAACTGTTCGGCGACCCGGTGGACCGCTTCGGCGCAGGCGGGATCGGCCTGGGAGGTATCCGCCGCGACGGCGATGCGCAAGGTGCGCGACGGTGCCGTGATCAGTGCGCGGTAGCTCGCCGGCTCGGCGGGAAACAGGTACTTGTCGCCGGGTTCGCTGCCGTGCACGGCGTCGAGCAACGCCGCGCAGTCGCGGACGGTGCGGGTGACGGCGAACTCCGCGCCCATGCCGAGCAGCGGATCGGCGTAGTCGGGTCCGGCGGAGACGCGGCCGCGGCTCGGCTTGAGCCCGACCAGCCCGCACGCGGCGGCCGGGATGCGGATGGAGCCGCCGCCGTCGTTGGCATGCGCCAGCGGCAACGCTCCGGCGGCGACCAATGCCGCGGCGCCGCCGCTGGATCCGCCCGCGGTGCGGGTCGTGTCCCACGGGTTGCGCGTCGGTGCGCCGTAGGCGACGGCTTCGGTCGTGGCGTTGAAGCCGAGTTCGGGGGAGGTGGTCACCGCCATCGTCGCCAGGCCTGCCCGGCGGAAGCGGGTCATCAACGCCGTGTCGTCGGCGTGGGTCACGCCGGGGCCGAACAACCGGCTGCCGTTGCGCTGGGGAACACCTGCCGCGTGAATGATCAGGTCCTTGATCGCGAAGGGCACCCCGGCGAACGGGCCGGACGCGTCGTAGGCCAGCGGGCGCTCGAACACCTCGCCCGCGACCGCGCCGAGCTCGGGGTCGACCTGCGCGATCGCGGCGGCGGCCGCGTCCTGCACCTCGGCGGCGCTGACCTGGCCCTGGCGAATCAGCGCGGCGAGCTCTGTGGCGTCCCGCCCGGCGTAATCGGCGACATCCATCGGTAACCTCCCGGTTCGTTGTGCTGGTGCGGGAGAACCTAGGGCGGTGCGCGAGGCGCGGCGTCCGTCGATCGACGGACGCGGCCGGACGGCGAGTGTGCGTCGTCGTTGGCGACCGGCGGATGAGGTCGTAGTGACCGGCGTCATACTGTCGGAGTGGTTGCTGCACCCGATCGAGATCTGGACCCCGCTGTCGCGGTCCGAGTGCGAGACGCGATCAGGGCGGCCACGCCGGACCGATCGGGCCTGGGACGGGTGCTTTTCGAGCTGTCGCGAATCGTCGCCTATCAGCACGCCGCGTTGTCACGGTGGGACCCGGTCGCCGGAGTACACATCACCGCGGTCAGCGTCGGCTATCCGCAGGGCGCGCTCGAGATCACCAACACCTGCCTGCACACTCATCCTCTGTTCACCCGGCTCCGGCACGACCAGATACCGATGCGACTGTGCGAGGTACCGGCCGACGTGCGATACGGTCCGATCTTCGATCGAGTCATCGTTCCCCTCGGCTATCGAGAGGGCCTGACCCAACCGCTGTTCGCCGTCGACGGTCGCTATCTCGGCGTGCTCAACATGAGCACCACCGCGGACGCGCCGTTCCCCACGACGTCGGTGACCGCGCTCGCATTGCTGGCCGACGTGGTCGGCGCCGCCATCGATCCTTGCCGCGGCGTCGCGACGTCGGTCGATGAGGAGGAATCGGTAGTGATCGTCACCGCGAACGGGACCGTTCACCCGGTGACGGCGCCCGCCGCGGCGCACCCGCTCGTATCCGGCAGCGCCGGCGTCGAACTCGCGCGGGCGGTCGCCGCGTCCGGTCGACTCGGTGACCATCTGCTGCTCGACGGCGATGTCGTATACCGGACACGAATGCAGCCGGTGCACTCCGGCGGGACCTTGGTCGCCTATCGCCGCGTAGATCCGCCCGGCGGCCTCACCCCTCGTGAGCTCGAGGTGCTCGCGCTGCTCCCGCAAGGCAGCTCCAACGCCCGCATCGCCGCCGATCTGCGGGTCGAACCCTCCACCATCGCCACTCACATCGAACGCGTGCTGCGAAAACTCCGCGTCCCCAACCGAACCGTCGCCGCCGCCACCGCCGTGCGCTGGGGACTGACCGTCAACTCCCGCTCAGCAGAAGCCGGCGAGGTCACCCAGACCTGGTCGACGATGTGATGCAGGCCGTGCGACCACCGTTCATTCGGCGGCGTGCAGGGGCACTTGGGACAGTCCGCCCCAGCACAATTGGATCACGGCTTCGATGGCGTCGGATTTCGGAATCGCGCGGCCGGTGTCGAGCCAGTACAGCGCCGCGACTTGGCTCGCGCCGACCAGGCCCGCGGCCAAGAGGCGGGCCTGCTGTGGGTTCAGTGCGGAGTCGTGTGTCACCACTTCGCTGACCGCGTCCACGCAGGCGTCGGTCGCGCGGCCGATATGCCATTGCACCGCGGGTTCGCTGGTCGCGCTGGATTCGAACACCAAACGGAAGCCTTGTGTCTCGTGGTCGACGAAGTCGAAGTACGTCTGCACCGCGGCGCGCACGCGTTGCTTGTTGATCGCTGTCGAGGCCAGCGCTTGGCGCAGGCTTTCGGTCAGGGTTTCGATGTGGTCGAGCAGGACCGCGAGATACAGGTCCAGCTTTCCGGAGAACTGTTTGTACAGTATGGGTTTGGTGTACCCGGCGCGTTGCGCGATCTCGTCCATGGTGGTCGCGTGATAGCCGCGCGAGACGAAGACTTCGGTGGCGGCGGCGAGGGCGTATCGACGCCGGAAGTCGCGTGCGGCGAATCGATCCGGTGCTGTGAGCGCCGGATATTCATGGGACACGGGGTCTGCGGTCATGGCTATGGCCTCTCTGGCAATTGCTGGAGGTCGGTCAGTGCCTGTCGCAGGTGGCCTGCTAGGTCGCGGACATCGGGGAAAGCGTCGGGAGCGGCGAGGATGCCGAAGTCGAGGTGCCCGTCGTAGGACATGACGGTGATGTTGAGGCCGCCGGACAGCTCGGTGAGCAGGGAGACCGGGTAGCTGTGCTGGATGCGGATTCCATTGAGGTACAACGGCATCTGCGGTCCGGGAACGTTGGAGACGACGAGATCGACCAAGGGGAGGTTCGGCGCGGCGGCGCGGAGCAGGGCCCGGGTGGGTAGACCGTGTAGCAGTGGTGTGAGCAGGGATGTGGCTTTGTGCAGCAGTGTCGGCGGTTGGGTCTGGAATCGCCGCTTCGCGTCGAGGAGGTTGTTGTGCAGCAGTTTCAGTCGATGTTCGGGGTGGGATTCGGCGATCGGGAGTGCGGTGAGCATGAGGGAGAACTGATTTCCAGCCGTACCGAACTGCTCGGGTGTGCGTACGGATACTGGAATCGCGGCGACAAGTGGCTGGTCGGCGGCATGGTCGTGGTCGAGCAACCAGCGTCGTAGCGCCGAGGTGCACAACTCCATCACCACGTCGTTGACGGTGCCGTCGACGCGGTTCTTGATGTTCTTGACCTCGTCGAGGGGGAGTGAGGTGTAGGCGAGGCTGCGGGCGGTGGTGGTCGGTTTCTCGATCGGAACGCCGGGGCGCTTCGCGCGGAGGTCGCCGCGGGCCTGGACCAGGGCTGGACCGGCCTGTAGGAGAGACTGCGCGCGAACTGCCTGGCGACCGAGGATGTTCGGCAGACTGCGGGCGAGCATCTCGGTGATGGAGGGCCTACGGTTGCGGGAGATGCCGTCCGCGGGTGGCGGCGTCGGCTGGTGCTCGGGATGGAAGTCGAGGATGGCTGCCATGATTTCGGCGCCGGAGACACCATCGATCACCGCGTGGTGGATCTTGGTGTAGACGGCTTGGCGTCCGTCGGCGATCCCGGAAATCAGATCGCATTCCCACAGTGGTCGCGTGCGGTCGAGTGGTGCGGCGTGCCTGCGTGCCACATAGTCGGCGACCTGGTCGTCACCGGCGCCTTCGGATAGTCGCATGTGCCGCACGTGATAGCCGAGATCGATGTAGTCGCAGTCCTCCCAGTACGGCAGATCGAGCCCGAACGGGACCGTTCGCACCCTCCGGCGCAACGGCGCGATCAGGTGCAGGCGGTCTGCGAACAGCCGCCGCAGGGACATGACGTCCAGCGGACCGTTCGAGGCAGCGGCGGAGTCCAGGATGGTCACCGCACCGACATGCATTGGGGTCGAGCGTGTTTCGACGTCGAGCAGTTGCAGGTCGAGGGAGCTCAACTGGAGTGGTCGGCTCGGCTCGGGTGCGGCGGGGATGGTGACCGTTGCGGTCTGCGGGGGCATCGCGGTGTCCGTGGCGGCGTACAACGATTCGCCGGGCGTGGTGACGCGGAGGCCGATGCCACGCGGAGTACCGGCATCGGGCGCTGAGGAGTGCATGCTTCCCTCCCGGGGGTGACGGTGAATTTCGTGCGTCGCGGCACGGCGTGAGATGCGTTCGAATGGGGCTGTCGGCGGGCGTAATTCGACTCGGCTCCGAGAACGTGTGCGTCAGTCTAGTTTCAGTCGGCGGTATCCGCCGCCCGAGCCTGGGTCGTGCATTGTGTATTTCGAGTTAACAATTGGTGCGTGTAACTCTGTGTAAATATCTAGCTCTCGCGATCGGAGCCCTCCCTAGCAGGGGAATCGTGTCATACCACACCCACCGGCACCGTGCCGGCATTCGGTACTTGACATATCTCACAACCGAATACTGTGCAACTGTCCAAATTCCTTGAGGTCAGCCGCATTTCGGCGCAACCGTGCTGGACATCAACGCGGTTGTCTTCGGTGCGAAGAGTCGAACCAGGCTTCCGGTGATACCCGACGATTCGGCATCACCGCCTCATCGGCCGAATTCTGCTGCGCCGTAGATATATTTCCGTTGGTCGAGCGGCGCTTTACCGGCCGAGGGGTCCTGCGGGTCGTCGAGCCACGTGGGTCACCAGGGCCGGTCGAGCCCGGCTGGCCGCACCGTCACCGGCGGACGGCTCGGCCGCCGGACGGATCGACCAGCTCAGCCGGAAACCGTGACGTAGAAGCACGCTTCCGGGCACCTCCGTCCGAGCGAGCGGTGCTCTGCCATCGACGCGGCCCGAGGAAGTGCTTCATCAGCCCGGCTGAGCTGGGGGAATCGGGTAGTGGACTGCTCGCGTCGCAGCTCATGCCGGAACGTACGTTCGGCGCATGGGGTTGGCCGAACGATGCACCGTCTCGCCCGTGCCTGCGGGTGGCGATCACGTCGCCTCGGGTCTGGCCACCATCGAGCAGGTGGGACGCGGCAGGGTGTTCGCGAGCACCGCGGGCATCGTGGTGTTTCTCGTCGCCGTGCAGGCCACGATGGCGTTCCAGCTGGGCGACCGCACCGCGTCCGAATGTCATACGTCGGCGCTGCTCGGGTTGTTCGTCGGCGCGATGACGGCACTCGCCGCGCCGACGGCGACCTATCGGTACATGCTCACTTGTACTCGCCGCCGTTCGACTGAGACCGGCTGACGGCCTCGGCGCCCGGCTGTTCGGTCGGTCGCGGGGACCGTGGTCATCGGAGTCCGCACCTGTTTGGGACGATGGTCTCGTGTCGCAATCAGTGAACATGCGGACCGGCAAGCAGGCGCCGGCATTGACGCCTCGCGGCGAGCGGACTCGCACGAGGCTGATCGACGCCGCCGAGTCGGTCTTCGTGCGGCTCGGGTTCGTGGAAACCCGGGTCGCCGATATCGTCACCGAGGCCGGCGTCGCGCACGGGACCTTCTACGTCTACTTCGACTCCAAGGAAGCGATCTTTCAGGCGGTGGTGCTGAATCTCATCGCCGACATGCGCCAGAAGGTCCGTTCACGACTCGGCACCGAGCCACGCACCGCCGTCGAGGCGATCGAAGCGGCGGTGCGCGCCTACGTGCTCGCGTTCCGCGATCATGCCCGCCTGATGCTCATGTGGGGAGAGGTCGCCGGGCTCAACCCCGAGATCGACGAACTGCTCCAGGGCGAGATCGAACTGTTCATCGACCGGGCCACACAGATGATCATCCGGTTGCAGGAAAGCCGCTTCGCCGCAGTCGATGTCGACGCCGCCTATGCGGCGACGGCCCTGTGCAGCATGGTCCGCGAGTTCTGTGCCCAGTGGGCCAAGACCGACGCCGAGATCGACATCGACACGGCCGCGGCCACCCTGTCCACGCTGTGGGTGCGTGGCATCGGCCTGGTCCACGGCGCGCCGCGCGTGTGAACGAGGCGCGCGGTCATTCGCCGCGCAGCGATTCCCGGTCGATGGATCGCTTGAGAATCTTGCCCGTAGCGCCCTTCGGAAGGGCGTCCGTGAACTTGACGATCCGCGGAATCTTGTAGGCGGACAAGCGTTCCCGGGTCCAGCTGTCGATACCGCCGGCGTCCAACGTCGAATCCGGCGCGGTGACGATGACCGCGGCGACCTCCTCGCCGTAATGCGGATCGGGCACGCCGACCACCGCGGCCTCGATCACGTCGGGATGTTCGTAGAGGACCTCCTCCACCTCGCCCGGATACACGTTGTAGCCGCCGCGGATGATCAGATCTTTGACGCGGTCGACGATGCGCAGATCGCCGTCGTCGTCGAATTCGCCCAGGTCTCCTGTGCGGAACCAGCCGTCGGGGGAGAGCGCCTCGGCGGTGGCCTCCGGCCTGCCCCAGTAGCCCTTCATGACGGTGTCGCCCTGAATGAATACCTCGCCGATGTGGCCGGGCGGACACGCGTTCCCATCCTGGTCTCGGACCTCGACGCGCAGCCGAGGGACGGCGCGACCGGTGTAGCCGATCTTCGCGCCGCGGTCGAGATCGTTGAAGGTGCCGAACGCCGTGGTCTCGGTGAGCCCGTACCCCTCGAGGATCGTGCAGCCGAACAGCTTCTCGAACTTGCGCGCGATCTCTCCCGGCAAGGATGCGCCACCGGAGATGGCGGCCCGCAACTGCCGGAAATCGTCCGGGTCCGCGGCGGCGGCCGCGTGCAGCATGGCATTCCACATGGTCGGCACGCCGGCCATGATGGTCAGTCGATCGCGACGCAGCATCTCGAGCATCGCGACCGGATCGAATCGGCCGAGCAACGACAGCGATCCACCACCGGTGAAGCAGGGCATCATCACCGCGGACTGCCCGAACACGTGGAACAGGGGCAACCCGGTCCCGGTGCGATCGTCCGCTGTCCCGCGACTGAGAGCCGCGCCGATCTCGCCGCCTGCCAGCAAGTTTCCGACTGTGAGCTGTGCGCCTTTGGGACGGCCTGTGGTCCCCGAGGTGTAGAGGATGGCCGCGGTCTCCTCCGCGTCGCGGTCGACGCACGGGCCGGCGGGCGCGGCCACGCGCGCACCGTCGGTCAGCGACCAGAACGGTATGCCGATGTTCGCCGCGGCTTCCGCGACGGCCGGGCCGAGACCGTGCCAGCCGATGGCCAGCGAGCAGCCGGCATCGGTGAGGACGTATTCGACTTCGGCGCGGGTCGACATCGTATTCACCGGCACCACAACGCATCCCGCTGCCTGGATCCCCATGTACGCCGCGACGAACTCCGGCACCGACGGCGCGGCGAGCAGGGCTCGATCGCCCGCGCGCAGGCCCGCGGCCGTGAGCGCGCCCGCGTACCGCGTGCTCAGCGAGTACAGCTGCCGGTAGCTCCACTCGCCTCGCTCTGATCGCAGTGCGACGGCGTCGGGAGTGGCTTCGGCGTGACGGCGGACGGGGTCGACGACATTGACCATCGGCGGATCCTTCGAGACGAACTGGGCGGGGACCGCGGCCAGCGTATATGAATCTGACGTCAAGATTATCTTTTCGGCGGAACTGGTCCTCGCGATATCGATGAGCTGGCGTTCTACCGGCGAAATGGGAATGGATTGTGACCGACCGTCGTTCGGGGCCAGCGGAACCGGCGCACTCTGTTCAGTGGCGTGCGATGAGGGCAGGTTCGACGCGGGCTGCGGTAGTGCTACTCGAAAAGTGTGATTGACATTACTCCGGCGCTCCTCCACACTGGGCGCACTCACATGAATCTGACGTCAAGTTTGTTTTTTGGCGCGTCTGTGGGTGATCTATCCAGCTCGAGGAGTATGCGCATGACCGCACCACTGGAACCGGTAGGCCCCGCCACCGAAGAAGCACCGACACCAGGGCAGGAACGGAGTCGCGGGCATCGCAGACTGCTCGGCGCAGGCCTCGTCGGCAGCTCGATCGAGTGGTACGACTTCTTCCTGTACGGGACAGCCGCCGCACTGGTCTTTCCGAAGGTGTTCTTCCCGGACAGCTCGGCGCTGATGGGTACGTTGCTCTCGTTCAGCACGTTCTGGGCGGGATTCGTGGCCCGCCCGCTCGGCGGGGTGCTGGCCGGGCACTTCGGCGACAAGTACGGCCGCAAGCCCGCCGTGGTCGTCTGCCTGCTCGCGATGGGTCTCGCGACCTTCCTCATCGGCTGCCTGCCCGGTGCGAAGTCCATCGGCGTCGCCGCACCGATACTGCTGGTCGCGATGCGCTTCGTGCAGGGTATGGCGTGTGGCGGGCAGTGGGGTGGGATCGTGCTGCTGCTCACCGAATCCGCGAGTCCCAAAAAGCGTGGATTCGCAGGTACTTTCGGGCAGATGGGTGTCCCGCTCGGCGTGATCCTCGGAAACCTGGTGTTCCTCGTCGCGACCTCGACCCTTTCGAACGAGGCGTTTCTGAGCTGGGGTTGGCGGGTGCCGTTCTTCTGTAGCGCACTGCTGTTCCCTGTCGTGCTCTACATCCAGACCAAGGTCGAGGACACGCCCGAGTTCCATGCGCTGCAAGAGGAAGTAGCGAGCAAGCGCGCCGAGCAGGTCGTCGCCGCACCGCTGTCGGAGGCGATTCGGATGCACTGGCGCAAGATCCTGCTCGGCTGCGGTCTGCTCGCCGCCACCAACACCTCCTTCTACATCAGTATCGCGGGCGTGCTCAGCTACGGAACCCACGAGCTCGGCATGAAGCGCAACGACATACTGTCCGTATCGCTGGTGGCCTCACTGATCGGTTGCGCGGTGATCCTGTGGTCGGGCGCCAGATCGGACCGGGTCGGACGTCGGCCAATGATTCTCTTCGGCGGCATCGGTCTGGTGGTCTGGGCCTTCCCGTACTTCTGGCTGGTCGATACCGCGAAACTTCCGCTGTTCGCTGTCGCCATCACGGTGGGCACGATCTTCCAGTCGATGACGTACGGTCCGCTGGCCGCTTTCATGGGCGAGTTGTTCGAGCCCCGGTTGCGCTACTCGGGTGCGTCACTGGCGTATCAGCTGGCCGCGATCACCGTCAGCGGCGGCACCCCGTTCATCATGACCGCGTTGATCGCGAATACCGGTACCACCGTGCTCGTTTCGGCGTATCTCGCGCTGATGGGGCTGGTCACCGTCTTCAGTGCCTGGGTGCTGCGGGAAACCAATCCCGCCGAGGTACGCGCGGACGCAACCGCTGTGCCCGGCGAACATCTGTACAGCTGAACCGGATTCGGCGGCACCGGTCTCCGGACCGGTGCCGCTGTGCGTCTTCCCTGAGCAGCGCTTCACCTGGATCGCCCGTGGGCGCGGCATTTCAGCGGCCAGAACCGGCATCGGGATCGAGCCTGCGTTCGATCAGTTGTGGAAACCGTGTCGTTTCCTAGGGTTTCGCGTGTGCGCGATCGCGGACGCGGTGGCCGCGATCGTCCGGTCTCCGTCGTCGGCCAGCTCGGCGAGGGCCTCCAGCGCCGCAGCGCCGGGAATCTCGGCGAGCGCCTGCGTGATCCGCAAACGCGTCGGGACGTCATCGGTGTTCTCCAGTGCGTCCTGCATGGCCCGGACGATGTCGTCGGTAGAGGGCGCTACCTCCGCCAGCAACCCCAGCACCTCGGCAGCCTCGACATCGGACCGCCCGTCGACGACCATTTCGAGGAGGGCAGGCACCACCTCTGCGACACGCCGAGAGCCGAGCGCCAGGGCAGCGCGATCTCGCACTATCACGTCGCCGTCGTCGAGCGCCCTTCTCAGCAGCGCCGTCGCTTCTTCCGTCGGCACGGCCGCTATCGCGACAGCCGCACGGCGCCGGACCTCGACCACCCGCGAATCCAAACCGACGGCCAGATCCGTCAACCCCTCACCCGCTGCCCGCGCCAACGACCACCGCAGCGCGCCGGCGACATTCGGGTCGTCCTCCGACAGCGCAGCCTCGACCAGCGCTTCGACGGGCAGCGCCGCGCCCTCGTTCTGTGCCAGTACCGCTTGTTGACGGTGGGCCCCTGACTCCGATTCGAGCGCGCGCATCAACGTGACGATGCTCATGACATCACCCCACCGCGCGGGCGCGGCCGCGTCGACGCGCTCGAGCTTCCTCAGCAGTTCCTCCTCGGCGGCGATCCGTGCTCGTGTATGCCGGATGAGCTCTCCCACCAGTTCGGCGGGCGCGAAGGCGGGCTCGTCCAGCGCCCGCTTGGCTTCGTTCAGCGACAACCCCAGGGTCCTGAGGCACTCGACATGGAAGAGGCGACGGATGTCGTCGGCGGAATACTCGCGGTAGCCGCCGGATGTGCGTCCGGTCGGTTTCACCAGCCCCAGCGCGTCGTAGTGGCGCAGCATGCGAGTGCTGACACCGGAGCGCTGCGAGACCTCGCCGATCAACATCCGTCATCTTCCTTTTATGCGTCGAGCCCGGTCACGGCGACGCGCTTGGCCATCTCGAGCGAGAGGGTGAACCCGCTGTCGGGATCGCGACGCAGACGCTCGGTGGCCTCGGCGTGAGCGCGAACGCGTGGATCAGGACTTGCCATGGCGGCAACCAGAACCGGTGCGGCGGCCTCGCCGAGTGCCGCCAGCGCACGGCTCAGGCTGAGCTGCATATGGTAGTCACCCCGTCCGAGCGCCGTCGCCATATCGGCGGCGAGCGCACCCTCCTCGCCGAGCGGAACGAGCACCACGGCGGCCCGCCACGCGCTGAGCGCGACCTCGTCGTGCTCGTCGTGCAGCAGTGCCGATACCGCGGGCCAGGCGGTCCGGTCGCCGATCTTGGACAGCGTGTGCAGCGCCTGACTGCGGGCCTGCGTCGTGTCGGACCCGAGCTCGTCGAGCAGCCGCGGCACCGTGATCTCGGCAGACAACCGGCACAGCGCCCAGGTCAGCATGTCCCGGACGAAGAAATCCGGTTCGACGGCGCACCGGGCGACGAGGGTCTCGGCGAGACGCGGATCGCCCAGTGTACCCGCCGAGAGTGCCGCCCGTAGCCGAGTCGACGAATCGGCACCGGCAAGAGCGTCGACGAGGCGAGCTTCCGGCTCGCCGCGGTTGGTTGTGTTCACGACAACCACCTCCTTCGCCGACCATTCGAGTCCTTGTCACTGTGTCAAGGTCAAGTCGTGGAGTCACGGCCGTGCCACGACGGAATGGGGGAGCGAAACCTACGGCGTCGGTGGTGAATCGGCACCTGCCGCGTCGAGCGCCGGTGCACTCCCAGAGAGGGGCGGCTCCCGGTGCGCTGGCACGCTGTTGGCACACTGGCAGTGCTCGCCGCTCAGCGTGGAGCGGGAAACTGCTTCTGACCTGGATCGACGGAACCAGGTCGGCGAGCAATTACTGAGAGGTAAGGAAAGTATGGGAAGCACCGTTCTCGACATTGTCGCCCTGATCACCAACCGCGCCGCGGCCTTCTGGAACTGGCTGGCCACCGGCTCGGCGGGTTTTCCCCCGCTGTGATTCGGCGCTGATCGAGTTCGATAGCCCCTGGCCTCCGCGGCCGGGGGTTTTCCTTTGCACGGGTGCGGTCTACGCTTCGCGCGGCTCGACCCAGAGCGCTTCGGAGACCGCGCACAGTTCGCCGTCGGCGGTCGACAGGGCCACGCCCACGGTGTATTTGCGACCGTCCTGCCCGATCGGCCAGGCGTGCGCGATGTGCGGTTCGCCCGCTCGGACCGACCGCAGCAACGTCGCGGTGAGTGCGGCGGTGACCGCGCCGCGGCGCATGCCGGACAGCAGGAATCCCGCGTGGCCACCGGGGCAGTCGAGCGCGGCCCACACGTTCTCGGTGGTGACGATGCCGTCCGCCGCGCCCAGCGCCGGGTCTGGGATCCACGCGGCGGCGACGAGGTCACGGCCGGGCAGCGCCCACGGGAACAAGCGCAGGCCCCGGCCAGGCTCGCACGCCGCGCCGCAGCCATAGCAACTGGTGATGGGACGTTCGCCCGACGAAAGGACGCCCGCCGTGAGCGCCTCGGTCTCGGCCCAGCTCGGCGCGGGCGGAACATCGAGAGACAGCGTCGCCGCGCCGATTTCGGCGAGGATCTGCCCCTGCGCGTCGGTGAGGGCGGTGCCGTTCACGGCGGCGCCCGCCAGCGCGAGCGGTGTGCCGACCGGCACCTTGGCGCGGAAATCGACCCGCGCCGTCAGTGCGGGGCAGCGGGTCGCGAGCACGCCGGCGACGAAGCCGCCGAAGGCAACGCTCGGATAGCCGTGGACGTGCTCGGGAAAGGTGATCTCCTCGACCTGAATCATCTACCGCACCAAACCCTCTCCCGGCCGCAGCCATCCCATCGGCACCGACGATACCGGCGGGTCCGGACCGCGCCGACAGCGGCCGGGGCGATCACTGCGGCAGCAGCTCACCCCCGAGCTGGGTCAGCAGCAGGCTCATCACCCCGACCTCTTGGCCCTGCGACTGCACCATCGATCGCGCCGCCTCCTCGACCGGTCCGCCGGCGAGCTGCCGGTCGGCGGCCGTCGCCATCGCGATCCCGCCCTGATGGTGGCGAATCATGAGTTGCAGGAAAAGGATCTCGGCGTCGCGGCCATGCGCCGCGGCCAGCGCGTCGAGCTCGGCCGTGCTCGCCATGCCCGGCATCGGAGTGTCCGGCTCGTGCGCCGAATGCCGATGCGCCGCAGCGGAATCGGTCATCCACGCCATCGCGCGCGTCGACAGGGGCGACGCGTCGGCCAAGCGTAACCAGCCCAGCATCATGCCGATCTCGATCCGCTGGGTGTCGGCCAGCTGCTCGGCGACCCGCCGGACGGTCGGCGCCGCTTGCGGATCGAGGCGCTGGGTCATCAGCAGCGCCTGCTGGTGATGGGCCGTCATATCCTGGGCGAAGCCGACCTCGACCGTGTCGAGAACCGGTGCGGTCGTGTGTTTCTGGGGCAGCACCAGCGGCCGCAGCGCCGCCCCGAGCGCCAGCAGGAGCAGAGCGACCGAGGCGAACGCGGCGAACCGCGCGCCACGCGACGTTTTCACGATCCGACGATCGAACGCTGGTCCGCGGGAGGGGAGTACACCGCGTCGTCCAGCCGCAACACCATGAACCCGTTGTCCGAACACGCGACATAGAGCTCGTTGCCGCGCCATTCGGGCGGGGAGAAGCACCAGTCGGTGGAGACGTCGCCGAAGGCGAGCCGTCCGGTGCGCGGGGTGAGCGCGTCGGCCGGGTTGAACTGTCCCTCCAGCACCGCGCGCGCCGCGGGCGGTGCGCTCATCAGCGGTACGCCGATGATCGAGGCAAGCGCGTGCGGGGAGTTCCAGAGTTCGAGATTGCGTCCGGTGCGCGCGGGCGGGTTGAAGTAGGCGATCTCGCGCACCGCGAACGGATCGCGTACGTCGAAGACCCGTATGCCGGAGGAGGTCCAGCCGCAGGCGAGCGCCGTGGGATCGTCCTGCCGGTCGGCGGCGCAGTAGTGCGATTCGTAGGCGAAGGCCGAACCGCCCATCGAGGAGCCGATATTGGCGTCGATGTGCTGGGGCAGGTTGATTTCCAGCTTCAGCTTGTTGGCCACCTTCGGGGCGCTGTCGTTCGAGACGTCGATCAGTTTCACGCCGCCGGAACCGCCCTCGTCGACGGTGAACAGGTACGGCTTGCCGTCGTAGCTGACGGGAATGCTGTGCTGGGTCGCCCAGCCGTCGGTCCAGAAGGTGCGGCCGAGGTGGTGCACCTGGGGGTTCGGATCGCGGCGCTGCACCGCGCTGATGTCGAGCACGGTGAAACCGCCGAGCGCGGACAGATACATGCGATTGCCATCGGGGCTGATGCCGAAGCCGTGCGCCTCGATGCCGGTGAGGCCCTGCCAGACGACGCGCGGGTTCGACGGGTCGGTGAGGTCGACCGCGCTGACGAAACCGGGGGCGATGCCGGAGGCCCAGTAGGTGCGGCCGTCGGGGGAGAAGCCACCTTCGTGTGTCGTGATCGGGAGGGGCATAAGCAGATTGGTGCCGGGGCCCGGGTTGAGCAGACGCGGGTGCGCACAATCGGAGATGTCGTAGACGGACAGGTAACCCACGCCGGTGCCGACCGGGACGCCGGTGCCGACCAGCAGCTTGCGCTCGGCATTGACCTTCAGGCTCTCCCAGGTGCCCGCGAGCATGGCGGGTTCGGTGAGGGTGACCGTGGGGCGCGGATCGGCCGGATCGGAGACGTCGAGCACCTGGACGCCTCGGCCTTCGCTGATCAGGTCACCCGGGAAGAACGAGCCCATGTAGGCGCAGTGTTCGAAGCTGGTGGAAGTGATACTCGCTCCGCGCCCGGCGAATTGGCCGACCATCGACATATTGCACCGGTAGCCCTGCGTGCTGCGTCCGCTGTCGCGATCGGCGGCGGGCACGTCGCCCTGGAGACCGGGTTCCGGCATCGAGTCCGGTCCGCAGTCCGCGCGAGGCACCGATTTTCGTCCGACATCCAGGAATTCCTGGACGGCGGTGGCGATGTCGGATTGCAGATCGGCCGAGGCGCTGCCAGGCACCATCATCGCGCTGATCACCGCCGCGGTGAGCAGCGCGACCGCTCTGCTGCGGCGCAATCGTGACAGAGAGTGCATCATTGCGACCCCCCACTTCCTTGTTCGCGGTCATGACGCGCCTCTGACTGGGACAGTGACGCGACCTGACTGAATGGTAGTAACGGGGAGTAACTTGCGGAACCGGTTCTGGAGAAATCCCAAATGTTCGGTTTGTTGCTTGTGTTTCCTCGCGGATCGCTGTGTGGGCCGATTCCAGCGGGGTTCGTCCTGCGCAGACGGCTGTCCGAATCGGACGCGGAGGGGGTTGCTGCTGGTCCCTTCGGTGCCCGAGCTGAGAAATGTGGCTGGACGCAGAGAGTGTGCGAGTCTCGCTCTGGCTGCGGCAGAAGGCGTTGATCGTTACCGTTGGTCTTGTCTGCTGGGACAGCACTGGCGTCCAGGGGGCTATCCGCTTAGTCGTCCGAGGGAAGCAGAACGCCGCCTTCTTGTGCGCTGAGACAAGCTCGCGGGTGACGACGCTCCTCACCCATGTGTCATAGGAAGCTTCTCGGTGCGGGCGAACAACAGGGAGATCGACGAGTCGGTCGTAGTAACGCCCCAACCTCTCCGGATCCCCGATCTCGCGCCTCGTCCGACCGGAGCGGAAAGTAGCCTCCGCGCATGCATGCCGATATCGAGGGCGCGATTCGGGTCGCCCGTCTCGCCGCGGAGTTCGACTGGTCCGGGAAGGTCGACGACGTCGAACCGTTCTGCGCCGCGAGTGGATGGGAAATCGTTGAAAAGGAAGGCAGGAGTCCCGTGATCCCCACCGATCTCGCCGTGAACCGGCCCCTTGCCACCATCAACTTGCGGAAGCGGCGGATGGATTACCTGTCGATCTATGTCACCGACGCCGCCGCTCCCGACTCCATACCCCTCGAAGACGAGCCTGAGTTGGAAGCTTGCTTCGCCGATCTGGGCCGAGCGTTGACCGAAACGTTGGGTGCACCAACACGTCACGACGTCGACAAGGTGCTCCGGTGGGACCTCTCCGAGATCGTCATCCGATTGAGGAGGGGCATCGGCTCGGTTCGCCTCGACCTGGTCGGCCGCCAGTATCAGGCCGAACTGGATGAGCCTGACCCCGAGGACGACGACTGACCGCCAGGACGTCGGTAGGTCGAGAAGACCGTCTGCGACAACCATGTTCGCCTCGCGTCTACGCCCCCGATGTCGGCTGAGCGCGTCACTCGAGCGGTGTGACCCGCTCGGCTGTCCTGCGCAGAGGGAATGCCGGGCTGGTTCGCGCTCGTCGATCGCCTTGCCGACGCTCGACTGCGCGGAGGTTTTCGCGTTCAGACGACAGGACGCGCCGGTTGAGTGCGGGGGCGCTGCCGCGTGCAGATCTCGATCACCGAGGCGGTCGATCAAGGCACACCGGCGATTCTGGGTACAGCTATCCGAAGCGATTGTCTTGGTGCGACGGCGCCACCGATGGTCGCCCAGGCGGGAGTGGAAACGGCGGACAGCTACCGCGCGGGCGGTCAGAGACAATGTGCTGTCGCTCTGACCGCCCGCAGGCAAGATCTCAGACGCACCACGTCTCGGTGGTGCCCCAGGAGCCCCAGATGACTCCCTTTACGCACTTGACCGGTGAATAGATCATCTTCGACCAGGCCTGTGAGCCGTTGTTGGTGCTATAGCCCTGGGTGTAGCCGCCTTCCTGGACTGCTTTGATCTGGGAGCTGACAATGTTGGAGCGTGCCCAGTTGGTCTGGCAGGTCGGGGACCATCGGATCTCGACGTACTGGGTGCCCCCAGTTCCATAGACGTTGCCGACGGCGACGGTGTAGGCACCGGCGGCACAGCCGGAGGCAAGGGGGTCTTGCCCGGAGCAGTAGTCGCCGTAGCAGGTGACCGCGTTGGAGGTCGGTGCGTTGGCCACGAGTCCGCCGAGCGCGAGAACTGCGGCCGTCGACAGCAGCGCCAGGCCGCGGCCGAACTTCATCACGGAATGGATTGTCATGTCTCTCATTGCTTTCGATCGGTGGGTCGGTTGGACGATCACCAGTGCAGTGCAGTCCGCATCCATCCAAAATGGTGGTTGGGCAGGTTGGATGAGGGAGCGGCGGGTTCGAGAGGGCAACCGAAACACTTGGGGGTGGAATCGTGAGCGAGCACGAAGCATCGGAAGCCGATCGGACGAGCGATTCGGTCGCGGCATTCGCTGCTGATTTGAAGGCGCTCAAGCAGCAGCACCCCAAGGTGTCCTACGAGATGATGGAGCGCCACCTTCGGAGGCGGAGGATCGAGGTGGGGCGGAGCACGCTCAACAACGCGATCAAGCCGAATTCCTTGGCTACCGAGCGCACCGTCCGCGCTTTCGTGTTGGCCCTGACCGACGATGAAGCCGCAGCAGCCCGTTGGGTGGCACGCCGTAACCGCCTCGCCCCGCCGGAGAAGTCCGAGAATCTCGCCGACCACCCGCCCGCGCCGCCGCGGCGTGCTGTCAGTTCGAACAGACTGTGGCAGATGGCTACCGCGGTTGTGGTGCTGGTCGCAACCAATCTCGCCACCGCTGTTGGCGTACGGTCCTGTGGACAGGATCCTGTAGCGGAGCAAACCGTGCGACCTACCGACAGCCTGCCACTCGTGCAGACTGGCGCGGACCCGGGTAAAACTCACTGCCGCTTCGACGCCAAGGTAGCGGCCGGAAACAACGCCAAACCCCAAATGCTCCTCGAGATCTTGTTCTCCCACACATGCGACGCGGCATGGGCCCGCATCACGCGCTATGACAACGCAGGCCTGGGCAACCGGTTGGAGGTCTCGATCTACCGCCGCTCCGATCCGCACGGACCGACACGCCAGGACGCTGTGGAACCCGACGTCGACTCTGCTTACACCACCCTCATCGTGCGCGTCGACCCGACCGACCGGCTGTGCGCCACCGGGGCGGTGGCCACTGGTGCCCAGGTCGAACATGTCTCCCAGGAAATCTGCACCTGACCACCCCGGTTCGGCTGGGCGCAGGCGCGAAACGAAATTTGCTTGCACAGCCGCACAAGCAGCCCGCTTACCGACGCCGTTATCGACCCGGCGTATGCGACTGGCGCTCGGCGAAGTCAACTGCGATGGGATGAGTGTCAGCCCAGGAGGGCGATGGAGGTCAGCCATACCGAGAACCCGTCAGTATTCCCGTGGCTGGTTGGACAGGTGATCTGTGACGGTATTCGTCGGTGGATCTCGACGTCGCCTGTGCTGGACGATGTTCGTGTCGGTGAATCCTGACGACGTCGTCCTGCTTGTGGTGGAAGGTTTCTCGTGCTCCTCGTGGCCGCGTCAGTAGTTGACGACTACTGGCTGGGCCACGCCTTCCTCCGGTCGGCATCGTCGAAGTCGCCTCTAAGCGGTGACATGGTCTGATGGATCAACATTCGAAAGGGAGGGTCCACGTGAACCAGTTGCCGGCCAACAAACGCTCGCTCGGACTCGCGGCCCGCCTAGGATTCCGGCCGGTCAGCACCTTCGAATGGTTCGACGCCGAGCAGACACTGTGCCTGTCCAGCCTGCACTCGTTCAAAGCTTGAACGACGCGGTCGCCAGACCCATTCTGATCGGCAACATCAGCGCATCCCCCTACGGCCGGACCGGAAGTCTGCGACACACCGCGCAGGTGACGTCACTTCCCATCGACCCGAGGCGAGCCTGAAGCGACTCGGTGACAGCGGAATTCGCCGACAGTGATGTCGACATTCAACGCCCCGGCCACCGTGGCGGGAACAAGGAAGCGATCGACTGGCCCGCGCGCGCGTGAAGGGGACGAAGCGCTACGCCGACGGCGAAACGGCTACGCGCTGAGGCGGATTCGCATCGATAATGAGCCGTGAAGATCGATGTTCGAGAGGTCGGAGGGTGAACCGGATGGACGATGTACTGCTGACTCCGCCAGACGTCGAGGAGGTGCGGCTACTCGCGCGGGGTGTGGTCACGGCCGCGCAGGGGGACGATGGTCTGACGCCGTTGCAGCAGTTGCTGATTCCCGCGCTGTTCCTGTCCATGACCGGCCACGCGGTCGAGTTGGCAACATTGGAGTCGATCACCGCGCCGGAATTCGCGGTCGGATTGGCTCGGCGTAACCGGATCTTCCGTGAACGGATCGTGCAGACCATGCTGCTGGCCGCGCTGGTGGTGCGGCCGCTGCCGCCGGTGGTCGCGACCCGGCTGCGGGAGTTCGCCGACGCTTTGGACGTCGACGACGACATGATCGCGGTGGCGCAGAAGTACGCCGAAGGCGCCATCGATCTCGCCGCGGTCGATTTCGCACGCAACGGATACCTCGGCGGTCTCGACCCGCGCAGGCTCACCGCGCTGCACACCGAGAGTCTGGACAGTTCCTGGGGTCAGATCAGCGACGACCCGGCGCTGGCCGCACGCTGGGCGTCGCTGCGCGACCTGCCGGTGGGCACCCTGGGCCGCGGCGTCGCGGACTTCTACCGCGATCGCGGCTTCGTCACCCCGGGGCTGCCTGGTTCGGCGCCGCCACTGCTGGCCCAGCACGATTGGGTGCACGTGCTCGCCGGATACGGCACCACGTTGGAAAACGAGATCGAGGTCTTCGCTTTCATGGCACGCGCCAACGACGACCCGCGCGCTTTCAGCTTGCTCGCCATGGTGGTCTCCCTCTTCGAAACCGGCTATCTCCACGCCGGCGCTGGCCTGTTCGAGGCGAACGAGGGCCACCTGCGGACCGAGGGCATGGCCACCCGGCTCGCCGACGCCATGCGCCGCGGCGCCCTCACCCGGGGCAGTCACGATTTCCTCGACCTGGACTGGTTCGGTCTCGCGGACCGCCCGATCACGGTGGTGCGCAACGAGATCGACCTGACGCCCAAATCGTCTGCCGCGGTCGCCGCCGGATCGGTCGGCCCATGGGAGGGCGGCGGCATCACTCCGTACCAACTACATTCAGCCGAGCAAGCAGCAAAAGCTGACGGACGACCATATGTCCCATGGCAACCCGACCCGTCACGCGATTGATCGGTCGCCGGTCATCGTTGTTCGTCATCCGCACCTCTTCCTCGCCCGGCACTCGATGGTGCGCCCAACTTCGGTGCCTGGAAGCCACCGATCTTCTGTTCGAGCAGTTCGGCCAGCCGCAGCGGGGTGCGGTCCTCGAACATCGGACCGATGAGCTGCACTCCCACCGGCAGGCCTTCGGGTGAGCGGCCCGCCGGTATGGCGGTGGCGGGCAGGCCGGGCATGGTCGCGAGACCGGCCCAGACGAGCTGGTCGAAGTACGGATACTCGACACCGTCGATGTCGATCCGGCGTTTCAGCAGATCAGGGTCGTGGTCGTGCGGGAACGCAGGAGTCGGCGTGATCGGACACACCACGGCATCGAACTCGGCGAACAGCTGCCGCCAGCCGTGGCGGTGCAGCTCGCGACGGTTGTTCACCGCCAGCCAGTCGCGGTGACTGAACACCATCGCGCGCAACCGGGCCGCGTCCAAACTCTGGTCGTCCGCGCTCAGTTCGGCTGCGCGGCTTCGCAGTTGCTCGTATTCGTCGACGGGAAAGTATGCGACGGAGCCCGAAAACAGCAACTGCATGTAGAGCGTCGAGGCTTCGGTCACATCGGGCAGCAGCGAACTGTGCCGTTCGACGCGGGCGCCGCTGTCGACAAGCGCCTCGGCCACCCGGTTCACGCCCGCCCGCACAGCGGACCCGGTAGGAATGAGCGGATGCTCGTCGATGACCAGGACCCTGAAGTCGCAGAGCCGCTCGTGGCGCGCGGGCGGCAGCGTCACGTCGTACGCGACGCCGAGCGTCAGCGGGTCCGGTCCGGCCATCACGTCGAGCAGCAGCGTGAGGTCGCGCGCGGTGCGCGCCATCGGACCGACGACGGCGAGGTCGAGATCCACCGGCAATGCCTGCGCGGGCGGCGCGACCATACCTCGGGTCGCCGCCAGCCCGAGTGTCGGCTTGTGCGCGTAGACACCGCAGAAATGCGCGGGGGTGCGCAGCGAACCGGCCATGTCGGAGCCGATGGACAGCGCGCCGAATCCGCACGCCAGGGCCGCCGCCGAGCCGCCGGAGGAACCACCCGACGTGCGAGCGTGATCCCACGGGTTGTTGGTGGTGCCATAGATCTCGTTGAAGCTCTGTATATCTTGCAGCCCGAGCGGCACATTGGTCTTACCGAGCACCACCGCGCCTGCGGCCTCGAGCCGCGACACCTGCACCGCGTCCTCGGACGGCACGTAGTTCCTCTGTAACGGCATGCCCCAGGTCGTGGGCAGCCCGGCCATGTTGTAGGACTCCTTGACCGTCACCGGGATACCGAGCAGCGGCCGATCCTCGCCGCTGGCGCGCGCCTGGTCGGCACGGCGCGCGGCGGCCCGCGCACGGTCGAAGTCCGGCACACAGATCGCGTTGATCACGTCGTCGTCCCGCTCGATACGGGCTATTGCCTCGTCGGTGAGTTCCACCGAGGTCACCTCACCGGCACCCAAGGCAGCTGAAAGCTCTTCGGCCGATCGAAAATTCCACTCCATGAATTCGACGGTATCGGTCTGCCACGGCGGACATAAAACGCCGCTTCGCGCAAACGGGAAAGTCGAACGGGTGGCCTTCAGTTCGAATTAGCGCACTCGTTTTGTCATATCCCAGGTCACGGTGTCGGCAGAGCCGACTCGATTGGCGCAGGCCATGAAATGGCATTTCGCACAACGGGATAGATATCTCAATTATCATTGCTGCGCTCAGCGTCGGGTGAGCCGCGGGTGGCCATCGGTTACGACGCGCTCCGGGCAAGCCGACGCCGCTGGGCGGTGGTGAGGCGATCGGTGCGTGCGACCACGGAAAACGCCGGACCTGTTGCGGCGCACTGCGACCGGGGTCCGCGAGGTCGCGGTGGTGTCCGGCGTCGTGCGGCGCCGAAGTTACTTGGTCGAGGGGCCAATCCAGCGCGGCGGCAAGCTGCTCCGGGATGAGCGGTGTGCCTGCGTGCACGAGCGCGGCGACGACGGTGAGCGCGTGCTCGCCCGCCGCGCGAGCCGCTCGCCCTCACCGCGACCTCGCTGCCCCACGCCAGCGACCCCGCCATCGAGGGACCCCGCTCCCGCCACTACACGAACTGTTCGACTCGAGCCCCGACGCCGCGATCCGCGACGCGACCGAGCTGGACGTCTCCATTGTTCGGCGCGGCGGGCGCCACGATCTCCACCGCCGGTGACCCGCACCGCTTCTTCGCAGCCCTGCTCGGCGGCCAGCTGCTCCGCCCAGCCGAACAGGTCGAGATGTTCCGAACTGTCCCCACCGAGAATTGGATCGCGCACACCTGCTACGGTCTCGGCATCTCCTCGGTGACGCTGCCCTCCGGCGTCGCGTTGTGGGGTATGGGCGGCGCGCTGTTCGGTTCGTGGACATACGCATACGGCGCCCGCGACGGCGGTCATGTTCTCGTCGCCGATATCAACGCCGCCTGGGCGTACGGCGACTGGCACGATCCGATCGGCGTATTCACCGATCTGCTCGTGGCCGAATTCGACTGACCTCGGTCGTCCGCGGAGCGCGCGAGCTGAGTCAGTTCGTCCAGATAGCGGTCACCGAGCGCTACGCCTACGAGATCGCCGGAGTTGGATTCGAGCGGAAATGTGGACCGGTCGCCGCGTTGCCATGAGCTGGACGATTGCTCAGTGTCGTTCTGGTGCCTTGTGTTCGGGGGATTTGGTCCTGGCGCTCGTGTCGACAGTCCGTGACGAAATTTCTGTGGCAGGGTGGCGTTCCGACTGCGTTTGTCGCCGAGCGCGACAGCCGATCTTTGTTGCCGAACTGAAGCGGAAAGCAGGGATGATGGTCCGTACGCGTTTCGAGTCGATCGGTGCCTACACACCGACAACTGTCCGCTCCACCGAGGATTTGACCGCCGCGCTGGCCGTGCCGAAGTCATGGGACCTCGAGCGGATCACCGGAATCCGGAATCGGCGCGTCTACGACAGTCATCCGGACCGGTATGAATCGTCTTTCGACTTGGCGCTGCGGGCGATCGCCGACTGTCTGCACCACTCCGGCTACACCGTCGATGAACTGGATGTCATCATCTCGGCCTCCATCACCCGCACCCGAGGTAAGGAAATCTTTTGTTATGCACCGTCTTTCGCGGTGATGTTGGGTCGTGCCACCGGTGCCGACGCGGCGCGGTGTTTCGATGTGTCGAACGCGTGTGCCGGGATGTTCACCGCGGTGATGGTGCTGGATCGGATGATCAAGGCCGGGGTTGTGCGTAATGGCTTGGTGGTGAGCGGGGAGCAAATCACCCCGATCGCGGAAACCGCGGTGCGGGAAATCAGCCAGCCGTATGACCCGCAGTTCGCGTCGTTGACCGTCGGGGACGCCGCATGCGCGGTCGTCTTGGACGGTCGGGGCGACGACGATGACGAGATCCACTACGTCGAACTCATGACCGCCGCGGACGGCGCCGAGCATTGCGGGGGGATGCCCAGTGACATAACAGGTGGAATGGCAATGTACACCGACAACCGGGCGATGCAGAACGAAGCCCGCTACCAGCAGGGCATCGACCGGCTGTCCGATTTTCTCACCGAAACCGGGCGCGGCTGGGAAAGCGAGAAATACGACTACTGGATCCATCACCAGTTCAGCGCACCCGCGATCGACTACATCTCGGATTTGACCGAGCGGCATTTCGGCACGCCGATGCCGCAGAAACTCAACGTGCTGCGCGACTACGGCAATACCGCCTCGACCTCGCATTTCTTGGTACTGCACGAGCACCTCGCGCAACAGAAGATCCCCAAAGGATCCAAGATCCTCATGATCCCGGCCGCCTCGGGAATCGTCTCCGGATATCTCGCCGCGACCATCTCCCGCTTGGAGGCATGAGCATGGCAACGACGATCATCGCTGCCGCGACGAACTCCGACCTCGATACCGGCAGCTATTTCGAACTGGCTGCACGCGCGGCGCTCACCTGTGTGCAGCGCGCGGATGTCGGCCTCGACGAGATCGGCATGCTGATCAACACGGGGGTGTTTCGGGACAGCAATCTCTGCGAGCCCGCGGTGGCGGCGCTCATTCAGAAGCGGATCGGCCTCGGTCTCGCTTATGAGGCCGGGCGGGCGCCGACGTTCTCCTTCGACCTGATGCAAGGCGCCACCGGTCTGCTGCACGCCATCGTGACCGCCGACGCCTTCCTCGCCACCGGCGCGGTCGAGTACGCGTTGCTCGTCGGGGGCGATGTGCACCCCTCCACCGAGCGCCATGTCACCGATTTCCCCTACAGCAGTGGTGGCGCCGCATTGCTGCTCGGAAGCTCGCCTGCCGCAGGCGGACTCGGTCGGCTCCACACCTCTGATACCCCCGGTCCGATCGACCCGACGGCCTGGGTGGATCTGGGTGAAGCCGGCTCCGAAGGTCGTCGCGTCATCTGTGTTCGTGCCGATGCGCAGGACCCGGTCGATTCGGCCGTGGCGGTCGTGCGCTCCTGCGTGGACGAGGAGGGACTCGACGGAGGCGATTTCGCCGAAGGGCAGGCCCTGCTGCTGGTTCCAGCCAACGTGCCCGGATTCCGCACCAGCTTGGCGAACGCACTCACCATCCCGTCACGGTCGGTGATCGGTTTCGCTCCATCGGTCGGCGTTCCCTATACCGCGGCCCCGGTGCACGCCTACCTGAACGCACTGGACATGGGTCTGGTCGACACCGCGCGCACCGTAATCTTTCTGGCCGCGGACGGGACATCGGCAGCGTGCCTGGCCTACCACCCGCCGCCGGCATCGCCCGGAAAGCGCGCGCTTTCGGGGCGAACGCACGATGTCGATACACCCGGCCGGGCCGCCACCGGAGTTCGTTGATCTCCCGCGAGACCTTCAGGCGGGCGGTGTAGGTCCCTGGCCCGACGCTCCGAGGACCGCGTAGACCGCGGCGCGGACCCGGTCGGCGACGGCGTCGGCGGAGATGACGTCGAACTTGCCGTCCAAGTGCAGGAATGCCAGGCCGTGCACCAGTGCCCAGACGGCATTCGCCATCGCATCCGGGTCGGCACTGGGAAATGCTTGCCGCACAATCGATTTGACGTACTCGTGGATCGCGGTGGTCGCGGCCACGCGTTCGGGGCTGGTCGGATCACAGGGCTCGGCGAACATTACGCGGAACAGGCCGGGACGGGTCAGCGCGAACTGGACGTAGGCGATCGCGATCGCGGCGAGGTCCTCGGCGGTGATCCGCGCGGGATGCGCCGCGGACAGGCGGTCCGCCAGGTCGCGATAGCCCACCGCGGCGACGGCGGACAACAGGGCGTCGCGATCGGCGAAATGGCGGTACGGCGCGGCGGTGGACACGCCCGCACGCCGGGCGGCGGCGCGCAGCGACAGCTCGGCGGCTCCGTTCTCCTCGAGAAGTTCCACTGCCGCGCGCACCAGCGCGGTGGGGAGATCGCCGTGGTGGTACGGCTGGGTCGACGGTGTCATGGGATCAATCTAACAAAAGTTGACAATGCTTACATGCACCCATATGTTAGCGGCGTGCACATCGTGTGCTCGATGAACACGGCTAACGAGAGGAGGTCTGCGGATGTCGAGTGGTTCGGTTTCGAGTGAGTTGTTCTCGCCGCTACATTTGCGGTCCGGCCAAGTCCTGCGCAACAGGATCGCGAAAGCGGCCATGGAAGAGGGGATGGCGGGTAAGGGGCAGCTGCCCGACGAGCGGCTGATCTCGCTGTATCGGCGGTGGGGTGCCGGGGGTGCCGGCCTCTTGATCACGGGAAATGTGATGGTGCACGCCGAGGCGCTGACCGGGCCGGGCGGCGTCGTCCTTGATGCCAACGCGCCGCTGGAGCCGTTCGCGGCGTGGGCGCAGGCGGGCAAGGCCGCGGGTGCGGCCATGTGGATGCAGATCAGCCATCCCGGTCGTCAGGTCGAGGCGCGCATGCCCGGCGTGGTCTGGGGTCCTTCGGATATCGCGGTCGACCTCGGCCGCCACTCGAAGCGGTTCGGGCAGCCGGTGGCGATGACCGCCGAGCAGATCGCCGCCACCATCACGCGGTTCGTGACTACCGCGCAGCGGGCCGAGCAGGCCGGGTTCGACGGGGTGGAAGTCCATGCCGCGCATGGCTATCTGCTGTCGCAGTTCCTTTCTCCGCTGGTGAACAACCGCACCGACGAATGGGGTGGTTCGCTCGAGAACCGTGCCCGGTTGCTGCTCGAGATCGTGCGCGGAATCCGTGCGGTCGTCGCGCCGAAGTTCGCCGTCGCGGTGAAGCTGAATTCGGCGGACTTCCAGCGCGGCGGCTTCGACGCCGACGACGCGCAGAAGGTGATCGGCATGCTCGCCTCGGTAGGCGTCGACATGGTCGAGATCTCCGGTGGCAGTTATGAGAGTCCGGCGATGTCGGGTCGTCCCGCCGACGGACGTACCGCGGCGCGAGAGGCGTACTTCTTGGAACTGGCCGCGGAATTGGCTCAGACCAGCGCACTGCCGCTGATGCTGACTGGCGGCATCACCCGTCGCGAGACAGCCGAACGAGTGCTGGCCAACAATGTCGAGCTGATCGGCATGGCCACCGGGCTGGCGGTCACTCCCGATCTGCCCAACCGCTGGCGCGAGGGGTTGGAAGCGGCCGGGACGCTGAAACCGGTTACCTGGTCGGACAAGTCGCTCGCCTCGGCCACCGAAATGGCGATGGTGCGCTACCAGATGCGCCGGATGGCCGAGGGCAAGAACCCGGCACTCGGTGTCCACCCGGCGTGGGCACTCGTCGCGGACCAGCGTGTTCAGAGCCGGGCGCTGCGCCGCTACTCACGATGGCTCGGGTCCACCGAACGGCACTGCGCTCCCGGGGCTTCCCATTCCGGCGATCCTCTGAACTCGGACGGGTCCGCCTCGCCGCGGATACCGCAGAAAATTGATGTGACCCGAACGCAGCCCCGCCTGCTCTTTGGAGCCGGAGCGCGTCACGATCCCCGCACGCGTCGCGATCGTCGTCACCGGATTCGGTGGCATCGCGACCGCGATTCGATTGCGCTGCAAGGCATCACAGCGATCCGCGGGCTTGTCTCCGGTGGTCTGGATGCGTGCGTCCCACGACCCCGCAGGCGAATCCGCGGCGCGGCGCAACGCTCACTGCAAACTTCGGACAGGGCCGCATGGCCGAGGACCTGCGATCGCTCGACCCGATCAGGACCATTCGGCTCGATGTCATGACGGAAGGTCAACTCGCCCTGCATATGCCGGTCCCCACCTCGATTCGAAGCCGGGGTTGAACGGCTGGTGCACGAGTGAAAAGCGGCAGCGGTCTTATGTTGCCGTCCCGGTCATCGAATACTCCCTTCGGCATGCGGCTATCGCATATCAGCCATCGGTGTCCGTTGCCGGGCGGGGAGACGCCCCGGACCCGGCGGCAGTGAGCCCGCTGAGGAAATCGCGGGTGAGCGCCGCCGCTTGGGCGCGGCTCTGCTGGGAGTCGCCCGTCTCGGCGATGGTCAGTGACATCTCGGTCAAGGCGCCGTAGAAGGCGCTGGCGACGAGTTCGGGCGGGTATGCCTGGATGATTCCGGCATCGAGCAGGTTGCGGGCCGATTCGACGACGAGGCCGCCGAGGTGGCGTTGGTCCAGTTCGCGCCAGCGTCGCCAGCCGAGGGCGATCGGCCCCTGCAAGAGCACGATGTGCCGGTAGTCGGGTTCGGCGCAGACGTCGAGGAATGCCACCAGGCCGCGGTCGACGCGCTCGATCGGATCCGTGGCCGAGTCGATGGCGGCCCTGATGCGTTGTGCCGCACGCTGTTCCAAGTCGTCGACGACGGCTTCGAACAGGCCCTTCTTGCCGTCGAAATGGTGATACAGCGCACCGCGGGTCAGGCCGGCGGCCCGGACCAGCTCCTCGGCCGACAGGTCCGCGTATTCCCGCTCGGCGAACAGGCGCGCCGCGGTGTCGAGCAGCGCCTGACGGGTGTTCTCGACGTACTTGTCACGCAACGACTCCATGCGCTACGTTTACCACATACACTGTGTATCTCGGATACGCGATGCATGGAATTGGGAGCGAGATGGACAAGTCAGTGGATGTCGTCATCGTCGGCGCCGGGATCGCGGGGCTTGTCGCTGCCCGTGACCTGATGCGCCGCGGAACCGAGGTACTGGTTCTCGAGGCGCGCGATCGGGTCGGCGGGAGGCTGCTCAATGCCGAGTTGCCCGGCGGGGAGCCCATCGAGGTGGGCGGGCAATGGGTCGGCCCGGGCCAGCGCCAGGTGCTCGCACTGATCGAGGAACTAGGACTTGCCACCTATCCCACGCATACCTCTGGCCGTCACATCGCCGAGGTCGGCTCCTCGCGTTCGGAGTACACCGGCCGGATTCCCAAGGTGAACCCGCTGGCATTGGCCGATATCGCCCAGACGCAGTGGCGACTGGACCGGCTCGCCCGCCAGGTCGCCCAGACCGAGCCGTGGCTGGCCCCGCAGGCCGAGACACTCGATGCACAGACCTTCGCCACTTGGCTGCAGCGCACCGCGTTCACCGCAGAAGGCCGATCCTTCTTTCAGTTGATCACCGAAGCGGTGTTCTCGGCCGAACCGGCGGATATGTCCGCGCTGTGGGCGAGTTTCTACGTGGGCGCCGCGGGCGGGCTCGACGCCCTGATCAACGTCACCGGCGGCGCCCAGCAGGACCGCGTGGTCGGCGGCACGCAGACCATCGCACTGGCCATGGCGGAGGAACTCGGTGACCGAGTCGTCCGGAACAGCCCGGTCTCGGAAATCGACTGGGACGATGTGGGCGTGCGTGTCCACGCGAACGGCACGATGGTGCGGGCGCGCCGGGCGGTGATCGCGGTGCCCCCGCCGCTGGCCGCGCGGATCCGCTTCACCCCTGGCCTGCCCGGCGATCGGGACCAGCTCGTGCAGCGGATGCCGATGGGCAGGGTGATCAAGGTCAACGTCGTCTACGACGAACCGTTCTGGCGGACAGCGGGTTTGAGTGGTCAGGCGAACAGCGACCGGCGGCCTCTCGGCACCGTCTTCGACAACACCCCGCCCGGCGGTTCGCCCGGTGTTCTCGTCGGATTCCTCGAAGGCCGCCACGCCGACGTCGGCGCGCGTCTCGACCTCGCCGACCGCCGCGCCAAGGTCATCGAGGACCTCGCAGGCTACTTCGGGTCGCGGGCTCGCAATCCCATCGACTACATCGAACGCGACTGGGCCGAAGAGGAATACAGTCGCGGCTGCTACGGCGCGTTCACCGCGCCGGGCACCCTCACCCGCTTCGGACCTGCCCTGCGCCGCCCCGTCGGCCCGCTGTATTGGGCGGGCACCGAAACCGCCACCCGCTGGGCGGGTTACATCGACGGCGCCGCGGAATCCGGCCACCGCGTCGCCCGTGAGATCAGCGCTGCGCTAGTCCCTGTCGCGGCGAACGACTGACATCGATGACCGCCGTTCCGAACCGACCGGAGAGCACACGCGATACCGAGACCGGGACCAGCTCGCCGGTAGCGCGCTCTGTTCGACTGCGGGGATTGCCGCTGGCGAACAGCAGCATGGCGGTGAGTGCGGCCACGCCTGCCACGGTTCACGCGGCGATTGTGGCTCACGCCTGAGCCCCGGCCAGAGAGACCCTCATCGCTCGACCCACGGTTCCCCGGACTGCACCTCGTCGCTCGACCGACGCCGGCTCCATCCGAGCTGTAGTAGCGCACTACTCCAAATCCATCGCCGTCTGAACGGGTTGCACTGCATGCCAATAGGTGGTCGGCCCGTTGGTGCCTGTCCTGCGGCCGCGCTTCTCCGAAACGGTCGTTCTCGTGGGTGTCTCTCGTGCAATTGGCGTAGCCGACTACCCGTGTCAAACCCTGGATAGATCGTCATCCTTAGGAGTGCAAGACGAACTATCGGGCCTGAACGACAACGAGGTCGGTGCGGATGCCGGTGCAACGGCGCGGCGACATCCGCCTGAGTCCGAGAGCGAGCACACGAAAGAAGCGGTTGTCGCGCGAACGGATGAGGCAGGTGATCGACTCGCTCATCGACTTGACGGGTCCTCTGGTACCGGATCGGTGTCGCGGTCGGCAGCCGTGGGGTGCTTACCAGCGGTAGACCGAGACGAGCCCGCTCGACGAGTGTGCCGCAGCTGCGGCGGTCGGGCCCCGAGGCGCTGATGGTTTCCGATCGTCTCACCTAATGGGACGACTGCGTGTGTTCGCGGGGCTATCGGCTTCTCGCCGCCGACTCGGTCGAAGTTGACGGATGGTCACGGCCACGCTGCTCCCGAAACCAGTGCCGCTCGCCGTCGGAGCAGGTCAGCGACGGTTTCTGGTCGGATAGTCGATAGTTACCTCGAGTGCGGATTCGTCGCGCAACGAGCACAAATAGGTATACCCGCGGTCATTCGACCGTCGCGGTCCCGCCGGGATCAAGGGAGAGTGGTGGCATTGCTCCACCACGAATCCACCAAGGTGCCATGTACCGGTACGACACGAAGCACAGCATCGGGGCCGACCACCCGGTGTACGGGAACGCCACGTTGATGATTCCGCGTTGCGGGGACTGCGACAAGCTGCTCGCGCCGCCGAGCGACGCGTGCGGGTCCTGTCGATCCGTCGATCTCGAATGGATACCGTCGTCGGGCCGCGGCTCGATCGTGTCGTGGCGGGTGCTCGAGGGTACCGTGAAATCTTGCGCCGGTTCGGCGCCGTCGACGATCGCGATCGTCGAACTCGACGAGGGCCCGTGGATCTACACGACGATCGAGGGGCAAGTTCCGCCGTCCTCGCATCGACCGGTCCGTGTGCGATTCGAAGCGCCTCCGCGCGGCGATAGATTTCCGGTGTTCACGATCACCGGGTAGCCGGACGCCTCGACCGCCGTCGCTTCCTTTCACCTTTGTCGGCAATATGCCGAGCGTTGGCCGAAGGTAAGCGTATGTTTCCTGGTGTCCGGATACGTCCTGGTGGATCGCAGCCGGGCGATGACCGAGGACGATCTGCTGCGCACACGCCGTGAGGTTGCGATGGGGAGATGGCGCCCGCCGCTGACGGCGGTTGCCCAGGACGCCGGTGGCAATCTGCCACTCGAGCTCACCAGCTTCGTCGGACGGCGCACGGAGTTGTCCCAAGTGAAAAAGCTCCTGTCCGGTGCCAGGCTGGTGACGCTGACCGGGGTCGGGGGCGTCGGCAAGACGCGGCTGGCACTGCGGGCCGGGGCGCAAGCGCAGCGCGACTACGCCGACGGTGTGTGGTTGGTCGAACTGGCCGAGGTCTCCGATGCCGAGCTCCTGGTCGATGTCATGGCGGCCACCCTCGGCTTGCGGGAGGCGACGTCCGATCCGTTGCTCGAGATGCTGGTGAAATTCCTGCGCTCGCGCGAAACACTGCTCGTGCTGGACAACTGCGAGCACATGGTGGAAGCCGCGGCCAGGTTGGCCGAGGCATTGCTGCGGACCTGCCCTGAGCTGCGGATTCTCGCCACCAGCCGGGAACCGTTGAATATCGCGGGGGAGGCGGTGCTGCGGTTGTCGCCGCTGACGGTCCCGGATCGGCATCGGGAGCCGACGCTGGTCGGGCTACCCCACTTCGATGCGGTGACGTTGTTCGCCGACCGCGCCGCGGCAGCGGTGCCCGGCTTCCAACTCGACGAGGACAACAAGTCTTCCGTGGCCGGTATCTGTGCCCAGCTGGATGGATTGCCGCTGGCGATCGAACTGGCGGCGGCTCGGATGCGCACGATGTCACCGGAGCAGATTCTGCAGCGCCTCGATGATCGATACACGTTGCTCAACCGCGGTAGTCGTACCGCGCCGACCCGGCAGCAGGCGCTGCGCTGGTGTGTCGACTGGAGCTACGAGTTGTGCACCCCGGCCGAGCAGCGGCTGTGGGCCAGGCTGTCGGTGTTCGCCGGGAGTTGCGAACTCGACGCCGTCGAGCAGGTATGCGGTTCCGGCATGGCGCCGCACAGCCTGCTCGACGTGCTGCCCTCGCTGGTGGACAAGTCGATTCTGACCCGGGAGGCGTCGCGGTCCGCGGTGCGCTTCCGGATGCTCGAGACCATGCGGGAGTACGGTCGGCAAAAGCTGCGAGAGTCCGGTGAAGACGGGGAGCTACGCCGCCTGCACCGCGAGTGGTACCAACGGTTGGCGCAGGATGCCGAGGCCGGGTGGATCAGCCACCGGCAGCCCGATTGGATCGCCCGGCTCGAACGCGAGCTCCCCAACCTGCGCGAAGCGCTCGAGTACTGCCTCGCCGAGGACACCGACGAGGCGGCCGAGGCGGGGTTGCGCACCGTTGCCGCGCTGCACGAATTCTGGAGCTTTCGCGGCCTCTACAGGGAAGGCCGAACCTGGATCGACCGCGTTCTCGCCCACCCACGCGCGCAATCCATACCCGACCGCATCCGCGCGCTGCGCACCGCGTGCGAAGTCGCCGCGCCGCAGGGGGATTTCCGGGCCGCCGCAGCGTTTCTGGAGGAGGGACGAGCCCTCGCCGAACAGGCCCCGGATCCCATCAGTCAGGGACAGCTCGCCTACGCCGCCGGCATCCTCGCACTCGCCGGGGGTCGAACGACCGAGGGGTCCCGCTCCCTCGAACGAGCTGTCGAGCTGTTCAGCTCGGACCAGACTGGAGAGCTCTATGTCAGCGCTCTGACCATCCTCGCGTGGTCGTACGAGCTACGCGGCGACGTGACCCGAGCGACCGCGCTCTACCGCCGAGTACTGTCCATCACCGAAGCGCAAGGCGAACTGCTCTATCGCTCGGCTGCGTTGCGCGGCTTGGGCATTGCCGCGTGGCAGCGAGGCGACCGGCACCGTGCCCAACAGCTGCTCGAGGAGGCATTGCGAGTCAACCGGCTGAACAGTCCGGTGATCACCGCGTTCAGTCTGGAGGCGCTGGCCTGGACGGTCGCCGACCAGGGTGACGCCGAACGGGCGGCCGTCCTGCTCGGAGCGGCCCAGGGAAATTGGCTGGTGGGCAACAGCGTGCGGGCCGTCCTACGGACCATGTCGCGTTTTCACGAGGAATGTGAGCGGACGACGCGTCATATTCTCGGCGCTCGCAAATTCGACGCTGCCTTTCGGCGAGGCCGTGGGTTCGGTGTGGACGCCGCTGTCGCTTACGCGCTCGGCGGCGAATCCACCGATGAGGCGCCCGCGTCGGGCGCCTCATCGAAACTGACGAAGCGTGAGTGGCAGGTCGCCGACCTCATCGCCCGGGGGCTCAGCAACAAGCAGATCGCCGCGAAGTTGGTGATCTCACCGCGCACTGCCCAAGGTCACGTCGAGCACATCCTCACCAAGCTCGGATTCAACTCACGAGCTCAGATCGCCGCCTGGATCGTGGACGAAGTCAAACAAAACAGTTCCTGAGGCCCGGGGTGCCGAAAACGGCATATGCGGGCGTTCGTCGATCCTGTCGTGGTTCGGCGGCAGTTCGAGGGAGCTCGACGCGCGGGTCCGAGACGTAGTGGCCATCCGACAGCAATCTGGGTGACGATCCGCGTTGCCGGGGTTTACCTGTGGGTTCGGTGTCTGCCGTCGGCGGCCGCGGTCAGTCGGCGAGCCAGGGTGCGCACGGCGTCGTTGAGGATGTCGGGGTGTTCGATGACGAACGGGTGGTTCAGGCCGGCGAGGAGTGGGGGAATCCAGTCGAGTTGTTCGGCCCGGATTCGGACCCGGACCCATGGGTCGGTGTCAGAGGGTGGTGAGTCGATCTCCTGCACGGTCGCGATCGCGGCGGGCAGCAGCGGGCGGATCTCGGTGAGAGTTCCCTGAACTCGGACCGACACATCGTGCCGATAGGGCGCAGTGGCAAGTGCGGATAGCAGATGTGCGGCCGGCTCGAATCCGGCGGGCGGAGTGAATGTTCCGGGTCGTGTGGTCACCGCGGTGATGCGGTCGAGCCGGAACTGGCGTAGTTCGTCACTGCTGCTGTCCTTTCCCGTCAGGTACCACCGGCCGGAGTGCTCGACGAGCCCGTACGGGTGCACGGTGCGCTCGCTGGGCCGCCCGCTGCGGTCCGTGTAATCAATTGCGACCGGGCGGTGTTCGCGTGTGGCTTCGGCGACCAGGAGGAGGACGGAGCTCTCGACAGCGACGTCCGGGCGGGCGTCGGCGGTGAATTCGACGGTGTTGATCAGTGCGTCCAGCCGGGCCGTCAGACGTGCGGGCAGGACGCGGCGGAGTTTGGCCGTCGCGCTGTCGGCCGCGAAGGTGGCGGTTGTCGACCGGCTGGTGAGGAGCCCGAGTAGCACGGCCACCGCTTCGTCGTCGGTCAGCATCAGCGGTGGCATGCGGTATCCGGGGGCGAGCTGGTAGCCGCCGTAGCGGCCCCGCACCGATCGGACGGGGATATCCAGGTCGGTGAGATGGGTGACGTATCGCCTGACGGTGCGTTCATCGACGCCGAGCCGTCCGGCGAGTTCACCGACTGTTTGGGTACCGCCGGCCTGCAACAGCTCGAGCAGGGCCAGCACTCGGGCGGTGGGGCGCGTCATCGGGAAATTCTCGCATTTATACCGGGCGGAAGCTGTCCGGTATCGACTCTACTGTGGCGTTCGGCGGTGGAACCTCCGCCGCATCCGACAGCAGGAGTACGCGATGAAGCTCGTCTCGATCCGTCTGATCACCGATGACATCCAGCGGCTGGTCAGTTTCTATCAGCACGTGACCGGTGTCGAAGCAACCTGGGCTACACCGGATTTCGCCGAGATCGTCACACCGGCCGGCACCCTCGCGATCGGAAGCACCCGCACCGTGGCGCTGTTCGCTGCGGGCAGCGCGCGCCCAGCCGACAATCACACGGCGATCATCGAATTCCTGGTCCCCGACGTCGATGCCGATTACCGGCGGTTGCGGGAGGCGGTCGAGGATTTCGTCAACGAGCCCACGACGATGCCGTGGGGGAACCGCTCGTTGCTGTTTCGCGACCCCGACGGCAACCTGATCAATCTCTTCACCCCGGTCACCGCGCAGGCCGCCGCGAAGTTCGCCGGCTGACAGCCGCTCATCCGCTCGTCGACATTATGTTGCGTCAACTGCTGCGAGCTCGGATTCAGGTCAGCCACGCCTTAGCCGGGAATCCAGGCCGAACGAGAACGCAATGTTCGGATCCGTGACGGGTACGACGGAATCGAATATTGTTCGCGCATGTTCCCCACCTGGCGAATCGCCTCTGCCAAAGCGACCTTTCAGCGCTCGCCCCGGCATGCCAGCCTTGGGCTGGCGAAATCGATCGCACTCGCCGGGTTTCCCGCAGCACTCATCGGATATGCAGTGTGGCCCGGATTACCTTCCACCGCAACCGAACTCATCGTTGTAGTCTGGCTGCTGCTCATGGTGGCCACCGTCCTCGTCGCGGGCTGGCTCTGGGCGTGGCGCGTCAGCGAAGTCGCCAAGAAGGAAAGCAGTGCGCGCTACGACGTGCTGCGGGACATCGAAACCTCGCGGCTCACCCTGCGCCGACCGGCGCCGAAGGACGCAGTCTCGCTCGAAGCCACGATCGATGATGCGATGCTCGACGGCAACGGCTGGACAGTACGACATGGCCGGGCACTGATCAAGGCGATCGGCGGCGGCCACCCGACTCCAGGGCTTCTCGTGTTCGAGTCGCGGTCGGACGCAAGCGTGATCGGTGGCGCGACTGTGCACCCCACCGGCGACGAGACGTCGTCGCGTTCCATCGGTTGGTGGATCGGCCCCAGTTACCGTGGAGCCGGTTATGCGAGCGAAGCGGTGGCGGCACTCGTCGACGCGATCCACGACGCCGGATATACCAACGTCGAGATCGGCACGAAAGAGTCGAATCTCGCGGTACAGCGCATCTGCGACAAGATCGGCGCAACGGTAGTGGACCGGCGACCGCAGCCGTTGCCGAACGGATCGACCGTCCCTGGAATCTGGTATGAACATCAACGTGTGGTCACAGAACCAACGTGATCGGGTGCTCTCCCAGATGTTAATGGGCCCATGACAGCCCGCGGCAAAAGAGTACGTTGGCTACGAGCGGCTGGTGCCGTGTCAGGAAAGGTTGATGCTGTAACCGTCACCCGGGGTGGCGTGGAGCGGCGCAGACCGTCCGGTTCGTCGTCGTCGGGTCGTCGTCGGTGACGGACGCGAGGCTGCCGCCCCGGCCGTCGCGCCGCACGCATCAATGACAGTGACATCCGGCCGGGACATCGGCCCATATTCGACGCTCAACGAACCGGCAACCGGGAACGGCGATTCCGCCGATAGCAGGCCCTGGCCGCAACGGTCGGTGGAACGCGTCGCGGAGCGTGCCGTCCTGTCTCAGCTGGTGCCGTCCTGCACCGGATAGTCGATGACGACCACACCGCCGGTGGCGTAGTTGACGACATCGGCGGCCGCCCGCTGGCCGTACTGCGACGCCCGCGACGCGGCCAAGGCGGCGGCGTCAGCGAAGTCGGCTTCGAAGACCGCGAAATACGGCGCTTCTCCGTTGGTCGCCGCTACGTCGAAGCTGTATCGCCACGCAAGCAGGCCGGGCCAATTCATGACCAGCGGAAGGTGGTTGTTCACGTAGTAGTCGCGGAAGTGGTCAGGGTCGGCGGGCTTGGGATATAGGACGACCAATTTATGCATGACGACCTCCGTTCAGATCAGGGTCGGCGGTGTGTGTGAGTGCGGTGTCCAGTACCGCGGTCAGTTGAATCGTCATACGCGCAGGTTAGGGCTTGATGTGTGGTCGAGGGAAAGACCGGAACGAGATAGACTCAGAACGGATCGTTATCAATCGGCAGGGAGGGCACGTGGCACCGGATACGGTGAGCCTGCGGTACTTTCTGGTGCTGGCGCAGGAGTTGAACTTCACCCGCGCGGCCGCACGGATCGGTATCGCGCAGCCCGCACTCAGTGCCCGGATGCGCCGATTGGAGGCGGAACTCGGTACGAGCCTGCTGGTTCGCAACACGCGTAGCGTCGTATTGACCACGGCCGGTGCAGCTTTGGCGGAGTCCGCGCCGCCCGCGCTGGCGGCGCTGGACCGGGCATGGGACACCGCCCGGAATGCGGGGGCCGGTGAACTGGGCACGCTGCGCATCGGATACAGCCTCAGCACGGGGGCCGAGACGGCACCGGCCCTGGTGGACAGGCTCATTCGCAGCAGCCAGGGACTCGAGGTCGGCGCGGTCCCGATGGCGACACCAGAGATCTCTCCCGCGGTCGCCGACGGCCGCATCGATGCGGGGATCACCCGCGGCGAACAGCCGGGTCGTGGCGTGCGCCGGTTCCTGCTGCGGCGTGTGCGTGTCGGGGTCCAATTGGCACAGCATCATCCGCTGGCCGAACACCCGGAGATCGAGATCGCCGACGCGGCCAAGTATCCGCTGCGACTCCCCGACCGTACGGCCAACCCCGTGATCCACGATCAGCTGTCCGCACTGTTCCGCGACACCCAGCCGAGCCCCCGATTCCACACGCCCGCAGTCTCTTTCGACCTGTCTCAGAGCGACCTACGCGACGGGCTCACCCTCGCTCCGGCCGGTGAAGTCGCGGTCACGACACAACCGGCCGGTCTCACCTGGCGACCGCTGCAGGGCGCACCCGCCTTGACCATCCACCTGGTCCTCCCGCGCGTGCAGTCACCACTACACCGCCGAATCCGTACCGTCGCCAAAACCCTGGCGCACGAGCTGCACTGGCTGCCGGACTGACGCGCAGCAGGTCACCCGAGACGGACGTCGACGATGGCGAGGCCGACCCGCACCCCCAGGGCCAGGGCCTGCGCCGACAGCGCGGGCGTCGCCGCCTGGAACTGCTCAGCAGACCGAGCGTGACCGACCAGTTCGCGGTTCCGCCACTGCCTAACCGATCCATCAGGATTCGTGCTCTCGCCGCGCCGAATCACGGGGCTGATGTAGGGAGAGGTGACATCGTCGTCTCACTCCCGCAAGCGGGCATTCGAGGAGTGTGTAACGAACATCTCACCCCCGCCAGCATCGCGACCTCTTCTCTGCGCAGCCCCGGCGTGCGCCGCCCGGCCGCGGTGACAAGGCCGACGTCATCCGGGGTGAGCCGGGCGCGGCGGGTGCGCAGGAAGTTGTTCGCGGCGCAGAGTCGCCGCCGCAGGGGATTCGCCGGGCATATGCCACGGTAACAATCGGGCCCCGCGTGCTCACCCGACGGCGTGCTCCACGCCTACGGTGAGCAGTTCTTCGCACGCGGCAAGCAAGGTAGCGCGTAGCGTCGCGGCCCGCTCGGCGAGTTCGGCCTGTCGGCGGACGTATTCCGCTCGGCCGGAAGGGGTTTCGATGGGAATCGGGGTGTAGCCGTAGTCGCCGAGATCGTAGGGGCTGGCGCGCATATCGAGTTCGCGTGCGGCGCAGGCCAATTCGAAGCATTCCAGGACGAGCGTGGAAGAGACGAGCGGGACGAGCTTGAAACTCCACTTGTAGAGGTCCATATTGGCGTGCAGGCAACCGGGCTGTTCGGTGGCCACCTGGTCGGCGCGGGTGAGCGGTCTCGCGTTGCGGCCGACGGCGTCCGGGGTGAAGAAACGGAAAGCGTCGAAGTGGGTGCACCGCAACGACATCGCTTCGACCACGGCGTCGGTGTCCGCCGCTCCGAGCCGCAGCGGCACCTGGCGGTGGCGGACGTCGTCGGTGCGGTACACCATGGCCCACTCGTGCAGGCCGAAACAGGAGAGCTGCGCAGGGCGGGACGCCGTGGCACGCAAGAGGTTCGCGACGAACTCGAGGGTGTCGCGGCGGCGTGCAAGGTACGCGGGATCCGCCGCGAACACCGGTCCGTGATCGGTCGCGAGCGTGCCGGACCACTCGGGAGCGCCCGTCTGACCCGGCTGCACGCGCGTGTGGCCATTGCTGGGCGGCTCGAGCGTGTCCGTCTGGCCGAGCTGCGCGTGTGCGCCGACTCGGCTGGAGCGCTCGGGTGCAAATGCCTGACCGTGCGGCTCGTGTACGCCGACCTGGGTGAATCGCTCGGGTGTCTCCGCTTGACCGGGCCGCGCCTGTGCGCTGCCTCGGCTCGAGCGCTCGGGCGAGTTCGTCTGGCCGAGCCACGGGTGAGCGTCGACTTGGCTGGAGCGCTCGGGCGTGTCCGCCTGACCGAGCGGCTTGTGCGCGTCGCCTTGGTTGGCCTCCGGGACCCAGCCTGACAAGTCGGCCGAGAGCCGTCGATACCCCCGCGCACCCTCGTACTCGCGTGCACCGGCCAACCCGACGCCGAACCCGGGATGCCACCGGCGCAACTGAGCGGGTTTGTTGCCGTAGTAGGTGAACAGGAAGTCGATCACCGGATGCGTGGAACCGGCGGCCCGCCGCTCCAGGTACGGCCCGACGAGCTCGTCCAGCCGGGCCTGGTACGCGGCGGCGCGGGCACGCCAATCATCCTCCGCCAAAACGCTTTCGAGTATCATGCGGACTCCCGGGCGTCTGGCAATACCGCAGACTCTTCGGCCTGCACGTGCGCGAACCGGCCCGCGCCCCAGTGTCGCCCACACACGCCGAGCGGCCGCCGACCGCTGTCCGCTCGGTGGTCCGTGACGTGGGTATCTGCCGCGAACCCGGCCCGCGCCACCGCGCCGCACGGCGCGACACCGCGAGGGAATACGGTGGCGCGGAACATCATTCGGCGATCCGGTGGGTGGTGTCGCGGACCGTGCCGACGAACTCCTCGACCAGGTCCTCCAGCGCGACGATGCCCACGGTGTTGCCGCGGGTGTCGACGACGCGGCCCAGGTGGCTGCTGGTGCGGCGCAAGCGGGCCAGCGCCTCGAACAGCGTGGTGGCCGCGCCGACCGTCGGGAGCGGGCGGATATCGGTGCGCGGAATCGGCGTGCCCGGGCCCGCGGTGTCGTCGGCGACCTTGTCCAGCACGTCCTTGACGTGCAGGTAGCCGACGAGCGAACCGTCGCTCGCGCGCACCGGATAGCGGGAGAAGCCGGTCTCCGTGACCGCGGTCTCGACGTCGCCGAGCGTCGTCCCGTTGCCGCGCAACGGCACCGAGCGCGTGGTGGCCAGCGGCACCATCACGTCGGCGACGATCCGGTCGGAGGTGCCGAGCGCCTGCGTGAGGCGACGGTGCTCCTCCTCGTCGAGCAGACCCTCCGAACGGGATTCACCGATCATCTCGGCGAGTTCCACGCTGGAGACCGTGGCCTCCAGCTCGTCCTTGGGCTCGATGCGCAGCAGCCGCAGCGACAGGTTGGCCGCCAAGTTGTAGATCGCGATCAGCGGGCGGGCTATCCGCAACCACACCAGGTGCATCGGAACCAGCAGCAGCGCACTGCGTTCCGGCCCGGCGAGCGCGATGTTCTTCGGGATCATCTCGCCGAAGAGAATGTGCAGGATCACCACGATGGTCAGCGCGAGCGCGAAGGCAACCGGGTGCAGCAGCTGGTCGGGCAGGCCGAGCAGCTCGAACGGCCCCTCCAGCAGGTGCGCGACGGCGGGCTCGCCGACGCGACCGAGCAGGATCGAACAGATCGTGATACCCAGCTGCGCGGCGGCGAGCATCATCGACAGGTTCTCCCCGGCGCGGATGACCGTGGTGGCGTTGCGCTTCCCCTGGGCGGCCAGCGCCTCGAGGCGGTCGCGCCGCGCGGAGATCAGCGCGAACTCGGCGCCGACGAAGAAGGCATTGCCCGCCAGCAGCACCACCGTGAGCAGGACACCGAACAGATCACCCATGACTGTGCTCCTGCGACGTGTGGGCGATCAGCGCCTCCGGCGTGACGGGAATCAGCCGGACCCGGTCGATGCGGCGGCCATCCATGCGTTCGACCCTGGCGATCCAGCCGCCGTGATCGGTTTCGTACGCGCTTCGGTGGCCCGTGGTGGAATTGGGCAGCACTACTTCGTCGCCGACCACCGGAATGCGGCCGAGGCCGGTCAATACCAGACCCCCGAGAGTTTCGTATTCGCCCTCCGGCGCGTCGTAGCCGGTGGCGCGCGAGACCTCGTCGATGCGCAGCAGACCGGAGCAGTCCCAGCCGTCGGAGACCCGCCGCACCTCGCGCTCCTCCTCGTCGTGCTCGTCGCGCACGTCGCCGAGGATCTCCTCGATCAGGTCCTCCATGGTGACCAGGCCCGCGGTGCCGCCGTACTCGTCGACGACCAGCGCGACCTGCATGCCGTCGGCACGCACGCGTTCGAGCACCTCGTCGCCGTCCAGGCTGGCGGGCACTATCGGCACGGGGCGGGCCAGCAGTTGCAGTGGGATGGTGCGCCGCACGTTCGCGGGATGGGTGAACGCCTGCTTGACGTGCACCACGCCGAGGGTGTTGTCGAGGTCGCCGTCGATGACCGGGAACCTGGAGTAGCCGGTGCGGCTGGCGGCGGCGATCAGATCGGCGATGGTGTCGGACTTGTCCAGCGACTCGACCTTCACCCGCGGCGTCATGAGCTCTTCGGCGCTGCGCTCGCCGAACTGCAGCGACCGGTCCATCACCAGGGCGGTGCGCTGGTCGAGCGCGCCGCGCTGCGCGGAGGTGCGCACCAGCGAGCCGAGTTCCTGCGGCGAACGGGCCGAGCGCAGCTCCTCGGCGGGTTCGACGCCGAGGCGGCGAACCACCCAGTTCGCGGTGCCGTTCAGGAAGTGGATCATCCACTTGAACACCACCGAGAAGGCGATCATCGGGCCCGCGGTCATGCGCGCGGTCGCCATCGGCTTGGCGATGGCGATGTTCTTGGGCACCAGTTCGCCGTAGATCATCGACAGCGAGGTGGCCAGCACCAGGGCCAACGCCAGCGAGACGCCGCCGGCCGCGCTCGGGTTCATGCCGACCGCGGTGAACACCGGCGCCAGTAGTCGAGCGAGGACAGGCTCGGCGATGTAACCCGTGATCAGCGTGGTGATGGTGATGCCGAGCTGGGCGCCCGACAGCTGGAACGAGAGCGTGCGGTGCGCCTGACGCACCATCCGCGAGCGCACGTCACCGGTGCGGGCGTGCGCCTCGACGGTGCTGCGTTCCAGGGCGGTGAGCGAGAATTCGGCCGCGACGAACAGCGCGGTGCCTGCGGTGAGGGCGACGAACCCGACCAGGCTGAGAATCGTGAGGACGGTGGACACGATCAACACCGCCCGCGGAGCGCGGTACTACGGAACACGCGGGATGGAGCTGGTTCGGGCTGGCTTGCTGCGGGAAGGAGAGCGCCGGGTTTGTCACCCGGCTCGGTAGAGGAGCCCTCCTGTGCGGCGCCCTCGGACGCGGGTGACAACTTGTTCCTTTCGGCATACGGAAATCGTGGTGCCGGGCGACCCGGCAACCACCATGTTACCGGCCGACGCGGTGGATCGCGTCGGCCGGTCTTCGTCCTGTTCGCGTGTCGGTGTTCACCATCCGCTCGGCAGCGGACGCCCTTCCGCGAAGCCCGCCGCGGACTGCACGCCGAGCACGGCCTTGTCGTGGAACTCGGTGATCGTGCGCGCGCCCGCGTAGGTGCAGGCGCTGCGCACACCGGAGCAGATGTGGTCGATCAGGTCCTCGACGCCGGGGCGTTCCGGGTCGAGTCGCATGCGCGAGCTGGAGATCCCCTCCTCGAACAGCGCCTTGCGCGCCCGGTCGAAACCGCTGTCGGTGGCGGTGCGGGCGGCTACCGCGCGCTTGGAGGCCATGCCGAAGCTCTCCTTGTAGGCGTTGCCGTCGCGGTCCATCCGCAGGTCGCCGGGCGACTCGTAGGTGCCTGCGAACCAGGAGCCGATCATCACGTTGGACGCGCCCGCGGCCAGCGCGAGCGCCACGTCGCGGGGATGCCGGACGCCGCCGTCCGCCCAGATGTGCACACCGAGTTCCTTTGCGGCCGTGGAGCATTCGGCTACGGCGGAGAACTGCGGGCGACCGACGCCGGTCATCATCCTGGTGGTGCACATGGCGCCGGGGCCGACGCCGACCTTGATGATGTCGGCGCCCGCCGCGGCGAGGTCGCGGGTGCCAGCGGCGGAGACCACGTTGCCCGCCACCAGCGGCACACCGAGGCCGAGATCGGCTACGGCGCGCAGCGTTTCGAGCATCTTCTCCTGGTGGCCGTGCGCGGTGTCGATGACGAGCAGGTCGGCGCCCGAGTCGACCAGCGCCTTGGCCTTGGCGGCGACGTCGCCGTTGATGCCGACCGCCGCCGCCACGCGCAGCCGGCCGTTGCCGTCGACGTTCGGCTGGTAGATCCCGGCGCGGATCGCGCCGGTGCGGGTCATCACGCCGGCCAGCGAGCCGTCCTCGGCGGTGAGCACGGCCAGGTGCGCGTGCTCGGCCTCGAGCAGGTCGAACAGTTCACGAGGCGAGGTGCTGCCAGGAGCCTGGACGAAATCGGTGACCGCCACCTCGCGCAAGCGGGCGAAGCGGTCCACGTCGGTGCACGCGCCTTCGGTCACCACACCGACCGGCTTACCCGCGTCGACCACCACCAGTGCGCCGTGCGCGCGCTTGTGCATCAGCGCCACGGCCTCGGAGACCGACCGATCCGGGCCGAGCGTGACCGGGGTGTCCGCGGTGAGCGAGCGGCTCTTGACGAAGGCGATGGTGTCGGCGGCCGCGGTGATCGGCAGATCCTGCGGCAGGACCACGATGCCGCCGCGCCTGGCGACGGTCTCTGCCATGCGGCGGCCCGCGACGGCGGTCATGTTCGCCACGACGATGGGAATGGTGGTGCCGGAACCGTCGACGGTCGACAGGTCCACGTCGAATCGGGACGCGACGTCGGTCCGGTTCGGGACGAGGAAGATGTCGTCGTAGGTGAGGTCGTACGGCGGCTGGTGTCCAGGGAGAAACTGCACTTGACCCATACTAACCGGGAGTTACGAGTCGCGCGGCAATTCTCCGGCGCACCGGGGGCCGGTCTCATCGAGCGGGACCGGGCGTTTTGCGGCACGTAACAGTGCGTGCCCGAACACGATCGGCGTTGGGGGTTCGCTGGGAGCTGTTTCGTCGCGGGTGGCGGACCGCAATTCCGAAGGCGTGGTGGAAGTCGGCGCGGTGCCGGGGTGGTTTCAGCGTGGGGGATCGGACATCCGTTTGCGCCGCGTATCGATGGAACAGTATGTGCGTCAAGATATTCAGCCGCAGGGGTGCGGGTTCGTGGGGGGTGTGCTTCGTCGCGAGTCGATGGACGGCAATCTCGAAGGCGGCGGGTCTCCGGTGCGCGGTGCTCGTCGGGACCGAACGTCTGCGTGGGGCCTAATCGGGCGCGACGATTGCTCTCGCAGCTGTGTACCTGCCGGATTGCGCGGCCGGGCACGAGCCGAACCGAATGCCGCGTGCGGCGAACAGGAGGCGGTCGATCAAGCGGCGGCTTGTGCGCGCGACAGTTGAATCGCGGTAACGCACATGACGACCACGGCGAACGCGGTGATCACCACCCCGAAACCGTTGGTGCGCAACTGTTCGTCGAGAACCGTCAGACCGAGGAAGGCCGCCGCCAGCGGTTCGGCGATCGTGACGGCGGGTAGCGAGGCGGTGAGCGAACCGGCTTGGAAGGCGCGCTGCTGGAAGTAGACGCCGATCAAGCCGGCCGCGACCAGCGCCCACGTCTGCCAGCTGCCGACGACGTGGCCGAGCCCGTGCTCGAACAGATCCGTGACGTACGAGGTCAGCGCGGCGGCCAGCCCGAACAGCGCGCCGCCCGCGGCGCCGAACAGCAGGGCGCGGAGTCCGCCGTCGGCCGTGCCGAGCGCCAGCGCGACCGCGCCGCCGACCGCGCCGAGCAGAATCGCCAGCGGGACGATCCAATCGCCGAGCGGCGCGTTCGAATCGCCTTCGGAAGGATTGCCGACCACGAGAAAGCAGGCCAGCGCCGCGACGAGCGCCAGCGCCGCAGCCCAGTTGCGCGCCCCGACCCGTCGACCGGTGAGCCGCGCCGAAAGCGGCAGCGCGAACACCAGCGCACTCACCAGAATCGGCTGCACCAGCAGCACCGCCCCCAACGCGAGCGCCACGACCTGCATCGCGTACCCGCCCGCGTCACCGCCGACCCCCGCCCACCATCGCGGACTGCGCAGCAGCGTCCCCACCAGCGAGTGCTCCTCCGGCACCGCCGCCGCGGCCCGATGCTGCGCCACCGCGGCCACCGCGAACAGCAGCGCGGCCACGAGCGCGCAAACCACGGCCCAGAACGGATGATGCACCACCCCAGTTTGCCCCGCATCAGCCAACCTGCGGATCCGCCGACCCCACCCGGCGCGTCGCCGCTGCACCCCGGGCGTGTCGCGCCACGTCTCCTGCCTTGCCCCGTCCACCCTTCGCAGACTTCGGACCCGTAGAGGCGTGCGGCAATCCGCGAGCAGTCGGCGCTGTGGTGGACGCCGTTGCTGGCGAGTCCCCGATGCGACATGCCTCTCGTACGCCTCACAGTGTCGGTGTCCATGTAGGCGCATCCCCGTCGCCACGCACCTTTGCACGCCTCGCAGATCTACGAGCATGCGCGAGGCGTGCGAGGGCCGTTCTCGGCGGGTGGAACCAGCTGGTGGGGTGGATCAGTTGGCGCGGCGGCGGCGTCCGCCGGTGGTGCGGTGGCCCGTGGTGTCTCGGGCTTCGGTGGTGCGGCGTCCGGTGCGGGTGTGGGGGACGGGAGCGGAGCCGTCGGCGCGGGGTGCGATGCGGTCAGGCGCGTCGCTGCGGCGGCGGTTCGGGGTGGTATGGGCGGTCGATGCGCCGTCTGTGGTCGATCGGCGCGCGGGTTCGGTTGTGACGCGGCGGTTTTCGATCGAGCGCGGCCCGGCCGCGCGATTCGTGTGACTGGCCGCGGGAGTGGCCGAGCGGTTGCCGCGTGACCGCCGTCCGGTGCCGAAGGAAGTCGGAGTTTCGCCAGAAGACGTCGTCTCGACGGCGGCACGACGCCCGCTCGACTTCGGCTCGGTCGCGCCGCGGCCCGCCGTCGACCGCGTTTCGGAGCCCGCACGGCGCCCGGTGGACCTCGCCGCGGTCCGAGGCTCGTCGCTCACCGACTGCTTCACCGCAGCCCCGGGCGGAGTGACCGGCACTCCCGACGGCCGCCTCGCGCCGGTGATCGCAGCGAGGCGCTTGTCGCCCGGCCTGACCTCGATGCCTTCGATGTCGACCCCGGCCTTGCGGGTCATCTTCTCCACGTCGGTGCGCTCGGTCTCGGTGACCAAAGTGACGACGACGCCGTCCTCGCCCGCGCGCGCTGTCCGGCCCGCGCGGTGGAGGTAGGCCTTGGGTTCGGCGGGTGGGTCGACGTGCACCACGAGGGAGATGCCGTCCACGTGGATGCCTCGGGCGGCGACATCGGTGGTGACCAGCACGGGCACGCTGCCGTCGGCGAACGCCGCCAGCGTCCTCGTCCGGTTGTTCTGCGCCTTGCCGCCGTGTAGCGCGCCCGACGCGACGCCGGAAGCGCGTAGTTGTTTGGCGAGCCGGTCCGCGCCGTGCTTGGTGCGCACGAACAGGATGGTGAGCCCGTCGCGGGCGGCGATCTCGGCGATCACCGCGCGCTTGTCGGCCTTGCGCACGTACAGCAGGTGGTGCGACATGGTGGCGACCGCGGCCGACGGCGGCGCGGTGGAATGCGTGACGGGAGAGCGCAGGTAGCGCTTGACCAGCTTGTCGACCTCGCCGTCCAAGGTGGCCGAGAACAGCAGGCGCTGGCCGTCTCTCGGTGTCCGGTCGAGCAGCTTGGTGACCTGCGGGAGGAAGCCCATGTCGGCCATGTGGTCGGCTTCGTCCAACGCGGTGATCAGTACGTCGGACAGGTCGGCCGAGCCTTGCAGGATCAGGTCCTGCAACCGGCCGGGGGTGGCGATGAGCAGGTCGACTCCGCGCGCCAGGCGGTCGGCCTGCCGCTTGATCGGCGAGCCGCCCACCACCGAGGCGATGCGCAGGCCGAGGGCCAGCGCGGGCTCGTCGAGCGCGCGTTCGATCTGGGCGGCCAGCTCCCTGGTCGGCACCAGCACCAATCCGCGCGGTCTGCCCGGCTTCGCGGCGCCGCCGGCGAGGCGCGCCAGCATGGGCAGTCCGAATGCCAGCGTCTTGCCTGAGCCGGTCGGGCCGCGGCCGAGTACGTCCTTGCCCGCGAGGGTGTCGGGAACCGTCGCGGCCTGGATCGGGAAGGGCGCCTCGATGCCGTCGCGGCGCAGGGCCTGGACGAGCGGAACGGGCAGTCCCAGGTCAGCGAAGGTGAAGCTGGGCGCCGCGGCGGCGGGCGAGGGAGTCAAAGGGTTGACGGCCTTTCGTGTTGCGACGTGCGCGCGCGTGATCGGCGCTCGAACGGGCGTGGCGGTGGACGGCGACGTCCGGAAAGCGAGGTGCGGCGAAGGCGACCGGCGCGACGCCGGATCGGCGCTATCAGTGGTTGAACAACCGGCTGAGTTCGACCAGCCAGGGTACCGCGACGGCCAATGTGGGAACCACGAGGATGGCGACCGAGCCAAGATAGGCGGCCGACGCCACTCGGAAATCACCGATCCGTCCGCTCAGCCGCTGGATGCGGATCAGCGTGGTCGGTCCCCCCGCGGCCAGCGCGCCCTGCGGAGCGGTGGACTTCGCGCACGCCACCAGGGCCCGCGCGAGTGGCTTCGGTCCGGTGACCTTGACCGCGGAATCGTCGGCGAGCAACTCGATGAGCAGCTTCACCGAGCCGAGCGCGGCCTTGCTGCGCACCACGCGGGGAAACGCCTCGTGCACCGCCGTGAACGCTTCGAGCACCAAGTCGTGCCTGGCCCTCAAGTGCGAGCGCTCGTGGCTGACGATGGCGGTGACCTCGGAATGGTCCAGATTGGTGAGCGTGCCCGCGCTGAGCACCACCCGCTGACGCAGACCGGGCAGGCAGTAGGCGATCGGCTCGGTGGCGCCGAGCACGCGGATGTCGTGCGCGCGCCGGTGCGGGCCGCTCTGGTCGAGCAGGTCGACCAGCATGCGGTGCTTCGCCCGGCGCCTGCGGGTGTGCACGCCGACTCGAATCACCGAGAAGATCAGTCGCGCGCCGATTAACAGGGTCAACGCGAAGACGGTGACGTAGGCCAGCCACAAGGGCAGCCCGAGGGCGTCGATCTCCCGAGTGGGGGAGGTGGTCGGACGTCCATCGGGTCCGGGCACCAGCAGCTCGGCGGCGATGGCGAGCCCGGAACCGAAGGCGCTGAGTACGGCGGCGAGCGCGATGGCCTGCCACAGCACGAGCGCGGCGCGCGGTGTCCGGTACGGCCACGTGGCACGGCTGAGCAGCGCAGGGGCGGGCCCCGCGAGAAGCAAGGCGAGACCGGCGAAGACCGGCGCGGTTGCGTTCATCGACTCAGCTCACTGCGTTGTGGGGACCGGTGCGCTCACGGCATTGTGAGGCCCGGGGGCCGAGAGGCCATCCCCGATACTACTTGGGCGGTTGTTGATTGCCTTCGGATGCTTCGAGCTTAGCGAGTGCCTCGCGCAGCGCATCCGCTTCGTCGCGTCCGACCTGTTCCACGAAATGCACCAGGGCGGCGGCGCGGCTGCCCGCCGCGTCGGCCTGTTGTAGTGCGTCGACCATCAGCGAGGCGACCAACTCGTCCCGGGTGTGCACGGGCGCGTACCGATGCGCGCGATCGTCGCGCCGCTGGACCACCAGATTCTTCTTGGCGAGTCGCTGCAACACGGTCATCACCGTGGTGTACGCGAGTTCGCGGCGTGCGGCGAGTGCTTCGTGCACTTGCCGGACGGTCTGCGGTTCGTCGCTCGACCACAACTGGTCCATGACCGCTTTCTCGAGTTCACCGAGTCCTGCCATCCCCCAAGTTTACGGACCCAACGACAAAGATGCGTACTACACCCCGTCGTAACTCTCCGGTTGCTGTGTGGTATTGGTCATACCTCGCGAACCGGATGAATCATTTCGCGGACGCGCCGGGCAGCACGTGCCGTGTACCGATCGGCACGATCATCGGCCTGCCGGATACCGGGTCGTCGAGCACCGACGCATCCAGCCCGAAGACTTCTTTCAGCAGCGCGGCGGTGACGATGTCGGCCGGGCTGCCTTGGGCGACGATCCGTCCGGCGTGCATGACGATGAGCTGATCGCTGTAGCGAATCGCCAGGTTGAGATCGTGCAGCACCATCACCACGGTGCGTCCGAGCTCGTCGTGCAGCCGGTCGACCAGATCGAGGACCTCGAGCGAATGCGCGAGGTCCAGGTAGGTCGTCGGCTCGTCGAGCAGCAGGATGTCGGTGCCTTGCGCCAGCGCCATGGAGATCCAGGCGCGCTGACGCTGACCGCCCGAGAGTTCGTCGAGCGCGCGGTCGGCGAGATCGGCGATGCCGGTTTGCTCCAGCGCGGTCATCACCTCGGTCTCGTCGGCCGCTGACCACTGCCGGATCCAGGACTGGTGCGGATGACGGCCGCGCGCGACCAGGTCGGCGACGGTCAGTCCCTCCGGCGCGACCGGCGTCTGTGGCAGCATGCCGACCACGCGCGCGACGTCCTTGGTCTTCATCGACGAGATGGCCTTGCCGTCCAACAGGATGCGACCCGTCCGCGGCCGGAGCAGCCGCCCGAGCGAGCGCAGCAGGGTGGACTTGCCGCAGCCGTTGGGACCGATGACCGTGGTGATCACGCCGGGCGTGATATCCAGGGTGAGCCCGTCGACGATGACGCGGTCGCCGTAGCCGAGGCTGATGCCGTCGGCGGCCAGCTGGTGCGCGGCGGCGGTGGTGGTGACGGTCATGACAGGGTCGCCTTCCGATTCATACGCACGAGCAGGTACAGCAGGAACGGTCCGCCGAATCCGGCGGTCACGATGCCGACGGGCAGGTCCACCGGGAACAGCGTCCGCGCGGCCGCGTCAGCTCCGACCACCAGGATGGCACCGATCAAGGCCGAGCCGATCAGTGGTTCCCCTGGCGTGCGCAGCAGTCGCCGCGCGATCTGCGGCCCGGCCAGCGCGACGAACGCGACCGGACCGGCGGCGGCGGTCGCCACGGACGCGGCCACCACCGAGGCGCCGATCAAGATGGCCTGCTGGGTCTGGATTCGCACGCCGAGCACCCGGGTGGTCTCGGTGCCCAACCGCAGCGCGGCCAGGGTCCGCGCCGAACCGATCGCGACGATCGCGACGGTCGCCAGCGCCAGCGCCGCCGGCACGAGCTGGTTGCGCTGCGCGCCGTTGAGCGATCCGGTCAGCCACAGCTGCGCGCGGGCGGCGTCCTGCCAGGTCCCGCGGGTGAGCACCCAGTTGATGCCCGCCATGAGCAACGCGTTGACGCCGATGCCGATGAGCACGAGCCGCAGGCCGGTCGCGCCGAATTCGCCGGTGGCGGTACGGCCGAGCGCGAGGACGTAGATCGCCGCGGCGGTGAGCAGTCCGCCGAGCAGCGCGGCCAGCGGCGCGCCGAAGGTGGCCGCGAAGCCCGTGGTCGCGCCGCCGCTGGCGACGAGCACCGACACCGCGCCGAGGCTCGCACCGGTGGTGATGCCGAGCATGTCCGGGCTGGCCAGCGGGTTGTGCAGGATCGACTGGGTGATCGCGCCCGCCAGTCCGAGCGCGGCGCCGACGACGAGCGCGGTGAGCGCGCGCGGCAGCCGCGAGTCCAGCACGATGTAGCGCTGCGAGCGGGTTCCGCCGCCGGAAAGCACGTCGAGCACCCGCCCGATCGGAATGTGCGTGTCGCCGACGGCGATGTCCACGCAGAACAGCGCGAACGCGAGCGCGGCGAGCGCGAGCACGATCGCGACCATGGCCGGTCGCAACACCAGTGACACCGGGCCGAGTCGCAGGGCGGGCCGCACCCGGCGCAGTTCCGCCGAATCAGGTTGCCGGACAGCGGCTTTCACGTCGACGTTCACCGCGTCCTCCCGGCGGGCACGGAGGTGGAGCAGCCGAGTCTCACAGGTTCACCAGCTTTCGACGGCGCACGAGCGCGATGAAGAAGGGAGCGCCGACGGCGGCCAGCATCACGCCGGCCTGGAGTTCGCCCGGCCGCGCGACGAGCCTGCCCGCGGTGTCGGTGACGAGCAACAGCAGCGCGCCGATCATCCCCGAATACGGCACGAGCCAACGGAAGTCGGGCCCGGTGATCATCCGTGCCAGATGCGGGACGATGAGCCCGAGGAAGGCGATCGGTCCCACGGCGGCGGTCGCGGCGCCGCACAGCAGCACCACCGCGGTGAGTCCGAGGGCGCGGCTGCGGCCGATGTGCACGCCGAGCCCGCGCGCCACCTCGTCGCCGAGGGTGAGCAGGTTGAGCCCGGGTGCGGCCGCGATGGCGAGCGCGAGGCCGGCCGCCAGGAACGGCAGCACCTGCCAGAACACCTGGGCGTCCCGACCGGCGACCGCGCCGACGACCCAGAACCGGTAGGTGTCCAGCGCCGCCGGGTCGAGCAACACGATGGCATTCGTCATCGCCTGGAGCAACGCGGTGAGCGCCGCGCCCGCGAGCACCAGGCTGAGCGGACTGGCCTTGCCGCCGCCGATCGAGGAGAACCCGAAGACGGCGACTCCGGTCAGCAGAGCTCCGGCGAAGGCGAACCAGACGTACTGCTCGGGGAGGGTGAAGCCGAACAGGTACATGCTCAGCGCGGCGAGAAACGCGGCGCCGGAATTGAGTCCGAGCAGACCCGCGTCGGCGAGCGGGTTGCGGGTGTAGCCCTGGATGAGCGCTCCGGTGATGCCGAGCGCCATCCCGGTGACCACCGCGAGCGCCGTGCGGGGGAGTCGCAGCGACCGCACGATTTGCTCCTCGACGGTCTGCGCCGGGCAGCTGAACGGGCCGCCCTGGCAGATCAGCGCGTCGTGCACGGCGTCGTAGACGGTGCCGGGCGCGAGCGAGCGGGAACCGAGCGCGACGCTGGCCACCGCGGCCAGCGCCAGCAGCGCGAACAGGAGGACGAGACCGGTCAGGCGACGCCGCCTCACGGTGCCAAGGGGTGTCACGGCGACGAACTGCTCCTGACTCGATGTGCTGCCGACTTCACGTAGCCCTGGGCTTGCCAGGTTGGGTAAGCCTAACCTATCTTCCGAACTCGACTTCTATGAGGAGCCGACCCCGAGGAGGTTCGATGCTCGAGCCAATGACAACCCGCCAGGCCCGCGACGCCGAGGCGGCGTTCGGTCGCGCCTGCGCCCGGCTGCGGGCATTGCAGCCGGAGCATCCGCGAGTGTATGCCGTTGCCGCCATGGCAGATCAGGGCAAACGCCGGTGGTGGAAGCTGTCGGAAGGCTTGCGCGAGGGCCGGATCGAGCTGATGTACCGCCGCCACGCCGCCGAGATGATCAGCGCCGACACCGCCGCCGAGGTGGTCGCGACCGCGCTCATCCACGCGGTGATCGGCCGGGTGGCCGCCCTGCTCGTCGCCGAGGGCAGGGCGTGGGATCCCGGCCTGGAGAACCTGTGGGTGCACCACGACAACGACGGCGGCATCGACTGGGCCGGGTTGGAGGACACCACGATTCGAGTGATCGACGGCGAAAGCCGCGACGGCCGTTCCGGTGTCGTGACGCTGCCCTGTGAGCGCGCCATGTACGTCTGGCTGGCCCACCGCTGCGAGCCGTCGCTGACGTTGATCCAGCAGGGCCTCGCCAGGTGCTCCGGGCTGAGTGCGCGGCGATTCTGGTCGCTGGTGGGCGAATCCCTCGTGGGGGCGGCGACCTACGTGCCCGCCCTGGCCCGCACCGACGCCGAGGACGGCGCCCGCCGTGGCCAGGGACTGCTGCTCGCGCTGGAGGAGCGCGGCCTGCCGGTCCGGCGCACCGCCTGCCTGGTCCGCTGAGTCCATCGTTCGCCGCGCGTCCGTTTCGTCGTCACCTACGCCGGGTATGTTGCGCCCTGGTGAACCGCGGCCGATGCTGACGCCGCGGCGCGGCGGTGTCCGGGAAAGGCCTCGATCGTCAGCGCGAGGAGTGGCGATGAGTACGCAGCTGATGATCGTGGAGGACGACGACCGGGTGCGGACCGCCTTGCGGCTGGCGATGGAGGACGAGGGTTACGACGTCGCCGAGGCGGAAGCCGCGGAATCCGCGCTGGATCACCTGCGCGACAACGGCGCACCGGACGTGATGATCATCGACCTGATGCTCGACGGCATGGACGGCTTCACCTGCATCAGGGAGATCCGGCGCGACCACCAGGTGCCCATCATCGTGGTGAGCGCCCGCGACGACACCCACGACGTGGTGGCCGCCCTCGAGGCGGGAGCGGACGATTTCGTGACCAAGCCGTTCGAGGTCAAGGAGATCGCCGCCCGGATGCGGGCGCTGCGGCGGCGCGCGGGCCTGACCGCCGAACGCGATGCGCCGCAAGACATTCTGCTGGACGCCGCCCGCCGGATAGTGCTTTCACCGCAGCGCGGCGTCGCCCGCTGCGGCGGGGACGAGCCGCACCTCACGCTGACCGAGTTCCGGCTGCTCTGCGAGCTGGCCGAGAACCCGGGTTTCGTGCTGAGCCGCGCCGTGCTGCTCGACCGGGTCTGGGATCGCGGCTTCTTCGGCGACGAGCGGATCGTCGACGTGCACATGCGGCGGCTGCGCACCAAGACGGATTTCGATGCCGACCCGGCGGTGGTGCTGCTGCAGGGGCACGGCAGGCGCGGCCCCGGCCCCACCGAACGCGTCACGCTGGACGGGCGCTCGTACCTGCGCACCGGGGTCGCACTCGGCGAAAAGGATGGTGTGCTCTACGAATTCGCGCCGCTGGCCGAACTCGAGGCCACCCTGCGCATGCTGCGCAGGCTTCTTCTGGTCTGCGGGCTCGGCGCGGTCGCACTCGGCGCGGCGCTGGGCGTGTGGGCCAGCAGGCACGCGCTGAAGCCGCTGCGCCAGGTCGCAGGGACCGCGGCGCGCATCGCAGCGGGCGAGCACGAGATCCGGCTGCCGCGCTCGCGCGACCGCGACCTGTCGACCACGGTGGACGCGTTCAACGCCATGGTCGACGCACTCCAGCAGCGCATCGAACGGGAACGCAGGCTGGTCTCGGATATCGGCCACGAACTACGCACACCGCTGACCACGCTGACCACCGGTGTCGCCGTGTTGACCAGGAACACCGACGAGCTGCCCGAGCGGTCGCGCCAGGCCTTGGGCCTGGTGAACGCCGAACTCGACCACCTGCGGCGGCTGCTGGAGGACCTGCTCGCGCTGGCCAGGGCGGAGGCCGGTATCCACCGCTCGGACCTGGAGCCGCTCTCGCTCGCGGACTTGCTGACCAACACCCTGGCGGCGCGCGCTTACGACACCGCGCTGCTGCACGTCGAGGACGACGTCGTCGTGCAGGGCCGCAAGATCGAGCTGGAGCGCGCGGTGGCGAATCTGCTGGAGAACGCGGACCGGCACGGCGAGGGCGTCGTCGCGGTGCGCGTCGGCAAGGAAGGCATGCGCGCGGTGCTCACCGTGGACGACGCGGGACCCGGTGTGCCGCAAGCGGATCGCGCGCGCATCTTCGAGCGCTTCGCGACCGTCCGCACCGGCCGCCGGCCCGGCGTCGACAACGCCGGGCCCCGGCGATGCCAGTCGCGGAATCAGCCGATGCTGAAAGGCCGGCCCCACAGCGTGACCACCGACATGACGTTGGTGGTCTCGACCTTCACCTTAACGAACGAGCGCGCCTGCGCGTACCCGCCGCAGCCAGTCAGGCCGATGGTCTCGTCCGCCCAGGTGACGCTGCCGCCGGCGCCCTTGAACTTGTTGCGCCGCTCGTGCGACTCGTTGCCGAAGTCGTCGGCCTCCTCGATGTCGAGGACGTAGAACGACCTGGCCTGACCGGGGCCGAGCGAGAGCTCGCCGCCGCTTTCGGCGCCGACGTTTCCTTCGACCTGGTCGCCGCTCCAGTCGAGCTCGCCGGTGACGCCGCCCTCGACGCCGCCGCCGTCGATGTTGACCTGGCAGCCGACGACGTAGCCCGGATAGATCTTGCCGCCGCCCTTGGCATTCGAGCCGGACAGCTCGACCTGCGCGCTGGCCGACACCCACGCGTTGCGGTGCACCGGGGTCGAGCCGAGGGACGGGCTGATGGTGGCGGATTCGCCGACCAGGCGCACCGTGACGACGGTGCCGTCGGACAGTGTCTTGGTGATCGTGCCGCCCGGCAGCGGCACGAAGGTGTCCGCGTCGGCGGCGCCGGTGGAGAACAGGCCCATGGCAACGGCCGCGGCGGCGCCGGCGCAGGCGATCCGGCCCCCGCCGCGCAAACCGCTGGAGCGATTCATGCTCATACTTCCCCTCATCAGATCTCGAACGGTGCGCCTCGGCGTTCATGGCGTCACCGCCTCCGCGAGGTGCACTCGAGCTTGTCGAGTCGCGTTGACCGGCCGATGAACCGGCGTCGCCCGCACCGATGAACGCTCCCCGACGGTCGCATGTCCGGTTCTTTGCGATCGTGTGTCGAAGGCCGACATGAAGTCGACATGTGCTGCGGCAGAAGGAAAATCGAGTGGACAGCGGCGGCGCGGGGAAAGTAAAGAGCGACGGGCTCCACGGTTGGGACGTGGAGCCCGTCGCGGCAGTGGATCGGGGTCACCGCAGCCCTCGGGACTCGCTCGATCCTGACGCCGGAATGATTATAGGTCAGGCTTACCTAACTTGGCAACACGGGCTCTCGTGCCGCCGTGCGTCATGTGACATTTTTCGCCCTCGACTGCCCTGGCGTGTCGAATTGGCGCGGTCCTACGCTGTCGCTCCGACACGAGTCGCGAGATCCCCTGACCCGAAGGGATATTCGTCGCAAACCGTACAGACCGGCGCGTCGACCACCGCCGAGTACCGATCCGTCCGGACGCGTGTCGGGATCTGTGTGCCGATGTCCGAGGAGCTGTACCCGCCTTGTCCGTTCACCGTTCGTTCCGGTCACGCTCGCTGGCCGCGTTGTTCACCGCGACCGCCTTGCTGGCCGCGCTCTCCTGTAGCACCGAACAGCCCGGATTGCGCAGTCATGTCGAGAATCCGTCCCCGCACGTGCCCGCGCACTGGGACTACGACGCGGAGGGGCCCGATCACTGGGCCGACCTGGATCACGACTTCCTGACCTGCCGGAGCGGCCACGAGCAGTCGCCGGTCGATCTGTCCGGTTCCGCCCGGATCGATCCCGCCGACCACATCGACGTCGACTACCGGCCGATCTCCGGTGTCCGGCTGATCAACAACGGTCATACCGTCCAGGCCGAGCTGCCTGCGGACAGCGGCAACCGCATCCTCGTCGCGGGCGAGCCCTACAACCTGGTCCAGTTCCACTTCCATCTACCCAGCGAGCACACCGTCGACGGCCACGGCGCGGCGATGGAGCTGCACCTGGTGCACAAGAACGCCGCGGGCCGGATCGCCGTGCTCGGCGTGCTGATGGAGACGGGTGCGGGCGCCTCGGTGTTCGGGCCGATCCTGGCCGCCGCCCCCAAGACTTCGGACGCCGCCGTCGACTTCGGTGGCCCGCTGGATCCGTCGGCGTTCCTGCCCGCCGTTCGGGATCAATTCCGCTACAACGGTTCCCTCACCACGCCGCCGTGCAGTGAGGGCGTCTCCTGGACGGTGCTGAGCACGCCGATGACGGTCGCGCCTGCCGAGGTCGAGCTCTATCACGGGCTGTTCGCGCACAGCAACCGGCCGACCCAGCCGCTGAACGGCCGCACCATCACCATGGCCGGGAACTGAACCCGCTGAGCCGGGCGGTTTCGTCGGGTGTAAAGCTGGGGTCATGACGCAACAGGAGACCGGGGCCGTGCGTTCGCTGGCCGATGTCACGCCGGAGATGATGAACGACCTCAGCGAGGGCACCTTCGCGGACCTGATCGGCCTGCGCTACACCGAGCTCAGCGGGGAGCGGGTGCGCGGCGAGTGGGTCGTCAAGCCGCACCTCTACCAGCCTGCCGGCATCCAGAACGGCGGCGTGTACTGCACCGTCATCGAGACGCTCGCCAGCCTCGGCGGCGGCTACTGGTACGGCGAGCGCGGCACCGTCGTCGGCGTGAACAACAACACCGACTTCCTGCGCGCGGTGCGCGAGGGCATCCTCTACGGCGAGGCGACCCCGGTCCACCAGGGACGCACCCAGCAGTTGTGGCAGGTCGTGATCACCGACGAGCAGCAGCGGGTGGTGGCCCGCGGCCAGGTGCGTCTGCAGAACCTGCCCAAGCGCGACTGAGCCCGCGCCGTCGAGCGGCGACGCCGGATCCGGCGTGCCAGAATGGCCCTCACCCGTCCACCGACCGGTGAGGAGCCCCGATGCGACTGTCGCCGCACGAGCAGGAGCGCCTGTTGCTGAGCTACGCCGCCGAGCTGGCCAGGCGAAGGCAGGCCCGCGGGCTCAAACTCAACCATCCCGAGGCGGTCGCCCTCATCACCGATCATGTGCTGGAAGGTGCGCGCGACGGCAGGACCGTCGCCGAGCTGATGTCGTCCGGACGCACGGTGCTGCGCCGTGACGACGTGATGGCCGGCGTGCCGGAGATGATCCACGACGTGCAGGTGGAGGCGACCTTCCCGGACGGCACCAAGCTCGTCACCGTCCACCACCCGATCGCCTAGGCGGCCGACGTGATTCCTGGCGAATACTTCTGCGCCGAGGGCGAGATCGAACTGAACGCGGGCCGCGACCGCGTCGAGCTCGACGTGGTGAACACCGGCGACCGGCCCGTTCAGGTCGGCAGTCACGTGCACTTCCCGCAGGCCAACGCCGCGCTCGACTTCGACCGCGCCGCCGCGCACGGGCGGCGGCTCGACATCCCCGCCGGCACCGCGGTGCGCTTCGAACCGGGTCTCGGCCAACGGGTTTCGCTGGTGCCGCTGGGCGGGACCCGCGAGGTGCACGGCATCGGCCTGACGCCGCCCGGATTGCTGGACGAGCCGTCGACCATCGAGGGGGAGCGGTGACCGCACTCAGCAGAGCCCGCTACGCCGAACTGTTCGGGCCGACCGTGGGCGACCGAATCCGCTTGGCGGACACCGACCTCATCGTCGAGATCACCGAAGACCGCTGCGGCGGACCGGGTCTGGCGGGCGACGAGGCCGTCTTCGGCGGTGGCAAGGTGTTGCGTGAATCCATGGGCCAGTCCCGCGCGACCCGCGCCCAGGGCGCGCCGGACACCGTCGTCACCGGCGCGGTGATCATCGATTACTGGGGAATCATCAAAGCGGACATAGGCATTCGCGACGGACGCATCTGCGGCATCGGCAAGGCGGGCAACCCCGACACCATGCCGGGCGTGCACCCCGATCTGGTGGTCGGCCCCTCCACCGAGATCATCGCGGGCAACGGCCGGATCGTCACTGCGGGCGCCATCGACTGCCACGTGCACTTCATCTGCCCGCAGCTGATGGACGAGGCGCTCGGCGGCGGCATCACCACCCTCGTCGGCGGCGGCACCGGGCCCGCCGAGGGTTCCAAGGCCACCACCGTCACCCCCGGCGCCTGGCATCTGGCCCGCATGCTGGAGGCCACCGATCACTGGCCGCTGAACATCGCGCTGCTCGGCAAGGGCAACACCGTCAGCGAAGAAGCGATGTGGGAGCAATTGCGCGCGGGCGCATCGGGTTTCAAGCTGCATGAGGACTGGGGTTCGACACCGGCGGCGATCGACGCCTGCCTGCGGGTCGCGGACGCTTCCGGCGTGCAGGTGGCGTTGCATTCGGACACCCTGAACGAAGCCGGATTCGTCGAGGACACCCTCGCCGCCATCGCGGGACGCGGTATCCACGCCTATCACACCGAGGGCGCCGGCGGCGGGCACGCACCGGACATCATCACCGTCGCCTCGCATCCCAACGTTCTGCCTAGTTCGACCAACCCGACCCGTCCGCACACCGTCAATACCCTCGACGAGCACCTGGACATGCTCATGGTGTGTCACCACCTGAGCCCGTCCATTCCGGAGGATCTGGCGTTCGCGGAGAGCCGGATTCGGCCGTCCACCATCGCCGCCGAGGACCTGCTGCACGATCTCGGAGCCATCTCCATGATCGGCAGCGATTCGCAGGCGATGGGACGGATCGGCGAGGTGGTGCTGCGCACCTGGCAGACCGCGCACGTCATGAAGCGCCGTCGCGGATCGCTGCCCGGCGACGGCGCCGCCGACAACGCAAGGGTGCGCCGCTACGTCGCCAAGTACACGATCTGTCCCGCGATCGCGCACGGGATGGACCACGAGATCGGCTCGGTCGGAGTCGGCAAACTCGCCGACCTGGTGCTGTGGGATCCGGCGTTCTTCGGGGTGCGCCCGCACGCCGTGCTGAAGGGCGGCGCGATCGCCTGGGCGGCGATGGGCGACGCCAACGCCTCCATCCCCACACCGCAACCGGTGTTGCCGCGCCCGATGTTCGGTGCGGCCGCACCGGTCGCCGCCGCCACCTCGGTGCACTTCGTGTCCGAGCAGGCCGTCGAATCCGGTCTGGCGGATCGCCTTGCGGTGCGCCGAAATCTGGTGGCGGTCAAAAACGTTCGGCGGCTCACCAAGTCGGACATGCCGCTCAACGACGCGATGCCGCGCATCGAGGTGGACCCGGACACCTTCACCGTCCGGGTCGACGGCGAGGTGTGGGCCGAGCGGCCCGAGACGGAACTGCCCATGGCCCAGCGGTATTTCCTCTTCTGACCAGAAACTGACGGACGCTCGTCGACGGCCCGTGCGCAGATGTGCGCCTGACCGTTCTCAGGCGCCGAACGACATGATCGCGAAAGCCGCCCCGGCCGGATCGGCGAGCGCGGCGACGCGCGAGGGACCCGGCATGTCCTGCGGCTCGGCGAGCAGCTTGCCGCCCAGTTCCGCGGCGCGAGCGACCACGGCGTCCACGTCGGCGACGCGGATGGTCATCGACCAGAAGGGCGCCGGCTCGCCGGGCTGAGCGTGATGCGCTCCGCCGAACTCGTGGCCGCCCGAGCCGGGAGATACTGCCTGGTAAGGGTTTTCGGCCGCCGTCTCCCACGCGGCGTTGGTGTACTTCCAGCCGAGGACCTCGGCGTAATGCGCCATCGCGTCGGCGGGCGCGCACTCGGCGGAGTACTCGACCCAGCAGGGACCGTTGATCGCGCCCCAGTTCTGGGTGCCGGGATGCGTGATAAGCCGCGCGATCGCATAGGTCGCGCCCGCCGGATCCGAGAGCACCGAGAAGGTCAACTGACCGAAGACGTCCATCGGTTCGCAGAAGACGGCCGCTCCCGCGTCCCGTGCGGCGGCGACCGTGGCGTTTGCGTCGGACACCGCGAAATAGGGCGTCCAAGCCGACGGAACGGTGCTGCCGTCCGGCGTCGTCGCGGGTGCGATGCCCGCCACCTGCGCGTCACCCTGGCGCAGCAGCGTGTAGTTGGCCGCCTCGGGGCCCAGATCCTCGGCGGTCCAGTCGAACAGGGCGGTGTAGAACTCGGCCGCGGCCGCGATGTCAGGGGTCGTGACATCGAACCAGCAGGGGGCGCCCGTGGCGAATGCAGCGTGCATCGTGGTCTCCTCGACGTGTCGTTGTCGTACACCGATACCGACGGAGTTCGGCCGGGAAAATCATCGCGCCCCCTGCCGGCCGCGTCGTGCCGGCTGGGTAAGGTGCTGCGAACGAACTCCCGGGCGATCTCGCCGATGCCCGGGCGACCGAGTTGTCACTGCGTAGAAGGGGACGCGAGTGCTGGGCAACGACCCGAACCAGGCCGCCGACGAATTGGCCCGGTGGGCCGAGAATCTGGAACGTACGGCGCAGAAGTATCAAGACCTGCACGGCAGGATGGAGGCATTGTCGGTCACCGAGAGCTCGGCCGACAACCGGATCAGCGTGACCGTCGACGCCAACGGCGTCACCACCGGCATCACCCTCGCCGGGTCCACCCGCGGCATGGACCCCGCCGCCGTCGCCGCCGAGCTCATGGCCTGCACCCGCCGCGCCCAGGCCCGCCTGCGCAACCAGGTCACCGATCTCGTGCACGACATGGTGGGCGACGACGGCGCTGGGCAGGCCATCGTCGGCCAGTACGCCGCGCGCTTCCCCGATCCCGAACCCGTCGCGCCGCCCGCCCCCGCGCAGCCGGTGTACACGCCGCCCGCCGCCTACACCCCGCCGCCGCCCGCCCAACCGTCGCAGCCATCCCATGGCACCCGAAAGCCCGACCGCGATCAGACCTTCACGCCGGACGAACCGGACGAGGACGACCTGTATTACCGCCGCAAGTCCTGGCTGGAGTGAGCCCGCCGGAATTCCGGTTGGAACCGAATGCGCCATGACCGCGTCATAGTCAGTGGGCCGCCGCCTGCGGCAGGCGCGGAAACGGCAAGTGGAGGGACGTAGATGGGCAATCCCGGTGATATCGCGATCGATCCCGGCGGGATGCGTGACCACGCGGCGAAGGTGGACGCGGTGCTCGAAGGGCTTTCGATGGCGCGGGAGGCGGCCGAGTATCTCGCGCACGCCGACGACGGGTACGGCACGCTGGTCGGCCCCTACGCGCGGTCGATCCTGAATCCGTTGCACGACCGGATCACCGAGCGCCTGCGCGTCGTGACCGAGGACGCCGAAGAACTGCCGCCGAAGTTGCGGTTCGCCGCCGACTCGTTCCAGAACCTGGACGAGGGCCGCAAGAACGAGACGGACCGGCAGCGCGAGCAGATCGAACAGAAGGTGTAGGGGATGGGTTTCGACGACAGCAAGGCGCCGGAAGGAAACGAGCTGCTCGCCGAGGGGGTCGACCACCGCAACGAGTACTACCAGGAGGATGTTCCGTTCCTGCGCAACGTCGGCCTGCCCACCGGGCAGGGGGAGGGCAAGGATCCGAACGCGGGCGTCTTCGCGGGCACGCCGGTCGGTGATCTCTTCGAGGGCGGTCACAAGGTCTTCGCCGGTTCCAGCGGCGAGAACGGCAACGCCTTCGCCGGCGTCATGCAGGTCTGGGCGGGCGCGAGCGCGGTGGCGGACGCGACGAAGATCGGGCAGGACATCGCCAAGGGCATCACCCTGGCGAAGTTCGATCCGTTCGACTACGTCGGCTCGATGTTGATGGGCTGGATGCTCGAACACGTCGAACCGGCGCGTAAGACGCTGGATTCGCTGGCGGGCAATCCGGGGATGGTCACCGCCTACTCCGAATCCTGGTCCGCCACATCGAAGAAACTCGCCTCGGTCGCCACCGAGTGGAAGCAGCAGGTCACTGCGGACACGGCCGGATGGGTCGGCGCCGTCGCAGACGCCTACCGGACCAAGGCCGACGCGGTGATCGCCCAGATCGCCGTGCAGGCCGCACTCGCCGACCTGCTGAGCCGGGTGAACGACAAGATGTCGAAGGTGGTGGAGGGCGTGCGCGGCATCATCACCGAGATCCTCAACTCCCTCGCGGGCATGCTGGTCGAGATCGCCGCCATCCTGATCGCTTCCGCGGGCACGGCATCACCGGCGCTGATCGCCCGCGCCGTGTTCGGCATCTCCACCGCCACCATGACGGTCTCCCAGATGGTGTCGAAGATGGCCCAATCCCTCATCAGTCTCGGCGCGCTGCTGCGCAACCTGGCGCAGATGGTCGTGGGCGTCGTCGGGATCGAGAACGAGCTGGCCGAGGCGGGGGTGTAGCGACTCTACTGTGGCGTGGACCTCGGGCGACCGGTTTTCGGCGACTTCCAGTGGCAGACTTCAGGCATGACGACTTCTGGCTGGGCCGACGTGGACACCTACCTCGTGGACAATCTGGTGCGGGATCCGGACACCGAAGCGGCGTTGGCGGCGAACGCCGAGGCGGGGTTGCCCGCGATCGATGTGTCGGCGGCGCAAGGGAAATTCCTGTCGCTGCTCGCCCGCTCGACGGGAGCCCGCCGGGTGCTCGAGATCGGCACGCTGGGCGGGTTCAGCACGATCTGGCTGGCTCGGGCGGTGGGTAAGGCGGGCAGCGTGATCACCCTCGAATACGAGCCGAGGCACGCGGAGGTCGCGCGCGCGAACCTCGACGCGGCGGGCGTGGGCGACCGGGTGGACGTCCGGGTGGGCGCCGCGCTGGACAGCCTGCCGGTACTCGAGGCCGAGAACCCCGAGCCGTTCGACCTGGTGTTCATCGACGCCGACAAGGTGAACAACTCGAACTACGTGCGCTGGGCGCTGCGGTTGACCCGGCCCGGCTCGGTGATCATCGTCGACAACGTGGTGCGCGGGGGTGCGCTGGCGGACGGCGCGTCGGACGATCCAGCGGTGCGGGCGAGCCGCGAGCTGGTCGAATTGCTCTCGGCCGAACCGCGATTGGATGCGACGGTGCTGCAAACGGTCGGCGCGAAGGGATGGGACGGTTTCGCCTACGCGGTCGTGAACGACTAGCCGCTCAGTAGTCCGTGGACGTGAGGCGCCATGCCCCACGTCCGACGATGTCGAGCACCAGCGCGGCGATGTTCCACGCGTCGTCCTCGCCGCGATGGTGCCTGCCCTCCAGCGGCAGGCCGGCGATCCGCAACGCTCCCGCCATGCCCTGGCGCCGCACGAGCTCGTAGGCCTCCGAGAACACCAGCTTGGCGTTGGTATGCCGTTGCCCGAAGGGGTACGCGACACCGGTCATGGCGCACTGGCTGGCGAACTGCTTGCGGTCGTAATCGCCCCAGCTCGCCCAGGCCCGCGATCCGGCATGGTGCTCGGCGGCGAGTCTTCGACACGCCTCGGCGAACGAGACGCCGGTGTCGACCTCGGCCTGGGTGAGTCCGGTGAGTTCGGTGCAGAACTCGCTGACCGACGAGCGCTCGGGACGAACCAGGATGCGGTGCTTGCCGATTCGCTCGCCGGCCGCCAGATCGACGACGGTCGAACCGATCTCGATGATCTCGCTCACCGCACCCGCGGGAGGGCGACCCGACCAGCACGTCGCCTCGACGTCGACGACGTTCAGCAATCCCGCCTTTTCGCTCATTCCGCGACAGTAGGCCGCTCAGGGGGAGTGACTCCACCGAATTACGGGCGTTTCCGCAGTCGGTGCGGACGCGCATCCATGGGAATTCTGGTGTCGCAAAATGAATTTCGAGTTCACCCGGACTAGGCGACGAACCGTTCCAGTCCGTCGAGCAGGCGGTGCAACCCGAATTCGAACGCGCGGTCGGGATCGTAGGCGGCGTCGTACTCGGCGCCCGCCGTGCCGCCGACGCGGACCGCGGTGGGGAATCGGGCGGGATCGATGACCTCGGCGAGCGCGGGCCCGTACGCGTCCCACCACTGCCGGTCGGTGCGGCCCGTCTCGGACTCGGCCCGCGCGGCGTCGACGGCGGTGCGGGCCGCGCCGCGCACGTAGTCGTTGACCATGGTGACGACCAGATCCATCTCGATGTCGGACAGGCCGAGGTCATCGATGGAACGGAGTTCGTAGTCGTATTTCGCGGTGAGGTGCGGCCCGAGGATCGGCCTGCTCGCCGCGATCTGCAACAGCCAGGGGTGGGTCAGGTACATCGTCCGATTCGCGCGGGCGATGGTCTCGAGCCGCGGCCGCCAGCCGGAGGGCGCGTCATCGGGCATCGGGTAGTCGCGGTAGACGCGATCGGCGATGAGGTCGAGCAGTTCTGCCTTGCCCGGGACGTACCCGTACAGCGACATCGCGGTGACACCGAGGTCGTCGGCGACCCGACGCAGCGTGACCGCGGCGAGCCCCTCCAGATCGGCGAGCCGGATCGCCGCCTCCGCGATGTCGTCGACGGTCAGCTTGGGTTTCGGGCCACGTTTCGGGCGCGGCGTGTGCCCCCAGAGCAACTCGATCATGCGCTGCGGATCGCCGCTTCCGCTGTAATCCATGCCGCCATCATCTCCGATCGGCCCCGGCGATCACGCCTTCGGCCCTGGAGAATTCTCTACAACGTATCTCGATTTCGATGACCGTCGTCTGGCCGCCGGTGTCGATCGCGGTCGTGCCGCCCCTGTCCGTCCACCGTTGTCGGCGCCGGCGCAGGTGAGCGCCCCGATCAGGGAATCAGTACGACTTTGCCCATGGTGGCGCGGGTTTCGATGGCGCGGTGCGCGCCGGCGGCGTCGGCCAGGTCGAAGCGGTGCACCGCGGGGCGCAGCCGTCCGGCGGCTGCCTCCGTCATCGCGCGGTCCTCGAGGACGCGGACATCGCCGCCGACCAGCCGGAGCATCGGCGGCCCGAGCACGACCTGCGACGTGATGCCCCGTTCGGCGAGTTCGTCGTCGGTGAGGGTCGGCGTCGCAGCGTCGTTCGGCCCCGTCCCGGCGAAACCGTAGATCAGGTGGCTGCCGCCCTTGGCGAGCAGATCGACCGCGGCCCTGGCGGTTTCACCGCCGACGGCGTCGAAGACCAGGGTCGCGCCGCGATCGCCGAGACGGGCGCGCACCCGGTCGGGCCAGTCCGGCAGCAGGTAGTCGACGGCGATGTCGGCGCCGTTCTCCGCCACCCGCGCCACCTTCCGCGGTCCGCCCGCGAGTCCGATCACCGTGGCGTCGTTGGCTTTCAGGTACTGCACCAGCAGGGTGCCGATGCCGCCCGCGGCGGCGGTCACCACCGCGACGCTCTCCGGCCCGACCTCGGCGAACTGCAGGATGCCCATCGTGGTGCGCCCGGTGCCGATCATCGCGACCGCCTCGGCCGGATCAAGATTCTCCGGAATCTCGTGCAGCCGAGCGACATCCGCGACGACGAGTTCGGCATAGCCGCCGGGCGCCGCGCCGAAATGGGCGACCACCCGCTTCCCGGCCCAACCCGGGTCGACATCCGCGCCGACGAGATCGACCACGCCCGCGACCTCCCTGCCGGGCACGGTCGGCAACTCCGGCAGTGGGTACGGTCCCGGCATGCCACGGCGCAGCGCGGTGTCGACGACGTGCACCCCGGCCGCCGCGACCGCGATGCGGACCTGTCCCGGACCCGGCTCGGGATCGGAAACGGTGTCGTAGCTGAGGTTTTCGGCGGGCCCGAAGGCGCGCAGTCGAATCGCGTGCATGGTGACCACCCTGCAACCTCGAGCAGGGTTGGGGTCAAGTCGCGCGGCGGCGAACCCGGGCGGCGAACCCATCGCACAACGCCTCGAGGCCGAGGAACAGCAGGTCCTCGGATGTCAGATCGCTCACGCCCGCGCCCTGCAATTCGGCGAGCCCGTCGGGCACCGGCCCGCTCGGGGCGCCCTCCAGTAGTGCGCGTAATCCGTTGTCGCCGTGGGTGTCTATGCCCTTGCGCGTCATCAGCGCCGAGCTGATCTGCGGCAGCGTCGCGCCCGAGATGTAGTTCCACACCGAGAACGCCATCTGCAGCGCCTCGCGCGCGGAGACGTCCAGTTCGCGGAAGCCCTCGACCAGCCAGCCCAGGCACGCCATGCTGTGCGGGCCGAAGCTGTAGCGGGGCATGGCGAAGGTGAGGATGACCCACGGGTGCCGCTGATAGAGATCCCAGTCGATCTCGGCGGCGATGCGGACCCGGTCGCGCCAGGTCCAGCCCTGCCCCTCCGGGTTCGGATAGGGATGCCGGCGGGTCACCTCGTCGGTCATCGCCGCGAGGAGCTCGTCCTTGTTCGCGATGTGGCGGTACAGCGACATCGCGCCGACGCCCATCCGGTCGGCGATGCGGCGCATGGACAGCGCGTCCAGGCCCTCCTCGTCGGCGAGCGTGATCGCGGTGTCGACGATGGCGGCGCGGTGCAACTTCGGCTCGGTCATCCCATGACTCACTTTCGGTTCCGGGCCCGGGTGCGTACACTGTACCCGGACTCATGCGTACGGCGTACGCGACACGGGAGAGGAAATCGGGATGACAGACGTGGAGACAGTGCGGCCTGCTGAAGGCGCGGGGTCCGTCGCTGTCGGCTCACGGCGCGCCTGGCTCGGGCTCGGGGTGCTGTTGCTGCCGGTGCTTCTGGTGTCGATGGATATCTCGGTGCTGTTCCTGGCCATGCCGACGCTCACCGTCGACCTCGACCCGTCCGCGGCCCAGCAGCTCTGGATTCTCGACATCTACGGCTTCCTCATCGCGGGCCTGCTGATCACCATGGGCAACCTCGGCGACCGGATCGGCCGGCGCAACATCCTGCTGGCAGGCGCCACCGTATTCGGCATCGCCTCCGTGCTGGCCGCCTTCGCGCCCACCGCGGGCGTGCTGATCGCGGCGCGGGCGCTGATGGGCATCGGCGGCGCGACGCTGCTGCCGTCCAGCCTCGCGCTGATCTCCAGTCTCTTCCCCGACGCACGCGAGCGGGCCGCCGCGATCGGCGTGTGGACGGCGTTCTTCGCGGGCGGGTCGGCGGTCGGGCCGATCATCGGCGGGCTGCTGCTGCACCACTTCTGGTGGGGCTCGGTCTTCCTCATCAACCTGCCGGTGCTGCTGATCCTGTTGGCGTTCGGGCCGTTCCTGCTGCCCGAGCACCGCGCCGGGGTGCTCGGCCCGCTGGATCTCCCGAGCGTGGCGCTGTCGATCGGCGGCATCCTGCCGGTGGTCTACGCCATCAAGCACGCCGCCTCGGAGGGGATCGACGCGGCTTCCGTCGTGATCGGACTGATCGGCGTCGCGGTGCTGTTCGTCTTCGTGCGCAGGCAGCGCGGGCTGGCCGAGCCACTGCTCGACCTGCGGCTGTTCGGCCGCGCGCAGTTCTCCGTCGCCATCGGCTCGAGCCTGGTCGGCATGATGTCGCTGGCCGCGTTGAGCTATCTGACCAGCATCTACCTGCAATCGGTCACCGGTCGCGATCCGCTCGCGGCGGCGCTGCTCGGCATCCCGATGGCCGTCGCGGTGTTCATCTGCTCGATGAGCGGCGCGCGCGTCGGGCGGTGGATCGGCGTACGCGCCACTTTCGTGCTGGCCCTGCTCGCCTCCGCGGTGGGCAACGTGATGCTGCTCGGGGTCGGCGTCGACGGCGGGATCGGCTGGTACCTGGCGGGCTCCACCATCGCGGGCATCGGCTACGGCCTGGCGTTCACTCTGGTGTCGGATGTCGCGGTGTCGTCGGTGCCGCCGGAGCGCGCGGGCTCGGCGGTCGGGATCTCGGAGACCAGCTTCGAACTCGGCAACGCCCTCGGGCTGGCGTTGCTCGGCTCGCTCGCCGCGCTGGTGTTCCGTTCCGGCGGCGACTACGCCTCGACGCTGGGCGAGACCATCCAGGGCGCCGACGACGCCCGCACGCACAGCGCCCGGGCGTCGTTCGTGGACGGCATGCACGTCGCGACGACCGTCGGCGCCGGCCTGCTCGTGCTGATGGCGATCGTGGCCTGGGTGGCGACCCGGCGGCCCGCCCGCGCCGGATAGGTCAGCGGCCGAACACGCCGGTCAGTACCTCCGCGGCGAACCGGTTGACCGGCGTGACGACGTTGTCGTGCATCCAGCGCAGCGGGCGCACGACAATCGCGGCCCACACGGCGGCTGCCACGTGCAGCATCGGGCGAAGCAGGGTGCGATAGACGAAGCGGCACGGCATGACGACCAGTACCGCGACGAGCACGGTAGCCACCCGCCAGGCGTAGATCAGCACCGCGCGCAGCAGTCGCCACAGCGGATGCAGCACCCAGCGCCACAGTTGCACCAGCGGCCAGACCACGAACCACTTGCCGAACCAGTAGACGGCAGCGAGCAGCAGGCCGAGCAGCGGTTCCAGCACCGCGCGCCACAACCAGGCCAGCGCGGGCCGCAGCACGGTGCGCCAGAGCCAGCGCTCGACGGCCTGGCGCAGCGGTCGCAGGACGTAGTCGAGCAGCAGCGCGACGAACGGCGTCAGCACCAAGCCCCACAGCACGTGCTGGAGCACCCAGCCCCACAGAAAGTCCTTGACGAACAACCAGATCGGGCGAATCACCCAAAACCAGACGAACCGGGCGACGGGCGCGAGCAGCCGGGTGACGAAGTACCAGAGTGCGGCGGCGAGCACGCGTCCGAGCAGACGCACGCCCTCCCAGATCAGGCGAACGGGGACGAGCACCACGATGGCGATGACCCGGGCGATCCAGGCCCCGAGACCCACCGGTTGGGAAGGTTGCGACGACATCGTCGAATCCTCCCGCACCGGCGGCCCGCCGCGCCGCCGTGTTTCTACGCCGGGCACCGGGTAGAAACCCCCAGCGCGCCATACATTGGTGGGGTGTCCGAGACTCAGCCCACAACCGGGCGTCCGCTCGTCGAGCGAGTCGCCGCCAAGCTCCTGTACCCGACCTCGCGTCCCTCCGCGAAAGACCTGCACGCCGCGGTATCCGGACGGAACGTGCTGGTGACCGGCGCGTCGCACGGGATAGGCAAGGCCAGCGCGCGCAAACTCGCCGCGGCGGGCGCGACCGTGTTGCTGGTCGCCCGGTCGGCGGGCGAGCTCGAGCGGCTGACCGCCGCGATCACCGCCGCGGGCGGCGTCGCCCACGCCTATCCGGCCGATATGACCGACATGGAGGCGGTGGACCGCCTCGCGAGCGAGCTGCTCGCCGCACACGGCCACATCGATATGCTGATCAACAACGCGGGCAAGTCGATTCGCCGCCCGATCGACGAATCCTACGACCGCTTCCACGATTTCACCCGCACCATCGACGTGAACTATCTCGGTCCGGTTCGCCTGCTGCTGACCTTGCTGCCTGCCATGCGATCTCGCGGCAGCGGTCATATCGTCAACGTGTCCACCTGGGGCGTGCTCATGCCGCCCGCCCCGAGGTGGGCCGCCTACGGCGCGTCGAAGGCGGCCTTCGACGTATGGCTGCGCAGCGTCGCCACCGAGATCGCCGCCGACGGCGTGACCGCCACGTCGATCTACATGCCGCTCGTGCACACCAGGATGAGCGCGCCCACCGACTTCAGCCGGGTGCCCGGCCTCACCGTCGACGAGGCCTCCGACCTGGTCTGTCACGCCGTCACCGCCAAACCGGTCGAGATCGCCCCTTGGTGGGCGACGCCCATCCAGGTATGGACCGGCCTCACCAGGAGCCGTGCCCAGCACTTCCTGGCCCGCGCCTTCCAGCGCGGCGCGGCCTGACGCGAGGCCGGCCGTAGCCGGCCGGTCGGAAATCCCGCGCACAGCGGGAGGGAAAGCGACCGTGCGCCTAGGATCGAGCGATGCGGGAAACGGGTGCGACGAGTCCGGCGACGCTGTTCGCGCTGGCGGACTCGCGGCTGCCGATCGGCGGGCACGTGCACTCCGGCGGTGTCGAGGAGGCCGTCGCCTCGGGGCTGGTGCGCGATATCGCCTCTGTCGAGGCCTACCTGCGCCGCCGCGTGCGTACCTCGGGTCTGGTAGCGGCCTCGCTCGCCGCGGCCGTGTGCGCCGGGGAACTCGGCCCGCACCGCGCCGACGCCGAG
>NZ_BDCF01000006.1 GCF_001613365.1 Nocardia xishanensis NBRC 101358
GATCGACTCGCTGGCGCGGATGGCGCGACGTTCGGCGCGGTCCGGCGCCTCGCTGGCGGTCGCCGTCGGAGAACTCGCCGACCAGCACCGACGCGCGGTCGAGGATGCGGCAGCGGCCCGCGCGGAACGCGCGGGTGTGTTGGTCGGCGGGCCACTGGGTTTGTGCTTCCTGCCCGCGTTCCTGTGCTTGGGCATCGTGCCCGTGGTGATCGGTCTGGCGGGCCGCGTCCTCGAAGGAGGTCTTCTATGAACGGGGACCTCCTCGTCATGAGTCGCGCTCGACGGCAACAGGCTTGCTCGTGCGGATCGGCCGCGCGGGCTCGAGAGAAAGGGGAAGCCGGTGCGAATCGACAAACCGACGGATCGCGCGCGGCGACGAGTCGTCGGCCGGGCGCTCACCAAGCGGTTGGCTCGCGCTCTAGTGGCCGCAGGGGATTCGACGGCCGAAGTAGTCCATGCGCTGCGCGGTCCGAGGGAGGGGGCGGCGGGCCCACGAAGGTCTTCGATCTTGCGAGTCGCCCGGATCGTCGGCATCCGGGTAGCCCGGATCCGTGTGAGGTCGCGCAGGAAAGCAGCGCGGTGCGGTATGGCTATGCCGAGAACCGCGAGAGGCCAGGAACTCAGCCGGGCCGTGGCGTCGAGAACCACAGCGGGCGAGGCGGATTCGTGGTTCCGATCCCGCGCTCTCGGCGGCCGGATCCGGGCGGCCATTGCGCAGCTCCACCTTCGCACGGCGCGGGCAGCCGTCGCCGACGACGGCATGAGTACAGCGGAATATGCCATCGGAACGATCGCCGCGGCAGCATTCGGCGCGGTGCTGTACGGAGTGGTGACCGGGGATTCGATCGTGGACGCGCTGACGAAGATCATCGATCGCGCCCTGAACACCACGGTGTAGTCGCGGCGACCGAACAACCTGTCGGTGCTGGTCGGATCCACGGTGATCGCAGCGCCATGTCGGTGCAGGCCAGCCGGCGTATCGGCGATGGTCGGATTACGGAGGGTGGCCGCCCTATCGCGGCGTGCACCGAAGGATGTGGCGGTTCTCGTCGGCTCGCGGACGATCACGGGGCCGTCACGGTGGAGGCGGCGATCGCGCTCGGGTCCCTCCTCGTCGCGGTGATGGTTTGTCTCGGAGCACTGCTCGCGGCGTCGACGCAGGTCCGCTGCGTCGACGCCGCCCGCGAGGCAGCACGACTTGCGGCCCGCGGCGACGAAGCCAACGCCGCCGCGGCGGCCCGTCGTGTCGCCCCGCCGAACGCCGCCGTCTCGCTTCGCAGGGAGCACGAGCACGTGGTGGCGGTGGTATCGGCGCGGACACCGCTTTTGCCCATCGAGCTGCGCGCCGAAGCGGTCGCGGCCCTGGAGCCGGAGGTAGCGCGGTGAACGGGAGGGTCGACTGCACCCGCAGCGCCGGGATCAGGTCAACATCGCCGTTACTGCTTCGCCGAACGCGACGAGCATCGGCGAGCCGGATGAAAGCACCGTGGCCTGCCTATGCACGTCGTCCGTCACCGGTCGGCGTCCGTGGATCACGAGTTGGCTCGCTGTTGCGCTGGCGGTCCCTGATCGTCGTGCGTCGATCTGACGCGGTGTTGGACTCCGGGTCATCGGTCCGTGCGTGTCGACCGCGATCCAGAGCGGTGTTGCGCTGGCCGTCCCCGGTGGGCGTGTATCAATTCGACGCGGTGTTGCGCTGGCGGTCACCGGTGGGAGCGCGTCGACGGCGACCCGTTGCGCTGATGGCTGGGGATCTTTGGTCGTGGTGCGAGACGGCGTTGCGTTGGCGGTCACCGGTTCGTGACCGTCGACTGCGGCCCGACGTGGCGTTGCGCTTCCGGTCTTTGGTCGGTGTGTGGCGGCTCGACGCAGCGTTGCGCTGCGGCCGTCTTGCCAGTGTGTGGCGGCCCGACGCGGCGTTGTACTGGCGGTCTGTGGTCGGTGTGCGTCGATCCGACGCGGTGTCGCTGTGCCCATCGACGCAGTCAGCGTGGGGAGCGTGGCACAGAAGTAAAGGGAGCGATCGATCGCGTAAGGAGAGAGGGGAGCGGGGTGGGGCGACGGTGTTCGCGTGTGTGGCGTTGATCGGGTTGATCGCGGCTGCGCTGATGATCGGGCAGGTGGGGATGGTCGTGGTAGCGCGGCATCGGGCGCAGGCGGAAGCGGACCTGGCGGCATTGGCGGCGGCCGGGGCATTGGAGGGCGGGGCCGAGGCGGGATGTAAGGCAGGGGAGGAGGTGGCGCGGCGGATGGGATCGCGGATTAAGGAGTGCCGGATCGATGGATGGCACGCGACGGTGGCGGTGGCGCGGAATATACCAATGGGTCTGTTCGGAGTGCTTACGGTTCATGCGGTTGCTCGGGCGGGACCGGTCGCGGAGGAACAGTGACCGATGAGTATGCGCACTCGCCGGTGTTAGTTACGCACCACGAATTGAACCATAGGAATAATCGAATAATTACGATGCGATATCTATTTTACCGGCGGGTACGGAAATTCCTTGGCGGTGAATCCGCACGTCGCGTGCTACGAGCCATGGCAATACCCTAGTTAACATGAATCTAATCCTCTTTATTCGGGCGCACCCGGTGCCCCTGTGCGACGGGACAGCTGGAGTCGACAGGGGCAGCCGACGGCCGGTGACCGGTCCGTAGACGGCGCCCCGGTCACGGACGGAGGACACTGCCGTCACGAACCGAAATCCGCGCCGTCACCTGCGGATTTGTCAGCCCCGGGCGGGGCCGTTCAGCTCGGCCAAGACGGCGGCCAGCAGCCGTGCCGCGGCCCCTTTGTCGAGTGGGTGGTTGCCGTTCCCGCACTTGGGCGACTGCACACACGACGGGCAGCCCGTCGCGCACGCGCAGGACTCGATGGCCGACAGGGTCGCCGAGAGCCAGCGACGCAGCTGGGCGAAGCCGCGCTCGGCGAAGCCGGCGCCCCCGGGCTGGCCGTCGTAGACGAAGACGGTGGGCAGGCCGGTGTCCGGATGCTCGGCGGTCGACACGCCGCCGATATCCCAGCGATCGCAGGTGGCGACCAGGGGCAGCAGGCCGATAGCGGCATGCTCGGCGGCGTGCAGTGCGCCCGGCGCATGCCGCGGGTCGATGCCCGCGGCGGCGAGGAGTTCGGGGGTGACGGTGTAGAAGACCGCGCGGGTGGGCAGGGTCTGCGGCGGAAGATCCAGCTCGACCAGGTCGAGCACCTCGCCGGTAGGCAGGGTGCGCAGATAGCCGATCACCTGGCTGGTCACGGTGACCTGCGCCAACGCGCTGGTCACGCGCCCGTGGCGGTGCTGTCCGGCGAGGGTGTCCACGGCGATGTCGGTGACCTGCCGCGCGCTGGTGCTCCAGCCGGGTTCGGCGGCGTGCACGAACGCGACGCCGCCGTCCAGGTCGAGCTCGTCGACCACATAGGTCTCGCCTTGGTGCAGGTGGACCGCGCCCTGGTGCAAGGTGGCGGGGGCGCGCCCGGCGTCGGCGGTGCCGAGCAGCCTGCCTGTCTCGCCGTCGACGATGGCAACCGGCGCACCGATACCGCCGCGGACGTCGACGTTGTCATGCGGTTGAGCGTCCGCGGTCACATACCAGCGCGCGGCGCCGTCCCGACCTGCGACGCGACGCCGTATGAGGCCATCGGCCGCGAGGTCGGCGAGGACCTCACGCGCGCCGAGTTCGTCCACTTCGGCTTCGGTGAGCGGCAACTCGAGCGCCGCGCACAACAGCTGCGGTCCCAATACATAGGGATTGCGCGGGTCGGTGATGGTGGCCTCGACCGGCTTGTCCAGCAGCGCTTCCGGATGGTGCACGAGGAAGGTGTCGAGCGGATCGTCCCTGGCCACGAGCACGACGAGCGAGCCTTGGGTGCGCCTGCCAGCCCGGCCCGCCTGCTGCCAGAAGGAGGCGACCGTGCCTGGGAAACCGGAGATCACCACCGCGTCCAAGCCCGCGATGTCCACACCGAGCTCCAGCGCATTGGTGCTGGCCGCACCGAGCAGCGAACCGTCGGAGAGGGCGGTCTCCAGTTCGCGCCGGTCCTCCGCCAGGTAGCCCGCGCGGTAGGCGGCGATCCGCTCGGCGAGGGCAGGATCCACCTCGGTGAGCAGCCTGCGCGCTTCCATCGCGGTGAGTTCGGCGGCGCGTCTTGACCGGACGAAGGTGAGCGTTCGCGCGCCCTCGACCACCAGGTCGGCCATGATTCGTGCCGCCTCGGAGGTCGCCGAGCGGCGTACGGGTGCGCCGTTCTCGCCGGTCAAGGTGGTGAGCAAAGGCGGCTCCCACAGCGCGACGGTGCGCGGCCCCTGCGGCGATCCGTCATCGGTCACCGCGACGCAGGGCGCGCCGATCAGCCGGGACGCCGCTGCCGCGGGTTCGGCGGTGGTCGCCGAGCACAACACGAAGACCGGGTCGGCGCCGTAGCGAGCCGCGATCCGGCGCAGCCTGCGCAGTACCAGGGCGACGTGCGAGCCGAAGACGCCCCGGTAGGCGTGGCATTCGTCGACGACCACATAGCGCAGCCTGCGGAAGACTCTGGCCCAGCGCTGGTGGGAGCGCAGCATGCCGACGTGCAGCATGTCTGGGTTGGTGAAGATCCACCGCGCGTTCGCCCGTACCCATTGGCGGATCTCGGCGGGGGTGTCGCCGTCGTAGGTCGCCGGGTGCACATCCCGCAGCGGGCCTTCGTGCGTGAGCTCGCCGATCGCGCGCAGTTGATCGGCGCCCAGGGCCTTGGTGGGAGAGATATATAGGGCGGTCGCCTTCGGGTCTTCGAGGAGCGCGGTGAGCACCGGCAATTGGTACCCGAGGGATTTACCGGACGCGGTTCCCGTGCTCACCACGACGTGCCGCCCGGCTGCCGCCAGGTCGGCTGTCTCGGTCTGGTGCGTCCACGGCGCCGAAATCCCGGTATTGCGCAGGGCCTCGACGACGTCAGGGGCCGCCCAATCCGGCCACGCGGTGACGCCGGCGGCCCGCGCGGGCAGCTCTACGACGTGAGTGAGGCGAGGATCGCCGTCCAGGCCTCCGGTTTGGACACGGTTCAGCAACGATCGCCCGTATCCGGGGCCGCTATCGCGCCCGGTTCGCGCCACCTGGTCCGTTGGATTCACGGCGTGGCGATCCCGACACGCGAGGAAAGTGTGAAACATGCGTGGTTGGGAAGGCTCACCAGCCATTTCGATACCAAATAGCGATCTGGGTCACAGTCCGTTTGCCAGATGCTGTACCGGTTATCCAAGGGCAAACGAACCTGAAGTACGGATTCGAGCATTGTGTCCCTCACCTGCGCATTCGCAAGATCAACTTTTTTGCAAATTGTCGGTAACTCGACTGTTGAATTGCTCGAAGACATGGTTCACTGGTTCCTGGTCGCAAGCTTCTGTGTTCGAGGGACGGATCCAAAGTCCAAACCGTCAGCAGGATCGATGTTGCGAACGGTGTGCTTGGTGCTTTCCTGCAGGGGGAACCAAGAGTACAGCGGTCGGAACGGACCCGGTGGACGAACCCAGTTGTCCGCCGTTCCGGTAAGAAAAGAGAAGGAACAGAATGGCACAGGGAACTGTGAAGTGGTTCAACGCGGAGAAGGGGTTCGGCTTCATCGCGCCCGAGGACGGCTCCGCTGACGTCTTCGTCCACTACTCCGAGATCCAGGGGTCGGGTTTCCGCACCCTCGAGGAGAACCAGAAGGTCGAGTTCGAGGTTGGCCAGGGCACCAAGGGCCCTCAGGCCACCGGAGTTCGCGCGCTCAGCTGAGCGGCGCTCATCTACAGCTCGTCCCCCACCACCGGTCGCCGGAGGTGGGGGACGAGCTATATCCGGGGCAGCCGAAAAGGGCATTCTGTTCGTGAAAAATATGAACAAAATGCCCTGCTGTACCAATCGGTGTGACTCCCAATGGCCGCTGACACTCGAAAGGGCTGGTTGGTGAGCCGTCGCGCCGCTCCGGGGGAAGTGTCCATCACCTGAGTCGAGCCGGTCTGCGAACGCAAAACCGCAGCTCCGGGAGCTATCGGCAACCAGCTCGTCGCCGTTCACCGAGCAATCGAGCCGATCCGGCGCCCGGCTCGGCCAGTGTGCGGCGTTGCGCGGTGCCGCATGTTCGCCGCAGCCGAGATAATCGGCTTCGGTCCAGACCTTCGCCCCGGCCCGAGCCACCGGTAGACCGGCCGCAAACAGAACCGCGCGGATCGGCCGAACCATCCGGTCGGCCCGATCCGCGCCGAAGCCCCTTGACGTCCATAGGGATTGGCGAACAGCCACACATCCGGCCGCTCCCTCACTCCGTATACATCGGAGAAACCATCCGACAGCCGGGCGTCCCTTGGCTTGGGGACGAGCGGCGCCAGCCGAACGCGCGCGCACCAGCGCGGCAAACAACAGGGCATACTGATCGGCAGTGATCACGTACGCTCAGTGGTTCGGGTCGCAAGCCTCGACCACAACCAGCGTCAAGGTATAAACGTGACTGGTAGCGATGTCAGCGTCGCCGCCGCTTGCCCCAAACCGTGCACAAACGCGCGCCAGCGCGCCGCGCGGGTCGAGAAGGAAAGGTGTTTTCGCCGGTGGCAACACGAGACCGCGGTGCAGCCGACCAGGGCCGTCCCCTGCGTCGTCTCGTGATCGTCGAGTCCCCGACCAAGGCCCGCAAGATCGCGCCCTACCTGGGTCGCAACTACACGGTGGAAGCCTCCGTCGGCCACATCAGGGACCTGCCGCGCGGTGCGGCGGACGTGCCTGCCAAGTACAAGGGGCAGCCGTGGGCGCGCCTCGGCGTGGACGTCGACAACGATTTCGAGCCCATCTACGTGGTGAGCCCGGACAAGAAGGCCAAGGTCACCGAGCTCAAGAGCCTGTTGAAGGACGCCGACGAGCTGTATCTGGCCACCGACCCCGACCGCGAGGGCGAGGCGATCGCCTGGCATCTGCTGGAGACGCTGAAGCCGAAGGTGCCGGTGCGCAGGATGGTGTTCCACGAGATCACCGAACCCGCCATCCAGGCCGCGGCCGCCGACACCCGTGAGCTCGACCCGGACCTGGTCGACGCGCAGGAGACCAGGCGCATCCTGGACCGGCTGTACGGCTACGAGGTCAGCCCGGTGCTGTGGAAGAAGGTCATGCCGCGTTTGTCGGCGGGCCGCGTGCAGTCCGTCGCGACCCGCGTGATCGTGCAGCGCGAGCGGGAACGGATGGCGTTCCGTTCCGCGGAGTACTGGGACATCGCGGCCAAGCTGGACGCGGGTACGGGCGAGGCGGCCGAAGCGACGAATCCGCGGACCTTCGGCGCGCGCCTGGTGAACGTCGACGGAGCGCGGGTCGCGACCGGCCGGGATTTCGGACCCGACGGGCAGCTCAAGGCCAGCAATGGCGTCGTCGTCCTGGACGAGGGCTACGCGCGGCGGCTGGCGGAGGCGCTCGACGGCGCGGACCTGGTGGTCTCGTCGGCCGAGGCCAAGCCGTACACCCGCAAGCCGTATCCGCCCTTCATGACCTCGACGTTGCAGCAGGAGGCGGGCCGCAAGCTGCGCTTCACCTCCGAGCGGACCATGCGGGTGGCCCAGCGGCTGTACGAAAACGGCTACATCACCTACATGCGTACCGACTCGACCACCCTCTCGGAGTCGGCGATCGCCGCGGCCCGCGCCCAGGCGACCCAGCTCTACGGCGCGGAGTACGTGCATCCCACGCCGCGCCAGTACAACCGCAAGGTGAAGAACGCGCAGGAGGCGCACGAGGCGATCCGCCCCGCGGGCGACACCTTCGCCACGCCGGGACAGCTGCACGCGCGCCTCGACAACGACGAGTTCCGGCTGTACGAGCTGATCTGGCAGCGCACCGTCGCCTCGCAGATGGCCGACGCGCGCGGCACCACGCTGACGCTGCGCATCACCGGCGTCGCGGGCACCGGCGAGGAGTGCGTGTTCTCCGCGTCGGGTCGCACGATCACCTTCCCCGGCTTCCTCAAGGCGTACGTGGAGAGCGTGGACGAGGAGGCGGGCGGCCAGTCCGACGACGCCGAATCCCGGCTTCCCGCACTGGAAGAGGGCCAGGGCGTCACGGCGGTCGAGCTGAATCCCGATGGGCACACGACGAATCCGCCCGCGCGCTACACCGAGGCCTCGCTGATCAAGACGCTCGAAGAGCTCGGCATCGGCCGCCCTTCGACGTACTCCTCGATCATCAAGACGATCCTGGACCGCGGATACGTGTACAAACGCGGCAGCGCGCTGGTGCCGTCGTGGGTGGCGTTCGCGGTGGTCGGGCTGCTGGAGGCCTACTTCGGCAGGTTGGTCGACTTCGACTTCACCGCCGCCATGGAAGACGATCTCGACGCCATCGCGGGCGGCCGTGAGCAGCGCGGGAACTGGTTGTCCAGCTTCTACTTCGGCGGGGATCACGGCGTCGAGGGTTCGGTCGCGCGCTCCGGCGGGTTGAAGAAGATGGTCGGCGAGCAGCTCGACGACATCGACGCCCGCGAGGTCAATTCGATCAAGCTCTTCACCGACGCCGAGGGCCGCGACGTCGTGGTCCGGGTCGGCCGTTTCGGGCCGTACCTGGAGCGGATGGTCGTCAATCCCGATGATCCCGAAGGGGATTTGGTTTCCCAGCGGGCGAATCTGCCCGACGATCTACCGCCCGACGAACTGAACCCCGAAGCCGCGGAGAAGCTGTTCTCGACGCCGCAGGAAGGGCGCAGGCTGGGCGTCGATCCCGAGACCGGGAACGAAATCGTCGCCAAGGAAGGACGTTTCGGCCCGTACGTCACCGAGATCCTGCCCGAGCCCGCCGCGGAAGAGACGCCGGCCAAGAAGACAGCGAAGAAAGCGGCCGCGCCCAAGCCGCGCACCGGTTCGCTGTTCAAGTCCATGGACCTGGCCGGCATCACCCTCGACGACGCGCTGAAGCTGCTGTCGCTGCCGCGGGTGGTCGGCTCAGATCCGGCATCCGGCGAAGAGATCACGGCGCAGAACGGCCGGTACGGCCCGTACCTGAAGAAGGGCACCGATTCGCGGTCGCTGGCGTCGGAGGACCAGATCTTCACCGTCACGCTGGACGAGGCGCTGAAGATCTACGCCGAGCCGAAGCGCCGCGGCAGGCAGGCCGCGAGCGCGGCGCCGCTGCGCGAACTCGGCAACGACGCGGCCACCGGCAAGCCGATGGTGATCAAGGACGGCCGGTTCGGTCCGTATGTCACCGACGGTGAGACCAACGCCAGCCTGCGCAAGGGCGACGAGGTCGAGTCCATCACCGACGAGCGCGCCTCGGAGCTGCTGGCCGACCGGCGCGCCCGCGGCCCGGTGAAGAAGGCGGCGAAGAAGACCGCGGCCAAGAAGACACCGGCGAAGAAGGCGACCGCCAAGAAAGCCGCGGCCAAGAAGACGACCACAGCGAAGAAGACCACGGCCAAGAAGACGGCCGCCGAGAAGTCCTGAGCGCGGCCTCCCGGTGGGTTAGCCTCGGTCGGTACGGCCCATATCCGGGAAAGGACCGACCATGGCCGATCGGGAGCGCGAGGATCTGATCGCGATGCTGGCGGATCAGCGCGAGCTGTTCCGTATCACCGTCCGCGGCATCGACGACGAGCAGGCGCGCAAGCGCACCACGGTCAGCGAGCTGACCCTCGGCGGGCTGCTGCACCACCTGATCAACTGCGAGCGGCACTGGACCTCGGTGATCGTGACGCGCGACGAGCACGCCGAACTGGACGTCTCGCAGTTCGACGGCGAGTACGTCATGGCGCCGGACGAGACGGTGCAGGGTCTGCTCGAAACTTGGGACGAGGTGGCGGCCGCCACGGCCGAACTGATCAGGACCGTGGACAGCCTCGACACCTCCATCCCCACCCCGACCGCCCCGTGGACGCCCGAAAGAATTTGGCAGACAGTACGTTTCACGATCCTGCACATCCTGCGCGAGATCGCGCACCACTCCGGGCACGCCGACATCATCCGCGAAGAACTGGACGGGCAGAACAGCACCTACTCCAGGGCCTTTTGAGCGCCGAAGGCGGAGGTGCGCCTATTCGCTCAGTAGCCGGAGGAATTCACGCATCCACGCGGGATGGTCCGGCCAGGCTCGTCCGGTGACGATGTTGTCCTCAACGTGCGCCTCGCTGTCGACGAACTTGCCGCCCGCGGCCTCGATGTCGGGGGCGAGGGCGGGGTAGGCGCTGCACGAGCGGCCGGTGAGGATGCCCGCCGCGGCGAGAATCAGCGGGCCGTGGCAGAGGGCGGCGATCGGCTTGCGTTCCTCGGCGAAATGCTGGACGACGCGTTTACAGTCCGGGTTGTTGCGCAGGTATTCGGGCGCTCGGCCGCCGGGCACCACGAGCGCGCTGTAGTTCTCCGGCGTGACGTCGGCGAGCGCGAGGTCGGCGGGCCAGCTGTGGCCGAGCTTCTCGGTGTAGGTGTCGAAACCGTCCGCGAAGTCGTGGACGACGAATTGGAGCTTCTTCACGGTCGGCGCCGCGATGTCCACCTCGTGTCCCTCTTCGAGCAGGCGCTGGTAGGGGTAGAAGACCTCGAGGTCTTCGGCGGCGTCCCCGGCGATCAACAGGATTCTCACGATGATTCCACCTCCGCAACGAGGATCCGCCAGTGCGGTGAGCTCGGTCAACGACTTCGCGATCGATGCCGCGTGTCGCGCGGCGACGGGCCGTGACCGGCCGGGGGAACGTGTCGGATCGGACGGCTAGGGTGTATGCCGTGGCGGGAGTCTTCGATCGGTTGGTCGGCCAGGATGCGGTCGAGTCCGAGCTGACGGCTGCCGCGATCGCGGCCCGCGCGGGCGTGGTCGAGGGCGCGATGACGCACTCCTGGCTGTTCACCGGACCACCCGGCTCCGGCCGATCCATCGCGGCACTGTGCTTCGCCGCGGCCTTGCAGTGCACGGATGCGGGCACGCCCGGCTGCGGAAAGTGCCACGCCTGCACCACGACCATGGCGGGCACGCACGGCGACGTGCGGCGCGTGGTGCCGGAAGGGCTGAGCATCAGCACCAAGGAGATGCGCGATATCGTGCAGGTCGCCTCGCGTCGCCCGAGTACCGGGCGCTGGCAGGTGGTGGTCATCGAGGACGCGGACCGTTTGACGGAAGCGGCGGGAAACGTGCTGCTCAAGGTTGTCGAGGAGCCGCCGGATCGCACGGTGTTCCTGCTCTGCGCGCCTTCGGTGGACCCGGAGGACATCTCGGTCACGCTGCGCTCGCGCTGTAGGCACGTGCACTTGGTGACGCCTTCGGTCCCGGCCATCGCCCAGGTGTTGAAGGAGCGCGACAAGCTCGACGAGAAGACCGCGAACTGGGCGGCCGCGGTCAGCGGCGGCCACGTCGGCCGGGCGAGGCGGCTGGCCACCGACGAAGAGGCGAGGGCGCGCAGGCAGCGCGCGCTGGCCTTGGTCGCAGCCGTCGCGCGACCGGGCGCGGCCTACGCCGCCGCCGACGAACTGGTGAAGGCCGCCGACGACGAGGCCAAGCAGATGAGCGCGGCCCGCGACGAACGCGAACGCGAGGAGCTGGCCACCGCGCTCGGCGCGGGCGGGACCGGCAAGGGAGCGGCGAGCGCGACCCGCGGGTCCGCGGGCGTGCTGAAGGATCTGGAGCGTCGGCAGAAGTCCCGCGCGACCCGCACCGGTCGCGACGCTCTCGATCGCGCCCTGATCGACGTGGCGGGGGTGTACCGCGACGCGCTCGCCGTCCGCTTCGGCGCCGCCCGCGCGGGCTCTGGCGTCACCCTCACGCATCCGGACCTGTCCGACCAGATCCACGACCTCGCCGATCGCGTCCGCCCCGAAGGCCTGCTGCGCTCCATCGAGGCCGTGCTCGCCTGCCGCGAAGCCCTCGACCTCAACGTCAAGCCTCGTTTCGCCCTCGCGGCCATGGTCGCGGCCATCATGGCCGCTCAATCCGCCTGACCGCACCCCGCACGACCACCCGTTTTCGCGATCCGGGCGCGGAGACGATAGACTCGCGTCGCCGAAAGGCACGCCGCCTTAGCTCAGTCGGTAGAGCGCTTCACTCGTAATGAAAAGGTCGGGGGTTCGATTCCCCCAGGCGGCTCCATATTCTCTGGTGGAGGCCGGTTTTGGAACCGGGACACCCGTCCGACCGGCCGAACCCCGATCAAGTCACAACAGCGTGGCTCGCACGTCTGCTGCTCAGCCCGCATTTCAACGCGTGCGCGATGTTCCGACCTCCGGGCGGGCGGTGCTCTACGCGGTGCTGGACTGCATCCCCCCCCCCCGGACAGGCCAACAGCGAGGAGCACGGCCGCCGCGTCGCAGCCAAGCGCTGGACTCGACGCCCGTATGACTCCCGCGACTCGTCCCGCGCGGTCAGCTCGTCGGAGTTGCGCAGCTTCTCCCGCGATCTCCGCACGGAATGCCGCGAGATCCCCGGGATCCGGCGGCAAGTTGAACTAGCCCAGTTTCACAGTGTGCGAAATTAACCTTGCGGCGCTAGTTTTCTGTCTGCTCGCAATGCGGCGAGCAGATCGGAGTCAACACATATGCACATCGCATCGACCATCCGCCGCCTCGGAATGGCCGCAATCACCCTGGTCGCGACGGCCACCGCTGCACTCGGTATCGCCACGCCACAGGCTGCTGCGGCGCCGGCACGGGATCCTATCCTTTTCGTCCACGGATGGCAGGGATCGGCGTCGAACTGGGATTACATGTGGAGCCGGTTCCTGGGTGCGGGGTACTCGGCGGGGGAGATGGCACGATTCAGCTACGACAGCTCACAGTCGAACGAGGACATCGCGCTCGAGGTGAAAGCGCAGGTCGATGCGCTACGCGCGAAAACCGGTGCCGCCAAGGTCGACATCATCACCCACTCCATGGGCGGTCTCAACAGTCGCTGGTACCTGAAGAATCTCGACGGCCTGAATTTCGTCGACGACTGGGTCTCCATCGGCGGCCCCAATCACGGCACCGACGTCGCCAACGGATGCCTCGACGCCTCCTGCGAGGAGATGCGCCCCGGCTCGGCCTTCCTGGCCGAACTCAACAACGGCGACGAAACCCCCGGCAAGGTGAACTACGGCACCTGGTGGTCACCGTGCGACGAGATCATCAACCCCGATCAGAGCACCATTCTCAGCGGTGCCACTAATACCCAGACGCTGTGCCTCAGCCATGTCGGGCTGCTGTCGTCGTCGCCGGTGTTCGACGGCGTGCGCGACTTCGTGAAGTAGTCGGCCGAACCTCAGCCCGGCCCCGTCTCGCATCCGCGAGGCGGGGCCGAATCTTCTACGGTCCGGGAACATTTGTTCAAGCCACCGGCCTCGGCCAGCGGCGACAGTCAGAGGGTGACTTCGCCCGTACTCGACAACCATTCGCACGGAACATCACCCGCGGGAAAGCGCCGCAGGCGCCGTTTCGTCGCTGCGGCCATAGTCGGCGCGATGGTCGTGCTGTTGCTCGGGAACTCGGTGCTGACCGCCCACCAGAGCGCCGCGGCCATGGGCGAATCGACACTGACCGTCGACGGTCGGGACATCCATATCAGCCAGGACGGTCTCGCAGGTCACCCCGCGCTGGTGCTGATCCACGGATTCGCCGCGTCCACCCGCTGGTGGGACCAGCTGGTACCGCTACTGACCGACTCCTACCACGTCATCCGCATCGACCTGCTCGGGCACGGCAGTTCGGCCAAACCCGACGGCGACGGCTACTCGATCCCGCAGCAGGGCAACCGGGTCGCCGCGGTTCTGGAACAGCTCGGTATCCGGCACGCCATCGTGATCGGCCACTCCACCGGAGGCTCGGTCGCCACCTCCCTCGCCGAACAACGCCCCGACCTGGTGACCGCGCTCGCGTTCATCGGCACCGGACCCAGCCTCGCCGACGACACTTCCGACAGTCCCGTCACCCGGCTGCTCACGACTCCGGTCGTCGGGGAAGCGTTGTGGCAGTTACGCACCGACGGACTCCTCCGTCAGTCCTCGAGCAGCGCCTTCGCCACCGACGACTTCCCGATCCCGCAACAGTTCGTCGATGACCTGCGCGGTATGACGTACCACTCCATCACAGCGACCATGGCGGCCGCCATCGACTATCTGAACCAGCGGACCCTTCCGGACCGGCTGACCGCCCTCGCCAAACCCTTGCTGGTGATCTTCGGTGAGCAAGACCGCCGGTGGCGCTACTCCACCTCCACCGCCGCATACCGCACGGTTCCCGGCGCGACGGTGGTGACCATGCCGGACGTGGGTCACTCGCCCCTGGTCGAGGATCCCGCCCGAACTGCCGAAATCCTGTTGTCCTTCACGGGCATCCACATCTCCTGAGCCGGACCGAGCGCCATGGCCGGACTCGAGTCCATGCCGCGGCGCTCGCCGTCAAGATTTCTCGTCGAGTAAGGAAACTGCCCATGCGGATTCTCATCTCCGGCGCCGGTGTCGCCGGTCCGGTGCTGGCGTACTGGCTGACCAGGCACGGATTCTCCGTCACCGTCGTCGAGCGCGCGCCCGCACTGCGCAAGGCCGGCGGTCACGCGGTCGACCTGTTCCGGCCCGCGATGAACATCTCGGAGAAGATGGGTGTGCTCGCGCGCGTCGAGGAGCGCGCGGTCGGCACGAAACGGATGAGCCTCTACCAGGAGGGGTCAGGGCGACCGGTCCGGGTGGACCTGTCCAAGGTCTTCGGCGCCGCCTCCGACCGGCACGTCGAGATCATGCGCGACGACCTGGGCGAGATCTACTACGACGCCGCGCGCGACGACGTCGAATATGTCTTCGGCGACTCGATCACCGCGATTTCGCCCGATGGCGAGGTGCGGTTCGAGAAGTCCGCGCCGCGCCGATTCGACCTCGTCGTCGGCGCGGACGGGCTGCACTCCACCGTGCGTCGCCTCGTCTTCGGCGACGAGTCCCGTTTCAGCGCCTTCATCGGGGCCTATCTCGGGGTGATAACCCTGCCCAACTATTCCGGCCTCGACGGCGAACTCCACATCCACGTCGGCGTCGGCCGCACTGCCGGAATGTACGGCGCGCGGCACCTCGGCGACGCTCGGGCGTTGTTCTTGTTCCGCAGCGAGCACGAGCTCGACTACGCCCACCGCGACGTGGCCCGGCAGAAGCAGCTGCTGCGCGGTGCGTTCGGCGGCCTGCACGCCGACGTGGACCGCTGGCTGGACGAACTCGACCGCACCCCGGCGTTCTACTTCGACTCGATCACTCAGCTCCGCATGGACACCTGGTCGCGGGGGAGGGTCACACTCGTCGGCGATGCAGGCTACTGCCCCGGCCCGGCTGTCGGCGGCAGCACCACCCTCGCCGTCGTCGGCGCGTACGTGCTCGCCGGGGAGCTGGCGCGGGCCGGTGGTGACCACGAGCGCGCCTTCCCCGCCTACGAGCGAGCGATGGCGGCGCACGTGCGCGGCAGCCACGCTTTCGCGCTGAGTGCGGCGAAGACTCTGATCCCGACGTCCCGCCTCGGCGTGTCGGGACTGGTCCATGGCGCCCGCCTGATCTCCGCCCTGCCCGCGGGCCCCAGCCGGGCCTTCGTCCGTCTCACCACCAAGGGTGCCCGCCTCTTCGACGCCATGACGGTCGACGACTACTCGTCGTCACCCGCTCCGAGAGACCGGGTCGGCCCCGCGGGCGACCATGGAAGCGGTTTCGGGGTGGAGTAAGGAGGTCGGCCGATGCGACGAAATCGGGTGCGCGACGTTGCTACCGTGATTCGTGGCCAATGAATCCGCGCAGCATCCCCGTGAGGAACTCCGTCACTTCCTGCGCACGCGACGCGCGCGCCTCGGGCCCGCGGACGTCGGCATGCCGGTGACGGGACGACGGCGGACGCCAGGGTTGCGGCGCGAGGAGGTCGCGGTGCTGGCCGGGGTGGGGGTGTCGTGGTACACGTGGCTCGAGCAGGGGCGTGACATCACTGTGTCGACAGAAGTGCTCGACTCGATCGCCGACGTGCTGCGGTTGAGCAGACCGGAACGGGCGCACCTGTATCTGCTGGCTGGTATCAATCCTCCTCCCGCCCTTGATCTTTCGGGGGTCGAGGTGACGCCCGAGGTGCGGCAGTTGCTCGACGCGTGGGGTCGGCGGCCCGCGGTGGTGCGGGACAGGTACTGGAACGTGCTGGCGTACAACGACGTGGCGCGCGCGGTGTTCGGCTATGACGGAACCGGGCACAACTGCCTGATCACCTACTTCACCAGTCCGCGCTATCTCGCGATGGACGAGCGGTGGGCGGCGGCGGCTCCTGCGGTGGTCGCCGCCTACCGTGCCGATGCCGCGCTGTTTCCCGGCGATCCCGAATTTCGCAGGGTCGTGGCCGATCTCGCGTCGGCGAGCGCCGAGTTCGCCGAGCTGTGGGAGCGGCACGAGGTGGGCGTTCCCGTCCAGGCGGTGAACGCGCTGCGGCATCCGGAGGCCGGTGACCTGTTCTTCGACGCGACGACACTGACTGTCGCCGATCATCCGGACTGGTCGCTGGTTCTCTACAACCCGCAACCCGCTACCGATACCGCGACCCGCCTCGATCGGCTGTCCCGCCTGCGCCTGGCCGACTCCGCCTGAAGGTGGTGGTGCCACACCCACCATAAACGCGCTCTGTTCGTCCCGCGCGCCGGTCGGCACGCTGAACGCATGACATACGAAAACCCCCGATTCGACGGCAAGATCGCGCTCATCACCGGTGGTTCCAGCGGTATGGGGCTGGCCACCGCACACCGCTTGATCGCGGAGGGCGCCCGGGTCGTCGTCACCGGGCGCGACAAGGTCAGGCTCGACGCCGCCGTCGCCGAACTCGGCGACCGCGCGTTCGGAATGCCCGGCGACGCAGCGGATCTCGCCGATATCGATGCGCTGACTACCGCCATCCGCGACCGGTACGGCCGCCTCGACGTGGTGTTCGCCAACGCGGGCATCGGCGCCTTCCAGACTATCGATGCCGTCACCGAGGCCGAATTCGATCGCGTGGTCGGCGGCAATTTCAAGGCGGCGTTCTTCGCCGTCCAGAAGACGCTCCCGCTGCTGCCCGAGGGCGCGTCGATTGTCATCAACGCTTCGTTCGCCCTCCACCGCGGCGTCCCGGCGGCCGCACTCTACTCGGCCACCAAGGCCGCCGTGCACAACCTGACCCGCACCCTCGCCGCCGAACTGGCGCCCCGGCGCATCCGGGTCAATTCGGTGAGCCCCGGCTACACCGACACCCCCGCCTTCCGCGCCGAGACGACCGATGCCGCGCAGCGCGCCATCGTCACCAACGTCGCCGCGGGCCGCATCGGTACCGCCGCGGAGGTGGCGGCCGCGGTGGCGTTCCTCGCCTCCGGTGAGGCGTCCTACATCAACGGGCAGGACCTGGTGGTCGACGGTGGGCTCACCGCGGCCGTCCCGGCGGCGATGCTGTAGCGACGGCGCGGTCTTGCCCGCTCGGCGACTGAGGGCCAACGCCGGGCGTTGGCGCGTGGGCAGCCCGTCCGGCGGGTCGAGGTCGAACTAGGCCGTTGGTCATCCGAAGCGGTACGCCAGGGTAGCGGTGAGCGTGGCCGCGGTCAGCGCGAAAGCGGTCGCGGCCATGCCGAGCTGGTAGTCGCGGACCCGCAGGTGCGCGATGATCGCGCCGACGAAGTAGAGGACCAGACCCGTCGCCGCAGCGATGCCGACCGGCGGAACGACGAATCCGCCGACCAGTCCGAGCGCTCCCGCGCCGAGCAATATGCCCAGCGGTAGCATCCACGACTCGGGCGCCTGCACCTGTTTCGACGCCGCGACCGGAATGGGGTGGCGCACGAAATCCATCCAAGCCGCGGTCGCCGCGGCGAAGGCGGTGAGACAGGTCAGGGTGACATAGACGGCGAACACGGCGGGACCTTCCTGGCGGAGACGACCTTGTTCACCCAGTCTCGAATCGACGGCCGTTGTCGCACCAATACCTGTATCCATAACCTGGCGGCATGGATGTCGATACTCGGCTGCTGCGCTACTTCGCCGCCGTCGCCGAGGAGGGAAACCTCACCCGCGCGGCCGAACGGCTGTACGTGTCCCAACCGGCGCTCACGAAGCAGATCAAGCAGCTCGAAACCCTATTGGGTGCAAGTCTTTTCACTCGTTCGCGCGCGGGGATGGCGCTGACCGAGGCCGGGCGCGCCCTGGCGCTGCGGGTGCCCGGCTTGCTCGGCGACTGGAATCGCGCGCTGGCGGAGACCAATGCCGCGGCCGCGCTGGAGACCCGCGTCCTGCGTGTCGGCTTCCTCGCCAGCGCGGCCAACGAGGCGACTCGGAAGATCATCGCCGCGTTCGGTGAACGCAGGCCGGGCTGGCGGGTCGACATGCGCCAGAGCCCATGGTCCGACCCCACCGCGGGATTGGCCGAGGGCGGCGTGAACGTGGCACTGCTGCGGCTGCCGATTCCCGGTCAGGAATCGTGGCGGGTCGAGGTGCTGCTCACCGAGCCTCGCTGCGTCGTGCTGCCGACTACGCACCGGCTCTCCGATCGGGACGAGATCCCCTTCCGCGAGCTGCTCGACGAGCCCTTCGTCGCCGCACCGCAGGCGACCGGCCGGTGGCGCGACTACTGGCTGGCCGTCGACGAGCGGGATGGCGTTCCGCCGCGCATCGGTGCGGTCACCCAGCATCCGGACGACTGGCTCGAGGCGATCGCGAACGGATACGGCGTGGCACTGGCTCCGGCTTCCACCGCCCGCTTCTACCAGCGGCCCGGCGTGGTCTACCGGCCGGTGGTCGGCATCGCCGACAGCCAGGTCGGTGTCGCGTGGAGTCCGAACGACGACGACAACGCGCCCGTCCAGGACTTCGTCCGAAGTTGCCTGCGCTACAAGCAGGCCTGATCGAGTGTTGCTCCCGGGCTGGGCGCCGTTGGACCGGCCCGGGAGAACCCTTCGGGTCAGACCGCCGTGGCGCGGTGGTTGCCCGCGCCCTGAGCGATTCTGTCGATTTCGGCGTTGAATCGGTCGGCGGCCTCGACGTTGCCCAGGTGACCGGTGGGCCAGATCTGGTAATCGGCCAGCGAGCCCGCCGCCGTGAGCGCGTCGACGATGGGTCCGTTCATGCGGGCGGGCAGCAGACGATCGTGCTTGCCCGCGATGACAGTGGTGGGGACCGTCAGGTGCTTCGCCGAGTCGCCCAAGTCCAGGGCGGCGAGGGCGGCGGCGTGCAGGCCGCGGGTCAGCGGTCGGCAGGAGCGGACGATGCCGAGCGAGAAGGCGACCTCGTCGGCGGTCGCGTTCTTCGTCATCAACCTGGCTTTGATGACGGAGGTCACCAGCGGGCCGCCCGGCAGCGGCACCGGCGCGCTCAGCAGGGTCTCCGCGAACATCGGCGGCACGCGCACGTCCGCGCCGAACACCGTGACCGGACGGCGGGCCATCATCAGCGGCTTGTTCAACAGCGGGAGGAGATCGGTCTCGTGCCGAATCTCGCGGGCGGCGGTGTTCGCCAGCACCACGGCATTGGCGCGCGCGGGTACCTGCTCCGGGTAGCGGGCCGCCCAAGCCTGCAAGGTGATGCCGCCCATGCTGTGGCCGACGAGGGTGGCGCGCTTGCCGCGGGGCAAGGTGACGTCGAGGACGGCGGCCAGGTCGTCGGCGAGGGTTTCGCCGCTCGGCGCGATCCGTCCGAGCGTGCTCTCGCCGTGGCCGCGCTGATCGTAGGCGATCACGCGATAGCGCTCGGCAAGCGCGTTGATCTGCGGGTTCCAGTACTCGATGCAGCAGCTCCACCCATGGATGAGCACGATGACATCGCCGTCGGCGGGCCCGTACGCGTGCACGCGAAGCTTGGCGCCGTCGACTGTGGTGACCGGTATCGTTTCGGAGGGCACGGTCGGCTTGTTCAGCGAAGCGGTCGCGAACTTCCGGGATCGAAGTCCGGCTCGGTAGGCCGCGGTGAGCGGTTCGGCGCCGCGTATCCCCGCCAGTGTCTTCATCGACGTCACCAGCATTGTGCACTCCTTTGTGTCATCCGCCACATTACGGCGCAAGCAAAGGTGCTTGCAAGTGCAAGCGCTCCGTGACGGAAATCCTGGCGCATATCGGTGGATACCCAATATTCGGTCCGTTGAACTCTGCTCGAGAGGAGAAACATCGCGCGCGAGCGAAGTCTCTTCTGAGTGCATACGGCCCGAACGGTCACATCCGTTACATCGCCGCCCGGACGCGCGCTGCTATCGGAGGTATCCGATTGTTATGAATCGCTTTCTGCCGGCCGCCCGGATCTCGCTGGCGCGCAAGGGCTCGAGGAGCAGTTGGCCACCGCCCCGGCACCGGGGCGAGACGCCATCGCCAATCCGGAAGCGATGTTCGACGGGTGGTTCTGGGACGGCCGCCAAGCCGACTCCGAATGGGTGTGCGAAATCGGCTTTACCGCACAGCCGCGCCGCGCGGCCCGTCCTCGTCGACCCGGGAAGCGCCGATGGAAACCGCGCGGCGATAGCCGAATTCGATGCGGTAGCGGGAAGCCGCGCACCCCGGCTACCGTGGTTTCTCGTGGAGACCACGCACCTCGCCGCCCAGCCACCGTTCCCGCCGCAGCAGCGGGTGCGGCGCACGGGGTGGCGGGCGCTCGGCCTCCCCGCGCTCGCCGCGGGAGCGGGTATCGGTGCGGTGGTCCTGCTGCACTTCCGCGACCCGCACGTCGAGGGTTCGTACGGCATCTGCCCGGTCTACGGCCTGACCGGGTTGTACTGCCCGGGGTGCGGCGGCATGCGCGCCGTGCACAACCTCACCGACGGCCGGATCATGGACTCGCTGCACAGCAATCTGCTCGCCATTCCGCTGCTGATCGCCTTCGCGGTGTTCGTCGGGGACTGGGCGGTGCGCGCGTGGCGCGGCGAAGGTCCGCGCGTCCCCGACCTGCCGCGCCCGCTCATGTGGACGGTGCTGGCGCTGTTCCTCGTCTACTCGGTGCTGCGCAACACGCCGTGGGGCAGCTGGCTGGCTCCGGTCTGAGCGGAGCCGTCGCTATGGCCGTGGCGTGACGACGGACCGACGCTGGCCGCCCCTGTCCGAGCGCGCACGATTCTCTCGCCGCTGAGCGGGCAAGCTCTCGATATGACCGATTCACTCAAGACGCGGGTGCGTGAGAAGCTGCTGCGCCAGCTGGCCGAGGACGCTCCCGACGACGAACACGACGACCCGAGGCAGATCTCGGTTGCGGGCGATCTGGACGCCCTGGACAGCGTGGCCGAGGACGACCCGCTCGTCGAGGAGCTCGCCGCCCGCTACCTCGTGTTCTGAGCTGCTGCTGTTTTCGAACTCAGCGCGCGCCCGCCTGCCCGCCGATGGGCGGTAACTGGGGTAGCGGTTCCTCGCGCAGCCAGTTGTCCCACAGCGGGCGCAGCGGCACCAGGCTGTAGTGCCCGGCCAGATCGGTGAACTCCTCGGTGGTGACCGAGGAATGCCGGTAGCGCCGCACCCATTCGTGCAGCAGGTCGGCGAAGCCCGCCTCGCCGAGTTCGAGGCGCAGCGCGTGCAGGGTGAGCGCGCCGCGCTTGTACACCCGGTCGTCGAACATGCGCTTGGGACCGGGGTCTCCGATGACGATGTCCTGCGGCTGCCTGGCCAGGTTGTGCCGGGCGGCGCGGGCTAGTTGATCGGCGCTCGGCCCGCCAGAGGCCTCCGACCAGATCCATTCCGCGTAACAGGCGAAGCCTTCGTGCAGCCAGATGTCGCGCCATTTCCGCAACGTCAGGCTGTTGCCGAACCATTGGTGCGCCAGTTCGTGCGCGACCAGCCGTTCGGAGCCGCGACGGCCGTCGCAGTGGTTGGCGCCGAACACCGAGATGCCCTGGGCTTCGATCGGGATCTCCAGGTCGTCGTCGGTGATCACCACCGTGTACTCGCCGAACGGGTAGGGGCCGAACCGTTCGGTGAAGACTTCCATCATCCGCGCTTGCCGCGCGAAGTCGTGGTCGAACTCGGCGCGCAGCCGGGGCGGCACCAGCGCGTGCATCGGCACCGATCCCTGCGCCCCGCCGACGCGGTGCTTGCGGTACGGCCCGATCTGGATGGTGGCCAGGTAGCTCGACATCGGCTCCGGCTGTTCGTACACCCAGGTGGTCTGGCTGGCCTTGGTCTGCCTGCGCACCAGGGTGCCGTTGGCGAGCGCGTAGTACGGGCTGTCGGTGGTGAGCGAAATGCGGTAGCTGGCTTTGGAACTCGGGTGGTCGTCGCAGGGAAACCAGGACGCGGCGCCGTTGGGCTGGCTGGCCACGAGCGCTCCCTCGGACAGTTCTTCCCAGCCGACCTCGCCCCACGGCCCGCGCACCGGCTTCGGTACGCCCGCGTATTGGACGACCACCGAGAGCACCCCGCCCGCCGGAATCCGCTGCTGCGGCGTGACCACGAGCTTGCCGTGCTGGTGGGTGTATTTCGCGGCCTTGGCGCCGTTCACGAACACCTTCGAGACTGTCAGCGCCTGCGAGAGATCGAGACCGAAGCGTGGCTGCACGGCGGTGGTGACCGCGGTGATCTCCGCGCGCCCGGTCAGCCGGTTGCTGGCCACTTTGTAGGCGAGGTCCAGCTCGTACCGCGAGACGCGATAGCCCCGGTTCCCGTTCTGCGGCAGGTAATCGTCGATGGGGTCCGTGTAGAACTTGTCCCCCATTCAGCCCTCCTCGCCGGGGTCGTCGGTGCGCTGGGTCCACGGCGCGATCGGGTTGCCCCACCACCTGGTCGACGGCGGCACCGTGTCGCCGCGCATGACGAGCGAGGCGGGGCCGACGGTCGCGCCCGCGCCGAGACCGGCGGCGGGCAGGGCGACGCAGTGCGGGCCGAGGGTGGCTCCTGGCCCGAGGGTGACGGTGTCCATGGCCATGATCCGGTCGTGGAACAGATGGGTCTGCACCACGCAGCCTCGCTCCACCGTCGCGCCGTCGCCGAGTGTCACCAGGTCCGCCTCCGGTAGCCAGTAGGACTCGCACCATACCCCGCGGCCGATGCGCGCGCCGAGCGCGCGAAGCCACAGATTGAGCACGGGCGTCCCGGTCGCGGCGCGGGCGAACCAGGGCGCGGCGACGGTCTCCACGAACGTGTCCGACACCTCGTTGCGCCACACGAACGAGCTCCACAGCGGATGCTCCTCGGCCCGAATCCGCCCGACCAGCAACCACTTGGCGGCCACCGCGCTACCGCACGCCATCGCGCCCGCGCCCAGCAAGACGACGCCGCTGAGCAGCGCGGTGGGCAGATGTCCGATCCGCTGCGCCAGCCAGGCCAGCGTGAAGAGCACGCCGAGGCCGATGGCGAAGGTGACCAGCACCGGGATCAGCCTGCATGTCTCCACGACGGCCCGCGCCACGCGCAGCCGCGGCGACGGATCGAAGGTCCGGCGGGTATCGGCGGATTCGGAGGCGCGGCGCAGCCGCACCGGCGGACTGCCGAGCCACGAGGAGCCTGCCTTGGCCTTGGACGGCGCGGCCGAGAGCACGGCGACCAGTCCGTTCTTCGGCACCCTTCGGCCCGGCGCGGTCATGCCCGAGTTGCCGAGGAAGGCGCGCTTGCCGACTTTGGCCTCGCCGATGCGCAGCCAGCCGCCGCCGAGTTCGTAGCTCGCGATCATGGTGTCGTCGGCGAGGAAGGCGCCGTCGGCCACCGTGGTGAACTTCGGCAGCAGCAGCACGGTCGACGCCTCGACGTGCTTGCCGACCTTCGCGCCGAGCAGGCGCAGCCACAGCGGCGTCAGCAGGCTGGCGTAGAGCGGGAACAGGAAGTCGCGTGCCGAATCGAGCAGCCGTTCGGTGGCCCACGCCTGCCAGCCGACGCGGCTGCGCACCGGGTGGTAGCCCTCGGTCAACCCGATGGAGAACAGGCGAACCAGGACGATGGTCGCCGCGGCGTACACGCCGAGCGTGACCAGCGTGGCCACCGGCAGCATCGGGAATGCGCGGACCAAACCGTCGGTGAGCGTGGTGGTGTCCCGCACCCACCAGGCCAAGAACGCGCCGCCCGCGCCGATTCCAAGGATCGGGAGAGATGCGAGCGCCATCGAGGTGATGCCGAAGACGACGACCCAGTGCGGTGCGCGCGGCGGCGTGTGCGCGGGCCAGCGATGCCGCGCGCGGCCGACCTTCACCGCGGGGGAGCCCGCCCATTCCTGTTCGGCCTTGACCTTGCCCGATACCGCGGAGCCAGGGGCGACCTCGGCGTTCTTGCCGATCTTCGTGCCGGGCAAGAGGATCGAGCGCGCGCCGATCACCGCGCCGGGCCCGATGACGATCGGACCGATGTGCACGAGATCGCCGTCGATCCAGTAGCCGGAGAGGTCGACCTCCGGTTCCACGCTGCATCCGTCGCCCAGTTCGAGCATCCCGGTCGCCGGCGGCAGCGTGTGCAGGTCGACGCCCTTGCCGATGCGCGCGCCGAGCGCCCGCGCGAAGGGCACCATCCAGGGTGCGCCGGAGAGGTTCTCGGCGCCGCTGGCCTCGGACAGCCGCACCGCCGCCCACAGCCGCAGGTGCACCGAGCCGCCGCGCGGATAGCTGCCGGGCGTGATGCCGCGCAGTAGGGCGCGCGATCCCGCCACGCACAGCGCCATCCGGCCGGGCGGTGTGATGAACAGCAGGAACGCGATCAGCGCCCACCACCAGGACAGCCGGGGCAGCCAGGGCAGCGATCCCGACCATGCGGCGATATTGCCGACGATCGCCAGCCAGGTCAGCCACTGCAATCCGGTCAGGGTGGTCAGCGGCACCGTGGCGAGCACCTGCACCCACTGCGCGGTGCGCGGGGTCGGACGCACCGTGCGTTCCTCGACCGCGGCGGCGGGGGCGCTGGCGTCGAGCAGATCGGCGAGCGCGCCGAGGCGCGGGTGATCGTAGAGATCGGCGACGGCGATGCGCGGATACCGCTCGCGCAGCGCGGTGACCAACTGGGCGGCGGCGAGGGAGCCGCCGCCCAGGTCGAAGAAATCGGTGTCGGGGCCGGTCGCCTCGGCGCCGAGGATGGCGTCCCACAGCCCGGCGACCCAGCGCGCGGTGGGGGAGAGGCCGTCGCCGTCGGAGTCGGCGGCCTCGGCTTTGGGCAGCGGCCACGGCAGCGCGTCGCGATCGACCTTGCCCGACGTTCGGGTCGGCAGTTCGCCGACCACCGCGAGGCGTGGCACCAGTGGCGCGGGCAGCCGGTCGGCGAGCAGCTCGCGGGCGGCGTGCACGTCGAAATCGCCGTCCGGCCCGGTGAGATAGCCGACCAGGATCTTGTTGCCCGCCTTGGTGGTTCGGATCGCGGCGGCCGCGCCGGTGACGCCGGGAAGGTGCTGGAGCGCGTTGTCGATCTCGCCGAGTTCGATGCGGCGGCCGCCGAGTTTGATCTGGTCGTCGGCGCGGCCGAGGAAGACGAGTCCCGCGCGCTCGTTGCGGACCAGATCGCCGCTGCGATAGGCGCGTTCCCAGCCGAGCGTGGCGAGCGGAGCGTATTTCTCGGCGTCCTTGGCCGGATCGAGATAGCGGCCGAGACCGACGCCGCCGATGACGAGTTCGCCGGATCGGCCCTCGCCGACGGGATTGCCGTCGGCGTCGACCACGGCCAGATCCCAGCCGTCCAGTGGCAGGCCGATGCGAATCGGCGGCTCGCCGGTGAGCAGTGCCGCACACGCCACGACGGTCGCCTCGGTGGGGCCGTAGGTGTTCCACACCTCGCGCGTCGAATCCTCGCTGCCGGCAAGGCGTTCGGCGAGTTCCGGCGGCACCGCCTCGCCCCCGAAGATCAGCAGCCGGACCGGTTCCAGCGCCTCGGCGGGCCAGGTGGCGGCCAGCGTCGGCACCGTCGAGACGATGCTGATCTCGCGGCGGACCAGCCAGGGTCCGAGATCGGCGCCGGTGCGCACCAGCGCGCGCGGCGCGGGCACCAGGCAGGCGCCGTGCCGCCAGGCCAGCCACATCTCCTCGCAGGAGGCGTCGAACGCGACCGAGAGACCGGCGAGCACCCGGTCGCCGGGCCCGATCGGCGCGTCTCGCAGGAAGAGTCGCGCTTCGGCGTCGACGAAGGCGGCGGCGCTGCGGTGGGTGATCGCGACGCCCTTCGGTGTGCCGGTCGAGCCGGAGGTGAAGATGATCCAGGCGTCGTCTTCGGGGCTCGGCGGCGCGATTCGCGTTGCGGTGTCGGCTTTTTCGGTGCCGGGTCGAATTCCGTCCGCGCTGGCGACGGCGCTGACTTTCGCCTCGCCGAAGACGAGCCGGGCCCGCTCGTCGGGATCGTCGGCGTCGACGGGGACGTACGCCGCGCCCGCCCACAGCACGGCCAGGATCGTGATGTACAGATCGCTACTGCCCGAGGGCATTCGGACGCCGACCCGGTCGCCCGCGCGTACGCCCGCCGCGGCCAGCTCGGCGGCGCGGGTCTCGATCGCGGCGAGCAGTTCCCGATACGTGATGAGGATCTCGCCGTCGTCGAGGGCGTGCGCGTCGGGATGGGCCCGCGCGGTGGCCGTCAGGATGTCTACGAGAGTCCGCGGCGGGGGTGCGGCCGTGCCGCGCAGCATGGGGTCGGACAGCGCCTGCCCGGTCGTCGGGCTCTCGCCCACCGCGGTTTCTACCTGCGGCTGGAGCATCACGTCCGGCCCACCTCTCATAGACCTGCCTTGCGTTTCCCCGACCGTTGTTTCACAGAAGGGTTACCGATTGGCAAACGCCACGGTGACCAACTGACCACGGTACCCGCGGTATCGGTGAATCGCCGGGCGCGGCAGCGGCGTGCGGTGTGACTTCGATCGGCGTGTCGCTAGGCGGCCGACGCCGCGGTTCCGAGACCGAGCGCGGTGAGGATCCCGGCGCTGGCCTGCTCGAGCCGATCGCGGACCTTCGGGCTGCGCAAGAACGCCACCGCACGGGAGGCGAGCAGGGCGAGCAGGATCATTTCGACGGCGGCGACGGTGCATTCGACCGCGCCGAGCGCGAGGGTGTTCAGGAACGTGACTTCGGTCATGAACTGGGGCAGCACGGCCAGGTAGAACAGGCCGACCTTGGGATTGAACAGACACGAGACGACCCCGGCCGTGAACGCCGAGCGAACCGCGGGCGCACCGGCTTTCGCGTCGCCTTCCTGCACACCGGGATCGAGCTCGGCATCTGCCCGCGACCGTCGCTTGCGCAACTCCACCAGCGAGCGAATTCCCAGGTAAACCAGATAGATTCCGCCGACGACCTTCAGCGCGCGATACGCCGTCGCCGACTGCTCCAACAGCGCGGCGACACCCGCGGCCACCAGCACCGCCCACACCAGGCCGCCCAGCGCCGAACCCACCGCCGCGGCGATGCCAGGGCGCGCGTCGACGATCGAAAAGCGCAGCACCAGAAATGAATCCGGCCCCGGCGTGAGCGAAAGCAGGACGCACAGGCCGACGAAGCCGAGCAGCAGGGATGGCGTCACCCGTCGAGTGCAACGCAGTTCACCCCGTGGCGCAACCGACTTTCGGGCCGCGGAATCCGGCGGTTGACAGAGCGGCGGGCGGTCTGTCAGTCTCGGGACAGGTCATGAGTGCCAGCATCGAGCCCCGGCTAGCTGGTCGGCAACCCTCCTCCGCGGTGGGGTGCTCCGGGTGACGACCTGGCCGCCGTCCATCCGGACGCGGCAAGCGCGGACTCGACGAATCTCCCGATTGCGGGTCCCTGAGCCGACGGGATTACGTGATGACTGCTGTTGTGGACCAGAGCTGTGCCGCCCTCGCCCGGGTATCGGGTGACGACCTGCCTGTGCCGCTCGTCCAGGGCGGAACCAGCACCTACGCCAACTTCGACCACGCCGCGAGCGCGCCCGCGCTGGCCCAGGTCACCGACCGGATTCAGCGCCTGCTGCCGTACTACGCCAGCGTGCACCGCGGTGCGGGCTACGCCTCGCGCATCTCCACCGAGTGCTACGAGGCCGCGCGCGGTTCGGTCGCCCGTTTTCTCGACGCCGCCGACGATCAGGTGGTGGTGTTCACCCGCAACACCACCGACTCGCTGAACCTGCTCGCCGCGTGCGTCCCCGGCGAGACGGTAGTGCTCGACATCGAGCATCACGCCAATTTCCTGCCCTGGACGCGCAACGGCCGTCGCGTGGTGCGCGCCGCCGACACCATCGCCGAGACCGTCCGCTTGCTGGTGGCCGAGCTGTGCAGCAAGCCCGCCGCGCTGCTCGCGGTCACCGGGGCTTCGAACGTCACCGGCGAGGTGCTGCCGCTGGAGCGGCTCGCCGAAATCGCGCACCAGTGCGGCGCGCGCATTCTGGTCGACGCGGCACAGCTCGCGCCGCATCGTCGAATCAGCCTGCGCGAGAAGGGGATCGACTACCTCGCCTTTTCCGGTCACAAGCTGTACGCACCCTTCGGCGCCGGTGTGCTCGTCGGCCGCCGCGACTGGCTCGACCAAGCCGAGCCCTATCTCGCGGGCGGCGGCGCGGTCCGCTCGGTGAGCGCCGAGCGCACCGAATGGGCGCCCGCTCCGCAACGCCACGAGGCCGGATCGCCGAACGTGCTCGGCGTTGCCGCGCTCGCCGCCGCATGCGACGCGCTCGCCGCGATCGATCCCGATGGGTTGATCGCCCACGAGCGCCTGCTCGCCGAGCGCCTGCGCGACGGACTGTGTGCCATCCCCGGCGTCGAGACGCTGCGCATCTTCTGCGACAGCCCCGACACGGTCGGCATCGTGGCCTTCACCGTCGCCGGCTTCGCCCCCGGTCATGTCGCCGCCTACCTCTCGGCCGAACACGCCATCGGCGTCCGCGACGGCCGCTTCTGCGCGCACCCGCTGCTCGCCCGCCTGGGCCTCGACGGCGCACTGCGTGCCAGCATCGGCCTCGGCACCACCGCCGCCGACATCGACCGCCTCGTCGCCGCCGTCGCCACCCTCGTCGAGCACGGCCCCTCCTGGAACTACGCCCAGACCGACGGCCTCTGGAACCCCACCCCCGAAACCCGCCCCTTCACCGCCGACCCCGCCACCGGCGCCGCCCCCTGCCTCATCGCCTAGCGCGCCGGGCGACAGGATCCGCCGAAACCCCGAAAATAGCGCAGATGCTATATAGCATCTGCGCTATGGGATGGGGTACAGTCGAGTTGGAGCCGGAGGTACGCGCGTGGCTGGAAGCTCTTCCGTCCACGATGTTCGCCAGGGCGGCGTTCCATATCGACCTATTGGCCGACGTGGGATCACTGCTCGGCGAACCGCACACTCGCCAGCTGGACGGAAAGCTGCGGGAGCTGCGGTTCTACCTCGATAGCAACGCTTTCCGGGTGACCTACTGGATAGCCTCGGGTGCCGGATCGTGTTGCTTACTGTGTTCGCCAAGACGCGGATGCGGGAGCGGGCTGAGATCGAGCGAGCGCGGCGCGCTATGGAGCGCTGTGTCGCCGAGCGGCATACGGCCGAGGAGGTTGGTAACCATGGGTGAGCGATCGGACTGGTCGGAGATCCGGGACCGGAGGATGCAAGAGCCCGGTGCGGAAGAGGCTTATGCCGCCGCGCGATTGGCCTATCAGCTCGGTCGCGCCATCCGCCAGATGCGTGAGGACCGCGGATGGAGTCAGACGACGCTCGCTCAGGCCGCGGGCATGACTCAGTCGGCCGTAGCGCGGTTCGAAGCGGGCGGGACCATTCCGAGCCTGCCCGTGCTCGAGCGGCTGGCAGGCGCTCTGGACGCGGACCTCGTCGTCGAGGTGAAACCCCGGGTCGCGTAGGCCGCCGGGGTTACCGCTTCACGGCCGGTTCGGCGTGGTCTCGGCGGGATACTATCGGCGAGACCGTTTCCCGACCTGAGGTGGACCGATGAGCATTCTGCCTGCGTGGGCGACCGATCCGGGTGCGTTGCTCATCACGGAGGCGGGCTACGACGCGCTGCCGGAGGATGTGCAGCGGCAGATCGAAGTCATCGATGGTCACGTCATCTTCTGCCGCAGTGGCAGTTTTCAGCACAACAATGTGGCCCGGCGGCTGGCCAATGCTCTAGAGCAGGCGCGTCCGGCCGAACCGTGCACCGGTGTGGTCATCGACTTCGAGATGCACTACGTCAACGGCAGGCCGGGTAGTCCCGGGTTCTCCTTCCGCAGGCCTGATGTGGTGTTGCACCGGTGCGTCGAGGAGGATCGCAAGCTCACCACCGCCGACGCGCTGCTGGTCGTCGAGGTCGTGTCACCGGGCTCGGAGTACACCGACACCGTCGACAAGCGGGCCGAGTACGCGCACGAGGGGATTCCGCTCTATCTGGTGGTGCACCTCGATGCCGAGCGCCGGGTGAAGATCGTTCAGGAGTACCGGCTGGATTGGGCCAGTCGCTCCTATCGGCTGGCTGAAACGCACCAGGACGCCTTGCGACTGACCGGCCCGTTCCCGGTGGAGGTCGCGTTCAAGGAGCTGGACGGCGCCTGAGTCGCTCAGTCCTCCAGGGAGGACGGGCGGTGGTAGCGGCCGTTGTAGTAGAGCAGGGGTGCGGCGGCGGGCTTTTCGTCTGTGCTGTCGTGGACACGGGTGGCCAGGCCGACGACGAAGGTGTGGTCGCCGATGGGAATGAGTTGCTGGACGACGGCGCGGATCCAGATCGGGGTGCCGTGCAGGACGGGTTCGCCGGTGTCCAGAGTGGTCCACAGGGAGCGGTCGGTGAAGCGTTCCTCGGCCGTACGCGCGAAGCGCTTGGCGATGTGCTGCTGATGTTCGCCGAGGAAGTGGATGACCACGGAGTCGGCGTCGAGCATCGCGGCCATGCTGGACGAGGTGTGCGCGATGTTGAACGACACCAACGGCGGTTCCAGCGAGAGCGAGGCGAACGAGGTGGCGGTGAAGCCGACCGGCCCCTTCGGGCAGGAGAGCGTGACCACGGTGACACCCGCCGGATAGTGGCGCATGGACGCGCGGTACTGCTCGGCGGTGATTCCGCTCAGATCGTCGGGAATCCGGACGCCGGTGCGCGGGTGCGGTGCTTCGGTCACATGACGAAGCTACGCCCGATTCCCCTTCGCCGGACCGGCCATTTGATGTTCGATTGCCGTTCGCCCGGGAAGCCCGCAGGTCGCGAACGGGTGTGAGACTCAGTCCACATCGATGGGCAGCCCGGCGGTGATCCGCACCAACTCGCGGAACGACGTGCGGAACAGCGTGTTCGGATGCCCGCCCGCCGCCCACACCTCCGGGTGCCTGGCCAGCGCGTTGTCGACCCAGGTCGGCAGGTTGGTGGGATGTCCGACCGGCGCGACACCGCCGAGCGGCTGACCGGTCACCTGGCGCACCAGCTCGGCGGGCGCGCGGGTGAGCGTGCCTTCCAGGCGCGCGCCGGTCTGCTTCAGATCCACCTGGTGCGCGCCGGAGACCAGCAGCAGCACCGGGTCGTCGTCGAGCAGGAACACCAGCGATTTGATGATCGCGCCCACCTCGACGCCGAGGGCGCGCGCCGCGTCGGCGGCGGTGCGGGTGGGTGTCGGCTGATTGAGGATGACGCCGTGATGGCCGCGCGCGATCAGTGTGTCCGCGACTCGGCAGGCGACCGGAGGTAGCTGGGCCCTGCTCATGAAACCAGAGTAAGCGGCCCGGCGCGTCCGTTCGGGCCATGCGCGATTTCTCGGCGGACTTCGTCGGGTTCCGCCCGGCGAACGATTGCGGGCGGTACGCGGGACGGGTGCGTCGCTCAGTACTCCGGATAGCCCTCGGCCGGTCCGAGCATCGTGCTGATCCGCTCCTTCGTTATCCGCGACAGCTCAGCGGCGCACTGCGGATCACGGCACGAAATTGTTTCGTGGACAACGCATTCCAGCGCGCGATCCAGATCGTCGGGGGAGAGCGCGAGCAGCTCGGCGTCGGCCTTGGCCAGCAGCGCGTCGCGGTCGGGATAGGGCCGCGCGTCCGCGAGCGTGACCGCCCAGGTGACGTTGCCGCAGCATTCGAACATGGCGTGTACGGCGCGACCGTGCGGCAGGGTGTTGAAGCGGTCGAGGCCGATTCCGTGATGCATCAGCATGATTGCCTCCCAGCCCGGTGCGTTGGTTTGCTGACGGGACAATGATCCGCCTCACGCGGAGGTGGGAACCACTGCGATGCAGATGTTTTGCACAGGATTAACAGACCACGCCGAGCCGCCGACGGACCGCCCGCCGGCCCCGTTCCGCTGCCGCCTTGGATCCGCCGGGCCGGCCGGACAGGAAGCGTATACGCTGTACAAATGACTGATTGGCAGGCTTTCACCGTCGAGACCAAGGACCACGTCGCGCAGGTGACGCTGACCGGTCCCGGCAAGGGCAATGCGATGGGCCCTGACTTCTGGCGCGAACTTCCCGAGATCTTCCGCGGGCTCGACGCGGACCCGGAGGTGCGCGCCATCGTGCTCACCGGCTCGGGCGAGCACTTCTCCTACGGGCTCGACCTCCCCGCCATGGCGGGCACCTTCGGTCCGCTGCTCGCCGACAAGGCGCTGGCCGCCCCGCGCACCGACTTCCTCAAGGAGATCCGGCGGATGCAGGCTTCGGTCACCGCGGTGGCCGAGTGCACCAAGCCGGTCATCGCGGCGATCTCCGGCTGGTGCATCGGCGGCGGCCTCGACCTGGTCGCGGCCGTCGACATCCGCCTGGCCAGCGCGGACGCCAAGTTCAGCCTGCGCGAGGCCAAGGTCGCGATCGTCGCCGACATCGGTTCGCTGCACCGGCTGCCCGGCATCATCGGCGAGGGGCACCTGCGTGAGCTTGCCTACACCGGCAAGGACATCGACGCCGCGCGCGCCGAGAAGATCGGCCTGATCAACGACGTGTTCCCGGACCAGGACGCGGTGCTGGACGCGGCGCACGCCATGGCGCGCGAGATCGCCGCCAACCCGCCGCTGGTGGTGCAGGGCGTGAAGGACGTGCTGGATCAGAAGCGCGCCACAGAGGTGGCCGAGGGTCTGCGCTACGTGTCGGCGTGGAACGCGGCCTTCCTGCCTTCGGAGGACCTGACCGAGGCCATTCAGGCCGTCTTCGAGAAGCGCGCTCCGCAGTTCAAGGGTCGCTGAGCGGTTCGGCAGAGAATTTCGTTTGCCCCGGCCGTCCACGCACCGACATACTTGCGATGAACAACTAATTGATTGACGCAAGTAAAGGTGGCGGTGCGTGGACGCGGACGACCTGTCGATCGACACCATCGCGGTGCAACTCACCCGGCTGCAACGCATCCGGGATCGGACCGCCCTGCAGATCCATACCAAGGACGGCGTGGACCCGGCCGTCTTCGCGGTGCTGTTCCGGCTGCTCTGCGACGGCCCGATGCGCTCGGGCGCGCTGGCCGAGGCGGTGTACTCGGACGCGTCGACGGTCAGTCGTCAGGTCGCCCAGCTGGTCGAGCGGGAGCTGGTCCGCAGGACGGCCGACCCGGCCGACGGACGCGCCACGGTGCTCGAGGTGACCGAGCGCGGCCGCGAGGTCGCCGAGCAGATCCGCAGGCGCCGCCACGACAACCTCACCCGCGTGATGGCCGAATGGACGCCGGAGAACCGGACGCTGTTCGCGAACCTGCTGTGCCAGTTCGTCGACGATTTCGAACGCGCCAGGCCCGCGATGGTCGCGAGCCTCCCGCACGCGGGTGTGAAGGCCAGTGGAACGGAGAACGATTCGTGAGTGCGCCGGCCGCCGTGGCTTCACCAGTTGGTTTCAGCCATCGGCAGATCCTCACCATTCTGAGCGGGCTCATGCTCGGCATGCTGCTCGCCTCGCTCGACCAGACCATCGTCTCGACGGCGATCCGCACCATCGCCGACGACCTCGACGGCTATGCGCTTCAGGCGTGGGCCACCACCGCCTACCTGATCACCGCCACCCTCGCCACGCCGCTGTACGGCAAGTTGTCCGACATGTTCGGCCGCAAGCCCTTCTTCATGGCGGCCATCAGCATCTTCGTGGTCGGCTCGCTGCTGTGCACGCTCGCGCAGTCGATGTACCAGCTGGCCGCGTTCCGCGCCGTGCAGGGCGCCGGCGCGGGCGGACTGATGTCGCTGGCCTTGGCCATCCTCGGCGATATCGTCAGCCCGCGCGAGCGCGCTCGCTACCAGGGCTACTTCCTCGCGGTGTTCGGCACCTCCAGCGTGATCGGCCCGGTGCTCGGCGGTGTACTCGCGGGCGAGGACACGATCCTCGGCATCAGCGGCTGGCGCTGGGTGTTCCTGGTCAACGTGCCGTTGGGCGTCTTCGCGCTGGCGGTGGTGTCGCGGGTGCTGCGTCTGCCGAAGCGGCCGCACTCGACCGACCGGGTCGACTGGCTGGGTGTGCTCGTCCTGGCCGTCGGCCTGGTGCCGCTGCTCATCGTCGCTGAACAGGGGCGCGAATGGGGTTGGGGCAGCGGTCGTTCGCTCGCCTGCTACGTGATCGGGGCGCTCGGCATCGCCGGGTTCGTCGTGGTCGAGAAGGGACTGAAGGACGCGGCGCTGATTCCGCTGCGCATCTTCGCCAACCGGACCTTCGCGCTCGGGGTCGTCATCTCGTTCGTGGTCGGCGCGGCCATGTTCGGCGGTATCTCGCTCTTGCCGCAGTACCTCCAGGTGGTGCGCGGGGCGAGCCCGACGCTGGCCGGTCTTCAGATGCTGCCGATGGTGCTGGGAATGATGACCGGGTCGATCGTCTCGGGTCAGTTGATCTCGCGGACCGGGCGCTACCGGATCTTCCCGATCATCGGGGCGAGCACCCTCACCCTGGGCCTGTTCCTGCTGCACTTCCTCGACGCGGACACCCCGCTGGTGCTGGCCATGCTCTTCATGGCCTGCGCCGGCTTCGGCCTCGGCAACCTCATGCAGCCGCTCACCCTGGCATTGCAGAACGCGCTGCCGCCCAAGGACATGGGCGTCTCGACGGCGTCGGCCACCTTCTTCCGGCAGATCGGCGGCACGCTGGGCGTCGCGGTGTTCCTCTCCATCCTGTTCGCGCAGCTGACGCCGAATATCAGCGACGAACTGCACACCGCGGCTAGCGACCCGAAGTTCGGGCAGGCGGTGCTCGCCGGTGCGCAGAGCACCAACCCGGCCGACGCGGCGCTGGCGAAAGGCCTGCTCGCCCAGGACACTTCGGCGGCAGGCGAGGTGCTGCGGGACAGCTCGATCGTCCAGCAGCTGAGCCCGGAGTTGGCCAGGCCCTTCCAGGTGGGCTTCGCCGACTCCATGTCGGCGGTGTTCCTAGCGGTCACCGGCCTCGCGCTGGTCGCGCTGGTGCTTGTGCTGTTCTGGAAGGAGGTGCCGCTGCGCTCGGTCGGCGGCATCCAGGCGGCGAACGCCAAGGCCGAATCGGCGGTCGAGGTCGAGGCGCGTGTGGTGGAGCAGACCGGACTGCCGCTGCCGGGCGGCGCGGTCGTGGAGCCGCCGCTCGATCAGAGCGCGCGGCCCGAGGGCGCGCGGCGCGGCGTCGACGGTCCCGATTCGTGAACGACGGCTGGTGGCGCCGGTTCCAGGAACGGCTGCGGCGACTGCCCGCGGCCGTCGGCTACCTGGTGGTCGGCGGCGTCACCGGCCTGTTCGCGCTGTTCGGAGCGGCCGGGCTGTTCGTCGTGGCGGTGCTGAGCCTGATCGGAGTGGGGATACCCGCGCTGCCCGAGGCGGCGCGGGTGCTGCGGCCGCTGGCGGCTTTCGAAAGGCGAAGGGCGGCGGCCCGGCTCGGTACGCCGATCGAGCAGGTCTACCGCCCGATCACCGGTGACCTGAGGGAACGGCTCGCCACGCTCGTCGCCGATCCGGCCAACCGGCGCGACCTCGGCTGGCTGGCGCTGCACGCGCTGACCGGATTCCCGCTGGCCGCAGTGGCGGTCGCGCTGCCGCTCAGCGTGGTGAATCAGGCGCTGATCCCGGCGTATTGGCGGCTGCTTCCCGAAGGTGAGATCACCAATTACGGCCTTACGGTCGATTCGTGGCCGAAGGCGGTGCTGAGCCTGCTGATCGCGATTCCAGTCGGCGCCTTGGCACTGCGTATTCCGGTGGTCGCCGAGGCGCAAGCGCGTGCGGCCAGGGCTTTGCTCGCGCCCGACGAGGGCGCGTTGCTCGCCCATCGGGTCGCCGAGCTGACCGCGACGAGGGCCGCCGCGCTGGACGCGCACGGGGCCGAGCTGCGCCGCATCGAACGGGACCTGCACGACGGCGCGCAGGCCAGGATCGCGGCGGTCATCATGCAGCTCGGTCTCGCCGAGCAGCTGCGCGAACGAGACCCCGAGGCCGCCGCGGGCATGGTGCGCACCGCGCAGGACACCGCCGCGGCGGCGCTGGCCGAACTGCGCGACGTGGTGCGCAGCGTCTACCCGCCGGTGCTCTCCGACCGCGGCCTGGCCAGCGCGGTCTCGGCGCTGGCCGCGCGCAGCCCGATCCCGTGCGTCGTCGAGGTGGAACCCAGCGGCCGCCGCCCGATGGCGGTGGAGGCGGCGGCCTACTTCGTGATCGCCGAGGCCATCACCAACGCCACCAAACACTCCAGGGCCGAACATCTTTCGGTCACCATGGGCGGCACGGCCGCGCTGCTGGTGGTCGAGATCCGCGACGACGGGATCGGCGGAGCCGAACCCGTCGAGGGCGGCGGACTCGCCGGCATCCGGCGCAGGACCGAGGCGCTCGACGGCACGATGACGCTGGACAGTCCGTCCGGTGGGCCTACTGTGGTGCGCGTGGAGTTGCCGTGCGGGTCGTGATCGCCGAGGACGACGCCCTCCTTCGCGAGGGCTTGTCGCTGCTGCTGAAGACCGCGGGCATCGAGGTGGCCGCGGCTGTCGACAACGCCGACGACTTCCTTGCCGCCGTCGCCGCCGACCGGCCCGACGCGGTGGTGGTCGACGTCCGGCTCCCGCCCACCTTCACCGACGATGGTTTGCGCGCCGCGGTGCGCGCCCGTGCGATCCATCCAGGGCTGCCGGTACTGGTGCTCTCGGCCTACGTGGAGGACAGCTACGCCTCCGAACTGCTCGGCGACGGCGCTGGCGGCATCGGATATCTGCTCAAGGAGCGGGTCGGCAAGGTGGACCGTTTCCTGGAATCGCTGCGCCGGGTCGCCGAGGGCGGCACCGCGATGGATCCCGAGGTGATCTCGCAGCTGCTGGTGCGGCGCCGGGCCGACGACCCGCTCTCCGCGCTCACCGCGCGGGAGCGGGAGGTGCTCGCGCTGATGGCCGAGGGCCACGCCAACCCGGCCATCGCCGAACGGCTCGTCGTCACCGAAGGCGCTGTGCACAAACACATCAGGAACATCTTCGCCAAGCTCGGACTGTCCGCCGACGAGGCCGGGCACCGCAGGGTGCTCGCCGTGCTCGCCTACCTCGACGCCCGCCCCGGATCGTCCTGACAGGTGAGATCGCTCGCGGGCAGCGTGCCGTCGCGGAAGTAGGCGTTGACCGCGGCGTAGGCGCAGTCGTTCGGATACCGCCCGTAGATCGAGTGGATCGGTACGTCCCGCAGGGTGACCATGCGGGAGCCGGTGAGCGCGCGGTGCATGGCGAGCGCCCCGCCGTAGGTGGTGCGGGTGTCGCCGGTGGACTGCACGATCAGGCTCGGCACGGAATTGCCGATGACGGTGGCACTTTCGATCGGCGACGGCCAGAACGCGCATGGCGTGATGTTGCCGGCGAACGCGCCGAACAGCGGCTGATTCGCCCTGCTCGCCTCGATATTGCGCCAATACCAGCTCGGGTCGCGCGGGGCGTCCACGTCACCGCACATGATCGCCATCTGCGCCGAGTTGTCGCTCGGCCGCGCGGCGAGCATGAAGTCGAGCACGGCGGCGAGTTCGGGAGTCGGCTGCACTGGCGCCCCCTCGGCCGCATCGAGCAGGAGGCGCACCTGGTTCGCCAACTGCTGGTACTGGCGCGGATCGTCCAGGCCGATGAACAGCACCATCGGAACGATGTGATCGTCCAGCTCGAACTCGCCGAGCCGGACGGGCCGCTCGCTCGCGCGGTGGACCAGGTCGAGCACGGTGGCGCGGACGGCGGCGCGGTCGGCGCCGAAGCGGAATTCGCCGTCGTGGCCCGCGGCCCAGTCGGCCCACAGATGGAAGGCCGCCTCGTTGGCCGGGCCCATGTCCTGGACCATCCCGACCGGGCCGTAGCGCTCCGGGTCCACCGTGCTGTCCAGCACGATGCGGTCGGCGCGTTCGGGGAACAGCTGGGTGTAGACCGCGCCGAGATAGGTTCCGTAAGAGGTGCCGAAGTAGCTGATCCGGTCCTCGCCGAGGGCGGCGCGGACGACCTCCATGTCCCGTGCGGTGTTGCGGGTGGTGATGTGGCGCAGCCGCTCGCTCTCGGTCGCCACGCACCGCGCCGCGAGTTCGGCTTGCTGCGCGACGGATTCCGCGTAGCTCGCGGCGTCGACGCCCGCCGATTGCAGACCGAACCCGCGCGGCCAGCCGCAATTCACGGGGGAGGAGCGGCCGACGCCGCGCGGATCCATGCCGATGAGGTCATAGCGGGCGCGCACGTCCTCGGTCATCGCCTCGCGGACGTCGACCATGGCGTCGAGGCCTGCGCCGCCGGGACCGCCAGGGTTCGACAGCATGACTCCGCGCCGTTGCGCCGGGTCGGAGGCGGGTATGCGCGAGATGACAACGGTGAGGGTTTTCCCTTGGGGCGCGGCGTAATCCAATGGGACGGTGACGTCGGCGCATTCGGCGCCCAGCGGGTCCAAGCGCGGGTGATCGCAGGACGTCCAGGACAATCGCTGGTCGTAGAAGCGGTCGAGTCCCGCGTCGGCCGATGCCGGTGCGGCGACGAGGAATCCGGCGAGGACGGCCACAGCGGCCGTGATCGCCTTCGTGGGATGCACTGTGAGATCTCCGGTTTCGTTCGACCGCGCCGTCAACGGCGCGGTGTGGACAAGGCGTCGGGCGCGGATCACACCGAGCACACGGCGGCGTCGAACGCCCGCTGCACCAACTCGGCGCTCTCCTCGCTGGTCGGCAGCTGATTCACGGTGATGGTCACCGCGAGTCCGTCGGCGGTGACGCCGTTGCGGGTCTCGAATCCCGGGATGCTGCCGCCGTGTCCCCACACCTCTTTTCCACAGGAGGTCGGCAGGTGGATGAGTCCCAATCCGTAGCCCGCGTCCGGCATCCGGTCGAAGGGCACGGTGCGCCGCATCTCGTTTAGTTGCGCGGCGGGCAGCAACCTACCGTCCAGCAGCGCGCGGAAGAAGCGGTTCAGATCGCGGCCGGTGGCGATCATCGCGCCCGCGGTGTCGGCCCACGAGGGGTCGAGGTCGGTGAAATCGACGCGGACGCCGTCGATTTCCTGGTAGCCGACGGGATGCGGTCCGCTGATGCCGGTCTCGCCGGCCAAGGGCAACCCGGTGTCGCGCAGGCCGAGCGGTTCGATGATGCGCGCGGTGATCTCGGCGGACGCGGTGCGTCCGGTCGTTTGCTGGATCAGCATGCCGAGCAGGACGTAGTTGGTATTGGTGTACAGCGAGCGAGCGCCGGGCTCGAACTGCGGAGGCATGGTCATCGCCAGGCGCACCAGTTCGGCCGGATCGTATCGGCGCCAGCGCACCGCTTCGGTATTCACCTCCAACTGCGCAGTGCCGCGCTCGGCCCGCAGCTCGGGATCGCCTCCCGCGAGGTACTCGGGCAGGCCACTTGTGTGCTGAAGCAGATGGCGCACCGTGATCCGATTTCCGTCGTTGCCGTTGCCGTGCACCACCCCTGGCAAGTAGCGCTCGATGGGAGCGTCGAGCTCGATCTTGCCCTCGGCGACCAGTTGCAGCACTACCGTCGCGACGAATGTCTTCGTGTTGCTGCCGATTCGCACGCGAGCGTCGACGGGAAACGGCGCGCCCGTAGCGATGTCGCCGACGCCCGCGTTAACCGTACGGTCGCCCGCGTCGGTGGTGAGCACCGCCTGCGCGCCGGGAAATCCGCCGCGCACCGCATCGTCCAGCGCCCGCTGGATCGCACCACTGCGGTCGGCGGGCGCGGTGTCGGCGCCGCACCCGACGGCGCCGAACAGCGCGACGAGACAGATCCCGGCCGCGGCCGCGCGCAGGCCGTCGCGTCGAAAAACGGTCATGTGCTGTGCGTTCCTCTCTCACGGGCGCGGCGCGACGGTTGTGCGCCTTGCCTTTTCGAGCCTATGAACGCGAGTTCGCCGCGCCCATGACGCGCGCACCCGTATTCGCGGTGGTGCGTACCGGATACTCGAGGTAGTGCCAGCACTACCTCGCGGCTTCCGGACGCGTGCGTCTCCGGCGAAGCGGGAAAAGGGTGGAGAAGGTGGAATCGCCCGAGGGCTGGGGTGATCGAACCCTAGGGGTGGCTGTTCCCGGTCGTTTTCACCCCTACCTTTTGAAGAGTCAACTTCAAACCTCGCTTTCCAGGAGCAGAAATGCGAATCAAGTCCTTCCTCGCCGCTGGCCTTCTTGCCACCGCAGCCGTCGCCGGGGTGTCGACGGCTGCCACGGCCAACGCCGCGCCGACCTACCAGGCCACCGGCTACGGCGCCACCTACATCGGCACCTACGCCACTTTCGAAGCCTGCCGTGCCGACGGCACCTCGCCCAGCACCGGCGGCTACTACTGGGAGTGCGTCGAGGCCTGGGACGGCTGGGACCTCTACATCTACTACTGACGGTCCGCGAAACCACCCGTAAACGGCGCTGCCGCACCGTGATCGGATTCCCGGGGACGTTCGGCATCGGCCGGGCGTCCCCCTTCGCGTTCGGGGGTGGGACATAGAAAAAGGCGGGAGGTCCGTACGGACCTCCCGCCTTCGTCGTGTGGCTCAGTGGCCGCCCTGCTCCTGCAGGCGCTTCAGAGAGGCCTCCACCTCCGCCTCGGCCTCGGCCCGGCCGACCCACTCCGAACCCTTCACGAACTTGCCCGGCTCCAGATCCTTGTAGCGCTCGAAGAAGTGCTTGATCGCGGAGAGCTCGAACTCGGGCACGTCGGCCAGGTCCTGGATGTGGTCCCAGCGCGGGTCGCCCGCGGGCACGCACAGCACCTTGGCGTCGCCGCCCGCCTCGTCTTCCATCTTGTACATCGCGACCGGACGCGCCTCGACGATCACGCCCGGGAACACCGCGTCGGGCAACAGGACCAGCGCGTCGAGCGGGTCGCCGTCCTCGCCGAGCGAGTTCTCGATGAAGCCGTAGTCGGCCGGGTAGGCCATGGAGGTGTAGAGGAAGCGGTCGAGGCGGACCCGGCCGGTCTCGTGATCGACCTCGTACTTGTTGCGGGAACCCTTGGGGATCTCGATAGTGACGTCGAACTCCACGCCATCTCCTTCTGTGCTGCATCCGGTGGCTAGAGCGGGCACGACCGCCGACTCGCCAGGTTGTTCGGGGGAACGGTAGCGAAACGAGGATAGTGTGATCGGTGGGGCCGAGGTTATAGGGCATGGGTGCGCCGGGTGGTGCGCGGCAGCCGAGTCAGGGAGACGACGGGCACGTGTTTGGTGGGAACAAGAGGAATATCGGTGACTTGGCTGCGCGGCGCCGCCGCAGGATGTGGATCGGATTCGGGGCCACCCTCGCGGTGCTGCTGATCGCCGCCGCGGGCGCGCTGGTCGTCCTCGAGCCGTGGACCCCGGAATTCCGGCACGGCGGGCTGACCGTCGCCGCGCCGCCCGCTCCGGTCAAGCCGTTCCCGCAGGTGGCCGCCGCCCCGTCCGACGCGCCCGCGCCGAGTCCGGCCGGTGTCGTCGCCGCGCTCGGGCCCGCGCTGGTCAATCCTGATCTCGGCGCGTTCGCCGGCATCGTCACCGACGCCGACAGCGGGACCACGCTGTGGAGCCAGGACCCCGGCACGCCGATGATCCCGTCGTCCACCGCCAAGATCCTCACCACCGCGGCCGCACTGCTCGCGCTGCCCCCGGATCAGCGGGTCGCCACCAAGGTGGTCGACGGCGCCGCGCCCGGCGAACTCGTCCTCGTCGGCGGCGGGGACCCGACTCTCACCGCGCAGGCCGACGGCAAGGGCTACTACCCCAATGGGCCGCGCCTGGCGGACCTCGTCGCGCAGATCCGCCTCTCCGGGCGCGCGGTGGACACCATCGTCGTCGACACCACCGCCTTCGCCGGGGCGACCATGGCGAAGGGCTGGGAGAACGCCGACATCCCCGGCGGCTCCATCGCGCCGATCGACTCGGTGATGATCGACGGAGGCCGCCTCGACCCGCTCGTCGAGTACTCACCGCGCACCGCGACCCCCGCGCTGGACGCCGGACGCAGGCTGGCCGCCGAACTCGGGCTCGACCCCGAACGGGTGCGCGCGGGCAAGGCCGCGCCGGACGCCGCCGAGGTGGCGAGCGTGCAGTCCGCGCCGCTGCGCGACCGGTTACGCGACATGATGGTCCACTCCGACAACGTGCTCGCCGAGACCATCGGCCGGGAAATCGCCCTGGCGACCGGGTACGAACCGTCGTTCGACGGCGCGGTCGCCGCCGTGGCCGCCACGCTGGTGAAGGCGGGCTTCGACACGAACGGCGTGGTGATGCACGACACCAGCGGGCTCTCGACGGAGGACCGCATTCCCGCGCGTCTGCTCGGCAAGATCGTCGCCACCGCGGCCCAGTCGGCCGACGACACGCCGTCTGGCACCAACGCGCGGCCCGCGGGCGAGAAGCTTTCCGCCACGCTTGCGCCGATGCTCGACGATCTGCCGGTCGCGGGTGCGACAGGCTCGCTGGCCAGCCGCTACGTCACCCAGAACCGGGGCGGCGCGGGTTGGGTGCGCGCCAAGACCGGAACTCTCTCGGTGGCCAGCACGTTGGTCGGGTATGTGCTCGACCGGGATGGCCGGGTGCTGGCCTTCGCGTTGATGTCGAACGATCGGCCGCCGGAGGTGAGCAGGCCCGCGTTGGACGCCATCGCAGGCACGCTGCGCAACTGTGGATGCTCGTGACGGGTGGTTGACCATGTTCGAAGGCGCTGACGATACTCGCGAATCCGCTCCTGCCGATCCGGTACCGGACGGCAAGGCGCTGCGGCATCGCTCCGGGTTGTCCGGCGCCGTCGACTGGCGGCTGGCCGCCCGCACCGGGTCGGCCCTCGTTCCGCCGGGGCCGCGCACCTCGCGGTACTCGGCCGAACAGGTCGTCGCCGAATTGGCCGAGGCGTCCGTGCGAGCCGAGGTCCCGGTCCGCGAGGTGAGCCGACTGCTCGACGACCAGCCCGTCCCTGCGGCGCGCATCGTCGATCGGCCCGGCTGGATCGGCGCGGCCGCCGACTCCATGGCCCAGCTCACCGGCACCGGCGGCGATCCGCATGGCCGCGGCCTGCTCGCAGGCAAGCCCGCGGGCCTGCAAGCGGGCGCCATGCTGGCTTTCCTCTCCACCGCGATCCTCGGGCAGTACGACCCGTTCACCGGACCGGACGGCACGCTGCTGCTCGTCGCGCCGAACATCATGGCCGTCGAGCGCGCGCTGAGCGTCCCGACGAGCGACTTCCGTTTCTGGGTGTGCCTGCACGAGGTGACCCACCGGGTGCAGTTCTCCTCCGCCCCTTGGCTGGCCGGTTACATGCGCAGCAATGTCGACGTCCTCTCCCAGGTGGGCGACGAACCGCTCGCCGACATGCTGACCCGCCTGGTCGACGAACTGCGCGACCGCCGCCGCGGCACCGCGCCCGACGATCCGGCCACCCGCGGCATCGTCGGCCTGCTGCGCGCCACCCAGGCGCCGCCGCAGCGCGAGGCGCTCGACCGGCTGCTCATGCTCGGCACCCTGCTCGAGGGCCACGCCGACCACGTGATGGATGCCGTCGGACCGAGCGTCATTCCGTCGGTCGAACAGATCCGCGCCGCCTTCGACAAGCGCCGCAAGCGGCCGACCAATCCGCTGCAACGCCTGCTGCGCGCCCTGCTCGGCGTGGACGCCAAGGTCGCCCAGTACGTCCGCGGCAAGGCCTTCGTCGACCACGTCGTCGACCGCGTCGGCATGGAACGGTTCAACGTCGTGTGGACGGACCCCGATACCTTGCCGCTGCCGGACGAGATCGACAACCCCGACCGCTGGATCGCGCGGGTACTCGGCTGAGCGGGTTCGCCGGGTCCGGCCGGGGCGAACGGGAACTTCGGTGTTGCTTGCCGATCGCGGGTGAACGGCCGGATTCGCGCTTCGGTCCCGGCATCGTATCGAACAGAGCATGGGTAATGTCCTCGGCATGGGCCGTGCCGTACGAGCGACGCCCGGGCCGCGCGAGGCGACCGGGTCGACCCGGGGCAGCGCTGACTCGGCCGGGCCGCGCAGGCTGCCGGAAACCGCGGCGGTGCTGGAGGTCAGGCACGCGGTACGGGCCTGGGCGGGGGAGTATCTGCCCGCGAACGCAGCGGTCGCGGTCGGCCTGTCCGGCGGCGCCGACTCGCTCGCGTTGACGGCCGCGGCGGTCGTCGAGTTCGGGGATGTCGACGCGCTGATCGTCGACCATCGCCTGCAAGACGGCTCGGCTCAGGTGGCGGCCGACGCGGCGGCGGCGGCGCTCGCGCTCGGCTGCCGGTCGGCCCGGGTGCTGGCGGTGGACGTCGGCACCGAGGGCGGTCTGGAAGCGGCGGCTCGCACGGCCAGGTACCTGGCGTTGGATGCCGCGCGCGCCGGCGCGCCCGTCCTGCTCGGCCACACCCTCGACGACCAGGCCGAGACCGTGCTGCTCGGACTCGCCCGCGGTTCCGGTGGGCGCTCGATCCAGGGCATGGCGGCCTACGCGGAACCGTGGGGCAGGCCGCTGCTCGGCGTCCGGCGGGCCACGACCAGGCAGATGTGCGCCGACCTCGGTCGCACACCGCACGAGGACCCGCACAACCTGTCACCCGAATTCACCAGGGTTCGCCTGCGTACGGAGGCGTTGCCCCTGCTCGAGGACGTGCTCGGCGGCGGCGTCGCGCCCGCGCTCGCCCGCACCGCCGAACAGTTGCGCGAGGACGGCGCGCTGCTCGACGTGCTTGCCGATGAGTTGCTGGAGGCTGCCAGGGTGCCCGGGACCGCCGGTGATGAGGTGGCGCTGTCCATCGAGACGCTCGCCACTGCACCCGCGGCGCTGCGGCGCAGGGCGATCCGGTCCTGGCTCCTGGACAGCGGTGCGAAAGCCCTGACAGACAGGCATTTACGGGCGGTGGACGCCCTGGTGACGGCGTGGCGCGGGCAGGGCGGCGTCGCCGTCGGCGGTGGGTCACCGGACACGAGGTTGGTTGCCGCGCGCGAACATGGCAGGCTGACATTGCGCGGACACGACCGATGCCCGCGCGAGTGACTGATGCCGAGCGGGATCGATCGAAACCAGCGGCGCACAGGAAGGGAAATCAACTGACGTGTACGGGGACGACATCGCGTCGGTGCTGATCACCGAGGAACAGATCGCCGCCAAGACGCAGGAACTGGCGGAGCTGATCGCCAAGCGCTATCCGGCCGACGCACCCGAAGGCGATTTGCTGCTGGTTGGCGTGCTCAAGGGCGCGATCTTCTTCATGACCGATCTGGCCAAGGCACTACCCATCCCGACCCAGATGGAATTCATGGCCGTCTCCTCCTATGGCTCTTCCACCTCCTCCTCGGGCGTGGTGCGGATCATGAAGGACCTGGACAAGGACATCGCGGGCCGCAACGTGCTGATCGTCGAGGACATCATCGACTCCGGCCTGACCCTGTCCTGGCTCAAGCGCAACCTGTCGACTCGCAACCCGGCTTCGCTCGAGGTGGTGACCCTGCTGCGCAAGCCCGACGCGCTGCGCACCCCCGTCGAGGTCGCCCACGTCGGCTTCGACATCCCGAACGAGTTCGTCGTCGGCTACGGCCTCGACTACGCAGAGCGCTACCGCGACCTGCCCTACATCGGCACCTTGGACCCGAAGGTGTACGGCGGTTCCTGAGGCGACGGTTTCCCAGTGAGTCAGGGCAGCAGCGCGAAAATGGTTGCGGGCGAGCCCGATCCGCCACGGTAGAGCGGGCCGCCGACCAGGATCCACACGCCTGTCGCGGGCAGTTCCGCGAGATTCGCCAGGCACTCCAGGCTGATCCGGCGCTCGCGATAGAGCAGCTTGGAGACGGCGTAGGAGTCGTCGGAGCCCAGATCGGGACCGAAGGTGTCGATGCCGAGTGCGCCGCGCCTGCCGAGCCGTCCGGTGTTCAGCAGCCATTCCACCGTCTCCACCGCGAAACCCGGCTGCCGACCGGCTGATTCACCGGCTCCGACGAACTCGGGCCCGCCCCATTTGGCGTCCCATCCGGTCCACGCGATCACGGCCGCGCCGTCCGGGATGCGGCCGTGCCGCGCCTCCCATCGCCGCAGATCGTCCACCGTGACCGCGTAGTCGCGATTCGTCGCGCACTGCTCGCGCACGTCGATTCGCACGGCGGGCAGCAGCAGGTCGTCCGGTTCCAGTTCGTCGGCGGCCAGTCCGTCGGCATGGAAATGGATCGGCGCGCCCCAGTGTGTCCCGGTGTGCTCGCCCTGCTGGATGTATCGCAGGTAGTAGCCGTCGTCGGCCACGGTGGCGACGACCTCGGCGCGGAATTCCGGATCGCCGGGAAAGATCGGCGTCGTCGCCGGATCGTGCACATGCGACAGGCTGACCAGCCTGCCGAACGGTGGCTTCATCGCGCTCCTGGGTGAGTGGCTACAGACCCGGCGCCGTCACCCGCCGCAGCGCGTCCAGATCCCGCTCCATGGCGCGGAACAGCAGGTAGACCACGACGAAGGTGACGATGCTCGCGATGGACATTATCCGCAGCGAGACGATGATCTTGGCCAGGTCGGCTGTGCTCAACAGGGTTGATCCCGCGACCGCGATGAGCGGAATCGACGCGGCGAGCAGCAGATACAAGCCGCTGCGGCGGCGCAGCGCGCGGAGATCCTCGGCCTCGGCCGGTTCGATTCCGCCCTGCCCCAGGAACATCGGGTAAATGCACCGGACGATGTAGAAGTTCGTCAGCAGGAACGGATACGTCATCGCGATGACGCCCGAGACCGTGTGCAGGATCATGAAATGCGTGTAGTCACTGGCCGATACCTGGTCGGTGGTGCCGCGCAGAGCGAGTGGATAGACGAGGCCGGAGAGCAGCCACAGCGTGAAGATGATCAGCGCGGCCCGATCGCCGAGCCGCACGGCCGAGGCGCGCGCCTTGCGCAGCACGTCCTGGTCGTAGCGGACGCCCCTGCGCAGCCCGTGTGGCACCGTGATCAGGTACCTGGCCCAGTAGACCAGCAGCACGGTGCCGATGGCGAAGCCGAGGCCGTTGGTGATCACCGAGTAGATCTCGAACTGACGCTGCGTCTGCGCGGACTGCCTGCTGTGCATCAGCATGTTGTTGTGGTCGATGTTGTAGGCCGAGGCCAGCAGGTTGGGCACCGCGATGGCCAAGCCGACCACCACCACCCGCCAGGCCCGCAACCGGACTCGCCAGCTCCGCTCGGGCGGGTCGACCAGGTCGCGAGCCCGCGGGTCCAGGCACAGATCGAGCTGCTCGGCCAGCACCATGCCGTTCCGCCAGCGCCGCTGCGGATCGGGTTCCAGGCAGGTCAGCAGGACGCGGCGCAGCGCGGGCGGGCAGTCGGCGGGCAGCTGCGCCAGCGCCGCCGCGGGCACCCCCGCTCGTCGTGCCAGGAGTGCGGCCTCGACGGTGGCCGGTTCGTCGGCGAAAGGCCTTGTGCCGGTGAGCAATTCCCACAGCAGGACGCCGAGCGCGTACAGGTCGCTGCGGGTGTCGGGAGCGGGAGCGTCCGGATCCAGCGCGGCGGCGAGTTGTTCGGGGGAGCGGTAGGCCAGCCAATCGCGCAGCGCAGCGGAATCACCCAGCGCCGCAGGGGAATCGGGCGGTGGTGCGGCGCCGTCGCCGGGCGCGAAGTCGGCGAGCTTGGGGATGCCCTCGCTGGTGAACAGCACGTTGGCCGGGTCGATGGCGTGGTGGGCGATACCGTGCCGATCGGCGTAGCCAAGTGCGTCGGCGAGGCGACGGCCGATCCAGGCCACCGTTTCCGGCCAGCTGAGCGTGGCCAGCTCGGCACGCACCAGGGAGTCGGCGGGACGGATCTCGCCCTTCGCCTCGATCGCGGCGTCCAGCGCGCCGAGCAGCAGCGCGCCGCCTGTCTCCGAGCCTGCCGCGCGGCGCCGCAGCAGCAGCTCCGCCGCGGTGCCGCCGGGCAGGTACTGCATGTAGACGAGGGTGCTGATCTCGCCGCCGGAGGTGAGCACCCGCTCATCGAAAACCCGCACGATATGGGGATGATCGAGCTGGACCATCGGTTGCGGGTCCAAGCCGCCCGCCGTGGCCACCCGCACCGCGACCACCCGCTGCATGGACAGCTGCCTGGCCAGGAACACCCGTCCGCCCCGGCCGCGGCCGAGTTCGGTCCGCAGATCGAAGTCGTCGACCCGCTGCCCCGGCGCGAGTGCGGCGGGATCGTGATCGACGCGCACCACCGCCGGGTGACCGTGGTCGCCGGTGAGCCGCTCGCGGACGGCGTCGGCCAGTTCGGGGTACTCGGCGAGGAAGTCCTCCAGCGGAAGCGGGCCTCGGCCGCGCCGGGCGATGAACTCCTCGCACACCAGGTCGACCAGCTCCGGGCTCTGGTCGACCTCGGGAAATTCCCGCTGGTACTCCGCGATGCGCTTCGCGGGTCCGCGGCCGCTCCAGCGCTGCCGCAGGTCGATGCGGACCAGGTCGGCGAGCACCGCGACCCGCACCTCGGTGCCGTCGGGCACGTAGTCGGCCAGGCGTGGCGGCTTCGCGCCCGCACCGCGCAGGCAATGCTGCCAATCGGCCGTGAAGCGGGCCACCGGGTCGATGTGGGCGATGGTCACGGCCGCTCCGCGGCGGCGCGCGGCCGATTGTCGAACCGGCGCGCGCGGTGTTCGGCGTCTTGGTGCGGGCTGGTCTCGCCGCCGGCGACCACCCGCTCCAGCGCGCGCAGGTCCGCCTCGAGGGCGCGGAACAGCAGATACGACCCGACGAAGGCGATGATGGCGCCCGCGCACAGCACGCGCACCGCGAAGATCACCATGGGGATGTCGCCGGGCGGCAGGAAGGTCACCCCGGCCACCGCGAGCAGCGGCACCGAGGCGGCGATCGCCAGGTAGCCGTTGGCCCGGCGATCGAGTCTGCGCAGCCGGCCCGCGTCCTCGGCACTGATGTCACCGTGGCGTAGGAAGATCGGATAGATGCTGCGGATCAGGTAGAAGGTCGCGAGGAAGAACGGATACGACGCCGCGATCGCGCCGCAGACCACCAGCGAGGCCATGAAGTGCACCACGGCGCTGGCGGGAATCCCGCCGGTGGACAGCTGCATCGCGACCGGGAAGGTGAACGCGGCCAGCAGCCACAGCAGGAACGGGATGAACACGGCGATTTCGCCGAGCCGCAGCGTGTCGGTTCTGGCGCGCCGCAAGGTGTCCGGGTCGTAGCGTTTGCCTTTGCGTAGTCCCTTCGTCACGGAGAGCACGTAGCGCGCGGAGTAGATGATCGTGAAGAACCCGATCGGGAAGAACACCGCGTTCACCACACCGGTGATGACCAGGAAGGTGCGCTGAGCTTCCTCGGTCATTCGATCCACGATGAGGTTCTGGTTGTGCTGGATGTTGTAGAGCGAGGCCAGCATGTTCGGCAAGGCGATCGCCACGATCAGCACCGGGATGATGTAGGGCTGTAACCGCTGCCGCCAGCTGCCCGGTTTCGGGTCGACCAGATCGCGCGCGCGTTCGTCCAGGCACAGGTCGAACTGTTTGGCCAGCGTCGCGCCATCGGACCAGCGTTCGCTGCGCTCGGGTCGCAGGCAGGTCAGCAGCACACGGCACAGCGCGGCGGGGCAGTTCTTCGGTACCCGCGCCAGTGCCGCGGCGTCGACACCGACGCTGCGCCGCTCCAGCATGGCCTCCAGCGTGGTGTCGTCGCCGCGGTCGCTCGCGCCGGCGGTGGTGTCGTCGAAAGGCTTGCCGCCGGTGAGCAGTTCCCACAGCACCACGCCGAGCGAGAAGATGTCCGATCGGGTGTCGAGATCGGCGGCGGAACGGTCGCGACCGGGATGACACGCCTCCAGCTGTTCGGGCGACATGTAGGCCAGCGAGCCGCCGAAGTAGGCGACCGGGCTCGTGCCCTCCACATTGCGGCTGAAGCTGATGTTGAAGTCGGCGAGCTTCGGCACGGCCTCGGCGGTGAGCAGCACGTTGGCAGGCTTCACGTCGCGGTGCAACACGCCGTGCGCGGAGGCGTAGTGCAGCGCCTCGGCCAGCCTGCGACCCAGCCAGGCGACGGTCTCCGGCCAGCTCAGTGCGGCGATCTCGGCGCGCACGCTGGAATCGGTCGGGCGGATCTCGCCTTTCTCCTCCATCGCCGCGTCCACCGCGTCGAGCAGCAGCTGGCCGCTGCGTTCCTCCGGCGGTGTGGCGCGCACCCAGCGCAACACGCCGAGCAGCGTGCCGCCGGGCAGGAACTGCATGTAGAGCAGGCGCAACCGCCGCGCGGCTCCGCTCGTTTCGCCCGCGTCGAGCAGCCGCTGGTCGAAGACCCGCACGATGTAGTCGTGGTCGAGCTGGGCCAGAGTCTGCGGCTCGGTGCCGCGGTCGGCGGAGATCTTCACCGCGACGAGCCGCTGCATGGAGCGCTGTCTGGCCAGGAACACGCGGGCGAACGCGCCGCTGCCGAGACCGGTGAGCAGGTCGAAGTCGTCGACGCGCTGGCCGACCTCGATGCGGTCCAGGGGGTCGAGACGACCCGGCCCGGTACCCATCGTGGTGCCGATCGCGGTTGCGGTTCCGGTCAGATCGGCGGTACTTGTCGCTTCCGCCGTGGGGTTCACCCCACTACCACGTGCGGATGTGGTCGTTTGGTTCAGTGCGGTCGCCGCGAGCGCGGTGCGGGTGATGTCGTCGAGTGCGGCGCGAGTGGCGTCGCCGTCGGTGCCGCCCGACTCCTCGGCCCGCACCGTTTCGGAGTCACCCATCGGGGCTCGGCGGGTGCTCTGCTCGACGTCGTCGGCATTCAGCAGATCCCGTAACTCGGCCGCTTGGGACGGATATTCGCGCAGGCATTCCCGCGGGTCGACGCGCTCACCGCTCTGACGGCGGACGACGAATTCCTCGTACACCAAACTGGCCGGTATGTTCTGGGGTTCGAGCTCTGGGAATTCGGTGCAGTATTCGGCCAATCGTTTGCGCCCCGGGGTGGGTGGCGGTGTTTCCGGCCGAGGCGGTCCGGCCGCGGCCTTGCGCAGCCACCGATACCGCATATCCACCCGGATCAGTTCGATCAGCGCCTGGCGGCGCAGGGTGCGTGCGTCGGGGAGGAACGCGCTGATCTCGGGGAGTGGTCCGGGCCCCTCATCTGGGGCGATGACGAGCACGGCGGCCCACGCCGCGGCGAATGCCTCCACCGCGACGAGCTCCGATCGGAGCAACTGGCCGCCGGCCTCGGTGTCGGAAGCCGTGTCCGGGCGGAAATTTCTATCGGAGTCGGCACTCATTCTCGGACCTACTAGCTGGGGCGGATGATCGGGAAATCCGCACTGTCGATCGGTGGTTGTACCGGATAAAATCCGCCACACCCGACGTCATCGTCCCTCGAGCGGTATCGGGAATGATAACTTGCGCCTCAACAGCGGATCACCCGATTTCGACAACGATGCGACGGGGGCGAATCAGCACATGCACAACAAGGCTACGGCGGTAGCGGATGGCTTGGCTGCAATCACTGGAACCGCTAGTACGAAAAAACCGTCCGCCCAGGAGGTACCCATGGGCGAGAGCGAGCGAGGGGGGCCGCATGCGGGCCCCGAAGCGGAGACGCCGCGGGGTCCCGCGGCGGTCATCGCCGCAGGCGTGCGCGATGGTTCGCTGACACCGACCGAGGTCGTCGACGCGGCCATCGAACTCATCGCCACCGAGGACGCGACGACCGGCGCGTTCAGCGTGGTCCGGGCCGAGCGCGCCGTCGCCGAGGCCATCGCGCTGGAGCAGCGCTCGGATCTGGACGTGCTGCCGCTGGCGGGCGTGCCGGTCGCGATCAAGCACAACGTCCCGGTGACGGGCGAAACGGTGCTGTCCGGTTCGGCCGCGACCGACACCGGGCAGGCGACGGCCGACCACCCGGTGGTGCGCAGGCTGCGCGACGCGGGCGCGGTGGTCGTCGGACTGACCACCATGCCGGAGCTCGGGCTCTGGGCGACCACCGACGACGAGCGCCGGATCACCAGGAATCCGTGGGACATCAAGCGCAGCCCCGGCGGATCCTCCGGCGGCGCGGCCGCGGCGGTCGCGGCCGGATTCGTTCCGGTGGCGCACGGCAACGACGGTCTCGGCTCCGTACGCATCCCCGCGGCCTGCTGCGGCGTCTACGGAATCAAGCCGGGCAGGCACACCGTGCCCGCCGACGTCGGGGTCGACTCGTGGGGCGGCATGGTGGAGAACGGCGTGCTCGCGACGACCGTCGGCGACGCCGCGCTCGCGCTCTCGGTCATGGCCGCGCGTCCGGACCTAGCCGACTTGGAACCGCCTGGACGACTACGCATCGCGCTGGCCGTCACACCACCATCCCGGCTGGCCCGCGTCGACCCGCACTGGGCCGCCGCCGCGCGCAAAGCCGCGGCCGTCGCAGCGGCCGCGGGACACCGGGTGGAGACGACCGCGCTGCCCTACGGCGACGCCGTGCTCGCACTGCTGCTCCGCTGGCTGACGGTGGCGCTGCCGGAGGCCGCCACCCTCGCCCATCCAGAACGCTTGCAACCGCGTACTCGCCGTCATCTGGCCATCGGCCGCTTCGTCCAGCGGCTCGGGCTGGTCCGCGCGGCCCAGGTCGACCGCATCGAAGCCAGGCTGCTCGACTTCTTCGAAGACTACGACGTGGTGATCACTCCCACGCTGGCCGCCGCGCCCCCGCGAGCGCGCGCCTGGCACCGCAGAGGCTGGCTCGCCAACGTGCTCAGCGGCTTCCGCTTCTCCCCGTTCACGCCGATCTGGAATCTGGTCGGCTGGCCCGCCGCCTCCGTGCCGATGGGCACGCACCCCGACTCGGGTACGCCGGTCGCCGCGCAGCTGGCCGGTCCGCCCGGCAGCGAAGCCACCGTGCTGCGCCTCTCCGCGCAACTCGAACAACTGCACCCATGGCGGCGCACCGTGCGCTGACGGTGCGCCCGCGAACGTCAGCTTGCCAGCGGCTGCTGCTGCTGGGTGGAGAAGCCGCCTTCGACGGCGCGCGTGGCGAACTCCAGGATGGTCGGACGGGTGTCGTCGGCCCGCCACGCGACCGCGAGCTCGCACGGGGCCAGCCCGGTCAGCGGACGCGCGGTGAGGCCGGGCCAGCGGTACATCGGCACGTTGTTCTCGGCGAGCAGGCAGACGCCGAGACCGAGGCTCACGGCCTCGAGCTTGTCCTCCGGCGTCGCCGCCTCGGCGCCGATCTTGGGCTGGCGGCCGTTGCGCGCGTCGTTGCCGAGCCAGAAGTCGCGCACCGCGCCCGCCTCGGAGGGCAGCGCGATGAACGGCTCGTCGAGCAGGTCGGCGAAGTCGATGGCGTCCTGGTCGGCCAGCGGGTGGTTCTCCGGTAGCAGCACCCAGCGCGGCTCGGTGCGCAGGACTTCCCAGCGGTACCGGTTCGGGTCGGGCAACGGCAGCCAGACCAGGGCCAGGTCGGCCTGGCGACCGGCCAGACCGCTGGACGGGTCGGTCCAGGAGGCGGCGTGCAGTGCCAGCCGGTGGCCGCTGGCGCTCTCCAGGTCGTTGAGGAGCCCGCGGCCGAGCGCGGACTGGATACCGACGCGCAGCACCTCGCCCGCCTCTTGCAGCGAGACGTTGGTGACCTCCCAGAGCTCCAGGATCTTGCGGGCGCCTTCGAGCAGTTCCTTGCCGGCGACGGTCAGCGCGACGCTGCGCTGGTTGCGGTCGAACAGGACCACGTCGAGCTGGCGTTCCAGCTGACGGATCTGACGCGACAGGGTGGGTTGTGCGATATGCAGCCGCTGAGCGGCGTTGGTGAAATGCAGTTCCTCAGCGACGGCGACGAAATACCGCAGGTCGCGCAAGTGCGGGTCCATAGCCCCTTGCTATCAGAATCAGTCCTCAATTTCCAGCGTTATCAGGCCGGAAAGTTTGGATAACGGCACCGAAACAGTCGGCAGGTTTGTTAGGGACAGCATATTGCCTGACGTGGTCATCTGCACCATCGGCTCGGCGAATTTCCGGCACCCGCCTCGGCGTTGTCGCCGCCCGCGTTCATTGGTCGCTTGACCAGCGTTTATGTTACAGATCCGTGATCTGCGCCCTGGGTTGCCGGCCGTACTCCGGCAATCCAGTCATCGAACAGAAACCCTTCGCTGACCGGGTGGATCTTGTTACGCCCGGAAATAGTGATATTGGTCACAATTTGACCGGATCCTTGCATAGAACGAGTGACGGCGGCTGCCACCAGCCCCGCACGTGGTGCGACATTCGGCACACACGACGAAGACGCTGTGATCGGCGGCAAACCGCGATCACAGCGCCTTCTGACGTCCCGATCCGACCCCCGGGGTCGCTACGCGCCCCTGGCGCGCTCCTCGTAGGCCTTGCGCTTCTCGGCGTCCACGTCGTCCAGGAACGCGTGACTCGAGCCGAGCGCCCGCCCGATGCGGTCGCCGACGGCCTCCGGCAGCAGCCCGACGACCTGCGAGATGATCCCGGCCACCGCGGTGACCCTGACCTTGGACCGCGGCGACTCGATCAGCCCGACGATCGCGTCGGCGATCTCCTCCGGCTCGGCGGACCGCAGCAGTTTCGGCCCGGAGACACCGGAGCCGAGTTCGGTGTTGGTCAGCGTCGGCAGCACCGAGGAGAAGCGCACGCCCGTGTCGCGGTACTCCTCGCGGAGGGTGTCGGTGAAGCCGAGTACCGCGTGCTTGCTGGCGTTGTAGGTGGCCAAACCGGGGATGTGCGTCTCGCCCGCGAGCGAGGCGATGTTGACGATGTGCCCGCTGCGGCGCGGCAGCATCCTGGCCAGCGCCAGCTTGGAGCCGAGGATCACGCCGTAGACGTTGATGTCGAGGATGCGGCGGGTGATCCGGTCCGGCTCGTCGACCAGCTTGCCGGTCGGCATGATGCCCGCGTTGTTGATCAGCACGTCGATCGGGCCGAGGGTGCGCTCGACCTCGTCCAGGAAGGACTCGAACGAGTTCGGGTCGGTGACGTCGAGCTTGCCGTACAGCTCGAAGCCGCGCGCGACGCCGGATTCCTTGACGGTGGTCTCGTCGACGTCGCCGATCGCGATCTTGGCGCCGAGCGCCTGCAACGCGGTGGCGGTCGCCAGGCCGATGCCGCGGGCGCCGCCGGTGATGACGACGACTTTGCCTCGGATCTTCGCCGGGTCGGTCACTTGTTGTCTCCCTTGAGCTTCAGCAGTGCGGGGATGTCGATGCGGCGCAGGCCGCGTGCTCCTGCGGCGCGCATGGCGCCGAGCGCGGTGAGCAGCTTGATGTTCTGGTACGGGTACCAGAACAGTTCCTTCTGCTGGGTCGGCAGCATCGGCTTGGTGATCGCCTGCTGACGGCAGTACTTGCGCACGCCGTTCGCGCCGCCCCAGCGCGCGCCGACGCCGGAAAGGCCCCAGCCGCCCATCGGCAGCGCGTAGCTGAACAGGTTGGCGAAGACGTCGTTGATGTTCACCGCGCCCGCGTTCAGCTGCCGCGCGATGCGCTCGCCGCGCTCCTTGTCGCCGGTCCACACCGAGGCCGACAGGCCGTAGACGGAATCGTTGGCCAGCCGGATCGCCTCCGCCTCGTCGGCGACCTTCATCACCGGCAGCGTCGGGCCGAAGGTCTCCTCGGCCACGCACGACATGCTGTGATCCACGTCGACGAGCACCGTCGGCTCGAAGAAGGTGCCCTGGCCGGTGCGTTTGCCGCCGGTGAGTACCTTCGCGCCCGCCGCGACCGCCTCATCGACGTGGCGCTGCACGATGTTCACCTGGTTCTCGTTGGCCAGTGCGCCCACGTCGTGCTTCAGCTCGCGACCGTCGAGGCCTTGGCGCAGCGCCTGCACATTGGCGGTGAGCTTGGCGACGAACTCGTCGTAGACGGGCGCCTCGACGTACACGCGCTCGACCGAGATGCACACCTGGCCCGCGTTGAACATGCCGCCGAAGGCGATGCCGTGCGCGGCGCGATCGAGGTCGGCGTCGGCGAGCACGATGGCCGGATCCTTGCCGCCGAGCTCGAGGCTGTATGGGATCATCCGCTCCACGCACGCCGCCGCGATCTTGCGGCCGGTGGCGGTGGAGCCGGTGAACTGGAGGTAATCGGCGTTGCCGACCACCGCGGCTCCGGTCTCGCCCGCGCCGGTGACCACGGCGAACACCGGCGGCGCGCCGATTTCCGCCCAGCCCCTTGCCAATTCGAGCGCGGACAGCGGGGTGACCTCGGACGGCTTGAGGATCACCGCCGCGCCCGCGGCGAGCGCGGGGATCACATCCATCACCGGCATGGCCAGCGGGAAGTTCCACGGAGTGATCACGCCGACCACCGGGTACGGCCGGTAGACGGTGGTGAGCTTCTTGACCCGGGCCAGCGGGCTGTGCGGCGACGGGTGGTCGTCGGCGAGGAACTTGCTCGCGCGGCGCGCGTAGTAGCCGATGAGGTCGGCGCCGAAGGACGGATCGATGAGTGCGTCGGCGCGCGGCTTGGAGGTCTCCGACTGGAGCACGTCGGCGAGGTGCTCGGTGTTGTCGATCAGCCAGTCCTGGAGTTTCAGCAGCCATTCCTTGCGGCCCTCGGCGCCGATGGCCTCCCACTCCGGCTGGTAGAGCCGCAGTTCGCGGACCTTCGCCGCGACCTCGTCGGCGCTCTGCGCCGGCACCGTGCCGACGATCTGGCCGGTGCCGGGATTGCGCACCTCGATGACGGTCGGTGCTTGCTTCCCGGCGGCGGGTTTGCGCGCGGACGTCTTCTTCGCCGTGCTCGGCGCGGACTCGGTATTGGTCACTGCTGTTCTCCCACTGACGTTGTGTGCGCCGCGGTCGTCCGGCGCTGTGAATCAGCTCACTGAACTATGATCGTGACACAATGGCGGGCGAGTTTCTTGGCCCATCTTGTCAACCGGAACGGGTCGAATTGTGTCGAAAGTACAAAACGCCGAGGGTGTGTCCGGCAGTGCGGGACCGGGCGTCCGCGTCGGGCCGAACAGCGCGGTGGTGCGCGACTGGATGGCCGACTACGTCTACGAGACGATGCGGACCGACACTCTCGAGCAGATCGTCGACCGGCTCGACGGCGTGATCGTCGCGCGCGTGCCGGAACTGGCCGACCGGGACATGAGCCGCGACCTCGCGGCGAGCACTCGCGCGCACGCCAGGACCATGCTGAGCGGATTGACAAGCGACACCTTCGAATTCGCGCTACCGGAGGAGGCGCACGCCTTCGCCCGCACCATCGCCCGCCGCGGCTTCGACCTGCGACTGCTGCTGCGCACCTACCACGCTGGCATGGAGGCGGTGCTCGACTACATGACCGAGGCGGTCGAGCAGCGCGACGTGCCGCAGGAGATCGAGCGCGCCGTCATGCTGCGGCTGTTCGAGCGGTCGACCAAATGGGTCAGCATGTCGGTGGAACTGCTCACCGACACCTATATGGAAGAGCGCGAGCGGGTGCTGCGCGCGGCGCTGAACCGGCGCACCGAGACCGTCCACGCGCTGCTGTCCGGCGAGGACATGGACGCCGACCAGGCCTCGATCCGGCTCGGCTACCGGCTCGGCAGGCAGCATCTCGCCTTCGTGCTGTGGACCGACGACTCCGAACCCGGCGGCGACGGCGAGTCGACGGGGCTGCTCGATCGGGCCGCCGCGCGGGTGGCCGCCGAACTCGGCAGCGCGCTGCTGCTCACGGTGCCCTCCGGTGCCAGCGGGATGTGGGCGTGGGCCGGTCTCGACGACGCGGCGCACGCTGCCGGCCTCGCAGCTCCCGGCAGGCTCGACAAACTGCTCGCCGCCCACGTGTCCGCTCCGGTCCGGATCGCTTTCGGGGTGCCCGCCGCCCGGGCCGAGGGTTTTCGCTCCAGCCACCGGGAAGCGGTCGCCGCGCGGCATGTCGCGGAGCTGGCTCCCGGTGACGGACCGCGCGTCACCGCCTACCGCGATGTGGAGATCGCCTATCTCGCCGGTGCGGACGAGGCCGCCATGCGCGGCCTGATCCATCGAGAGCTGCGCGAGCTCGCCGGCTCCGACGCCAATGCGGTCCGTCTGCGCCGGACGCTGCACGCCTACCTCGTCAGTCACCGCAGCCCGGAGGCCACGGCGAAACTGCTGGGGGTGCACAAGAACACCGTCCGCTACCGAATCCAGCGGATCGAGGAACTGCTCGGCCATCCGATCGAGCAGCGCGGCCTGCCGCTGGAGGTCGCGCTCGCCTGCGCGGCGGCCTACGGGGTCTAGTCCAGCTCGGCGCGCCGGACCGGCGGTTCGGTGGACGGCGCGATCGTGGTGTCCGGTAGCTCCTCCAGCAGCGTCGTCGTCGCCGCCGCGATCGTCGCCACCGCTTTGTCCACGGCCGCTTTGGTGGTGCTGCTGAGGCCGGAAACCCCACCGACCTTGCGCACGTACTGCAGTGCGGCAGCATAGATTTCCTGCTCGGTAGCGGCAGGTTCCAGGCCACGCAGGACGGTGATGCTCTTACACATGCGTGCACATTAGCCCTCCGCCCGCCGCCGCGTCAGGGCAAGAAACAGGCTCGTCGAAAATCCCTCGCGAAGATGCCGCCATCATTTGCAAAGATGCGGACGCGTCTTCGATAAGCAGGGTCGAGAGCGGATCCATGGGGAACAATCGGTGGCATGCCTTCCCGCGGTATACCAACGTTGACGACCTTCCCGTACGAAGAGCTCGACAAGCGGGAAGAGGACCACTGGTCCGGCGCCGCGATATCCGACGACGAGCTGCGCGCGCTCTCGCTCGGCGGTTTCTACTCCGCCCGCTGGGACGCCTTCCACGACGCGCTGCTGCTCGGCCCCGAACGGGAGCATCCGCTCGGCGATCGCAAGGAACTGGCCATCGACACCCTCACCGGCGCGTGGGGCATCACCGACGGCACCGAGGCGCAGGCCTCGATGGAGCAGTTGCTCGACGGGATGCACGCTCCCCTTTACGCGATGGTGCACCCGCTCGTCATGGCCTCGATCAACGCCAGCGAACGCGACCGGTTCGGTGAGCGCGCCGACCGGCATCGCGCGTTCCTGCGCCAGGTCGGCTCGTTCCGCGGCATGGACAACCCGGAGGCGCTGGTCCGGGACTACGACATCTGGTCCCAGGCCATCAAGATCGGCTTCACCGACCACCTGGCCCGCCCGCTACCCAGCGACATCCACGCCTGGGATCTAGCTCGTGTCGTCGCGGTCGCGCGCATGGCGTTCACTGCGGGCTATCTGGAAGCCGACGTGGCATGGGGATACCTCATGCGCGCGCTGCCGCTCGCCCAGCGCAAGTACCGCAACTGGCGGCAGTTCGGCGACGCGTACCTCACCGGCTGGACCTACTGGCAGGCCTGCGAAGACCTCGCCGAACTCAAGAACGGCGGCGTCGACCGGCGCATGGAACTGCTCCGCCTGTGGACCAGGCCGACCAGCCCCTGGCGTCGCATCGCGCTGAACGACAAGGGGCCGGACCAGTCCTGAACGATCAGGGAGTCGCTACGGAATCCGGCAGGGAACGCAGGATTCCCCGGCCGTAGCGCTGGAACTGCCCGTCGTCGACCATGCCGAGCGAGTGCCGCTCGACGAGCAGTTCCCATTCCGAATACAGCTGTGCCACACCGGGATCCGCCGGTCCCGCGGCTCCGTCCGCGGAGTCGCGGCGCACCGCGAAGTTCACCGCGCACGCCACCCGTTCGGTGTCGGCGCGATCGGTGCCGGTAAAGTGCAGGGTGATGTTGCCGTCGTGCACGTCGACGCCCGTCTCGCCGCGTACCGCGCCGATCTCGCCGGGAGTGGCGGGCGCGCCCTCGGTGGACCTGGCCCACAACACCGCCGGGATGGGCAGCTCGTGCGCGTAGCGTTCGCCGGGGCCGATCGAGATGAACAGCAGCCGTCCGGTGGTCACGACGAGCAGGCCGAGACCGGCGCCCGCGGGCGGGTGCGCCGTGGTGACCGCGGTCTCCAGGACGTACTCGTCGGCCGTGACGTAGCGATGCAGCGCCGCGATCGCCGGCTTGGCCTCCCGGCGCGGCGCCATCCTGCGCACCGCGCGATCCACGTCCGCGCGGGTCGGGCCGGTCTTCGACCAGGTCGGCGCGGGCGGGCTCAGATCGGGCGCGGCCACGTCGATTCGCTGCGCGGCCATGATCTGGTCGTTGATCCGCTCCACGATCTCGGCCGCCGCCGGCACGTCGTGCTCGGCGACCAGTACCGGAAGCGGCGTGCGGTCGGCGGGCACTCCGGTGAGCACCGGCGTGGGATAGCGGAGATAGATCTCGATGACGACGGCGTCGTCCGCGCGCCGGCTGAGCCGTACTTTGAGCAGGTCGGTGACCGGCACGTCCAAGACGCACTCGCCCTCGCTGCCAGGTCGCAGAACGATCAGCCGTCCGCGGCCATGGCGCACTATCGCTGTGGGTGTCCGTAGCTCGACTATGTCCATACCCCCTGCGCTCTGGTTCGAGGTGCGGCGTTCCCGCGGCTCTTCGTGCTGGGGCCAGCCGCCTGGCCCATATGTCGCTCGCGCGCCGCTTTCGTCGCTGTCCCGCGGTGCCGCGTGCTCGTCGTTCACGCCGCTGTGTGGTTGTGCGTGCGGTTGTATCGCGCGGCCTTCCCGTTGCCCTTCGGGATTACACAAGCTGCCGCCTCCGTGCCCGTCGTTCACGCCGCTGTGCTGTTTCGTGCGGCTGACGCCGCTGCGTTCTTCGGTGCGGCTGACGCCGCCGTTCAGTGCGGCTCACGCCGCAGTGTTGCTTCGTGGTGCGGTTGTGTATGCGGCGCTTCCGAGGGCATTCGAGGGGTCCGCCTCCGTGCCCGTCGCTAGCGCCGCGATGTTGTGTCGTCGCTCACGATAGGCCGAACATGCCATGATTGTGACCACTCGACGTAAACCGGAGCGGAAACTCGGGAACCACCGTCGTCCTCCGACCGTTTACCTGTCGAACTGCACCAACTGCCGAACTGCGCGATGTATCGAGTAGACCGTACGCGGTAACGTGGCTTGTCCGCATCCGAACCCTCCCGGAATCGGGTAGGACCGGGCGGAATGCAACACGACGCGCCCGACGTTTCGCTAGGCAGAACCCGGAGACACCGGAAAGGACTGGCCGCCCGGCCTACGCTCTATGAACCGCAAGACAGTGTTCCGCACCCTGGCCATAGTCTCGGGCATCCTGCTCGTGATCTATGCGTTCAGCTACTTCGGCAATGACACGCGCGGCTGGAAGAGCGTCGATACGTCCGTAGCGTTGAGCCAGCTGGACGACAAGGGCAACGTCAAGAACGTCCAAATCGACGACCGCGAACAGCAGCTGCGCATCGAGCTGAACAACGGCAACGACGCGACCGATGGCCAGAACAAGATCATCGCGAAGTACCCGGGCGGCAGCGAGACCTCGGCGCAGATCTTCTCCGCCGTGCAGAAGTCGGGCGCGCCCTACAACACCGTGGTGAAGCAGGAGAGCTGGTTCACCCAGATCCTGCTGTTCGTGCTGCCGATGGTGATCCTGCTCGGCCTGTTCATCTTCGTGATGGCCCGCATGCAGGGCGGCGGCCGCGGCGGCATGATGGGCTTCGGCAAATCCAAGGCCAAGCAGCTGTCCAAGGACATGCCGAAGACCACGTTCGCCGACGTGGCCGGCGCGGACGAGGCCGTCGAAGAGCTCTACGAGATCAAGGACTTCCTGCAGAACCCGGTGCGCTACCAGGCGCTCGGCGCGAAGATCCCCAAGGGTGTGCTGCTCTACGGCCCGCCGGGCACCGGTAAGACCCTGCTGGCGCGCGCCGTCGCGGGCGAGGCGGGTGTGCCGTTCTTCACCATCTCCGGCTCGGACTTCGTCGAGATGTTCGTCGGTGTCGGCGCCTCCCGCGTGCGCGACCTGTTCGAGCAGGCCAAGCAGAACAGCCCGTGCATCATCTTCGTCGACGAGATCGACGCGGTCGGCCGCCAGCGCGGCGCGGGCCTCGGCGGCGGTCACGACGAGCGCGAGCAGACGCTGAACCAGCTGCTCGTCGAGATGGACGGCTTCGGCGACCGCACCGGCATCATCCTGATCGCCGCGACCAACCGCCCCGACATCCTCGACCCCGCGCTGCTGCGCCCCGGCCGCTTCGACCGGCAGATCCCGGTGGGCAACCCCGACCTGGCCGGCCGCCGCGCGATCCTGCGGGTGCACTCGCAGGGCAAGCCGATCTCCACCGAGGCCGACCTGGACGGCCTGGCCAAGCGGACCGTCGGCATGTCCGGCGCCGACCTGGCGAACGTCATCAACGAGGCCGCGTTGCTCACCGCGCGTGAGAACGGCGCGGTCATCACCGGTGAGGCGCTGGAGGAATCCGTCGACCGCGTGATCGGCGGCCCGCGTCGCAAGAGCCGCATCATCAGCGAGCACGAGAAGAAGATCACCGCCTACCACGAGGGCGGCCACACACTGGCCGCCTGGGCGATGCCCGACATCGAGCCGGTCTACAAGGTCACCATCCTGGCCCGCGGCCGCACCGGCGGCCACGCCATGACGGTGCCCGAGGACGACAAGGGCCTGATGACCCGCTCGGAGATGATCGCCCGCCTGGTCATGGCGATGGGCGGCCGCGCGGCCGAGGAACTGGTGTTCCACGAGCCGACCACCGGCGCGTCCTCCGACATCGACCAGGCCACCAAGATCGCTCGCGCGATGGTCACCGAGTACGGCATGAGCGCGCGCCTCGGCGCGGTCCGCTACGGCCAGGAGCAGGGCGACCCGTTCCTCGGCCGGTCCATGGGTATGGGCTCGGACTACTCGCACGAGGTCGCCCGCGAGATCGACGAGGAGGTGCGCAACCTCATCGAGGCCGCGCACACCGAGGCGTGGGCGATTCTGAACGAGTACCGCGACGTGCTCGACGAGCTGGCCACCGCGCTGCTGGAGCGCGAGACCCTGCACCGCAAGGATCTCGAGGAGCTCCTCGCCGCGGTGGAGAAGCGCCCGAGGATCACCGCGTTCAACGATTTCGGCGAGCGCGTCCCGTCGGACAAGCCGCCGGTGAAGACGCCGGGCGAGCTGGCCGCCGAACGCGGCGAGTCCTGGCCGCCGGAGCCGGTGCAGCCGTCGCTGGCCGCCGCCACGCAGCGGGAGCCCGTGCCTGCCAACGGTTATCCGCAGGAGGGCCGCCAGCCCGAGCCGCAGTACGGCTATCCGGGCCAGCCCGCGGCGGGCGGCTACGCCGCGCCGCACGCGCCGACCCAGGCGTACCCGCGCCAGGGCGGCACGCACGGCTCGCGTCCGGACTACGGCGCTCCGGCCGGTTGGTCGGCGCCTGGCTGGCCGCCGCGGGAGGAACCGCAGGAGCCCGCCGGGCAGCCGGGTTACGGCGGTTGGGGCGGTCCGGGCGAGTCCCGGCACGGTTACCAGCCGTGGAGCAATCCGCAGCAGGGCTCTTCCGGCCAGGAGCACGGCGGCTACGGCCACGACGGCTACGAGGAGCCGGGTCGTCCCAGCCAGCGCGGTGAGGGCGAGAACCACGAGTGGGATGGACCGAACGGACGGCGCTGAGCGAGCGCCGATTACGCTCGACCATCGGGGTGCCGAGAGATTGCCGGTGCCTGAGATTTTGGAGGTGTCCTCGTTGTCGGCCAACTATCAAGCCGTCGACTCGGCGCTCAACGGTCGCGACGAGATCGAGCGCTACGGATCTGTGCCTGCGCCGACCGAGCCCGAGCTGGTCGCACTGGAGACCGGGCGGCCGTTCGACCAGCAGCGCGCCGAAGCCGCTGTCCGGGAATTGCTGATCGCGATCGGTGAGGACCCGGACCGCCCCGGTCTGATCGAGACGCCCGGGCGAGTCGCCCGGGCCTACCGGGAGACCTTCGCCGGGCTCTACCAGGAGCCGGACGCGGTGCTGAACACCACGTTCGACGAGGGGCATCAGGAGCTCGTGCTGGTACGCGACATTCCGATGTACTCCACCTGCGAACATCACCTGGTGTCGTTCCACGGCGTCGCCCATGTCGGGTACATCCCCGGCGAGCACGGCCGGGTCACCGGACTGTCCAAGCTGGCCAGGCTGGTCGACCTCTACGCCAAGCGCCCGCAGGTGCAGGAGCGGCTGACCAGCCAGATCGCCGACGCCGTCATGCGCAAGCTGGAACCGCGCGGCGCGATCGTCGTGGTCGAGGCCGAGCACCTGTGCATGGCCATGCGCGGCATCCGCAAGCCGGGTGCGAGCACCACCACCTCGGCCGTGCGCGGCCTGCTGCAAACCAGCGCCGCCTCGCGCGCCGAGGCACTCGAACTGATCCTGCGCCGGTGAGGGAGGACGCGGTGTCCGGTCGCACGAACCTCATAGCGCGCGGCGGCCGCCGCTGCGTGGTGATGGGCGTCGTGAACGTCACCAGCGATTCGTTCTCCGACGGCGGCCGCTATCTCGATCGCGGGCTGGCCATCGAGCACGGCATCGAGCTCTACCGGGCAGGCGCCGACATCATCGACGTCGGCGGCGAGTCGACCAGGCCGGGCGCCGACCGCGTCGACCCGGAGACCGAGGCGGCCAGGGTCGCGCCGGTCATCCGCGGTCTGGTGGCGGCGGGCGTGCCGACCAGCGTCGACACCATGCGCGCGAGCGTGGCCGAGGCGGCGCTGAACGCCGGTGTCTCGGTGGTCAACGACGTCTCCGGTGGTCGCGCCGATCCCGACATGGTGAAAGTCGTTGCGGCCGCTGATGTTCCGTGGATCCTCATGCACTGGCGGGCGGGCGCGGACTACCGGCACACCGGTCCGGCGGATCACTACGACGACGTCGTGGCGGAGGTGCGCGCCGAGCTTGCCGCCCAGGTCGAGCTGGCCGTCGCCGCGGGCGTCGACCGATCGCGACTGATTCTCGATCCCGGTCTGGGTTTCGCCAAGAACGCCGACCACAACTGGGCCCTGCTCGGCGCGTTGCCCGAATTCGTCGCCGACGGCCTGCCGATACTCATCGGCGCCTCACGCAAACGTTTCCTCGGCGCCCTGCTCGCCGACGCCGACGGCCCGCGGCCGCCGGACGGTAGGGAGGTCGCCACCGCCACGGTCTCGGCCCTGGCCGCTCTGCACGGCGCCTGGGGAGTTCGCGTGCACGACGTGCGCGCCTCCCTGGACGCGATCGCCGTCACCGACGCCTGGCAGCGTGCCGCCCGGCCGATCTCGCGAGGAGCCATCGGATGAATCCGCCCACCGCACCGGTGACCCGTGAGGGCCGACCGGGGGAGCAAGGCGCGCTGCCCTCGGGGCCCGACCGGATCGAACTACGTGGACTACGTGCTTTCGGGCACCACGGGGTCTTCGAGCACGAGCGACGCGACGGGCAGGAGTTCGTCGTGGATCTCACCGTGTGGGTGGATTTCACGACGGCCGCCGCCTCGGACGACCTGGCCGCCACAGTGGATTACGGTGCGCTGGCCGAGCGCGCGGTGCGGATCGTGCAGGGCCCGCCGCGCAATCTGATCGAGACGGTGGTCGCCGAGATCGCCGACGACGTGATGACCGATCCGCGCATCCGCGCGGTGGAGGCGGTGGTGCACAAGCCGTCCGCTCCGATCCCGCACACCTTCGTCGATGTGCGCGTGGTGACCGCACGCGTCCGCGAGGGCGCCGAATGAGCCGCGCCGTCCTGTCGATCGGCTCGAACATGGGGGACCGTCTCGCGCAGCTGCGCAGCGTCGTCGACGGGCTCGCGGACCGCGTCGTCGCGGTGTCGCCGGTCTACTCGACCGCGCCGTGGGGCGGCGTCGATCAGGACGATTTCCTCAATGCGATTGTGTTGGTGGACGATCCGGAGCTGGACTGTCTCGGCTGGCTGCGCAGCGGGCAGGCCTTCGAGCGGGCCGCGCACCGGGTACGCGAAGTGCGTTGGGGCGCACGCACTCTCGACGTGGACGTGGTGTGGTGCGCCGAACCGGGTCCTGCCGGGCCGGTGCCGTGCGTCAGCGCTGATCCGGAGCTGACGCTGCCGCATCCGCAGGCGCACAACCGGGCCTTCGTGCTGATCCCGTGGCTGGACGTGGAACCCGAGGCGCGGCTGAGCGTCGATGACGTCGACCGGCCGATCCGGGAATGGCTCGCGGCGCTCGACGCCGACGAGCGGGCGGGAGTGCACCGGACCGAGTTGTCGCTGCACCGAACCGCAGGGGGAGCCGCGTCGTGAAGCTCAAGCCGACCCGCGCGCTCGACCTGCTGGCCAACGTGCTGATCGCCGCCGTCGTCGCGTGGATCGCCACCAGGGTCGCCTACGCGAACTTCCCGCCGATCTCCGTCTTCGCGGGCGCCTCGCTGTATCCGGTGGCCGCCATCGAGGTGGTGCTCGGCTTCGTCATCCGCGCCAGGGTCAACGACCAGGAGATCGGGGACGGCAGGCATCAGTTGCATCCGATCACCGCCGCGCGCGCCGTGGCGTTGGCGAAGGCGTCGCTGCAGGTAGGTTCGATCGCGGCAGGCGTCTGGCTCGGGTTCCTGTGCTGGGTCTTCCCGCAGCGCGGCACGTTGCGCGCGGCCGCGGCGGATTCGCCGGGCGCGATCGTCGGCATGCTGGCGGGCATCGCGCTGGTCGCCGCCGCGCTGTGGCTCGAGTATTGCTGCCGGGCGCCCGACGAGCCGCCGGACGAACCGGCAACTACTTAGCAATTATTCCGGATGGAAGTGACCGACCAGTTTCTGGGCGAGGCCCGCCAACCCCGCTACCCTGGCGTGCATGGTTTCACCCTCCCGTAGCAGCACTTCCCGTCAATCGCGGGATCAAGCGGGAAAACTGTTCGTCGGCGCTGTGATTCTGCTCGGTCTGATTGCCAGTGTTTTCCTGGTGTTCAGCAACAGCCTGCAGTTCATCAGGATCGGTCTGATCGCCGCTCTGTGGGCGGCCGCGATCGGCGCGCTCGCCGCCACCAAGTACCGCAAAGACGCCGATGTGGACAAGGCGAAGGTGCGTGACCTGCAGACGGTGTACGAACTCCAGCTCGAGCGCGAGATCACGGCGCGCCGCGAATACGAGCTCGGGGTCGAGGCAAGGGTGCGCGAGGAAGTGGGCGCCGACGCCGCGGAGCTGGCCGCGCTGCGGGCCGAGCTGACGGTGCTGCGACAGAGTCTGCAACGCCTCTTCGACGGCGATCTGCCGACGGATCGCCCCGCACTGCGCGCCGACGCCACCCGGATCCAGGAACTGCCGAGCGGTTACGGCGCTCCGGCGAACGGTAGCTCCGCGAATGCCAACGGATGGGCCGGTCCGCAGCAGCAGCAATCGCGCAGCGCGGTCACCCCGATCTTCGAATCCGGCCACCCGGAACCGCCCGCCTTCGCCAGCCCGTTCGACGATCCGGTCACCGCCGAGACCGCCATCGTCTCGGCCGATGACTACCCCGAAGACGACTATCCCGGCGACGATTACGACGACGAGTACGACGACTACGCGGACGCCGAATACTCGAACGGCCAGTACGCGACCACCCCGTACCCGACTGGCCGGCCCCAGAACGGGTACCGGCACGACACAACCGGCGACCGCACCGACGCACCAGAACCGGCGCACGCCCCCGGCGGCTGGTCCGACGCCTTCACCGACCCGGCCGAGCGCGAAGAAGCACCCGCCGAACCATCCGTCCCCCCGCGCCTTCCCCCGATGGACGGCGACCCCGCCCCGCGCCCGACCATCGGCCCGCTGCCAACCCCCCAGCCAGGCCCCACCGTCGGCACCGCGGGCTCCCGCCGTCGCCGCCGCGACGACACCGACACCGACTCGGGCAACTCCTCCCGCCGACTATCCGTCGCCGAAATCATGGCCAACCTCCAGTCGGAACAGAACGGCCGCGGCTAACCCCGGGACACGAACACGGCGAACCCCGGACCCAACCTCACGCTCCACGCACCACTGGACCACCAACAGGGCGAGTCTTACGAGCCCGTTCGCGGCCGTCTCGTTTCCGAGCGGTCGAAGCGCATGCGCCGCAGGCGCGAGTCTCGACCGCTCGGAAACGAGACATAAGGGGGCCGCGAACCCGCGCGCGCCAGCGCGCCAAGAACACTGTTCTTCAAATCACGCTCGGGGGGCATGGCATCGGCAAACTTCGGGCCGATATCCTCGGGTCGTAACGTCTGGTACCCGCGGCGCGGGACTGGAACGACATCGAGAGGACAGTGTTGACCTCGAGAAGTGTGACTTCTGACAATGCGACTTCGGGCTACGACCCTGCGCCCGCACGCCTGACGGTGGGAATCGTCTCGGCGGGACGCGTGGGTTCCGCGCTCGGCGCCGCGCTCGAGCGAGCCGGGCACGTGGTGTTCGGCGTCTCGGCCATTTCCGATGCTTCCAAGCATCGCGCCCGGCTTCGGCTGCCCGATTCGGAGATCTTGCCGGTCGAGGAGGTCGCCGCACGCAGCGAGCTGTTGCTGCTCGCGGTGCCCGATGCCGAACTGGCCGGCCTAACGCGCGGTCTGGCGTCCGCGGGCGCGGTCCGGCGCGGCACCATCGTGGCGCACACGTCGGGCGCGAACGGTGTCGGCGTGCTCGCGCCCTTGGCCGAGATCGGCGCGCTGCCGCTGGCGATCCACCCCGCGATGACCTTCACCGGCCACGACGAGGACATCAGCAGGTTGGGCAACGCCTGCTTCGGCATCACCGCGGCCGACGACATCGGTTACGCGATCGCGCAGTCACTGGTGATCGAGATGGGCGGTGAGCCGGTGCGCGTGTCCGAGGAGAACCGGGCGCTGTATCACGCGGCGCTCGCGCACGGCAGCAACCATCTGGTGACGGTCGTGCTCGACGCGGTGGACGCGTTGCGCGAGGCGCTGTCCGGTCCCGGCCTGCTCGGTCAGCAGATCGTGGACGACCAGCCGAACGGTCTGGCCGAGCGCCTGCTCGCCCCGCTCGCTTCGGCGGCCCTGGACAACGCGCTGCGCCGCGGGCAGGCCGCGCTGACCGGACCGGTGGCGCGCGGTGACGCCGAGGCCGTCGCGGCCCACCTCGACGCGATGGCCGCCGTGGACGACCGGCTCGCCGCCGGGTATCGCGCCATGTCGCTGCGCACCGCGGAACGAGCCAAGACCAATCCCGACCTGATCGAGCTTCTGGAAGGACGCCGTTGATGGATCCGAAATTGCGCGGCGCCTACCGGCCCGGCGAACTGACCGTGCACCACGACCCCGGCGTGCTCGCCTCGGTCGCGAAGGCGCTGCGCGGCGTCGGCCGCACCGTCGGCCTCGTGCCGACCATGGGCGCGCTGCACGAGGGTCACCTGGAGATCGTGCGCCGCGCCAAGCGGACCAATCAGGTGGTGATCGTCTCGATCTTCGTCAACCCGCTGCAGTTCGCCGCGAACGAGGATCTGGACAAGTACCCGCGCACCCTCGACGCCGACGTGGAGTTGCTGCGCGCCGAGGGCGTCGACCTGGTGTTCGCCCCGAGCGCGTCCGACATGTACCCCGACGGTCCGCGCACCACGGTGCAGCCGGGTCCGGTCGGCGCTGAACTGGAAGGCGCGAGCCGCCCGACGCATTTCGCGGGCATGCTCACCGTGGTGGCCAAGCTGCTGCAGATCGCGCGGCCGAGCGAGGCGTTCTTCGGCGAGAAGGATTACCAGCAACTCACGCTGATCCGGCAGATGGTGCGCGACTTGAACTTCGACGTGAAGATCGTCGCGATCCCGACCGTGCGCGAGCAGGACGGTCTCGCGCTCTCCTCGCGCAACCGCTACCTCGATCCCGCGCAGCGCGAGGCCGCGCTGGCGCTCTCCGCCGCGCTGTCGGCGGGCAGGCACGCGGGCGGTCTCGGCGCCGATGGCGTGCTCGCCGCCGCCCGCGCCGTGCTCGAGGCCGCGCCGGGCGTCGACGTCGACTATCTCGAAGTGCGTTCCTCGACCCTCGGCCCGGCACCCGTCTCCGGCAACGCCCGGCTGCTCGTCGCCGCCAAGGTCGGCGCCACCCGGCTGATCGACAACGTCGCCGTCACCCTCGGCGCCCCGATCGACGGGCACCCAAATCTCGCATCCAAGCCGGAACCGGCAGCTTTCTAGAAAGGCGACGACGAAGATGTTGCGCACCATGATGAAGTCCAAGATCCACCGGGCCACCGTGACCCACGCCGACCTGCACTACGTCGGCTCGGTGACGGTGGACCAGGATCTGCTGGACGCCGCCGATCTGCTCGAGGGCGAGCAGGTCTGCATCGTCGACATCGACAACGGCGCTCGCCTGGAGACCTACGTGATCGCGGGTGAGCGCGGTTCCGGCGTCATCGGCATCAACGGGGCCGCCGCGCACCTGGTCCATCCCGGCGACCTGGTCATCCTGATCGCCTACGGGATGATGGACGAGCAGGAGATCGCCGAATACGACCCCAAGGTGGTCTTCGTCGACGAGCGCAACCGCCCGATCGAGCTCGGCTCCGATCCGGCGCACGCCCCCGAAGGCTCCGGCCTCACCTCCCCGCGTTCGCTCACTTTCGCCTGACGGGCGCCTCATCGAAAGTCGGGTGAGCAATGCTGCTGGCCATCGACGTCCGCAACACCAGCATCGAGCTCGGCCTGTTCTCCGGCAGCGGCTCGCACGCCAAGCTGGCGCGGCACTGGCGGATGCACACCAATCCGTTGTTGACCGCGGACGAGTTCGCCATGCAAGTGCGCGGACTCGTCGGCGCCCAGCTGGACGAGGTGATAGGCGTCGCGGCGCTGTCGACGGTGCCGCCGGTGCTGCACGAACTGCGTGCCATGCTGGAGCGGTACTGGTCGCACGTGCCCAACGTGGTGGTGGAACCCGGTGTGCGGACGGGCATTCCGCTGCTTGTCGACAATCCCAAGGAGATCGGCGCCGACCGGATCGTGAACGCGCTCGCCGCCCAGCAGCGCTTCGGCTCGGCCGCGGTCGTCGTCGATTTCGGCACCGCCACCACGGTGGACCTGGTCTCGTCGAAGGGCGAGTTCCTCGGCGGCGTCATCGCGCCTGGCGTCGCCATCTCCAGTGAAGCGCTCATCGAGCGGGCCGCGCTGCGCCGCGTCGAGCTGGCGCGTCCGCGTTCGGTGGTCGGCAAGAACACCGTTGAGGCGATCCAATCCGGTGCGGTGTTCGGATTCGCGGGCCTGGTGGACGGTCTCATCGACCGGATTCGGGACGAATTCGACGCCTTCGCGGGCGACGACGTGGCCGTGGTCGCCACCGGCATCAGCGCGCCGCTGATCGTGCCGGAATCGGAGACGATCGAACACCACGAGCCGCATCTGACCCTGACCGGCCTTCGCCTGGTCTACGAACGCAACCAGCAGCGCCGCAGGTCCTGATCACCGAAACCGGGGTGGGGCGTGGATCACCCTCGGAGGGACTGTTGCTCCCGCGAACACCGCTGCTAGACTCGCCGACGTGTATTCCCGCGTGAGCACCCAGGAGTGTTGTCGAGGCTGATTCCGGCCTCGACCGATCGAGGCCGACCGCGAGTCCCTCGACCGATCCCCACCTCCTGGAGATGCGCTCATGCGTTCCTCTGTTCTTTCCCTTACGTCCGCACGTGACAGCCTGTCGGCCCGGCCGCCGGTGGATCGCGCCATCGCGCCCGCACTCCCGACCCGGCTTCGCCCCGCCGATCTGCTCCGGCTGACCGACGAGGGCGCCGAGGACGTGCTCGCGGGCCGCTACGATCACCTGCTGCCCGCAGCCGGCATCTGGCCCGACGACGAGCGCTGGGCCACCCGGCTGCTCGCCGATGACGAGGTCGACGTCTGGCTGATCAGCTGGACGCCGGACAAGTCCACCGAATTGCACGATCACGCCGGATCGTTGGGCGCGCTCACCGTGCTCAGCGGCGCTCTCTCGGAATTCCGTTGGAATGGAACGGAATTGCGTAGCCGCACACTGACCGCGGGCGATCAGGCTTCTTTCCCCATCGGCTGGGTGCACGACGTGATGCGCGCACCGGCCGCCGCCGAATCCGCGGGCCCGCTCGATCCGACGCTGAGCGTGCACGCGTATTCCCCGCCGCTGACCGCCATGTCTTACTACGAGGTGACCGGCCACGGCACCCTGCGGCGCACCCGAACCGTTCTCACCGACCAGCCCGAAGGTGATATCTGATGAGTGCCATGACCATCGATCAGATGCTCGACAACGCCCGCGCTCAACTCGACAGGATCTACGCGTTCGAATTGCCCGCGGCGATCGCCAGGGGCGCAATTCTGGTCGACATCCGTCCGCAGGCGCAGCGCGAGCGCGAGGGAACGCTGCCGGGCGCCTTGGTGATCGAACGGAATGTGCTGGAATGGCGGCTCGATCCGACCAGTTCGGCGCGTTTGGCGCTGGCCGCGGATCATGATGTGGAATGGATCGTCGTCTGCTCCGAGGGCTACACCTCCAGCCTGGCCGCCGCCGCGCTGAAACAACTCGGGCTACACAGGGCGACCGATCTGATCGGCGGTTACCAGGCGCTCAAGGCGGCGGGCCTGCTCACCATCGCCAGCCGGGCGCCGCACTTCGCCCGCGAGGTCACCTCGCTCGCCTCGCTGTAATTCGGCGCGCGCTCCTTCCGTCTCGAAATAGAAGGCAGCGCAATCGGATTCGGTTTTCCGGCTGCTTTCCTTCGGAAAGCGGCTCGTTGAAACGCGTCCGGGGTGCGCGCCGGAAACCGATGCCGATTCGTTACTATCGGGCGGAGCCCGGGCGGCCCGCAAAACGATTTCCGGTGCACGCTAGGGTTGTCGGATGTGAGCACCCCGAACACGCCCTCGTCCGGTCGCTCCGCGGGTTCGGTTCCTGCGGCGCAATCCAGCCGACCCGCCCCGGAAGCAGACGACGTCCCGGAGCAGATGCGGATTCGCCGGGAGAAGCGTGAGCGGCTGCTCGCCGGCGGCGCCGAGGCGTATCCCGTGGTCGTCCCGCGGACGCATACGCTGTCCGAAATTCGGGCCGCCTTTCCCGATCTGCCCGCCGACACCCAGACCGGTCAGCAGGCCGGCATCGTCGGCCGCGTCATTTTTCTCCGCAATACCGGCAAGCTGTGTTTCGCCACGCTGCAAGAGGGCGACGGCACCAAGCTGCAAGCCATGATCAGCCTCAACGGCGTCGGGGCCGACGCGCTCGCGGCCTGGAAGGCCGATGTCGACCTCGGTGACTTCGTTTTCGTGCACGGTGAGGTCATCGCCTCCCGCACGGGCGAATTGAGCGTCATGGCCGATTCCTGGTCCATGTCCGCGAAGGCGCTGCGGCCGCTGCCGGTGGCGCACAAGGAGATGAACGAGGAGTCGAGGGTCCGGCAGCGCTATGTCGACCTGATCGTGCGTCCAGAGGCCAGGGAAATGGCTCGCACCAGGGTCGCCGTTGTGCGTGCGCTGCGCGCCGCGCTGGAACGGCGCGGGTTCCTCGAGGTCGAGACGCCGATGCTGCAAACGCTGCACGGCGGCGCTGCGGCCCGGCCGTTCGTCACCCATTCCAATGCCCTCGATATGGACCTCTACCTGCGCATTGCGCCGGAACTGTTCCTGAAGCGCTGTGTGGTCGGCGGCTTGGAGAAGGTCTTCGAGATCAACCGGAACTTCCGCAACGAAGGCGCCGACTCCACGCATTCGCCGGAGTTCGCAATGTTGGAAACGTATGAGGCCTATGGCACCTACGACGACTCCGCGAAGATGATCCGGGAATTGGTGCAGGAAGTCGCTCAGGAGGCTTTCGGCACACAGGTGGTAACCCTCGCGGATGGTACGGAATACGATCTCCGGGGCGAGTGGGCAACCGTCGAGATGTATCCTTCGCTGTCCGATGCACTCGGTGTCCGAGTCACCCCGGAAACTTCGGTCGAGGAATTGCTGGCACTCGCCGATCGGGTCGGACTGGAAATTCCGGAGGGCAAGGGCTACGGTCACGGCAAACTGGTCGAAGAACTGTGGGAGCACGAGTACGGCGACAAGCTCTATGCGCCGACATTCGTGCGTGACTTCCCGGTCGAGACCTCACCGCTGACTCGGCAGCACCGCAGCAATCCCGGAGTTACCGAGAAGTGGGATCTGTATGTCCGCGGCTTCGAGTTGGCCACCGGCTATTCGGAGTTGGTGGATCCGGTGATCCAGCGCGAGCGGTTCGTGGATCAGGCGCGGCTCGCCGCGCAGGGCGACGACGAGGCAATGGCGCTGGACGAGGACTTCCTCGCCGCGATGGAGCACGGTATGCCTCCGACAACGGGAACCGGTATGGGAATCGATCGGTTGTTGATGGCACTGACGGGATTGGGAATCCGCGAAACGATACTGTTCCCAATTGTGCGTCCGGTCACTCAGCGAGGTGTGAGCGACCGGCACGGAGGCGGTACCGAAGGGTAAGCAGGCAGCGGCGGCCGAACACGCAAATCAAACAGAGTCGGGTTCGTTTCGATAGCCGAAGTCTCGTCTTGGAATTTTCCGAATTCGAGGTATTCTTGCCTCGGGTAATCGGCCTAGTATGCGGGTCGCACGATTTCGAGAGGACGTTCATCTCATGGCAAAGAAGGTCACCGTTAGCCTGATCGACGATGTCGACGGTGAGTCCATCGCGGACGAGACCATCGAGTTTGCGATCGACGGTGTGTCGTACGAGATCGACCTGTCCGCGGCAAATGCCGCCAAGCTGCGCGACGGGCTGGAGCAGTGGGTTTCCAGCGCGCGCCGGGTGAGCGGCCGTCGTCGTGTGAAGGCCGCCGCAGGCGCAGCCGCCACCCCGAAGAGCCGGGTCTCCATCGACCGGGAACAAAGCGCGGCAATTCGCGAGTGGGCGCGCCGGAATGGCCACAAGGTCTCCGCCCGCGGCCGTATCTCCGCCGACATCACCGACGCGTACAACAAGGCCGCGAAGGGCTAGTTTTTTCAACCCGCTGCCGCCTGGGCGAATCGTGCGACGCCTGGGCGGCAGCAGCATTTGTGATAGTTCTTCGATATGGGCGCACCTTCGCATTCGTATCGGTCGAGCGTGCGGCTGCGGGCACACTCGGCAGGCGCCGCCGGTCAGGCATACCTTCGGCTTCGCCAAGGCCGCCCGAGACGAGGATGTCGACGGCGTCGGCGCGATCTTGCTCGTGGTACCCCGACGCGGCACCATGGAAACGTGCGAAGGTCGTCACTGGCGGTATGGAGAGATGAGGTATCGGCGCAGTGACTGGATTCATCGGATCATTGTTGCGATTCACCGATGATTCGGGCCGCCAGCAAGAGCTGTTGTTGAGCCCGGATCAGCAGCGCGTCACCATCGGCCGCTCACCGCAGGCCGACCTCGCGTTGCGCTGGGACGCCGAGGTGTCCCGGCTGCACGCGGCGGTCGAATACCTCGGCGCGCATTGGACGATCGTCGACGACGGTCTTTCCCGCAACGGCACCTTCGTCAACGGGGAGCGGCTGGTCGGCAGGCGCCGCCTGATGGCGGGCGACAAGATCCGGGTCGGCACCTCGCTGGTCTCCTTTCATGATTTCGGCTCGGTCGCCGACGACGCCACCCGCACCTCCCTCGGCTCGGTTCCCACACTGCGTTCGCTCACCGAGACCCAGCGCTCGGTGCTCGTGGCGCTGTGCCGTCCGTACAAGAACGGCACCGGCTTCGCGACCCCTGCCTCCAATCAGCAGATCGCCGAGGAACTGTTCCTCAGCGTGGACGCCATCAAGACCCACCTGCGCGCGCTGTTCGCCAAGTTCGGCGTGGAGAGCCTGCCGCAGAACCAGAAGCGGGTGCGGCTGGCGGCGCTGGCCATGCAGAGCGGCATCATCTCGGACCGGGATCTCTGACCCGCATCGCGCCCCTGGACGCACGCTTAAACAGCCGAGCGTCTGGACCATGGAGCAGCCGGACCGTTCGGGATTGACTTGACCTCGTCGCCGGACCGAAGGATTCGGACCGGACTGTGAGGCAGGAGAAATCGAATGTTCGCGCTGAGGATCGCCGCGCTGGTGGCGGCCGTGCTGGCAACGGGTCTGACGGCAGGCGTCTTCTACGCCTACGCCATTTCGGTGATGCCCGCGCTGAACCGCTCCGACGACCGGACCATCGTCGACGTGATGCAGAAGATCAACGTGGTCATCATCAATCCCTGGTTCATGATCGCCTTCCTCGGCGCCGTCGGGTTCGCCATCCTCGCCGCGGTGCTGCACCTGGGCAAGGAGCACAGGGCGACCCTGGTCTGGATCGGGATCGCCTTGGCGCTCAACGTGATCGCGTTCGCGGTGACCGCTGGCTGCAACGTCCCGCTCAACGACCAGCTGGCCGCGGCGGGCGACCCGGCGCAGATCGCCGATATGGCGGCGGTCCGCGCGGACTACGAGTCCGCCTGGGTGCGCTACAACGTGATTCGCGCGGTCGTGCACACCATGGCCTTCCTGGTGCTGTGCGGCGCGATGTTCGCGGCGGGCGTTCAGCAGGGCAAGAGCCAAGCGGCGGGATCGAGTGCCACTCAGGGCGTGGCCGCTTTCACCGCATCGGCCGGATTCGGCGCCCCGCATGCGGCGGCGCACCGGCTCGGTCGATTCGCGGAATAGAACGGTTCCGTAAGTTACCCGTCGGTATCGACACTAGCCGGGACACGTCCTCGGTAGCTTCTTCTGAGCAACTTCCAGAATTGGAGGCTCAATGCGACGTGTTCCAGTTCCGTTCGTTGTTCTCTCCCTGTTGGCCGCGCTGTGGATCAGCGCGGCCGCTTCGGCTAACGCCGAGCGATATCCGGTCGTCTACGACTTCTTCTCCGGCGTACCGGCCGAGCTGGCCCGGCCGGGCGGCTCGCTGCCCGGCTCGAACAACTGGTCCTGCCGACCGACCGCCCAGCACCCTCGTCCGGTGGTCCTGGTGCACGGCACCGGCGGTGGAGCGCAAACGAATTGGGGCGTTTACGTACCCTTGCTCGCCAACGAGGGCTATTGCGTATTCGCGCTGACCTACGGTGCCCACCCACTGCCGTGGCCGATGTCCGCGGTCGGCGGCTTGCGGCCGATGGAGCAGAGCGGGCCCGAGCTCGCCGCCTTCATCGACCGCGTGCTGGCCGCGACCGGCGCGGCGAAGGTGGACATCATCGGCCACTCGCAGGGCAATTTCATCGGCAACTACTACGTCAAGCGGCTCGGCGGCGCGCGCAAGGTGGACAAGCTGATCGGTCTCGCGCCACCGTGGCTCGGCAGCAACGCGGCGGGTCTGGGCGACGCGGGCGCCTATGCCGCCTCGCTCGGCGTGACCCCGGCGTTCGACCTCGCGGTCGGCGCCTGGTGGTGCCAGGCCTGCGCCCAGGTCATCGCGGGTTCACCCTTCCTGAAATTGCTCAACGCCGACGGCGTCTATCACCCCGATGTCGACTACACGAATATCGCGACCCGGCTCGACCAGTCCGTCGTCCCGTACACGGCCGGTCTGGTGCCGGGACCCAACGTCACCAACGTCGTGGTCCAGGACGGATGCGCCCAGGACTACTCCGAGCACACCGGTATCGCGGGCAGCGCGCGCGCGGCGGGTTTCGTCCTGAACGCACTCGACCCATCCCACCCCCAGCAGGTGCCGTGCGAGTTCGTCGCACCGCACAGGGGCTAGGCGTACCCGCGCCGTCTTGTCCGTGCCCGGAAGATCGACGGCGGAGTTCGTCTGGCGGCGTCAGCCGAGTGTCTGTGTGTTCGACGCGGCTGTGTGTGGTGTGAGGGCGGAGGTCGTCCGGCTTGTCGCCGTGCCTCCGCCCTCGCTCGCGGTTCGAGGGCGATGACGCCCGGATTTCCTGTCGACGCGGAGGCTGACCGGGGCGGCGCGGTGTCTCCGCCGCGGTTGCCGGGGCGGACTTCGTTCATCAGCGCTGGGCAGGCCACCTGAGCTGTGGCGGCGGGTGGTGGTGGGTTGGGGGCGGATCCGGCAGGCTCGGGCCTGCGCAGCTTCCATTTAGGCGCGGATCGTACTTCGCGGGAACACCGGCCGATGTCCGGTCGTTTTCAGTGGGACGGGCGTTCGCAAGGCGGCGGCGGCCCCGGATCGGGGTGCCGCGTTCGGGGTCGGCGACTGTTCGCTGTTGGCAAAACCGGATCGGAAACGAAACCCGCAACGCTCACGTTATGAGTGAATGACCGTGCTGTCGCTGGTTCCCAATAGGGTGGACTGGAGGCGGTGCGAACCCCCGCCAACTAGAGTGGAGGCGGGGGCCGCAAGCCCCGGGCTTCATGGCAGGCTGACGACCACAGGTTGCGCACAGCACTGAAGCGTCGGACGCCACTGAAGGTCTGAGCAGGAGAGTGAGGGAGCGATGTTCGAGAGGTTCACCGACCGCGCGAGGCGTGTCGTTGTCCTGGCCCAAGAAGAGGCCCGGATGCTCAACCACAACTACATCGGCACCGAGCACATCCTGCTTGGCCTCATCCACGAGGGTGAGGGTGTAGCGGCGAAGTCGCTGGAGTCCCTTGGCATTTCGCTGGAGGGTGTGCGCAGCCAGGTGGAGGAGATCATCGGCCAGGGTCAGCAGGCCCCGTCCGGTCACATCCCGTTCACCCCGCGCGCCAAGAAGGTGCTCGAGCTGAGCCTGCGCGAGGCGCTGCAGCTCGGCCACAACTACATCGGCACCGAGCACATCCTGCTCGGCCTCATCCGCGAGGGCGAGGGCGTTGCGGCGCAGGTGCTGGTCAAGCTCGGCGCCGACCTCAACCGCGTCCGCCAGCAGGTCATCCAGCTGCTGTCCGGGTACCAGGGCAAGGAGCCGGTGGAGTCCGGCGCCCGCGGCGAGGCTGGGACACCGTCCACCTCGCTGGTGCTCGACCAGTTCGGCCGCAACCTGACCCAAGCCGCGCTGGAAGGCAAGCTCGACCCGGTCATCGGCCGCTCGAAGGAGATCGAGCGCGTCATGCAGGTGCTGAGCCGCCGCACCAAGAACAACCCGGTGCTGATCGGCGAGCCCGGCGTCGGCAAGACCGCCGTCGTCGAGGGCCTCGCGCAGGCCATCGTCAACGGCGAGGTGCCCGAGACGCTCAAGGACAAGCAGCTCTACACCCTCGACCTGGGTTCGCTGGTGGCGGGCAGCCGCTACCGCGGTGACTTCGAAGAGCGCCTGAAGAAGGTGCTCAAGGAGATCAACACCCGCGGCGACATCATCCTGTTCATCGACGAGCTGCACACGCTGGTCGGTGCGGGCGCTGCCGAGGGCGCCATCGACGCGGCCTCGATCCTCAAGCCCAAGCTGGCCCGCGGCGAGCTGCAGACCATCGGCGCCACCACGCTCGACGAGTACCGCAAGTACATCGAGAAGGACGCCGCCCTCGAGCGCCGGTTCCAGCCGGTCCAGGTGGGCGAGCCGACCGTCGAGCACACCATCAACATCCTCAAGGGTCTGCGCGACCGCTACGAGGCGCACCACCGGGTGTCCATCACCGACGGCGCGCTGGTCGCGGCCGCGACGCTGGCCGACCGCTACATCAACGACCGGTTCCTGCCGGACAAGGCGATCGACCTGATCGACGAGGCGGGCGCGCGGATGCGCATCCGCCGGATGACGGCTCCGCCGGACCTGCGCGAGTTCGACGACAAGATCGCCGACGCGCGCCGGGAGAAGGAATCCGCGATCGACGCGCAGGACTTCGAGAAGGCCGCGCGGCTGCGTGACAAGGAGAAGCAGCTCGTCGCCAAGCGCGCCGAGCGTGAGAAGCAGTGGCGTTCCGGTGATTTGGACGTCGTGGCCGAGGTCGACGACGAGCAGATCGCGGAGGTCCTCGCCAACTGGACCGGTATCCCGGTGTTCAAGCTCACCGAGGAGGAGACCACCCGTCTGCTCCGCATGGAGGACGAGCTGCACAAGCGGATCATCGGCCAGGAGGACGCGGTCAAGGCCGTCTCCAAGGCGATCCGCCGTACTCGCGCCGGCCTGAAGGATCCGAAGCGTCCGTCCGGCTCGTTCATCTTCGCCGGTCCGTCCGGTGTCGGTAAGACCGAGCTGTCCAAGGCGCTGGCGAACTTCCTGTTCGGCGACGACGACGCGCTCATCCAGATCGACATGGGCGAGTTCCACGACCGCTTCACCGCCTCGCGGCTCTTCGGTGCCCCTCCGGGCTACGTCGGCTACGAGGAGGGCGGCCAGCTCACCGAGAAGGTGCGCCGCAAGCCGTTCTCGGTCGTGCTGTTCGACGAGATCGAGAAGGCCCACCAGGAGATCTACAACACCCTGTTGCAGGTTTTGGAGGACGGCCGCCTCACCGACGGCCAGGGCCGGACCGTGGACTTCAAGAACACGGTGCTGATCTTCACCTCGAACCTCGGAACCTCGGACATCTCGAAGGCCGTCGGCCTGGGCTTCTCGCAGTCCAACAACGAGGGTTCGAACTACGAGCGGATGAAGCTCAAGGTCAACGACGAGCTCAAGAAGCACTTCCGCCCCGAGTTCCTCAACCGCATCGACGACGTGATCGTCTTCCACCAGCTCACCAACCAGCAGATCGTCGAGATGGTGGACCTGATGATCGGCCGCGTCGCCACGCAGCTGAAGAACAAGGACATGGCGATCGAGCTGACCGAGAACGCCAAGAACCTGCTCGCCAAGCGTGGCTTCGACCCCGTGCTCGGTGCCCGGCCGCTGCGCCGCACCATCCAGCGCGAGATCGAGGACCAGCTGTCGGAGAAGATCCTCTTCGGCGAGATCGGTCCAGGCCAAACGATCTCTGTGGATGTGGAAGGCTGGGACGGCGAAGGCTCCGGCGAGGACGCCAAGTTCACCTTCACCGGTAAGGCGAAGCTGACCAAGACGGCCGTCGAGGAGAAGCCCGAGGTCGTGCTGACCGGCGCGGGCGAGGGCACCGCCACGGAGGCCGCCTCCGGCGAGTAAGTAACTACGAAAGGCCCGCCCCCAACGGATTCGTTGGGGGCGGGCCTTTGTCGTGTCCCGCCTCAGCCGAAGTGCATGACCGCCGCGGCGCCGGACTTGGCCGCGTCGGCGAAGAAGGCGGCGAGAGTCGCGTAGTGGAACCGCAGATAGCCGAGTCCCGCGTCGCCGTCTCTGACCCAGATGCGCGGGTAGATGTTCGCCTCGTCCATGGCGGCGGGATCGTAGTGCGCGGCGAGCGCGGCGAACGGCGTCGCTCGCAGCCGTTCGGCCGTTCTGCCGACCAGCTCGGCGGGCCAGGCGTAGTACTCCTCGTCTAAAGGCAGGCCGTCATCGCACAGGTTCACCCCCGTTCCGGCCGCTTCCAGCAGGTAGCGCAGCCCGTCCCATGCCTTGTCGAGATAGCCGTCGGGGTCGCCCTTGGCCCGCTCGAGCTGCCAAAGTTCTTCCTGCGCTTGCGGACTCGCCGCGAGCAGTCGGTTCAACCGCTCGCTCGTGACCTTGGTGAACGACAGGATCACCCCCATTGCTTCCCCCGCTCCCACGGAATTCGCCGTGGTCGCCGAATTCCGATCCGATTGTCTTCCTTGGTGATCGAGATGGAATGTAATCGACTCGACCGACAGGTCTCGGTGGAGAGGGATGGAGGTTTGAGCGGTCCCTCGAGGCGTGGATCGCCGATGCTTCGGATCGAGCCGATCAGGTTGGCGATTCTGGTCGGTAGCGAAGCGCCGCTCATCGATCCGCGACCGGTGAGGTGCAGCGGTCCAGCACCGGCGCGAAGGCCGCGGCGAGTTCGTCGGGGACGACGAGTTCATCGATTCCGTACTTCTCCCTTCGATATTCGAGGAGGTCGGCGGCCGCTGTCGGGTCTTCGGGCAGCAGTGCTGCCGCGCCCGCGTCGCGCAGTCCGTCGGCGGTGAGGCCTTGTTTCCCGAGCCAGAACGGCAGGTGGTCGCCTATGCCGACGAGTTGGTGCGTGAAACGGATGTCGCGGTCGGTGTTCTCGCGCACGATGCGCACCATTTCCGCCAATTCCGTTTCGGTGGAGGCGGGTTGGGTCGCGAGCAGGATACGGTCCGCGATCTCGGCCGCGGCGGCCAGCATGCGTGGACCGCTCGCCGCCACCACGATCTCCGGGTGGGATCGACTGCCGCGCGGACCGCCGCGATCGCCTCGAACAATTGCTCGCGACGCTGTCGTGCGGAACCCCAAGGCATGCCGAGTCGTTCGGCCTCGCTAGCGGCATCAGGACGGCCAACGCCGATGCCCAGTTCGAAGCGTCCGTTCGAAAGCAGTTGTAGCGCCGCCACGTCCCGCACCAGTGCGGCGCTGTGCCGCAGCGGGGCCGCCAGCACGTTGGGACGCAGTCGCGCGCTTTCGGTGACCGCCGCGGCCGCCGCCAGCATCGGCAGCGGCGACGGTGTGTACATCGTGTCGGGCAGCAGAATCGTTCGGTAGCCCTGTTTTTCGGCCGCCCGCACCGCGTCGACCCACTGCGCACCCGAACGCGCCGTGACGATCATGCCGAACTTCATCACGTCGCCCCTCACCGTCCGGTTTCGCGCAGCACGGCCAACCGCTCCCGATATTGCGCCTCGGTGATCTCACCGCGCGCGAAAGCATCGCGCAGTACGCCGATTCCGGTGTGGCGGCGGAAGCGATTGCGGGCCAGGAATACCAAGACGAGGAAAGTCAGCCAAAACAGTAGCGGGAAAATCCAGAAGAACGGCCACGGATGCCAGCCGCCGTCATAATGGTCGGCCAGCAGAGTCAGCGCTTCCGACTGCGTGAAAAGAGTCATGGTGCGAGCGTGCGCGCCGTAACCCATCCGAGACATCGGCCGCGCGTCCCCGATCCGCCTACGCCTGGCGACGTACGCTCAGGTCCCGGCAACCCCGAACAACTGGCAATTTGCCGAAATCCGCCGCTCGGCGATTGCCGTGCATTCGCTGTCTGCGTTGTATGCGCCGCGCAGGCCGACCAGCCGCACCGCTGGCATATCGGGCCGGGAGGGCAAGGGCCGTTCGCGGCCGATTCGGCCGGTTCAGCTGTACTTCGAGCGCATCACGCAACGTGACCGCCCATGGTCGATTACGAGAAGCCCACGCGCCCGGATACGACGCCCGCTACCTGTGTGTGTATGGCGCCCACCGTGGATGCGGCTGGGGACGCTATTGCCAGCCCGGGCGGACGAGGCCGGATTCGTAGGCCAAGACGACCAGTTGGGTGCGGTCGCGGGCGTTCAGTTTGGTGAGGATGCGGCTGACGTGGGTGCGGGCCGTGGCGGGGCTCATGAAGAGGCGTTCGCCGATTTCGGCGTTGGTGAGCCCCTCGGCGACCAGGGCCATCACCTCGCGCTCGCGGTCGGTGAGTTCGTTCAGCGCGGCGGGCGGCGGTTGTTTGGCGTGCGCGGAGAACTCCGCGATCAGGCGGCGGGTGACGCCGGGGGAGAGCAGGGCATCGCCGGCGGCCACCACGCGTACGGCCCGGAGCAGATCGGCGGGTTCGGTGTGTTTGACGAGGAAGCCGGTCGCGCCGGAACGCATTGCCTCGAAGACGTATTCGTCGAGCTCGAAGGTGGTCAGCACGACCACGCGGACCTCGGCGAGTTTGGGATCCTCGGCGATCATCCTGGTCGCGCACAGTCCGTCGAGCACGGGCATGCGGATGTCCATCAGGACCACGTCCGGCTGGAGCGCGCGGGTCATGCGCACCGCTTGCTCGCCGTTGTCGGCCTCGCCGACCACCTCGATGTCGTCTTGCGCGTTCAACAGCGCGACGAAGCCACCGCGCACCAGCGCCTGATCGTCGGCGACGAGCACCCGAATGCTCATCGTGTGTCCCATCGCGGTGCGCGCTCGTCCATCATGTCTCCGCGTTGTCGGAAGACGCCGAACCGCGCGGAGTCGACTCCGCCCCGTTCACGTTGCCGGGGGACGCCGACGTGGAGCCGTTGCGGACCTTCCCCGCGTCGGCCGCGGTGTCCGAGTCTGCCGCCGCGGTCTCGTTGTGGTTCGGGTCGTCGATTGTGGTGTTCGGGCCTCCGGCGGCGGCCGCGCTCTGTGATTGCGGCCTGGCTGGTAGGTCCAGGCCACCGGGGGCCGGGTGCGCGGAGTGGTTGCGAACGCTCGGGTCGTCGATCGGGGTGTTCGAGTCTGCGCCCGCGCCCCCGTTGCTCGCTTTCGGGTTGCCGATCGTGGTGTCCGAGCCTCGGGCCGCGGTCCCGTTGCGGGCTTTCCGGCTGGCGATCGTGGCGTCCGAACCGGCGGTCGTGCTGTTGTTCGTTCGCGGGCCTGAGGCGGCCTCCATGTCACCGGGCGACGGCTGTGCGGAGGTGTAGAGGGGTTTCTGGTCGCCGGTCGAGGGGTTCGAATCTGCGGCGGCGGGGCCGTTCTGCGCTTTTGCATAGCTGTCGCGGAGATTCGGGTCGTCGATCGCGGTGTCCGAGTCTGCGTCTGCGGCGTTGTGCGACTGCGACTCGGCGACGGCCTCCGCATCGCCGGAGGCCTGGTGTGCAGAACCGTTGCGGTTCTGGTCCGCAGGGTTTGCGACGGATGCGGTCCCGTTTCGCGTCGCCGGTTCGGTCGCCTTGCCGGGGGACGAGGTATCCGAATCACCCGAGGACGCCGAGGTGGAGGCGTTGCGGCCTTGCTGGTCCGCCGAGGCACCGCTCTTCGCGGGTGCGGGTTCGGCGGGCCGGGGCGCCTGACGCTGCACGGGCTCGGTCTGGCTCGGCAGCCGGGCCGCGACGCGGAATCCACCGCTCGGGCGCGGGCCCGCGGTGAGCGCGCCGCCGAGGGCGTGAGCTCGCTCGCGCATGCCGATGATGCCGTTGCCGCCGCTCGAACCGGACCGGAGCGCGGGTGCGGTGGGGCGGGTGTTGTCGATGGTGAGATCCACCGAACCGACGGCGTAGCGGACGGTGACAGTGGCGCTCGCGCCCGGCGCGTGGCGCACGACGTTGGTCAGGGATTCCTGGACGATCCTGGCCGCGGCCACATCGATCACGCTGGGCAGCTTCTGTGGCTCGCCGATCACGCGAGTCTGCACGGTGAGCCCGGCATCGCGAGCTCGCTGCAACAGCGTGTCCAGATCGTCGATGCTGGGGGCGGGTGCGCGCGGCGCCTCCTGTTTGCGGACCGGTGCGGCGTTGCGCGGCAGCCTGCTTGGTTCCGGCGCGTCGGATTCCCGTCGTTCGCCGGATGCGCCGCGCCGGACACCGCGACGGCCGCGCGCCGGACGGGCCGACTCGATCGAATTCGCTTCGGGCTCGGGCTCTTCCACGGTCGCGCCGGTGCGGATGGTCTCCAGCAGCGTGTGCACCTCGGCGAGGGATTCCTTGCTCGCCGCCTTGATCGCGGCCAGCGCCGTCCGTGCCTGCTGCGGCCTCTTGTCGAACAGTTCCAGCGCCACCGAGGACTGCACATTGATCAGCGAAAGACTGTGGGCCAGTACGTCGTGCAGCTCCCTGGCGATGGCCAGCCGTTCCTCGGTGGCGCGGCGTTCGCGGCGCAGCTGCTCGTCGCGCCGGGCGGCCTCCACGCGCTGCCTGCGGGCCTCCAGCGCGATCTTGCGCTGGCGCAATCCCTCGGCCGCGCCGATGAGCACGATCAGCCACGCCATGATCCCGAAGATCTGCCAGCCGTTCACCGATTTTCCGAGTAGCGCGGGCAGCGGCCAGACGAAGGCCGCGTAGCCGACCGGCATGAGCGGGTAAGTCCACCAACGGGATCCGATCGTCGCCGCGGTGAGGAAGGCGATCACCAGCGAGATGAAGATCGGACCGTATCCGTAGCCGAGTGCCAGGTAGATCCCACACGCGGCGAGCGTGACGACCAGCACCGGCAGCGGCTGGCTGCGGCGGAAGAGCAGCGCCGCCGGCCCGGCGAGCAGCAGCAGGTAGCCGAGCACATCCAGCGACTGCGTGCCGGTCTGGTGCATATTGGCGCCGCGACTCCCGGCCACCTGGACTACGGCGACGATGAACGCGAGGCCCCAGTCCCATACGACCGAGCCACGATTCGCTATGCCTGGCGCACTCACCCTTGCAGCCTAAGCGGCCGACGGCTGATCGGCGTCCGTCACCGCACGTATTCGACGCCTACGTCCGGGGCGCGGACGTAGGCGGCAGGTGGTTCAGGTCTAGATACGTATGCCGGGCATCGCCGCGCGACGGATGTGTCGCCCCAGCTCAGCGCGAGATTCTCGGGGCATGACGAATTCCATCGTGGTCACCTCGGGGCTGACCAAACGCTATGGCGAGCACATTGCCGTCGACGACGTCGGCATGCGGGTCGACGCGGGGGAGATCTATGGCTTCCTCGGCCCGAACGGCGCGGGCAAGACCACGACGCTGCGCATGCTGGCCGGGCTCATCCGGCCCAGCGCGGGCGTCGCGACCGTGCTCGGCGGCGCGCCGGGCGACCCCTCGGTGCTGGGCCGGATCGGTGCGCTGATCGAGAGCCCCGGCTTCTACCCGTACCTCTCCGGCCGCGACAACCTGCGGGTTCTCGCGAAATATCGCGGTCTCGGCCGCGCCGAGGTGGCGGACGCGCTCGACCGCGTCGGCCTCGCCGATCGCGCCGGCGACAAGTTCCGCACCTACTCCCTCGGCATGAAGCAACGCCTTGGCGTCGGCGCGGCCCTCCTCGGCCACCCCGACTTGCTCATCCTGGACGAGCCGACCAACGGCCTCGATCCGGCCGGCATGGCCGAAATGCGGGAGTTGATCACGGAATTGGCCGCCGATGGCCACACCGTGCTGCTGTCCAGCCACCTGCTGAGCGAAGTACAGGAAATCTGCGATCGCGTCGGCGTCATCTCCGGCGGCAAGCTCATCGCGGAATCCACGGTGGCCGAATTGCGCGGTGCCGCTTCCCTGTTGCTGCGCGCGGAGCCGATGGAGGTGGCCATCGCGGCGGTGCGCGACGCGCTCGCTGCGGAGGTGGTGCTGCGCGGTACCACGATCGCGTTGGGCGATGACGAGGTAGTGCTCGGCGGCGAGATGACGCTTCCCGGTGGCGCAGCCGTGCTGCGCGGCAGCACGGCCATCCGCATCGAAGCGGGCGCGAGCGCCGCGCCGGTGGTCGCTCGCGCTGTCGTCGATGCCGGAGCCGATCTGTTCGAGCTGCACGTCGACGAAAAGTCACTGGAGGAAGTGTTCTTCGAGATCACCGAAGGAGTTGTGCGATGAACGACCTGGTGGCGAGCGCCCGCGCGGAACTGCTGCGGTTGCGCGGATGGCCCGCGTTCTGGATCGTGCTCGGCACGTGGATTCTGTTGAACCTCACGTTCTCCTATCTGTTCAACTATCTGGCCTACACCTCGGGCGAGCAGAGCGCGATGTCCGACGGATTGCCGAAAGAAGCGCTGCTGCAACAGATGTTGCCCGCCGCGGTGCCCGAGGTGTTCACCCAGGGCATGGCGATGTTCGGCGGTGCGCTCATGCTCATCCTCGGTGCGCTGGCCGTGGGAAGCGGATACGGCTGGGGCACCTGGAAGACCGTGCTCACCCAGGGGCCCTCGCGGTCCGCGGCGGTCGGTGGACTGCTGGTCGGCTTGGCGCTGGTGGTCGTCGCATTGGTGTGCGTCGCGTTCGCGGTGGACACCGGAGTGGCCGCGCTGATCGCGAGCACCGAATCGCAATCCCTCGCACTGCCGAGCGCCTCTCACGTCTTCGACGGACTCCTCACCGGCACAGCCATTCTCGGCATGTGGACCCTCGCGGGCGCCCTGATCGGCGCACTCGCGCGCGGCCCCGCACTCGCCGTCGGTCTCGGCCTGGTCTGGGTGCTGGTCGTGGAGAACCTGCTGCGCGCGACGTCCGCGATCTTCGCCCCGATCGCCGCACTGACCGACCGCCTCCCCGGGACCGCCGCGGGCTCCCTCGCCGGCGCCATGCGCACCGTCGGCGGACCAGCCACCCCCGGCGTCCTGGACACCTTGTCTCGCACCGAATCCCTGACCTTGCTGGCCCTCTACACGGCGCTCTTCGCCGCCGCGACCATCACCCTCATCCACCGCCGCGACCTCACCTGACTCCTGCAGCGTCGCAAAGGTTTTACACGCTTCGCAGGTCTAAGGCCTGCGAAGCGTGCAGAAGGTGTGCGAGGGTCCGCGCTTGTTTCCTAGTGACAGCCCGGTGGGGATTCGTCCAGGAGTGCGTGGGCGACGTGGGCCAGGGCTTGGGTAATGGCCGACGGTGTGAGCCCCCGTTCGCGTTGCGCGGTGTAGACCTCGGCGGCGAGTGGGGCCAGCAGCGGATCGATCAGTGCGTCCGGTTCCTCGATGTCCGCCGCCAGCAGCAGCGCGCGGACGTGGGCGTACCAGAAGCCGTACGCGCCGGTGGTGAAGCGCGCGCCGCCGGTTTCCGCACCGAGGGCCAGGTGGGCGTGGTTGTCGAGCAGTTCGACCATCGCCTCGTAGAAGGCGGCCAGGCGGTCGGCGGAGGGTGCGCCGGGCCCGAGCGGTGGGTCGCCGTGCAGCAGGCGCTCTTGGAGTGCGCGCTCGTGCTCGTCCAGGAGGGCGACGGCGATCGAGTTCGTGTCCGGGTAGCGGCGGTACAGCGTGCCCCGGCCGACGCCCGCGGCTTTGGCGATGTCTTCCATGGTCACGGTGCGGGGATCGCGCTGGGCGAAGAGCTCCGCGGCCGCCGCGAGGACCTTGGCGCGGTTGCGGGCCGCGTCCGCGCGTTCGCTCGGCGGATGGTCGAGCGGGGCGCCGGTGAGCAGGTCGGAGCGGGCATCCATGGCAGCGACTCTAGCCGAAACCGGAATAAGTGGACAATGTGTCCGGTTGATTGTTAGCGTCCTAACCGGACGATGTGTCCGCTTGATCGAAGGGTTGAAGCATGAGCACCTTGTTGCACCTCGACGCGAGCGCCCGGCGGCGCTCGATCAGCCGGGAGCTGAGCGCGGAGTTCGCCGCGGCTTGGCGCGCCGCGCATCCGGACGGCGAGTACCGGTACCGGGATCTCGCGGCGCGACCCGTTCCATTCATCGGCGAGGCGTGGACCCAGCTGTGCGATGCGGTGCTCGCACGCGGCGGCTTCGACCCGGCCGAGCTCGACGCACTGGTGGCGACTCCGGCGCAGGCCGCAGCGCTCGAAGTGCTTCGCCCCCTCTTGGACGAGGTGCTCGCCGCGGACGTGATCCTGATCGGCACCCCGATGTACAACTACTCGATCCCGGCCGCGCTGAAGGCCTGGCTGGACCAGCTCACCTTTCCGCGAATGTCGTTGGGCCACCGTCGTTTCGTGGTCGCCTCCGCGCGCGGCGGCAGCTATACGCCAGGCGCTCCCAAGGCGGCGTTCGATTATCAGGAGCGCTTCCTGCGCGACTTCTTCGCGGGCCATTTCGCCGTGACCGACACCGTTTTCGTGCACGTCGAACTGGCCAACTCACGTCAGGATCCGGCCCTGGCCGACCGCCGCGCCGAGCACGACGACTCCTACGACAAGGCGATGGAAACCGCGCGATCGCTCGGCGGGATGTACTGAAATGAACTGGCTGACATTGGGTCTCGCCGGTCTGGTCGAGATCGTCTGGTCGCAGAGCATCAAACCGACCGAGAACTTCACCCGGCCGCTGCCCACTGTGGTGTGCTTCGCGCTCGGCAGCCTGGCGGTGTATTTGCTGTCCAGGTCCATGCAGACGTTGCCCGTCGGCACCGCCTACGCCGTGTTCACCGGCATCGGCGCGGTGGGCGCGATCGGCCTCGGCATCGTGGTGCACCGTGACCCGCTCAGCGCGGGCCGGGTGCTCGCGCTCGCGCTGATCCTCGGCGGCATCGTGCTCGCCAGGGTGACCAATCCCGAGTGACCGCCCGGTCAGGAAGGGTAAATGCTGTGGCGGCCCGGACGGCACGGGTATGGTCCGGTGATGGTCGACCAGTCAGTTCGCCCCCCGGATCTGTCCACACGACCCCTCGAGCTCACCGTGGAGCGGGTGATGAAGTCATCGCCCAGCCTGCTCTACGCCGCGTGGACGCAGGGGTTCGACATCTGGTTCGCCGCGCCGGATTCGGTGCGGATGAGGCCCGAGGTGAGCGAGCCGTTCTTCTTCGAGACCGAATTCGAGGGCAAGCGCAACCCGCACTACGGCCGCTTCCTGCGGCTCGAGCCCCAGCGTCTCGTCGAGCTGACCTGGGTCACCGGCGAAGGCGGCACCGAGGGCGCCGAGACCGTGGTGAGCGTGCAATTCGTCAAACAGCCGCGTGGCATCCGGCTTCGCCTGCGCCACGCCGGGTTTGCCAGCGAGGCGGCCAGGGACCGGCATCGCGAAGCGTGGCCGCAGGTGCTCGAGCAGCTCGACAGGAAACTGGGCGCGACCGACTGACGGCTCGCCCGGCGAAGCGGGTGCCCGCGGTCCGTGGGTGCGGGTAGGTTCGAGCCTGCACGAGTTCGGCTCACTTGGTGAAAGGACAATGATGCCAACACGTACCGCGCGCACCGCATGGACCGGTGGCCTGCAGGACGGCTCCGGTCAGGTGGAGCTGACCAGTTCGGGCGTCGGCAAGTACGACGTCTCGTTCCCGAAGCGCACCGCGGAGTCGGCCGATGGCACCACCAGCCCCGAGGAACTGATCGCGGCTGCGCACTCCTCCTGCTACGCCATGGCGCTCTCGGCGCAGATCGGCAACGCGGGCGGCACACCGGAGAGCCTCGACGTGACCGCCGATGTCACCCTCGCGCCCGACCCGGCGGGCGGCTTCCGCATCAACGCGATCAAGCTGACCGTCCGCGGCCGGGTCTCCGGCCTGGACGCCGACGGCTTCCAGGCCGCCGCCGAGGCCGCCAAAGCGGGCTGCCCTGTCTCCAAGGCGCTGGCCGGCGTCGACACCATCAGCCTGGACGCGGCCCTGGCGTGACCGCTTGATTCTCCGCACCCTTCACCTCCAGTGGGAGTGCGGGGATTCATGCGGTCACGCGACGGGCGAAATACTCCTCAGCGCCGGGCACGTACATGGCCGGAATCGCGACGAGCGCGGCGAGCACGTGAATCGTGCGCAGGGTTCCTATCGCGAGCGAGCTCGGGGTGACGGACAAGTCGAGCCCGTCGGTGGCGAGCGTCGTCAGCGGTTCGACGAGCAGCGAGGCCAGACCCAGGATGCCGATGCCGAGCGCGAGTACGAGCCGGGCCGCCCGGTCGCCGCGCGTCATCCGCACCACGACGGCGAACACGATGAGGTAGATCGCGCCGCGCACGGCCGATCCGAGAACGAGGCTCGACACGTCGGCGTCGGACCGTTCGAGCGTCATCGCCGCCCGCACCAGCGCCTCGCCGACACCGGCGAGCAGCGCGACGACGAAACCCGCGGCGGCCAGCGTCACCGAACGCGGTACGTCGGAAGCGCGGGAGGAACGAAAAAGGGCAGTGCCGGTCATGAAACCGACACTGCCCCTGACCTTCTGAATGCGGATCAGCCCGCGGTAGCGACCGCACCCCGTACCGGGGTGCCAGTGCGCTGCGCGAACTCGGTGAGCGCGGCGAAGCCGAGACCGAGCGCCGCCCACAGCGTGGCGGAGACGGCAAGCGACGCGATCCGGAACTGCCACAGCAGGCTCGGCGGGAAGTCGGCGGACACCTCGTCGATGCCCGGCAGCAGCACGTAGCCCAGCGCGGTGATCAGCACGAACGCCGCCGCACCCGCGATCAGTCGGACGGTGTCCAGCTGCCCGCGCAGCAGTTTGTGCGCGTACACCGCGGCGCCGACGGCCGCAAGGCCGAGCAGCACCGAGGCCACCCACAGCAAGGTGCGATCGTTGATGGTCTCCGGATCGCCGACCGCGGGCGGGTTCGCCGGGTATTTGAAGAACGGCACCGCGACGATCGCGGCCCAGCCCGCGAGGCCGAGCCCGATCGCGAGTTTCGGACCGGACAGGTCGGTGTGACGCCGCGCGAAATGCGCGACCGAGGCGAAGATCGCGCCGAAGGCGAGACCGCTGAGGCCGAGTGCGAGGAATTGCCCGAACTTCTGTCCGGACCGGCTGATCAGCGGCTCCTCCTCGTCACCGTGGGAGTGGCCCGAGGCGGGTTCCGCTGAGCCGTGGTGCGATTCCTGAGTGGCCGCGTTCGCCTCTTCGATGGCGATGGCGGCGTCGACCTTGGGTTCGCCGACGAAGTAGCCCACTGTGGCGGCCAGCAGGCCGGCGATCAAACCGGCGAGCAGGCCGCGCAACAGCAGGGTCTTGAGTGATCCGCCCAGGGGGACGGCAGCCGGCGGAGCCGGCGGGGCGGATTGATTCAGTGGCACGGAACACCCAGCAAGTGCCGTCCGTCATGCATCAGCTCGTGCATGAACATCCCGCTGCGCGAGATGGCGCCCTGGTCGAAGCCGACCAGGTACAGCGTGAGCAGTGCGAGAAGAACGACACCTACCGTGACGAGCACGGTTGCCAGAGATTCGGTTGCCCGGCTCGGTGTATGCGCGATGGCCATTCGAGTCCTCCTAGGGATACGTCCCAACCGGACTTCGCGTCCGGCGAAACGCTTTCGCGTCCCGTGAGATGGGGTGGTGCGACGGTGCCGGTGTCTGGCTTTCCGGCACCGCGGCCGCCCGGCCTGCATGGCGGGAACGGACTCGATGCATGGAACACAGTGGCGCGACCGCTCCGGAATCACACCGGAATTACCGCATCACCCTCGCTTGGTCACCTCGAACTGTGACACCCTCGTGCGCCCGTCGTCAACACGCTCGAAAGCTGTTGACCACGGTGTGGGCGAGTCGTTACCCGTTCGGTTCAGGACGCGGGCTTGGCCGCGACGTCGAGAACGACCTCGAATTCGAGCAGCGAAGCGCCGGTGGCGACCGGCTTCTTGTCGCCGCTGCCCGCGTGCGCGGCGCGCGCGGGACCGTCCCGCCACGCGGCGAACGATTCCTCGGAATCCCACTGCGTCACCACGAAATAGCGGTCGTCGCCGGCGACCGGGCGCAGCAGCTGGAAGCCGAGGAAGCCGGGCGAGTTCTCCACCGCGTGCGCGCGGTGCGCGAAGCGCTTCTCCAGTTCGGGTCCTGCGCCTTCGGGGACCTCGATCGCGTTGATCTTCACAACAGCCATGACCTCGACAATACGTCGCCCGCGCGCGGGCGGTCGCGCGCCCGGACCAGCCCGGGGGCACAATCGAGCCGATGTGGTACGACGAAGGCGGAGCAGGCGTGCCGATCCTGCTGCTGCACGGGTTGATGGGCAGCGCACGCACCTGGGGCGACCAGCTCGATTGGCTGCGCCGCCACGGGCACGTCTACACCTTCGACGCGGCGGGCCACGGCCGCCCTGCGCCGCCGGAGCTGACCACCGAGGCGTTCGTCGCCGATCTCGCCGAAGCCACCGAGCGGGTCACCGAGCCGATGGTGGTCATCGGTCATTCGATGGGCGCGCTGCACGGCTGGGTCTTCGCCGCGCAGTATCCGGAACGGGTGCGCGCACTGGTGGTCGAGGACATCGCCCCCGACTTCACCGGGCGAACCGCCGCCGAATGGGCCGCCATGATCGAGGCTTGGCCGCAGCCATTTCCGGATGCCGATTCGGTGCTGGAGTACTTCGGTCCGGTCGCCGGTCGCTACTTCCTGAACTCCTTCGAGCACGGCCCGGACGGATACCGCCTGCACGGCTCGGTCACCACTTTTCGTGACATCTCCGAAGAGTGGGGCACCCGTCATTTCTGGGAGCAGTGGCGCGCGGTGCGCGTCCCGGTGCTGCTCATCGAGGGCGAGCACACCATCACACCGGCCGGGCAGATGCGGGAGATGGCCGCGACCAACCCGAACGCGGAGTACGTGCTGATACCGGAAGCCGGGCACCTGGTCCACGACGACCAGCCGGAGCGCTACCGCGCCGAGGTGGAGCGCTTCCTCGGCCGGGTGCTGGACTGAGCTGCGCCGCAACCGGTGGCGCTGCTAACGGTCTCCCTCACCCGCGAGCGCGAACAGTCCGTCGGCCGTCTGCTCGATCAACCCGTCGATCAGCAGCGAGTCGAGCGCCCGGTCGCGCTGGCCGGGATCGCGGGTCCAGGCCAGATCGAGGCGCACCCGTTCCACCGGGCCGCTCGCGGCGCGCAGCACGTCGAGCAGGCGGCCGCGCGCCTGGCGGTCGGTGCCCTCGTACTTCTGGGTGCGGCGCACCACCTCCGACACCGGACGGCCCGCGGTCACCCACGCGCAGACGGGCAGCGGGCATCGCGCGCAGTCGGGCGCGCGGGCCGTGCACACCGTCGCGCCGAGTTCCATCAGCGCCGCGGAAAACCTTGCGGCGCGGTCGATTTTCGCGGGCAGCAGCGCCTCCGTCTCGGCCAGATCGCGCGCGGCGGGATTGCCCGCCTCGGCACGGCCGTGCACGGCGCGCGCGACCACCCGGCGCACGTTGGTGTCCACCACCGGGACGCGCTGGCCGTAGGCGAAGCAGGCGACCGCCCGCGCGGTGTACGCGCCGATGCCGGGCAGCCCGAGCAGCACGTCGACATCGGCGGGGACCTCGTCGCCGTGTTCGGCCGCGAGCACCCGCGAGCACTCGTGCAGCCGCAGCGCGCGCCGCGGGTAGCCGAGCTTGCCCCACGCGCGCAGCACCTCGGCCTGAGAGGACGCGGCCATCGCCGATGGCACGGGCCACCGCGCCACCCACTCCAGCCAGATCGGCTCGACCCGCACCACCGGCGTCTGCTGCAGCATGATCTCGCTCATCAGGATCTGCCACGCGGTGACGCCGGGGCGTCGCCACGGCAGGTCGCGAGCGGTCTCGGCGTACCAGTCCAGCAGCGCGTCCGGGTCGATGCCACGATCGCCGAGTTGTTGCCGGGCCGGGGTGGCCCGACCAGTGCCGCTATGCATTGCCCTCACCGTCTCCGCCGCTCGGCGGCCAGTCCATATTTGCCGACCCGTAACGAAACCGACTCGCTGGTAGCGAATGTGTTGTGCACAATGGTCGGTATGTCTGATTCAAACCCGATCAGCGCCTGGAAGTCCCTCCGCGAGGGCAACGAGCGTTTCGTCAACGGCACGCTCTTGCATCCTAGTCAGGGGGCCGCCGACCGGGCGAAACTCGTCGGCGGTCAGCATCCTTCCGCCATCGTGTTCGGTTGCGGCGACTCGCGCGTGGCGGCGGAGTTGATCTTCGACCAAGGGCTCGGCGACATGTTCGTCGTGCGCACCGCGGGCCACGTGGTGGACAGCTCGGTGCTCGGCTCCATCGAATACGGCGTGCAGGTGCTGAACGTGCCGCTGATCGTGGTGCTCGGACACGACAGCTGCGGCGCGGTGAAAGCGACCATCGACGCGCTCGACGGCGGCGAAGTGCCCGGCGGATTCATCCGCAGCGTCGTCGAGAAGGTTTCGCCCTCCATCCTGATCGGCCGCCGCGAGGGCCTGTCCAGCGTGGACGAGATGGAGGCCAGGCACGTCGTGGAGACCAGCAGGCTGCTGATGCAGCGGTCGATGATCATCTCGCAGCGGGTCGCGACCGGCGAACTCGCCATCGCCTGCGTCACTTACAAACTGGCCGAAGGCCAGGTCCGGTTGCAGCGTGTCGTCGGCAACATCGGCGAGGTCGTCTGAACCGGTTCCGTGCGGAGTTTCCCCAGCGTGCCGGGTGTCATACACCCGGCACCATGGCGTAGTCCCATCCGACACGCCGAGGTCCTGAGACACCGCGCCCGGTGCTGCCCGTAAGTTTGAATCGTGCTGGAACCGACTGGACCGCTGCCTCCGGAGATCTACTGGCGACGTCGCGTTTTCGCCATCGGGATCCTGGTCGTCGCGCTCGCACTGGTGATTTGGCTGGTGGTGATGGCCGTCCGCGGTGGCGGTTCGTCCGGTGACGCCAACGGCGTCGCGTCGAGTTCGACCTCGTCGGTGAAGAAGCCGGGCGACCCGGCCAAGTCCTCGGCCGCGGACGCGCCGAAGTCGTCGGGAAGCCCGGTCCCCAGCGCGATTCCCGCGGCGGCGGCGCAGTGCCCCGATCAATCGCTCGCGGTGAAGGTGACCGTCGAGCAGCCCACCTACAAGGCGGGCGAACAGCCGGTGTTCGGCATCGTGATCACCAACATCTCCTCGGTGACCTGCTCCCGCGACGTCGGCTCCGGGCTGCAGCAGATCTCGGTGTACACCCTCGACGGCAGCCGCAGGCTGTGGTCGAGCACCGATTGCTACCCGGACGGACAGCCCGACGTACGCAACATGAATCGCGGTGAACAAGCCGCGTTCCAGGTCACCTGGTCCGGCTCCACCTCGCAGCCGAATTGCGCGGGCGAGCGGGTTCCGGTCCCGCCGGGGGCGTATTCGGTTGTCGCCCAATTGGGTTCGGTGCGCAGCGCGGCCGAGCCGTTCAATATCGCCTGAGCCGGTTCACCGGTCGAACGAATTCTCCACGCCCGCTTCGGCGAGCCTGGTCAGCCCCTCGCGGATCTGCCGCGCCCTCGGCACTCCGATCCCGTCGACGGACTGCAGATCGCTCGCGGTGGCCACGAGCAGCCCTTGCAGTGAGCCGAACGAGTCGACCAGCGATTCGATGTGGGTGAAGCGCAGCCGGGGAATCCGGGTGAGCACCCGGTAGCCGCGCGGACGCATCGGCAGGTCGAGTGCCTCGACGGTGTTCGGATAGCCGAGCGGCGCAGCCAGATTGGTGATGTCGAGCAGTTCGGCGTCGGTGAGCAGGTCGAGGCCCGCCAGCGCGTGGTCCACCGCGGGCGCGGCGGGCTCGCACGCCAGATAGTCGCGGATCAGCAGCTCGCGCAGCCACGCGCTGTCACCGACCAGGTCCTCCAGTTGCAGCGCAAGCTGGCGGCCGTCGGCCCCGAGTTCGAGCACGCTCTGCTCGATCTCGTGGGCGAGGCGGCGCACCAGTTCCAGGCGCTGGGCCGCGGACAACGCGTCGCGCAGGGTCACGACGTCCTCGATCTCGCTCTCGGAGAGCTGTCCGCACACCTGATCCAGGCGGGTCTTGTAGCGCTCCAGCGTGCCGAGCGCCTGGTTCGCCCTGGCCAGGATGGTGGCCGATGGCTCGACCAGGTGGCGGACGTCGTCGACGTACAGCGTCACGGTGCGCATCGACTTGCTCACCGCGATCACCGGGTAGCCGGTCTGGGCGGCGGTCCGTTCGGCGGCTCGATGCCGGGTGCCGGACTCCGCGCTCGGTAGGTTCGGATCGGGCACCAGATGCACGTTGGCGCGCAGGATTCGAGCGCCGTCGGTGGAGAGCACGACGGCGCCGTCCATCTTCGACAGCTCGCGCAACCGGGTCGGCGCGAATTCGACGTCCAGCTGGAAGCCGCCGTCGCAGAGGCGCTCGACGTCGTCGTCGTAGCCGAGCACGATCAGGCCGCCGGTGCGGCCGCGCTGGATGCGCTCCAGTCCGTCGCGCAGCGGCGTGCCGGGCGCGATCCTTGTGACGACCTCGGCGAGCCGGTTCCTGGCGGCCTGAAGCGGCGGACGGGGTGCGGCGGCCGGCTTGCCGAGCAGGTACGCCGCCCACCGCCCCGGAATCACTCGGCCGCCTCGGCCCGTGGCGCCCGCCGCGCACGCAGGCCGCTGATCCGCAGCGCCGAGCCGACGTCGGTCACCTCGTGAATCTTCATGCCCCCGCCCTTCATTCGCTCCAGCCCCGGCGGCACCAGCGCGGTGGTGAACCCGAGACGCTGAGCCTCGGCCAGCCTACGTGCCACGCCGGTTACCTTGCGTACCTCGCCCGCGAGGCCGACCTCGCCGAGTATCACCCAGCCGGGCGGCAGCGCGGTGTCGGATTCGGCACTCGCGATGGCCAGCGCGATGGCCAGGTCGGCGGCGGGCTCGACCAGCCGCATTCCGCCGACGGTCGCCGCGTAGACGTCGTGCTTGCCGAGAAAGACCCGGCCGCGGCTCTGCAGCACCGCGAGCACCATGGCGACCCGGTTGTAGTCGAGTCCGCTGACCGCGCGGCGCGGCGCGGGAATCTCGGTCTTCACCGTCAGGCCCTGCACCTCGCCGACCAGCGGCCGTTTGCCGTCCATCGCGACGGTGACCGCGGTTCCTGGCACCGAATCGGTGCGGTGGTGCAGGAACAGTCCCGACGGGTCGTCGACGCCGGCGATGCCGTCCTCGTGCAGCTCGAAACAGCCGACCTCGTCGGCGCTGCCGAAGCGGTTCTTGATGCCGCGCACCATGCGCAGCGTGGAGTTCTTGTCGCCCTCGAACTGCAACACCACGTCCACCAGGTGTTCGAGGGTGCGCGGGCCCGCCACGTTGCCGTCCTTGGTCACGTGACCCACCAGCAGCACGGCGATGCCGCTCGCCTTGGCCAGCGAGGTGAGCGCCGCGGTCACCGCGCGCACCTGGGTGACGCCGCCGATGACGCCGTCGACGTCCGGCGCGAGCATGGTCTGCACCGAGTCGACCACCAACAGCGTCGGCCGCACCTGCTCGACGTGCCCGAGCACGATGGACAGGTCCGACTCCGCCGCCAGGTACACCCGCTCGTGCACCGCGCCGGTGCGGTCGGCGCGCAGCCGCACCTGCCCCGCGGATTCCTCGGCGGTCACGTACAGCGCCTTCTCGTCGCGCTGCTTGGCCCACCGGTGCGCGACCTCGAGCAACAGCGTCGACTTGCCGACGCCGGGCTCGCCGGAGAGCAGCACCACCGAACCCGCGACAACGCCGCCGCCGAGTACCCGGTCCAGCTCGCCGACGCCGGTCGGCCTGGCCTTGGTGACCTTCGAATCGATCGTGGAGATCGGGGCCGCAGCGGTGCTCGGCAGCATCGCGCGCCTGCCCGGCGCGGCGGCCGACGCGGCCGAGACGGCCACCTCGTCCACGGTGCCCCACGCGCCGCAGTCCGGGCACTTGCCCACCCACTTCGCCACCTCGTGCGAGCAGGCGGAGCACCGGAAGATCGGCTTAATCTTTGCCACAGGCGCACCTTACGTACCGGTCCCGACAGAACAGCGCCGGACGCGGCGGGTATGGAAAAGGCTGCCGCACCGTGTGCGACAGCCTTTCGAAGTCCGCTATGGACGGATGGCTCAGTGGCCGCCGCCGTGGCCGCCCGCTTCGGCCGGGCCCGACTTGTCGGACTCGTGGCGCTCGGCCTCGGTGCCCGCGTCCACCGGCACCTGGACCTGCACGGTGCCGTTCTCCTTGAAGTTGAACGAGACGGTGTAGGTCAGGCCGGGGGTGATGTCCTTGGTCAGACCGGTGATCTCGATGGTGGCGGGCTTGGCCTCGGGATCGGCGGTCTTCTGTCCGGTCGGCTGCGCGCCGTGGCTGTCGGCGCCGTGCGAGTCGGCCGCGCTCTTGTCGCTGTGCTCGGCGGGCGCCGAGACGACGGTCTGCTGCGGCTCCAGCTTCACCGAGGACTGACCCGCGGGCGGGGTGATCTTCACCTGGCCGAGGTCGGTGGTGACGCTGGTGAGCTCGTCGGTGACCGTCCCGCTGTTGTTCACGATGGACAGCGCGACGAGGGCCTTGCCGCCCTTGACGTTGGTGTAGCCCTCGGACGGGTACACGATGTGCACGTTGCGCAGCGAGATTTCCTCGACCTCGGCGTGGTTGCCGTTGACCGCAGGCGCCTGGTTGGCGGTCTGGGACACCTGGCCCGCGCCGCAGCCGGAAAGGGTGAGTGCGGCGCCCGCGGCGAGTGCGGCAACAGTCACCATGAGACGGGGCTTCCGCGCCACCGACGAGGCGGTCACAGCTTTCAGGGCAGTCACGGGTTGTCCTCCATGTCGACCGGGATCACTCCGCTACGGAGAGTAGTAACTAGGCAGCGTAGTAGTCGACCCAGGGGACCTGTCGGTCGGGCCGGGATCTCGGCAAGGCGACACCGCCGACCGTCGGCATCCGTTGCATAACGGTTCGGTGGCCCGTGGGTGCGGTTGCGGGCCGAGTGCGGGGGCGCCTGGCGGGACACGGCCGAGGTGGCGCCGGTGGATAACTCGTTCTGGCACAACGTAATGCACAACGGTCGGGTTCTGTCAACCCCCTCGGTCCGCTCGTTGTGGCCCTGACCTGCACAGTTGATCGCGCCGTTACCGAGTCGCATGTTAAACTGTGAACATCGAAAGGGGCACGGGACACATGATTTTTAAGGTCGGAGACACCGTCGTTTACCCCCACCACGGAGCGGCGCTGATCGAAGCAATCGAGACTCGCACCATCAAGGGTGAGCAAAAAGAGTATCTGGTCCTGAAGGTCGCCCAAGGCGATCTGACCGTTCGCGTACCCGCGGAAAACGCCGAATACGTCGGCGTGCGCGACGTCGTGGGCCAGGAGGGTCTCGACCGGGTCTTTCAGGTGCTGCGCGCGCCGCACACCGAGGAGCCGACCAACTGGTCCCGTCGCTACAAGGCCAACCTGGAGAAGCTCGCCTCCGGCGATGTGAACAAGGTGGCCGAGGTCGTCCGCGACCTGTGGCGTCGGGAGCAGGATCGTGGGCTGTCCGCTGGTGAGAAGCGCATGCTGGCGAAGGCCCGCCAGATCCTGGTCGGTGAACTCGCGCTCGCCGAGGGTACCGATGACGGTAAGGCCGAGACGCTGCTCGACGAGGTTCTCGCAGCGGCTTCCTGACCGTGAACAACTCTGACAGCGACAGTCCTGTCGTTGCCTTGGTTCCTGCCGCCGGCCGCGGCGTTCGTTTGGGTGAGAACATGCCCAAGGCGTTCGTCGCGGTCGGCGGTACGCCCATGGTCCGACTTGCCGTGGACGGCCTGCTGGCCTCCGGGGCGGTCGACCGCATCATCGTGATGGTCCCCGCCGAACTGGTCGAGAGCGCAGTCGCCCTGCTGCCGCCCTCGAACGCGGTGCGCGTGGTCGTCGGAGGCGCCGAGCGCACCGATTCGGTGCGCGCGGGTCTCGCCGCCGCGCCGGACGCGGGCTATTTCCTGGTGCACGACGCCGCCCGCGCGCTCACCCCGCCCGCGCTGATCGCCCGGGTCGCGGCCGAGTTGCGGGCGGGTCATCGAGCGGTGGTGCCAGCCCTTCCTGTCGTCGACACCGTCAAGTCCGTCGATCGGGACGGTGTGGTGACCGGCACCCCCGATCGCGCCGCGCTGCGAGCGATCCAGACACCGCAAGGCTTCGCCGCCGATCTCCTGCACGCCGCCTATGAGACGAACGTGCACGCCACCGACGACGCCGGACTCGTAGAACGGCTCGGCGCGAATGTGCACACGATTCCCGGCGACCCGATGGCCTTCAAGATCACCACCCCGCTGGACCTCATGCTCGCCGAGACGGTGTGCAACGCGGCCCGCCGCGTATGAGAACGTCGTGACCATGCGAGTTGGTATCGGCAGCGACGTACACCCCATCGAACCCGGTCGTCCGTGCTGGATGGCGGGACTGTTGTTCGACGGCGCCGACGGCTGCTCGGGCCATTCCGACGGCGACGTCGCCGCGCACGCGCTCTGTGACGCATTGCTCTCCGCGGCCGGGCTGGGTGATGTCGGCGCGGTGTTCGGCACCGGCAGGCCAGAGTGGGAGGGCGTCTCCGGGGCCGCCATGCTGACCGAGGTCCGCAGGCTGCTCGACGCGGCCGGATTCGACATCGTCAACGCTGCGGTGCAGGTCATCGGCAACAAACCGAAGATCGGACCGCGTCGCGCCGAGGCGCAGCGGGTGCTCGGCGAACTGCTCGGCGCCCCGGTTTCGGTGTCGGGAACCACCACCGACGGACTCGGTCTGACCGGACGCGGGGAGGGTATCGCCTCGATCGCCACCGCATTGCTACAGGCCCGCATATAACATCACGGCGGCCGTTGGTCGAGCCGGGGCGCGAACGCCCTGCTACGACCGGCTAAGATCGGCTGCCGTGACACTGCGCCTTTTTGACACCGAACGCCGAACCATGCGCGATTTCGCGCCGCTGGTTCCCGGCCGTGCTTCGGTGTACCTCTGTGGCGCCACCGTGCAGGGGGAACCTCATATCGGTCACGTGCGCAGCGGCGTCGCGTTCGACGTGTTGCGCCGCTGGCTGCTGGCGCACGACTACGACGTCCACTTCATCCGCAACGTCACCGATATCGACGACAAGATTCTGAACAAGTCCGCCGAGGCGGGCCGCCCGTGGTGGGAGTGGGCGGCGACCTACGAGCGCGCCTTCGACCGGGCCTACCAGATGCTCGGCGTGCAGGCGCCGTCCGCGGAGCCGCGGGCCACCGGCCACATCACGCAGATGGTCGACCTGATGCAGCGGCTCATCGACCGCGGACACGCCTACGCCTCGGAGGGCAACGTCTACTTCGACGTGCAGAGCTATCCGGACTACGGCAAGCTGTCCGGCCACAAGCTCGACGATGTGCACCAGGGCGAGAGCGCGGGCGCCGGCAAGCGCGACCCGCGCGATTTCACGCTGTGGAAGGCGGCCAAGCCCGGCGAGCCGAACTGGCCGTCGCCGTGGGGCCCCGGCCGTCCCGGCTGGCACCTGGAGTGCTCGGCCATGGCCGAGTTCTACCTCGGCCCGGAATTCGACATCCATTGCGGCGGTATGGATCTGGTGTTCCCGCACCACGAGAACGAGATCGCCCAGTCCAAGGCGGCCGGCGACGGATTCGCGCGGTACTGGCTGCACAACGGCTGGGTGACCATGGGCGGCGAGAAGATGTCCAAGTCGCTCGGCAACGTGCTCTCCGTGCCGAACGTGCTGAAAAAGGTTCGCGCCGTTGAACTTCGGTTCTACCTCGGCAGCGCGCACTACGGGTCGATGCTGGAGTACTCGGACAAGGCGCTGTACGACGCCGCGGCCTCCTACCAGCGCATCGAGGCTTTCATTCACCGGGTCGCCGAGCGGGCCGGCGAGATCCCGGTCGGCAAGTGGACCGACGCGTTCGCCGAGGCGATGGACGACAACCTGGCCGTGCCGCGCGCGCTGGCCGAGGTGCATCACGTGGTGCACGAGGGCAACAAGGCGCTCGAGGCGGGCGCGGTCGACACCGCTCGGGAGCTGGCCGGGCAGGTCCGCGCCATGCTGAACATCCTCGGCGTGTGCCCGTACGACCCGCAGTGGTACAGCCCGGAAGACAACTCGGCGGCGCAGGAGGCGCTCGACGTGCTGGTTCGCGCCGAGCTCGACCGCCGCCAGCAGGCCCGCGCCGACAAGGACTGGGCCACCGCCGATGCCGTGCGCGACCGCCTCGTCGCGGCGGGCGTCGAGGTGACGGACACCGCCGAGGGACCCCAGTGGTCGCTGGGCAACGCGCGCGGAAAGGCGAACTGATGGCAGGGAATTCACAGCGTCGCGGCGCGGTGCGCAAATCGGGAAGCAAGAAGGGCGCGGTCGTCGGTTCCGGCGGCAAGCGCAGGCGCGGGCTCGAGGGGCGCGGCGCCACCCCGCCCGCCGAGATGCGGACCAAGCATCCCGCGGCCAAACGCGCCAAGGCCCAAGCCAAGGCGGCGGCTCAGGGACGCCCGACCGGTCGCGCGGGCGCGGCGGGTCGCGCCGTGGGTCGCAAGTCCGAGGACGGTCCCGAGTTGGTGCTCGGCCGCAACCCGGTGGTCGAGTGCCTGCGCGCGGGCGTCCCCGCGACGGCGCTGTACGTCGCGGTCGGCACCGAGAACGACGAGCGGCTCACCGAGAGCGTGCAGACCGCGGCCAACGCGGGCATCTCCATCCTCGAGGTGCCGCGCACCGACCTGGACCGGATGAGCAGCAACGGCATGCACCAGGGTCTGGCCCTGCAGGTGCCGCCGTACCGCTACGCCCACCCGGACGACCTGGTCGACCGGGTGCGCGGCACGTCCGAGCCCGCGTTGCTCGTCGCGCTGGACAACATCTCCGACCCGCGCAATCTCGGCGCGGTGATCCGCTCCGTGGCGGCGTTCGGCGGACAGGGCGTGCTCATCCCGCAGCGGCGCAGCGCCAGCGTCACCGCCGTCGCGTGGCGAACCAGCGCGGGCGCCGCGGCCAGGCTGCCGGTCGCGCGGGCCACGAATCTGACTCGCACACTGAAGGATTGGGCCAACCAGGGCATGCAGATCGTCGGCCTCGACATGGGCGGCGACACCACGCTCGACGAGTTCGACGGCACCGCGCCGACGGTGATCGTGGTCGGCTCGGAGGGCAAGGGCCTTTCGCGCCTGGTCAGGGAGAACTGCGACAGCATCCTGAGCATTCCGATGGCGGGACCGGTCGAGTCGCTGAACGCGTCGGTGGCGGCGGGCGTCGTGCTCGCCGAGATCGCCCGTCAGCGTCGCGCCTGATTCGTTCGCGAAAACCGGTACGCGGCAACTGATTCGACGACGGTTGCGGAAACCGCCTGCCGGGCCGTTCCCCGGTAGGCGCGAAACGCTTCGTGCCTCGCGCGATCCGCAAAATACGCGGAGATCCCTAAGAGCCCCGTAGAATTCGGCGAGTGGTGATACCCAACCAGCCCATCGGTTCGCCGGTCGAGCATCCGAATGCCACGGCCGTGTTGTTTCTCGGCGCGGCAAGCATCCTGTGCTGCGGGGCGCTCGGCCCGGTGGCGTGGGCGTTGGGCAAGCGCGCCCTCGACCAGATCGAGGCCTCCGGCGGTGCGATCGGCGGCCGCGCCCAGGTTCTGGTCGGCTACATCCTCGGCATCGTCGGCACCGTACTGATGGTCCTGATGGCGACCGCGGTCCTGCTGATCACGCTGGGCGGCAACGCTTAGCGAGTCCGTCGGCCGCCTGGGTGTGCGGTAGGCACTCGGCGGCCAGCCCATCGCGGCTGGCGCAGTCTCTTGTCGGTCCGTGCCAGGCCCGAGCGATGGCGAGGTTCGGATACCGGCGCTGCCTCGGGCACGGCGCGGCGGCGAGGTTCGTATCACGACCCCTTCGGCGGCGCAGTTCGTTATCGGCCCGAGCGCGGCCGAAGCAGACGTGCCCACCGCGGGCATCGCTGGGTCCGCTGTCTGTCCGCGCATGACGGCAGGGCTCGCAAAGCGGCGCTGCCGGACATCGTGCATGGCCGGAGTGGTATGTACCAGCGCGGCGGGATTCAGTCGAGGATGGGTCGCTCGGTGTCGGCGCTGCCGTCCCACGCGGGCCATTCGGAGCTGATGCTTCCGGTCCAGTTCGGCTGTCGGCGGTCGCGGAACGCCGCCATCGCCTCTCCGCCGTCGACGCTCTTGCCGACGTGGGCGTTCAGCTCCGACTCCAGCTGGCCGACCATGGCGGGGCTCATGCCGAGGCCCTCCCAGAGCAGGCGCTTGGACAGCGCGACCGGCAGCGGCGCCGAACCGTTGACCAGATCGTGCGCCACCGACAGCGCGGTCGGCAGCACCTCGCTGCCCGCGAGGCAGGCGTTGGCAAGGCCCATCGCCTTGGCTTCCTCGCCGTCGAAGGTGCGGCCCGTGAGCATGATGTCGGCCGCGTTGGCCATGCCGACGAGCCTGGGTAGGGTCCAGTGCGCGTAACCGTCGGCGAGCACGCCGCGGCGCACCTGGTTGAGTCCGTAGATCGCGTCGCGCGCCATGTACCGCAGATCGCATTGCAGCGCCAGCGCCAGCCCGATGCCGACCGCGTGCCCGTTGACCGCGGCGATCACCGGCTTGCGCACCCGCCACGGCGCGGGCTCGATGGTGGCGCTGACCTCGCCGACCCGGTTGGACAGATCCGCGCCCGCGCAGAACGCGGGCGGCGTCCCGGTGATCACGACCGCTCGGATCGCATCCTCGCTGTCGCAGCGTTGCAGAGCCGCACCGAGCTCAGCGGCCATCGCCGGAGTGAAGGCATTCTGCTGGGCGGGCCGGTTGAGCGTGAGGACGGCGATGCCCGCGGAGACATCGACGAGCAATTCCGAACTCATGCCACAGGATGGTAACGGGTGTACTGGTGGCGCGCTGATGCGCGCCGATTCACTGCCGGTCATGTCTCGCTGGGCCGGCCGCTCAGCGCAGGATCTTGCGGCCGATTGCGTACTTGTGGACTTCGGTGGGTCCGTCGTAGAGGCGGAAGGCGCGCATGTCGCGGAAGATCATTTCGACCACCGTCTCGTCGCTGATGCCGATCCCGCCGAGCACCTGCACGCAGCGGTCCGCGACCTTGAACAGCTCCTCCGAGACGTACGACTTCGCGATCGAGCTCTCGTGCCGCGCCTTCTCGCCCTGGTCCATCAGCCAACAGGCGTGCCAGATCGTCAGGCGGCACTGGTGCAACGCGATCTCGTTGTCCGCCAGCATGAACGACACGCCCTCGTGCTCGCCGATCGGCTTGCCGAACGCGGTGCGGGTCTTGGCGTGCTGGATGGCGATGCTCTGCGCCCGCTCGGCCGCGCCGAGCCAGCGCATGCAGTGCGTGAGCCGGGCGGGAGCCAGCCGCAACTGGGCGTAGCGCAGCGCCTGCCCGGCCTCCCCGAGCAGCGCCGACTCGGGCAGCACCAGGTTGTCGAACCGCACGACGCCGTGCCCCGCGACGTAGTTGCGGTCCATCGTGTTCATGGTGCGCTCGATGACGATGCCCGGCTGGTCGCCGTCGGTGAGGAACAGCGTCGGCCCCTCTGGCAGGTGCGGGTTGGCGGCGAGGCGGGCCATGATGATCCAGGTCTTGGCTCCGTTGGCGCCGGTGATCAGCCATTTGCGGCCGTTGACGGTGAAGTTCTCGCCGTCGAAGACGGCCTCGGTGGCCAGCTGCGCCGGGTCCGAGCCGGCGCCTTCGGGTTCGGTCATCGCGAAGACCGAGCGCTGGTGTCCGTTGATCACCGGCATCAGGTAGCGGTCGACCTGCTCCTGGTTCGCGACCTTGGACAGCAGGAACATGTTGCCCTCGTCGGGCGCCGCGCAGTTCATCGCGATCGGGCCGAGAGTCGACCAGCCCGCCGCCTCGTAAATGACGGCCTGTTCGAGGTGGCTGAGGCCGCGCCCGCCGAGCGCCTCGGGGGCCTGCACCGTGAGCAGCTTCTCCGCGCGAGCGAGTTCGACCAGCTCCTGGCGCAGTTCGTCGGTCGGCCCGTGCGCGGTCAGGCGCGGATCGCGCTCGAACGGGACGATTTTGTCGATCACGAACTGGCGGACCCGGTCGCGTTCGGCGGCGAGTTCGGCGGGAATCGAAAAGTCGATCATCGGTGGTCACCATTCGTTCGGCGGCGTGTGAGTCCGAGCATACGAAACCCGTCCGCATCGACTGAAGGCGGCTGCCATCAAAATTGTTCGCCCCTGCGCTTCCTTGCTTCTACCTGCACTGACAGGTGTTGTCGGTGCGATGTCGGCGGCCTCTCAGCCCTGCCGCGCATCTTTTGGCTCATCGAGAGCGCGGGCCACACCGGCCCCGCCTCGCACGACCGAAGAACCGGATGAGGAGAACCGCCATGTCGACCGTCGCCGCCATCGCCCAACTGCTGATCGCCGCCGCCTTCTCGAGCATCCCGATGGTGCGTCACCGCTACGGCGCCGCCGCGAAGGCCGCCGCGGAAGCGGAACTGAACCGCCAGGGCGTCCGGCCCGGCGTGCTCGCCGAACACGGCATGCGCTTCGACGTCGGCGGCCACGAGACCTGGGCGCCGCTGTCCATCGCGAACGAACTGCACCCGCTCGAGAACGCCCCGGAGGATGCCGCGGAAGCCCTCGGCCTCAGCGAGTCCCTTCGCGGAGACTTCGACGCGGGCGAACCCCGCCTCACCGCCCTGGTCACCACCCTGACCGATCGTCTCGGCGCCGAAACCTACCAATCCGCATACCGCCGCGGGGCAAACCGCCCGGCTGCCGAAGCCCTCGAGCGTCTACGAACGGCCGTCGGCCTCGCCGATAACTGATCCGGGCGCGCTGCTATCTGTAGCCAGTCATCGGCGCACCCCGAATCGCTGGGCTATGCATCGGTCGTATCGTGGCGCGCTTATCGGCCGGTTGCGGACAGCGGCCCCTGATGCGACCGTCCACACCGGTGCCCGCGCACCCCCGCGATGGCGCCACTCCGGGTGCGCGGCGGTCAGCGGGTCCGCAGTGCGGCGTGATCCGACGCGCACCCACTCACCGAACGCGCGCGAGTTGCCTGCGGCGGTTGCCGACGATGCGACAGACCACGTAGATCACGAACGAAATCGCCGTCACGAACGTCGACACCGGAACGCCGGGCGCCAGGGAGAGCAGGATGCCGCCGACCGCCGCTAGTTCGGCGAAGACGATCGCGAGCACCGTGGCGCGGGCCGGGTTGGCGGTGAGCTGGGCGGCGGCCGCGGCGGGGGTGATGAGCAGGGCGAGCACGAGCAGCGCGCCGACGATCTGGACGCCGAAGGCCGCGGTGATGCCGAGCAGCACGGCGAAGATCACCGCGAGGGCGCGCACCGGAACACCGCGCGCCACCGCCACTTCCGGATCCGAGCTGGCGAAGAGCAGCGGCCGGTAGATCACCGCGAGCACGCCGAGCACCAGCACCGTGCAGGTGATGAGCAGCGCGAGACCGCTGTATCCGACGCTGACCACCTGACCGGTCAGCAGCGAGAACTTGGATCCGGCGCGCTCCGGCCCGAGCCAGAGGAACAGCACCGAGAGACCGAGCCCGAACGAAAGCACTACCGCGATCACCGAATCACGTTCCCGCGCACGGGTCCCGAGCACGCCGAACAGCACGGCGGCCACTACCGACCCGATGATCGCGCCGAGCCCGACCCCGATCCCGGCGAGCAGCGCCGCGGCCGCTCCGGTGAGCGATAACTCGCTGGTGCCGTGCACCGCGAACGACATCTGCCTGCTGATGATCAGCGGTCCGATCGCCCCGGCGAGCAGCCCGAGCAGCGCCGCCGCAAGCACCGCCTGCTGGACGAAGTCGTAGGAGAGCAGATCGGCCGTGGTGGACAGGTCGAACATCCTCGACAAGACATCGGCGAGCTTGCCGCTCATGCCTTCGCCTCGCTGGCGCTCGGCTCCGGCATGCGCGACGCGCGCTGGCACATGATTCGCTCACTCCGTTCACTCATGCCCGGACCCCTCTCGTATCGGGTTCGGCGTGGCAGTGCTGCGCTCCTGCCGCGCCGAGCGCGTCCATGGTGTCGCCGGTGCCGACCACCACCAGCCGCCCGCGCACCCGCAGCACGTCCACCTCCGTCCGGTACAGCTCGGAGAGCACCTCGGAGGTCATCACCTCGTCGGGCGCGCCGATCCGGAACTTGCCGTCCACCAGGTAGAGCACCCGATCCACCAGCGGGAGAATCGGATTGATCTCGTGGGTCACGAAGAGCACCGCGGTGTCGTGGCTGCGCCTGCGCCGGTCTATGAGCTCGGCGACCAGCCGCTGGTTGGCCAGGTCCAGGCTCAGCAGCGGCTCGTCGCAGAGCAGCACCTTCGGGTCGCCGACCAGCGCTTGGGCTACCCGCAGGCGCTGCTGTTCACCGCCCGACATGGACTCCAGTGGCGCGTTCGCGAACTTCTCCGCGCCGACGGCCGCGATGGCGGCGTCCACCTTGCGCCTGCGTTCGGCCCGCCCGCGCAGGCCGAGACCCCAGCGGTGCCCGTCGACGCCGAGCCCGACCAGGTCGACGCCGCGCAGCTGCACGCCCGCGTCGATCGTCTTCTGCTGCGGTATGTAGCCGATATCGGGATTGCCCGCCCGCGCTGGCGATCCTGCGACGAACGCCCGTCCGGAGCCGAGGGCGAGCTGGCCGAGCAGAACCTTGAGCAACGAGGTCTTGCCGGAGCCGTTGGGCCCGAGCACGGCGATGAATTCGCCGGGAGCCACCTCGAGGTCGAGGCCCTGCCAGAGCGTGCGGTCGCCGAACGAGAGCCGGGCGTCATCGAGCCGGACGGCCGCTGTCCCGTCGGTGTCGGCGGGCCGCGGACGCACCTGTGCCGTGTGTTCGGTCAGCGCGGCTCCCTCGCTCGTGGACATCTCGATCAGCTGCTCGTCGATCAGCCCAGCGCTTCGGCCAGCGCTTCGGTGTTCTTGGTCTGCCACTGAATGTAATCCATTCCCTCGGGAAGGGTTTCGGTCACCTCGATGACGGCGACGCCGTTGGCCTCGGCCAGCTCGCGCAGGTCGCGGGTGATCTTGTCCTGAGTCTGTACGTTGTAGACGAGCGCGCGAACCCGCTTGCCGGTGAGCAGATCCCGGGTTTCCGCGACGGCCGCGGGCGCGGGATCGGTCTCCTGCTCGATCGCCTCCTGGAACTCGTGCGGGGTGCGGTCTTCCGCGCCCGCGGCGCGCAGCAGGTAGTACGCGAGCGGTTCGGTTTGCAGCACCGGCGTCTTCGGGTGCTGGGCGGCCAGCGCGCCGGTGGCCGCGGTGATCCCGGCCAGCTGCGACTTGAAGGCCGTGGCCCGTGCGGTGTAGTCGGCGGCGTGCGCCGAGTCGATCTCGCCGAGCGCGCCCGCGATCTGGTCCGCGACCGTGCCGACGGTCGTCACGTCGTACCAGACGTGCTCGTTCTCCTCGCCCTTGTCGGCGCGGGATTCGAAGGCGTCGACGGCCCGCTTGCCCTTGCCCGAGATGGCCTTCTCGATGAATTCGTCGTAGCCGCCGCCGTTGTAGACGACCAGGTCGGCGTCGCTGATCCTGGCCGATTCGACGGCCGAGGTCTCGTGCGAGTGCGGGTCGGCGGCGGGGTCGGTGATGATCGAGGTCACGGTCGCGTCGGGGCCCGCGACGGTGGCGGCGATATCGCCCCACACGTCGGTCGAGGCGACGACCTGCGGCTTACCCGAGTCGTCGGAGCTGCCGCAGGCGGTCAACGCGATGGCGGTCGCCACCCCCACGGCGACGCCGGCGAACTTCGAGGCAATTCGGCTACTCACGCGGAAGCACTCCTGGCGGTACGAACAGAGCAGGTTGAGTGCTCCAGATCATAATGGAAATCGTTACCGTTTAACTTTATCAGCCCCGCGCAACCCGGCCACCGCCCGGCCACCGCCACACCGCTGCCGAAAGCCGCCAGGCAAACGTCGAGGCCCGCGAACCAGGTGGTTCGCGGGCCTCGACGGCCGGTCGGTGACCGCTTAGACGAGCACCTCCACGGGCTGCGCTAGCAGCTGCGCGCAACGCAGCAGGCCGAGGTGGCTGTAGGCCTGCGGGTGGTTGCCCAGCGACCGCTCGGCCACCGGGTCGTACTCCTCGCTGAGCAGCCCGGTCGGGCCTGCCACGTCGACCAGCTGGGCGAACAGCGCCTCGGCGTCCGAACGCTTGCCGATCAGCAGGTACGCCTCGACCAGCCAGGCCGCGCAGAGGTGGAACCCACCCTCTCCGCCGGGGAGGCCGTCGTCGTGGTGGTAGCGGTACACGGTCGACCCGCTGCGCAGCTCGGCCTCGGTCGCCACCACCGTCGCGGCGAACCGCGGGTCGGAAGGATCGATCAGCCCGCTCAGGCCGATGTGCAAGGTGGCCGCGTCCAGGTCGATGCCGTCGTAGGCCGCGGTGAACGACTGGACCTCGTCGTTCCAGCCCTTGGTCTTGACCTCTTCGGCGATGGTGTCGCGCAGCTCGACCCACTCGGGGTCGACCTGGCGGTCGAACTTCTGCGCCAATGTGAGCGCCCGGTCGACCGTCAGCCAGCCCATCACCTTCGAGTACACGTGGTGGCGCGGATTGCCGCGGATCTCCCAGATGCCGTGGTCCGGCTCGGTCCAGCGGCGCTGCACCGCCGAAACCATGGCGTGCACCAGTTCCCAGTCGGCGTCCGGCAGCGCCTTGGCCGGATCGGTGACGCCCTTGCGCTCGCGTGCGTGCGCCAGCGTCGCGATCAGGTCGACGATCGGACCGAAGACGTCCAGCTGCACCTGCATGTTCGCCGCGTTGCCGACACGCACCGGACGCGACCCCGCGTAGCCGGGCAGCTGGTCGATGACGGCCTCGGGCGGCAGCGTCTCGCCGTAGATGGTGTACAGCGGGTGCAGCCGCTCGGGCCCGGGCAGCGTCTCCAGCACGCGGTGTACCCAGCCGAGGAACTGCTCGGCCTCGGTGATCGAGCCGAGCGTCACCAGCGCCTGCGCGGTGAGCGCGGCGTCGCGCAGCCAGCAGTAGCGGTAGTCCCAGTTGCGGATGCCGCCGATGTCCTCGGGTAGCGAGGTGGTCGCCGCGGCGAGGATCGAGCCGGACGGCGCGTGCACCAGCCCGCGCAGGGTGAGTGCGGAGCGCTTCATCAGGTCCGGCTTGAGCGGCGGCAGTTCCAGCGAGCTCGACCAGTCCGACCAGTACCGCTGCGCCTCCCTGCGGCGCTCCGGCTCGCCGGTCATCGCGGGCGCGAGATCATGTGTCCCGCAGCGCAGTTCCAGCACGATCGGGCCGTTCGCCGGATCCACCACGGCGCGCGCGACATCGTGCGTTCCGTCGCTCTCGATCTCCCAGCGAACACCGGGGGAGCGCAGCACCATCGGGTCGTTGGTGCCGCGCACCCGCAGGCCCGCGGGATCGGATTCGAGCGACACCGGCACCTGGCCGAATTCCGGCCGCGGCGCGAACGTGACGACCGCCTTGGCCACACCGGTGATCACCCGGGTCAGGTCGGTACGGTTCGGCGTCACGTCGTGCGGCAGATAGTCGACGACTTGCAAACTGGCCCAGCGGGTTTCGACGGTCATGGTGCCGTCCACGTAGCGCTGCGAGAGCGGCAGCCCAGGCCGCTCCGGCGCGACGGTGAAGTGACCGGCCTGCGGCCCGCCGAGCAGGTGCGCGAACACCGCGGCCGAATCCGGCTCCGGGTGGCAGAACCAGGTGACCGTGGCGTCCGGGGTGAGCAGCGCGACCGAGCGCGGGCTGGCCAGCATGGTCAGTCGCTCGATGCGCGGCGCACTCGCTCCGGCCAGCCAGGTGCGCCGCTCCTCCAGCAGGAAGGCCAGCGCGCAGGAGACCGCCTCGGTGCTGTTCACCCGGTACTTGGCCAGGCTCTCGCCATCGCCGACCTTGATGCCGACATCCGGCCCGGAAAGCACGCGGAAGGCTTTCTCGTCGGTGGCGTCGTCGCCGAAGAACACCGCCGCGGTCGCGCCCTCCTGGTGGCGGATGGTGTCGAGCGCGGCGCCCTTGTCGGTCGGCACGACGGCCAGCTCGATGACGGCCTTGCCCTCGGTGACCTGAACGCCGACCCAGCAGGCCGGGCCCTGGCGCACCGTGGTCAGCGCCCTGCGGCCGATCTCGGGGCTGGCGTTGCGCACGTGCAGCGCGACACTGGCCGGCTTGATCTCGACGGTGACGCCAGGATTGTTCGCGGCGATCTGCGTCAGCGAGTTCTGCACTTCCTGAAGCAGCTGTCTGGCGTCGTTGTCGATCGCGTGCACGAAGCCGACGTCGAACTCCGACCCATGGCTACCGATCAGTTGCACCTCGACCGGAAGCCGAGAGAGTGCCGCGAGGTCACGCAGTGCACGGCCGGAGATGACGGCCGCCGTCGTTCCGGTGAGACCGGCGAGGGCGCGTAGCGCGCTCACCGACTCCCGGTGCGGATACGCCTTGGTCGGATCGGACACGATCGGGGCCAATGTCCCGTCGTAGTCCGACGCGACCAAGAGCCGTGGCTCGCGCGCGACCGTCGACAAAGCACGTCGAAGTTCCTTGGGCAGATCCTGTGCGCTCACGCATCCAACCTAGTGATCGGAGGAGTTGTTTCAGGGGCGGCCAAAACAATACTGTGTTGAATTCACCGCACCACAGTGCGCCGGTATGCGTGCGCACGATTGCAACCCGGTTATCGGGATATGCCGAGTTAACGCACAGGTAACCAGCAAGTAACTTTCCGCGGACGCGAGCGTGGTCGGGTCGCACGGCGATCACGAGGGGCGTCACGGCCGAGCCGTTTCCTTCCGGCGGATCGGCCGGATATGAGTCGCATTGTCGGACATGACGGTTCGCGGTCTGCTCCGCGTGCAGAGGCAAGCGCGGCATAACACCACGGTAGCCCGGTCGCGGGCAGTCCGCCCGTCGACCGGGCTACCCCGATCCGATTCGATTGGCGCGGTTATCGCCTCCGGCTATTTCGCCGCTTGATCTCCGAGCAGCAGATCCACGGTCAGTTCGAGACGGTCTGTGACATCGGTCGCCGAAGCGCGCCGAGTGAGCCACGCCACCAGATTGGAAAGCCACACGTCACTGATGACGCGCGCAATGGCGAGTTGCCGTTCGGTCGGTTCTCCGTCGTTCATGGCGCGGGCGAAAACCCGATCCATCACCTTGCCGACTCGATCCACCTCGGCCGCCGCCGAGGCGTCGGCGAACATGAAGGCGCGCGTCATGGCCTCGGTGAGCAACGGGTCGCGCTGCATCATCCTGGTGATCTGGGTGAGCAGCAGGTGCATGCGCTCCTGCGGCGTCGTTCCGGCAAGCGGCTTGCGTTTGCCCTCGATCTGCTCGAACTCCCTGGCCAGCGCCGAGACCAGCAGGTGAACCTTGGACGGGAAGTACCGGTAGAGGGTGCCGACGGCCACGTCCGCGCGCTCGGCGACGGCGCGCATCTGCACCGCGTCGTATCCGCCCTTGGAGGCGAGCGCCAGTGTCGCGTCCAGGATGCGCTTGCGTCGCTCGCGCTGCGCGGCCGAGCTCAGATCGTCCTCGCTGAGCGTGGTGACGGTCGCTGGGCGGGCAGCGCTCGCATCGGCGGGCTGCGATCTGGAGGGGCTGGCCATCGAAAGGGTCCTTTCCTCGAACGTCGTACGTCGGCCTGGCGCGCGGTGCTCACCGATGCGGATGGCCGTCTCTTGACTTCCGCACGGCAAGGATATTAGAACATGTTCTAGGTGTGGGAGTCACGCCGGAAAGGCGGGTTGGAGTGTGACCATCGCCACCACTGACGAGCATAAAGCCGTTCAGGAGTCGATGCGGGGCTGGGCCGGATCGGTCCGTCCGATTGCAACAATGCGAGCCGGGCAGGCCGGGTTCTGGCGCGCGTACTGGCCCGCGCTGGCCGAACTCGGGATCTTCCGTGTCGCGGTCGCCGAGGACGCGGGTGGCGCTGGTGGGTCGGTCGCCGATCTGGCCGTCCTGCTGGAGCAGGCGGCGCACGATCTGGTGGGCGGTCCGGTGCTCGGCACCGCCCTGGCCAACCTGGTCACCGCGGGCGCCCTCGCCGAGGACCTGCCGTGCGGCATCGCGCTCGACGTCGTTGTCGGTCCGGATGTTTCGTCCCGGACGGGTGTCAGCGTACCCGTAGGCGAGGGTGACGTTTTGCTCACCGGTGTCTGGGACTTCGTGCTCGGCGCCGCCGCTGGAACCGCCGTGCTGCTTCCCGTCGACAGCCCGGACGGGCCGCGATGGTGCCTGGTGCCGCCCGACGCCGCGGGACTGCGAATCGAGGAACTCGCTTCCGCCGACCCGAGCACCCCGCTGGCCCGGGTGCAGTGCACCGAGGTCGCTGTGCCCGCCGAGCGGATGTTCGCCTCCGCGAACCGCGTCGAGGACCTGCTCGTCGCGCTGGTCGCCGCCGAACTCGCCGGCTTGGCGGGCTGGTGCCTCGACACAGCGGTCGAATACGCCAAGGTGCGTGAGCAATTCGGCCGCAAGATCGGTTCCTTCCAGGCGGTCAAGCACATCTGCGCGTGGATGCTGTGCCGCACCGAGCTCATTCGCTCGGTCGCGCTGGACGCCGCTGCTGCCGTCGACGAGGGCGGCGCCGAACTGCCGATCGCGTCCGCCATCGCCGCGGCCATCGCGCTGGACGCCGCGGTGGAGACCGCCAAGGACTGCATCCAGGTGCTCGGCGGCATCGGCTTCACCTGGGAACACGACGCCCACTTCTACCTGCGCAGGGCCACGGCGCTGCGTCAGCTGCTCGGCGGCTCGGCGCGCTGGCGGGCGAGGGTCACCGAGCTGACGCGGTCGGGTATGCGCCGCACCACCGGCGCCGACCGGGTCTTCGCCGCCGAGGGCGTCGACGGCGCGGCCGCCACCGACCTGGCCGCCGAAGTCGCGGCGATCGCGGCGCTTCCGGTGGAGCGGCAGCGCGACGCACTGGTCGACGCGGGACTGGCGATGCCGCACTGGCCAGCGCCCTACGGCCGCGGCGCCGATCCGATGACCGGACTGGTGATCTCCGAGGAGCTGCGCCGCGCCGGTCTGACCGCGCCCGACCTGGCCATCGGCGGCTGGGCCGTCCCGACGTTGTTGCAGCACGGCACCCCGGAGCAGATCGATCGCTTCGCCTGGCCGACGTTGCGCGGCGAGGTGGTGTGGTGCCAGCTGTTCAGCGAACCAGGCGCTGGCTCCGACCTCGCCGCCCTGCGCACCACCGCCAAGCGGGTCGACGGCGGCTGGGTGCTGAACGGCCAGAAAGTCTGGACTTCGTTGGGCGACAAGGCGAACTGGGGCATCTGCCTGGCGCGTACCGACGCCGACGCGCCCAAGCACCGCGGCATCTCCTACTTCCTCGTCGACATGCGCAGCAAGGGGCTGGAGGTCCGTCCGCTGGTGCAGATCACCGGCGAGGCGCGGTTCAGCGAGGTGTTCCTCGACGACGTGTTCGTCCCCGACGACTGTCTCGTCGGCGCGCTGAACAACGGTTGGAAGATCGCTCGCTCCACGCTGTCCACTGAACGAGTCGCCATGGGCGGCAATGGGATCGGGCCGGTGCTGGAGGAGCTCATCGCCAAGCTGCCCGCCACCGGGCCGGGCGCGGAGCTGCGAAACGACCGGCTCGGGGGCTTCGTCGCCGAGGCCATCGCCGGGCTGCTGCTCGAGCAGCGGGCCGCCGTCGCGATGCTGGCGGGCGCCGACCCCGGCGCGCAGAGCAGCGTGCGCAAGCTGGTCGGTGTGCGGCACCGCCAGGCGGTGGCCGAGTTCGCCGTGGAGACGGCGGGACCGAACGGTGCGCAGGATTCGGACGAAGTGACCGAATTTCTGCTCACACGCTGCCTTTCCATCGCGGGAGGCACCGAGCAGATCCTGCTCACCGTGGCCGGTGAGCGGATTCTCGGACTCCCCCGCGACGCGGACAGCTGATCGAAGAACCGGGAGAACAGCGTGGACTTCACCAGGGACGAGGGCCAGGACGCCGTCGCCGAAGTAGTAGTTAGCTTGCTCGAGCGCGAATCCGCTCGCGATATCGAGCTGTGGCCGAGCCTGGTCGACTCGGGCCTGCTCGGGGTCGCGCTGCCGGAGCGCTTCGGCGGCGACGGTATGGGCCTGCCGGAGATCTCCGTGCTGCTCACCGAGCTGGCCACCGACGCGGTGGCGGTGCCCGCCTTGCCGACGCTGGGTTTCGGGCTGCTCGCGCTGCTGCCCGTACTGCCCGACGCGGTGGCCGAACGGATCTATCCCGAGGTCGCCAAGGGCGCGGTGCTCACCGCGGCGCTCAGCGAGCCGGGTGCACCGTTCGCCGCGACGCCGAAGACCACCGCGGTCGCCGAAGGGTCCGTCGTACGCGTCAGCGGGCACAAGGTGGCGGTGCCCTACGCCGAGCAGGCGCGCTGGCTGCTCATCCCGACCGATTCCGGCATCGCGCTCGTCGAGGGCGACGCCGCCGGGCTGACCCGCGATCCGTCGCCGTCCTCGGGCGGCCTGCCCGAGGGCAGCGTCCTGCTGGACAACGTGGAGATCCCGGCCGAGCAGCTGCTGCCCGGCGACCTCGCGCAACTGCACCGGCTGGCCGTCGCGAGCATCGGCTCGGTCGCCGACGGCCTGTTGAAGGGCGCGTTGGTGCTCACCGCGGAACACCTGCGGGTGCGCCGCCAGTTCGACCGGCCGCTGGCCGAATTCCAGGCGGTGGCCCAGCAGATCGCGGACCTGTACGTGGTTTCCCGCACCCTGCACGCCGTGGCCGTCTCGGCGAACTGGGCGCTTTCGCAGCCCGTTACCGGTCCCGCGCACCTGGAGCGCGTCGACGACGACCTCGACGTGCTCGCCTATACCGTGGCCTCCGAGCTGCCCGCCGCCATGCAGAAGTGCCATCACCTGCACGGAGGTCTCGGCGTCGACGTGACCCATCCGATGCACCGCTACTACTCCCAGGCCAAGGACATCGCCCGCTGGCTCGGCGGCGCGTCGTTCCGTCTGGATCGCTTAGGAGCAAGATGTTCATCGATCTGACCGCCGAGCAGCTCGCGCTGCGCGACGAACTCCGCACCTACTTCGCCGATCTCGTCACTCCCGAGGAGGAGGCCGAGATGGCGGTGAACCGGCACGGCGACGCCTACCGCGCCGTCGTGCGGCGCATGGGCCGCGACGGTTGGCTCGGGGTCGGCTGGCCGAAGGAATACGGCGGGCAGGGTTTCGGGCCCGTCGAACAGCAGATCTTCTTCAACGAGGCGGTGCGGGCCGATGTCCCGCTGCCGCTGGTGACACTGCTGACCGTCGGCCCCACTTTGCAGACCTACGGGACCGATGCGCAGAAGCAAAAGTTCCTGCCCGGAATCCTTTCCGGCGATATCCATTTCGCGATCGGCTACTCCGAGCCGGAAGCGGGCACCGACCTGGCCTCGTTGCGCACCAGCGCCGTCCGCGACGCCTCCGGCGACTGGATCGTCAACGGACAGAAGATCTTCACCACCGGCGCGCACGAGGCCGACTACGTGTGGCTGGCCTGTCGCACCGGCACGGCGGATTCGCGCCACCGTGGCATCACGATCCTGATCGTGGACACCAAGGACCCTGGCTACTCCTGGACGCCGATCATCACCTGCGACGGCGCCCACCACACCAACGCCACCTATTTCGACAACGTCCGCGTCCCGGCCGACATGCTGGTCGGCGAGGAGAACCGGGGCTGGCGGCTGATCACGACGCAGCTCAATCACGAGCGGGTCAGCCTCGGCCCGTCCGGCAAGATCGAACAGCTCTACGACCGGGTGCGCGACTGGGCGCGACCGCGCGGGCTGCTCGTCGAATCCGATGTGCAGCGTTCGCTCGGCCGCATGCACGCCATGGTCCGGCTGAACGAACTGCTGAACTGGCAGGTCGCCGCGGCGTCCGAAGGGCAGCGCGCGCGGGGCCCTGCGTGGTCACGCTCCGCTACCGCCTCCGGGCCTGACGCGCCCGCTGCGCAAGTCGACGGTGACCAGTCGCAGGTCATCGCCGACGCGTCGGCCACCAAGGTGTTCTCCACCGAGTCGCTTCAGGAAGCGGGCCGCCTGGCCGAGGAGATCGTCGGCCGCCACGGCGATCCGGCCGAGCCCGCCACCGCCGAACTGCTCAGCTGGCTGGACCGGCGCACCAAGCAGAACCTCGTGGTGACCTTCGGCGGCGGCGTCAACGAGATCATGCGCGAGCTCGTCGCCACCGCCGGACTGAACCTGCCGCGAGTACCCCGATAGGAAGAAGGAGCCGCGTCGTGCCGGACACGTCAACGCCGGAAGCGATCGTCGCCGCCGCCGAGAAGATCATCGCGGCGGGCGAGTGCGCGCCGCGCCTCGCGCGCGACCCGGTGAATCAGCCGATGATCAACAACTGGGTCGAGGCCATCGGCGACACCAACCCCATCTACGTCGACGAGGCCGCTGCCCGCGCCGCGGGCCATCCCGGCATCGTCGCCCCGCCCGCCATGGCGCAAGTCTGGACCATGTTCGGGCTCAACGGCGTTCGCCCGGAGGACGATCCGATGGGCGCCACCGCCGAACTGCTCGACGAGGCGGGTTTCACGTCGGTGGTCGGCACCAACTGTGAGCAGATCTACCACCGCTACCTGGTGCCGGGCGAACAGGTGAGCGTCACCAGTCGCCTGGAGAGCATCACGGGACCGAAGCGCACCGGGCTCGGCGACGGCTGGTTCGTCACCTTCCGTACCTCGTGGCGGGTCGGTGACGAGCTCGTCACCGAAATGCTGTTCCGCATCCTGAAATTCGCGCCGGGAACTGCCGCGGCCCCGGCGAAGCCGGCGGGCGAGCGGGTCAAGCCGCTGGTCTCGCACGACACCGAATTCTTCTGGGAAGGAACGAAGCTCGGCGAACTGCGGATCCAGAAGCTGCCGGACGGCACGCTGCGGCATCCGCCGATCCCCGCGCTGTGGCAGGACAAGTCCGAGCCGACCGAGTACGTGGTCGCCTCGGGGCGCGGAACGGTGTTCAGCTACGTCGTGCACCACGCGCCGAAAGTGCCGGGGCGGCAACTGCCGTTCGTGGTCGCGCTGGTCGAATTGGAGGAGGGCGTGCGCATGCTCGGTGAACTGCGCGGCATCGACCCGGCCGAGGTCGAGGTCGGCCTGCCGGTGCGGGTCGAGTTCGAGAAGCTCGATGACGAGGCCACCCTGCCGTACTGGGCGGTGATCGCGTGACGACGGCCACCGCACAGGTCGGCACGACGCTGCCGGAACTGGTCGTGCACGCCGACCCGACCTTCGTGATCAGCACGGCCATCGCCACCCGCGATTTCCAGGACGTGCACCACGACAGGGACAAGGCCGTCGCGCGCGGATCCAAGGACATTTTCGTCAACATCCTCACCGACACCGGCCTGGTGCAGCGCTTCGTCACCGACTGGGCGGGCCCGCGCGCCATCGTGAAGTCGATCGCGCTTCGCCTCGGGGTGCCGCTGTACGCGGGCGACACGCTGACCCTCACCGGCACGGTGAGCGCGGTCGAGGGCGAGGACATCCACATCGACGTCGTCGGGCGCGACAGCCTCGGCGACCACATCACGGCGAAAGTCGTCATCGCGCTGCGGGGTACGAATGACTGAGGCTCTGTCGGGACGCGCCGCCATCGTCGGCATCGGCGCCACCGATTTCTCCAAGGACTCCGGCCGCAGCGAGTTGCGGCTGGCGGCCGAGGCGGTCACGGCCGCGCTCGCCGACGCAGGCCTGACGCCCGCCGACGTGGACGGGCTCACCACCTTCACGATGGACACCAATACCCAGGCGGCGGTCGCGAGGGCGACGGGTATTCCGCAGCTGAAGTTCTTCAGCCACATCGGTTACGGCGGCGGCGCGGCCTGCGCGACCGTGCAGCAGGCCGCCATGGCGGTGGCCACCGGTGTGGCCGATGTGGTGGTCGCCTACCGCGCCTTCAACGAGCGCTCGGTGTCGCGGTTCGGCCAGTTCTCCACGGCGCTGGCCACCGCGCCGACCTCGTCGGGCATCGACGCGGGCTGGTCCTACCCGCAGGGTCTCGGCACGCCCGCGGCCCAGGTCGCCATGGTCGCGCGCCGCTACATGCACGTCTACGGCGCGACCAGCGAGGATTTCGGCCGGGTCGCCGTCGCCGACCGCAAGCACGCCGCGGTCAACCCGGACGCCTTCTTCTACGGCAAGCCGATCACCCTGGAAGACCACCAGAATTCGCGCTGGATCGCCGAACCGCTGCATCTGCTCGACTGCTGCCAGGAGTCCGACGGCGGCGTGGCCATCGTGGTGACGAGCGTGGAGCGGGCCCGCGACCTGCCGCAGCGTCCCGCGGTGATCGCAGGCGCCGCGCAGGGCTCCGGCGCGGACCAGTACGTGATGACCAGCTACTACCGCGACGCCATGTCCGGCCTGCCGGAGATGGGTCTCGTCGGCGAACAGCTCTGGGCGCAAAGCGGATTGGGCCCACAGGACATGCAGGCCGCTATCCTCTACGACCACTTCACCCCGTTCGTGCTCATGCAGCTCGAGGAACTCGGCTTCTGTGGTCGCGGCGAGGCCAAGGATTTCGTCAAGGACGGCGCGATCGAGCTCGGTGGCAGGCTGCCGCTCAACACGCACGGCGGCCAGCTGGGCGAGGCGTACATCCACGGCATGAACGGCATCGCCGAGGCGGTGCGCCAGATTCGCGGCACGTCGGTAAACCAGGTCGAGGCGCTGCGCAACATCGTGGTCACCGCGGGCACCGGCGTGCCGACCTCCGGTCTGGTGCTCAGCGCCAACTGATTCCGATCGCCTCCGTCGTTCCGCCGAACGCCGGGGCCCGGCCCCGCCACGGCGTCGGCTGTCCCACCGGTGCCCGGCGTTCGCCGGAACGACGGGGGCGACAACCCGTAGGTTGGAGCGGCACGTCCGCCGCCACGGGAGGAGTCTCATGACCGACCGGCACATCGTCGACGTCCACATCCTGCTCGTCCGCGCGGGCGAAGTGCTGTTGAGCAAGCGGCGCAGCGCGGACGAGTTCGACGGCCGCTGGCACCTGCCCGCGGGCAAGCTGGAGGCGGGGGAGTCGGCCACCGCGGCCACGGCCCGCGAGGCGATGGAGGAGATCGGCGTGGTCGTCGAGCCCGCCGATCTGCGCCACATCCACACCGCGCACGTCGTCTCCCCGCACCGCGAGGCTCGCATCGGCCTGTTCTTCGAGGCCGTGACCTGGTCCGGCGAACCGGTCAACCGTGAGCCCGACAAGTGCTACGAGCTGGCATGGTTCCCCTTGACCGCGTTGCCCCAGAACCTCATCGAGTACCCCGCCGCGGGCATCCGCGCCTACTTCACCGGCGCCAACTACTCCCAGCGCGGCTGGTCCACCTAGCCGTCCCTAACCGGCGACCTCGCATACCTTCTGCACGCCTCGCACCGGTTGTGCGGTCTGCGAGGCGTGCGGAGGATCTGCGAGGTCGCCGGGTCAGCGGCTGAGGTAGGTGGATAGGAGGGTGGTCAGCTGGCTGATGCCGGCGGGGGTGCCGGGTGGGAGATCGCTGCGGTTGCCCGCGAGGCGGTCGAAGACCGCGCCCTCCAGGACGGCGAGGAAGTCGGCGGCGGCGGTGTCCGGGTCAGGGAAGTCGTTGGCGCGGAACAGTTCCTGTGCGCTTTCGAGGGAGAAGAGGCTTTTGCTCAGTCGGGTGTGCAGTTCCGGATCGCCGATCAGGTCGATGATCAGGGCGTGCCTGGCGATCAGATGGTCGCGGCGTTCGAGGAGGAGCCGGTCCAGCCACACCGCGACGCCGTGCGCGATCGACGGAAGGTCGGCGGCGTCGGGTGCGGCGAATCCCGCCGCTACGAAATCGCTTCGGGACCGCGCCGAGATCCGGTCGGCGATCGCCTCGATCAGCGCGCGTTTGGTGCGGAAGTAATAGGAGGACGATCCGGGCGGCAGCGCCAGCGCCGTGTCCAGCGCGCGGTGCGTCAGCGCGCGAATCCCGCTGCGGGCGATCAGTTCGATGGCCGCGTCGACGATCAGAGTGCGCCGGTCGGTTGTGGACATCGTCACCTTCCCTGGTCGAGCCGCCCTCCGTGCTCTACAACTGTAGGGACTCTACACCTGTAGAGCTAGGAGGCTCGGATGACGATCGAACTCGACGCGGATCAGCGCGCGGCCGCCGACCGGCTGGCTCTCCTGGTGGACGGGCGCGGGCGTCCGGTCAAGGGCGCGCGTGGCGTCTACCTGCACGGACGGCCCGGTCGCGGCAAGACCATGCTGATGGACCGCTGCATCGCCACCGTCGCCGCCGACCGCGCGAAGCGCTACCACTTCCACCGTTTCTTCGCCGAATTGCACAGCGCCGCTCACGAATCCGGCTCCATCGACACCGCGATCGAACGCCTGCTGGGCTCCGCCCGCCTGGTGTGCTTCGACGAATTCCACGTGCACGACATCGGTGACGCGATGCTGATCGCACGCATGCTGGACGCGTTGTTCGCCCGCCGCATCGCGCTAGTGCTCACCTCGAACTACCCGCCCGAGCGGCTTTTGCCGAATCCGCTGTTCCACGACCGGTTCTTGCCGACCATCGCGCGGATCGTCGAGCGCTTGGACGTGATCTCGATCGACGGACCCATCGACTACCGCACGCTGCACATGCGCGACGCTTCGACCGGCTTCACGGCGGGCCGCTACCTGATCGGATGCGCGCCCACCGAGGGCGCTGTCGAGGTCCCGATCGGCGACCGCACGCTACGGGCGCGCGCGGTGGACGACGACGCCATCACTGTCGATTTCACTGCCCTCTGCGGCGCCGCCACTTCGGCCGCCGACTACGTGCGGCTGGCGCAGCGCTTCCGGCGCTGGACGATCGAGGACGTGCCCCGGTTGCGCGAGGTGCCGCCGGACTGGGCGATGCGCCTGGTGAACCTCGTCGACGTGCTCTACGACGCCGATCTGGAACTGACGGTGTGCGCCGCCGCGCCGCTGCCGGAGCTGGTCGACGGCCTGACCGGTGTGCCGGATATTTCGCGCACCGAGAGCCGCCTCTGTGAGATCTCACAGCCGGTGACCGCTACGGCTTGGTAACGCGCCGACCTGCGGCGACTCGCCGGTAACCGGGATTGAACCGGAGGCGATCCGAAGTATTCGATTCCCTCCCGAGCGGACCGCTCGGCATGTAACTATGTGGCTGATTCGAGCAGTACTCATGGTTTGGTGGTAACGCTGGTGGTCCGGGCGCGAGCGCCGATATCGCGCGTGATCGTGCTGATCGCGCTGCTGGCGGTTGCCGCGATCACGCTGCGCGGGCACATTCCCGGCGGGGTCGAGACCACCGATCGTCAGTCGGGGCCCAACGCGCTCGCCGTGGCCCTGATGCCGGTGCTGCTCACGGTCTCCGTGGTGATCCTGCTGGCGGGCGTGATCGCCAGCCAGCATCGGCTGCCGCTCGCCATGCCCGAGCCGGATCGCGGGCCCGAGCCGAGGCAGTGGAAGCTCGGTCGCGTCGGCCTGCTGATGCTCGCCGCCCTGGCCGGTCTCTCGCTGGTGTTCGCCGCCGCTTCCGCCGTGTTCTTCATCGGCGCGGGCAGGCAAGTGCAACCCGCTGAGCCTTCGCCCGCCACCGGCGAGGGCACGCCGCCCGAATATCTTCCGACCACACCGCCGCCGCAGCCCGGCGGAGCCGAAAGCCTGACCGGCACCAGCCTGGTGCTGACGATGGTCGCCGCCGGCGTGCTGGTCGGTGTCGCGCTGGCCGGCCTCGTGGTGGTCGCGGCGACGGCCCGGCGCAAGCCCGTCCCCGCGCCGCCGCCGGAAGCCCCCGCCACGGCGACCGTCGTGGACTCGCTGGCCAGGGCCGCCGAAATGGGTCTGGCCGCGATGAACGCGCCGGGCCAGGAACCGCGCACCGCCATCATCGCCTGCTACGTCGCGATGGAGCGCGGTCTCGCCGTCGACCGCGCGGCCGCCCCGCTGGCCTCCGACACCCCGATGGAAGTGCTGGCCCGCGCGTTCGAGCGCGGCGCGCTGCACGACGCCTCCGCCCGCGAGCTGGTCGCGCTGTTCGAGGAGGCCAGGTTCAGCCCGCACTCGATGCTGGAGTGGCAGCGCATGCGCGCCGAACAACTGCTGCGCATCGTGCTCGCCGATCTGCAAGGGGAGGTGATGGCCGAATGAACAGGGCGGGGATCGCGGCCGCCGCGATATGCGCGGTGGTGGTGCTCGAACTGATCGCGTTCGGCAAGGCGCGCGAGGGGATGCTGCTGCTCGCCGCCGTCCCCGTCGCCCTCGCGCTGTTCCTGCTGATCTGGACGCTGCGCGAGCGCGAGAACGCGGAACGCGACGAGCACGCCGACGACATCGAGAACGGTCCGCTGGAGATGCTGAATCGCTGGCAGGCGCGGGCGCAGATGCTGGCCGACCGGGCCGACGGCAGCAGGGCCGACTGGGATCGGCACCTGCGTCCACTACTTGCCAAAGAATTCGAGTTGTCCACGGGCATGCGGGTAGCCAAGAACCGCAGGGCGACCGAAGCGGCCGGGATTCTGCAGTTCGGACCGGAACTGTGGCGCTGGGTCGATCCGGCGAACTCGGCACTGCGCGATCAGACGACGCGCGCACCGGGCAGAGCGGCGCTGGACGAGATCCTGCGCCGCCTGCAGAAAATGTGAAATGGGTTGAGCAAGTGCGAGTAGACAAATGACGATGCCACTGGACGCGACCGTCCAGCGCACCGACGCGGTGCTGCGGGAGCTGTCCCGCGTCATCGTGGGCAAGCGCGATGAATTACAGCTGATCATGATCGCCGTGCTCTCCGGTGGGCATGTCCTCATCGAGGACCTGCCCGGACTCGGCAAGACGCTGATCGCGAGGTCGTTCGCCGCCGCGCTCGGCCTCGACTTCACCCGGGTGCAGTTCACCCCCGATTTGCTGCCCGCCGACCTGCTCGGCTCCACCATCTACGACATGAACTCGGGACGGTTCAACTTCCGCCGCGGTCCGGTGTTCACCAACGTGCTGCTGGCCGACGAGGTGAACCGCACCCCGCCGAAGACCCAGGCCGCGCTGCTGGAGGCGATGGCGGAGGGACAGGTCAGCATCGACGGCGAGACCTTCCCGCTGCCGCAGCCGTTCATCGTGCTCGCCACCGACAACCCCATCGAATACGAGGGCACCTACCCGCTGCCGGAGGCGCAGCTGGACCGCTTCGCCATTCAGCTGCGGCTCGGTTATCTCTCCGAGCACGACGAGACCCAGATGATCCGCAGGCGCCTGGAACGCGGCGCGACGCCGCCGCAGGTGGGGCAGGTGGTGGACGCCAACGGGCTGCTGGAGATGCGGCAGTCGGTCGAATACGTCACGGTGCATCCCGACGTGGTCAGCTACGTCGTCGCCCTGGCCGGCGCGACCCGCGGCCATCCGCAGGTCGAGGTCGGCGCGAGTCCGCGCGCCGAACTGGATCTGGTGCAGATGTCGCGGGCCCGCGCGCTGCTGCTCGGCCGGGACTACGTCATCCCGGAAGACGTGAAGGCGCTGGCGATTCCGGCCATGGCGCACCGGATCACGCTGCGCCCCGAGATGTGGGTGCGCCGGATCCGCGGCGAGGACGTGATCGCCGAACTGCTGCGCCGCCTGCCGGTCCCGCGCGCCGCCCAGACATGACCCGCTCCAGGCACCGCGACGCGAGCGCCACCGTCGAGGTCGAATTGCGGTGGCGCCCGGCGCCTCTGGTGTACATGCTGGCGGGCTGCGCGGCGGTGGCGCTGCTGGTCGCGGTGGTCGCCGCGCGCTGGCAGTTGGTGGTCTTCGCCGCGCCGTTGCTCGGCGTGCTTGCGACCGCGCCGTGGCAGCAGTCGCGGACCAGGATTCAAGTCGACGGCGGCGGCACGCTGCGTTGCTTCGAGACCGAGGAGGTGGTGCTCACCGTCGCCGCCTTCGTCGAGGCGGGGCACGCGCTGCTGCGCCTGAAACCGCGGTCGGTAGCGGAACTCGGGATCGAGATCGAGGAGGCGAGCGACTCGGGGGCGGCGCCCGCCGGGCTGCGGCTCGCCTTGTCGGCCGGGCGCTGGGGTCGTTACCCGGTGTCGGTGCGGGTGTCCGCGCTGAGCCCGGCGGGACTCGCGATCGCCACCGCGACGCTGCCCGCGGGACAATTGTTCGTCTACCCGGTGACCGATCCGCAGCGAATGCGCTTGCCGCGCACCGAACTTCCCGAACGGCTCGGTACCCACCTGACTCGCCGCCACGGGCCAGGCGTGGAATACGCCGACATTCGCGCCTACGCGCCGGGCGATCAGCTGCGGATCGTGAACTGGCCGGTGAGCGCGCGGCGCGGGCGGCTCTACGTCACCGAGCGGCTGACCAACCGGTCCGCCGACGTCGTCGTGCTGGTCGACACCTCGCAACAGGCGCCGGGTCCGGCGACCGATTCGCTCGAGCTGTCGGTGCGCGGCGCGGCCCAGGTCGTGCAGTCGACGCTGCAAGCGGGCGACCGTACCGCCGTGGTCTGCCTCGGCCGGCATCCGCGCTGGCTGCGTCCCGACATCGGGCGGCGCCAGTTCTACCGCATCGTCGACACCGTCCTCGACGTGGGCGACGAGCACATCCCCACCACCGGCACCCTGGCCCCGCACGCCGCGGTTCCGATCGGCGCGATCGTGGTGGCGTTCTCCACGCTGCTCGACACCCAGTTCGCGCTGGCGCTGATCGATCTGCGTAAGCGCGGGCACGTCGTCGTGGTGGTGGACGTGTTGCGCGGCACGCCGTTTCACGCGGGACTCGATCAGACGCTGGCCCGCATGTGGCAGCTGGAACGCGCCTCGATGTACCGCGACATGGGCACGGTCGGCGTCGACATCGTGCCGTGGGCGCAGGACGCCAGGCTCGACGAGATCATGCGCCTGCTGCCCGAACACCGTCGAACCGTGCGGGTGCGCCGATGACCAGATTCCTCGCCGTCCTCGCGGGCGTCCTGCTCGTCGCCTCGGTGATCCTGATGGCGCCGCTCGCGGGCATTCCCGCGCTCGTCCTCGTGATCGCGGGCTGGTGGTTCCGACCCGCCGCGGTCGCCGCCGTCCTGGTCGCGATCGCCGCCCTCGCCTGGGCCGACACCGGCGTGCTCGCCGCCGCCGCGACGGGTCTGGTCGCCACCGCCTACCTGCTGAACGCGGCTACCGTGACCGCACCGATCGGCGTCGTCCCGACCACCTTGCCCTCGGTCGTCGGCGCCGTCGTCTTCGCCGCGTGCGCGGTGGGCGCGGCCCTGTTTCCCTTACGCCTGGCGTGGGCCCCCGCCCTCGCGCCGGTCGTGGTGATCGTGTTGTACGCCTTGGTGATCCAAGGACTGGGCCCGCGTCGCGAGAGAACCGAAGAAGTAGCCGGACCGCAGGCTGGTTGAGTCGCCGGTATCCGCCAACGGATTGCCCGGCCGCCGTCGCGATAGCTCGTGCGCACCCCCGCGACGGCGGCCGAAGTGACTCGCTCGGGCGAACGAGCCGCGCGGTCGTCTACCTGAACTTCAGGCTGACGTCCGCGAGCACCGGGGCGTCCTCGCGCTCGACCACCGTCGCGGCGATGACGAGTTCTCCCTCGCCCCGCCAGATCCGGGTCCGGATGGTCTCACCCGGGTAGAGCACACCGGCGAAGCGCGCGCGGAATCCGGTGACGCGGCTCGCGTCGGAATCCAAGGCGGTGTCCGTGGCGGTCTTGCAGACGATCCCGTACGTGCACAGGCCGTGCAGAATCGGATCGGGGAACCCTGCGGCGCGGGCGAACTCGGGATCGGAGTGCAGCGGATTGCGGTCGCCGAGCATCCGGTACAGCAGCGCCTGCTGCGGCAGGGTGCGCGTGGTGACGTCGAAATCCGGTGCGCGATCGGGCAGTTCCGACTTGTTGCTCGGGCCGCGTTCGCCGCCGAAACCGCCCTCACCCTTGGCGAAGATGGACGAGCGGGTGGTCCACAGCGGTGCGCCGTCGGAACCGGTGATGGTGTGCTCCTGCACGACCACCGCGGCCGAGCCCTTGTCCCAGATCTCGCTGATCCGCCCGGTGCTCGTCGCCTTGCCCGCGGCGGGGATCGGCCGGTGCACCTCCACCTCCTGGTGTCCGTGCACCACCTTCGCCAGGTCGATGTCGATGCCGGGGAAACTCACCTTGGGCGGCTCGGTCTCGTGCAAGGTCTGCGCCACGGTCGCGAACGTCGGCAGCACCTGCGGCTCCCGATCGTCCAGGTAGCGCAGCTCGGCGGCGTCGGTCCACCGCGCACCCGCGCCGAGCCCGAGCTGATAGAGCTGCACATCCGATGGCGTCCACGCGAACTCCCGGCTCGGCAGCTCCGCGCCGAGCGCGATCTTCGGGTCGATGGGCATCAGTTCTCCTTGTGCATGGTTGTGGACGGATTCGATCGCCCCGGTGCGCGTCGCCCACGAATCGATCCTGCGGGCAGGCGCACCCCGCTGGCAATGCCGTACCCACTCGCCGGGACAGCGGTCCACCGGACGGCGTCCGCTTCGTTCCCGCCCTCCGCGCCGGACTGGTTCGCGCCCATGGCCTCCGGGGCTCGGAGGGGTCCCCCGCAGACCGCCCACACGGTTCGCAGAGGTTGCAGCCCCTGCGAACCGTGCGGAAGTTCTGCGAGGTCGGCACGCGCCCATTCGGCGGGAGGTACGCCAGCCGCGGTGTGGGGTGGTAGCGGTGTGGATAGGGGGCATGCCCTATGCGCCGGAGGCGGCGGTGGTTGGCTGCTCTTGCTTGCGCTTGGCGATGTCGAGGACGGCGAGGTAGCCGAAGGTGATGGCGGGGCCGATGGTGGCGCCGGGGCCCGCGTAGGTGTGGCCCATGACCGGGGTCGAGCAGTTGCCCGAGGCGTAGAGACCCTCGATGACGGTGCCGTCTTCCCGCAGCACCCGGCCCGTGGAGTCGGCGACCAGACCGCCCTTGGTGCCGAGATCGCCGGGCACCATCTTGGCCGCGTAGAACGGGCCCTGGACCAAGCCGGCGAGGCACGGGTTCGGCTTCACCGTCGGGTCGCCGTAGTACCGGTCGTAGTGGCTGTTGCCGCGGCCGAAGTCCTCGTCGGTGCCGGTCTCGGCGAAGGTGTTGAACCGCGCGACGGTCGCGGCCAGATTCTCCGCGGGCACGCCGATCGCGGCGGCCAGCTCCTCGAGGCTGTCGGCCTTGACGATGTTGTCGTTTTCCATCCAGCGGGACGGAAAGCGCAGACCAGGCTGCAATCCGGCAAAGATGTAGCGGTTCCGGTAGCGCTGGTCGAACACCAGCCACGAGGGGATGTTCTCCCCGGGACCTTCACCCTGCCCGTATTCGCCGCCGTACATGGTGTGCACAGCCTCGACGTAAGGAGCGGACTCATTACCGAATCGCTTGCCGTCGTGGTTGACGATGATGCAGCCGGGCAGGTTGCGCTCGGCGAGGGCGAACCACGGCCTGCCACCCTTGAAAACGGTCGGCCCCCACCACGCGTCCTCCATGAAGCCCACCGCGCCGCCTGCTGCCATGCCCGCGCGGATGCCGTCGCCGGTGTTCGCCGTCGCGCCGGTCGTCCACTCGGTGGTGATGGGCTGGCGCTGATACTTCGCGCGCATCTCCGCGTTGTGCTCGAAGCCGCCGCTGCCGAGCACGACGCCGTGGCGCGCGGTGAACACGACGGGCTTGCCGTCCACCGTCGCCTCGACGCCCGTGACCACGCCGTTCTCCACGATCAGGTCGGTCATCGGAGTGTTCAGCAGCACCGGCACGTTCGCGTCCATCAGCCCTTTGCGCATGGCGGCGATGATGGCCTGTCCCATGCCGACGATGTGCTTGCCGGTGAACTTCGCCCAGTACGTGCGCGCGCCGACGCGCATGGCGCGCATCATGCCCTTCGGGTGGCGGCGAATGAGGTTGAGGCGGACGAAATCCGCCTGCATGACGACCACGTTCAGCGGCGCCTTGGCATACGGCGGTTCCAGGTTGTCCCGCTCCGCGCCGAGGACCTTCAGGTTGAACGGCTTGGGCTCGCAGGAGCGTCCTTCGCCGAGACCGCCTGGCGCCTCCGGGTAGTAGTCCGAATACCCGGGCACCCACTTCATCTTCAGCGGGGTGTGGTCGAGCACGAAGTCGAAGGCCTCGGCGCCGCGGTCGATGTAGGTGTCGATCCGGTCCTTCGGCACCACGTCGCCGACGATGCTGTGCAGGTAGGTGCGTGCGTCCTCCCGGTCGTCGGGACGGCCCGACGCGCGCAGCGCCTTGTTGCCGGGGATCCACACGCCGCCACCGGAGCGCGCGGTCGACCCGCCGTAGTGCGCGGCCTTTTCGATGATCACCGCGCTGAGGCCGTGGTGGGCGGCGGTGAGGGCGGCGGTCATGCCCGCGGCGCCACTGCCGACGACCACCACGTCGTAGCTGTGTGGTTCAAGAACCGGATCTGTCATGTAGAACACGTTATAGAATGGACGCGCCATTGGTCTATGTTGTGTGGCAGAAGACTTGCTCGGCGTTCCATTTGTCGAGGAAACTTGTTTCAGTTTCGGACCGGAGTGAAGTACATGGGCCTGGAATGGGACCTGACCGCTGACGTGGTCGTCGTCGGCTACGGAGCCGCGGGCGCGTCCGCCGCGCTGGAGGCGACGGAGGCGGGCGCGCAGGTGCTCGTGTTGGAGCGATTCACCGGCGGCGGCGCGTCCGCGCTGTCCGGCGGCATCATCTACGCGGGCGGCGGTACGTCGGTGCAGCGCGAGGCCGGGGTGGACGATACCCCTGAGCGGATGCTCGCGTACCTGGAACGCGAGGTCGGCACGGCCGTCACACCGGCCACCCTGCGGCGGTTCGTCGACGAGAGCCCGGCCATGATCGAGTGGCTGAAGGGGCACGGCGTGCCCTTCGAAGCCTCGCTCTGCCCGTACAAGACCTCGTATCCGAACGACAGTTACTACCTGTACTACTCCGGCAGCGAGGTCTCCGGCTACGGCCGCGAGGTCGCCGAACCGGTGCAGCGCGGCCACCGCGTCAAGGGCAAGGGCACCTCGGGCAAGCAGCTCACCGGACCGCTCGCCGCCTCCGCCTCGCGTCGTGGCGTGCGCGTCGAGACCCTGACCGCGGCAAAGCGATTGATCACCGACGACAACGGCGCGGTGATCGGCGTCGAGTGCAGGTCGCTGCGCGACGCACCCGGCCGGATCAGGGAACGCTACAGCCGCATGGCCAAGCTCGCGGCCAAGCCTGGCATCTACTATCCGCCGCTGCGCAAGTCGATGGAGAAGCGCCTCGACGCGCTGGATCGCGAGTACGGCAGGACGATTCGCGTGCAGGCTCGGCGCGGCGTGATCGTCAGCGCGGGGGGCTTCATCGCCAACCGCGCCATGCTCGGCGAATACGGCCCGCAGTACCGCGCCGGTCTCGCGCTCGGCACCACCGGCGACGACGGCAGCGGCATCCTGCTCGCACGACAGGCGGGCGCTGCCACCGACCGCATGGGCAACGTCTCGGCGTGGCGATTCATCCTGCCGCCCAGCGCTTTCACCGGCGCGGTGCTGGTCGACGCGCACGGTCGGCGGGTGATCGACGAGACCCGCTACGGCGCGGCGGTCGGCCACGCGCTGATCAACGAGCACGAAGGCAAGGGCTGGCTGCTCGCCGACGCGAACCTGATGAGCACCGCGATCCGGCAGATCCGCACCCAGGCGACCTGGTTCCAGCGCGCTCAGTTCGAGGTGATGCGCCGCAGCGCCGTGCGCGGCGCGACGCTGGAAGCCGCCGCGGCAGCCGCGGGTATCGATCCGGCCGGGCTGCGCGCGACCGTCGACGCGCACAACGCCGCCATCGCGAACGGCACGCCCGACCCGGTCGGCAAGCCCGCCGAATTCACCGAACCGGTGCGCAGCGGCCCGTACTGGCTGTTGGATGTGGGGATCAAACCGAGCCTGACCAATCCGTGCCCGATGCTCACCCTCGGCGGCGTGGTCGTCGACGAGCGGACCGGCGCGGTGAAAACAGCTGATGGCGAAGACATTCCCGGCCTGTACGCCGCGGGCCGGACCGCCGTCGGCATCTGCTCGGACTCCTATGTCAGCGGTCTGTCGCTGGCCGACTGCGTCTTCTCCGGTCGCCGCGCGGGGCGGTCCGCGGCGGGCGAACAGGCCGTCCTCGAAAAAGCAACAGTGGAAGGAAACTAGCGTGCTGTCCGACGCGGTACGAACCGAACTCGCCGACGAACTCGCCCGGGCCGAGAACGATCGGGTCGCCATCGACCCGCTGGTCGCGCGGTACCCCGAGATCGACGTGGTCGACGCCTACGAGATCCAGTTGATCAACATCCGCCGCCGCCTCGACAGCGGCGCGCGCGTGGTCGGCCACAAGGTCGGGCTCTCGTCCAAGGCCATGCAGCAGATGATGGGAGTCGACGAGCCCGACTACGGTCACCTGCTCGCGGAAATGCAAGTGTTCGAAGATGTTCCGGTCGAGGCGGGTCGCTACCTTTTCCCGCGCGTCGAGGTCGAGGTCGGGTTCGTGCTCGGCGCCGACCTGCCTGGCGCGGACTGCACCGAGGAGGACGTGCTCGCCGCGACGGTCGCCTACGCGCCCGCGATCGAGCTGATCGATTCCAGGATCAAGGACTGGAACATCGGCCTGTGCGACACCATTTCGGACAACGCGTCCTCGGCGGGCTACGTGCTCGGACCCGAGCGGGTCGCGCCGAAGGACATCGACATCAAGGCCATCGACGCGGTGCTCACCCGCAACGGCGAGGTGGTCGCCGAGGGGCGCAGCGACGCGGTGCTCGGCGACCCGGTCATCGCGGTGGCCTGGCTGGCGCGCAAGGTCGCCTCGTTCGGGGTGCGGCTGAAGAAGGGCGACGTCGTGCTGCCCGGCTCGTGCACCCGCGCCATCGATGCCCGTCCCGGTGACCAGTTCCTCGCCGAGTTCGCCGGACTCGGCTCGGTCCGACTGCATTTCACCTGAGTCCACACAGAGCGCACCCGCCCCGCCGGCTTCGCCGGCTGCCAACCCCAGAGCCCACCCCGCCGGCTTCGCCGGCCGCCATCTCCAAGGAGGCCAACCGTGTCCGACAGGACCGTAACCGCCGCGATCGTCGGGTCCGGCAATATCAGCACCGATCTGCTCTACAAGCTGCTGCGCTCGGACGTCATCGAGCCGCGCTGGATGATCGGCATCGATCCGGAGAGCGAGGGCCTGAAGCGGGCTCGCGGGCTCGGGCTGGAGACCTCGCACGAGGGTGTGGACTGGCTGCTCGGCCAATCCGAGCTGCCCGACCTGGTTTTCGAGGCCACCTCCGCTTACGTGCACCGCGCCGCCGCGCCGAGGTACGCCGAGGCGGGCATCCGTGCGGTCGACCTCACCCCGGCCGCGGTCGGTCCCGCCGTGGTGCCGCCGGTCAACCTCGGCGCCAACCTGGACGCGCCGAACGTCAACATGATCACCTGCGGCGGCCAGGCCACCATCCCGATCGTGGCGGCCGTCTCGCGCGTCGTGCCGGTGCCCTACGCCGAGATCGTCGCCTCGGTGTCGTCGGTGTCCGCCGGACCGGGCACCCGTGCCAACATCGACGAGTTCACCAAGACCACCAGCCGCGGCGTCGAGACCATCGGCGGCGCGGAGCGCGGCAAGGCGATCATCATCCTGAACCCGGCCGAGCCGCCGATGATCATGCGCGACACCATCTTCTGCGCCATCCCGGAGGACGCCGACACCGACGCGATCGCCGACTCCATTCACCGGATGGTCGCCGACATCCAGCAGTACGTGCCCGGCTACCGCCTGCTGAACGAACCGCAGTTCGACGAGCCGTCGGTGGTATCGGGCGGTCTGGCGAAGGTCTCGGTCTTCGTCGAGGTCGAAGGCGCGGGCGACTTCCTGCCCCCGTACGCGGGCAACCTCGACATCATGACCGCCGCGGCCACCCAGGTCGGCGAAGTCATCGCAAAGCAGATCACGACGGCCCGGGTGTAAGGAGCATTCCCCATGGCTTATTCAGCAGAACTCGATATCCGCGTCACCGATACTTCGCTGCGCGACGGCTCGCATCACAAGCGCCACCAGTTCACCGCCACCGAGGTGCGCGACATCGTCGCCGCGCTCGACGGCGCGGGCGTTCCGGTGATCGAGGTGACCCACGGCGACGGGCTCGGCGGGTCCTCGTTCAACTACGGCTTCTCCAAGACCCCCGAACAGGAACTGGTGAAGATCGCCGCCGAGACGGCCACCCAGGCCAAGATCGCGGTGCTCATGCTGCCCGGCGTCGGCGTCAAGGAGGACATCAAGGTCTCCCAGGACAACGGCGCGTCCATCTGCCGCATCGCCACCCACTGCACCGAGGCCGACGTCTCCATCCAGCACTTCGGGCTCGCCCGCGAACTCGGGCTGGAAACCGTCGGCTTCCTGATGATGTCGCACACCCAGCCGCCCGAGGTGCTCGCCAAGCAGGCGCGCATCATGGCCGACGCGGGGTGCCAATGCGTGTACATCGTCGATTCCGCGGGAGCCCTTGTCCTCGAACAGGTTTCCGAGCGCGTCGCGGCCGTCGTCGCGGAACTCGGTAGCGATGCCCAGGTCGGTTTCCACGGTCACGAGAACCTCGATCTCGCCGTGGCGAACTCCATCTACGCCATCCGCGCGGGCGCCACCCAGATCGACGGCAGCGCACGACGTTTCGGCGCGGGCGCGGGCAACACGCCGGTCGAGGCGCTGGTCGGCGTCTGCGACAAGCTCGGCATCAGCACCGGCATCGATTTCTTCGCCATCGCCGACGCCGCCGAGGACGTGGTCCGCCCTGCCATGCCGCAGGAATGCCTGCTGGATCGCCAGGCCCTGATGATGGGCTACGCCGGTGTCTACTCCAGCTTCCTCAAGCACGCCGAGCGGCAGGCCGAACGCTACGGCGTCTCCGCCGCCGAGATGCTCGTTCGCGCGGGCAAGCGCAAGCTCGTCGGCGGTCAAGAGGACCAGCTCATCGACATCGCGCTGGAATTGCAGCGCGAACAGCGGGCCGTCTCCGCCTGACCGAAGCGACCGGCCCGCGGGTGGTTCGCCACCGCTCGCGGGCCCGGTCGCGGGACCGCCGACGTCGGTTCGCCGAAGCGTTCGGCGGTCGAATTCCGCTGCTGTTTCTGGACAGTCGGACGCCGAGCGCCTGCCATCGCACGCACGATCTCCTACTATTGGGCACACAATGTCCGGTGAATCGGGGTGCGAAAGTGACCGACAGCTCCAATGTGATCGATCAGTCCAAGCCCAGCATCGCTCGGGTCTACGACTATCTGCTCGGCGGTAAGGACTACTACCCGGTCGACCAGGAGATCGGCGACCACTTCAAGAACAACCTCCCCGGCTCGGTGGTGATCGCCACGTCCAACCGGCAGGTATTGGTCCGCGCCGTAAGCGAACTCGCTCAGGCGGGCCTGCGGCAGTTCATCGATCTCGGCAGCGGTCTACCCACCGCCGACAACGTGCACCAGGTCGCCCAACGGCACGCCCCCGATGCCAAGGTGGCCTACGTCGACAACGACCCCATCGTGCTGGCGCACGGGCGCGCGCTGCTGGCGTCCGACGAGCGGACGGCCGTCATCCAGGCCGATGTTCGCGAGCCCAAGACGATTCGCGAGCATCCCGATGTCACCGGGCTGATCGATTTCGATCAGCCCGTCGCCGTCATCTTCAGCGCCATCCTGCATCACCTCAACGACGACGAGGATCCCGCCGACGTCGTTCGCTTTTGGAGCGATCAAATACCTTCTGGCAGTGCGGTATTCATTTCGCATTTCCGCTCGGGGCACAACGCCGAGACGGCGGCGGTCGAGGCGAAGTTGCAGGCCACCTTCGGGCGCGGGCGCTGGCGCACCGACGAGGAGATCGCTGCGCTGTTCGGCGATCTGGAGATCCTCGAGCCAGGTGTCGTCCCGGTCTCGCAGTGGCGGCCCGAGCCCGTCAAAGGTCCGACCTCTGTTCGCGAACTCACGGTATGGGAGCAGCTCATCGTCGCGGGCTTGGCTCGGAAGCCGTAGACGAATTGCCCTCATTTACAACATTGCTCATTCAATCGGCGGCGCGCGGCGGGTAGCGTCGACTCCGCGCTACCTGTCGAACGAGACCTAGGACGGATGATGAAGCGAAACCTGAACTGCCCCTGCGGCGAAGCCATCGTCGGGACCGACGAGGACGATCTCGTCGCGAAGACGCAGGCGCATCTGGCGGCGAACCACCCGGGGCACGAGTACTCGCGCGACGAAATTCTCTTCATCGCCTACTGATTCGGTTCATCTACCGGCGCGGGAAGATCGACCTCGCGGTGCCGTACATCGACGGGGCGAACCGGTACTTGCGCAAGAACAACGCGGCGGGGACTCCGGGTCGTTCCGGCGGCTGGTACCGGCTGCCCGAGATGTGAGCGCCGGATTCTCACCGCGGGTTCGTTCAAGCGTGGCGAGCCTTCCGCTCCCCCTCGTCGGCAGGCGGTGGGGCGGTGCGGCGAGCCCGTTTTCCACGAGCGATTTCGGTGGCGAGGGCGTCGAGGGGCTGGGTGAACTGGTGGAGAGGTTCGGTCAGCGCGGTCAGCCAGGCGATGGCCGCTTCCGCGCCCGCGGGATCGAGGGCGTACAGGCGACGGGTGCCCTCGGCACGCACGATCACCAGCTCGGCGTCGCGCAGCACCTTCAGATGCTGGGAGACGCCGGGCTGGGAGATCGAGGTGTGCCGCTGCACCGCGGCGACCACCGCGCCTGCGGGCTGCTCGCCCGCCGCGACCAGTTCGAGAATGTAGCGGCGGATCGGATCGCCGAGCGCCTCGAAGATCTTCGCCGGAGAAGCGGCCATCAGGATTCGGCGCCGTCCTCGGGCTCGGTGGTGTAGAAGGTGATCGTCTGGTTCGCGGCCGTGATCGCCGCGGTCGGGTCGTCGCCGTCCGCCACCGCCGCGTCCGCCCACCCTTCGGCCGCCGTCCTGATGAACGCGATGCCCTCGGGAGTCGTGTGGAAGGTCAGCACCTCGGCTGGGTCGAGCACCGCCGAACTCGCCAAGTGCAGACCGAGACCCATCAGCGCGAGATCCCAGCCGACGCCGACGGCTCCCGGACCGTACTGCGCCCAGAACTCGGGATCCACCGGCGCTTCGTGCTCCAGTTGCAGCAGCGTCCCGTCCCCGCTCGGGCTCAGCGTGACCGTCAGCCAGGACACCCGCGGCCCCATCTCCCAGGTCACCGCGAACCGCCGCGGCGCCTCGCACTCCTCGATCACCCCGTTCGCGTTCCCCTCGAGCTGATACCGCCCACCAATCTCCAGCTCCCCGCTCACCGGCAGAAACCACCGCGGAATCCGCGCGCTGTTCGTCAACGCGTCCCACAGATCGGCCTGATCGGTCGGATAACTCCGCCGAGCCACCGCGATCCGCGTCGCCTCCCCATCCCTGGCCCCACTCCGAACCTCACGAACCACAAGCCCGGCGATCCCGGCCGGATCGGTCAACAAAGGCACAACTACCTCCTTGGATAAGTGTGAACTTATATTAGACCACACGCCCGTGGTTCGCAGTGGGAAGTCGACGCCAGGGCGCTCCGAGTGTGTTGCCGACGGCGGTTGGTCGCCGAGGCGCCGAATCGCCGACGGCCCAGTTCAATTCGGGACGGGCCGCCTTGGCGTCGAAGGGAGGGCGGCGCAGGGCTGCCGTCGACGAGAGATCTTGGCTGGCTGTCCTAGGCCGCGGTTGAGACCTCGCGGGCTACGCGTCCTGCCGCTGCCAGCCGCGCACGAAGACGCGCATGAGTGCGGGGTATACCAGCGTGTATCGGAACGGTGCGATCGCGGCCATGTACAGCTTTCCGAAGAGTCCGTTCGGCTTGACCAGCACCGCCATCTGCCCGCGGTAACCGCCGGATTCGTCGGGGACCCAGCCGATGTGCATCACCGCGTGGACGGTGCGGTTGGCCATCTCGGCCGCCCACTCGTCGTCGGTGAGATACACCGAGGTGAACGGGAACCCCTCGGTGTCGGGGCCGCGCGGGCCGTCGCGCAGGTCGTCGGGCAGCCGTTCGCGCAGCGAGGCGACTCGGGCGCCCACCGTCGAGTCGGCGTCGTCCCAGCCGAGCAGCGCGCCCAGTTTCCAGCGGATGTCGAACAGGACGCGGAAGACCAGCGGTTGCGGGGTGTCGCCGCCGGTCGTGATGAGCCGCACCAGACGCGGCAGGTCGTCCGGGCCGCCGGGCGTCGGCAGCGCCCACACGTCCTCCAGCGTGAAATCGGGGGCGATCTCGTGGATGCGCCACGGGCGCTCGGTGTGCGCGGTGTTGGAGATCTTCATCTCTGCCTCGCTCTCAGGACAGGGAACGGAGTCGGATGATTTCGCGCGGGCGTCGCTCGCGGGCATCGAAGGCGACGTCGACATCCGCGGTCTCGATGGCTGCGTAGGTCGCGGCGACCGCTTCGTCGGATGCCCACTCGACCGTCGATATGACGGCGTCGCCCGCCTCGTCGGCCCAGTAGGTCGCGGACAGGCAGCCCGGCGTCGCTCGCATCACCGCGGCGACCTGCCGCACGCGGGCGACGAAATCCTCGAAGTGTGCGGCCTCCGGATAGTGCACGGCGATCATGCCGACCGTCATGCCGGCCTCCTCTCGTGACAGCCGACGGCATTGTCAATTGACTTATGCCGCAACGGCTTTCAAATATACGATAGCGTATATAACCGATCGTAGACCGCCGCGAGGGCGATGTCGACACCCTCGGCGATACTGAAGTCATGGTCGCCGTCACACGGACACCCCGAAGCCGATGGATCGAGCAGGGGCTCACCGCCCTCGCGGCGGGCGGCCCGGACGCCGTGCGAATCGAGGTCATCGCCTCGGAACTCGGCGTCACCAAGGGCGGGTTCTACGGGCACTTCGCCGACCGGAACGCCCTGCTGGAGGAGATGCTCGACACCTGGGAGCGCGAGAGCGTCGAGGCGGTGATCGAGCAGGTCGAAGAGGAAGGCGGCGACGCGCGGACGAAGATCCAGCGCGCGGGCCTGCTCACCTTCTCCGACGATCGCCTGCGGCCGATCGACCTGGCCGTGCGCGACTGGGCCCGCCGCGACCCGGCGGTCGCCGAGCGCCTGCGACGAGTGGACAACGAGCGGATGGGCTATCTACGGAGGCTGTTCGGCACCTACTGCACCGACCCCGACGAGATCGAAGCACGCAGCATGCTCGCCTTCTGTCTCGCCGTGGGCAAACACCTGTTGGCCGCCGACCACGGCGATCGCAGTCGTCGCGAGGTGGTCGCCCTGGCGTCGGCCTTCTTGCTCGAACCCAAGCGCTGACGGCCACGGAGGCGGGACGACAGAGCGCAGCCACCTATAGCCATAGGAGCTACATTCGGGCAATGAAGCTGATTTCGCAGCGCGAGTTCCACGCCGATTCCGCGGCGGTGATGGACGCGGTCGAGGCTGGTGAGACCTTTCGAGTGACGCGAAACGGTATCGAGGTCGCCGAACTGCGACCGGTCGGCCCAAAGCGGCGTCGCACGGCCGAGGAGCTGGTAGCCCGGCACCGCGTGCTGCCACAGGTGGACTACGCCGTGATGCGCCGCGAGGCGGAGGAATTCTTTGGATCCGCGGGAACGGTCGCGCTGCGCTGGGGTTCGTAGGCGGCGAACCACCGCCCGTCGGCGCGCGCCGCGCGAACCGCGGCCCATCCCGGTTCGCGCAGCCGCCCCGTGGCGATCAACGCCTCCACTTTGCCGACATTGACCAACGACCACGGGCTCTTCGGCCGGCGCGGGGAATAGCGCTGGAGGAAGTGGTCCGCATCGAGACCTCGGCGGTGGCTGTCGATCCAGCCGTAGCAGAGCGCCCCGTCGAGCGCCTCGGTGATGGTGATCGTGGCGCCGGACGCGTGCTTCTTCGCGATCTTCAGCCAGACCTCGGTCGACCGATCGTGGTTGGCCGCGAGCCATGCCTCCCACTGCGTGGAGTCGGCGAAATCATATATCTGGGTGAGCTGGTTCATCGTGGTCTCCGGGGGTGCGAATGGGGGGCTGACCTCGATCATCCGGACATAAGTGCTCACCGATTGAGCAGTTTGTTACCCAACTCGCGCGGCGGGGCCCTTGTGCCGCCCGAAGACCGCGGAGTAGACGTCAGTCATGAGCAGCATTCTTGTGACCGGAGGAACCGGGGCGTTGGGCAGGCACATCGTGTCGCTGCTGCGCGAGGGAGGGCACGACGTTCGAGTACTCTCGCGCCGCCCGGGCGCGGGCACACACATCGGCGACCTGCGGACGGGCGAAGGCGTGGCGGAGGCTGTCGCCGGCGTGGACGCCGTGGTGCACGCGGCCTCGGATTTCCGCAAGTTCGGCGGACCCGATATCGAGCAGACTCGCAATCTGCTCGCGGCCTCGACGGGCGTCGGGCACCTGCTGTACGTCTCGATCGTCGGCATCGATCGCATCCCGTTCCGCTACTATCGCAACAAGCTCAGCTGCGAGCAGCTGATCACCGAAAGCGGTGTCCCGCACACGATTCTGCGTGCGACGCAGTTCCACGAGCTGATCGCCGCCATGCTGCAGAGCGTGGAACGTCTGCCGATCGCACCGCTGCCGTTGGACTTCCGCTTCCAGCCGGTCGCCGCGGTGGACGTCGCGGCGCGCGCCGCCGAGCTGATCCAAGGGCCGCCGCTGGGGCGCGCCCCCGATTTCGGCGGTCCCGAGGTCCTGACCATGGCGGAGCTGGCCGACGCGTGGCGCGCCGTCCGGTCGCGCCCGCGCCGGATCGTCCGGCTGCCGTTGCCGGGAAGAGTGGCCCGTGCCTTCCGCGCCGGTTACAACACCTGCCCCGACCACACCGATGGTGTGCAGAAGTGGGCGCAGTACGCCGCGACCGCGGAAGGGAACGCCTACTTCTGAACCGGCCTCACAGCCAGGTGTCCAGCGTGGTCGTGGTGAGGAAGTGGTCGAGATCGGCGCGCCACGGGGCGGGCACGGTCTTCTCCGGCTCGATGGCGGTGTACTGACCGCGATAGAACAGCAGGGGCCTGCCGGAGTCGGTCGACTCCGACAGGGCCTGCACGCGGCCGATCACGATGTAGTGATCGCCGCCGTCGACGACGCTGTCCACCGTGCACTGGATCGTGGCCAGCGCGTCGTCCAGTACCGGGAGCTTCAGTTCCGATGTGTGCCAGGCGGTTTCGGCGAACTTGTCGGGTTCGCGTGAGCCGAAGCGAGCGCACAGCAGCTGTTGTTCCTCGGCGAGTATGTTGACGCAGAAGCGTCCGGACTTCTCGATCGCCGCCCAGGAGCGCGACGCCTTGGTGGGGCAGAAGAGCACCAGCGGGGGATCGAGGGACAGGGCGGCGAACGATTGACAGGCGAAGCCGATCGGCGCCGCGTCGTCGCCGAAGGCGGTGATGACGGTGATGCCGGTGCAGAACTGCCCGAGCACATTTCGGAATTGGCGCGGATCGATCACCGGATGTCCGTCGGCGGTCGGTTTCGTCTCCATCACAGGTTCGCTCACCCCGTCGGTCATTGCTGGCGCTGGCCCACCGTGAAGTCGTGGCCCCACAGGCTCACGGCGGTCGACTCCCTGGCGATCCAGTCGTGGTCGTCGACTTCCAATCCCTCGCAGCCGAATTCGACATCGAAGCCGCCCGGCGTCTTCATGTAGAAGGACAGCATCTTGTCGTTGACGTGCCTGCCGAGGGTGGCCGACATCTTGACCTTCTTGCGCAGCGCGCGATCCAGGCACAGGCCCACGTCGTCGGCGTTCTCCACCTCGAGCATGAGGTGCACGATGCCGCTGGGGGTCGGCATCGGCAGGAACGCCAGCGAGTGGTGCCGCGGATTGCAGCCGAAGAACCGCAGCCAGGCCGGTTCGCCGTCGGCGGGACGGCCGACCATCTGCGGTGGCAGGCGCATCGAGTCGCGCAGCCGGAAGCCGAGCACGTCGCGGTAGAACTCCAGCGCGGCCTTGTCGTCGGAGGTGCTGAGCACCACGTGGCCCAGACCCTGCTCCTCGGTGACGAACCGGTGCCCGTACGGGCTGACCACCCGCCGGTGTTCCAGCGCGACGCCGTGGAACGCCTCGAGTACGTTGCCGGACGGGTCCTCGAAGCTGATCAGCTCGTAGACGCGCCGGTCGGCCTTCTCCGCCGCGCTGCCCTCCTTGTAGGGCACGCCCGCGGCTTCCAAACGGTTTCTGATGTCTTGCAGCTCTTCGGCATTGGCGGTTTCCCAGCCGGACACCTGGAGCCGGTCCTTGTCACCGGGGACGATCACCAGCCGGGCCGGGAATTCGTCCATTCGCAGGTAGAGCGCGTCCGGGTCGCCGCCCTTGCCCTCCACCATGCCGAGCACCTTGAGGCCGTACTCGCGCCAGGCCGCCATATCGGTGGCCTCGATGCGCAGATAGCCGAGCGATCGAATGCCCATGATCTATTTCTCCTTGCCGGAACCGGACAGGAAGTCCGTCGCCAGCCGGTTGAATTCGTGGAACTTCTCCAGCTGGGCCCAATGTCCGCAGCCGCCGAACACGTGCAGCTGGACCCGCGGGATCAGCTTGGTGGCGACGATGGCGCCGTCGAGCGGGTTGACCCGGTCCTCGCGGCCCCAGATGAGCAGCACCGGCTGGCGCAGCTTGTAGGCGTCGCGCCACAGCATCCCGAGCTCGAAATCGGGCCCGGAGAACGACTTGCCCATCGCGCGGGTCGCGGCGAGCGCCTCGGGGGTCTTGGCCGATTCGAAGCGTTCGTCGACGAGTTCTTCGGTGATCAGCTTCTGGTCGAACACCATGATCCGCAGGAAGGCTTCGAGATTCGCCCTTGTCGGCTCGAAGTTGAAGCGCGAGAGCAGCTTCACGCCCTCGGTCGGGTCCGGCGCGAAGGCGTTGAGGCTCAGCCCACCGGGGCCCATCAGCACCAGCTTGCCCGCCCGGTCCGGGTAGTCGAGCGCGAACCGGACCGCGGCGCCGCCGCCGAGCGAATTGCCGAGGATGTGCACCCGGTCGGTGATCTGCAGGTGGTCGAGCAGATCCTTCAGCGCCGACGCGGAGTGCGCGAAGTACTGCGGATGCTCGACCGGCTTGTCCGACTTGCCGAAACCGGGCTGATCCACCGCGAGCACATGGAAATTCTGCGCCAGCACGGGAATGTTCCGCGCGAAATTCGACCAGGACGACGCGCCGGGCCCGCCGCCGTGCAGCAGCACGATCGTCGGTCCGTTGCCGCTGCCCGCCTCGTGGTAGTGCAGCTTCAGGTCCGGCCGCACCTGCGCGTAGCGCGAGGTCGATTCGAAGGTCAATTCAGCAGTGGTCGTCACGATGCCGCCTACACCATGCCGTCGGTGACCGGGAGCCCGAACTCGTGTGTGCCGTACATGACGTAGGCGCGCTCGGGATCGTTGGCCGCGTGCACCCGGCCGGCGTGCGCGTCGCGCCAGAAGCGCTGCAGCGGAGTGCCGTTGGCCAGCGCGGTGGCGCCAGAGGCTTCGAAGAGCTTGTCGATGGAGGCGATCGCCCGTCCGGTGGCGCGCACCTGGTCGCGGCGGGCACGCACCCGCAGGTCGAACGGAATCTCCTTGCCCGCCTTCAGCAGCGCGTACTCGTCGGCGACGTTGCCGGAGAGTTGGCGCCATGCCGCGTCGATGTCGCTGGACGCCTCGGCGACCCTGACCTTGGTGAACGGGTCGTCCTTGGCCTTCTCGCCCGCGAAGGCCGCGCGCACCCGCTTGCCCTGGTGCTCGACGTGCGCGGCGTAAGCGCCGTATGCCATGCCGACGATCGGCGTGGAGATGGTGGTGGGATGGATGGTGCGCCACGGCATCTTGTAGACCGGATCCGGGTTCTGCTCCAGGCCGGGCGATTTCAGCTCGCTCATGGCGCGGAAACTGAGGAACCGGTGCGAGGGCACGAAAACGTCTTCGACCACAACGGTATTGGAGCCGGTGCCGCGCAGGCCGACCACGTTCCACACGTCGTCGATGCGGTATTCGGTGCGGGGGATCAGGAAGCTGCCGAAGTCCACCGGCTTGCCGTCCTTGATGACCGGACCGCCCAGCACCGCCCAGGTGGCGTGGTCGGAGCCCGAGGACCAGGCCCACGCGCCCTTGACGATGTAACCACCGTCCACGACGGTGCCCGCGCCCATCGGAGCGTAGGAGGAGGAGATCCGCACCTCGGTGTCCTCGCCCCACACGTCCACCTGCGCCTGCTGGTCGAACAGCGCGAGGTGCCAGTTGTGCACACCGACGATGCCCGCCACCCAGCCGGTGGACCCGCAGGCGCTGGCGAGCTTGCGCACGGTGTCGTAGAAGACGACCGGGTCGGCGGCGTATCCGCCCCACTGCTTGGGCTGTAGCAGCCTGAAGAAGCCGGTCTCTTGGAGCGCCTTGATCGATTCGTCGGGGATGCGCCGCAGGTCCTCGGCCTCTTGCGCGCGCTCACGCAGCGTCGGCAACAGCGCTTCGACCCGCTCGGTCACTTCTTGCGTCATCTCGGGACCTGCTCCTGCCTGGTCGGATTGGTAACCGGTACTCATTTGCCTCTGAGACTAGAACAGGTTCTTATTTCTGTCGAGAACCGGCGTTCATCGCAGGTCCCGAATGGACATGCGCAGGAAGTGACCCGAATCGCTGGCATGGAACGCGACATTTTTGTAACGTGTTCTAGTACAGAAGGAGGAGGAATCGCGATGGCAGTTACCCCCAAAGGGAGCGGTGCGAAGGTCAGGGAGCTGGATGTCGGCTCCGCGCCTACCCGCTATGCACGGGGATGGCATTGCCTCGGCCTGGCCAAGACCTACCGGGACGGTAAGCCGCACGCGGTGAACGTGTTCGGCACCAAGCTGGTGATCTGGGCCGACAGCGCGGGCGAACTGCGGGTGCTCGACGCCTACTGCAGGCACATGGGCGGCGACCTGAGCATGGGCGAGGTCAAGGGCGACGACATCGCCTGCCCGTTCCATGACTGGCGCTGGTCCGGTGTCAACGGCAAGTGCAGCTCGATCCCCTACGCGCGCCGGGTCCCCCCGCTCGCACGTACCAGGAAGTGGACGACGCTCGAGCGCAACGGTCAGCTGTTCGTCTGGCACGACCACGAGGGCAACGAGCCGCCGCCGGACATCACCATCCCGCACATCGAGGGCCCCTACACCGACGCCGACGGCAACCCGACCGACGAGCTCGACAGCGGGTGGACCGACTGGACGTGGAACTCGATGCTGATCGAGGGCGCCAACTGCCGCGAGATCATCGACAACGTGGTCGACATGGCCCACTTCTTCTACATCCACTTCGCCTTCCCGACGTACTTCAAGAACGTCTTCGAAGGACATATCGCCACCCAGTTCCTGGAGACCAAGGGCCGTCCCGACATCGGCATGGCCTCCAAGTACGGCGGCGACACCCTGTTGAAGTCGGAGGCCTCGTACTTCGGGCCCTCGTACATGATCAACCCGCTGCTCAACATCTACAGCGGTTACGAGGTCAAGAGCGTCCTGATCAACTGCCACTACCCGGTGACGCAGGATTCGTTCGTCCTGCAGTGGGGCATCTCGCTGGAGAAGCCGAAGGGCGTCGACGGCGCGATGGCCGACAAGCTGGCCGAGAAGATGACCGAGGGCATCAGCGTCGGCTTCCTGCAGGACGTCGAGATCTGGAAGCACAAGTCCAAGGTCGAGAACCCGCTGCTGTGCGAGGAGGACGGGCCGGTCTACCAGCTGCGCCGCTGGTACGACCAGTTCTATGTCGACGTCGCCGACGTGACGGAGAAGATGACCCAGCGCTTCGAGTTCGAGGTGGACACCACCAAGGCGAACGAGGCGTGGGAGGCCGAGGTCGCGGAGAACTTGCGTCGCAAGCACGAAGCCGAAGCAGCGGCGACGAAGGAAGCCGAGGCAGGCGTCTGATGGCTGCCACCTGGGCCAAGGCGCCGGACTTCGCCGATCAGCCCGCGCGACGGGCGGCGGTGCAGGCCCAGACCGTGGTCGACAAGCAGCGCTATCTGGAGGAAGGCCTGACGCCGCTGCGGTGTCAGGCCTGCCGGAGCGAGGTCCTGGTGCGCAAATCGAGCTCGCACCAGACCTCGGTGCAGTGGACCGAGCCCCCGGAAACGCACTGCCCGGTCTTCGCCGAGCTCGCCGCGTCGGGTGGCCGTCCCGGTCGTCCCGACACCTGCCCGCAGTTGGAGAAGACCATCAAGTGGGCGGTCGACGAGGGCGTGATCGACGTCCCGAAGTAGGGGTACCTCCGGGTCGCTCCGGCCGTGGGCGGACTGCGTGCTGGCACGACTGCGCTGATGAGGGCTCAGTCGAGCTGGAAATCCTCGAAGTCGAAACCGGGGGCGACGATGCAGCTCACCAGGACGTACTCGTCGCCGAGCGGCCGCGCGGCCTGGCTGACCCCGCCGGGGACCACGGCCTGCAACAGCTGACCGCGCTCGACATCGGGTCCGAGGACGATCTCCTCGCCGCCGATGTCGAGCGCGAGCGGTCCGCCGCGGTGCCAGAGCCACAGCTCGTCCGATCGCACCGTGTGCGGGGCCGAGCGCTCGCCCGGCATCAGCAGGAAATGGATCATCGTGGCCGCGGCCCGCGCTCCCGGATACCCGGACGGCGTGAATTCCACCGGGCTGCGCCATGTTTGGCGATACCAGCCGCCCTCTGGGTGCGGCTCCAAATCGAGTGCGATGGCCAGTGCGGGCCGGTCGTCGGTCATGCCCCGACTCTATGCCCCGTCGCCGTGTCTACGGCCCATGCGCAGATCGCGGCCTACGGTTCACCGTATAACTCGCTGACGTCCCGCGAGGTCCGTACGCCGCGCCTCGCCGGAGCGGACCTGCCCGACGAGGAACGGATCGGGTTCAGGATTCCTGGATGCGCCAGGTGATACCGAAGCGGGCGAGGGAGTCGAGAAATTCGGTCGGCTCGAACGCTTCGGCGGGCGCCAGCGCACCCGGCTCGGCGGCGCCCGCGGCGAGTCTGGTCGCGATCTCGACGGCGAGCAGTGCGGAATCGCGGTAGGAATCGACGCCATCGACCACGCCGCGCACCACCCGGCCGTCGGCGTGCGCGTCCACGATCACCTCGTAGCGCAAGTCCGAGCTCGGCTCGTCCGGGATCTGCTCGATGAGCTCCTCGGTGAAAGAGCCCAACGTGCCGAGGATGTCGGCGGCGAGCACACCCTCGACGGAGGCGACCTCGGTGTGCCGCGGCACGGTGAGCACCGGTGGCTGCGGGAACTTCCCGACAGCGGTGGGCGCGGTGTCGCCGGGGAAAGTCATCTGCGGATGCCGCGCCGGGCCGGTGCGCAGCTCGCCGTCCGCGAAATGCCAACCGCCGCCGCGGAACCAGTCGAGGCTGGCGAACACTGTCTTGGCGCTGCCCTTCGAGCCGTTGCCTCGGCTCTTGCTCAGATGACTGATGACGATCTCGGCGCGGCCCGGCACCCGGCGTGCGACGAGATGGGCGAGCAGATCGGCGGCGACATTGTTGTCTGTGACGCCGGAAATGACTGTCACACCGGCGGTTTCAGCCGCTTTGGCGTAGTCGTCGAAGACCTTCTTCAAGAAGAGTTGCTCGCCGGAGATGTCGGTGTAGTGCGCGCCCGCCGCGATGGCGGCCGCCAGGACCGGTTCGCCGTTGCGGACGTAGGCGGAAAGGCTGCTGATGACCGCGTCCGCGCCGGTGAACGCGGCAACCAGCGCGGCGTGATCGTCGAGATCGGCGACGCGGATCTCGGCGCCCGTCAGGCCCGCGGCCGCGGCGGCGGCGCGCATGCGATCGGCGTTGCGGCCCACCAGAATCGGGGAGAGGCCGCGGCGATGGAGTTCGGCGAGCACGTAGCCGCCGGTGTGGCCGGTGGCGCCGTAGACGGCGATAACGGGGGAGCTGTTCTGCGTTGTCATGGTTTCGAGCTTATTGCCGTGACGCGAGCAAATGAATGGCGCGAAAGCTCTGAATCATGTCCGAAACGCTCATAGATTGAGCGTATGGTTGCAGTCGTGGACATTCTCAGCGAGACCATAGCGGCAATCCGTACCGGCTATCCGGCTTCCGGTCTGTTCATCAGGCACGCGCCGTGGGGACGTCGCTATCCGGTGGTGCCCGGTGCAGGGTTCCACGTCGTGCTGCGGGGATCCTGCTGGGTCGTCCCGCCGGGTGGCGAGCCGATTGCGCTCGGCGTCGGCGACGTGCTGTTCATGCCGCGCGGTGCCGATCACGACCTGGTCGACAACCTCGGAAGTCCGGTTACCGAAACCGCTCGGCCCGGAGAGCCGCGCGAGATCGCCGGGCCCGGCGTGCGCACCGAACTACTCTGCGGCGCATATGAGCTCGGCAGGCAGCGATCGCACCCGATGCTCGACGAGCTGCCCGAGTTCATCCACCTGCCCGCCCGCCCCGGTCGTCACCCCGCGCTGCGCGGCGCGGTGGATCTGCTCGCCGCCGAGATCGCCGAACCTCGCCAGGGCAGCGACGCCGCGGTGCCCGCGCTGCTGGAGACCATGCTGCTGTTCATCCTGCGCGCCTGGTTCGACGATCAGGCCGACGCGCACCCCACCGGATGGGCGGGCGCGTTCGCCGATCCGGCCGTCGCCGCGGCGCTGCGCGCCGTGCACGAGGACCCCGCCCGACCGTGGACCGTGCCTGACCTCAGCGGCATCGCGGGCGTCTCCCGCGCCACCCTGGCCCGCCGCTTCACCGCCACCATCGGCGAACCCCCGCTCTCCTACGTAACCCGCTGGCGCCTCCTCACCGCAGCCCGCCTCCTCCGCGACACCGACGCCTCCCTGAACACCATCGCCCGCAGAGTCGGCTACACCTCCGAATTCGCCTTCGCCAAAGCCTTCAAACGCGAATACGGCCAAGCTCCAGGCCAATACCGCCGCACCCCAACCCAACCCCCGATCGCCGTGTGACGCCCGGCCTCGCGCCGAGGCGCGGCAACCTCGATCCAAGCTGCGCCGACTGGGTCGGCTGCCCAGTCGCTCGGAGCGTCCGGCAGGCGCGGTAATCGAGTAGTCGTATGCACAACTTTGCGACGAACCGCGACAGCCTGCGTTAGGCGCTCGTAATTTCGCCGAATGGCTCGGCGGGGGAATCTCGTCCTGGAAGGCGAACGCAGGGCGGCGCGGGACCTCGCGCCCGAATCGGAGCCTGGTAACGAAAAGTGAAAGGTGCTCGTAGGCGCAGGCCCACGGCCGGTCAATACAAATCGTTGTCGCCGGTGCCGAGCCAGCGGTGGTCTTGGCCGGTGATCGCGACGATCTGGTCGAAGTCGTGGTCGCGGTGCAGGAGGGTGAGGCCGCGGAGTTCGGCGGTGGCGGCGAGGACGAGGTCGACCAGGCCTGCGTTGCGGTGCTTTCCGCGTTTGGTCAGCTCGCCTTGGACTTCCCAGGCCCGTTCGTAGGCGCGGTCGTCGACCGGTTCCCAGCCGAAGAGCATGCGCATGTCATCGATCGTGCGCTCGCGATCGGCGGTGGAGCGCGCGGTGTAGAAGAACTCGAGCTCCACGATCGGGCAGATGGCGACGAGTCCCGCGACGACCGCGCGTTGCCAGGCGAAGGCATTCGGGTCTTGACGCATGATCGGAACCAGCGCGCTGGTGTCGATCAGGAACCGCGCCGCGTTCACCGCCGGTAATTCCGCTTGTTCTCGAGAATGTCCAGATCGAAAGCGCCCTCCGCGACGGCGTCTTGCAGGCGGGTGAGCGCCAGGGCGCGGCGGCGGTTTTCCAAAACTTCCCGAAGCGCGGCGTTGACGGTGTCCTTCTTCGTGCCGGTGCCGAGTTCCTTGGCGACATCGGCGACGAGTACGTCGTCCAGATCGATCACTGTTCGAGCCATGGCACACCTCTTGATATCTCCGCGGATATCTAAGACATCAGATCAGATATACGCCGTCGAGGGTGTCAGCTGAACGGGGAGCTGGGGCGTTCTTCGAGGACGCCGTCGATCCAGACGTCCACCTTTTCGTTGTAGAAGCAGGCCAGGCCGGCGATCTTCTGGCTCTCCGGTAGCGGGGTGCGGTAGACCCAGGCGATGTCGGGGTATTCCTTGTCGCCGATGCGGACGGTCCAGTAGTCGGCGGTGCCTTTGTAGGGGCAGCGGGAGTGCGTGTCGGAGGGTTGCAGCAGGTCGAGGCGGACGTCGGTGAGGGGGAGGTAATACCTTGCGGGAAGGCCGGTTTCGAAGAGGATGCGCGGGCTGTGCGAGTCCGCGACGACGACGCCGCCGATCTCCACCCGCACGTGCCGGGAACTGCCGAGGATGTCGACGCGCGAGTACGGATCGCGCGGGTGGACGTACACCGGCTCGTCCTCTTCGAACCATTCGTCCATGGCGTTCCAGTCCAGCCGCACCAAATGGTTCAGTTCCGGCAGCGGGGAATCGTGGTAGCGCAGGGCGCCGCCCGCCGCGGTGACGCCGTCGATGATCACGTCGTACACCGCGGCCTCGCCACGGCTGGGCGAGTGCCTGGTCTCGCCGTTCGGCTCCAGTTTGGCGCACAGATCGGCGACGGGAATGTAGTAAGTGGGGTGGTAGGGGATCTCCCACACCAGCACCGGGCGGTCCGTGTCGGCCACCAGGTGCCCGCCGAGGTAGACGCGGACGCGCTTCTGGCTGGTCGCGATCTTGACGCGGCCTCGCTGCTCATCGGTCATACCTCTCGACGGTACGCCGAGCGGTCGACAGGTTCCGGTCGCGAAAACGCCCACACGGGCTCCGCCGGAACAGCGGGGCCCGTGAGCTGAGAACTCAGTCGCCGACCGTGATCGCCTGCGCCTCCTCCACCGAGTGCGGCGCGGGATCGTGGTCGTCGATGTGGGCCAGCGCGGCATGCCCGGCGAACAGGACGAGGACGGCGGCCGCGGTGCACGCCGCGCCGACCCAGAACGGCAGCGCGATGCTGTGCTCGCCGAGCTTGCCCGCCAGCCACGGCGCGGCGGCGCCGCCCGCGAATCGGACGAAGCTGTAGGCCGCCGAGGCGGTGGACCGCTCCACCGGCGCCGAGATCATCACGGCCTCGGTGATCAGGGTGTTGTTCACACCGAGGAACAGGCCGGCGAGCACCGTGCCGACGATCAGTACCGTCTTGTTCTCCGCGAACAGCGCCATCACCGCCAGGTCCGTCGCGAACAGCCCGAGCGCGAGACCCATCATCGGCAGCGTGCCGAAGTGTCGTTGCAGACCGGGGGCGAAGAAGACCGAGGCCAGCGCGAGCAGAATGCCCCAGCCGCAGAAGATGAACCCGATCGCGTAGGTGCCCATGTCCAGCGGGAACGGGGTGTAGGCGAGCAGGGTGAAGAAGCCGAAGTTGTAGAGCAGCGCGGTGATGCTGACGGTGAGCAGGCCGCGGTGACGCAGCGCCTGGAACGGCGCGGCGAGCGAAGTGCCGCGCGCGGGCTTCGGGCTCTCGGGCAGCAGCACGACGATGCAGACGAAGGCGATGGCCATCAGCGCCGAGACGCCGAAGAACGGTCCGCGCCAGCTGATTCCGCCGAGCACGCCGCCGACCAGCGGGCCGGTCGCGATGCCGATGCCGAGCGCCGCCTCGTACAGGATGATGGCGCGCGCGACGCCGCCGCTGGCCGCGCCGACGATGGTGGCCAGCGCGGTGGCGATGAACAGCGCGTTGCCGAGCCCCCAGCCCGCGCGGAACCCGACGATCTGCTCGACGGTGTTCGACATGCCCGCCAGCGCCGCGAACATCACGATGACGGCCAGGCCCGCCAGCAGCGTCTTCTTCGCGCCGAACCGGCTGGAGACCACGCCCGTTATCAGCATCGCCACGCCCGTCACCAGCATGTAGCTGGTGAAAAGCAGCGAAACCTGCGAGGGCGATGCGTGCAGCTGTTCGCCGATCGGCTTGAGGATCGGGTCGACAAGGCCGATGCCCATGAAGGCGATGACGCTGGCGAAGGCGACCGCCCAGACCGCTTTGGGCTGTTCGGTCGACGCGGGCGCGCCGGTGGCGGCGCGGGTGTCCACTCTCATCGGTTTTCCCTCGACGGATAGTGCTGGGGCGCGCTCTTTTTCAGCGCTTCCAGCAGTTCGTTCAGATCGGATTCCATTCGCGCGAGTCGTTCGACGTCGAATTCGGCGAGCCGGGAGGCCATGGCCGTGCCGTAGGCGGCGCGTGCCACGGCCAGTCGCTCGCGTCCGGCCGGGGTGAGGTCGACGACGACCGCCCTGGAGTCCGCGGGATCCTTGGTCCTCGTCGCGAATCCGTCCTCGACGAGCCTGCCGAGCAGCGCCGTTGCCGCTGGCTGGGAGCATCGATCGATTCTGGCGAATTCGCTGACCCGCACCGCGCCGTGCTCGTCGAGGACGGCAAGTGCCCGCAGAACGGCACGTGGCAGATCGTCGTCGCCGATCACCCCGGCCAGCCGGGTCAGCCTGCCCGCGGTGACGAGGAGATCGACCACGATGTCTGAAGTCGTCACTGGAGCATGCTGCACAGGGAATATTATTACATAAGCTAACTATCTATTAGCAGTGAAATAGCCCACCGCGAGCGCCGTCGCTACCTCGCGCACGACGAAAGGCCCCGGTGAGGGGTCACCGGGGCCTTCGGTCAGGTGCGCTAGGTGTGCGCCAGGGGGCGGTGGGGTGTGCCGAAGAGCTGGGCGTCGCCATGCGCGCGCTTGAAGAACAGGTGCGCGTCGTGCTCCCAGGTGATGGCGATACCGCCGTGCAATTGCACTGTCTCGGAGACGATCTCGGTAAGCGCCTCCGAGCACTGCGTCCGCGCGACCCACACGTCCTCGGCGGCCGACGGCAGGTCGGCGGCGACCGCGGCGGTGGCGGCATAGGACGCGGACTTGGCCGACTCCAGCAGCACATACATATCGGCCATCCGGTGCTTGAGCGCCTGGAAACTGCCGATCACCCGCCCGAACTGCACCCGGGACTTGGTGTATTCGACCGTCATCTCCAGGCACTGCTCCGCCGCGCCGACCTGCTCGGCGGCCACCGCCGCCCACGCGATCTCGCGCAGCCGCCCCGCGACGGCATCCGGATCATTGGTGCCGAGCTTGCGCGCGGTGACACCGTCGAAGCCGATCTCGGTGAGCTTGCGGGTCGGGTCCATGGTCGCGACCGTGCGCCGGGTGATGCCCGCGGCAGTGGCCTCCACCTCGAACAGTCCGGTCGGGGTGAGCACGATCAGCGTGTCCGCGTGCGCGCCGTCCAGCACGTAATGCGCCGTACCGGAAAGCGACTCGCCGTCGGCGCGAACGCCGGGCGTATCCCAGCCGGTCGCGTTCGCCCAGCAGACCGCCAGCGTGGTCGTGCCTTCCGCGACGCCAGGCAGCAGCCGGGCGCAGGCGTCCTCGTCACCGGAGAGCAGCACGGCCTGCGCGCCGAGCACGGCCGAACCGAGCATCGGCACGCCCGCCAGCGTCCGGCCCAATTCGCCGACTACGAGCAGCGATTCGACGAGCGACGCGCCGAAGCCGCCGTACTCCTCCGGCACCGCCAGCGCCGCGACGCCGATCTGCTCGCAGAGCAGCCGCCAGAGCTTCGGGTCGTAGCCGAGTTCGGTGTCCATCGCCGCGCGCACGGCGTCGCGTCCCGCGTGCTTGGTGAGCAGCGCGCGTACCGAGGCGACGAATTCCTGGTGTTCGGCGGCGGTCATGCGGTGCCTCGCAGCGCTCGATCCCGGACGGCCTCGTCGCGCAGGGCGCGGGCGATCCTTGCGCGGTGCAGATCCGGCGTGCCCCAGGCGGCGCGCAGCGCGGTGACCTTGGTCAGCCACAGCGACAGGTCGTATTCGGCGGTGTAGCCGATCGCGCCGTGCACCTGCAATGCCGCCCGCGCGGCGGTGTGCGCGGCGTCGCCACAGGCCAGAATCGCGGCCGACACGTCGCGGCTGCGGGTCGGCTCGCCCATGGTGAGCCCGGCCCGGTAGAGCAGTGGCTCGGCCAGGTCGAGCGCGATCAGCACATCGGCGAGCTTCTGCTTCACGGCCTGGAATTCGCCGATCGGCTTGCCGAACTGCTTGCGCTGCTTGGCGTATTCGGTGGCCGCGTGCAGCAGCGCGCGACCAGCACCGAGCAGTTGCGCGGCGGCGGCGAGCACACCGGTGTCGAACGCGACCGCGCCCGCCTCCAGCACCCGGTCGTCGCCTGCGACGAGCTCGGCGGCCGTCACCGCGAACAGCTTGCGTGCCGGGTCGACCGAACGGATCGCCGCGCCGCGCTCGCCGAGGAACACCTGCGCGCTGTCCACGAGCAGCGTCACGTCGGCGACGTCGGCGTCGAGCGCGACCGGATCGAGCCCGGGAGTGGCGAAGGCGACCGTGCCGAGCGCGGTGCCTTCGGCGAGCCCGGGCAGCCAGCGTTCGGCCGCGTCGGATTTCGGAAGCGACTGGAGCAGAACGGGAATCGCGGCCGCGGTCTCGACCAGCGGTCCCGGCGCGGCGGACCGGCCGATCTCGACGAACGCGACGACGAGGTCGATCGGGTCGGCGCCGACACCGCCGTACGCCTCGTCGACCGCGAGGCCGAGCACGCCCGCGCCCGCCAGCTGCTCGATCAGCGCGCGGCCTGGCCGCGAATCGCCGTTCGCCCAGGCGCGCACCGCGGTCGGCGTTCGCCCGGCGTCGAGCAGCTTGCGCACGCTGGCGGCGAAATCGGTCTGTTCCGTACTGAGCGCGAATCTCATCGGCTGCTCCCTCGGGGTAGTCCGAGCAGCCGCTCGGCGATGATGTTGCGCTGGATCTCGTTGGTGCCCGCGTAGATCGGGCCGGACAGCGAGAACAAGTAGCCGTCGGTCCACGGTCCTGACCGCTCGGCCGCCGCGCCGAGCACGTCGAGCGCGGTCTCGTGCATGTCGATGTCGAGTTCGGACCAGAACACCTTGGTGATCGAGGATTCCGCGCCGAGCTTGCCGCCCTCGTTCAACCGGGTGACGGTCCCGAAGGTGTGCAGGCGGTAGGCCTCGCTGCGAATCCACGCGTCGACGACGGCGTCGCGCTGCGCGGTGTTGGTGCGGTCGCCGCTGTCCAGCCACAGGTCGACGAGCCGCCGCGCGGTCGCGCTGAACCGGCCTGGGCTGCGCAGCGAGAGACCGCGTTCGTTGCTCGAGGTGCTCATCGCCACCCGCCAGCCCTCGCCTGGCGCGCCGATCACGTCGCGATCCGGTACGAAGACGTCGTCGAGGAAGATCTCGGCGAAGCCGGGTTCACCGTCCAGCTGCGGAATCGGCCGCACCGAGACACCGTCCGCGGTGAGCGGGAACATCACGTACGTGAGTCCCTTGTGCCGCTCCGCCTCCGGATCGCTGCGGAAGAGGCCGAAGGCCCAGTCCGCGAACGCGGCTCGCGAACTCCACGTCTTCTGACCGCTGAGCAGCCAGCCGCCCTCGGTGCGGCGCGCCGTCGACCTGATGCCCGCCAGGTCGCTGCCCGCCTCTGGCTCCGACCAGGCCTGCGCCCAGATGTCGTCGCCGCGCGCCATCCGCGGCATGATGCGGTCGAGCTGCTCGGCGGTGCCGTGTTCGAACAGCGTCGGCGCCAGCAGGAAGATGCCGTTCTGGCTGACCCGCCCCGGCGCACCGGCGGCGTAGTACTCCTGCTCGAACAGCACCCACTCCAGCAGCGAGGCGTCGCGCCCGCCGTACTCCCGCGGCCAGGAGACCACCGACAGCCGCGCGTCGGCCAGGGTGCGCTCCCAGTCGCGGTGCGCCTCGAACCCGGCCTTCGTGTCCATGGATGGCAGCGGCGCCGAGGGTTTCGCGGCGGCCAGGAATTCGCGGACTTCCCGCTGGAATTCCTGGGTCGCCTGGTCCAGATCCAGATCCACTACGTCGTCCCGTTCTGTTCGGCCGTGCTCGCACTGGCCTTCATCGTCTTGGCGTTCATGCCCCCGAGTGAGTCCGCGCCGACCTCGGCGTTGTGCGCGTGCGCGAAGTGGTGCAGCCCGAAGACCGAGTCCATGCCGGTGCGCATGCCCATCAGGTCCTCGGCCTGGTTGACCGCCTTCTTGGTGAGCGCGAGACCGAAGCGCGGCATGGCGCCGATCTTCTCGGCAAGCGCCATGGTCTCGGCCTCCAGTTCGGCGCGCGGGACCACCCGGTTGACCATGCCCCACTCCTTGGCCTGCGCCGCGCCGAAGCGGTCGCCGGTGAAGAGGAACTCCTTGGCCGCGCGCGGGCCCATCACCCACGGGTGCGCGAAGTACTCCACACCCGGAATGCCCATGCGCACCACGGGATCGGAGAAGAACGCGTCGTCGGAGGCGACGATCAGATCGCACACCCACGCGAGCATCAGCCCGCCCGCGATGCAGGCGCCCTGCACCATGGCGATGGTCGGCTTGGGGATCTCCCGCCAGCGACGGCACATGCCGAGGTACACCTCGGACTCCCTGGCGAAACGCTGGTCGCCGCCCTGCTTGTCGACGTGATCCCACCACAGGACGGCCTTGTTGTCGTAGCGCACGTGGTGGTCGCGGCCCGGCGTCCCGATGTCGTGTCCGGCGCTGAAGTGTTTGCCGTTGCCCGCCAAGACGATCACGCCGACCTCGTCGTCCTCGACGGCGCGTTGGAAGGCGGCGTCGAGCGCGTAGGTCATCACCGAGTTCTGCGCGTTGCGGTAATCGGGCCGGTTCATCGTGACGATTGCGACCCGGCCGCGCCGCTCGTAGGTGACGACCTCGCCTTCGTCCGGCACCGAGCCGTTCTCCGCTTGGTCTGGCATTACGACTTCTCCTCACGTAGTTGACGCTTGAGCACTTTCCCGGCGGCGCTGTAGGGCAGCTGATCGCGGAATTCGACGAAGCGCGGCACCTTGAAATTTGCCAGCACGGTGGTGGCGTGGGCGAGCACCTGGTCCTCGGTCAGCGACGAACCGGACTTGCGTACCACGTAGGCCTTGCCCACCTCGCCCATCCTGGTGTCGGGCACGCCGACGACCGCCGACTCGGCCACGCCGTCGAGCCGGGCGAGCGCCTGCTCGATCTCGGCCGGGTAGACGTTGAAGCCGCCGGAGATGTACATGTCCTTGAGCCGGTCGGTGATTCTGAGGTAGCCGCGCTCGTCGAGGGTGCCGATGTCGCCGGTGTGCAGCCAGCCCTCGGCGTCGATGGTCTCGGCGGTGCTCTGCGGATCGTCCAGGTAGCCGAGCATGACGTTCGGACCGCGCAGCAGGACCTCGCCGGCCTCGCTGAGCTTCAGCTCGAAGCCCGCGATGGGCCTGCCGCAGGTGTTGGCGATGGTCTCGGCGTCGTCGTCGGCGCGGCACATGGTGCCGAACCCGGCCGCCTCCGACAGGCCGTAACCCGTGATGACGACGGCGAATTCGAGCTCGGAACGCATCCGTTCGACGAGCACCACCGGCACCGTGGCAGCGCCGGTGACGGCCACTCGCAGCGTGCCCAGGTCGTAGGAGCCGCGGTCGGGGAAGTCCAGGATCGTCTGGTAGATCGTCGGCGGTCCCGGCAGCACGGTGATCTTCTCCTGCCCGACCAGCCGCATCGTCTGCGGCACGTCGAACGTGGCCTGCGGGACGATCGTCGCGCCGGTGACCAGGCAGGCGAGGATGCCCGCCTTGTAGCCGAAGTTGTGGAAGAACGGGCTGACAACGAGGTAGCGGTCGTCGCTGTTCAGGGTGGTGCATTCGGCCCACGCGCGCACCACCGACAGCGCCTGCCGATGCGCGACGAGCGTGCCCTTGCTGCGTCCGGTGGTGCCGGAGGTGAACAGGATGTCGGAGATGTCCTCGGTGTCGACGGCGGCGGCGCGCTTCTCGGCGTCCTCGACCGGAACGGTCTCGGCGATCACCGCCAGATCCGACCAGTTCAGCACGCTCGGATCGGTGCTGGTCGTCTCGCCGCCCGGTTCGACGGCTATCACCACGATCGTCGGGATGGCCAACTCCGGTGCGGCGGCTCGTAGTTCGGCCAGCCGGTCGCGGCCGAGGAAAGAGCCCGCGACGAACAGCGCCTTCGCGTCGACTCTCGACAGCACGTCCGCGGCCTCGTCGGCGATGTAGCGGGTGTTCAGCGGCACGAGCGCCGCGCCGGCGTAGTGCGCGGCCAGCGCGGCGACCACCCAGTGGTGGGTGTTCGGCGCCCACATGGCCACCCGGTCGCCGGACTGCACGCCGCGCGCGATCAGCGCACGCGCCGTCTGCTGGACCACGGCCAGCAGCTGGGCCCAGTCGAGACGGACGTCGCCGTCGGCCAGCGCGGGGGCGGCACCGAAGGTCCGAGCGGCATCGTGCAGGGCCATCGGTGTCGTTTGTGCAGGGGTTGTCACGGGTGTTCCTCACCGTTCACGCGAGTACTTATGCATGCACTCTACAAAGCAAGTGCTTGGTAGGTTATCCTACCGGCGTGGTTGCGATCCAGACCTCAGATTCCGACACTGCCGCGCGGGACGCGCGGTTTTCCGCCGAAGTGCGGGAATGGCTGGCCGAGAATCTCAACGGAGAATTCCGCGAACTGCGCGGATTGGGCGGTCCAGGCCGCGAGCACGAGGCGTTCGACGAGCGCCTCGCCTGGGACCGGCACTTGGCCGCGTCCGGATGGACCTGCCTCGGCTGGCCCAAGGAGTACGGCGGTCGCGAGGCCACCGTGCGCCAGCAGGTGATCTTCCACGAGGAGTACGCCAAGGCCAACGCGCCCGCTCGGGTCTCGCACGTGGGGGAGGAGCTGCTCGGCCCGACCGTGCTCGCCTTCGGCACACAGGCGCAGAAGGACCGCTTCCTGCCCGGCATTCGCAATGTCACCGAGCTGTGGTGCCAGGGCTACTCGGAACCGGGTGCGGGTTCGGACCTGGCCGCCATCAGCACCGCCGCGCACCTCGACGGCGACGAGTGGTCCATCAATGGCCAGAAGATCTGGACCTCGCTGGCCCACGTGGCCGATTGGTGCTTCGTGGTCGCCCGCACCGAGAAGGGCTCTTCCCGCCACAAGGGCCTGTCCTACCTGCTCGTTCCCATGAAGCAGCCGGGTATCGAGGTGCGCCCGATCATCCAGCTCACCGGGACGTCGGAGTTCAACGAAGTCTTCTTCGACGACGCGCGCACCGCGGCCGACCTGGTCGTCGGCGCGCCCGGCGACGGCTGGCGCATCGCGATGGGCACGCTGACCTTCGAACGCGGCATCTCCACCCTCGGCCAGCAGATCCGCTTCGCGCGGGAACTGGCCGACATCGAGGCGCTGGCCCGCCGCATCGGCGTGGCCGACGAACCGCTCATCGCGGACCGGATCGACCGGGCCTGGGTGGGTCTGCGGGTGCTGCGCGCGCACGCGCTGCGCACCATGGAAGGCACCGGCGTCGACGACGGCGGGCAGGCCTCGGTCGCCAAGCTGCTCTGGGCCAACTGGCACCGTGGGCTCGGCGAACTGGCCATGGCGGTGCTCGGCGCGCGCGGCCTGGTGGCCGACGAGGACGACGATCTCAACGAATGGCAGCGGCTGTATCTGTTCACCCGCGCCGACACCATCTACGGAGGTTCGAACGAAGTGCAGCGCAACATCATCTCCGAGCGTGTGCTCGGCCTGCCGCGCGAGGCCCGGCCGTGACGGCGCGGCCCCTTTCGGTCGCCCCCGAGCCCGTCGCCGGGCACGGCCTGCTGACCGGACGCGTCGCCGTCGTGACCGCGGCCGCCGGGACCGGCATCGGCTCGGCCACGGCGCGCAGGCTGCTCGCCGAGGGCGCCGACGTGGTCGTCTCGGATTGGCACGAGCGCAGGCTCGCCGAGACCGAGGTCGAGCTGAAGGGTGAGTTCCCGGATCGCCGGGTCGCCGCGATCGCCTGCGACGTGCAGAGCACCGAGCAAGTGGACGCGCTGGTGCGCGGCGCGGCGGAAGCGCTCGGCCGCATCGACATCATGGTCAACAACGCGGGTCTCGGTGGGGAGACGCCCGTGGTCGACATGACCGACGAGCAGTGGGACCGCGTCCTGGACATCACGCTCAACGGCACCTTCCGCTGCACCCGCGCGGCGCTGGCCTACTTCCGTTCGGCGGGGCACGGCGGCGTCATCGTGAACAACGCCAGCGTCCTCGGCTGGCGCGCGCAGTACGGCCAAGCCCACTACGCCGCGGCCAAGGCGGGCGTGATGGCGCTGACCCGGTGCAGCGCGATCGAGGCCGCCGAACTCGGCGTGCGGATCAACGCCGTCGCGCCCAGCATCGCCAGGCACGCGTTCCTCGACAAGGTCAGCTCGACGGAACTGCTCGATCAGCTCTCCGAGCGGGAGGCGTTCGGGCGCGCGGCCGAGCCGTGGGAGGTGGCCGCGACCATCGCCATGCTGGCCAGCGACTACACCAGCTACCTCACCGGCGAGGTCGTTTCCGTGAGCAGTCAGCGGGCCTGAGGCGCCCGATTGAGATCGCCTTCGGGCGTCCGCTTCCTTACCCGGAAATGGGCGCCCGATCAGGTGAAAAAGGGTGGGGCGCGCGGGGCCGGGGTGTGCCATGCTGGGGGAGGACGGATCCCGCAATTTCGTAAGGGGCGTTGGCTATGGGCCCGTATCGCCCACCTGCCCGCGAACAACTAGAACTCGACGTCGTACGCGAGGTCGTGTTGGCCAGGCGCAGGCTGGACAGCATGGTTCTCGCCGCCTTGACACTCGGCGCCGAGCTCATGAACCACCAGTCCGCGCGGGCGACGGCATACCGGGCCGCGCAAATTCTCGAGCTGTTCGCGATCGACGAGACCGAAGTCGAACGAGACCCGAGAGCCGCGTTGCGCGCCGACATGATGCGCGACAACGCCCGCGCCCGCCGGATCGGGCTGCGGTCTCCCGCCGGAGTTCCCTCGGAGCAGGACCGGCGGCGCCAGCGCCAGACCGCCCTGCTGCGCGAGGTGCGCGCCGACCTCATCGAGGTGCTGCGCCGCTGCCGCAAGCATCACTTCGACCGCGGCGCCGTCGCCGACGAGATCGCGCAGGGTCTGTGCGCCGCCACCGACAAACTGGTGGTCGGCGCCGATATGGACGCCTACCATGCCTGGCAGCGCGGCATGGTGCTGAAGCTCATCGAAGAACCGGTCCCGTACGGCCCACCCCGCGTAATGGCGACCGTCGACGCGGGCCCGGGCCGCGGACCGTTGACCGTCGAATGGGACACGCCGGAGCGAAGATTGGCGCTCGTCGCCCGCATGGCCCGCGCAGGCATCTCCCCCGTCGTCATCTGCGACCGCCTCCTCGCCGACCTCTCGGTGTCCTCCCCGATCCGCTACTCGCTGCGCTAGCGCCGCCATCTCCGCACCTGCGAGTCGTGTTCGCTCGTTACCGCTATCGGTGACACGGGGGAGAGACGCGGTTGCCGGTCCAGCATCTCGGCCGCCGCCACAGCGGCCAGCTTTCTCCGTGCCAATTCGGGCCGGGCGTGGTCGACCTGGCCACGCAGCTGCCAGCGCAAGCCTGGTATCGCAGCGCTAGTGATGCGGCTACCCGCCCACCTGAGACGCACCTGCCTCAACAGCCAACGGGCCGACTATGGCAGCGTCCGGACCGGCTATCCGGTCAGCGGGCCCGGGGTATACCGGAACGATGCGAATGGTAACCCGATCAAGTAAGGCTAGGGAGGACATGGAGTCCAGTGAACGGCCCCGCAGGACGCGCGAAAGGCCCCGTAGGACACAGGAACAGATCGACCGCATCAATAAGCTCAACAAGGAATCGCGCGATCTGCTGGAACGGCTGGCGGACCGGCTTCCGGCTGAAACGCTTGCCCAGTATCGGACTTTCAGCGATGTCGGTGAGTGGGGTGAACTAGTCGACGGCCTGTGCGCGAGCCTCGTGAAGCGGCAGATCGCTGTCACCACAGCCGAGCGCGACAGTCTGGCCGAGTTGATGGCGATGTTCATCAACAGTGAAGGCTATGCATATCTCGGCGACCCCGAGCGAGTCTTGTCCCAGCTTGCTGTTGTCCCGGCGTAGGTCCAGCAGGGCGCGGGCCACCTAACGCATGTCGGCCCCTCTACGCGGCTCTTCCTACTTGGCCGGCGTCTGGTGTGACCGATCCCGTCGTGACGGCTGCCTTCCGCGATGGTCGACGCCCTAGCACCAAGCAAATGCTTGGTTGTATTATGGCCTTCGTGACCGCACCTGACGCCTCGAAATCCGCACGACGCAACGAACTGCTCGCGCTGGCGGCCGATCTGTTCGCCCAGCGTGGATTGCGCGCGACCACGGTGCGCGATATAGCCGACGCGGCCGGGATTCTATCCGGGAGTCTCTACCACCACTTCGATTCCAAGGAGTCGATGGTGGACGAGATCCTGCGCGGCTTCCTCGATGATCTGTTCGGCCGCTACCGCGAGATCGTCGGCTCCGGCCTCAGCTCGCGAGACACCTTGGAAGCCTTGGTGATCGCGTCCTACGAGTCGTTCGACCGCTTCCATGCCGCGGTCGCGATCTACCAGGCCGAGGCCAAACGCCTGCGCGACGCGGAGCGTTTCGCCTACATCGAGGAGTACAACCGGGAGTTCCGCGAGCTCTGGCACCGGGTGCTGATCAACGGTGTCGAGGACGGCAGCTTCCGTCCCGAGCTCGACGTCGAACTGGCCTATCGCTTCCTGCGCGACACCGTCTGGGTCGCCGTGCGCTGGTACCAGCCGGGCGGCGCCATCACCGTCGAAAACCTCGCCAAGCAGTACCTCACCATCGTGCTCGACGGGCTGACCGTCTCGCGGCACACCGACTAGGAGACCCAATGTCTGCACCTTCCGCCCGCCGCCCGTACACCCCCCTACGGGACGCTTACGTGATCGACGCGGTGCGCACCCCGGTCGGCAAGCGCGGTGGCGCGCTGGCCGGTGTGCACCCGGCCGATCTGGGTGCGGCCGCGCTGCGCGGACTGATCGACCGCAGCTCGATCGACCCGATCAACGTCGACGACGTGATCGTCGGCTGCGTCGACAACATCGGTCCGCAGGCGGGCAACATCGGCCGCACCATGTGGCTGGCCGCGGGCTACCCGGAGGAAGTCCCCGGCGTCACCGTCGACCGGCAGTGCGGATCTTCCCAGCAGGCCATCAATTTCGGCGCGCAGGCCATCATGAGCGGCACCGCCGAGGTGATCGTCGCCGGCGGCGTGCAGAACATGAGCGCCATCCCGATCTCGGCGGCCATGCTCGCGGGCAAGGAGTACGGCTTCGAGTCGCCGTTCGTCGGCGCGCAGGGCTGGGACCACCGGTACGGCACCGACGAGGTCTCCCAGTTCCGCGGCGCGCAGCAGATCGCCGAGAAGTGGGGCATCAGCCGCCAGGACATGGAGCAGTGGGCGCTGCGCAGCCACGAGCGTGCCCGCCAGGCCATCAAGGAAGGCAAGTTCGACAACGAGATCGTCCCGGTCGGCGATTTCTGGATCGACCAGGGCCCGCGCGAGACCTCGCTGGAGAAGATGGCCTCGCTGCCCGCGCTCGCCGAGGGCAGCCCGCTCACCGCCGCGGTGGCCAGCCAGATCTCCGACGGCGCCAGCGCCACCCTGCTCGCCTCCGAGTGGGCGGTGCAGGAGTACGGCCTGAAGCCGCGCGCCCGCATCCACCATGTCAGCGCGCGCGGCGCTGACCCGATCTTCATGCTCACCGCGCCGATCCCGGCCACCAAGTGGGCGCTGGCCAAGACCGGCCTCACCATGGACGACATCGACGTGGTCGAGATCAACGAAGCGTTCGCATCCGTCGTGCTGGCCTGGCTGAAGGAGACCGGCGCCGACCCGGAGAAGGTCAACGTCAACGGCGGCGCCATCGCGCTCGGCCACCCGCTCGGCGCCACCGGAGCCAAGCTCTTCGCCACCCTGCTCAACGAGCTGGAACGCCGCAACGGCCGCTACGGCCTGCTGACCATCTGCGAGGGCGGCGGCACCGCCAATGTGACCATCATCGAGCGCCTGTAACTACCGATCGCGATCCGCGCCGGGTGAATGTCCTTCACCCGGCGCGGTTTTCGCCCTTCGCAAGTGCCCGCCCGCCGCCCTCATCCCGCTCGGCGCGAGGATCAATGTCCACGCCCCGCCATGTCCGCGGATCGAACCGGGCGTGGCCCCATGGGCGCACCTCGCAGATGCTTCGCACGCCTCGCAGGGTCTGTATGCGCTGCGAACCGTGCGAAACGCCTGCGAGGTCCGGCCTGATTACCGGCTAGAGCATGACAAAGGCCGCTCGATCCGGGGATCGAGCGGCCTTGTAGGTCGACGCTGATCGGAATCAGTGAGCAGCCGTCTGACCGGCGAGCGCCGACACCGCCTCGATGCGCGCCAGCGCGTCGGTCACCACGTGATCGATGAGCTCCCTACAGGTCGGCAGGTCATCGATGATGCCGGTGACCTGACCCGCCGCGAGCACGCCCGCCTGGGTATTGCCCTCGACGAGCCCGGCGCGCAACAGCATCGGGGTATTGGCGGCCATGACCACCTGGGACCAGCTCAGGTCCTTGGTCTTCCGCATGGCCAGGCCGTCCTTGACCATGGTCGACCACTTCATGCCGGTCATGCTCTTGAACCGCGCCGCGTTCGACACCGCCGCGGCCAGCCCCCGCCAGCGGCCCGAATGCTCCAGCCGCTGAACCAGTTCGGTGTTCAGCACGCGATGCGGCATGCCGTCGACCTTGAGCGAGACCACGGTGTCCTGCAACTGCCTGCGCAGGTATTCCTGCTTCACCGCGTCGGGCACGGAGCTCTCTTGGGTCAGCAGGAAGCGGGTGCCCATCGCGACGCCCGCCGCGCCGTAGGCCAGCGCCGCCGCCAGGCCGCGCCCGTCGAAGAAGCCGCCCGCCGCGACGACCGGGATGTCGACCGCGTCGAGCACCGAGGGCAGCAGCAGCGTGGTCGCCACCGGACCGGTGTGCCCGCCGCCCTCGCCGCCCTGCACGATCACCGCGTCGGCGCCCCACGAGGCCACCTTCACCGCGTGCTTGGCCGCGCCGATCGACGGAATCACCACGACGCCGTTGTCTTTCAGCTTCGCGATGAGATCCTTCTTCGGCGCGAGCGCGAACGACGCGACCGCGACTTTCTCCCTGATCAGCAGGTCGATGCGTTCGCCGGCGTCGGTGGCGTCGGCGCGGATGTTCACGCCGAACGGTTTGTCGGTGTGCGCCTTGGTCTTCGCGATCGCCGCTTCCAGCTCCGCGAACGTCATGGTCGCCGAGGCGAGAATGCCGAGCCCGCCCGCGTTGGCGGTGGCCGAGACCAGGCTCGGTCCTGCCACCCAACCCATGCCGGTTTGCACGACGGGATGCTCGACGCCGACCAGTTCGGTCAGCGGGGTGTGCAAGCGTCCGGTCATCAGGCCACCTCCTTGTCGCGAATTCCCTTGGGATCCAGCACCGTCCTGATGATCCGGAGCTCTTCCTCGCTCGGCAGCCGCGTCTGGCCCGCGTCGCCGAGCTCGGCGATCTCGAACGAGGTGTTCTCGGCGACCTCGTCCGCGCTCACCCCGGGGTGCAGCGAGAGGGCGCGCATCGTGTTGCCGGGCCCGCCGAAGTCGAAGACGCCCAGATTGCTCACGACCCGGTGCAGGTGGTGGAAGCGGAAAGCCGGGTTCTCCTGGTCGATCTTGTCGTAGCCGATGCCGGATACGATGTCGACCTGCTCGCAGAAGACCCGCTTGTTGTGCTTGGGCACCCAGTAGCTGGTGGCGTGGTTGATGGTGTTGCCAGGAGCGCCACGGACGCCGAACATCTGCCTGGTCGGCCGCTGAAGCGGGCCGAAGGCGGACAGGTTCTGGTTGCCGTACCGGTCGATCTGGTTGGCGCCCATGACCACGTGCCGCCGCCCGGAGGCGACCACATCGAAGACCTTGGAGAACGGAATCCAGCCCTCGATGGGGGCTTTCGCGCCGAGCGCCGGGGTTTCGGCCAGGTACAGCGCCTCGCCGTCGGAGAGCAGCAGATCCGGCTCGAAGGTGAGGCGGGCCAGCCGGGCGCCGATCGTGGTGACCGGTGACATCGGGCTCGCCATGATCTCGCCCGCGCCGCGGAAGATCTCCGCGCAGGCGACGACGCACACTTCGGCGCGGGTGCTAGTGGTGGTATCGGTCATCGGGTCAGCCCTCCTGCGTGGCGAAAGCGCGGACGGCCGCCTGGTATTCGGCCTCGGAGACGTCGAGGTAGGTGGCCTTGAACTCGGCCCACGACTCGGGCGTCTTGGCGGCGTCCACGTAGTGACGCTGGAATTTCTCGTCCCGGCCGTAGCTGCCGGAGAAGGTGAAGTGCGCGCCGCCCGGTGCCTCGACCACGCCGTCGACCATCATGCGGTTGAGGATGATCGCTTGCTGGGGAACGGCTTTCACCAGCTCCTCGGTCTCGACCAGCCGATCGACCGACAGGTAGCGGCGCTCGGCGGACAGGCAGTACAGATCGTCGAAGTAGGGGTCGACGCCGGTGTAGGCGGCATTGCCGTGCTTGTCGCCGAGATCGAGATGAACCAGCGCCGCATCGAGATTCAGCGCGGGCATCGCGACGAGCGTTTCGGTCCGTCCGTCGGCGGCCGGGTAGGGGGAGGCGACGGTCTTCAGCTCGCCCTCCCAGAAATCCATGACCGCGGAGCCGAGCCCGGCGCGGATCGGCAGGAAAGGCAGCCGGGCCGCCGCGGCCTGCAGACCGCACTTGATCATGCCCTCGTCCATTTCGCGGACCGTGATTGCGCCCTCGGTGCGCGCCTTGGCGAACCACGGATCGTAGAAGGGCGCCGAATCCAGCGACACGAAACCGTAGTACGCCTTGCGCACCTTGCCTGCCGAGCAGAGCAGCCCCAGGTCGGGGCCGCCGTAGCTGACCACGGTCAGATCGGTGAGATCCGAGCGCAGGATGGCCCGCACCAGCGCCATCGGCTTGCGCCGGGAACCCCAGCCGCCGATGCCGATGGTCATTCCGCTGCGCAGCTCGCCGACCACGTCGTCGAGCGACATTCGCTTGTCCCGCATGTGTTCTCCTGTATCCGGTGGGCGGGCTACTCGCCGGCCTTGCGCGCCGCGAGGTCGTCTTCGAACCTGGCGCGGATCTCGTCGGCGACGCCCGCCAGGTTCAGCTCGAAGGTGAAGCCCTGCTCGTAGCGGTAGCTGCGGTGCACGTCCTGCACGTCGATGCCGTTGAGCGCACGCTTGGCCGCACGGATCACCCGGCCGTCCTTGGCCGCGATGTTCTTGGCGACTTCCATCGCGGCGGCGTCGAGTTCGGCGCGCGGCACCACCTGGTACACCGAGCCGTAGTGGTGCAACTGCTGGGCGGTGATGGTGCTCGCGGTGTAGAACAGCGCGCGCATCAGATGCTGGGGGACCAGCCGGGAGAGGTGGGTGGCCGCGCCGAGCGCGCCGCGGTCCACCTCGGGCAGGCCGAAGGTGGCGTCGTCGGAGGCGATGACGACGTCGGCGTTGCCGACGAGGCCGATGCCGCCGCCGAGGCAGAAGCCCTGCACCACCGCGATGACCGGCACCGGGCAGTCGTACACCGCGGCGAACGCCTCGAAGCAGCCGTGGTTGGCGTCGATCAGCGCCTGGTGGCCCGGCTTGCTCTGGATCTCCTTGATGTCGACGCCCGCGTTGAAGCCGCGGTTCTCGGCGCGCAGCACCACGACCTTGGTCTCGGGGTCGCGCCCGGCCGCGCGGACGGCGTCGGCGATGGCGAACCAGCCGTCGGTCGGGATGGCGTTGACCGGCGGGTAGTCGACCGTGACCACGGTGATGCCGGTTGATTCGGAGTGACGGTTGATCCCCATCGCATGTCCTTCGTTTCTGAGCTCGTGGTGCGGGCCGGATGTCGTCGGCATTGGCAAAGCAAGCAGTTGCTTGGTAGGTTAGCACGGTGGGACTCGAAATCGATCTGACCGATCGCGTCGTTCTGGTCACCGGCGGCGTTCGTGGTGTCGGCGCGGGGATCAGCAGGACATTTCTGGCCGCGGGCGCGACGGTGGTCGCGTGCGCCCGGCGCCCGGCCGACGAGCCGGTGGTCCACGACGGCAAGGAGATCGAGTACCTGCCCTGCGACGTCCGTGACGGCGACGCGGTCCAGGGCATGATCGACACCGTGATCGCGCGCCACGGGCGGCTCGACCACCTGGTGAACAACGCGGGCGGCGCCCCCTTCGCGCTCGCCGCCACCGCGAGCAAGAATTTCCACGCCAAGATCGTGGAGCTGAATCTCCTCGCCCCGCTGCTGGTTTCGCAAGCCGCCAACGCCGTGATGCAGCAACAGCCCGACGGCGGATCGATCGTGATGATCTCCAGCGTCAGCGGCCACCGGGCCTCGCCGGGCACAGCGGCCTACGGCGCGGCCAAGGCGGGCATCGACAACCTGACCCAATCGCTCGCCGTCGAGTGGGCCCCGAAGGTCCGGGTGAACTCGCTGGTGGTCGGCCTGGTCGAGACCGAGCTCAGCGAAATGCACTACGGCGACCGCGACGGCATCGATGCCGTCGCCGCGACGGTTCCGCTCGGCAGGATGGCCCGCCCCGAGGACATCGGCCGCGCCGCCGCCTTCCTTGCCTCGCCCCTCGCCGCCTACGTCAGCGGCGCTTCGCTGCCGGTGCACGGCGGCGGCGAGCGCCCCGCCTTCCTTGCCGCGTCCACCGCGGAGCACGACCAGCAGCGGGCCTGATCCCGAACGGAACGAAAGAGGACAACAGGTAATGAGCAGCGAGCAGATCTGCGCCGGGCGCACCGTCATCGTCACCGGCGCGGGCCGCGGCATCGGCCGGGCGCACGCGCTGGCCTTCGCGGCCGCGGGCGCGCGCGTGGTGGTCAACGACCTCGGCTCCGCCCTCGACGGTGCGTCCACCGCCGAAACGCCTGCTCAGCAGGTGGTCGCCGAAATCGAGGCGATGGGCGGCCAGGCCGTGGCCAACGGTGACGACGTCGCGGACTGGGCGGGCGCGCGCAACCTGATTCACCAGGCCGTCGACGCGTTCGGCGGCCTCGACGTGCTGGTCAACAACGCGGGCTTCGTGCGTGACCGGATGCTGGTCAACCTGGGCGAGGACGAGTGGGACGCGGTGGTGCGGGTGCACCTCAAGGGCCATTTCGCCACCATGCGCCACGCCATCGAATACTGGCGCGGTGAGAGCAAGGCGGGCCGCCGTGTCGACGCGCGCATCATCAACACCAGCTCGGGCGCGGGCTTGCAGGGCAGCGTCGGCCAAGGCAACTACGGCGCCGCGAAGGCGGGCATCGCCGGTCTGACCCTGACCGCCGCCGCCGAGTTCGCCCGGTACGGCGTGACCGTCAACGCCATCGCGCCCGCCGCGCGCACCAGAATGACCGAGACCGTCTTCGCCGAGACGATGGCCAAGCCGGAGAACGGGTTCGACGCGATGGCGCCGGAGAACATCTCGCCGCTGGTCGTCTGGCTCGGCAGCCCGCAGTCCGCCGGTGTCACCGGCCGCATGTTCGAGGTGGAGGGCGGCAAGGTCGCGCTGGCCGACGGCTGGCGGCACGGTGTCGCGGTGGATCGCGGTGCCCGTTGGGAGCCCGCCGAACTCGGTCCGGTCGTCGCGGACCTCATCGCGAAGTCCGCGCCACCGGAGCCGGTGTACGGAGCCTGATCGATTCGTTTGCTGGGCGGGCCATGAGCCCGACCAGTGAAATCCGAGCTAACGGCATGTGAGGCGACGCCCGACCCCTCCGGGCGTCGCTTCGTGCTGCCATCCTTCTCCTGCGCGGTTCAGGGCGGGGGTTTACTATGAGCACCCGTCCGTCGAAAAGTCCCGGATGAAGGTGTTGCGACCGGGCATTAGATCTGCGCTGTACGAAGAGGGGAAGGCTGGCGCATGGCCGTTGGTCGCACGTTCCGTGCGGTGGCACTAGCCGGAGCTGTGACCGGTTTCACGCTAGTCGGTTCCGCTGCCGCCCTCGCGCAACCCGGTGGCATACCGCTCGAAGAGCCGGGACAGCCGCGCGTCCCCGAGTCTCGCGCCTCCACCACAGGCCGCGGATTGCCGCTGGTGCCAATGACTTCCGAGCCCGCCGCCGAGGACATCGGTCTGTCGGGCGCGGGCTCGGCAGGCGCCGGGGGTTCCGCCGGACTTGGTTCCACTGGTGCCGGGGGTTCCGCCGGACTCGGTTCAGCAGGCGTCGCAGGTTCCGCCGGATTGGATGCGGCCGGACTTGGTTCCGCGGGTGGCGCGGGATCGACGGGACTTGGTTCCGCCGGTGGCGCGGGGTCGGCCGGACTCGGTTCAGCAGGCGTCGCAGGTTCCGCCGGATTGGGTGCGGCCGGACTCGGTTCCGCCGGGTTGGGCGCTGCGCTGGGCACCGGATCGGCGGGACTTGGGGTGCTACTCGGTACCGGGTCTGTCGGGTTGGGCGCTGTACTCGGTACCGGGTCTGCCGGAGTCGGGGCGCTACTCGGTACCGGTTCGGCAGCGGTGGTCGGTTCAGCGGCTGTCGGCTCTGCCGGTGTCGGTTCGGCAGCGGTCGGCTCCGCCGGTGCCGGAGTCGGTTCGGCAGCGGTCGGCTCTGCCGGTGTCGGTTCGGCGGCTGTCGGCTCTGCCGGAGTTGGTTCGGCAGCGGTCGGCTCCGCCGGTGCCGGTGCCGGTGCCGGTGTCGGTTCGGCAGCGGTCGGCTCTGCCGGTGTCGGTTCGGCAGCGGTCGGCTCTGCCGGAGTTGGTTCGGCGGCTGTTGGTTCCGCTGGTGTCGGTTCGGCGGCTGTTGGTTCCGCTGGTGTCGGTTCGGCGGCCGTTGGTTCCGCTGGCGTGGGTTCCGCCGCCGTCGGTACGGCCGCCCTCGGTTCGGCCGCGGTCGGCTCCGCGTCGCCGCTGTTGCTCCTGCTGATCCCGTTGCCACCGTCGGCCCCGGCGATTCCCACTGCGCCCCTGGTCATTCCGCCCGCCCCCGACGACTCCGCTCCACGGCTCGCACCCGTCCCGGTCGCCGCGCCGCCCGCCTCGGACGCGGTTCCGGAGCAGTCGCCGCCCGCTCCCGTCTTACCGCAAGCGCCGGTGAATCCGAACCCCAACGTGCGCCCGACGAGCGCCGACGACGGACTGCCCGCACCGAACGTGCTCTCGGTCGTCGGTGGCCTCATCGCGCTAGCGCTCGCCGGAACCGGTTCCGGCGCGGTCAGTTTCCAGAGCGCCTCCGCCGCGCAGGCCAGGGTGGACGCCGCCCGCGCCCAGTTCTTCGGCCCGAGGTCGTGAGGGGTCGGCGATGAGTGAGAGCAGAGCGCAGAGCAGCTCCCGGTCCTACCGGCGGGTGGCGGCCGCGGTCGACGCGGTGTGCGCCGTGGCCGCCGACTACGACGCGACCACGCTGGACGAGGTGGTCGCCGCGGTCGCCTACGAGCGAGAGCGGGATATCGAGATCGCCAGCGCCCAGCTGGGTCCCGGCGTCTGCGGGCAGCGCAGGTTCTATCCCGACCGGGACGTCATCGTGCTGGCCACCGCATTGCCGAGCCGCGACCACACGCTGGCCCACGAGCTCGGCCACATCGTCTTCGACCACGAAGGCGCGCCCGCGCCGGAGGTGACGCTGGAGGCGAGCGACGATCTGATCGCCTACATGCTCAGCCAGCGTGCCCATCAGCAGATCGTCGACGACGGCGCCGACGAACTCGCCGAATGGGAGGCCGAGACCTTCGCCGCCATGCTGATGACCCGGCTGCGCGTCTTCAACAGCCGAGGCGCCGGCGTCTCGGTCCTTCGATTCGATGAGGCACTCGGATGACGTTCTGGTCGACGGCCATGCTGGTCTGGGTGGCCGCGGGCGCGCGCGTGGGGCGCGTGCTGGTGAAACCCGCGACGACTGCGCGCGTGGCGATCGTCGTCGCGGTGGCAGCGGTGGCGCTCGGCGCGACGGTCGCGGTGCCCGAAATCGCCCTCGCCATAGACAATCTGCGCCCGCACGGCCTGCGCTCGGGGCTGCTCTCCGACGGCATCGTGGCGTCGGCATGGCTCGCGTTCGTCACGGCCACCTCGGTGGTGGCCGCCGCGGCATGGCCGGTGGTCTCGCGGCGCAATCTGCGCCAGATCGCCACGGTGATCTATGCGGGAGGTACGACCGCGGTGGCCATCGCACTGTCTTGGTCGTACTCGTTCGGCTGGCTGCTCGTCGCGCTCGGCGCGATCTTCATCGTGGTGACCGGACTGCGCAATCTCGACTGGACGACGCTCGGCCGCGGGATCGCCATCTACACCTTGGGAACCGCGCTGGTCGGCGTGCTCGCGATGCTTCAGCTGCGGCGCTCGCTTGCCGGCGAGCCACGCACGCCTGCCGGAGAGCCGACGTGGGGCTGGCAGGCGTGGGAAATCGCCGCGCTGCTGGTCGCTTTCGGCGCGGTGTGGATCGTGGTGGAGCTGTGGGTGCGAGCAAGGGTGCTGCTGAGCCGGATTCGGTCGCTGCATCGCCTGATGGTCGGCCGGTTCCCCGAAGTGGTGGCGCACGACCAGACCGCAACCTCGACGCAGCTGCGAGCATCGGACCAGGTCGCCCAGATCATGGACGCCCTCTATCTGCAATCCGGCGGCGGCGTCGAGCTGGCGGCCACGGGAACACCGCCCGCCGCCATCCCCGAGCACGCGGACCGAGTGGCGCGTTGGGCACGAAATCCGTTGGGCGACATAGTGATAGACGCCCGTTGGATCGCACCACCGGAGGGCGTCAGCCCGCGCGGCTGGGTGCAAGCGATCGCGCGCGCCTACGAGTCCACTGCGGGCGCGCATTCGGAGCAGACGGTTTCGCGATGACCTGCCGTGCGGCGACCACACGCCGCGCCGAATCGGTATCGCTTGGGCAAGCGATGACATCCGCCGTTCCCCGTGACGCACCACGTTTCTCGGCGCCGAGTGTTGCCGGTCTGCATCGATGACGTCGACTCGAGGGTGCTTATGTCAGCTCACAGCTCACAGCGCACACCGCATGCCGGTGAGGGCATCGTCACCGTGACGGCAGCGGCGCGGGTTAGAAGTTGGACCCGCGTCCATCAGCGTAATGTAATGACCCCTGGAAATCGGGGCTCCCAACCGAAGGCGGAACTTGCTCGCGCGGTCTTCCGCCGTGTGGCATGCGTTTGCACAATGGCGATCGCAACCCGCATGGGATCGCTCGATAGGTGAACTTTCAAACGTTCTTGCACAGAGCGGAATCCGAATCGGTGCGCAATCCGCGGGCACGACAGAATGCGCGCACAACGCCGAATTGGTTTCGGCAGGTAGCTTTCTGTTGCGGTGGTCCCGTCCCTCCTCGGGAAGCTGGTTCGCGCACAACGCAGCACAGTGCGACCGATGGCCGCACTGTGCTGCGCTGTGGGAGAACCCTATTCGGTTCCGTCCGGAGGAATTTCGGGCAAGCCCTCGCTCGCCCGCAACTTCTCCGCCATGGAGGTGAGAAGGTTCTGTGATTCTTCGGAAAGATCGAACGCCCTACTCGACAGCCGACGCAGTCCGTAGCCCTGCAGCTGGGACAGCAGCTCTAGATCGTGATCGATCTTGGCGGCATAGATGTCGTTGAAGAAGTAGTCCGGCTTGACCTTGAAGAACTTGGCCAGTGCAGCCACCGTTTCGTCCGACGGGTTGGTCCGTTGGCCCGACCGCAACTGCGAGAGATACGGTTTCGAGATCGGATGCCCGGAGGCCGTCAGCGCAGCCGCAACCTCCGCGTTGGTGTGCGGCTTGCGCCCCGGGGGATGCACGGTTTCGAACAGCTTGTTCAGCCGCGCCGCGAAATCAGCCATTGTGAGCCGCCCAATTCCCTTCGCTGTACTAACAGTCGTTATCTCGGATACGTATCATTGATATTAGCGGCTCAGTAACTGAAAACCTACGCCTGATTCAGGATTTCCTTGAAGCTTCTAGGTGGGCGGCTGGCGAAGTCACTGGGACGGTTGCGTTTGCGGGTCGCGCCAACGTCTCTAGTGGAGACGCTGTACGACCCGGTTCTGGCCCGTCGCGGGGGTCTTCCCGATCGGGGTGATGTTAGCGAGAAGATAGCTGACATCTCATCTAGTCGAGCGTACCGGCCATTGTGTGGCGTACGACACGTTTTGCCCGCTCTGGGATGAACGTTCAACAATAAGGCGGAGAATTGGTTGAAGTTGCTACAACCTCTCGATGATCGTACCTGTCGCCAGTGCGCCACCGGCACACATGAGCACCATTGCGGTACTGCCGCCCGTGCGCTCCAGTTCGTGCAAAGCCGTTGTGATGAGCCGGGATCCGGTGGACCCGACTGGATGGCCGAGGGCGATGGCGCCGCCGTTTACATTCACCCGGTCCATGTCCGGCTGATGTACAGAAGCCCATGAAAGTGCGACCGAAGCGAATGCCTCATTGATCTCGAAAAGGTCGATGTCGCCGATATTCATGCCCGAGCGCTCGAGCAGCCGGGTGCACGCCTGCACCGGCCCGTCGAGGTGGAATTCCGGCTCGGCGCCGACCAGCGCCTGGGTCACGATCCGCGCGCGCGGACGCAAACCCGCTCGCTGCGCGGCCTTTTCGTCCATCAGCAGCACCGCGGCCGCGCCGTCGGAGATCTGCGACGAGCTGCCCGCGGTGTGCACGCCGCCCTCCAGGACCGGCTTCAGCTTGGCCAGGCCCTCCGCCGTGGTCTCGCGCAGACCCTGATCCCGGCTGACGTCTAGCTTCTCGCCGGTGGGATTGCCTTCCTTGTCCACCGCGGGCGCGGTGACGGTCAGCACCTCGCGATCGAAACGTCCCTCGGCCCAAGCCTGCCCGGCGAGCCGCTGCGAGCGCGCGCCGAACTCGTCGACGTCGGCGCGAGAGATGCCGCGCCGCTTGGCAATCCGCTCCGCGGCCTCGAACTGGTTGGGCAGGTCGATGTTCCACGACGCGGGCCTGCGCGAACCGGCGTGCTCGCCGACGTTGGCGCCCAACGGAACTCGGCTCATCGCCTCGACGCCGCAGGCCATGCCGACATCGATCGCGCCGGCGGCGATGAGGCCGGCCACCAGATGGTTGGCTTGCTGCGCGGAACCGCACTGTGCGTCGATCGTGGTCGCGCCGACCTGCCACGGCAGTCCGGCGTGCAGCCACGCGACCCGGGTGACGTTGTTGGACTGCTCGCCCGCCTGGGTGACGCAGCCGCCGATGACCTGCTCGACCTGGGCTGGGTCCAGGTGGGCGCGCTCGAGCAGTCCGCGCTGGGCGAGGCCGAGGAGTTCGGCGGCGTGCAGGCCGGAAAGCCAGCCGCCGCGCTTGCCGATCGGTGTGCGAGCGGCCTCGACGATGACGGGTGTGCCCATCTTGAACCTTCCTCTTGGGAGCAAAACTGAAACGTGTGCCAGCCGGATGGCCCGCGCTTCTTTACTAGTCCTTCCGGCTGTGCTGCAATTGATTGTAGAACGTGTTTCAGTTTGTCGAAGGAGACATCTGGTGGTTGAGACTCGGAACGCCCGCCCGAATCTGCCGGAAGGGTTCGACGTCACGGACCCGGACATCTACGCCGAGCGAGTTCCGGTCGAAGAATTCGCCGAACTGCGGCGCACCGCGCCGATCTGGTGGAACCCGCAGTCGCCCGAGACCGGTGGCTTCCATGACGAGGGTTTCTGGGTGGTGAGCAAGCACGCCGACGTCAAGGAGGTGTCGCGGCGCAGCGACGTGTTCTCCAGCTTCGAGAACACCGCGATCCCGCGTTTCAACGACGACATCACCCGCGAGCAGATCGAGCTGCAGCGCATCGTGTTGCTCAACATGGACGCGCCAGAGCACACCAAGCTCCGCAAGATCATCTCGCGCGGCTTCACCCCCCGTGCCATCAACGGCCTGCGCGCCGAGCTCTCGGCGCGGGCCGAGGAGATCGTGAAGAGCGCGGCCGAGTCGGGGGCGGGTGATTTCGTCACCCAGGTGGCGTGCGAGCTGCCGCTACAGGCGATCGCCGAGCTGATCGGCGTTCCGCAGGAAGACCGGATGAAGGTCTTCACCTGGTCCAACCAGATGACCGGCTACGACGACCCGGACAACGACGCCGACCCGGTGGCCGCCTCCGCGGAGATCCTCGGCTACGCCTACCAGATGGCCGCCGCCCGCAAGGCATGCCCCGCCGACGACATCGTGACCACGCTGATCGAGGCCGATATCGACGGCGACAAGCTCAGCGAGGAAGAGTTCGGCTTCTTCGTCATCATGCTGGCGGTCGCGGGCAACGAGACCACCCGCAACGCCATCACCCACGGCATGATGGCCTTCCTGGACAACCCCGACCAGTGGGAGCTGTTCAAGAAGGAGCGCCCGGCCACCGCCGCCGACGAGATCATCCGCTGGGCCACCCCGGTCACCTCCTTCCAGCGCACCGCGCTGGAGGACACCGAACTCGGCGGCGTGCAGATCAAGAAGGGCCAGCGGCTGGTGATGCTGTACCGGTCGGCCAACTTCGACGAGGACGTCTTCGAGAACCCGGAGAAGTTCGACATCACCCGCAAGGACAACCAGCATCTGTCCTTCGGCGGTACCGGCGCGCACTTCTGCATCGGCGCGAACTTGGCCCGCCTGGAAATCGACCTGATCTTCAACGCCATCGCCGACCACCTGCCCGACATCACCAAGATCGGCGACCCGAAGCGCCTGCGGTCCGGCTGGCTGAACGGAATCAAGGAATTCCCGGTCGACTACAAGGGCGGCTGCCCGGTCGCGCACTGACCGTACGAAAAGGGCCCTCGAACCGGAGTATCCAGCCGGTTCGAGGGCCCTTTCGCTTGCTGCCCGAAGGGGAAGGGGGCAGCCGGTATCAGTCGACGGACCGGGTGGTCGCGATAGCCCGGTCGACCTCCCAGAACGCGCGCAGAGCGGCGATCTTGCCCGCGTCGTCGACCTTGTAGGTGAACACACCCTCGGCATCGATCCGATGTCCGCCGATACGCGTGCGGATGGTGCCGGTGAAGGCCACCTCCTTGCCGCAGGCGAAGGAATCGCCGAAGAGGAACTCGATGGATTCGGTCTGCGCGATCGCCTTGTCCCAGAACGCCGCGATGGCGTCCCGGCCGCGGTGACCCTTGCCCTCGGGATCGAAACCCGAAGGGCCGATGGGATCTTCGACGATCCCGTCGGCGGCGAACAAATCCAGCCACGCGTCTTTGTCCCGTGCCCGCACGGCGGCTTGCGAGGCGAGCCCGGCGAGGCGGGCGGGGTGCTCGGTCGAGGTAGCGGCGGTGGTCATAGGAGCTCCGTATCTGATGGCGGGTACTCGTCGATCGGGGAAGCGAAGCGCCCCCGATCGACCTCCAACGTCGGTAGGCGTGGCAAAAGCCGAGCGTCAGCGAGGCTTTTCCACACCTACAACCCACATGGAGAAGTACTGGGACCCACCGCCGTAGGCGTGGCCCATGGCCTTGCGCGCGCCGTCGACCTGGTAGTCGCCCGCCCGTCCCATCACCTGCTTGGCCGCCTCCGCGAACCGAATGAGGCCGGACGCCCCGATCGGGTTGGAGGACAAAACGCCGCCCGACGGGTTGACCGGGATGCGTCCGCCGATCTCGGTCTCGCCCTTCTCGGTGAGCTTCCAGCCGTCGCCGGGCGCCGCGAAACCGAGGTTCTCCAGCCACATCGGCTCGAACCAGGAGAACGGCACGTAGATCTCGGCGGCATCGATCTCCTCGAGCGGATCGGTGATGCCCGCCGCCTTCCAGAGCGCGGCCGCCGCGTCCCGGCCTGCCTGCGGGTTGACCTGATCGCGCCCGGCGAAGGTGGTCGGCTCGGTGCGCATCGCGGTGCCGTGCACCCACGCCACCTTCTTGCCCTCGGCCTCCACCGCCGCGGCCGCCTCGGCGTCGCCGATGACGATCGCGCATGCGCCGTCCGAGGAGGGGCAGGTCTCGTCGAAGCGGATCGGATCCCACAGCATCTGCGAGGCGAGCACCGATTCCAGCGTGATGTCGGGCTGCCTGAGGTGGGCGAGCGGGTTCTTGGCGCCGTTGCGCCGATCCTTCACCGCGACCATCGCCCCGATGTGCGTCGGCGCGTTCGACCTGCGGATGTAGGAACGCACGTGCGGGGCGAAGTAGCCGCCCGCGCCCGCGCCGACCGGCATGGTGAACGGCACCGGAATCGACAACGCCCACATGGCATTCGACTCCGACTGCTTCTCCCAGGCCACCGCGAGCACCCGCTTGTGCACGCCCGCCTGCACCAGGTTGGCCGCCACCACGCCGGTGGAACCGCCGACCGAACCGGCGGTGTGCACGCGCAGCAGCGGCTTTCCTGTCGCGCCGAGGGCGTCGGCCATATGCAGTTCGGGCATCATGACGCCCTCGAACAGGTCCGGCGCCTTACCGACCACCACCGCGTCGATATCGGCGATGGTGAGCCCGGCGTCGGCGAGCGCGCGATCGATTGCTTCGCGGCACATGCCCGACATCGAGACGTCGGTTCGTTTCGTCACGTGATGGGTTTGTCCGGTGCCGAGCACCGCGGCCGGGATACTCATGCCAGCGCCTCCAAAACGGTCACAAGATTCTGTTGCAGCGCGGGGCCGCTGGTGGCGTGGGCGAGCGCGCGGTTCGCGGTGCCCGCCATGATGGCTTCGGCCGCGAAACCGATGCGTTCCAAACCCGCCGCGAACATCGGGTTGGCGGCCAGTGCGCCACCTGAGAGGTTGACTTTCGTCTCCGGCTTCAGCCCGATGGCCTCGGTGAGGATCAGCTGCTGGTGACTGAACGGCGCGTGCAGTTCGGCGAGATCGAAGCCGCTCAGATCGCCGCCGGTAAGCGCCTGCGCCGCAGCCGAAGTCGACGGGGAGACGGTGAGGTCGCGAGCGCCGAGCACGGGGGTGTCGATGCGGTGAGCCATGCCGGTGATCCAAGCGGGGCGCTCGCACAGTTCGCGGGCGCGATCGCCGACCGCGAGCACGATGGCGGCCGCGCCATCGGTGATCGGCGCGCAGTCGTGCGCACGCAGCGGATCCGCCACATACGGTGTGGCGAGCAGGCTTTCGACGTCACCCGAGTCGCCCGCGGCGACCGCGGCCATGTCACGCTCGGTCCAGCGGCCCGCATCGAGACCGGCCCGAGCCTGAAGGCCCGCGATGGACAGCGCGTCCGGCCACAGCGGAGCCACCAGGTACGGATCGAGCTGCAGGGTGAGCACCTGGCGCAGCGTGCCCGCCGACGACTTGCCGAAGCCGTAGACCAGCGCGGTGCGGGCCTGCCCGGACTTCAGCTTCACGAACGCCTCGTACAGCGCCCATGCGGCGTCCATCTCGACGTGCGACTCGTTGATGGGCGGCACCGCGCCGATGGCGTCGACCGCGGAGATGAACGAGAAGGCGCGTCCGGCAAGGTAATCGGAGGAGCCGGAGCACCAGAAGTCGATATCGGATTTGGTGATGCCCAGATCGGAGTAGAGCTGCTGGAAGCAGGGCACCAGCATCTCGACACCGTTGGTGGTGCCGAAAGTCTCCGGCACGTGCGGTGCGTGGGCGAAGCCCACGACCGCGATGTCGGTGGCGTTGTCAGTCAACGTAAGCGCCTCTCACAGGTGGTGCTTGTAGGTCTCGTAGTCGGCGTCCGGCTCGCCGCTCGGCTCGAAGTGGTCGACGTTCTCCAGGCCGTGACCCCACTCCTCGCGCGGCTTCCACACCGCCTTCACGCGCATACCCATCCGCACTTCGCTTGCCTCGCAACCGAGCACGAGGTGCAGGACCGGGATGTCCGCGCCGTCCAGCAGCACATAGGCCGCGACGTACGGCGGTTTGATGCGCTGCCCGAGGAACGGGACGTTCACAATGCAGAAGGTGGTGATCGTGCCGTGATCGGAAAGCTCGATGTAGTCGTCGGTCGGCCTGCCGTCGGTCGGATTGGCCCCTCGCGGTGGGAAATACACCTTGCCCGCGGCGTCGGTGCGCGCGCCGATCAGTTTGCCCTCGGCGAGTCCGCGCAGGTAGACGGTCTCCTGCGGGGACGCGGTGTGTTTGTAGGACAGATCGACCGGCGTGACGATCATCGTGACCGGCTCGCCGTTTTCGGCCGCGGGCTCGGCGGTGGACTGCTCGCCCGGCTCGAAGCAGACGATGTCCTTGATGCTGCCCTCGGTCTGTTCGGCCCAGCGCGCCCGCACCCGCAGTCCCGTCCGCATCTGATCCGGCGCGGCGACGTCGACGGCGTGCAGCATGCTGGTGTCCGAGCCGTCCAGCTGGATCAGCGCCCAGGCGAAGGGGCGGTCGAAGGGTTGGCCGGGCAGCGGCTCGTGCACCCAAGTCCAGGAGGCGACGACGCCGGTGTCCGCGACGTCGACGAACTCGGTCAGCGGCAGGCTGGTCACCGGATCGTATTCGGGCGGCGGCACCAGAACCCGGCCGTCCGACCCGCGCACGCCGACCACCTTGCGGCTCCGCAGACCGGTCAGGAATCTGCCGATGGTCGGTCCCACCGACCGTGTGTAGTCGAATCGCGCCCGCAGCGGGGCGCTCAGCACATCGGGTGCCGTGCTGGTGTCCAATTCCGACCCTCTCTCAGCTCTTCTCACCCGCCGCTGTTCCGGCGGCCGTCCTCGCGCCGCATGACCGGTCGGGTTCGTCCCGCCCAGCTCGCGGCGGCGCTCATCTCGTCGGGCCCCCACCCGGGAACACGCCGGACGCGGTATTCCCCTTAGTCACGCTATCGAGTAGAACAGGTTCTTATTCTGGTGGCAAGAAGCAGCTCGGGAAAGGGACGACCATGAAGTTCGGATTGCAACTCGGGTATTGGATGGCGCAGCCGCCGCAGAACGCGGGAGAGTTGGTCGTCGCGGCCGAGAAAGCGGGCTTCGACGCCGTCTTCGCCGCCGAATCGTGGGGCTCGGACGCCTTCGGTCCGCTCACCTGGTGGGGTTCGTCGACCGAGCGGGTCCGGCTGGGGACATCGGTGGTGCAGATGTCGGCGCGCACGCCGGCCGCGACCGCGATGCACGCGCTGACCCTCGATCACCTCAGCGGCGGTCGCGCGATCCTCGGGCTCGGGGTGTCCGGCCCGCAGGTGGTGGAGGGCTGGTACGGGCAGCCGTTCGCCAAACCCTTGCAGCGCACCCGCGAGTACGTCGGCATCATCCGCCGCATCCTCGCGCGCGAGGCGCCGGTGACCAGCGACGGGCCGCACTACCCGCTGCCGTACACGGGGCCGGGCTCGATCGGGCTCGGTAAGCCGCTGAAGTCGATCGTGCACCCGCTACGTGCGGATTTGCCGATCTGGCTCGGCGCGGAAGGGCCGAAGAACGTGGCGCTCACCGCCGAGATCGCGGACGGCTGGCTGGCGATCTACTACGCGCCTCGGCTGGCGAACATGTACAACGATTGGCTCGACGAAGGGTTCGCCAGGGCGGGCGCGCGCCGATCGCGCGACGACTTCGAGATCGCGGCCAGCTGCCAGGTGATCATCACCGACGACCCTGCCACCGAGCTGGAGCGGATGCGCTGGATCATGGCGCTCTACATCGGCGGCATGGGCGCGCCGGAGCTGAACTTCCATGCCCAGGTCTACCGGCGGATGGGTTACGAGCGCGAGGTGGACGAGATCGGCAGACTGTTCCAGGCGGGCAAGAAGGCAGAGGCGGCTGCGGTTGTCCCGGACGAGCTGATCCTGGACACCGCCATCATCGGCGACGAGGAACACGTGCGTGAGCAATTGAAGGTCTGGGAGGCCGCGGGCGTCAGCATGATGCTCGTGTCGGTTCCCGACATCGAGCAATTGCACCGGCTCGCACCCCTTGTCGATCGGTAGAACGCGTTCTAAATTCAATGGGGTGACTGCCTCACCCGCCCCGTCGGTCCTGCCAATTCTCGGCCTGTGGAACATCGCGAACGCCGAACCGGATCGGATCGCCATGGTCGATCCCGCGGGCCGGGAGGTGACCTATCGAGAACTGGCCACGCTCGCCGACCGCTACGCCACCGGGCTGCGCGCCCTCGGCCTCCGGACGGGCGACGTGCTGGTGAGCATGGTGCACAACTGCCTCGAGGCGGTCGCCGCCTACTTCGCGGCCTACCAGTCGGGGCTCTACATCGTGGCGGTGAACTGGCATCTCACCGGCCCCGAGGTGGCCTACATTCTGCGGGACAGCGAGGCGAAGGCGTTCTTCGCGAGCGACCGGTTCGCCGCCGTGGCGAAGGCCGCCGCCGACGAAGCGGGTCTGCCTGTCACGGCCTGCTTTTCGGTCGGGGAGATCGAGGGCTTCAAGTCGGTGGCCTGGCTCGGGGCGGCCGACACCGGTCGTCCGGCCGAGCGGAGCACGGGCGCGCCGATGCTCTACACCTCGGGTACCACGGGGCGCCCCAAGGGAGTTCGGCGTCCGCTGACCGGCGCCGACCCCGACGTGGTGCCGCCGCACACCACCGCGTTCTTCGGCTTGTTCGAGCTGGCGCCCTACGACGATCATGTGCACATCTGCGGGTCGCCGCTGTATCACACCGCGGTCCTGAACTTCGCGACCATCTCGATCCAGTTGGGGCACAAGCTCGTTCTCATGGACAAGTGGGAAGCCGAGGAGATGCTGCGCCTGATCGACAAGCACCGGGTCACCCACAGTCACATGGTGCCCACCCAGTTCCACCGGCTGCTCGCGCTGCCGGAGGCGGTGCGCGCGAAGTACGACGTGTCCTCGCTGCGCAGCATGGTGCACGGTGCGGCGCCGTGCCCGCAGGAGACCAAGCGCCAGATGCTGGAGTGGTGGGGTCCGACGGTCACCGAGTACTACGCGGCGACCGAGGGCGGCGGCACGGTGATCAACGGTGCGGACTGGCTGCGCAAGCCCGGCTCGGTCGGCAAATCCTGGCCGTGGTCGGTGATCAAGGTGCTCAGCGAGGAGGACGGCAGCGAGGTCCCCGCGGGCGAGACCGGCCTGGTGTACATGAAGATGGGCGCGTCCAGCTTCGAATACCACCACGACAAGGCCAAAACCGAGGACGCCAGGGTCGGCGACCTGTTCACCGTCGGTGACATCGGCTATCTCGACGAGGACGGCTACCTCTATCTGTGCGACCGCCGCTCGGACCTCATCCTCTCCGGCGGGGTGAACATCTACCCCGCCGAGATCGAGGGCGTCCTCGTCACTCACCCGAAGGTCGCCGACGTAGCGGTCTTCGGTATCCCGCACCCGGATTGGGGGCAGGAGGTGAAGGCGGTGGTCCAGACCACGGCAGGCGTCGAGCCGAGCGAAGCGCTCACCGCCGACATACTCGCTTTCGCCGCAACGCAATTGGCGAAGTACAAGATGCCGCGCTCGATCGACTACCTGCCCGAACTGCCGCGTGACCCGAACGGGAAGCTGTACAAGCGGAAGTTGCGCGACCGGTACGTGCCTGCGTCGTAGGGTTCTCGGCGCGCGTCGTCAGGTCGCCCGGGCCCGATCTCGCGCGCGCAACCCTTCACGCAACAGCTTCGCGCAACTCCATCGGCAACCCGAACATCGGGAACAACCGCTCGGTGTCCAGGAAGAAGTTGAGCCCCGCGATGGTGTCGCCATCGAGCTCCAGCACGGTGATCGACCACGGCGTGAACACACCCGGCTCCTCGGTCGGCTTGTAGTGGCCGAAGGCGGGCAACCCGTTCGCGCCTTCCAGCCGGACCATCCTGGACCCCGCGCAGGCGCTGCCGGTGCCGAGCATGAACGCGGCCACGTTCTCCGGGCCGGAGATCCACAGCTCGAAGGGCGGCATGGACAGTGCGACATCGGCTTTGAGCAGGGTGGTCAGCGTATCCATGTCGTATGCCTCGAAGGCGGCGACGAAGTCGTCGACCAGTTTGCGCTGGCTCTCGTCGGATTCGTCGTAGCCGTCGGTACTGGTTGGCTGCACCTTGGACATGGTGGCCCTCGCACGCTGCAACGCGCTGTTCACCGACGCGGGCGACATGGTCAGCGCCTCGGCCGTCTCGTTCGCCGAGAAGCGCAGCACCTCGCGCATGATCAGGATGGCGCGCTGGGTCGCGGGCAGATGCTGACATGCCGCGACGAAGGCGAGGCGCAGGGTGTCCTTGGTGGCCGCGTGTTCGGCCGGATCCGCGCCGAAGGCAAGGGCATTCGGGATCGGCTCGATCCAGACGTAGTCGGGCTGCGGCGCGGGCAGCGGCGAATCCGGCGTGCCGGGGCCGGACAGATCCATCGGCCTTGCCCTGCGCTGCGGACCGTCGAGCATGTCCAGGCAGACGTTGGTGGCGATGCGGTAGAGCCAGGAACGCAGGCTGGCTCTGCCCTCGAAGGAGCCGTAGGACTTCCACGCCCTGGTGAAGGTCTCCTGCACCGCGTCCTCGGCCTCGAAGGAGGAGCCGAGCATGCGGTACGCGTAGGCGCACAGTTCCCGCCGGTGGCTCTCGAACGACGCGAGGACGTCGGGGGAGAGAGTGGTCGACGGGCTGGACGAGTCGCTCATGGGTGCCACCATGCCACAGCCCACTGACACAAAACAGGTCCGAAAACCAGGTCGCGGGCGGACCAAGATCGGTGAAATCCTCGTGACGACGATCACAGGGTGCGGCTGCGATTAGTTCCCGCCGCCGGGTCCGTCTCTATGGGTGAACACGCCGATGCGCCCCGAGAGGACGAGAACATGAGCAGCAAGATGATCTTCATCAACCTTCCGGTCACCGATCTGGACCGGTCGAAGGCCTTCTACGAGGCATTGGGGTGGAAGGTGAACCAGGACTTCACCGACGAGAACGCGTCCTGCATCGTCATCGACGACAACATCTGCCTGATGCTGCTGACCAGGGAATACTTCAAGACCTTCAGCACGCGCCCGATCGCCGACACCAGGTCGGCCACGGCCGCCGGCTACGCCCTCTCGCTGTCCAGTGCGCAGGAGGTCGATCAGCTGACCGAGGCCGCGGTGGCCGCGGGCGCGACCGAGGAGGTCAACGAGGAAAAGCGCGCCCAGGAGGCTCAGGTCGGTATGCACGGCCGCACCTTCATCGACCCCGACGGCCACCAGTGGGAGCCGTTCTGGATGGACTACCCCGGCGCCAACTGAGGCCCGAGCGCGACGCGGCCCCCGTGCGCGAACGCGCAGGGGGCCGAGCGGTATTCGGTCACTGACCGGTGAAAGTGGGCTTGCGCTTCTCCGCGAAAGCCTTGGGCCCTTCCTTGGCGTCGGCCGACTTGAAGACCTCGGCGCCGAGCTGCGCGTCGATCTTGAAGGCCTCTTCCTCGTGCATGGCCTCGGTGTCGCGGATGGTGCGCAGAATCGCCTGCACCGCCAGCGGTCCGTTGGCCGCGATCAGGCCGGCCAGTTCGAGCGCCTTGTCCAGCGCGGTGCCGTCCGGGACGACATGCCCGATCAGGCCGATCTCCTTGGCCTCGGGCGCGGTGATGTGCCTGCCGGTGAGCAGGATGTCGGCGGCGACGGTGTAGGGAATCTGGCGCACCAGGCGCACGGCGGAACCGCCGAGCGGGAACAGGCCCCAGCGCGCCTCGGACACACCGAACTTCGCGCTCTCGCCTGCCACGCGGATGTCGGTGCCTTGCAGAATCTCGGTGCCGCCCGCGATGGCCGGGCCCTCGACCGCCGCGATCAGCGGCTTGGTGAGCCTGCGGCCCTTGAGCAGCGCCTCGATCTTGGACAGGTCCCAGCCGCCGCCCTTGAACGAGTCACCCGGGTGCTGGGTGGTCATCGCCTTGAGGTCGGCGCCCGCGCAGAAAGCGCCGCCAGCGCCGGTCAGAATCGCCACCCGGATGTCCGGATCGCTGTCCACCTGGTCCCAGGCGTCGCGCATGATCGCCATCATTTCGGCCGACAGCGCGTTGCGGGCCTCCGGCCGGTTCATGGTGACGATGAGAACGTGATCGCGCTTCTCGACGAGGCAGTGCGGCATTGCTGATCTCCTGACTTCCGAGCCTTGTCAAGAACAGTAACACGTTCTATTTTTAGCGTGTGAGCCACAACATAGCCGACCTCGTCGAACATGCCATCGACCTCATGCCCGATCGCGTCGCGCTGGCCGACGACAGCCGTGAGGTGACCTACGCGCAGCTGGAGGAGCGAGCCAACAAATTGGCTCACTACCTGCTGGAACAAGGCGTCCAGCCGGGCGACAAGGTCGGCATCTACTCGCGCAACACCATCGAGGCCGTCGAGGCCATGGTCGCGGTGTTCAAGGCGCGCGCCGTGATGATCAACGTGAACTACCGATACGTCGAGAACGAGTTGCAATACATCTTCGACAATTCGGACATGGTCGCGCTGATTCACGAGCGCCGCTACAGCGACAAGGTGGCCGAGGTCCGGCCCGCGAACTCGAAGCTGCGCACCGTCATCGTTGTGGACGACGATACGACCGGCGCCATTCCCACCGCAGCGGATTCGGTGGAATACGAAGCGGTCCTCGCGCAGTCCTCCGGCGCGCGCGACTTCGGCGAACGCTCCCCGGACGACCTGTACATGCTCTACACCGGCGGCACCACCGGCATGCCCAAGGGCGTGATGTGGCGGCAGGAGGACGTGTGGCGCGTGCTCGGCGGCGGCATCAACTTCCTCACCGGCGAATACGTCGCCGACGAATGGGATCTGGCCAAGCTCGGCGCGGCCAACCCGCCGATGACCCGGTTCCCGATCCCGCCGATGATCCACGGCGGCTCCCAGTGGGCCACCTTCCAGAGCCTGTTCGGCGGCGGCAAGACCGTAATGATCCCCGAGTTCAGCGGGCACGGCGTGTGGCAGCACATCGACCGCCACGGCATCAACCTCATCTTCATCACCGGCGACGCCATGGCGAGGCCGATGCTGGACGCGCTGATCGAGGGCAACCCGGAAACCGGTGCGCCCTATGATCTCTCGACGCTGTTCGCGATCGCCAGCAGTGCGGCGCTGTTCTCACCCGCCATCAAGGAAAAGCTGCTGGATCTGCTGCCGAACCGGATGATCACCGACTCGATTGGGTCCTCCGAGACCGGTTTCGGCGGACTCAGCATGGTCGCCAAGGGCGAGGCGCACACCGGCGGTCCGCGGGTCAAGATCGACGCCTCCACCGAGGTGCTCGACGAGGCGGGCAATCCGGTGGTGCCAGGATCCGGTCAGATCGGCATTCTCGCGCGCAAGGGTCACATTCCGCTGGGCTACTACAAGGACGAGGCCAAGACGGCCGCGACCTTCAAGGAGTTCAACGGAACTCGCTACTCGATCCCCGGCGATTACGCGCGGGTCGAGGAGGACGGCACCGTCACCATGCTCGGCCGCGGTTCGGTCAGCATCAACAGTGGCGGCGAGAAGATCTTCCCCGAGGAGGTCGAGGGCGCGCTCAAATCGCACCCGGAGATCTTCGACGCGCTGGTGGTCGGTGTCGACGACGAGCGCTGGGGTCAGCGCGTCGTCGCGGTGGTGCAGTGTCGCGGCGAGAATCGTCCCACCCTGGAGGACCTGCGTCCGGTGCTGACCAAGGAGATCGCGCCGTACAAGCTGCCGCGCAGCCTGTGGTTCGTCGAGGAGATCAAGCGTTCGCCCGCGGGCAAGCCGGACTACCGCTGGGCGAAGGCTCAGACCGAGGAGCGTCCTGCGGACGAGCACGCCGAGGCGAGCGTCAAGTAGTACCTGGAAACGTGAAGGGCCGCCGCGGAATTGCGGCGGCCCTTCGTCGTGTGCCGAGCACGGGCCAAGCGTAGTTTCCGATTGCGCCGATGCTCGCCGCGTCGAGCTCGGCAGCCCTTCGTTGTCAGCGGAACCGTGCCGGGCTCTAGGCGGTGAGCGCTCCAACTGCGGATTCTATTGTTGCCGAGTCGGATACGTCGCCACGGTGCGACGGCACAGCCGAATGTCGGTGCTCAGCCGTGTCTTTCGATCAGCGGGTCGTCAGTTCCGCCAAGCGGAAGGCGAGGCGGGTGCGGATCGCGGGGATTCGGCTCAGGGTCGAGAGCGCGGTGTTGCGGGCGATCCGCGCGATGCGCGGGCGGAGAGTAGCCATCTTCGTCATGCGGTCGGTGAACGCCACCACCCCGACGGCGACGGGGCGGCGGGTGGCTTCGTACTCGTCCAGGAGCGTCTGCGGCTCGCCTGCCAGCACCCGTGCGAGCAACGGGCCGAGGAAGGCCGCGTCCTGGATGCCGGTGTTCATGCCCTGTCCGCCCGCCGGGCTGTGCACGTGTGCGGCGTCGCCCGCCAGCAGGACGCGACCCGCGCGGTAGCGGTCGGCCACCCGGTGGTGCACACGGAATCGCGAGCTCCAGAGCACTTCCCGCACTCGCACGTCGCCGCCGGGGCCGCGGGCATCGAGGATCGCCTGAATGTCCTCGGCGGTGGGGTGTTCGGGCGCTTCGGCCACGGTGGCGACCACCCGGTAGCGATCGGGTTCGGCGTCGTCGGGCAGCGGCGCGACCACCGTGACGCCCTCCGGCGAAAGGTGCAGCGCCACCTCGTCTCTGGCGATCGGCCAGGCCATCCGCACGTCGGCGAGGACGAACGAGGCCGGGTAGGTGTCGCCGGTGAACCCGATGCCCGCCTGCTCGCGCACGGTGCTGTGCATGCCGTCGGCGCCGATCACGTAGTCGGCGCGGATGGTGCCCGTGGCGCCGGCGGCGTCGGTGTATTCGACGGTGACGCCGTCGCTTTCCGGTGCGATCCGGGTTACGACGTACGGCCGGTGCACCTTTCCACCCGCCTTGTGCAGGCGCTCGAGCAGGACCGCCTCGGTCGTGTCCTGGGGGGTCATCAGGGTGTACGGGTACGGGGTCGGGAGGTTGCCGAACTCTACGGTCGCGAGGGTTCGTGCGCCGTCGTGCAAGGTGAAACGCGGAACCTGGATGCCGCGCAGGATCAGTTCCTCGGCGATGCCGAGTTCGGCGAGCACCTCCAGCGTGCGCGCGTGCACGACGGCGGCGCGGGAAGTGTTGGCGCCCTCGGCGAGCCGGTCGAGCACGACGACGTCGACGCCCGCGTCGGCGAGGGTGATGGCGGCGGTGAGGCCGGCGGGTCCGGCGCCGACGACGAGTACCGAGGTGGTGCGGGGGAGCGGGGCGTTCATGGTGGCTCCTAGGTCAACATCTGTAGGCCAACGCTTGTTGGCATAACCATAAGCTTGTCCGCGAATGGAAGTCAACAGTTGTTGGCCTACAATTGTTGGCATGACAGAGTCGTCTGATCACACCCCCGCGCGCCGCTCCGACGCGACCCGCGCCGCAATCCTGGAAGCGGCGCGGGCGAGGTTCGCCGCCGAAGGCTTCCGCAAGGCCACCATCCGTGCCATCGCCGCTGACGCCGCGATCGATCCGTCCATGGTGATGCGCTATTTCGGCAGCAAGAACGGCCTATTCGCGGCGGCCGTCGACATCGACCTGGCGCTGCCCGACCTGGCCGCCGCCGAGCCGGACACCATGGGCGAGTTGCTGATCCGCCGCTTTCTCGCGATCTGGGAGGACCGGCAGAGCACCGTCCTGCTGATCCTGCTGCGCTCGTCCATCACCGACGACGCAGTCTCCGACCGCATCCGCGAGATCTTCGCCGAACAGGTGCTGCCCGCGGTCCTGCGCTTCGGCGACCCCTCCGACGCCCCCCGCCGCGGCGGCCTCATCGTCACCCAGCTCCTCGGCTTGGCCCTGTGCCGCTACGTCCTCCGGCTCCCCCCGGTCGTCGCCATGACCCCACCCCAACTCATCGCCGACATCGCCCCCACCCTCCAGCGCTACCTGACCTCCGCCCCACCCGCGGCGTAGGCCGAGGCCTGCCCGACCTGCGGGTGCAAGCGTGGTACCGCGTGGTACCGTCGAAGATATGGCGGGCCTCAATGTTCGGTTTACGGAGGATGAACTCAACGCCCTGCGTGAGCGCGCGGAGGCGGAGGGGACGAGCATGCAGCAGTTCGTGCGCAATGCGGTCGCGAGGGCGATCAACGAGCACTCGCGGTTGTTCAACGAGGCAGCTGATCATGTTCTACGGGTGAGTGAGGAGCTGAACCGGAGGCTCGCCTGATGGAGTATCTGACGCTGCCCGAGTTGCTGAGGCTCGCTGAGCGTCTGGGTACTCCGGAGGTGCGCGACTTCGGTTTGCTCGACTCCGCGCTGGCGCGGCCGCAGTCCAGCGTGTTCGGGCAGGACGCCTATCCGGATGTGTGGCAGAAAGCCGCCGCATTGATGGAGTCGATCGCACGTAATCACGGCTTGATCGATGGCAACAAGCGCCTGGCCTGGTATGCGACGTGGGTCTTCCTGCACATGAACGGCCACCCGCTGGACGGCGAATTCGACGTGGACGCCGCTGAACGATTCGTGCTCGATGTCTGCCAGGGATTGCTCGATGTGCCCGCGATCGCCGAGATGCTGACGAAGTTCGCGCGCTGAGCACGGACGGCTCGCGGCCGCAGGTCCCCGAACGACGATCGGCCCGTCGGTTGTGCCGACGGGCCGATGTCTGGGAGCGGTTGTGCCGCTGGGGTTCAGGCGGGGTTGGCGAGCAGGGCGCCGAGGGCGCGGAGGTGGTCGGTGCCCGCGCCGAGCGCGAACTCGTTGTGTTTGGCGGCGGTGAAGTAGTTGTGCACGATGTGGTCGCGGTCGATGCCGACGCCGCCGTGCACGTGCACGACGGTGTGAGCGACGCGATGGCCCGCGTCGGCGGCCCAGAACTTGGCGGTGTGCACGGCCTCGGCGGCGGGCAGGTTTTCGGCCAGTCGCCAGGCGGCCTGGGTGACCGCGAGGCGCAGGCCCTGCACGTCGATGTAGGCGTCGGCGAGGCGCTGGGCGACGGCCTGGAAGCTGCCGACGGCCTTGCCGAACTGCTCGCGCTCGCGCGCGTAGTCGGCCACCAGGTCGAGCGCCTTCTCGACGGTGCCGAGCTGCTGGGCGCTGAGCCCGAGCCAGGCGCGGGTGAGGATCCAGTCCAGCAGTTCCGCGCCGTCCGCCACCGTGCCGACCAATTCGGCCGGGGCGTCGGTGAATTCGACGCCGAACTCCGCGCTGAAGTCCACCACCTGCTGCGCCGTGACCCGCACCGACGCGTCGGCGGGGTCGACGAGGAAGACCGCGGGCACGCCGGAGACCGTGGCGGGCACCAGGATTCGGGTGGCGCGGTCGGCGTAGGGCACCGTGGTCTTGGCCCCGGTCAGCCGCCACGCGCCGTCGACCTCGCGGGCGGCGGTGGTCGGCTTGGCGGGTTCGTAGTTGTGCTCCTCGGCCAGCGCCGCGGTGAGAATCGCGCCGCCCTCGCCCGCCTGAGTCGCCAGTGCGCGCTGGTCCTCGGAACCGAACCGCGCCAGCGCGCCCGCGCCGACCACGATCGACCACAGGTACGGCACCGCGGCGACCGACTTGCCGAGTTCGCGCAGCACCGCGGTCTGCTCGAGCGCGCCGAGCCCGCTGCCGCCGACGTTCTCCGGCAGCGCCGCGGCCAGAATGCCGGTCTCGGCCAACGACTTCCACAGCGGCTCGTCGAACCGGCCCGCCACATCGAGTGCGCGCAACCGGTCGGCGGTGACGAGCTTGCCGCACACCTCGCCGGTCAGGCGGGCCAGGTCGAGCTGGGCTTCGGTGGGGGTGAAATCCATGGTGGTGTCTCTGCTTTCTGCTCAGCGCGCCGCGGCAGGCTGGCGGAGGGCGGTCATGGCGATGATGTCGCGCTGCACCTCGTTGGTGCCGCCGCCGAAGGTCAGGATCAGCGCGGCCCGGTGGAAGCGCTCCAGGCGTCCGCGCAGTTCCGCGCCGGGGGAGTCCTGGCGCAGATAGGCCTGCGGGCCGAGCACTTCCATCAGCAGCCGGTACGCCTCGGTGGCCAGCTCGGTGCCGTAGACCTTGCAGGTCGAGGCGTCCCACGGGCGCGGCGCCGCGTCGCCGCCCGCGTCGGCGCGGCTGGCGATCTCCCAGTTCAGCAGCTTCAGGTATTCGACCTTGGCGTGCACCTTGGCCAGGTTCAGCTGCACCCATTCCTTGTCGATGACGCGCGAGCCGTCGCCCGCCTTGGTGGTGCGCGCCCACTCGACGGTCTGGTTCAGCGCGACCGTCAGCGGGCCCGCCGAGGTGAGCGCGACGCGTTCGTGGTTGAGCTGGTTGGTGATCAGCGCCCAGCCGCCGTTCTCCTGACCGACCAGCGAGCTCACCGGCACGCGCACGTCCTGGTAATAGGTGGCGCTGGTGTCCGGCCCGGCCATGGTGTGCACCGGCGTCCAGGAGAAGCCCTCGGCGGTGGTCGGCACGATGAGCATGCTGATGCCCTTGTGCTTCTTGGCGCTCGGATCGGTGCGCACCGCGAGCCAGACGTAGTCGGCGTAGGCGATCAGGCTGGTCCACATCTTCTGACCGTTGATGACGTATTCGTCGCCGTCGCGCACCGCGGAGGTGCGCAGGCTGGCCAGGTCGGTGCCCGCGCCCGGCTCGGAGTAGCCGATGGAGAAGTGCAACTCGCCCGCGGCGATCTTGGGCAGGAAGAACTTCTTCTGTTCCTCGCTGCCGTAGTGCATGATGGTCGGCGCCACCGAGTTGATGGTCAGGAACGGTACGGGCGCGCCGGCGATGGCGGCCTCGTCGGTGAAGATCAGCTGGTCCATGGTCGGCCGGTCCTGGCCGCCGTACTCCTTGGGCCAGGCCAGCGTCAGCCAGCCGTCACGGCCCATCTCTTGGACGACCTCGCGGTAGACATTGCCGTGCCCGTACTCACCTGTCGTCGCGCTCAGCGCGGCCCGGCGCTCCGGTGTGATCAGCCGCGCGAAGTAGTCGCGCAACTCGGCGCGGAGCTCTTCTTGCTGCGGCGTGTACGCAATGCGCATGGCAAAACCTCATGTCGTTCGATTCGCTTGTCCCGATGATTGCATATCGACTGAAACATGTTCCAGTATTGCTCGGGAATCCGGCCGATGGCGGCGCGCGTGTCCGTGCGGGCTTGTAGGCTTCGGTATGAGTCTCAGTTAAGGAGTTTCCATGAAGGTCAGTGTCGATCGGGATCTGTGCGAGGCGAACGGAATCTGTGTCGGAATCGCCCCCGACGTGTTCGAACTCGATGACGAGGACCAGCTGCACATCCTTACCGCCGAGGTGCCCGACGACCGTCTCGGCGACGTCGAGGATGCGGTGGCGCAGTGCCCGAAAGCCGCGCTGAAGCTTCTCTGAAAGTTTCTTGCCAGTAGGTTGGAACACGTTCTAAAGTCGGGCCGGTGAACGAAACTGATCTGAGCTTGGCGGGCCGTGTGGCGATCGTGACCGGCGCGGGCGCGGGACTCGGGAAGGCCGAGGCGCTCGCCCTGGCGGGCGCGGGCGCCTCCGTGGTGGTCAACGACCTCGCGGAATCCGACGCGGTCGCCGAGACGCTGGCCGAGATCCGGGCGCTGGGCGCCAAGGCGGAGTTCGTCGCGGGCAGCATCGCGGAGCGCGCCACGGCCGACGCGCTGATTCGCACCGCGAACGAGGCGTTCGGCAGCGTGGACATCGTGGTCAACAACGCGGGCATCACCCGCGACCGGATGCTGTTCAACATGTCCGACGAGGACTTCGACGCGGTGCTCGCGGTCCATCTGCGCGGGCATTTCCTTGTGTCCCGCAATGCCGCCGCCTACTGGCGCGCGAAGTCGAAGGAAGCGGGCACGCCGGTCTACGGCCGCCTCATCAACACCTCCTCCGAGGCGGGCCTGCTCGGTCCCGAGGGTCAGGCCAACTACGGCGCGGCCAAGGCGGGCATCACCGCCCTCACCCTGTCCGCCGCGCGCGCGTTGTCGCGCTACGGCGTGCGGGCCAACGCGATCGCGCCCCGCGCGCGAACGGCGATGACCGAGGCGGTGTTCAGCGCGGCTCCCGACACCGGAGTCGATCCGCTCTCTCCCGAGCACGTGGCGCGCCTGGTCGCCTACCTCGCCTCCCCGGCGGCCGATTCGGTCAATGGGCAATTGTTCGTGGTCTACGGACCGATGGTGGCGCTGATGGCAGCGCCCGTCGTCGAGCGGCGCTTCGACGCCGCGGGTGCGGCATGGGACTCCGCCGACCTGGCGACCACACTCTCCGGCTACTTCGCCGAGCGACCGGCGGGCCAGACCTTCTCGGCTTCCTCGCTGACCGAACTCGGCTGATCGCCGGGCGACCGCCCTGGTCGTCGTCGAGTATCAACTGATCAACTGTCCAGCTGTTGATCATGAGTCCGGCACTTGGTAGACATGGGTGACCGGTAAGTGTGTGACGCCTCACAAAGGCGTCACCGCTTCCGTATGACACACGTTCCAAGTTCGAGGTCGGCTATCTAGAAAACGTGCAGTTCAAATGTGAAGAAAACAGCACGGCGACCATGTGAACATGTTCTAATCAATCCGGCGACGCGGCCATGGTGCCGAGTCGCGCCATGAGCAGTACGTGCAGTTGAGCAAGGAGGATCGCGAATGAACGAGGTCCTTGCTGTCCCGTTACGGGCCGTCGGAGGGTTCTTCGAACTCGCCGCGGAGGTGGCCCGCGCGAGTGTCCGCAGGCCCTTTCAAGCGCGTGAGTTCATCGATCAAGCCTGGTTCATCGCGCGCGTGTCCATCGTGCCGACCCTGCTGGTCGCGATCCCGTTCACCGTTCTGGTGAGCTTCACGCTGAATATTCTTTTGCGCGAGATCGGCGCGGCCGACCTCAGCGGGGCGGGCGCCGCGTTCGGCACGGTCACCCAGGTGGGGCCGATCGTCACCGTGCTCATCGTGGCGGGCGCAGGCGCCACCGCGATCTGCGCGGATCTCGGCGCTCGAACCATCAGGGAAGAGATCGACGCGATGCGCGTTCTCGGCATCGACCCGGTCCAGCGGCTGGTGGTGCCCAGGGTGCTGGCCTCGATGTTCGTCGCGCTCTTGCTCAACGCGCTGGTGTCGACGATCGGCATCGTCGGCGGCTTCTTGTTCTCCGTCTATCTGCAGGACGTGAACCCCGGCGCGTTCGTCAACGGCATCACGCTGCTCACCAAACTGCCCGAGCTGATCATCTCCGAAGTGAAGGCCGGTTTGTTCGGGCTGATCGCCGGACTGGTGGCCTGTTACCTCGGCCTGAACGTCAAAGGCGGTCCAAAGAGTGTCGGTGATGCGGTGAATCAGACCGTCGTCTTCGCCTTCATGGCCCTGTTCGTGGTGAACGTGGTGGTCACCGCCGTCGGCATCAAGTTCACGGTGCGGTGACGCGATGGCCTTCGTGATCCAGTCCCGGTTCCCCCGCACGGTGCGGCGGGCGCGCCGGATGTCGGACTCCCTGGACTCGGTGGGCAAGCACGCCGTGTTCTACGCGCAGGCGCTGGCCTCGATGCCGCGCGCCCTCGTCCACTACCGAACCGAGACCATCCGGCTGATCGCCGAGATCAGCATGGGCACCGGCGCGCTCGCGGTCATCGGCGGCACGGTGGTGATCGTCGGCTTCCTGACGCTGTTCGCGGGCGGCACCATCGCGGTGCAGGGCTACAGCTCGCTCGGCAATATCGGCGTCGAGGCGCTGACCGGCTTCTTCTCCGCGTTCATCAACGTGCGCATCGCGGCGCCGGTGATCTCGGGCATCGGACTCGCGGCCACCATCGGCGCGGGCTCCACCGCGCAGCTCGGCGCCATGCGGGTCTCGGAAGAGATCGACGCGCTCGAGACCATGGCGATCCGCCCGGTGCCGTTCCTTGTCGGCACCAGGGTGCTGGCCGGGATGATCGCGATCGTGCCGCTCTACGCGCTGGCCGTGATCGCCTCGTTCGTGGCGGCGCGGTTCGCCACCGTGGTGATCTACGGGCAGTCGGCGGGCGTCTACGACCACTACTTTTCGACGTTCCTGATTCCCAGCGACATTCTCTGGTCCTTCGCCCAGGCGATCTTCATGGCACTCGCGGTGATGATGATCCACACCTATTACGGCTATTTCGCCGCGGGCGGACCGGTCGGCGTCGGTGTGGCTGTCGGCAACGCGGTGCGTGCCTCGCTGGTCGCGGTGGTCACGGTGACCCTGCTGATCTCGCTGGCCATCTACGGCACCTCCGGCAACTTCCATCTTTCCGGGTAGGGCGGGTATGGAGAAGATCAAATACAAACTCGCCGGCCTGGGAATGGTGCTCGTGCTCGTCGCGGTGGTCGCGGTCGCGCTGACCATGTTCGTCGGCGGGTTCACCAAGACCGCGACGGTGCTGGTCGAGGCGCCGCGCAGCGGCCTCGTGCTCGACCCCGACGCCAAGGTGAAGGTCCGCGGTGTCGAAATCGGCCGGGTCGCCGAGGTGAACCAGCAGGACGACGGCGCCGAGCTGAAGCTGGCGATCGACCCGGAGCTGTTGAAGATGGTGCCCGCCAATGCGGGCGTCGACATCAGGTCGACCACCGTTTTCGGTGCCAAGTACGTCAACTTCACTGTGCCGGAGGATGCTTCGCCGAAGTCGCTGCAACCGGGCGCGACCGTGGTCGCCGAGCAGGTGACCGTCGAGTTCAACACGCTGTTCCAGCACCTGTCCGACGTGCTGGCCAAGCTGGAGCCGGAGAAGCTCAACGCGACGCTCTCCGCGCTCGGCACCGCGCTGCAGGGCCGCGGCGAGACGCTCGGCCAGCTGCTGGTGAACCTGGACGTCTACCTGCGCGAGATGAACCCGACGCTGCCGACCCTGCGACAGGATTTCGCGGCCACCGCCGACGTGTCGAACCTGTACGCGGACACCGTTGGTGATTTGCTGCGGACCGTGGACAACGCGGTCACCACCAGCCAGACCCTTGTCGATGAACAGCAGGGCCTCGACGATGTGCTCGCGAACCTGGTCGGCCTGGCCGACACCACGGGTTCGGTGCTGCGCGAGAACGAGAACAACCTGGGCACCGCGCTCGATCTGCTGCGCCCGACCACGGGCCTGCTCGAGGAGTACGCGCCCGGCCTCAACTGCATGATCAACGCGATCGGGCGGTTGATGCCGATCGCCAACATGATGTTCGGCGGTCTGCAGCCGGGCGTCACGATGAACACCAACTTCATGTTCGGCGCCGAGCCGTACAAGTATCCGGAGGATCTGCCGAAGGTGAACGCGACCGGCGGCCCGCGCTGTGAGGGGCTGGACAATCGGGTGCCGGGCAGCCACGCGAACTACATCGTCACCGACACCAACGAGGGCGCGCCTTACGTGCCGTCGATGAAGCTCGAATTCAACGGCCCCAAGGTGTTCCAGCTGCTGTTCGCCGGGCTTCCGGGGGTGACCGCGCCGTGAAGAACACCGCGACGACGGTGAAGCTGGCCATCTTCACCCTGGTGATGACACTGATCTTCGCCGGACTGGCCATCGTGTTCAGCCAGATGCGCTTCGCCAAGGAATACGGGTACCACGCCGTGTTCACCAGCTCCTCGGGCATGCTGCCAGGAGCCAAGGTGCGCATCGCGGGCGTGCCGGTCGGCTCGGTCACCTCGGTGAAGGTGGGCAAGGACAACCTCGCGCACGTCGAGTTCGACGTCGACCGCAAGTACCAGCTGCTCACCAGCACCCGCGCGACCATCAGATACGAGAACCTGGTCGGCGACCGGTACATGGAGCTGCTCGAGGGGGCGGGCTCGGCCGAGAAGCTGCGTCAGGGCGGCACCATCGGGACCGACAAGACCGCGCCCGCGCTCGACCTGGACATGCTGCTCGGCGGCTTCAAACCGCTGCTGCGCGGACTGGATCCGGGTCAGGTGAACGACCTGACCAACGCGTTGCTGCAGATCTTCCAGGGCCAGGGCGGCACGCTGGTCTCGCTGCTCAACAGCAGCGGCTCGTTCGCCAAGACGCTCGGCGAGCGCGACGCGCTGATCGGCAGCGTCATCGACAATCTCAACGCCGTGCTCGCGACCATCGACGAACGTGGCGAACAGTTCGACACCACCCTCACCGAATTGCAGCGGCTGGTCAGCGGCCTCGCCGCCGACCGTGATCCGATCGGCGACGCCTTGCCGAGGATCGCAGGCGCCACCGGCGATCTCACCGACCTGCTCGCCCAGGCCCGTCCCGATCTGCGCGGCACGATCGAGCAGACCGGACGGCTGGCCACCAACCTGGACGACGGCTCGGACACCGTCCAGTGGGTGCTCGAGCGGCTGCCGGAGACCTACCGGAAGCTGATCCGCATCGGTTCCTACGGCTCCTTCCTCGCGCTCTACATATGCAGCACGAACTTCATCGTCGACGGACCGAACGGACAACCGCTGCACATCAATATGCCCGGCGGGCAGGAGACGGGAAGGTGCGCTCCGGAATGAAAGACCAGCGATCACCGGCCGTGACGATCGGCGTCGTCGGTATCGTCGTCGCGATCGCGGTGGCGCTCTCGGCCTTGCAGTTCGACCGGCTGCCGTTCATCCGCAGCGGCGCGAACTTCACCGCCTACTTCGCCGACGCGGGCGGGCTGGTGCCCGGCGACGCCGTGCAGGTCGCCGGCGTGCGCTCGGGCCGGGTCGACGCCGTCGAACTGGCAGGAGCCAAGGTGCTGGTGAAGTTCACCCTCGACGAGTCGATCGTCCTGGGCGACAAGACTTCCGCGGCCATCAAGACCAACACGGTGCTCGGCCGCAAGTCGTTGGAGCTGCTGCCGCAGGGCCAGGGGGCCCTGCGCCGCGACGACACCATTCCACTGGAGCGCACCACCTCGCCGTACTCGCTCAACGAAGCGCTCGGCGATCTGGCGGGCACGGTGCATGGCCTGGACATGGTGAAGGTCGACGAGACGCTGGACGCGCTCTCGGAGACCTTCGCAGACACCCCGGCCCCGCTGCGCGCGGCGCTCGACGGCGTCACCCAGCTCTCGCGCAGCATCAACGCGCGCGACGAGGCGCTCTCCGAATTGCTGCGGCGGGCGCAGAACGTCACCAAGATCCTGTCCGACCGCAGCGCCCAGATCAACGCGCTGCTGCTCGACGGCAACCAACTGCTCGGCGAACTCGACCGCCGCCGCACCGCGATCGGGCAGCTGATCGTGTACGTGAACGGGCTCGCCCAGCAGCTGTCCGGACTTGTCGCCGACAACGAGGCGCAGCTGAAACCCGCGCTGGACAGGCTCAATTCGGTGCTCGCGCTGCTTCAGCGCAACCGCGACAACCTCACCGAGGCCCTCGACGGGCTCGGCCCGTTCGCCGCCGCGCTCGGCGAGCAGGTCGGCAACGGCCCGTGGTTCAACGCCTACGTGGTGAACGCGACGTCCGTCGGTCTGCAGCCGCTGGTCGACGCGCTGGTGTGGCCGCAGCACCTGCCCGACGACCTGCGCAACTTCTTCTTGAACCCGCCACCGTCGATCGGGCCTGCGGTCCAGGAGCCGCCGCGATGAAAATGCCGAAGGTTGTTCAGAAAGGCCCGCGCTGGGCGTGGGTGGTCGCGGGCGTGCTGGTCGCCGCACTGGTGGCGGTCGGCGCGTATCGCGGCATCACCAAGATCGGGACCACCACGGTCACCGCGTTCTTCCCGTCGACGACTGGCCTCTACGTCGGCGACGACGTGCGGGTGCTCGGCGTCGACGTCGGCGAGATCGACAAGGTCGAGCCGGGTCGCGACCAGGTGCGGGTCGAGTTCACCATTCGCCGCGGCGTCGACATCCCCGCCGACGCGCGCGCGGTGATCATCTCGCCCTCGCTGGTCTCGGCCCGCTTCATCCAGCTGGCCCCGGCTTACACCGGCGGCCCCAAGCTGGCCGACGGCGCGACCATTCCGATCGAGCGCACCGCCGTCCCGGTCGAGTGGGACGACATCAAGGCCGAGTTGTCCAAGCTGGCAACGACTCTGGGCCCGGTGGGCGACGACGAACAGGGCTCGTTCGGGCGCTTCGTCGACACCGCCGCGAGCAACCTGGAGGGCAACGGCGACCGGATGCGTGAGACCCTGCGCGAGCTCTCCGCCACACTGAACACCCTCTCCGACGGCCGCACCGATCTGTTCGGCACCATCCGCAACCTGCAGCAGTTCGTCGAGGTGCTCTCGGCGAGCAACGAGCAGATCGTGCAGTTCGGCGGCAGGCTCGCCTCGGTGTCCTCGGTGCTGGCCGGCGTCTCGGCGGATCTCGGCGCGGGACTGGACAATCTGGACCTCGCGATGGCCGACGTCAAGCGTTTCCTGGATGGCAGCGGTGCTGAGCTCACCGAGGGCGTGCAGCGACTGGCCGAGGTCACCCAGATACTGGTGGACAAGCGCCCCGAGCTGGAACGGGTGCTGCACTCGGGCCCGACGGCGCTGGTGAACTTCTACCAGCTCTACAAGCCGGCCCAGGGCACCATCACCGGCGCGGTCGCGCTGAACAACACGGCCGACCCGCTGAGCTTCCTGTGCGGTTCGGTGCGCGCGCTGGAGGAGAACGATTCGGATCGCTCCGCCGACCTGTGCGCCACCTACCTCGCGCCGGTGATCGACTCGCTGGCCATGAACTACGCGCCGATCATGCTGAATCCGGCCACCGGCGTGCACGCCTTCCCCAACCAGATCGTCTACAGCCCGCCCAGCCTGGAGGAGCGCGCGCCGGCGCAGACGCCGCAGCCCGCGCCGATCACCGTGCCGAACGGGCTCGCCGGCCTGGCCATTCCGGGAGGAGGTCGATGATGCGACCGATGCGTAAGACGGCCGTCCTCGCGATGGGCGTCGCGCTGACCCTCGGCGCCACCGGTTGCCAGTGGGACGGACTGAACTCGTTGCCGATGCCGGGCGCCGAGGGCACCGGCGAAGGCTCGTACAAGATCAGCATTCAGATGCCGAACGTCACCACGCTGACCCAGAATTCGCCAGTGCGGGTCGATGACGTGCCGGTGGGCACGGTGACCGGCATCGAGGTGCAGGACTGGCACGCGGTGGTGACCGTATCGCTGGACGGCAAGGTGAAGCTGCCCGCCAACGCGACCGCCAAGATCGGTCAGACCAGTCTGCTGGGCAGCAACCACATCGAGCTCGCCCCGCCGACGGACGTGCCGCCGGAAGGCGAGCTGAAGGCGGGCGACGTCATCCCGCTGGATCGCGCCGGGGCGTACCCCACCACCGAGCAGGTGCTCTCCTCGCTGTCGGTGGTGCTCAACGGCGGCGGCGTCGCGCAGCTGGAAACCATTACCCGCGAACTGAATGCCGCGCTGAGCGGGCGCGAGGACGCGATCCGCGACCTGCTGCCGCAGCTGAACGAACTCACCACCAACCTGGAGGCGCAGACCGGCGACATCATCGCCGCGCTGAACGGGCTCGACCGGCTCGGCGGCCAGCTGTCCCAGCAGCGCGCCGTGCTCGGCTCGGCGATCGAGCGCATTCACCCGGCGCTGACCGTGCTCGCCGACCGGCGGGCGAACGTCACCAACGCCCTCACCGCGCTCGGTGAACTCAGCGACGTGACGCAACGGGTGATCAGCGCCAGCGGCGAGAACCTGAAGGCGAACCTGGCCAGCCTGGAGCCGGTGCTGCGGCAGCTGTCCGACACCGGCAACAACCTCATCGAGTCGCTGAAGATCCTGCTCACCTTCCCGTTCCCGATGGAGAACATCGACAAGGCGATCAAGGGCGACTACCTGAATCTGTTCATGACGGTGGACATGACGGGCAAGCGCCTCGACTCGAACTGGCTCACCGGCACGCCGCTCGGCGGACGCTTCGGCGGCGTCGAGGGCGTGGTCGGCAGCTTCGCACCGCCCACCGCCAGCGACAGCGGCAATCCGGCGACCGGTCCGTTGCAGCCGCCCGCCCAGGGCCAGCAGCCCGCGCCGACCATTCCCGGTCTGCCGCCGATCCCCGGTCTGCCCGCCATTCCCGGCCTGACCGTGCCGCTGCCGGGAGCGGGAGACACTGCGCCGCAAGGGAGTCCGGGCCGATGAAGCTCACCCGATTCGTCCGCGTTCAGCTCGGCATCTTCGCCGTGCTGACCGTCATCGGCCTGACCATCATGGCGGGCACCTACGTGCAGTTACCCGCCATGTTCGGCATCGGGCGCTACGACGTCACCGTGCAGCTGACCGCGACCGGCGGCCTCTACCCGCACGCCAACGTGGCCTATCGCGGCACCAATGTCGGCAAGGTGCAGGAGGTCCTGCTCACGCCGGAGGGCGTCGAGGCGAAGCTGACCATCGACAGCGACTACAAGATCCCCTCCGACGTCGACGCCTGGGTGCGCAGCGTCTCGGCGATCGGCGAGCAGTACGTCGACCTGATTCCGGCCGAGAACCCCAAGGGCGGCAATCTCGCGGATGGCGCGGTGATCCCGCAGGAGCGCACCAAGCTGCCGCAGGACGTGGGCACGCTGCTCGACCAGACCGACCGGCTGCTGTCGAGCGTCGCCGACACCCGGCTGCGGCAGGTGATCGACGAGGCCTTCCGCGCGTTCAACGGCGCCGGCCCCGACCTGCAGCGCTTCATCGACTCCGCCTCGCTGCTGGTGCAGGAAGCGCAGAACAGCAGCGAGCCGACCAAGAAACTGATCGAGCAGATCGGCCCGCTGCTGGACACCCAGATCCGCTCGGACGCGGCGATCCGGTCGTGGACCGCCGACCTGGCCACGGTGACCGATCAGCTGCGGGCGCACGATCCGGCGCTGACGAACATCCTGCGCGAGGGCCCGGCCGCGCTCGAGCGCGTTTCCACGCAGTTCCAGGACCTGAAACCGACTCTGCCGCTGTTGCTTTCGAATCTGGTCAGCGTGGGTCAGGTGACCACGATCTACCACGCGGGTCTCGAGCAGATCCTGGTCGTGTACCCGCCGCTGGTCGCCGCGCTGATGACAGCGGTGCGCGGACCGGTCGAGTACGGCGTGCTCGTCGACTTCATGCTGACCGTCAACGATCCGCCCGCCTGCACCACCGGCTTCCTCCCCGAAGACGAGCGCCGCTCGCCGAGCGAATTGAACTCCGTGCCGACCCCGCCGGGTCTCTACTGCAAGATCCCGCAGGACTCGCCCATCGAGGTGCGCGGCATCCGGAACACGCCGTGCATGGAGTACCCGGGCGTGCGCGCGCCGACGCCGGAGCTGTGCCGCACCGGTTACGTCCCAGTCGGCGACAACCCGCCGTTCGGTCCGCCGCGGCCGGTGGCGCCCGCGAGCGGTCCCGCGCCCGAGGACACCCAGACCGCGCCCGCGTCGTTCAGTACGCCCGCGGCCGCCAAGTCCTACGATCCGGCCACCGGCGTGTACATCGGCACCGACGGTCGCACTTACCGACAAGGTGATGTCGGCCCCGGCGGTTCCGGCACGGTACCGTCGAGCTGGCAGGCGATGCTCGAGGAGCAGCAACGATGAGTGAAATCCGCGGAGATGCACATCGCGCGCGCAGGCGGGCCGTTCGCTCGGCGGGCCCGCCGGTGGAGGGTGCCGACGCGGTAACGGAGATGGCGGTGGATGCCGCCCGGCTCGGCGGCGAGGAGACCGCCGGGCGGGCGAAGGATGCCGCAAGCTCCGTGCAAGCGAAAGGCACCGACAGCGCGAGGAAGGCGAAACCTGCCGACAGCTCCGGGGAGGCGAAAGATGCTGGCAGCGCCGAGGCTGTGGAAAAAGCCGACACCCTCGCTCTGACCAAGGATGAGCCGAAGGACGGCGACGCTGCCGACCTGGTGAATGCCTCGGCAGGCGTGGAATCCGGCGATGCGCCGTCCGTAGACCTAGGCAAAGCCGGGGCCGAGACGACCTCGGACGAGACCTCCGGTTCCACCGACTCCGACGACACCGGCGCAGGCTCGCGCAGCGACCGTCTCGGCGTCGAACGCATCGTGGTGCTGGCCGTCGCGGCGGTCCTCGTCCTCGCCCTCGTCGGTGGCGCGATCGCCTCGGTCTTCGTCGCGCGGTCTGCCGCCGAGCGCGATGAGCGCCGCACCGCCTACGTGCAGACCGCGCGGCAGGCGATCCTGAATCTGACCACCATCAGGGCCGACTCCGCCAAAGAAGACATCGACCGGATCCTCTCCATGGCCTCCGGACAGTTCAAGACCGAGTTCGACGGCCGGGTCGACCCGTTCCTGAGCATCGTGCAGCAGGCCAAGGTCGTCTCCAACGGCGAGATCGTCGAGGCGGCACTGGAAAGCGACGCCGACGATTCCGCGAAGGTGCTCGTCGCCGCCAAACAGACCCTGACCAACGCGGGCCAGGCCGAGCCGCAGACGCGGTTCTACCGGTTCCGGGTCACCGTGACCCGCACCGACTCCGGCCTGTCCGCCTCGAATGTGGAGTTCGTGGCATGAACGGAACACGGGGCCTGATCGCGGCGGGCGCCGCGGGCGCGGTGGCGCTGGCAGCGGTGATCGTCTTGGCCATCAACGGATTCGGGTACTGGTCGGACCGGCAGGAAGAGCGGGCAAGGCAGGACGCGGTCACCGCGGCCGACCGGGCGGTCTCGGCCATGTTCAGCTACGACTACGGCAGCGTCGACACCGAGCTGCCGAAGGCGGCGGACAACCTGTCCGCCGATTTCCGCGAGGACTACCTGAAGCTGATCAGCCAGGCCATCGCGCCGGGCGCCAAGGAGAAGCAACTCACCGTGAAGGCCACCACCCAGGCGAGCGGCGTGGTCTCCGCCGATCGCGACCACGCGGTGGTGCTGCTGTACCTGAACCAGGTGACGACAAGCAAGGAGTCGCCGCAGGGCACAACCACCGGCAGCAGGGTGCGGGTCACGCTGGACAAGACCGACGACCGCTGGCTCGTCGATTCGGTGACGCCGATCTAGGAATCGCGGGGCAGTCGCACCGTGAAGGTGGCGCCTGTGCCGGGAGTGCTGGCGACCCGCACGCTGCCACCGTGCGCGGTGACCAGCGCCTGCACGATGGAAAGACCGAGGCCGGTGCCGCCGCTGGCGCGGGCGCGTGAGGTGTCGGTGCGGTAGAAGCGTTCGAAGATCCGCTCGGCTTCCTCGGGCGGCAGACCGGGACCGGTGTCGGCCACCTCGAGCAGCACGTGGTCGTCGTCGGGCGTGAGGCGAACCGTCACCGAGGCGTCCGGCGGCGTGTGCGTGAGCGCGTTGTTCAGCAGATTCGCCAGCACCTGGCGCAATCTGGCCTCGTCGCCGGTGATCTCCAAAGTCCCCGAACCGGAACACACTTCGAGGGCGATCGGGCGGCGCGGACCGTCCGGATCGGCGGCCGCCGCGACCGCGCGGGCGTTGTGCACCGCGTCGCTGGCCACCGCTAGCAGATCCACCGTGCCGCTCTCCAACGGACGCTGCGCGTCCAGCCTGGCCAGCATCAGCAGATCCTCCACCAGCAGACCCATCCGCTGCGCCTCGCGTTCGATCCGGTCCATGAACATGCCGGGATCGGTGGCCGCGCCCTGCCGGTACAGCTCGGCGAAACCGCGAATGGTGGTGATCGGGGTGCGCAATTCGTGGCTCGCGTCGGCGACGAAGCGGCGCATCTTCGCCTCGGAGCGCTTCGCCGCCGCTTCCGAGGCCTCGGTCGCGGCGAACGCGGATTGGATCTGCGCCAGCATGCCGTTCAGCGATCGGGACAGCCGGTCCACCTCGGTATCGGTGCCGCGCACCGGCACCCGGCGGTGCAGATCACCCTTGGCGATGGCCGCCGCGATGTTCTCCACCCGGCGCAGCGGGCGCAGGCTGGTCCGGATCACGAAATAGGCGGCCAGCGCCAGCGCGGCCAGCACGGCGAGGCCGATCACCAGCTGGAGCATCACCAGCCGCTGGACGGTCTGCTGATTGTGCGTCAGCGGCAACGCGACGGTGGTGATCGTGTCCTGGTGATGCACGGTCACCACGCGCCATTGGACGTCGGAATCACCGACCGAACCCACCGTCACCGGTTCGAGAGACGGCGGATTCGGCAAGTCGGGCGTGGCGTCGACGTTGTACGGCTGCAGTACGAAAGAACCGGTGCCGTTCTTGTTCTCGGTGACGATGTAGAACGGGCTCGGCGCGGTGCGCTGATCCAGCGGCGGAGTCGGCGGCGGCAACGGCGGGCGTGTCGTCCTCGCACGGGTCATCGCGGCATCGTGGAGCTGCTGATCGGTGCGGTTGAGCAGGGACATCTCCAGCGACGAGGTGACCGCCATGCCGGAAGCCAGCAGACCGAGCCCGGCCAACGCCACCAGGGCCAATACCAGCGTCACCCGCAGCGGGATCGCGCCGAGCCGCCGGGCGAGCGCCTCCCTTGCCCGGCGGGCCCGGCCTGCCTCGCGGGCGGAGCGGCGCTGTTCCGAGGGGCGGATTCGCTTGGGGGCGGGGGTTTTCCGATCGGCCTCGGCGCGCACCGAATCCAGGCTCACGGGCTCGCCGGGCGGCCGCGCTGCGGCGTCCGCATCACGTAGCCGACGCCGCGCAAGGTGTGGATGAGTCGTTGCTCGCCGGTGTCCACTTTCTTGCGCAGATACGACACATAGGTCTCCACCACGCCGACCTCACCGCCGAAGTCGTAGCGCCACACGTGGTCCAAGATGCGCGGCTTGCTCAGCACGGTGCCCGCGTTGACCATGAAATACCGCAGCAGGGTGAACTCTGTGGGGGAGAGGGTGACCGGCTCGCCCGCCTTCCACACCTCGTGGGTGTCGTCGTCGAGTTCGATGTCTTCGAAGCGAATCCGCGAACTCTCCTTCGCCGATTCGCCCGGCCCCGCGCGGCGCAGCACCACCCGCAGCCGGGCCACCACCTCCTCCAAGCTGAACGGCTTGGTGATGTAGTCGTCGGCGCCCAAGGTCAGGCCCGCCACCTTGTCCTGCACGTCGTCGCGTGCGGTCAGGAACAGCACGGGCGCGTCGATGCCGTCGGCGCGCAGCCTCGGCAGCAGGCCGAAGCCATCGATGCCGGGCATCATCACGTCGACGATCAAGGCCTGCGGCCGGAAGCTGCGGGCCCGGTCGAGCGCCCGCGCGCCGTCGCTCGCGGTCTCCACCTCGAAGCCCTGGTAGCGCAGGCTCACCGAGAGCAGCTCGAGGATCATCGGCTCGTCGTCCACCACCAGCACTCTGGCTTCGGGGGACTGCTCCGCGGGCGCACCAGTCATGACTCCATGGTGCGCCCGATACCTGCGAAGCTGCTGGACCTTTTCTGGGAGCTTGCTGTGTTGGTTGGCGCGCTGGCGCGCGCGAACGGGCTCGTAAGACTCGCCCTGGGGGTGGTTGGGAGAGCGCGGAAGCTGCCTTTGACCTTGGTTGGGGTAAACGCTTGTGTCAGCGGGTGGGGTTTTCGGACTCCGGGTAGACGTCTTCATCGGTCAGTAGGGCGCTGCCTGCTACCTGGTCCTGGGCGAGTGCGTCGAGGAAGGCGCGGGCCCAGCGGTCCACGTCGTGGGCGAGGACCTGGCGGCGCAGGGCGCGCATGCGGCGGCGTTTGGTATCGCGGTTGTCTTCCAGGGCGGAGACGATGGCGTCCTTCACGCTGTCCAGGTCGTGCGGGTTGCACAGGTAGGCCTGGCGAAGCTCGGCGGCGGCGCCGGTGAACTCGCTGAGCACCAGGGCTCCGTTGAGACCGCTGTGACAGGCGACGTACTCCTTGGCCACCAGATTCATGCCGTCGCGCAGCGGGGTCACCAGCATGACGTCGGCGGCGACGAAGAAGGCGAGCAGCTCGTCGCGCGGAATGGGGCGATGCAGGTAATGCACCACCGGGTAGCCGACCCTGGCGAACTCGCCGTTGATCCGGCCGACCTGGCGTTCGATGTCGCCGCGCATCTGGATGTAGCTCTCGACGCGCTCGCGGCTCGGGGTGGCCAGCTGCACCATGACGGTCTCGGCGGGGTCGACGCGGCCGTCGATCAGCAGTTCCTCCAGCGCGTTGAGCCGGATGTCGATGCCTTTGGTGTAGTCGAGCCGGTCGACGCCGAGCAGGATGTTCTTCGGATTGCCCAGCTCGGCGCGGATCTTGGCGGCCCGCTCTCGGATCGAGCGACGCCGCGAATGCTCGTCGAGCTCGGCCGAGGCGATCGAAATCGGGAACGCGCCGACTCGCACGGTGCGGAAACCCACCTGCACCACGCCGAGCTTGGAACGCACACCCACGGTGCCGCGTGAGGTCGGCTGTCCGGCCAGTCGCCGCGCCAGGTACAGGAAGTTCTGCGCGCCGCCCGGCAGGTGGAAACCGATCAGGTCGGCGCCGAGCAGACCCTCGATGATCTCGGTCCGCCACGGCATCTGCATGAACAGCTCGACCGGCGGGAACGGGATGTGCAGGAAGAAGCCGATGGTCAGGTCCGGCCGCAGCATGCGCAGCATCTTGGGCACCAACTGGAGCTGGTAGTCCTGCACCCACACCGTCGCGCCCTCGGCGGCCACCTTCGCGGTCTCCTCGGCGAACCTGCGATTCACGTTGACGTAGGCGGCCCACCACCTCCGGTCGTAGATCGGCCGGACGATCACGTCGTGGTACAGCGGCCACAGCGTGCCGTTGGAAAAGCCCTCGTAGTAGTCGGTGACCTCCTTCGCCGACAGCGGCACCGGATGCAGCTCGAGGCCGTCCTCGATGATCGGTTCGACCTCGACGTCGGGCACCCCCGCCCAGCCGACCCACGCGCCCTTGTTGTTGCGCAGTACCGGCTCCAAAGCGGTCACCAGGCCACCGGGACTGCGCTTCCAGCGGGTGCTGCCGTCGGGCAGTTTCTCCAGATCGACAGGCAGTCGGTTGGCCACGACGACGAAACCCGAACCCGCGCCTTCCGGAGCGATCGATCCGGCGCGCAGGGCGCCGGGCTCCGACGGGTCGGGTTCGGGTAGTTCGGACTGGGCGTGCTCGGAGTCGTCGGACAGCTGTTCGGTCATCTGGTCCACTCACGCATCCTTATTTGGTTGGCGGCGCTCGCGGTGTCCTTCGCGGTCACGTGGGGCTGCTGTCGCCTGGCCCGTCGCTCACGCGTCGGTCACGCGTCGCTGATTCGGCGTTGGAGTTGGTCTGTCGAGTCGACGGCGCCGTTGTCGTCGAGCGAGGGGGGCGGGCGTCTACTCGCCGCGGCTGTTCGGTCCGATGCCGAGCATCGAGAGCAGCATCCGGCATTCGTCGGCGTCCTCGGCGTAGGCCGCAACGACCCGCTGCGCCTGACGTGCGGTCTCGTCGGCGAGTGGTTCCAGTTCGTCGTCCGCGATATCGTTCGCGCTGCCCTTCGCGGCCATCTTCTCGTCCTCCCGGCTGAATACGCTCTTACGTGCGAATAGTCAATGGTAAGCGACGTCCTCGCCTGCTTGTCTCCAGGCGCTCGCCGCCGCCCCCAAGGCTTCGTAGCTTGTTCACGGTATCGAATCGGTGTCGCAGCACCAGTATCCCGCGAATCCAGAGTGCCTGGTGCACCCGCACCCACGGGCCTATACCGTGGTGGCGCAGCATCAACTCCACGAAAGGGTCGACAATGCCGCTGGCGACGGTGAACGGAATCTCCCTCAACTACCAGGTCAAGGGCGACCGGGCGAAGGGCACCGACGTCAAGGGCGGCGGGCCGCTCGTCGTGATGATCATGGGCACTGGAAGCCCCGGCCGAGTCTGGGAGCTGCACCAAGTGCCCGCGCTGCTCGCCGCCGGATACCGGGTCTGCACCTTCGACAACCGCGGCATCGCGCCCTCCTTCGAGGCGGCCTCCGGCATGACCATCGACGACTTGGTCGCCGACACCGCCGGGCTCATCGAACTGCTCGGCGAGGGTCCCGCGCTGGTGGTCGGCACCTCGATGGGCGCGCGGGTCGCCCAGGAACTCGCGCTGGCCCGGCCCGACCTGGTGCGCAAGGCCGTGTTCATGGCCGGGCACGGGCGGCTGGACCAGTTCCAGAAGACCCTCTCGCTCGGCGAGCACGACCTGGACGCGAGCGGCGTCAAGCTGCCGCCGAAGTACGAGGCCGCGGTGACCGCGGTGATGAACCTGTCGCCCGCCACCATGGCCCAGACCAACGCCGCACGCGACTGGCTGGACCTGTTCGAATTCACCGGCGGTCCGGTCACCCCCGGCATCCGCGCCCAGCGCAAGATGGACCACGATTTCGACCGTGTGCAGGCCTACCGCGCGATCTCGGTGCCCTGCCTCGCCGTCGGATTCGCCGACGACCGGATGATCCCCCCGTACCTCACCAGGGAGGTGGCCGAGGCGATCCCCGGTGCCCGCTACCAGGAGATCCCCGACGCCGGACATTTCGGTTACCTGGAGCGCCCCGAGGCGGTCAACAAGATCCTCCTGGATTTCTTCGCCGCCTGAGGTAACCGCCTACGCGTAACGTCTCCCTTGCTAGGGTCGACACAACGCTCGGGGAGTCTTCCGGCGGACGGCCCGTGATTCGCACGGGCGCCGCGTCGGACAGACCCTGGAGCCGATCCCGTACATAGCGCCAGTATCCAGTGAGGTGAAATTGAGCACCAACCCCTTCGACGACGAAGACGGCCGCTTCTTCGTCCTGGTCAACGACGAGGAACAGCATTCCCTGTGGCCCGCCTTCGCCGAGGTCCCGGCCGGTTGGCGTGTCGTGTTCGGTGAGGACAGCCGCGCTGCCTGCGTCGAGTACGTCGAGAAGAACTGGACCGACATGCGTCCGAAGAGTCTGCGTGACGCGATGGCCGCCGACGACGCGGCCCGACAGGGCGCCCAGTCCTGAACCGCGGTATTCGATACTGCGCCGGGAACTCTCGATGAGCCGCCACCGCGTGGCACCGTAAAGCCGGTGTCACGCGGCGGGCGAGCCCGGCTATGATTGCAACGCTTCTCGCCTCCTTAGCTCAGTGGTAGAGCACTCGCCTTGTAAGCGAAAGGTCGTCAGTTCAATCCTGACAGGGGGCTCGTTCGACAGAGGGCGCTCGGTTCCTGGAGCCGGGTGCCCTTTTGCATCCGCTTCGCGGATGAGCTCAGGGGTGGAGGCTCTGTCGTTTTTGTAAGCGAAAGGTCGTCGGTTCAATCCTGACAGGGGGCTCGTTCGACAGAGGGCGCTCGGTTCCTGGAGCCGGGCGCCCTTTTGCATCCGCTTCGCGGATGAGCTCAGGGGTGGAGGCTCTGTCGTTTTTGTAAGCGAAAGGTCGTCGGTTCAATCCTGACAGGGGGCTCGTTCGACAGAGGGCGCTCGGTTCCTGGAGCTGGGCGCCCTTTTGCATACGCTTCGCGGATGAGCTCAGTGGTAGAGGCGCTGAGCGAAAGGTGTTCAGTCGCGATCCGGAAGAGGCGTGTCCGGTCCATCGTTGCCGAGCAGGGCGACTGTGTCGCGACGCCCGGGCCAGTAGATGGTCCCGTGCTCGAAGCGCTGATACGCGCCGCCGTCGAACTCTTGTTCGTCGGCGATGGGCCAGCCGAGATCGCCGCTCTCGAAACCGGAGCGATTCCAGCGATCGCGGATCGCGCCGTGCACCCACACCGGCGGACGGCCCGCCCCGTAGCGCAGGTACAGCGCGCCGCCCTGGAATCCCTGCACCTCGCCGAGCCGCACGCCGTTCGCGTCGGTCAACACGGTTCGGTCGGTGATCGGCCAGCCGAGCGGGCCCGCCTCCCAGCCGAGTTCGGCGAACTTGCCGAACAACTCGTTGGAAATGGCGTGCGCGCCGGTATCCGGATGCCAGTACACCTGGCCGTTCTCGAACTCCGCACGGCGGCCGACGCCGTCCGGAGTCGGGATCTCGCCCTCGGTGAGCCTGCGGCCGAGCCACGGCGCGGCAGCGGCGGCGTCATCGATGGCATTGCCTTGCCCGGGAGGCGGTTCGCCACCCGCGTACTCGTTGACGAACGTCTCCAGCCGATCCCAGATGAAGTTGTAGCCGACGTCGGTGTGCGTGCCGATCCCCAGCTCCTCGGTGACGTACTTGTGGTCCGAGATGCCTTCCCCGCGCCAGTAGGGCGGCGGGATGACGACCGGCTCGAAGCCGTATTTGTGCGCGTCCTGGACCGCCAGCCAGGCCGCGATCCGGACATCGTCCTCACGCTCGAGCCACTGCGCCCGGCTCCACCCGGCGCGGGAGCCCGCGAAGCACAGGTTGATGGTGAAGGGGTTCGCGTCGAGGACGCTCCAGCTGGCGTAGTCGGTATCGACCACGTCGCAGACGATCCCGTCGCGCAGCGTGTAGTGATAGGAGACGCCGTTGTCGGGGTTGTTCAGATAGTTCGCCAGCGACTCGGCGGTGCCATTGCCCTCCTGGGTGTGCAGCAGGAAGTTGGTGACGCGCGCGCCGTGGCGGCTGCTGCGTGAATTGCCCATCCGGTCGAGCTCGACGTACTCGGGTTGGGTCACGGGCCGCGGCGCGCGGTCGAGCGACCACTGCCCGTAGTCCGCGGCGTAGACGTCGTTCACGTCGACGGACGTGCCGTCGATGACCGGGCCTGGGTTGGCCGCTGTGTCGACGATCCGCTGATACAGCGAAATGCCTTCGGCGATATCGCCTTCCGACCACGCCTTGGTCTGCCAGGCCCAGTGCCTGCCCGGCGTGGTCGACCGGCCTACGACGCCGTCCCTGATGGCCCACAGGCACACTTCGTCGTGGCCGTAGACGCCGGTCCACTCCTGGCCGATCGCGTTGTTCACGCCGCGGAAGAAGTGCACGGCCTTGGTGTTCCAGGTTTCCTCGTCGATGTCCTCGTCGACGGCGAAGTAGATCGGGCAGTAGCCGGGCCCGCCCGCGGCGAAGTGGCGCTGCTTCGCCTCCTGCCCCATTCGTGCGCCGCCGTCGTAGCCGAGGGTGTAATCCGAAGGAGCGCTCGCATTGCCGGTTTTGCCGTACTGCCAGATCGAGACGATGTCCAGGCCCGCCGCGCGAATGCGGTCGGCGTACTCGCGCGTGAGCGGTTTGGCCCCGAAGTTCGAGCCAGGCCGCGATGTCGAGACGTAGGCGAGCACCGCGATGTGCCCGGCGTCCCTGATGGCTTGCGGATCGATCTGCCGTGCCGAGTAATCCACTGCTGTGACCATCGTTGCCCCTTCGTTTCGTTGGTGCCGATTCCCTCAGCCGTTCACCACGGCCGAGCCCGGACCGGCGACGCCGAATAGCCTGGGGGCGGCCACATCGCGGCCGAGATCCGCAGGGTGGTGACGGCGTCGCCGTCGAGAACTTCCAACAGCGCGGTATACCCAAGTGCCACCGGAGTTCACGTCGATTCACCCGACGTGATCCGTCCGGTCGAGCACGATCAGGCAGTGCGCGCTTCGCCGACAGTGAGTAGCCGGTCGGCGGCGAGGCAACCCTGATGATCGGGGAGCAGCGGTCTCAGCAGCGGTGCTTGGTTCTTCGACAACGGCGCTCGATCCTTCGATGCTGTTGCCAGAGAAGGGAAATGAACGTGGCTATCAACCATGACACCACTCGTTTCGTGCGGAGCTTCAACGTCTGAAAGCCGTCTTCGCGCAACGGCACCGCTAACTGATAAAAGTGTAGAGCAGCGCGAGCGCTGGACAAGGGCCTTCATCGAACAGTCGTGAAAGCCGGTGCGATCCGTGTCGGGTCCACTGAACGAAAAAGGGCGCTCGGTTCGCAACCGAGCGCCCTTCGGCTTTGGGGAACGGACGAGCCGGCGTCGCGCGACTCGTTCAGTCCGGCACGTTGGCGCCGTGGCCGAGATCCCGCAGCGCCTGCTTGATCTTGGCCTGCGCTTCGTCGAGCGACTCGGGCGACGGGTTGGGGTCGGCGCCGGAGATGTCGAAGTTCCCGAGGCTGTAGGCGGGGAAGACGTGCACGTGCAGGTGCGGCACCTCGAGCCCGGCGATGAGCAGACCGGCGCGGGGCGCGTCGAACGCGGCCCGCACGGCCTTGCCGATCTGCTGCGCGACGCCGTTGAGGCGCGCGAAGGTGTCGGCATCGATGTCCTGCCACTGGTCGATTTCCTTGCGCGGCACCACGAGCGTGTGCCCCTGCGTGACCGGCGCGATGGTCAGGAAGGCGACGAATTCGTCGTCCTGCCAGACGAATCGACCAGGGATCTGACCGGCGATGATCGCACTGAAGACGGAAGCCATATCCGCAGCGTAGTCCGCGGACGATCGCGCGCTACACCGCCACGAAGTGCGACAGCAGGCCCTGCACCTCGTAGATGTCGACCTGCCGGTTGAACCGCTTCTGCAGCGGCTCGTGTGTGCCCGCGATCCAGATCACGAGTTCGGCGTCCAGATCGAAGGTACCCGCCGTCTCCACCGCGAAATGCGTGATCGAGCGGTAGGGGATGCTGTGATAACTCACCTTCCTGCCGGACAGGCCCTGCTTGTCCACCAGGATCAGGCGGCGGTTGGTGAAGAGGATGGCGTCGCGCACCAGGAGGTAGGCGGAATAGATCTGCTCGCCGTTGCCGAGCAGCTTCGCGTACTCCTGCTGCGCCTGGCCGGGATCGATGCGCCCGGCATTGCCCATCAGTCCGTCGATCAGACCCATGATCTGTACGTCCTTCGCGGTGGCTGGAGACGGTTCGGCGGATCGTCCGAACCCTCTCCACCCATGATCCACGGGCCGCGGCCGCGAGGGATGAAAGGCGCCAATCGAATTCGCGATCGGCCGGCGATCGCTGGTCGAACGATGGGCGAACGGTCGCCGAACGCCGGGCGTCCAGAAGACCGATGCCAGGAAAGGCCGGTAGTCGCTTCACCTAAGCTGTTGCCCGTGCGCGTACTCGTCATCGGTTCCGGAGCCCGTGAACATGCCCTCGTCCTCAGCCTGCGCCGCGACCCCGCGGTGAGCGCCCTTTACGCGGCGCCGGGCAACGCGGGCATCGCGCAGCACGCGCACGTGCGTCCTGTCGACCCGTCCTCGGCAGAGGCCGTCGTCGCTCTGGCCACCGAATTGTCGGCTGACCTGGTCGTCATCGGTCCCGAGGTGCCGCTGGTGCTCGGCGTCGCCGACGCGGTGCGCTCCGCGGGCATCGCCTGTTTCGGCCCGTCGGCCGCGGCCGCCAGGATCGAGGGCTCGAAGGCATTCGCCAAGGATGTGATGGCGGCGGCCGGTGTGCGCACCGCGCACAGCGAGATCGTCGACAACCCCGCCGAGCTGGACGCCGCGCTGGATCGCTTCGGTCCCACCTGGGTCGTGAAGGACGACGGCCTCGCCGCGGGCAAGGGCGTCGTTGTCACCGCCGACCGCCACGCGGCCCGCGATCACGGGGCCGAACTGCTCGAGCAGGGCCACCCGGTGCTGCTGGAGTCGTTCCTCGACGGTCCGGAGGTCTCGCTGTTCTGCCTGGTCGACGGTGAGACTGTGGTGCCGCTGCTGCCCGCGCAGGACCACAAGCGCGTCGGCGACGGCGACACCGGTCCCAACACCGGTGGCATGGGCGCGTACACGCCGCTGCCTTGGCTGCCGGAGGAGACCGTCACCGCGATCGTCGAGGACGTGGTGAAGCCGGTCGCGGCCGAGATGGTGCGCCGCGGTTGCCCGTTCTCCGGGCTTCTCTACGCCGGTCTCGCGGTCGGCGCCGCGGGCCCCGCGGTGGTCGAATTCAATTGCCGCTTCGGCGATCCCGAGACACAGGCGGTGCTGGCCCTGCTGGACAGCCCGCTCGGCGAACTGCTGAAAGCCACCGCCACCGGCACTCTCGCCGAAGTCGCCCCGCCGCGCTGGCGGGACGGTTCGGCCATCACCGTGGTGATCGCGGCCGAGAACTACCCGGGCCGCCCGCGGCTCGGTGACGTGATCACCGGCGCGAGCGAGGCCGCGCAGGACGACGCCGCCGTGCTGCACGCCGGTACGTCGCTGCGCGACGACGGCGCGCTGGTCTCCTCGGGCGGCCGAGTGCTGAGCGTCGTCGGCGTCGGCGCCGACCTGTCCGAGGCCCGCGCCAAGGCCTACGACCGCATCGCCTCGATCAAACTCCCCGGCAGCCACTACCGCACCGACATCGGCCTCGCCGCCGTCGAGCACCGCATCGCCGTCCCCACCCAGTAACCCTCGGACGCTTCGCAGGGCGACCACACGCTTCGCAGAGGCTGTAACCAGTGCGAAGCGTGCGAACGGTCTGCGAGGTTCGCGCCCCGCGGGTCAGAAGGTTAGGCCGTGCAGGGCGAGCCAGGCGCGTGGGTCGACGTGCTGTCCGCCGACGATCACTTCGAAGTGCAGGTGCGGGCCGGTGGAGTCGCCGCGGTTGCCCATGCGGGCGATCTGCATTCCCGCGGGCACCCGCTCGCCGACGGAGACGAAGAAGTCGTACATGTGCCCGTAGACGGTGATGGAACCGTCGTCGTGGCGGATGCGGACCCACAGGCCGAAACCCTGGGCGGGGCCCGCGTCGATCACGGTGCCGTTGGCGACCGCGTAGATCGGGGTGCCGATGGGGCCCGCGATGTCGATGCCGTTGTGGAAAGTGCCCCAGCGGGAACCGAATCCGGAGGTGAACGTGCCCCGGGCCGGCAGCACGAAGCCCTCGATTCCGGGCAGGATCGAGCCGGGCGGCAGCGGAGCGGTGCCACCCATCCACGGCTGCCATTCGCCCGCTGCCGCCGCGGCGGCCTCGGCCTTCGCGCGTTCCAATGTCGCCCGCGCGGCGGCCGCGACCACGGCCTGCTCGCGGCGGCGCTCACCGTCGGCGATGGCGTTGAGGTAGCGGCGCGCCGAGGGTGGGGTGGACTGCATTTGCTGCGGGTGGGCGAAGAAGACGCGCAGCGCCTCGTTCGAGCCGGGGGTGCGTTCGCTGACGCCCCAGTCGAACGGTGTGTCGGCGCCTGCCAGGAGCAGCGTCGCGATCAGCCCGGCGATGAGCACCCGGTGCTTGCGCAGCAAAGCGCGATAGTCCCGCCGCTTCTGCTCGGTCCATAGCTCTCGCGGATCGGGCCGTAGCTCGCGCAGATCGGACCACTGCTCCCGCAAATCGGACCACCGCTCCCGCAAATCCGACGAAAGCGCACGCAGATCCGGGCGGGGACGGCGGCGTAGTTCATCGAACTTCTTGCGAGTGCGCCGCAGCAGCTCACGCGGGCGGCGGCCGGACCGCTTCCGCTTTTCGGCACGCCAATCCGGCGGAATGACGCCGATGCCACCCACTCCGCGTACCCGATCGAGCCCCGCGCGGCGAGCCTTGTCAAGCATTACGCCGACCTTAGCGGTGCGCGCGGGCCGCAAGCGCGGATGCGGGCAGATGTCGGCCCGAAAAGCTCTTCGGCGAAAGCCGAGCGTTGCCGACATGCCGTGGTTCGGGAAGGTCTACCGTCTGTCGGGTGTCTGGAGAATCTCGCCGGTCGACCATTCCACCTTTCTACGTGATGGATGTCTGGAAAGCCGCCGCGGAGCGCGCCCGAACCCACGGCGATGTGCTCGTGCTCGCGGCCGGTCAGCCATCGACGCCTGCCCCTGTCCCGGTGCTGCGCGCGACCAAATCCGCCATCGACTCCGAATTGCTCGGCTACACAGAGACTTTCGGCATTCTTCAGCTGCGCGAGGCGATCGCCGAACACCACAGGGACAGTTACGGTTACCACGTCGACCCCGACGAGGTGGTGGTGACGACCGGCTCGTCGGGCGCGTTCACGCTCATATTCCTCGCCGCCTTCGACGCGGGTGACACCGTGGTCGTCGCCCGGCCCGGTTATCCGGCCTACCGCAACACCCTCACCGCGCTCGGCTGTCGTGTGGTCGAACTGGACTGCGGCCCCGAGACCCGGTTCCAGCCGACCGTGGCGATGCTCGACGCGTTGCCCGAGCCGCCCGCGGGACTGGTGGTCGCCAGCCCGGCCAATCCGACCGGAACCATGATCGCCCCGGCCGAGCTCGCCGCGCTGGCCGAGTGGTGCGACGCGCACGGGACGCTGTTGATCTCCGACGAGATCTATCACGGGATCACCTACGAGACCGCGGGCTCGGACGCGCAGACCTCTTCCGCGTGGGAGACCTCCCGCGAATCGGTGGTCATCGGCTCGGTCTCCAAGTACTTCTCGATGACCGGCTGGCGGCTCGGCTGGATGCTCGCGCCGAGCAGGCTGCGGCCCGCGCTGCAACGGCTGGCCTCCAACATGACGGTGTGCCCGCCCGCCGTCTCCCAGTACGCGGCGCTGCACGCGTTCGGAGCGGAGGCCAAGACCGAGCTCGACGGCCACGTCCGGCGTTACGCGGTGAACCGGCGGCTGCTGCTCGACGGGCTGCCGAAACTCGGGATCACCGATCTCGCGCCCGCGGACGGCGCGTTCTACGCCTACGCCGACATCGGCCATCTCACCGACGATTCGCGCGTGTGGTGCGCAGAGGTGCTCGAGCACACCGGGGTCGCCTTGGCGCCCGGCATCGACTTCGACACCGTGGCCGGGCACCGCACCGTACGCTTCTCGTTCGCTGGAGCCACCGCGGACATCGAAGCGGCGCTGCTCCGCCTCGGGTACTATCTGCGCGCCTGATCTCCATGTCCGACAACAAGTTTCCACAGTTCGGCACCGGGAACGCCCAGATGAGGTAAAACAACGTTGGCTGGGTTTCGACAATCGATTTCGCACGGATGAACTGATGACGACTGGCACGATGGCACAGTGATAACCGCGACGACCCCGAAAGGCGAACGGCGTCGCCAGGCCCTGGTAGCGGCCGCCGCCGAGTTGTTACTCGAAGGCGGATTCGATGCGGTGCGGCATCGCTCGGTTGCCACGCGCGCGGACCTACCTCTCGCGTCGACCACGTACTACTTCGAATCCCTGGAAGACCTGATCGCCCGCGCGGTCGAGTTCAGCGGGAACGCGGAGCTGGACGCGATGCGCCGCAGGGTCGGCGAGGTGAGTCACCGCCGCCGCGGCGCCGAGGCGACCGTCGAGCTCGTGCTCGACCTATTGGTCGGCGCCGACGGGCAGGACGAGGGGACGCGCGGTCAGCTGATCGCCCGCTACGAGCGCTCGGTGGCCTCGGCGCGACACCCGGAGCTACGCGAGGTCCAGCTACGGCTACGGGCCCAGCTCGACGAGCTGCTCGCCGACGTGCTGCGGCGCTCGGACCGGATGGTGCGGCCCGAGCAGCTACGCAGGGTGGTCGCGGTGGTGGACGGCGCGGTGGTCGCGGCACTCAGCGAGAGCAACCCGGAACCCCGGCGAATGGCGCGCGGCGCACTGCTCGAAGTCATCGATATCGTCGCCCCGGCGACGCCGCAGCAAGCCGACAGGTTCCGAGCACTAGACTGACCAGACGTGAGTCTCGTCCCGAATGTCCTCGCCACCCGTTACGCCAGCCCCGAACTGGTGCACCTGTGGTCGCCCGAGCACAAGATCGTGCTGGAGCGGCGGCTGTGGCTGGAGGTGCTGCGGGCACAGTCGGAGCTCGGCATCGACATCCCGGCCGGGGTGATCGCCGACTACGAGCGGGTCATCGACCGCGTCGACCTCGCGTCCATCGCCGAGCGCGAGCGGGTCACCCGGCACGACGTGAAGGCGCGCATCGAGGAATTCAACGCGCTGGCCGGGCACGAGCACGTGCACAAGGGCATGACCAGCCGCGACCTCACCGAGAACGTCGAGCAGCTGCAGATCCGGCTTTCGCTCGTGCACGTGCACGCGCACGGCGTCGCCATCGCGGCGCGGCTCGCCGAGCGCGCGGCCGAGTACCAGACCGTGGTCATGGCGGGCCGCTCGCACAACGTGGCGGCGCAGGCCACCACCCTCGGCAAGCGCTTCGCCTCGGCCGCCGACGAGCTGCTGATCGCGCTGACCCGCCTGCGTGAGCTCATCGACCGTTATCCGCTGCGCGGCATCAAGGGCCCGATGGGCACCGCGCAGGACATGCTCGACCTGCTCGACGGCGACCCGGCCAAGCTGGCCACGCTGGAACAGCAGGTGGCCGGGCACCTCGGGTTCGCGACCGTGTTCACCAGCGTGGGCCAGGTCTACCCGCGCTCGCTCGACCACGACGTGCTTTCCGCGCTGGTGCAGGTGGGTGCCGGCCCGTCTTCCTTCGCGCACACCATCCGGCTGATGGCCGGCCACGAGCTGGTCACCGAGGGCTTCCAGCCCGGGCAGGTCGGCAGTTCGGCCATGCCGCACAAGATGAACACGCGCTCGTGCGAGCGGGTCAACGGCCTGCAGGTGGTGCTGCGCGGTTACGCCTCGATGGCCGCCGAGCTCGCGGGAGCGCAGTGGAACGAGGGCGACGTGTTCTGTTCCGTGGTGCGCCGCGTCGCGCTGCCGGACGCGTTCTTCGCCATCGACGGCATGATGGAGACCTTCCTCACCGTGCTCGCCGAGTTCGGCGCCTACCCGGCCGTGATCTCCCGCGAACTCGACCGCTACCTGCCGTTCCTCGCCACCACCCGCATCCTGATGGCCGCGGTCCGCGCCGGCGTCGGCCGGGAGACCGCGCACGAGGTCATCAAGGAGCACGCCGTCGCCGTCGCCCTCGCCATGCGCGAACAGGGCCGCGAGCCCGACTTGCTCGACCGTCTCGCCGCCGACCACCGCCTCCCCCTCGACCGCGCCGCCCTCGACGCCGCCCTCGCCGACAAGTCCGCCTTCATCGGCGCCGCCGGCGCCCAGGCCGCCGACGTCGTCGCCCAGGTCCAAAAACTCGTCGACGCCTACCCCGAAGCCGCCCGCTACACCCCCTCCCCAATCCTCTAGGGCGCGGCAGGTTTCGCGCGGTTGTCGTGTCTTCGCTCCGGCCGCGCCGGTTAGGGTGCGGTGTGGATCCGTACACGATTTTCGCTGACATCATTGCCGGGCGGGCGCCTGCTTCCAAGGTGTACGAGGACGACGACGTGGTCGCGTTCATGGATATCCGGCCGATGACGCCGGGGCATTTGCTGGTGGTGCCGCGGGTGGCGGCCAGATGTCTCGCCGAGTTGGATCCGGTGGTCGGGGGGAAGCTGTTTCAGGTGGGGCAGCGGCTGGCGGGGGCGTTGCGGGAGAGCGAAGTGGGGTGTGACGGGGTCAACTTTTTTCTCGCCGACGGCGTGACGGCGGGGCAGGAGGTGTTCCACGTGCACCTGCACGTCATTCCGCGTACCCCCGGCGACGGGTTCGGATTGCGCGGGCGGCCGACCAGCCCGCACCGCGCAGACCTGGATTATCTGGCCGGATCCATCCGTGGGGCGCTGGCGCGGACGGAGGCCGCCGAGGGTCGGTGAAAGGCATGAAAGCCGTTACGTACTGGGCAGTTTGCTGCGGAAGCGCCGAGATCGCGAATCTCTCCCGCAATTCCATCGAGTGAGTTACGTTGGATGCCGTTGTCATGCGGTGTTGGACGGTGGGACATGCGGCGTACCAAAGTTGCTGTTGCAGTGCTCTCCTGCGCGATGGCGATGCTCGGGCCGGTGGCGGTCGAACCGGCGTCCGCCTCGGCCGCCCAGATCGTCCGAATCGCCGACCGCAGCCCGACCCGGTCCTCGGTGTTCATCGATTCCCCCGCGATGGGCCGAACGGTCCAAGTCGACGTGCTGCACCCGGCGGACGGCGACGCCAGGCCCGCCTACTACCTGCTGGACGGCCTCGACCCGGGCGTCGGCCAGAGCACCTGGACCAACGCGACCGACGCCGAGTCCTTCTTCCGCGGCAAGCAAGTCAACGTGGTGTTGCCTGTCGGCGGCCAGGCCAGCTACTACACGGACTGGCAGCGGGACGACCCGCACTTCGGCCGCTACAAATGGGAGACCTTCCTCACCCAGGAACTGCCGCCGCTGATCGACGAGAATTTCGACGGCAACGGCGTGAACGCCATCGGCGGCCTCTCCATGGGCGGCACAGCGGCCTTCGTCCTGGCCGCCCGCCATCCGCAGCTGTACCGCGCGATCGCGGGCTACAGCGCCTGCCCCGACACCGGCCTCGCGACCGGAGGCGTGATGTTCTCCATCGCCAACCGCGGCGGCGATCCGGTCAACATGTGGGGCGCCCCCGGCGGCCCGGCCTGGGCCGAGCATGATCCCGCGCTGATGGCGGATCGCCTGCGCGGCAAGACGATCTACCTCTCCACCGGCACCGGCGTGCCTGGCCCGCACGAGGCCGAGCTCAAGCCGCAGCTGGCCGAGAACATCTTTCTCGGCGGTCCGGTGGAGGTCGGTATCAACGCCTGCGTGATCGCCTTCGAGCGGCGGCTGCGCGGCATGGCCATTCCGGCGCGCATCGATTACAGCCCGGTCGGCACCCACTCCTGGTCCTACTGGCAGGACACGCTGCACGCATCGTGGCCCACCCTGGCCGCGGCCATCGGCGCATGAACCGCCCGGCGCGAATCCGATCGCGCCGGGCGTCGCGCGTTCACAGCCGGGACAGTTCGCTGTCGGACCACGCCGGATAGTCGGTGTAGCCCTCGGCGTCTCGCCCGTACAACCCTTCCTCGCGGGCAGGGGCAAGCGGCAGGTTGCGCGAGATCCGTTCCACCAGATCAGGATTGGCGATGAAGGCCCGCCCGAACGAGACGAGATCGGCGACGCCGTCCCGCAGCACCGCTTCCGCGCCCTCGGCAGCGGTCGGCTCGCGGTTCTCGCCGATGTTCGCGATCAGCGTGCCGCGCCAGCGCGGTCGCAGGTCCTTCAGCGCGGGATAGTCGTCGTTGTCGGTGAGGTGCAGATAAGCGAGCTCGCGACGATCCAGTTCGGCCACCAGCTTTCGGTACAGCGGCGCCGGATCGTCCTCGCGCATATTGAATTGCGGGTTGCCGGGCGAGAGCCGGACGGCGGTGCGGCGCGAGCCGATCGCCTCGGCCACCGCGTCCACGATGGCCAGCGGCGCCCGCATCCGGTTGTCGATCGAACCGCCGTATTCGTCCGTGCGCAAATTGGTGTTGTCGGCGAGGAACTGGTGCACCAAATAGCTGTTTGCGCCGTGGATTTCGACGCCGTCGAAGCCCGCGGCCACGGCATTGCGGGCGGCCGCGGCGTACTGGCCGATGATCGCGGTGATGTCGTCCCGGCTCAGCTCCCCTGGCGTGATCGGATCGGCCTTGCCACCCTCGATCAGGTGCACGCGATCCGGATCGATCACCGCGGAAGGGCCCGCGGGCCATGACCCGTCGATGCGGCCGAGCGGATGGTTCTTGCGGCCGCCGTGCATCAGCTGCGCGAAGATCCGTCCGCCGTTGGCGTGCACCGCGGCGGTGACCCGGCGCCAGGCGCCGACGTGGGCTTCGGTCTGCAAGCCGGGCGTCCACGCCTCACTCTGGCCGGTCGAATGCGGCCAGATTCCTTCGGTGATGATCAGTCCGGCGGCGGCGCGCTGGGCGTAGTAGTCGACTACGTCGGCGGTGGGGGAGCCGTCCGGCAGCGAGCGCAACCGGGTCATCGGTGACATGACGATCCGGTTCGGCAGGGCCAGTTCGTGGTTGCGGTAGGGCGTCAAAAGCTGCATGACGCGTACGCTAGGACCTGACATCAATGTCAGGTCAAGAGCGGTTGGCGCGAGGAGTCGAACATGCGCATCGGGGAACTGGCCGATCGGACCGGCGTCAGCGTCCGGTCGCTGCGGTACTACGAGGACAAGGGCATGCTCGCCGCGACACGGAGCTCCGGCGGGCAGCGCGAATACCCGGAGGCGGCCGTCGACCGGGTCAACCGGATCCAGGAGATGTTCGCGGCCGGGCTGACCAGCGACACCATCGCCGAACTGCTCCCGTGCATCCACGACACGGACGGCACGCCGAGCGCCGCGGCCACCCCGTTCCTGGTGCGGAAGCTCACCGAGGAGCGGGCCAGGATCGACCGGGCGCTGCGTGATCTGCACAGCACCTGCGAGGTGCTCGACGGCGTCATCCGCGCCGCGGGCGGCGAGGCGCCGCCGCCGGAGTTCCATCGAGCCGAGGATTCGGCGACCCGCAAGTAGGGTGGTTCGCATGTCTGTCGAAAGTGTGGTGGCGGCGCCGATCGCCAAGACGGTGCCGACCGAGCGGGTGCATCACGGCGACGTCTTCGTCGACGAGTACGAGTGGCTGCGGGACAAGGAGGATCCCGAGGTCATCTCCCACCTCCAGGCGGAGAACGCCTACACCGAGGCGCAGACCGCTCACCTGCAGGGCCTGCGCGAGAAGATCTTCGAGGAGATCAAGTCGCGCACCCAGGAGACCGACCTCTCCGTGCCGACCAGGATGGGCGATTTCTGGTATTACTCGCGCAGCTACGAGGGCAAACAGTACGGCGTGCACTGCCGCTGCCCGATCGACGCGCAAGCCGACGGCATCGACGCGTGGACGCCACCGCGGCTCGAGGCCGACAGCGAGATCCCGGGCGAACAGGTGCTGCTGGACAGCAACGAGCTGGCCGCGGGTCACGCCTACTTCGCGCTGGGCGCGTTCTCGGTGAGCCACGACGGCAATCTGCTCGCCTACTCGGTCGACACTGTCGGCGACGAGCGCTACACCCTGCGTTTCAAGGACCTGCGCAGCGGTGAGCCGCTCGCCGACGAGATCGCGGGCACCGCGCCGGGCGCGACCTGGTCGCTGGACGGAAGCCACGTCTTCTATCAGACGGTGGACGAGTCGTGGCGGCCCGACACCGTGTGGCGGCACCGGCTCGGCGCGACCGAGTCCGATGTGCAGGTCTTCCACGAGCCCGACGAGCGGTACTGGGTCAGCATCGGCTCGACCCGCTCGGAGAAGTACCTGATGATCTGGGTCGGCTCCAAGATCACCACCGAGGGCTGGGTGCTCGAATCCGACAACCCCGAGGGCGAATTCCGGATTCTCATGCCGCGGCGCGAGGGCGTCGAGTACTCGGCCGAGCACGCCGTGATCGGCGGCGACGACCGCTTCCTCATCCTGCACAACGACGTGGTGGACGGCGTCAAGGCGGAGAACTTCGTGCTCGCCGAGGCGCCGGTCGACGACCCGTCGAACCTGACGCTGCTCATCGGCCACCGCGACGACGTGCGGCTCGAGGATGTCGACGCCTTCGCGGACCACCTGGTGCTGAGCTACCGGCGCGAGGCACTGACCAGAGTGGCGGTCTGGCCGCTCACCGCGTCCGGCTACGGCGAGCGGCGCGAACTCGAATTCGATCTGGAGCTCTTCGCGGTCGGCGCCGGCGCCAACCCGGAGTGGGCGCAGCCGACCCTGCGCATCGGCCTGACCTCGTTCATCACCCCGATGCAGGTGTTCGACTACGTGCCGGCCACCGGCGCGTTGCTGCTGCGCAAGGAGCAGCCGGTGCTCGGCGGCTACGACGCGAACGACTATGAGCAGCACCGGGATTGGGCGGTCGCCGCGGACGGCACCCGAATCCCGATCTCGCTGGTGTGGAAGAAGGGCGCGGTGGCCGAGGGCGAGCCGAAGCCGCTGCTGCTCTACGGCTACGGCTCCTACGAGGCCAGCATGGATCCGTCCTTCTCGGTGGCGCGGCTGTCGCTGCTCGATCGCGGCATGGTGTTCGCGGTCGCGCACGTGCGCGGCGGCGGCGAAATGGGCAGGCTCTGGTACGAGAACGGCAAGACGCTCACCAAGAAGAACACCTTCACCGACTTCGTTGCCTCCGCGCGGCACTTGATCGACACCGGCGTGACCGCCGCCGATCGGATGATCGCCGACGGCGGCAGCGCGGGCGGGCTGCTGGTCGGCGCGGTGGCGAACCTGGCGCCGGAGCTGTTCCGCGGCATCCTCGCGAACGTGCCGTTCGTCGACCCGCTCACCTCGATCCTCGACCCCTCGCTCCCGCTCACCGTCATCGAGTGGGACGAGTGGGGTAATCCGTTGGCGGACAAGGATGTCTACGAGTACATGAAGTCCTACTCGCCGTACGAGAACGTCGAGGCCAAGGACTACCCGGCGATCCTGGCGGTCACCAGCCTGAACGACACCAGGGTGCTCTACGTCGAACCCGCCAAGTGGGTGGCCAAGCTGCGCGCGACCAAGACCGGCGACGCGCCGCTGCTGCTCAAGACCGAGATGAGCGCGGGCCACGGTGGCGTGAGCGGCCGCTACGAGAAGTGGAAGGAAGTGGCCTTCGAGCACGCTTGGGTGCTCGACACGGTCGGCCTGGCCGAGGAGTAGACGACCGTGACCGTCGGCGGCCGTCGCAGGTCGCCGACGGTGCTTCGGTTGTTCGTCCTCTGGTCATGCTCGCTGCACATCGAAGACACCTGCGTCCGGCACCGTTGTTTCATGAACGCTGAGCTGATCGTGTCCGTGTCGGGAATCAGGGACACCACTCGAGACGCCGCGATCGAATTCGCCGCCGAGATGGATCGTCGCGACGTGCGGTTGTCGCTGCTGGTGGCGCCGCGATCGAAGGGCAAGTACCGGCTGGTCGACGACCCGGCGACGCAGGCGTGGCTGCGCGGCAGGCGGGCCCGTGGCGACGCCATCGTGCTGCACGGTTACGACCAGGCGGCGACCAAGCGGCGCAGGGCGGAGTTCGCCACGCTGCCCAAGCACGAGGCCAGGCTGCGGCTCACCGCGGCGGACCGGGTGCTGGAGCAGGTCGAGCTGCGCACCCGGCTGTTCGCCGCACCGCGCTGGGATGCCTCGGCGGGCGCCATCGCCGCGCTGCCCGAGACGGGTTTCCGCGTCGCGCTCGGCCTCACCTCGATCCTCGACCTGGAGCGCAACACCGCGCAGAAGGCGCGCGTCTACGGCATCGGCGAGGGTTTCCGCGCCGAGCCGTGGTGGTGCCGGGCCTTGGTGATGGGCGCGGCTTGCACCGCGCGACGCGGCGGAGTGTTGCGCTTGGCGATCTCCGCGGCGCAGTTGCAGCGCTCGGGTCCGCGCCAGGCGATGCTGGACGCGGTGGATCTGGCGCTGTTCCACGGCGCGGCCAGCGAGGTGTACCGCTGGGAGCCGTTCGACCTGGTGCGCGCGGCCTGAAGGCCGCGGGCCGAGGTACGTCCGCCGTCATGAATTGGCGATCGACGGCGGCGGGCGTACCTCCGCCTCGTGGTGGTCGAGGCGTTCGTCGGAAGTTCGGGCACGGCCCGGCCGCGGGCGGCGGTCCGCCTATCCGGTGGAGTCCCGGTGCGTCGTCGCGGCGGGTTTCGCGCCGGGCACCTTGGGTTTCGCGTTGTGCGTGAACCCGCCCGCCTCGGCCCTGGTCAGCGAGACCTTCAGCGGATGGCTGGCCAGCTGACGCACGCAACGGTCGACGTCGGCGAGCAGCAGATCGACCATGTCGTGAGTGAAACCGTGCCGGATGACCGCGCGCATCACCGTCTCCGAACCGCGGTCGGGCGGCAGCGGGTACGCGGCGATCAGCCAGCCGCGGGTGCGCAGCCGATCGGACAGGTCGTAGAGATTGAAGCCCGGCGTGCCGGTGAGCCGCCAGCACACCGCGGCGATGCCGCGATTCGGGTCGCCGTCGTGGATCAGCTCGAATCCGTCGAACGCGGTCAGCCCGTCGGCCAGGTGCCCGGCGACCCGGTAGATCGCCTCCTGCAATCGGGTGTAACCCAGCCTGCCGAGCCGGATGAAGTCGTAGTACTGCGTGATCACCTGGCCGCCCGGCCGGGAAAAGTTGAGATTGAAGGTGGCCATGCTGCCGCCGAGGTAGTCGACGTCGAAGATCAGCTCCGGCGGCAGATCGTCGGCCGTGCGCCAGATGGCCCAGCCCGCGCCGAGCGGGGCGAGACCGGTCTTGTGGCCGGAGGAGTTGATCGATTTCACCCGTTCCAGGCGGAAGTCCCACACCAGGTCGGGCGCGGTGAACGGGGCGAGGAAGCCGCCGCTCGCAGCGTCGACGTGCAACGGGATGTCCAGGCCGCTGCCGGCTTGAAGGTCGTCGAGCGCTCGCGCGATTCCGGCGACGTCCTCGAACAACCCCGTGTAGGTCTGTCCGAAGTTCGACACGACCATGATGGTGTCCGCGTCGCAGTGCGCGGCGACGTCGTCCGGGTGCATGGTGAGCCGGTCCCCGCGCAGCGGCACCTGACGGATCTCGACGTCGAAATAGCGGGCGAACTTCTCCCAGCAGACCTGCACCGGTCCGCAGACGAAATTCGGCGTGCCCGTGCCGCCGCGCTTGCGCCAGCGGAACTTGGCGGCGAGCCCGCCCAGCATCGCGGCCTCGCTGGAACCGGTGGTCGAGGTGCCCAGCGTGGTGGCTGGATCGGGGGCGTGCCAGAGATCGGCGAGCATGCGTGCGCAGCGGCGCTCCAGCTCCGCGGTCTGCGGGTACTCGTCCTTGTCGACGATGTTCTTGTCCAGCGACTCGTTCATCAGCCTGCGCGCCTGGTCGTCGATCCAGGTGGTGCAGAAAGTGGCGAGGTTCATCCGCGAGACGCCGTCGAGCAGCAGTTCGTCGTGCACGATCTGGTAGGCGGCGTCCGGCATCGTCTCCTTCGCCGGGAACCGCACCTTGGGCGCGGGGTGGTCGACAGCGGGTAGCGCGAACAGATCGTCGAAGTCCGGTTCAGCGGGCATCAGGGGCCTCCCAGCAAGGCTGCTCATCGATTGCCACGGATCGGTTGACGACCTCATTCTGCAACGAACGGGTTGTACAAGCGGGTACTTCGAGATGTCGAAGGCCGGAGATCCGTGCCGGCACGTATCGGCGCGCCCGGCCCCGGCATCCGGCCGGTGAGCGGCGGGCGCGATACGGTGTTCGCCGTCGAATCGGCCAGCGCCGTGCGGACCGGCTCGGCACTCGCCTCGACGAGGTGTGAATTCGAGCTGGACGACACGACGAAGTGAGCTGCCCATGACTTCCGACGATCCGCATACCGCCGTTCTGCGCTCGCGCGTCGCGGGGCTGATGGTGCAGGCCGAACGCGATCTGGCCCAACTGGTTTCGTACAAGTCGGTGGCAGACCCGAGGCAGTTCCCCGCGGAGGAGTGCGAGCGCGCCGCGCAGTGGGTGGCCGACGCGTTCGCCGCGGTCGGGCTGACGAGGGTGGGGTTGCACGAGACGGCGGACGGCAGCAAGGCCGTCATCGCCTCGCGGCCCGCGCCTCCCGGCGCGCCGACGGTACTGCTCTACTGCCACTACGACGTGCAGCCGCCGCTGGACGAGGCGGCCTGGCGCACGCCGGTCTGGGAGCTGACCGAGAAGGACGGCCGCTGGTACGGGCGCGGCGCGGCGGACTGCAAGGGCAACATCGTGATGCACCTGACTGCGTTGCGCGCCATTCGATCCGAGCTCCCCGTCGGTGTCACGCTGGTCGCCGAGGGCTCGGAGGAGCAGGGCACCGGCGGGCTGGAGAAGTTCGTCGTCGACAACCCGGAACTGCTGCGCGCCGACGCCATCCTGATCGGCGACTGCGGCAACTTCGCGGGCGGCGTGCCAACCTTCACCGAGACGCTGCGCGGCAATGTGAACGTACTGGTCACGGTGGAAACCCTTGCCGGGCCGCTGCATTCGGGCATGTTCGGCGGAGCGGCGCCGGACGCGCTCGCCGCGCTGATCCACGTGCTCGCCACGTTGCGCGACGCCGACGGCAACACCACCGTGGCCGGGCTGGACAATCGGCAGACCTGGGACGGCGTGCAATACGATCCCGACCGTTTCCGCATCGACGCCGGTGTGCTCGGCGGCGTGGATCTGGCGGGCGACGGCACGGTCGCCGAAATGCTTTGGGCCCGGCCAACTCTCACCGTGCTCGCGATCGACGCGCCGCGGGTGGTCGGCTCCTCCGCGGCGATCCAGCCCGCGGCGCGCGCCCGGCTGAACCTGCGCATTCCGCCTGGCATCGCGCCGAAGGAGGCGCACCGCGCGCTGGTCGCCCACCTGGAGGCGAACACTCCGCTGCACGCCAAGCTCACCATCGAGCTGGAAGGCTTGGGAGCGCCGTTCCGCTCGGCGATCGGCGGCCCCGCCCGCGCCGCCATGGACGCGGCACTGGCCGCCTCCTACGGCAGGCCCAGCACCACCCAGGGCCAGGGCGGTTCGATCCCCCTTTGCAACGTCTTCGCCGACACCTATCCCGACGCGGAGATCATGCTGATCGGCGTCGAGGAGCCGAAATGCCTGATCCACGCCCCCAACGAAAGCGTCGACCCCTCCGAGATCCAGCACATGGCCCTCGCCGAAGCACTCTTCCTCACCACCTATCGACGCTGAGCTCGCAGAGACTCCACACGCTTCGCAGAGGTCGCAGGACATGCGAAGCGCGTGGAAGGTCTGCGAACGACGTCAGAAGTCGCGCTGGTTCTCCGGTTCGAGCACGGTGAATTCCGTTCCTTCCGGGCCCATTTCGGCGAGTCTGCCGAAGTAGATGCCGCGTGCCTCGGGCTGGATGATGCCGAAGTGGATGGGAAGGGCCGTGCGCGGGGCGACGGCGCGCAGGTAGTCGACGGCCTCGCTGATCCGCATCCACGGCGCCGCCGCGGGGATGGCCAGCACGCCGACCTGCACCGGCGGGACCCAGAGCGAGTCGCCGGGGTGCACGAGCTGGGCGGGGTCATCGGTGGTGCCGAGCTGGAAGACGGTGTTGTCGATGACCGGGATTTCCGGGTGGATCACCGCGTGCCTGCCGCCGCCGCCGGTGATTTGCAGGTCGCCGAGCCGCAGCACGTTGCCCGCGCGCACGGCCTCCCACCGCTCGCCGCGCTGGGCCGCGGTCTGCGGGTCCGACAGCAGGCGGGCGTTCGGGTTGGCCTCGATCAAGGCGTCGATGCGGTTCGGGTCGATGTGATCGGGGTGCTGGTGGGTGATCGCGATGGCGTCCAGGCCGGTGATGCCCTCGAAACCGTGCGAAAAGGTGCCCGGATCGAAGAGCACTTTCGTGCCGTGCAGCTCGACGAGGATGCAAGAGTGGCCGAAATGGGCTATGCGCATCCCGCCATGCTATTGGCACGGCGCCGATTTTCACCCGACCCCGCAGGTAGCTCGCGCAACCGGAACAACTACGCTGCTCAGGTAACCCCCGCACACCACCTGAGGAGCAACGCGTGGCACGAGTCGTGGTCGAGGTGATGCCGAAGGCCGAAATCCTGGATCCGCAGGGGCAGGCCATTGTCGGCGCGCTCCCGCGCCTGGGATTCGCCGGGATCGCTGATGTGCGGCAGGGCAAGCGATTCGAGCTCGACGTGGACGACAGCGTCAGTGACGCCGAGCTCGAGCAGATCGCCGAAGGCCTGCTCGCCAACACCGTGATCGAGGAGTGGAAGGTGGTTCGCCTCCCATGACGGCGCGCATCGGGGTCATCACGTTTCCCGGCACGCTCGACGACGTCGACGCCGTGCGTGCGGTGCGTCTCGCCGGCGCCGAGGCGGTCACCCTGTGGCACGCCGACGCCGACCTGAAGGAGGTCGACGCGGTGGTCGTGCCCGGCGGCTTCTCCTACGGCGACTACCTGCGCGCCGGTGCCATCGCCCGGTTCGCGCCGGTGATGGGAAAGGTCGTGCAGGCCGCGGGCAAGGGCATGCCGGTGCTCGGCATCTGCAACGGTTTCCAGGTGCTGTGCGAGGCCGGGCTGCTGCCCGGCGCGCTGACCCGCAACGAGGGCCTGCACTTCGTCTGCCGTGACGAATGGCTGACCGTCGAGTCGGTGTCCACCGCGTGGACCTCCCGCTACGAGCCGGGCGCGCAGATCTTGGTCCCGCTCAAGTCGGGTGAGGGCCGCTACCAGGCCTCGGCCGACGTGCTCGACGAGCTGGAGGGCGAGGGCCGGGTGGTCTTCCGCTACTCGGGCGACAACCCGAACGGCTCGCAGCGCGGTATCGCGGGCATCGCATCGGCCAACGGCCGGGTGGTCGGTCTGATGCCGCACCCCGAGCATGCCACCGAGCCGCTGACCGGCCCGAGCGACGACGGTCTCGGACTGTTCCTCTCGGTGCTGGACACGCTGGTCTCGGCCTGACGCAACGCTTCGGCCCGAGCCGACCCGCTTCGAAAGCCGGGTCGGCTCGGGCCTTTTCGTTTCACCAGACGCGGTCGATGAGCTGGAATTCGACGCCTTCGGCCCGCGCCAGATAACCGGGCTGGATCGCCTGGTTGCCGAGGAATCCCCGCGGGCCGCCCGGCGTCTGAAAACGCACGCCGGCGGCCAGCGCGCCCTGCAAGCTCGGTACGTCCAGCGAGCCGACGGTCTCGGCCAGGCCGCGCAGGGCGTGGATGGCCTCGTAGGTGGCGTTGCTGAAGGTGGTGAGCGCGGGCGCGAAGCTGCCGTGCAATCGCCGGTAACGGGCCTTGCGGTCCAAGCCGTCGGCGAGCTTGTCGTTCAGGAAGAAGCTGGACGGTACGTAGAGGTTGTGGTTCGCCTTGGCGCCGGCCGCCAGCAGCACGTTCTCGTCGGCGGCCGGGCTGACCCGCACCTGGTCGGCGGACCGGCCCGTGGCGCAGAACTGACGATTGAAACGCGCGACGTCCGCGCCGACCATCAGGATGATGACGCCATCGGCGCGGTCCAGATGGGGATGGGTGAGGAAGTCGACGAAGCTCGGCGTGCCGAGCGGGACGTATCGCTCCAGCACGACGGCGCCCGGGTCGAACAGGCTGCGCCGCACCGCTTTCGCCGTCTCGCGCGGCCAGATGTAGTCGTTGCCGATGATGGCCCAGCGGCGCACGCCGAGTTCCCTGCCGAGCCAGCGCACGGCGGCCACGGTGTGACCCGCCGGATGCTCCCCGACCAGCAGCACTCCGGGCAGCTCGTCGGGCAGGCCTTCGTGGCTGACCGCGAACAGATAGGGGACCCGCCCGTCGTTCGCTTTGGCCACCGCCCTGCGCACCGCCGAGGTATGCCAGCCGGTGATGGCGTGCACCATGCCGGTGGCGAGCAGGGCGGCCACCTCGGTGGCCACCTCGCCCGGCGGCCTGCCGCCATCGATATTCGTGGTACGAATTTCGCGTCCCAGAATTCCGGAGCCACGGTTGATTTCGGATGCCGCGAGCGAAATGGCGGCATCGCATGACGGCGCGAAGATCCCGCCAGGTCCCTGCATGGGAACGATGTTCAGGATCTCTATTACGCCGTCTGGGCACTCGCCGACCGCTGACATTCGGTACTCTTCTTCTGGTTCGAGCGAAATTCAAAAGCAGGCGGGGAAAATCAATGACGACCATTCTAAGCGGATATGGCACGCTGCATGGGGCGCTGCGTGCCGCCGAGCGCCGTTGGCTACGTCACCTCGATGCGGCTCTGAGCGCGCGGCAGCTTTCGCCGGATCAGTGGTCGATGCTGTGCAACCTGTCGACCGAAAACGGCATCACCATGAGCGAATTGGCCAACCGTTCGCAATTGGCGCCGTCGTCGGCCACCAGGCACGCCGACTGCCTCGCCGAGCGCGGCCTGATCTTCCGGGTGGCCGCGGAGGAGGATCGGCGGCGCATCCTGATCGGGTTGAGCAGGCTGGGAGCCGAGTTGGTCGCGTCGGTGCGCGCCGAGGAGGAGATCGCCGAGCGGCAGCTGCAGGCCAAGATCGGCGCGCGGCGCTACGCCGAGCTGAAGCGGGTGCTCGAGCTGGTGGCCGAGGCCTGAGTCACACCACGGTGAGCGTCTCGAAGTCGACGCCCGCCGCACGCGCCACGAAGGTCGGTCGCACGACCTGATCGCCGCGAAAGGTGAACGCGCCGGAGGGCCCTTCGAGTACCGCGCGGTCCGCCAGCGCGCCGTGGATGCGCGCCGTCTCGAAGGAGCCAGCTGCGTCGACCGCGGTGCGCAGCGCGTGCAGGGAGTGGTAGACGCCGTTGGCGAATCGGCTGAAGGCGGGGGCGAATCCGTGGTGCAGCCGCAGGTATCGGTCCAGCAGGTCGCGATCCTCGGCGCTGCGCCGGTCGGGGATCGTGCCGGAGGGCACGTAGATATTGCCGTTCGCGTCGGGTCCGCCTGCGAGCAGGACGTTCTCGTCGATGGTCGGGCCGGTGCGGAACTGCCGGTCGGCGCGTCCCGCCGCGGTGAACGCCCGGTTGAATCGGGCGGCGTCGGCGCCGAGGAGCAGCAGGATCACTCCATCGACCGTGTCCAGTCGCGGGTCGTCGAGCACCGCGCCGAAATCCGCTGCGCCCAACGGCACGAAGTATTCGGCGACCACCGTGTGCCGCGGTGCGAGGATCTCGCGCAGTGCCGGCGCGATACGACGGGACCACAGGTAGTCGTTGGCGACCACCGCCCAGCGCCGGGCGCCGAACTCCCGATGGAGCCAATCCACCGCGACTATCGTCTGGATGCCTGGGTGCTCGCCGATCATGAAAACGCCAGGCTCTTCGGCGGCGAGCCCGTCGTGGCCGACGCCGAACAGGCACGGCGCGCGACCGGCCGCGGCACGCATGATGCCGGAGCGATTCTCCGGCATCGGGATTCCGGTGACGGCGTGCACCATGCCGGTCGCCAGCAGAGCCGACACCTCGTCGTACACGCGCTGTGGAGGGCCGCCGCCGTCGATCGTGGTGATACACACCTCGCGGCCGAGAATTCCGGTCCCGCTGTTGATTTCGGCCGTGGCCAGATTCGCGGCCGCGACACAGGACGGTCCGATGATGGCGCCCGCGCCGTGCAACGGTGCGATGTTGACGATCTCGACGACATCGTGGTGCCGCCCGCTCGACAATGTCATGCGAACCCCGTTCTGCACGCGAGATTTGCTGGATGTTCTCGTTCGCCGCGTCGCGAGCCAGTCTAGCGGCGTTTCGCGCATTCTCGTTTTGGCGCGTTGCCGGGATTACCGCAGGGCTACAGCGGTATTACCACTGCCGCAAATTGTCCGATAAGTCCGAAATCGGAACAAGTTGCCGCACGGCGCGCCCAGTGCCGCACACCGCGGGACCGTGACCGGCGCGACGGCGGCTCTCTAGGATCGGTCCATGCCCGTTTCCACCACCGCCGCCACGGCCGAGGGCCTGTGCGCGTTCATCGATGACTCGCCCTCGCCGTTCCACGTGGTCCGCACGGTCGCGCGGGAGCTGGAAGCACACGGCTTCACCCGCCTCGAGGAGGCGGCGGCATGGCCCGACGAGTCGATCGGACGCCGCTACGTGGTGCGCGGCGGTTCGCTGGTCGCCTGGGCGGGGACCGGCAATGCCGCGGCGCCGTTCCGCGTCGTCGGCGCGCACACCGACAGCCCCAACCTGCGGGTGAAGCAGCACCCGGATCTGGCGTCCGCTGGGTGGCAGCTGGTCGGGCTCGAACCGTACGGCGGCGCGTGGCTGAACTCGTGGCTGGACCGCGAGCTCGGCATTTCCGGCAGGCTGACCGTTCGCGACGGAAACTCGCTGCGCGAGCAATTGATTCGCATCGATGAGCCGATCCTGCGGGTGCCGCAGCTGGCCATTCACCTCTCCGAGGACCGGCGCGGCGTCACGCTCGACCCGCAGCGGCACGTGAACGCGGTGTGGGGCGTCGGCGAGGCGCCGCGCTCGTTTCTCGCCTTCGTCGCCGAGAGCGTCGAGGTGGACCCGGCCGCGGTGCTCGGCTGGGAGCTGATGACCCACGTGCTCGCGCCGAGCGGCCTGGTCGGCCGGGACGGCGACCTGGTGAGCGCACCCCGGCTGGACAACCAGGGCACCTGCTACGCCGGGCTGCGCGCGTTCCTGGCCGCCGTCGACGATCCGGGGGCTGCGGCGCCGGTCCTGGCCATGTTCGATCACGAGGAGGTCGGCAGCCAGTCCGACCGCGGCGCCCAGTCCGATCTGCTGCCCGCCGTGCTGGAGCGGATCGTGCTCGCGCGCGGCGGCGGCCGCGCCGAATACCTAGCGGCGCTGGCCGGTTCGATCTGCGCGTCCGGCGACATGGCGCACGCGACCCACCCGAACTACCCGGAGCGGCACGAGCCCGCCCACCGCATCGAGATCAACGGCGGGCCGGTGCTCAAGGTCAACCAGAACCTGCGCTACGCCACAGACGCCACCGGCGCGGGCGCGTTCGCCCTGGCATGCGACCAGGCGGCCGTCCCATTGCAGCGCTACGTCCACCGCGCCGACCTGCCCTGCGGCTCGACCATCGGCCCCATGACGGCGGCCCGCACCGGCATGCCAACGGTCGACGTCGGCGCGCCCCAGCTGGCGATGCACTCGGCCCGAGAGCTGATGGGCGCGAACGACGTTCCGGCCTACGCGGCGGCGCTGGCGGCGTTCCTCACGCCGGTGGAGTAGGGCGCGCGGCCGCCCGCCGCGTGCGCCACGGTGTGAACGGCTGCCCGGATCGGCGCGCCTTGGCGGGCGGTGCGCTCGGCTCGTTCGACGTGGATCAGGATGTGACCGGGGCGGGTTCGGGCGAGGGTTGCGGGACGGGGCGGTAGGTGGCGACGGCGACGACGAAGACGGTGAACGTCGCGAGGACGTAGCTGCTGCCGATGATCTGCTGCCACCAGTCCCAGTCGAGTTCGCGGTCTTTCGAATGCGGCAGCAGCCAGTGCGGACCGATGAGGAACAGAACGGTGAAGCCGACGACCGTCGCGACGAACAACCGTCCGCGTCGGGTTCGCGCGCGGCCCTCGCGAACTCGCACCATGGCGTCGGCGGCCACGACGAGCGCGGGCGCGACCCAGACCCAGTGGTGCGACCACGAGACCGGCGAGACCAGCAGCACCGCGGCGGCATTGACCAGCAGCGCCGCCACCGTGGCCCCCGCCTCGATGAGCCGCTGCATCCAGACCGCGGCCAGCGCGATCGCCACCAGCGAGAGCGTGATCCAGATCAGCGTGGCCGCCGAATCGGAGACGCCGAGCCGGAAGGCCATGCCCTTGATCGATTGATTGCCCGCGAAATAGGGCGGGCCGATGCGGCCGGTATCGGCCAGCGTGCGGAACCAGTACTCCATCGAATCGCGCGGGAACAGCAGGAATCCGAGGCCGACCGCACCGATCGCCGACACCACCAGCGTGCCCGCCGCCTTCCAGTCCTTGCGCAGCAGGAAGTACAGCAGGTAGCCCGCGGGAATCAGCTTGACCGATACCGCGATTCCAATGAGCATGCCGCGCGGCCAGAACGGCTTGCGCGCCAGGCAGTCCAGCGCGATGGCGGCCATCAGCACCAGATTGATCTGGCCGAAGCCGTAGGTCTGGCGCACCGGCTCGAGGAAGCCCGCCGCCGCGACGGCGGCGATCACCAAGGGCAGCACGGTCAGCCGGTCGAGTTCGGGCCGGATCCTGGCCAGTACCAACCACAGCGTGATCCCGAGGGCGGTGATCGAGGTGGCGAGTACGAGCACCTCGGCCAACACCAGCGGCATCAGCGCGAGTGGCGCGAAGAACAGCGCGGCCAGCGGGGGATAGGTGAACGGAAGGCCGATGCCGAACACCGGCGGCATCGGGCCGTACAGCTCGCCGCCGTCCAGCCACACCCGCGCGCCGTTGCGATAGACCTGGAGATCGATGTACCCGTTCCACCAGTGGACGAGCAGCGAGACCAGCGCCGAGATCAGGAACAACCCGAACGCGGCGGCCAGCCAGCGCATCTGATCGGAGGACATCGGTGAACGCGGCGCCGAGCCGGTTGTGGCATCGGCGACGCCGGGGCGCGCATCCTCCGTGGCAGCCTGCTGCTCGGCCGAATTCGCGACCCCCGATCGTTCACTCACCCCGACAGCGTATCGGGGCGTATCGGCGCTCTCCGGTCGCCCCGGACGCCGCAACCCGCGAGGGCCGCCCGCCGATCTCGCCCGCTGACAGGGGAATCGGCGGCTCGGGCCGGGACAGGCACCGGTCTCGGGCAACGACTCAGCGACCATGATCGAGACCACAGTCGGATCGGGTCGCCGCACGGCCTCGCCGTCGGCAATCCGCGCCCGAGCCCCTCACCTGCCGACCCGTGCCACCCGCCCTCTAGACTGAGTGCCAGGCATCTCGCCGCAACCCAGTGACAATGCCCGTCGCTGCACCGCGCGCGTCCGCCCACCTTGCCGACATCCGTGTCTACCCACCCGCCGGCTCCGCCGGCTAGCCGACCCCAAGGCCCGGCCGAAAGGACCCTGGTACTCCGTGACTCCGCAGGTCGACACCGTCAGTGCAGCCGCAGCAACCCCCGATGTGGCGCAACCGTACAAAGAGCTGGGTCTCAAGGACGACGAGTACGCCCGCATCAAGGAGATCCTCGGCCGTCGGCCCACCGACGCCGAGCTGGCGATGTACTCGGTGATGTGGAGCGAGCACTGCTCCTACAAGTCCTCCAAGGTGCACCTGCGCTACTTCGGCCAGACCACCACCGACGAGATGCGCGAGTCCATGCTCGCAGGCATCGGCGAGAACGCGGGCGTGGTCGACGTGGGCGACGGCTGGGCGGTCACCTTCAAGGTGGAGAGCCACAACCACCCCTCCTACGTCGAGCCGTACCAGGGCGCGGCCACCGGCGTCGGCGGCATCGTGCGCGACATCATGGCGATGGGCGCCCGCCCGATCGCGGTGATGGACCAGCTGCGCTTCGGCGCGGCGGACGCGGCCGACACCCGGCGCGTTGTCGACGGCGTGGTCCGCGGCGTCGGCGGCTACGGCAACTCGCTCGGCCTGCCCAACGTCGGCGGCGAGACCGTCTTCGACGCCTCCTACCAGGGCAACCCGCTGGTCAACGCGCTGTGCGCAGGCGTGATGCGGGTAGAGGACCTGCACCTGGCCTTCGCCTCCGGTACCGGCAACAAGATCATCCTTTTCGGCGCGCGCACCGGCCTCGACGGCATCGGCGGCGTGTCCGTGCTCGCCTCGGACACCTTCTCCGGTGACGAGTCCGGCGCGGGCCGCAAGAAGCTGCCGAGCGTCCAGGTCGGCGACCCGTTCACCGAGAAGGTGCTCATCGAGTGCTGTCTCGAGCTGTACGCGGCCAAGCTGGTCGTCGGCATCCAGGACCTCGGCGGCGCCGGGCTTTCCTGCGCGACCTCCGAACTCGCGGCCGCGGGCGACGGCGGCATGCGCATCGACCTGACCAAGGTGCCGCTGCGCGCGGCCAACATGACGCCCGCGGAGATCCTCTCCAGCGAATCCCAGGAGCGCATGTGCGCCGTGGTCACCCCCGAGAACGTCGAGGCGTTCATGGCGGTCTGCCACAAGTGGGACGTGCTCGCCACCGTCATCGGTGAGGTCACCGACGGCGACCGCCTCGTGGTCACCTGGCACGGCGAGACCGTGGTGGACGTGCCGCCGCGCACCGTCGCGCACGAGGGCCCGGTGTACGAGCGCCCGGTGCAGCGCCCGGACTACCAGGACGCGCTGATCGCCGACACCCCGGACCAGCTGTCGCGTCCCAAGACCGCGGACGAGCTGCGCGCGACCCTGCTTCAGATGATCTCCAGCCCCCAGCTGTGCAGCCGCAAGTGGATCACCGAGCAGTACGACCGCTACGTGCGCGGCAACACGGTGCTCGCCGAGCACGCCGACGCGGGCGTCATCCGGATCGACGAAGAGACCGGCCGCGGCATCGCGCTGGCCACCGACGCCTCCGGCCGCTACACCAAGCTCGACCCGTACACCGGTGCGCAGCTCGCGCTCGCCGAGGCCTACCGCAACGTCGCCACCACCGGCGCGACCCCGAAGGCCGTCACCAACTGCCTCAACTTCGGTTCGCCGGAGGACCCCGGCGTGATGTGGCAGTTCCAGCAGGCCGTGCGCGGTCTCGCGGACGGCTGTGTGGCGCTCGGCATTCCGGTCACCGGCGGCAACGTCAGCTTCTACAACCAGACCGGCCAGGACGCCATCCTGCCGACGCCGGTCGTCGGCGTGCTCGGCGTCATCGACGACGTGCACCGGCGCATCCCGACCGGCCTCGGCCTCGAGCCGGGCGAGACGCTGATCCTGCTCGGCGAGACCCGTGACGAGTTCGGCGGCTCCATCTGGTCGCAGGTCGCCCACGATCACCTCGGTGGCGAGCCGCCCAAGGTCGACTTCGCCCGCGAGCAGCTGCTCGCCGAGGTGCTGACCGCAGGCTCGCGTGACGGCATGATCAGTGCCGCCCACGACCTGTCCGAGGGCGGCCTCGCGCAGGCCGTGATCGAGGCCGCACTGGCGGGCGAGACCGGTTGCCGCATCCTGCTTCCCGAGGGCGCTGACCCGTTCGTCACGCTGTTCTCCGAATCGGCGGGCCGGGTGCTCGTCGCGGTGCCGCGCTCGGAGGAGACCCGGTTCACCAAGATGTGCGACGCGCGCGAGCTGCCGTGGGTGCGCATCGGCGTCGTCGACCAGGGCTCGGATTCCGTCGAGGTGCAGGGACAGTTCTCGGTCACCATGGCGGAGTTGCGCGAAGCCTACGAGGGCACGCTGCCGAAGCTGTTCGGAGCCAGCGCGATCTGACCCCCGCGGGAGGCCGGGGACGGCCACCGCTGACGCCCACCTGAGGCTGGCCCGGACCCCTCGTTGCCGGGTCCGCCTCAGGTGGGCGTCGTCTGTCGCACGTCAGGGGTTCTTGAACGGATCGTGTTCGGCCATCAGCTTTTCCATCCGCGCCGCGTCGATACGGCTGGTGGTGGTGCTTGCCTCGTGCTGGTCGCGTACCACCTTGGCCAGGGTGAAGGTGCTGGTCACCAGGAACAGCACGGTCATCCCCAGGAAGCCGCGCTGCCAGACGTCCAGCGGAAGGTAGAAGATGCCGACGCCCGCCCCGAACAAGCTGATGCCGAACGCGATCGCGGCCTGCGCGACGTAGGCCGACGTGGCTTTCGGCGCTGCGTTAGGTGTGCTCATGGGTATCGAGTCTGCTCGGCGGGCGGCCCGCGCGACCGCGTACAACTACTCGAGCGTGGTGGGTAGTTGCCGCGCGCTGGCGCGGGCAACGCGCACCGCCGTCGGTGCCGACAGCCATACTGTTCGAGTGCTCGAGAAGGCCGGCCCCCTGACGAAGCTGCGTACCCGCGGCATCGTCGTGGTGCGGCGCGCCGAGGACATCATCGACCTGAACTACGTCGGGCTGATCCTCGCCACCATCTTCTTCGCGCTGTCGGTGACTCCATCGCTGGTACCGAGGGACTGGCTGTTCCAAGGCCTGATCTCGGGCGTCAACGCGGCGATCGGCTACGGCCTCGGGTGCATGCTCGAGTGGCTGTTCCGGATCTGGGTGCGGCCGCGACTGAACATTCCTGGGCCGCCGACCCGGGTGCGGTACGCGCTGAAGTCCGCCGTGCTCATCTCCTCCGCGGTGTCGGCCGCGCTGATGCTGGTGCAGTCGGCCCGCTGGCAGCGCGAGATCACCGCGCTGATGGGCATGGAGGGCACGACGACCCCGGCCTATCTGCGCACCGGGCTGTTGAGCGTGGCGGTGGGCGTCGCGGTGGTCGCCGTCTATCGGACCGTGCGCGAGATCATCCTGTTCCTGGCCAGGCAGCTCAACCGATGGGTCAGGGTGCCGCGCGAGCTGGCGCCCACGGCGGGTGCGCTGGTGCTCGTGGTGCTCGTCGTGACGCTGTTCAACGGCGTGGCCACCCAGGCCTTCTTCGCGGTCGCCAACTCGGCCTTCAGCGTGCGCAACGACTACACCTCGGCCAACGCGGTGCAGCCGCAGCAACCCGAGCGCTCGGGGAGCCCGGCATCGCTGGCGAAATGGGACACGCTGGGCTTCGAAGGACGCTGGTTCGTCTCGCACGGACCGGCGGCGAGCCGCATCGCGGCCGTCACCGGGCAGCCTGCCCGGGAACCGATCCGGGTCTATGTCGGGCTGGAGTCGACCGACGGCGAGGCGGACCAGAACGCGCTCGCGGTGCAGGAACTGGAACGCACCGGAGCCTTCGACCGCAAGGCGCTCGTCGTGGTCACCACCACGGGCACCGGCTGGGTCAATTCGATGGCGGCAGGCGCCATCGAGTACATGTACGGCGGCGATACCGCCATCGTCGCGACCCAGTACTCGTATCTGCCCAGTGTGCTGTCGTTCCTCGCGGACCGGGGCAAGGCGGCCACGGCGGGCAAGGAGCTCTTCGACGCGGTGCACGAGCATTGGTCGGCGCGTCCGACGCAGTCGCGGCCGAAGCTGCTCGTGTACGGCGAGAGCCTCGGCTCACAGGGGTCGGAGGCCGCGTTCGACGGGCTCGCCGATCTGCGCGCCAAGGTGGACGGCGCGCTGTGGGTCGGGCCGCCGAACTCGAACCGCCTGTGGCAGCAGTTCGTGGAGCGACGCGACCCGGGGTCGAGGGAGGTCGAGCCGGTGTACGCCGACGGCCTGGTGGTCCGTTTCGCCGACGATGCGGGTGATCTCGCGCGTCCCGCCACCGAGTGGCGGGCGCCGCGCATCGCCTACCTCATGCACCCCTCGGATCCGATCGTCTGGTGGTCGCCGGATCTGATCTTCTCCCAACCGGATTGGCTCTCGGAGCCGCGTGGCGCCGACGTCTCCTCGCAGATGCGCTGGGCGCCGTTCGTCACCTTCTGGCAGGTCGCCGCGGATCTCACCAACGCACAGGGCGTTTCGGACGGGCACGGGCACCGCTACGGCAGCCTGGTGCTCGACGGCTGGGCCGCCATCGCGGCGCCGCCGGGCTGGAACGATCAACTGGCGGAGCGGATTCGGTTCCAGCTGGAGGCGGCTGAGGAATTCGAGCGGGAGACCAAGTGAGTCTCGCGAAGGCGCTGGCGGGCACCGGCCTCGCGCTGCTGTGGAGCAATCGGGTGCTGCCCGGCCTCGGCCTCGATCAGCGCGGACGCACTGCGGCCAACGCGTGCTTCGCCACCGGGTACGGGCTCGCGTTCGGCGGACGATCCCACTGGTGGTCGGGTCGTGGGCTGGCGGTCGGCGCGTCCGCCGGAGCGCTCGTTCTCGCCGGTTACGGTGCGGCCGTGTCCATTCCGGCGCTACGCGACATACTGCGCGACGTCGCTCCGGCGGGACAGGAGGTCTCGGACCTCGAATGGGTCGCCGTGCACATCCCGATCGGCACGGTCTACAGCGAGGAGCTGATCTTCCGTTCCACGCTGGAACCATTGCTGGACGACATCTTCGGCGCGCGCCTCGGCGCTCTGTTCGGCGCCGCCGCGTTCGGTCTGTGGCACATCCATCCGGCCCGCACGGGCGGGCAGCCCATCGGCCCGACGGTCCTGGCCACCGCCGCGGGCGGCGCGGTCCTCGGCTTGCTGCGCAGGAAGACCGGCAGCACAACGGCCCCCGCGCTGCTGCACTGGGCGATGAACGCGGGCGGCGTGATCGCGACCCGCCTCGCGATCCCCGAGCCTATTCCGTAGTCCCCGAATCCGCCGCGCGTCCGCACGGTGAATTCGGGAATGAATGGGGTGGGTTGGTGTTGGATCGACACGTGAAACTCGACGACGCCGCGCGCGCACTGATCGGATCCGGTGCCGACGCCACTCTGGTCACGCTCAATCCCGACGGCAGCCCGCAGGTGAGCCTGGTCTGGGTCGCGCTGCGATCGACTCCCGAGGGCGACGAGCTCGTCACCGCGCACCTCGGCGAGTACAAGAAGGTCCGCAACGTGCGGCGTGACGGCCGCGTCGCGCTCACCATCGTCTCCAGGGAACGCGGCGAGATCATGACGCCGTACCTGACGGTCACCGGCACGGCCCGCATCGTCGAGGGCGGTGCGCCGGAACTGCTGAAGGAACTCGCGCGGACCATGGCCGCACCCGGCGTGCCCTTCCCGCCCGAGGGCGCGCCGGAAGGATTCCTCACCCGCGTCCGGATCGAGAAGGTCGGCGGCATCGGTCCCTGGGCTTCCTGAGCCGACCCGCTGCGGACTTCGACGACGCCTCGGTGATGGTGCCCGCGACGGAATCGTCGCGCGCGAGCTGTCGGCGTCGATCGGTAATCTCGGCGCTGTGGTACGACGAGCGACGGGCGCCGGGGGACGGCGAGCGACGGTGGACCCGGCGGAGACTCGGTCGGCGGTCGCCGCGGTGAGCGCTTGGCTGCGCGACGAGACCGCCGTCGCGCCCGCGCGCACCGAGCTGGCGGCGGCCGTCCGGACGACGGTGCGCACGCTGGCCGCCAACGCGCCGGGTCATTCCGTCGAGGTGCGAGTCCCGCCGTTCGTCGCGGTGCAGTGCATCGAGGGCCCGCGCCACACCCGCGGCACCCCGCCCAATGTCGTGGAGACCGATCCGCGCACCTGGCTGCTGCTCGCTACCGGCCTGCTCGACTTCGAGACCGCCCGGAATTCCGGCACGCTCACGGCGTCCGGAAGCAGAGCTCCTGAGGTGGCGCACTGGCTGCCCATCCTGCGACCCGCAGCCGAGTAGGACCGCGGCCGGAAAAGGTTCGCCGACCAGGCGGCCGGGCGCTGACTCGGCTTCGCGCTCGGACGATTACCGGGCGACCGCCGCCGAGGTGCCGCGGTGCAGGCCCTTGCGGTCGTAGTAGCGGGTGATGACCGTCCCGAGGACGAGCCCGACGACCAAGCCGACCAGCGCCATGAAGACGCCCCGCCCCAACCCCGTCGTCCAGTTGGCGTCGAAGTACAGGATCGACCGGATGGCGACGTATACCTGGTGCATCGGCTCGAAATGGGCCAGCCAGCCGAAGTACTTGGGCGTCGCCTCGATCGGGACCGTGCCGCCGGAGGAGGGCAGGCCGAGCACGACGAACAGGATCAGGTTCACCAGCAGACCCGCCGAGCCGATGGCCGCGAGGATCGCAAGGCCCGTGAAGCCGACCGCGATGATCGCGAACGCGCCGTAGAGGAACAGCGGAAGCGGGTCGTCGACGGGCATGCCGAGTCCCTTGGCCACCAGCAGATAGATCAGCGAGACGACGTTCGCCATGAGGATCATCACGCCCCACTTGATGAGCAGGGTCTTGAACCGGGAGATCGGCGTCGGCGGGAAGTGGACGTACCACGGGCCGTACTCGGTCGGGATGAAGCCGAGGGCGGCGTCCACCATGGTGTGAATGGTCATGGAGCCGATCAGTCCCGCGAGCAGCAGCAACAGCGCGTAGAAGAACGCGGTCAGTCCCTGTCCGGTGTGGCCGGGCAGCGGGTGGTACTGCTCGACGATCAGCTGTATCGGACTGGCCAGCGCGATTCGGGTCGCTCCGCTGAGTTCCGGCGCCTGCCCGCCCTCCGGCGGCGCGAGCTGGGCCTGCACCTGCCGGGTCAGCTGCTCGCCGACCTGCTTGTTCACCTGTGGGAACGCCTCGTCGCCGATGCGGATGACGATCGAGGAGGCGTACGCGCCCATCCGCGGGTTGGTCTGCAACGTGATGATCGGCTGTTCGATGTCGCCGGGGACCACGCTGCCGACGCCGAGGATGCCGAGTCGCTTGCTGAAGTCGCTCGGGATGATGATCGCGCCGTAGACCTTGCCGGACTGCAACTGCCGGTCGGCCTCGGTGATGCCGAGGACCCGCAGATCGATCTGGTCGGCGGGCACCGACTTGCTCAGCCCGTCGGCGACTTGCGCGCCGAAATTCACCCGCTGTTGTTGACCCGGCGCGCCCATCGTCTCGCCCACGTCCTGGTTGACCAGCGCGATGGGGAAGTCGTGCAGATTCTGCTCCGGATCGATGACGTAATCCAGGTACATGATGCCGAGCAGGGTCGTCAGCAGTGTGAGCACCACCACGGGGGAGGCCACCATCCGCAGTAGCGAGCGACGGTCGAGCCGCCGAGCGTTCGTATCGGTACCGCTGGTGCTGTCGGTGGTCGCCACGAATGGAAGGTACCGCCGTCGCCCCGGGATTTCCGGTGATCGACACAGGTATTGCTACCGGGATGCGGTGGCCGTGATCCGCCGCCAACTTTCACCCGTAGAATGACTGTTGCCCCCAGCCCGCCCGAACAGGGAGCAAACGGTGACCAACGCCGAAGTATCGGTCGACAACCTCGCAGCCACCCCCGATGAGGACGAGAACGAACCGCGCGAGGAGTGTGGTGTCTTCGGTGTCTGGGCGCCGAGCGAGGACGTGGCCAAGCTCACGTATTACGGACTCTATGCATTGCAACACCGCGGCCAGGAGGCGGCGGGCATCGCGGTATCGGACGGTCAGCAGATCTTGGTCTTCAAGGACCTCGGGCTGGTCTCTCAGGTGTTCGACGAGCAGACGCTGGCCGCCATGCCGGGCCACATCGCAGTCGGCCACTGTCGCTACTCCACCACCGGCGGTGTGACCTGGGAGAACGCGCAGCCGATCTTCCGCACCACCGCGGTCGGTTCCGGACTCGCGCTGGGACACAACGGCAATCTCGTCAACACCGCCGAATTGGCAAGCCGCGCACGGGAACTCGGGCTGATCGGCAATCCGGTCTCCGGTGGCCGCCCGCAGCCGGTCGGCGCGACCTCCGACTCCGACGTGATGACCGCGCTGCTGGCCCACGCCGCCGCGGACTCCAGCATCGAGCAGGCGGCCATGAAGCTGCTGCCCACGCTGAAGGGCGCCTTCTGCCTGACCTTCATGGACGAGCACACCCTCTACGCCGCGCGCGACCCGCATGGCGTGCGTCCGCTCTGCCTCGGCAGGCTCGAGCGTGGCTGGGTCGTTGCCAGCGAGACGGCGGCGCTGGACATCGTCGGCGCGGCCTTCGTCCGTGAGATCGAACCGGGCGAACTGCTGGCGATCGACGCCGAGGGCGTGCGTTCGATGCGCTTCGCCAACCCCGAGCCCAAGGGCTGCGTCTTCGAATACGTGTACCTGGCCAGGCCCGACTCCACTATCGCGGGCCGTTCGGTGCACGCGACCCGTGTCGAGATCGGCCGCAGGCTGGCCAAGGAGCACCCGGTCGAGGCCGACCTGGTGATCCCGGTGCCGGAATCGGGCACCCCGGCCGCGGTCGGCTACGCGCAGGGTTCTGGTGTGCCCTACGGGCAGGGCCTGATGAAGAACGCCTACGTCGGCCGCACCTTCATCCAGCCGAGCCAGACCATTCGCCAGCTCGGCATCCGGCTCAAGCTGAACCCGCTGCGCGAGGTGATCCGCGGCAAGCGGCTGATCGTGGTGGACGACTCGATCGTGCGCGGCAACACCCAGCGCGCCCTGGTGCGCATGCTGCGCGAGGCGGGCGCGGTGGAGATCCACGTGCGGATCGCCTCGCCGCCGGTGAAGTGGCCCTGCTTCTACGGCATCGACTTCGCCTCGCGCGCGGAGCTCATCGCCAACGGCGCGGGCGCCGACGACAGCTACGACGACATGGTCGAGAACGTGCGCCGTTCGATCGGCGCCGACAGCCTCGGCTACATCTCCACCGAGGGCATGATCGCCGCGACCGAGCAGCCGCGCACCCGGCTGTGCAGCGCGTGCTTCGACGGCAGCTACCCGATCCCGCTTCCCCAGGAGGCCTCGATCGGCAAGAACCTGCTCGAAGGCATGCTGACCGGTCAGCCGGAGTCGGTGCTGCTCGGCGACAACGCGAACGCGAGTGCGCTGAGCAGGCCCTGAGGCGGGTTCGGCGCGGAAGGTGGTCGGCGGAGCCGCCGCGTGGTGTTCGGCTCCGTTTCGGTGGGACAGCGGTGAAGACCGGTTCGCGGTCCACCGTCGGGATGTCCATCCGCGTCGGCTGGTCGCAGACGTAGCGGACGTACCGCCGGGCGTCGTTCTTTCGCACCTGCGGCGTTCGGCTCGCATAGAGGTAGCCGGCGGCAGCGCGACCGACCTGAGCCCACCGAGAAGCGTTCCCTCGGCTGCGATCCGGAGTTGCGACGGCAGCGATGACGTCAGCGGACACGGGTGTGACGGCGGCGAAGTTCTGCGCGAGCCCGCTGTAACGGCCTGCGGCCCACTCGGGCTCGGAGCGACGTAGTTCCAGTGCCCCCATGCCGCGGAGCGCAGCCGCGGATGTCCGATGCACTCGCTGGTTTGGCGAACATCCGAAATGGGTAGCGGCACAATGCTGTCCGCACTCGTGTCGTGGCCTGCTCGAGACGCGGTCACCTCGGTGTCCTCGCGTTTCTGGACGTTCGACCGGTCGTTGCCGGTGTTGCCGTGCACGACTCGCAACGGGCGGTGGCAGACCGGTGTTTTTCTTTTGAAAACGCAATGTGCCGGAAATGGTTCGTGGGTACGGTCGCCAGCTATATCGGAAGTTCACCGCGTCCGGACCGGGCCTGTGATCCAGGCATCGCGGTGCGGCGCGCTCGAAGAAGTGGGGCCGGATGATGAGGGTTTCGAGGACGCCGGGCGGGCGGAGACGAGCGAAAGGCATTGCGGCGGTGGCGCTCGCGGCGCTGGTGGCGTCGGTGCTCGCGGGCTGCGGATCCGGGCGGACGGGAGACGGCGGCGACGGCGCCGGGTTGATCGTCGGCACCACGGACAAGATCTTCTCGCTCGATCCGGCCGCCGCCTACGACAACGGATCACTGGTCGCCGAGACGCAGATCTATCAGTACCTACTGAATTTCGCGCCCGGCGACCCGACCCCGAGACCCGACGCGGCCGAGAAGTGCGAGTTCACCACGCCGACCGTCTACACCTGTACATTGCAGGCCGGGCTGAAGTTCGCCAACGGAAATCCGTTGACCGCCAAGAGCGTCAAGTTCTCCTTCGACCGCATGCTCGGCATCAACGATCCGAACGGTCCCGCCTCGCTGCTGGGCAATCTGGAGAAGACCGATGTGGTCGACGACCGCACCGTCGCTTTCACGCTGAAGGTCCCCAACGATCAGACCTTCCCGGCGATCCTGCCCACCCAGGCGGGGCCGATCGTGGACGAGCAGGTCTTCCCGGCCGACAAGGTGATGGCCGACGAGGACGTGGTGCGCGCCAAGGGTTACTCCGGCCCGTACACGATCACCAGTTACGACAAGAACAAACTGGTCGAGTACCAGGCGAATCCGGATTACCGCGGCATTCTCGGCGCCCCGAAGACCCCGCGGATCTCGGCGAAGTACTACGCCACCACCGACAACCTGAAGCTGGACCTGCAAAGCGGCGCGATCGACGCGGGCTATCGCTCGCTGACGCCCACCGACATCGAGGGCCTGCGCGGCTCCGACAAGGTCAAGGTGCTGGACGGTCCCGGCGGTGAGTTGCGCTACATCGTCTTCAACATGAACACCATGCCGGGCGGTACGCCGGAGCAGAAGCTGGCGGTCCGCAAGGCGGTCGCGTCGTCGCTGGATCGGGCCTCGCTGGCGCGCGACGTATACAAGGACACCTATCTCCCGGCGTATTCATCCGTGCCGCAGGGCATTCCGGGCGCGGCCGAGCCGTTCAAGGAAATCTACGGCGCGGGCCCGAACAAGGACGCGGCCGCGAAATTCCTCGCAGACGCGGGCATCGCGACACCGGTGGAGCTCGAGCTCCAGTACAACCCCGACCACTACGGCTCCAGCAGCACCGAGGAATACAAAGCGATCAAGGCGCAGCTGGACGGCACCGGCTTGTTCCGCGTGAACCTTCAGTCCACGGAATGGGTCAGCTACCAACGCGAACGGGCGCGCGACGCGTACCCGCTCTACCAGTTCGGCTGGTTCCCCGACTTCCCGGACCCCGACAACTACCTCTCGCCGTTCTTCGGCCCCAACAACTTCCTCCAGTCGCACTTCGAGAATCCCGGCATCACCGCGCAGCTGGTCGGTGAGGCGACCCAGCCGGACCGAGATCGCAGGCTCCAGCAGATCCAGCAGGTGCAGCGCGATCTGGCGCAGAACTTCCTGCCGATAGTTCCGCTGTTGTCCGGCAAGCAGATCGGCGTCGCGGCCAACGGCGTGCAAGGGATGGAACAGACGCTGGATCTGTCGTTCAAGTTCCGCTACACGGTGCTGAGCAAGTGACATCGGAGGGGACCGGGCCCGCGGCGATCGCGCCGCGGGCCCGGCGGTTCGCGCTGCCGCGGGCGGGCGGGGATTCCCGCGGGCTCGCCCTGGCCAGGTATCTGGGGGTGCGGCTGCTGCTGATTCCGGTCACGGCCTGGATCTTGGTGACCGCGGTGTTCTTCTTGATGCGGGTGATCGGCGATCCCATCGAGGCTTCGTTGGGCGGGCGACTGCCACCGGACCAGATCGCGCAGCGACGGGAGGCGGCGGGCCTGAACCGGCCGATACTGGTGCAGTACTGGGAGTATCTCTCCGGCCTCGCGCGCGGTGATTTCGGGCAGACCCAGGATCACAGGATGGTCGCCGACATCATCGTCACCCGCGGGGCGGCGACCCTGGAGCTGGTCTGCTGGGCACTGATCGTCGCCTTCGCGATCGGCGTCCCGCTCGGCAGATACGCCGCGACGCACCGGGATTCGGCGCGCGACGCGACCCTGCGGCTGTTCGCCATCCTGGCCTACGCGGCGCCGGTGTTCTTCGTCGGGCTGCTGCTCAAGCTGTTGTTCGCGGTGCGGCTCGGCTGGCTTCCGGTCTCCGGACGGGCCAGCGCCGACGTGGAACTGCGGCTGCAGCACGTCTCGCCGAAGACCAACATCATGGTGGTCGACGCGATCCTCTACGGCGACAACGCCTATCTGATCGACGTGCTGAAGCACGCTGTGCTGCCCGCTTTCGCGCTCGGTTTGCTGACCGCGGGCGTGTTCCTGCGGCTGGTGCGGATCAACCTGATCCAGACCTTGCGCAGCGACTACGTCGACGCGGCGCGGGCGCGTGGCCTGTCCGCACGGGTGGTGACCGGCAGGCATGCCGTGCGCAACGCCATGATCCCGATCGTCACGGTGATGGGCATGTACATCGCCATGATGCTCGGCGGAGCGGTGCTCACCGAGATGACCTTCGAATGGAAGGGACTCGGCTTCGAGCTCGCCGAATATCTCAAGGCACGCGACTTCATGGCGGTGCAAGGCATCGTCGCGTTCATCGCGCTGGTCGTCGCGGTGATGAGCTTCGTGGTGGACGCCCTTGTCGCGCTGATCGATCCGAGGGTGAGGTTCTGATGACCGCTCCGGAACTGGTGGCCGAACCGGCACCCGTGGTCGCGCCGCGGCGGGGCGTGCCCGGCTTTCGGTTGTTCTCGATGACCGCGGGCATGCAGCGCGTCACGCTGATCGCCGGCCTGGTGTTGATCGCGGGATTCCTGTTCGTCGCGGTATTCGCGCCGCTGCTCGCGCCCTACGGGTTGGCGCAGACCGCCGAGAACGGCGTGAGTTTCGGCCAGTACCAACCACCTTCGGCGCAGCACTGGTTCGGCACCACCGTCGCGCAGGAAGACGTGTTCTCCAGGGTGCTCTACGGCGCGCGAACGGCGCTGTGGGTGATCGTGGTGTCGCTCGTGCTCTCGCTGTTCGTCGGTGTGCCGCTCGGTCTGGTGTCCGGGTACGTCGGCCGCTGGGTGGACCGGGTGCTGGTGACCGTCATGGACGCGCTGTACGCGTTCCCGACACTGCTGCTGGCGATCGTGGTGTCCATCGTGGTGTCGGGCGGGGAGTCGAGCGGGTTCGGCGGCGTGCTCTCCGCCGCCGTGGCGATCACGACCATTTTCGTGCCGCAATACTTCCGGGTGGTGCGTAACGCCACCGTGGCGGTGAAGCAGGAGCCGTATGTGGATGCCGCGCGGGTCACCGGCGCGTCGACGGCGCGAATTCTGTTCCGGCACATCCTGGCCAACGTCACCCAGTCGCTGCCGGTGATCGTCACGCTCAACGGGGCGGAGGCGATCCTGACGCTGGCCGGGCTCGGGTTCCTCGGCTTCGGCATCGAGTCGACCCAGGCGGCGGAGTGGGGTTTCGACCTGAACAAGTCGCTTGCCGCGGTGTCCAACGGGATCTGGTGGACGGCGGTGTTTCCCGGCACCGCCATCGTGCTCGTCGTGCTGGGGATGACGCTCGTCGGGGAGAGCCTGAACGAGGTGCTCAACCCATTGCTGCGCACCCGGCGCACCGCGGCGCCGGTGGCGGTGGGCAGTGATGTGGTGATCGGGGCGACCGGGGAAACGGAGATGCCGGTGCTCGGAGACGGCTCCGATGCCGAAACGGAGCCCGATGCGGAACCCGCTGCCCTGAAAGAAGATTCGAGGAGACTGGAGGGCGACCATGCCTGATGTGCGAGAAGAGCGGCGGCCCGCGCTGTCCATCGAGGCGCTGTCGGTCACCTTCGCCACCGACGCGGGCCCGGTGCACGCGGTGACCGATGTGTCCTACGAGGTGTTCCCCGGCGAGGTGCTCGCCATCGTGGGGGAGTCCGGGTCGGGCAAGTCGGTCAGTTCGCGCACCGCCATGGGACTGCTGCCGTCGACCGCGCGCGTGCGCGGAATGGTGACGCTCGGCGCGCAACGGATCACCGAGATGTCCGAACGCCAGCTCACCGCGCTGCGCGGCGGGGCGATCGCCATGGTGTTCCAGGAGCCGGGGCTGGCGCTCGACCCGCTGTTCACGGTGGGCTTCCAGATCGCCGAGGCGTTGCGGGCGCACACCGGCCTGTCGCGCAAGGCGGCCGCGGCGCGCGCGGTCGACCTGCTGCGGCTGGTCGGCCTGCCCGATCCCGAGCATCGAGTCGGCTACTACCCGCACCAACTCTCCGGCGGGCAGAAGCAGCGCGTGGTGATCGCCATCGCCATCGCCTGCGAACCCAAAGTGATCATCGCCGACGAGCCGACCACCGCACTCGACGTCACCGTGCAGGCCGAGATCCTGAATCTGCTGCGCGGTCTGCGCGACCGCCTCGGCAGCGCGATCGTCCTCATCACCCACAACATGGGCGTGGTGGCGGATCTCGCGGATCGGGTGGTGGTGATGCGTGAGGGCCGGGTCGTGGAACAGGCTCCGGTCGACGAACTCTTCACCGATCCGAAGGCGGACTACACCCGCGCGCTGCTCGCGGCGGTGCCGCATTTGGGTGCGCGGCGGGCGAAAAGTACTGAGGTGCATAGCGATACGCCGTCGGAATCGTCCGCGGAAGACGAGGCTGCCCAAGGCACAGGGATTGTGTCGGACCTTGGGGGTGCCGCAGTCGCTAGGAGTGCTGCGGGCGATGAGCCAGTTGCGGGTAGTGGGAGTACCGCGGGTGGTGGGGCCGTTGTCGGCGATGGAAGTGCCGCGGGCGATGGAGCTGTCGCGGGCGGCGTCGTGGGTGCAGGTGGTGAGGCGGAAGCAGCCGGGCCTGGTGCGTGTGTACCGGTGCTCGAGGTCTGCGATCTCGTGGTGGAGTTCCCCGGCCCCTTCGGCCGTCCGCGGTTCCGGGCGGTGGACGGGGTGAATCTGTCCATCGCGGCGGGGGAGACGGTGGGGCTGGTGGGGGAGTCGGGGTCGGGGAAGTCCACGATCGGCCGGTGCGTCGCGGCATTGCAGCGGCCTACTTCCGGCGTGGTGCGGGTGCGGGGCCAGGACATCGCGGGTCTCTCGCAGCGGCGGCTGCGCCCGATTCGGCGGCGGTTCGGGTTCGTGTTCCAGGACCCGGCCAGTTCGCTGAATCCCCGGATGACCGTGGGCGATTGTGTCGCCGAGCCGATGATCGTGCACAAGATCGGCACTCAGGCGATGATCCGTGCGCGGGTCCGCACGCTGCTCGACGACGTGCGCCTGCCCGTAGGCGTGGAAAGGCGCTACCCGCACGAACTGTCCGGCGGTCAACGCCAGCGGGCCAGCTTGGCGCGGGCGCTGGCACTCGACCCCGACCTGCTCGTCGCCGACGAACCGACGAGCGCGCTGGACGTCTCGGTGCAGGCCGCGGTGCTGGAACTGTTCGCCCAACTCCAGCGCGAGTGCGGCTGGGCATGCCTGTTCATCAGCCACGACCTGGCCGTCGTCGACCAACTCGCCGACCGCATCGTGGTGCTCCGCGACGGCGCGGTAGTCGAACAGGGCGACCGAGACGCGATCCTGCGATCCCCCCGCCAGGACTACACCCGGCGCTTGGTCGCAGCCGTCCCGGTCCCCGACCCGATCGAACAACGCAGACGCCGAGCCGAGTCCGCCGCACTGTTCGCCCCGGAACCGCCGAGCCGGCAACCAGACGCCGAAGCGTCCCATCACACCCCTTTTTCCCCGAGGACCGGGCACAATGATCAGCGGTGAACAGCAACGAAAACGCGACTACTGATCTCGCAAGTATCCGGGTAACTCGTCGGGCACGCCCAGAACTCGGCCAACCGACCAACCGCCGGTCCGGTGTCACAGTCTCGCGGCACTTACGACCGGCAAGAAACTCGGAGAGGCGGATGAGCTAGCGTGAGCAGGCATCTATCCGCCGATTCGGTTTGGAGCTTTCCCCGAAAATGACTGAACAGACCCCCACTGGTGGTGCCTCGTACGCCGCGGCAGGCGTGGACATCGAGGCAGGTGACCGCGCAGTCGAGTTGTTCGGGCCATTGGCGAAGAAGGCCACTCGTCCCGAGGTTCAGGGTGGGCTCGGCGGCTTCGCCGGTTTGTTCGCGCTCAAGGGCGGCTACCGTGAACCGCTGTTGGCCGCTTCCACCGACGGCGTCGGCACCAAGATCGCGGTCGCGCAGGCGTTGGACAAGCACGACACCGTCGGCCTCGATCTGGTCGCGATGGTCGTCGACGACCTCGTCGTCTGCGGCGCCGAGCCGCTTTTCCTGCAGGACTACATCGCCATCGGCAAGGTCGTCCCGGAGAAGGTCGCCGAGCTGGTGTCCGGCATCGCCGAGGGCTGTGTGCGTGCGGGTTGCGCGCTGCTCGGCGGCGAGACCGCGGAACACCCCGGTCTGATGGATCCCGACGACTACGATCTCTCCGCGACCGGTGTCGGCGTGGTCGAGGCCGACGCGGTGCTCGGCCCCGACCGGGTGCGTCCCGGCGACGTGGTGATCGCGATGGGTTCCTCCGGTCTGCACTCCAACGGCTACAGCCTGGCGCGCAAAGTGCTGCTCGACATCGACCGGATGTCGCTGACCGGGCACGTGGAGGAGTTCGGCCGCACCCTCGGCGAGGAGCTGCTCGAGCCGACCCGCATCTACGCCAAGGACTGCCTCGCGCTGGTCGCCGAGACCGATGTGCGCACCTTCTCCCACGTCACCGGCGGTGGACTCGCGGCGAACCTCGCGCGCGTCATCCCGGCGGGCATGGTGGCCGAGCTCGATCGCGGCACCTGGAATCCGGCGCCGGTGTTCAAGATGATCGCCCAGCGCGGCCGGGTGGAGCGGGCCGAGATGGAGAAGACGTTCAACATGGGCGTCGGCATGGTCGCGGTCGTCGCTCCGGAAGACGTCGATCGCGCCCTCGCGGTGCTCACCGCCCGGCACATCGAGTGCTGGACCCTCGGCACCGTGAAGAAGGCCAAGGAGTCCGACGCCGCCCGCGCCGTGCTGCTCGGCGAGCACCCGCGCTTCTGATAACTCCGTCGGCGGCCGATCGCTTCGGACGTTCGGCCGCCGGAGTGTTCTCGGGGCGAGTCCTCGGACAGTGCGTTCGCACCCGCGGCGCGGCGGAACAGCCCTCGAGCCGCGAGTCACCGGACGCGGCGGTCGGTGAATACTCGCTCACACGACATCAGCGTCCCGCACCATCGGATGCGGGACGCTGATCTCGTTGTATGGCAAGCCTCTAAGGCGATGTCCCTGCCCGGTGTCAACGTTCGAAGGGGGAGGCCCGGAAAGCCTCCCCCTTCGTCACGTTTTATCCGAGTCAGCGGCGCCAGTCGTCGTAGTCGTCGTCCTCGTCCCAACGGGATGAGGGCACGTCCGCGTCGTGCTCATCGGACAGCACACCGCCACTGCGTTGGGTGGTGGGGCTTCCCGAGAGCTCACGCTGAAGGCTCGCGAAGTCGGTCGGCGCTGAGCTGTACTTCAGCTCGCGTGCGACCTTGGTCTGCTTTGCCTTAGCCCGGCCACGGCCCATGGCTGACCCCCTCGCGTCACTGCGGGGCGGCCTGGGGTTTGTTGGCGGCCCCGTTCGAATTAATACTCTTCCTGACAGACACTTTAGCGTGTGTCCGGCGGTCGCGCTTCCAGGAGTAGGGGAAGTACTCCGGAACGGACCCCGTTTGCCCGGTTGTCGCCGTGTGTCCTGGCTCTTAGAGTACGCCGGGAATTGTCCGGATCACCCCGACTCGAGCGCCGCCGCCGAGCACCGGCTGGGCCGCGAGGTCGGTGTGCGCCTCGGTCCACTCGATGCCCATCCGTTGCAGAATCGCCAGCGTCAGGGGCATCCGCGCGCGGTCGTGACCGTCGTCGATCTTGTACGCGAAAGCCCTTCCATCGGGCAGCGCGCCCGCGTGCACCCCATCGGCGCCGATTTTGCACACCAGGCCGGGTGTCGCGCCCATGGCCAGCAAATCGGGTGCGTTCGTGCCCGAAATCACTCGCGGATTGGCGCGCATCGCGTCGGCGACCCGGCGCGGCGGCGTACCCGGCTCGGCGGTGGCCATGGTCGCGAAGGCGCGGGCCAGGTTGATCAGCGAGACCGGGACGATCGGCAGGCCGCAGCCGTCGATGCCGAGATCGGTCTCCGGCTCGCCCGTGATCTCGATGACGTTCGCGACACACGCCCGCTGCAAGGGGTGCGCCTCGTCGAGATAGCCCTCGGTCGACCAGCCGTTGATCGCGCAGGTCGCCAGCATCGCCGCGTGCTTGCCGGAGCAGTTCATATAGATCCGGCGCGGTTCTTCACGCATCAGCGCGGCGGCGCGGGCCCGCTCCTCGAAGGGCAGATCGGGTGGGCACCCGAGCGCCTTCTCGAGGAAGCCGAACCGCTCGAGCAGCCGCTCGACCAGGGCGACGTGATCGGGTTCGCCGAAGTGCGATGCGGTGGCGATGGCCAGCTCGGCGTCGTCGACCGGCTCGAAACCGTTGCGCAACAGCGTGATCGCCTGCATGGGTTTGTTGGTCGAGCGCGGGAAGATCGGCATGTGCACTTCGCCGAGCTGGTGCGTCGGCTCGCCGTCGGCGCCGAGGATCACCAGGGAACCGCGGTGCACGCATTCGCGGAATCCAGAGCGGACGACCTCGACCAGTTCGACACTCATGCCG
>NZ_BDCF01000007.1 GCF_001613365.1 Nocardia xishanensis NBRC 101358
CCTCGCTGGCGCTCGGTTCCGGCATGCGCGATGCGCGCTGGCACATGATTCGCTCGCTCCGCTCGCTCATGCCTGCACCTCGCTGGCGCTCGGTTCCGGCATGCGCGATGCGCGCTGGCACATGATTCGCTCGCTCCGCTCGCTCATGCGCCGCGCCGTTCGGCGGCGTGCGCGGCGTTGGCGTACCGGCGGGCGTGCCGGTCGATCTGCATCCTGATGTCGTCGGAGACGGTGGATTCGTGTTCGAGCAGGGTGGCGAGGCGTTCCATGTCGGCGCCGGTGAACACATCCCGCACGGTGACGCCGTGGTCCGGGACGTGCACCACCTCGACGGTGTCGCCTGCGCCGATCGTGCCTTCGGTGAGGACGCGCAGGTAGGCGCCGGTATTGCTGCGCAGCGTGAAGCGCTTGACCCACTGCGCCTCGCCGGACCAGTGCTGGAAGGTAGCGCACGGCACTCGCGGCGCGCTCACCTCGAGCAGGGTGTCGCCGATCGCCCAGCGGGCGCCGACCACGGCGTCGCTCACCTCGAGGCCGCTGATGCGCAGGTTCTCGCCGAACCAGCCCGCGGGCAGTTCCCTGCCGAGTTCGTCGGCCCAGCGCTGCGCGTCGTGCTCGGCGTAGGCGTAGACCGCCTGGTTCACGCCGCCGTGGTGCTTGGTGTCGCAGACGTGGTCGCCGTCGAGGCCGAGGGCGCGCACGCCGACTCGGCCTGGGACGGGCCGCTTGTCGATGGCGGTGCGGCCGACCCTGGTCGGCACCTCCAGATCGGCGTGCACCACGCAGACCGCCAGCACGTGGGCGGTGTCATCGCTGCGCATCGGCGCCGCTCCCTTCGTCGAGTTGGTGGGAATCGCGAGGCTTGGCGTCGAGCAAGGTCGGGCGGATCACCGTCCGCGCAGCCGGTCGACGGCGAGACGGCCTGCTTGCGGCTCGTCGTCGGCGGGGACCGAGTCGGGATCGATGGCGGCGGCGGTCGGACCGGCGACGAGCGCCGTGTCGGCCGGAATCGTGCGCTTGATCAGGGCCAGCGCGATCGGGCCGAACTCGTAGTGATCGACCACGGTGCCGAGCCTGCCCACGGTGCGACCGCCCGCGGTGACGTCCTCGCCGGGCGCCGGGCGCTCGTCGGCGGAACCGTCCAGGTGCAGCAGAACCAGGTGGCGCGGTGGCTTGCCCAGGTTGTGCACCCTGGCCACCGTCTCCTGGCCGCGGTAGCAGCCCTTGTCCAGGTGCACGGCGCCGTGTTCGTCGACGCCGCCGATCCAGCGGGCCTCGTGCGGGATGGTGCGCTCGTCGGTGTCGAGGCCGATGCGCGGGCGCAGCGCGGCCACCCGCAGCGCCTCGAAGGCCCACATGCCTGCGGGTTCGGCGCCCGCTTCGGTGAGTTTCGACCACCACTCGGACAGCCGCTCGCGAGGGATCACCAGGTCGAAGGAGTCGGCGGTCGGCCAGGGCATGCGACGAAGGAAACCGCCGCCCGGCAGCGGCACGGCCTCGTAGACGCCGGGCAGATCGGCCACGCCGAGCGCGGCCGTCAGCTCGCGCGCCCGGGGTCCGAGCAGGCTCAGCACCGCGTGGTCGTCGGCCTCGCGCGGCTGGGCGTCGGCCCAGAAGACCATCTTGCGCAGGAAATCCAGCAGGGCCGGACCGCGATCGGCCTCGGTGTCGGCCCAGACCGTGCCGCCGAGGTCGGTGAGCACGAAGTGGTGCTGCACGCGACCATTGAGATCGAGGTCCAGATTTTCCGCGGACCGCCCGTCGGCGAGGTCGGCGACGTGCTGGCTGGTGATGGTGTGCAGCCAGCTCAATCGCTCGGCACCGGTGATGCTCAGGACGAAGCGGTGCGAGCGATCGATGACCGCGACGCGTTCCGCGGCGGCCTTCTGCTCGCCGAAGGGATTGCCGTAATGCCACGCCACGGCGGCGTCCGGAGTCCCGGGCGGACCCGCGACGGCGCCCGGAAGGGAAAGCAGAGGGCTGGGTGCATCGACCACGGACACGTCCTCCACTGTAGTGGCAGTGCCGAACTCGGTCCGTGGACGGCCTGCGCGCGGCCGGTGTAGCGACGCCGGAGTTGCGCGGCGGGTGGCGCGTCCGCCGACGACGCGCGGACGCGCGCGACGGCGCGGCAAACATAGGCAAGAGCAGCGCATACCGCCTACGCTCGACGCATGGTAGATCGGGTACTTGTCACACTCGACGGCGTCGTCCAGGATGCGGACGTGCCGTTGCTGTTCGCCGACGACATCGGAGTGCTGCGCGGCGACGGCGTCTTCGAAACAGTGCTGGTGCGCGGCGGCGCCGCGTGTGCGCTCGAATTCCATCTAGGCCGGCTAAGGCGCTCGGCGCAGGCGCTGGAGCTACCCGAGCCCGAACTGAGTCGCTGGCGCGAGGCCGCCGAGACCGCCGCGAAGGAGTGGGGCAGTGAGCGCGAGGGCTTGATGCGCTTGGTGATGACCCGCGGACGGGACTCCGAACTGTCCGGCGTGCGATCCAGCGTCACCTCGGGCGATCTGGCCGCGGCGGTCCCGGTGCCGACCTGCTACGTGCTGGTGGTTCCGGTGCCGGATCGGGTGGCGAAGGCGCGCACCGAGGGTGTCTCGGTGGTGACGCTGCCGCGCGGCATCTCGATCGACCTGGCCCAGGCCGCGCCGTGGCAGCTGCTCGGCGCCAAGACGCTGTCCTACGCGACGAATATGGCCGCACTGCGTTTCGCGCACCGGATGGGCGCCGACGACGTGATCTTCACCAGCACCGAGAACCGGGTGCTGGAGGGTCCGCGCTCCACGGTGGTGATCGCGCGCGACAAGAAGCTGATCACGCCGCCGGCCAAAAACGGTGTGCTGCCGGGCGTCACCCAGCGCGCGCTGTTCAACGAGGCGGAGAAGGCCGGGTGGACGTGCAGCTACGAACTGCTCTTCACCGCGGATTTGCTGACCTGCGACAGCATCTGGCTGCTCTCCAGCATCAGCCTTGCCGCGCGGGTGAATTCACTGGACGGTTTGCGTATGTCGGCGCCGGACAACGCGAAGGAGATCATCGAACTGGTAGATCGTGGTATTGATCGGGCGGGCGCCATCGGCGATTGGTGAGGTGACGTCCGCCTCGCCGAGGCGGACAGCCGCCTGCTCCCCGTGCGTGTCGTGTCCTAGCGCACGTTGATTGCTCGGCCCCGCCGCGTAGCATTTACTACGACAAGTAGTAGGGCGGTTTGGAGGGTCGAATGAGTGTTCTGGACATCTCACGTTGGCAGTTCGGCATCACGACCGTCTACCACTTCATCTTCGTCCCGCTCACTATCGGTCTCGCCCCGCTCGTCGCGGGCATGCAGACCGCGTGGGTGATCACCGGCAAGGACCATTGGTACCGGCTGACCAAGTTCTTCGGCAAACTGTTCCTGATCAATTTCGCGCTCGGCGTCGCCACCGGCATCGTGCAGGAATTCCAGTTCGGCATGAACTGGAGCGAGTACTCCCGCTTTGTCGGCGACGTGTTCGGCGCGCCGCTGGCGCTGGAGGCGCTGGTCGCCTTCTTCCTCGAGTCGACCTTCCTCGGCCTGTGGATCTTCGGCTGGACGCGCTTGCCGAAACTGCTTCACCTTGGCGCGATCTGGCTGGTCGCGATCGGCGTGAACGCCTCCGCCTACTTCATCGTCGCCGCCAACTCGTTCATGCAGCATCCGGTCGGCGCCAGGTACAACCCGGAGCGCGGGCGCGCCGAGCTGACCAGCATCTGGGAGGTGCTGACCAACAACACGGCGCTTGCGGCCTTCCCGCACGTGGTCGCGGGCGCGTTCCTGACCGCGGGCACCTTCGTCGCGGGTATCGCTGGCTGGTGGATGGTGCGCAACGCGCGCAGCGGCGATCCGGCGAAGGTCGCCGAGGCGCGCACCATGTGGCGCTCCGGCGGACGCGCGGGCATGTGGGTGATCGTGGTCTCCGGCATCGCGCTGGTGCTCACCGGCGACATCCAGGGCAAGCTGATGTTCGAGCAGCAGCCGATGAAGATGGCCTCGGCCGAATCACTCTGCCACACCGCGACCGACCCGAACTTCTCGGTGCTTACCGTCGGCACGCACAACAACTGCGAGAGTGTCACCCACGTGATCGAGGTGCCGTACGTGCTGCCGTACCTGGCCAAGGGTGAGTTCACCGACGTCACCCTCGACGGCGTGCAGGATCTGCAAAGGGCCTACATCGAGAAGTTCGGTCCCGGCGACTACCGGCCCAACCTCTTCGTCACCTACTGGTCGTTCCGCGCCATGATCGGACTCGCCGCAGGCTCGATGGCGCTGGTACTCGCCGGACTGTGGCTGACCAGGCGCGGCAGGGTGCCCGATCAGCGCTGGTACTCGTGGCTGAGCTTGCTGGCCATTCCGACGCCGTTCCTGGCCAACAGCGCGGGCTGGGTGTTCACCGAAATGGGCCGCCAGCCCTGGGTGGTGGCGCCGAACCCGACCGGTGACCCCGCCCTGCGAATGACGGTGCAGCAGGGCGTGTCCGACCACGTGGCCGGCACCGTGGTCGCCTCGCTGGTGGTGTTCACGCTGCTCTACGGCGTGCTCGCGGTGGTGTGGTTCTACCTGATGCGGCGATACGTGATCGCCGGGCCGGAACAGCCGCCCGCGCACAAGCCCCCTGGCCCCGGCGACACGGGTGGCCCCGGTGAACGCGGGCGCGCCGAAGAACCTGCCGTCGAACAGCTTTCGTTCGCGTACTGAGGAGTCCGACGATGAGTCTGCAAGAGTTCTGGTTCGTCCTGATCGGCGTCCTGTTCACCGGCTACTTCGTGCTGGAAGGTTTCGACTTCGGCGCCGGCATGCTGATGCCGATCCTCGGCAAGGGCAGCGACACCCGGCGGCGCGTGGTGCTCAACACCATCGGCCCGGTGTGGGACGGCAACGAGGTGTGGCTGCTCACCGCCGGTGGCGCGATGTTCGCCGCGTTCCCCGAGTGGTACGCCAGCCTGTTCTCCGGGTTCTACTTCGCGTTGCTGTTGGTCCTCGTCGCGCTGATCCTGCGCATCTGCGCCATCGAATACCGAGCCAAGATCGATGATCCCGTGTGGCGGGCGCGTTGTGACATCGGCATCGGCATCGGCTCCTGGCTGCCAGCGTTCGCGTGGGGCTGGGTGTTCGCCAACATCGTGCACGGGGTGCCGCTGGACGGAGACAAGCGGATCGGCGGCTCGCTGTCCGACCTGTTCAGCCCGTACGCGCTGCTGGGCGCGCTGACCACCGGTCTGTTGTTCCTGCTGCACGGCGCGATCTTCGTCAGCCTCAAGACTGGCGGCGAGGTGCGGGCCGACTCGGTGCGCCTGACCCGACTCCTGCTCGCCCCGACCGCGCTCGTCGTCGCCGGGTTCGGCCTCTGGACGCAGCTGGCCTATGGCGCCGGATGGACCTGGATTCCGCTGGGGCTCGCGGTGCTGGGTTTGGTCGTCGCGGCCGTCGCCGTGTCCGCCGGACGCGACGGGTGGGCGTTCACCGGAACGACGTTCGTCATCGGCGCCGCGACGGTGCTGCTGTTCGGCTCGCTGTTTCCGAACGTGCTGCCCTCCACCATCAGCGACGCGTTCCACCTCACCATCGACAACGCTTCGTCGACGCCTTACACGCTGAAGGTGATGAGCTGGGCGGCGGTGATCGTCACGCCGGTGGTGCTCGGGTACCAGGGGTGGACGTACTGGGTGTTCCGCAAACGCCTGACGGTGGAGCAGATTCCGGCGCACACCGGGCTGCCGCTGGGGTCGGCGAAGGACTGATCGCCCATGCCACGTCCGCCCGTCGACCCGCGCCTGTGGCGGTACGCCCGCTCGGCTCGCAGGTATCTGGTGCTGAGCGTCGGGTTGTCCGTGGTGATCACGGTGTCGATCGTGGTCACCGCGGTGACGTTGGCCAGGGTGCTGGCCGGTGTCATCACCGACCCGGGTGCGCGCGGATTCGGTTCGTGGACGGTCGAAATCGCGGTGCTCGCGGGCTCGATCGGCGCGCGGGTGCTCGCGACCTGGGTGCAGGCCAGGGTGGCGCACCGGGCCGGTGCGGACGTCGTCGCGGAGCTCGAGACGGAAGTGCTCGCGGCCGGTGCCCGGCTGACTCCGCGTGAATTGGAAAGCCGGAGAACCGAACTCGCGGTAGTGGTCGGTACGGGGCTGTCCGGGTTACGCGGCTATCTGAGCGGTTACCTGCCCGCGCTGCTGCTCGCGGTGCTGGTGCCGCCGATCGTGTTGGCGGTCATCGCTGCGCACGACTTGGTTTCCGGTGGGATCGCGCTGGTCACGCTGCCGCTCATTCCGATCTTCATGGTGCTGGTCGGGTTGCTCACGCAGGGGCGTGCGGCGGCGACGCTGGAGGCGACGACGCGTTTGTCGGATCAGTTGCTGGATCTGTTCGCCGGGATGCCGACGTTGCGCGCGCTGGGACGGGAGCAGGGTGGGGACGGCGAGCAGGCTTCGCCCAGGCAGCGCACCATGGCGCAGCGCGTCCGCGAGCTCGGCGACGCGCTGCGATCGCGCACCATGCGGGCGCTGCGGATCGCGTTCCTGTCCTCGATGGTGCTGGAGCTGCTCGCGACGCTGAGCGTGGCGTTGATCGCGGTGTCCATCGGCCTGCGCCTGGTTTACGGCGGGATGAGCCTGTATGCCGGGCTCGTCGCGCTCATTCTCGCGCCCGAGGTGTATCTGCCGTTGCGGATGGTCGGCGAGCGGTTCCACGCGGCCCAGGACGGTATGGCGGCGGCCGACAAGGCGTTCGCGATTCTGGAGCCTGGCGAAGCGATCGCCGACCGACCGGCGGCGGCAGGTAGCGCGTCCAACCGACGGGTGGAATCGGTCGCCGAGTCGGCGGTCGAACGTCCGGCGGGCGATGCTCGGGCGGCTGTAGGCGGGGCTGCGAGCCCGGACCCGGGGAGTGTCGGCGGGCAGCCGGAATCGCCGGTCGGGGATCGAAAGCCATTCGGTCGCATCGAGATGCGCGAACTGAGTATCGCCGCTCGGGACGGCTTCGCTCCGGAGGGGCTCGCGGCGGTGATGCGTCCGGGCGCGGTGACCGTGCTGACCGGGCCCAATGGCAGCGGCAAGTCGACGGCACTGCTCGCCGTGCTCGGTCTCGTGCGGCCGGAGCGCGGGAGCGTGCTCGTCGACGGAGCCGATGTGCGCGAGCTGGACGCCGAGTCGTGGTGGGCGCGGGTGGCGTGGCTGCCGCAGCGGCCGGTGCTGGTGCCGGGCACGTTGCGGGAGAACCTGGAACTGCTCGGCGCGCGGGCCGCCGACGATGCGGATCGCGGGGCGGTCCTCGAAGCCGCCTGCGCCGCCACCGGATTCGACGCCGTGCTGGACGAGCTGCCGCAGCGCTGGGACACCGTCGTCGGTGCGGGCGGCGCCGGTCTGTCGCTCGGCCAACGTCAGCGCCTCGCGCTGACCAGGGTGCTCGCCGCCGACCGTCCGGTGCTGCTGCTGGACGAGCCGACCGCCCATCTCGACGCCGCGAGCGAGTCGGCGGTGCTCGCCGCCCTTCGAGCCAAGGCCCGCGACGGAGCCACGGTCGTCGTCATCGGTCACCGCCCCGCTGTCCTGGCCGCCGCCGATTACGTCGTGCCCGTGCGCGCGTCGATCCCCGACGAGGCGGTGAGCCGGTCATGAGTTCGCAGAGCGTGCGTGACGATTTCCGCAAGATGTGGGACCTGCTCGCGCTGTCGCCCTGGCGGGTGGCGGTGGCGATCGGTTGGGGCGTGCTGGCGCTGGGTAGCGGACTCGGGCTCGCGGCCTTGGCCGCGTGGCTGATCGCGCGGGCGTGGCAGATGCCGCCGGTGCTCGACCTCAGCGTCGCGGTGGTCTCGGTGCGGGCGCTCGGCATCTCGCGTGGCCTGTGCCGGTACCTGGAAAGGCTTGCGACGCACGATGTCGCGCTGCGGTCGATGACGACCGCGCGCACGAGCGTCTACCGCACCTTGGCGGGCTCGGACGTGTGGCTGCGCCGGGCGCGGACCGCGTCGGAGGACGCGGAGCCGGCAAGCGCGGCGCGGTTGCGGCGCGGCGATCTGCTGGTCCGCGTCGGCAGCGACATCGATGATCTCGGCGCGGTGGTCGTGCGCGCGCTGGTGCCGATCGCGGTCGCCATCGTCCTGGCCTTCGCCGCGATCGGGTTGCTGGCGACAATTTCCGTTGCGGCCGCGGTGATTCTGGCCGCCGCGCTCGGGGTCTCCGGGATTCTCGCGCCCTGGCTCTCGGCGCGCGCCGCGCGCGAGGCGGAGACCGCGGTGCGCGCCGACCGTGCCGAATTCACCGCGCAGGCGCTCACCGTGCTCGACCACGCGGCCGAACTGCGCGTCGCGGGCAGGCTCGATGCGGCGCTGACGGCCGCGAAGAACGCGGGCGAGCGCGCGGTCGCCGCCGAGGACAAGGCCGCGTCCCACACCGCTTCTGCGGCTGCGGCGACCCCGCTCGCCATCGGCGCGAGTGTGCTGGGAGCCCTGCTGATCGGCATCGTCATCTACGGCTCGAACGGCGGCGCGCCCGGCGCCATGACGCCGATGGCGCTCACCATCCTTGTGCTGCTGCCGCTCTCGGCTTTCGAAGCGGTCGCACCGCTGCCCGCCGCCGCGCAGGCCATCACCACGGCGCGAGCCGCACTGCGCAGGCTCTCCGCCGCCGAGGCTGCCGACCCGCGCGGAGCGGCCGGTTTGCCGCGCGAGCTGCCCGAGCTGCCCGCCGGGCGCCGGATCGCCGTCGTGGGGCCGAGCGGGGCGGGCAAGACGACGCTGCTCATGTCCTGGGCCGGTCTCTTCGACACCCCGCGGCCCGACACCACCTTCTTCGCCGAGGACGCCCACCTCTTCGGCACCAGCGTCCTGGAGAACCTGCGCGTGGCGCGCGGCGACATCACCGAAGCGGAGGCGGAACAGGCGCTGCGCGCGGTCGGCCTCGGCGATTGGCTGGATTCGCTCGCCGACGGGCTGCACACCGAACTGGTCGGCGGCGCGGCCGCGGTCTCCGGTGGACAGCGCCGCCGCATCCTGCTCGCCCGCGCCCTGCTCGCACCGGCCAGGGTGCTGTTGCTCGACGAACCAACCGAACACCTCGAGGCCGAGGCGGGCGCCGACCTGCTGCGGGCTTTGCTCGAACCCGTCGGCGGACTGGTCGATCCGGACCGGACAGTGGTGGTCGTCACCCATCAGCTGCCCGCAGAGCACCGGGCCGACGCGGTCGCGCACGTCGACGCATCGGGCCAGGTCACGGTCGAATATCCGGCCCGCAACGGCGCCGTTTCCGCCGCCCGCGAAATTCCGTTGCCGACCTGGTGATCCTTCGCTAGTTTCGTCAGTACACGGGAAGGAGGTGGTTCGAAGAATGAGTAATTCCAGGACACGTGAGGTGGCTGTCCGCTAGCGCCACCGCTGCAGGTGGTATCCGCCCGCGCGTGCGCTGACGAATACCAGCAGTCACCCGACCCCCGAGCCCCCGGTCTTGTCCGACCGGGACCGGTGCAGGTTCCCGAACCCGCACCGGTAAGTGGCTCGGGGGTCGTTCCGTTTTCGGGCACCTCGGGGAGCCTCGACCTGCACCGAGCCTGCCCACTCGGCGTTGGGTGCATGCGAGGGTCGCGTATATGGTGTTCGGAGCCTCTCGAGACAGCCAAAGCGGGCATGCCGTTCGGAGACAACGGGGGCGCGAAGGGGGAGCACACGATGGATGGGAATGTTCCCAATGTGTCGGTCGTGCCAGAGGACGTGCAAGACGTCGGTCGGTTCGCCTACCGGGTTGCCACCGAACTTCGTTCCGGTGCTGCAATGCTCGACAACGAGGTAACCGCGCTCCTGGCCTCTTGGAAAGGCAGTTCCGCCACCTCGTACGCGGACGGTTGGCGCGAGATGCACGCAGCGGCGCTGCAAGTATGGGATGAATTGTTCGAACTCGCAGAAAAGCTCGGAATCACCGCAGATACCTATCGGCAGCGAGACACCGGCACTGCGGGCGCGTTCAGCTCGCTGAATTTGTGAGTTCCGTCATGACGAGCGAATACAGCGTCGATCTTGCCGACCTCGAGACTCTGGCCGCGCGGTTGCGCGCTTATCAAGGATTCCTCACGGATCAACTCGATGAGCTGACACAACGTGTCCGTGCGCTGACATCGAATTGGTCTGGACAGGCTGCGGCGGCGTTCGACGAAGCACATCGAGACTGGGCACGCAGCGTGGCTCAACTGGAGTCAGCATTGCAGACGATGGAACAGGACGCCGCGCGGGCGCATACGAGCTACTCCGCTGTGATCGCAACCAACAGCAAGATGGTCGGCCGCCGTCGATAAAGGCAGGGTGGGGATTGGAAGGCAAACCAGAAGTCTATTACAACGCCAGTCGTCGATGCCTGGAAACATCGAATGATATAGATAATTTTTTCACCATCAACGCTCGCGTCTTGAAGACTGCTGACGAGGCGGGCGGTACTGATCGCACTGGGCGCGAATGGGTAGCAAAATACGACCCTTGGACTCAGGGTCTTTACCGGATGGTCTACGAGTCGTTGCTTCCCGCGCTGGACAACTACGCTCGAATTCTCAACCAATCCGGGTTCAATCATGCGATCGGCGAATATAATTCCGCGCGGGAGCCGAAACCAGCGAAACCCGAGAAGCCGACCATATCTGCTCCGGATCGAAGCTCTTCGGTAGATATCGGCGCTCTGATCACCAATAAAGGATCAGGCCAGGGATTGGCCGACAACGGCGGGCTCACCGAGGCCGCAGTGGGTGCCTCCTGCCCCGACGGCAACACCGAGGACTTGCGAGACGCCGAGGACTCTTGGCAGAAGCTGGGTCTTCGTAAGCCGCAGGCAGTCGCCGACTTGGAAACACTCATTGTCGACTTCCAGCACCTGGATGCCAAGGACGCGGAAGGCATCGTGGAAGATCTGCAAGATCTCGAAGATGCCGTGACCGACGTATTCTCCGAATGTAGCAAGCTGGCCTCGTTCGCTGGTGCCCAGCGCGGCCATCTCGAGAAATTGCGAAGCGACACCTTGCCGAAGGCGATTCTCGACGAGGTCGACAAAATGATGATCGGGTCGAATTCGTTACGCGTCCTTCGCTACTCGAGGTGCGATTCACTCGGATCGGCGTTCCTAAATTGTTCGTCGAGGCGATTCGTGTGCGAGTGGTGGAAGAAGTGGGCAAGTGGAGTGAGCAGCGAAACGAGGCCTACCGCTCTGTCGAGCCCAGCGATTTTCAGCACAAGCGAGCATTGACGGACGAAATAAAGGAACGTCAACCGCAGGAGTTGGATGATACGGGACCTGACTCGGGGCCTACTCCGGGCCGGACGTTACGTGAGACGCTGGAGAATGCTCCTTATATCACCAAGGGCAATATCACGATTGACAATGGACCACCCAATGGGTATATCGTAAAGCGTGATCCGAATGGGAATATCACCAACTATGTCCAGTTCGACGAGAATGGTCGCGGTATCAAACGGGTAGACCTTACCGGTCGACCGCACGGCGGTGTTCCAACTCCGCATGTCGTCGAAATGGTGCATGACCGTGCGCCCGATGGGCGAATTTTTGTGCGAGAACGTAAGGATGCCCGCCCGGCTCGCCCGGACGAGATACCGTAGGAGTCGCAGTGAGGAAGCATGGAGCGTAATCGAATTTCGGAAGATGTCCGTTCGGCGCAATGGGACGTCCGCCGAGATGCCGCGCGGACGTTGGGTGGAGTGCTGCCGGATACTGCGGCGCTGTCGGATTTGACCGCATTGCTGGACGACGAAGACACCGCCGTGCAGCAGGAAGCGGCGGAATCTCTTGTTCGGTATGGGGACCGAGTGGGTCTGATCGTCGTGCTGACCGAGTTGGGCCGGCGGTCCGAGGATCCCGACTCGGACTACATCGCCTACCGCCTGCGCGAACTTCAGATCTTCGAGCGACTGCCGATATTGGAAGCGGCGCGAACGATCGCGGGGGAGCTGACGCCAGAGGCTCACGCCGGACTGGAACAGCTGGAAGCGCTATTCGGAGACGTTGTCGGCGGCTAGCTGAACCAGCACCCATGACAACGTTGAGACGGACCACACACCAGTCGACCGAATGGCTGACATGGCGGAGCTGGGATCACCCGTGAGCGATGTCCGTTTTCCGGAGATGCGCGAAGCTGTCGTACGCGCGTTGGGATCCCTCGCGGACCCCGAGTACCAACAGCGTATTTCGGTGGAGCGTCGATTTCCGCATGCCGGTTTCCACGATGATCTGGACACGAACATCAGCACGCTGTACGACGATTGTGTCGTCATCCCGGATCCGCGCATCAGGATCGGGACGGTGCTGGTCGATGGACCGGAAATCGAACGCCTCATCGAGTTGGATCGCGCGCTCGATCCCATGATTCGGCGGCTGGGTGATGTCTCGGACGCGGTGTACCTGGCGGATCCGGCTTGGCCTGCGGTGGTCGGTGCCGCGCGGGCCGCGCTCGCCGCGATGACGGGTGAATGACCGTGTCTCCGGCCCGGAGGCGGCCGGAGACACGTGAGGTCGATCTAGCCGATGTAGCGCTGGAGGCGGGCGGAGAGGCGGGGTTCGAGGGGGCCGTCGGCTACTACGCGCTCTTCGACGTAGGCGAGGTCGCCGCCTTCGACGATGCCGTAGAGGCGCTTGGCGCCGCCGACGACGATGCCGGACTGGCTGCGGATGACCACGTCGGTCGCCAACTCCCAGGAGGACTGGGTGAGGGCGGTGCCGTAGAAGAGTTCGACGATGCCCGAGCTGTGCGTCAGCAGCAGTTCGATGACTTCGTCGTTGCCATCGATACCGACCCGCCAGAAACCGGTCTCACGCAGATCGGGTCCGCCGTAGCTGCCGTCGGCCTCGATGACCCAGGAACGCGCGTCCCAGGAGAGGTAGTCGCCGCCGTCGTGCGAGACGACGATCTGCTGGCCGAAGCGGTAGTCCCCGCGCTCGGGATCGTTGCCCTCGCCTTCGCCGCGCCAGACGCCGACCATGGGGAGCAGCGCCAGCATGGCCGCGCTGAGGTCCGGCCCGAGTCGCAGATTCGCGGTGTCCTCGGGCAGCGGCAGATCCGGCAGCACCGGAATGTTGCGGGCGCCGGTGGATTTCGCGCGTTCGGCGGCCTCGGCCACGGCTTGGTCGCCGCTGCGCCGAGCGCCCGCGTCGTCACCGCGCTGAGGCTTTCCGGCGGGCCCTGGCCCGCCGGCTGGAGCGCTGCCGTTCATCTGTTCACTCGCTCGCTCGGCCGAATTGGAACCTTCGCTCGCGAGATCGCTCATGCCTGCGTCTCGCTGGCGCTCGACTCCGGCATGCGCGACGCGCGCTGGCACATGATTCGCTCGCTTCGCTCACTCATGACTCGGTGAACAGCCGGTAGAAGACGTACAGACCGAACCAGCCGATCAGCACCGATACCAGGACCAGCAGAATTTCGAAGAAGAGGACCACGTCTGGAGTCTAACGAGCGCCGCACCGGACAGCACAACGGCCCCGGAGCTTCCGCGGGGGGAAGCGCCGGGGCCGTTGAGGTTCGAGCGCCTTACTTGGCGACCGCGACGTCCACCGCGTGGATGCCGGCGCCTTCGGGGCGGACCTCGGCCGAGCCGTTGCCCGCGGAGGACAGCGCACGGACGGTCCACGAGCCCGGAGCCGCGAAGAACCGGAAGTCACCGGTGCCGGAGGCGACGACCTCGGCGGTGAAGTCACCGTTGCCGTCGAGCAGCCGCACGAAGGCTCCGCCGACCGGCTGACCGTCGGTGCTCAGGACACGGCCGGTGATGACCGTCTCCTTCTCCACGTCGACGCCTGCGGGGATGGCCTGACCCTGGGTAGGTGCTGCACACATGTTGATTACGCTCCCAACTCGATCGGTGCACCGACGAGAGAGCCGTACTCGGTCCAGCTCCCGTCGTAGTTCTTGACGTTCTGGTGGCCGAGCAGCTCCTGCAGCACGAACCAGGTGTGCGAGGAACGCTCGCCGATGCGGCAGTAGGCGATGGTGTCCTTCTCGCCGTCCAGGCCGGCTTCCTTGTAGATCTCGGCGAGCTCGGCGTCGGACTTGAAGGTGCCGTCCTCGTTGGCCGCCTTGCTCCACGGCACGTTGATGGCGCCCGGGATGTGGCCGGGACGCTGGCTCTGCTCCTGCGGCAGGTGCGCGGGAGCGAGGATCTTGCCGGAGAACTCGTCAGGCGAACGCACGTCGACCAGGTTCTTGGCGCCGATGGCCGCGATGACCTCGTCGCGGAACGCGCGGATCGACAGGTCGGGCGCCGCCGCCTTGTACTGCGTGGCGGGACGGTTCACGGCCTCGGTGGACAGCGGACGGCCGTCCAGCTCCCACTTCTTGCGGCCGCCGTCGAGCAGCTTGACGTTGTTGTGGCCGTACAGCTTGAAGTACCAGTACGCGTACGCGGCGAACCAGTTGTTGTTGCCGCCGTAGAGGACGACCTCGTCGTCGTTCGAAATGCCACGCGCCGAGAGCAGATCGGAGAACTGCTCCTGGTTCACGAAGTCACGACGAACCTGATCCTGCAGGTCCTTCTTCCAATCGAGCCGGACGGCGCCCTCGATGTGGCCGCCATCGTAGGCGGAGGTGTCCTCATCGACCTCGACGAAGACGACGCCGGGGGCGTTGAGGTTCTCTTCGGCCCAGTCCACGGAGACCAGGACATCGGAGCGAGCCATTGTGTTCCTTTCAGAGATGACTTGCAGGGTCAGTTCGATGCCGGGACTGGGTTCCGGCGGAGGCGGGCGACCAGCGGATAGATCTGGCAACCCAGGCAGATCCCGAACGCCGCGTTCAAGAACGCCGCGAACAGGGCAAAGCCGGCGAACACCGCGCCGACGACTGTGGAGCCGAGCACGAAGCCCAGCAGGCTGACGGCCGCGAACACGAAGCCGAGCAGCTGCGCGAATCGCAGCGGCGGCGTCGGCTCGGTCTCGCTGGTGGGGGCGAGGCGCGGCGCGAGGAACGTGGCGAAGATCCGGCCGTACGGGTGCTTGCGCGGACCGGCGGCGGCGCCGATCGCGAAGACGACCGCTTGCAGCGCGATCAGGACCGCGGCGGCGCCGGGCGAGACGGCCGCGGCCAGCAGGACCAGGACGAGGACGGCGGTAGTGGCCCAGGCCGCGAAGCGCGGGCCGCGCACGTCGACGCGGTCGGTCGCGGGGCGAATCGCTGTTCGTTCGAAAGTGTTCCGGGTTTCGGTGGACATTGTGCGTACTCCTGCGCTGAATGCTTTGATTGGCTGGAAAGTTGCCAGTTCGCCGGGGGGATCGAGCGATCACTCGCGCGGCGGGCAGCGGTCGGCGTCAGGAAGATTCCGGGGACGGCCGACCGATCAGCGGCACAGGCAGCAACAACCACCGAGGCGACACAGATCAACTGTGCGGCGTCGGGTGAGCATCAGCTCGTGGTCGGATTGCACGAGAGGCAGTTTACCCAATTCGACCGGAGAATTGGGACCGGGGGTACGTCACAGTCGCCGTCCAGCGGCCTTACGACTGGTTTTGCCCCGTCAAGGGGGCCAACGCGGTGCGCAGATCGCCCGCCTTGGGAACGCCGGAGATGCGGAAGCGCTCCCTGCCCTCGATGTCGAAGACGAACGTGGTCGGCAGCGAGAGCACGTTCAGTTCCTTGGCCAGCGCCGGTTCGGCGTCGATGTCGACTTCGATGTCCTGCGGTGGGCGCGGCGTCTCCGCCAGGTCCGTCGCGACTCCGGCAACTACCCGGCGAACCGCGACGCACGGTCCGCACCAGTCGGCGGAGAAATGCAGCACCGCGGGACCGGATCCGGTCACGCCCACCGAGGCGAGCAGGGCGGCCCGCGCGGAGCCGGTCTCGGTGGCGGGAGCGGCCGCGCGCAGCTTGCCGTGGCGGCCGCGCAGCACCAGTCCGACGGCGACTGCGGTGAGCAGAACGAGAGCGAGAAGTGTGAGTTCGGTCATGGTCTCTGCAGCTGGTCCAGGTCGATCGTCACGTTCTCTCCTTTGCCCTCGACCAAGATCTGCCCGCCCAGCGCGAACACCTTCGTCGGGCGCACGCCGAAGGGCAGGTCCTTCGTATCGATAGTGCGCGTGAAACGCGCGAGCACCGCGGGCCGGTCGGCTTCGGGCACGACGGCGGTGGTGGTCAGGTCCGTGTCGCTGCGGTAGAAGCCGGTGGCGACGATCTTGACCTGGTCGCCGTCCAGCGTCAGCTCGGCCTGCACCGCGACCTTGTCACCGCTCTGCGCGCCCGACTTGCCAGGCTGGACGGTGCTGCCGGGCAGCGTGCCGGTCAGCACGAGCGCGCCCTCGGTGGTCATGCCGGTGCCGCCGGAGCCGCCCGTTCCGTCGGATTTGTCCGCTGGACGCGAATGCACTTGCAGATCGGGGATATTGAACAAGCGGCCCAGCTCGACCGGCTCGATGCGCATCCCCGCCTGAACCTTCTCCACCGGCACCTTGCGCACGTTGCCGTCGGCCAGGTCGCTCATGCTCACCCTGACGCCGGTGAGCGTCGCGTCCACCCTGATCTCGCCGGGAATGTCGGGGCGGACCACGTCGGCGCGGATCACCATGCTCTGGTAGCGCCCGTCGAGCGCCTGGCCGAGAAACGGGAAGCCGTGGATGGTCACCTCGGGATCGGCGCTGAGATCGGTTCCCTCGCGCAGGGTGCGCGAGACGCGGTACTCCGAGTAGGCGGCGGCACCGAAATCGATGACGACCGCCAAACCCGCGAGACACAGCAGTCCGATGATCAGCTTGCGCATGCCATGAACAGTAATGCGACGGCGAGTCCCGGGTTGCGACGGTCTCATCGGCGGCACTTCGCTCACCCGGATGGCGAGGTCATCGGGGTTGACGCGCTAATCTTGCACTCGATTACCTGTGTATTAGCGATGCGGCCTCGGCGATGCTGCCGTCGCTTCGGCGCTACGAGATGGGAGGAGGGCTTGTGGAGCTGCTCCTGCTGACCTCCGACCCCAACCCGGAGTCGGTGTTGCCCTCGCTTGCGCTGCTCGCGCACAACGTGCGACCTGCCCCGACCGAGGTGGCGTCGCTGTTGGAGGCGGGCACCGCCGACGTCGCGCTGGTCGATGCCCGCACCGATCTCGCGGCCGCCCGCGGACTGTGCCGCCTCCTGGGCAGCACTGGTTCGTCGGTGCCGGTCGTCGCGGTGCTCACCGAGGGCGGGCTGGTCGCGGTGAACGCGGACTGGGGACTTGACGACATCCTGCTGCCCGGCACCGGACCCGCGGAACTCGATGCCCGGCTCCGTTTGCTCGTCGGTCGCAACGGCGGCGTCGCGAGCCCCGAGAACACCGGCAAGATCACCCTCGGCGAACTCGTCATCGACGAGGGCACCTACACCGCCCGGCTGCGCGGCCGCCCGCTCGACCTCACCTACAAGGAATTCGAGCTGCTCAAGTACCTCGCCCAGCACGCGGGCCGGGTCTTCACCCGCGCTCAGCTGCTGCAGGAGGTGTGGGGCTACGACTTCTTCGGCGGCACACGGACGGTCGATGTGCATGTCCGACGGCTGCGCGCCAAGCTCGGCAGTGAATACGAGTCGCTCATCGGCACCGTGCGCAACGTCGGTTACAAGGCGGTCCGTCCGTCTCGCACCGCGGCGAAGGGTGAGCCCGTCACGTTCCCCGAGGACGACACCGAGGGCGACGATTCCGCCCTCACGCCCCTCAACGGTTCGGCGCAGTAGCGGCACGTACGCGCTGCCTCGCCGAACAGCTTGCGCCGACCGCCATTTCCCTCACCCGGAATGCCGGGGCGGCTGTCGGCGCTGACACACTGCGGACGAGAGTGGCGCCGAGCGGTGTCGCGGGCGAAGGCGGCGACGCCGGGACGAGAGAGGGGCAGGGCATGGTCGACGTGCGATGGGCCGACGAACTGGATGCCGACACCGCGCGGTCGGTACGCGAGTTGCTCGGGCGGGCGACTTCGGCCGACGACGTTGCCCCCGTCTCCGAACAGGCCGTGCTCTCGCTGAACGAGAAGGGCGCGGCGCGGCACCTGCTCGCCGAGCGGGCGGGCTCGATCGTCGGGTACGCCAATCTCGTTCCGGCGCACGGGGATCACCCCGCGATGACGGAGATCGCCGTCGATCCCGGCGCCCGCGGCAGCGGCGTGGGAACCGAACTCGTGCGCGCCGCGCTGGCGGAGGGTGGAGCGGGCGCGCGGGTGTGGGCGCACGGTGATCGGCCCGTGGCCAAAGCGATCGCGGCCCGTCTCGGCTTGGTGACGGCGCGGGAGCTGTGGCAGATGCGCCGACCCTTGGCTACGCCCGAGCTACCGGAGCTGACGGTCGCGGACGATCTCGTCCTGCGCACCTACGCGGGCCCCGCGGACGACCCGGAGCTGCTTCGTGTGAACAACGCCGCCTTCCACTGGCATCCGGAGCAGGGCGGTTGGACGGAGCGCGATATCGAGGTCAGGCGCGCCGAGCAGTGGTTCGATCCGAAGGGCCTGTTCATCGTCACCGCCTCCGACGACCCCGCCCGCATTCTCGGCTTCCACTGGACGAAGGTGCACCACGAGGAGCGGCCTCCGGTCGGCGAGGTCTACATCGTCGGCATCGATCCCGTCGCCCAGGGCCGTGGTCTCGGGCGCCTGCTCACCCTGGCCGGCTTGCATTACCTGCGCGACAGCGGACTTTCCGAAGTGCTGCTCTACACGGAAGCCGACAATACCGCCGCCGTCCACACCTACACGCGCCTCGCCTTCACCACCGCCCATGTCGACGTCGCCTACGCGGCGCAACAACTTGACCGGGACTGATTCGACCGAAGCGGTTCGCCGCCCGTTGGGGCGCTGATGCTGCTCCGAGCAGCTGGCGCAATTCGGCCGAATCCCCAACGGCGTATGGCGCGAAAGTGACCGACCGGGGCCGACCAGTAAAGCTGCGGCAAATGTCACACAAAACAGATGCAATCGCGCCGGGCTGTTCACTTTGCGTTCACTCAGCTTGGTCCAACTGTCAACCGAGCGACTTTACGTTACTTAAAGGCAGTGCAGCCGCTGCCTGGTGCGCAAGTTCCCCGCGAACGGCACCACAACACCCGCCCGGGCCGGTGAGGGACCGGGCGTGTCGGACGCGATTCCCGGAGGAATAGTGAATCTCAAGCGCAGCAGCGCCCTGGTCGGTGTGCTGGCGGTCGTCGCCATGCCCCTTGCCGCCTGTGGTAGCGACGACAACACCACCGGCGACCCGAGCAACGCCGCCAACACCAGCGTCGCCTGCGGCGGCAAGAAGTCGCTGAAGGCCAGTGGCGCGTCCTCGCAGAAGAACGCCATGGAGCGCTTCATCGCCTCCTACGAGGCCAACTGCGACGGCTACACCCTGAACTACACCTCCAGCGGCTCCGGCGCCGGCGTGAACGAGTTCCTCGGCAGCCAGACCGATTTCGGTGGCTCCGACTCCCCGCTGAGCTCGAAGAAGGAAGAGCCCGCCAAGGCTCAGGAGCGCTGCGGCGCCCCCGCGTGGAACCTGCCGACCGTCTTCGGCCCGATCGCCATCACCTACAACATCGACGGCGTCACCGACCTGGTCCTCGACGGCCCGACCGCCGCCAAGGTGTTCAACGGCACCATCGCCACCTGGGACGCGCCCGAGATCAAGGCGCTCAACCCGAACGCCAAGCTTCCCTCGGAGAAGATCGCCGTGATCTTCCGCTCCGACGAGTCGGGCACCACCGACAACTTCCAGCTCTACCTGGACGCCGCCTCCGACGGCGCGTGGGGCAAGGGCGCGGGCAAGACCTTCAACGGCGGCGTCGGTGAGGGCGCCAAGGGCAACGAGGGCACCTCGGCCGCGATCAAGAGCACCAAGAACTCGATCACCTACAACGAGTGGTCCTTCGCCAAGTCGCAGAACCTCTCCGTCGCGCAGATCGTCACCTCGGCGGGCAAGGACCCGGTGAAGCTGTCGGTCGAGACCGCGGGCAAGGCCATCGACGGCGTGAAGATCAAGGGCGAGGGCAACGACCTCGTCCTCGACACCAGCTCGTTCTACAAGCCGAGCGCCGCGGGTGCCTACCCGATCATGATGGCGACCTACGAGATCGTGTGCTCGAAGTACAGCGACGCCGCGACCGGCCAGGCCGTCAAGGCGTTCCTGACCTCCGCCGTGACCAACGGCCAGAAGGGCCTGGACGAGGGCGGGTACATCCCGATCCCCGAGCAGTTCAAGACCCGCCTGACCACCGCGATCAACGCCATCTCCTGATCGCATAACCATGACCGTGCACCCTGAGGTGACCGCACCGGGCTCGTCGGACTCGACGGGCCCGTCGGCGGCTGGAGATACTGCGCAGATGCCGAGTGATACGAACACCGAGCAGGCCCCGGTGAAGAGTCGTCCGCCCCACAGCCAGCGCGCCGAGGCGATCTTCCACTCGCTCGCGACGGCGGCGGGCGCGATCATCGTCGCCTCCATCGCGTTGATCGCGCTGTTCTTGTTGATTCGCGCAGTGCCTTCGCTCAGGGCCGACCAGGTGAACTTCTTCACCAGCACGGAATTCAGCACCAGCAACGCGGACAACCTCCGGTTCGGCATCCGTGACCTGCTCATGGTCACGGTGCTGAGCTCGATCTTCGCGCTGGTGATCGCGGTGCCGATCGGCGTCGGCATCGCCCTGTTCCTGACCCACTACGCGCCGAAGGCGCTGGCGCGCCCGTTCGGGATGCTGGTCGACCTGCTCGCCGCGGTGCCGTCCATCGTCTTCGGTCTGTGGGGTTTCCTGGTGCTCGCCCCGGAGCTGGAGCCGGTGCAGCGCTTCCTCAACGAGAACCTCGGCTGGTTCTTCTTGTTCGCCGACGGCAACGTCTCGATCGCGGGCGGCGGCACGATCTTCACCGCGGGCGTGGTGCTCGCGGTGATGATCCTGCCGATCATCACGTCGGTTTCGCGTGAGGTCTTCAACCTCACCCCGGTCTCGCACATCGAGGCCGCGCAGGCACTCGGCGCGACCAAGTGGGAGGTCGTGCGGATGACGGTGCTGCCCTACGGGCGCAGCGGTGTGATCGCGGGCTCGATGCTCGGCCTCGGCCGCGCGCTCGGCGAGACCATCGCGGTGCTCGTCGTGCTGCGCACCTCGGCACAGGCGGGTGGCTGGTCGCTGTTCGACGGCGGCTACACCTTCGCCTCCAAGATCGCTTCGGCGGCATCGGAATTCAGTTCGCCGCTGCCGACCGGCGCCTACATCGCCGCGGGCTTCGTGCTGTTCGCGCTGACCTTCGTGGTCAACGCGCTGGCCAGGCTCGCGGCAGGCGGAAAGGTGAACGGCTGATGGCAACGCTGACGAAGTTCGACCAGCCGGTCAAGGCCCCGACCTTCCGGCACGTGAGCACCGCGCGGCGGGTGAAGAACCACCTCGCCACCGGCCTGGTCACCGCATGCTTCGCCATCGCGCTCGTGCCGCTGGGCTGGGTGCTGTGGATGGTGATCAGCAAGGGCATCAGCGCGATCGCCTCCCCGGACTGGTGGCAGAAGTCGCAGAAGGGCATCCTGCCCGACCAGTTCGGCGGCGGCGTCTACCACGCGATCTACGGCACCGTCGTCCAGTCGGCAGTCGCGGCGATCATCGCCGTGCCGCTCGGCATCATGGCCGCGGTCTACCTGGTCGAGTACGGCCGGGGGAGACTCGCCAAGGTCACCACGTTCATGGTCGACATCCTGGCCGGCGTGCCATCGATCGTCGCGGCGCTGTTCATCTTCGCGCTGTGGATCGCCACGTTCGGCTTCCCGCAGAGCGCCTTCGCGGTGTCGCTCGCGCTGGTGCTGCTGATGCTGCCCGTGGTGGTGCGCAGCACCGAGGAGATGCTGAAGCTGGTGCCGGACGAGTTGCGCGAAGCCTCGTACGCGCTCGGCATCCCGAAGTGGAAGACCATCGTGCGGATCGTCATTCCGACCGCCGCGCCCGGCATGATCAGCGGCACCCTGCTCGCGCTCGCCCGCGTCATGGGCGAGACCGCGCCGGTGCTGGTGCTGGTGGGCTACGCGAAGTCGATCAACACCAACCTCTTCGACGGCAACATGGCCTCGCTGCCGCTGCTGATCTACCAAGAGCTGGCCAACCCCGAGGCCGCGGGCCGCGAACGAGTCTGGGGTGCGGCGCTCACGCTGATCCTGCTCATCGCGCTGCTGTACGTGGCGGCGGCGGTCGTCAACAAGCTGCTCACGCGGAACCGATAGAAGCGAACGGATATTCAGATGGCCAAGCGTATCGACGTCAAAGACCTGAACATCTACTACGGCAAGTTCCACGCGGTTGCCGATGTCTCGCTCACCGTGTTGCCGCGCAGCGTGACCGCTTTCATCGGCCCGTCCGGCTGCGGTAAGTCCACCGTGCTTCGCTCGCTCAACCGCATGCACGAGGTGACCCCGAGCGCCCGCGTCGAGGGCGCGGTGCTGCTGGACGGCGAGGACATCTACGGCGCCACCGTCGACCCGGTCGGCGTTCGCCGCACCATCGGCATGGTGTTCCAGCGGCCGAACCCGTTCCCCACCATGTCGATTCGCGACAACGTGGTGGCCGGGCTGAAGCTGCAGGGCGTGCGCAACAAGAAGGAGCTCGACGAGGTCGCCGAGCGCTCGCTGCGCGGCGCCAACCTCTGGAACGAGGTCAAGGACCGCCTCGACAAGCCGGGCGGCGGTCTGTCCGGCGGTCAGCAGCAGCGTCTGTGCATCGCCCGCGCCATCGCGGTCTCGCCCGACGTGCTGCTGATGGACGAGCCCTGCTCGGCGCTCGACCCGATCTCGACGCTCGCGATCGAGGACCTGATCACCGAGCTGAAGAAGGAATTCACGATCGTCATCGTCACGCACAACATGCAGCAGGCCGCGCGCGTGAGCGACCAGACCGGCTTCTTCAACCTGGAGGCCCAGGGCAAGCCCGGCAGGTTGATCGAGATCGACGACACCGAGAAGATCTTCTCCAACCCGGGGCAGAAGGCGACGGAAGACTACATCTCCGGCCGCTTCGGTTAAGAAGAACGAGGAAGAGGGCCCGCGCGAGAAATCGCGCGGGCCCTCTTGTTTCGGGAAATCGCCCCGGTTGGCGTGACTCGACGGATACGGCTCGGCCCCGGCGTGCTCCGCCGGGGCCGAGAGTTCGTGTGATCAGCGCGTGCCCTTCTGCTGCTGCCCGGCAGCAGTGCGCGTCGGGCTGCGCGTTCTAGGCGTCGGTGTCGGGGTCCGCGGGCAGTACGCCCGTGACGAGGAAGATGACTCGGCGGCCGATCTCCACCGCGTGGTCCGCGAAACGCTCGTAGTAGCGGCCGAGCAGGGTGACGTCCACCGCCGCGGCGACGCCGTACTTCCAGTCCCGGTCCATCAGCAGGGTGAACAGGTGGCGATGTAGGTCGTCCATCGCCTCGTCGTCTTGGTTGAGCTGGGCGGCACGCTCGGGGTCGCGCGTCTCCAGGACCTCTTTGGCGCCCGCGCCCATGTTCACCGCGATGCGGCCCATCTCGGCGAAGTAGCCGTTCACCGATTCGGGCAGCGCGTGGTTCGGATGACGTCTGCGGGTGACCTTGGCGACGTGCAGGGCCAGCGCACCCATCCGGTTCACGTCCTGCACGATCTGGATGGCGCTGACCACCTGGCGCAGATCGCCCGCGACCGGGGCCTGGAGCGCGAGCAGCGCGAACGCCTTCTCCTCGGCGTCGGTGATCATTTCGGCGATCCGGTCGGACTCGGTGATCACCTGCTCCGCAAGCGACAGATCGGCCTGTAGCAGCGACTGGGTGGCGCGGTCCATGGCCGTACCCGCGAGACCGGCCATCTCGCCCAGCAGGTGGGCGAGATCGGCCATTTGCTCGTTGTAGATGACACGCATGAAACCAGACACTAGTTCCCGGTCCTGTCCAAGTCACCAACGGAGGGTGAATAGACCGGTGTAGGCGGTCTCCGCAGCTGAGGCCGGACGGACTCGCGGACGTCGTCGGCGAGGTTCACGTGGTCCGGCTCGGTGGCGGCATGACAGGTGTCACAACGCGAGGCCGACGACGAATCCGGCCCGATCACCGGTAGCGCGCATTCGGTTCGAACCGTGCTCGCGGAGCGCGGACGCGCGCCGGGTCGCTACTTGCACATTTCGTCGGCCGCGTTGACGTGCTCCAAGTCCGAGGGAAGTACGGTCGGCGTCGTGTCCGTCGAGGTGCTCGTCACGACGTTGGTGATCGCGTCACCGACCGGCGTCGGCGCCTTGACGGTCACACCGTTCACCGAGTCGACGCCGATGACGACCTCTACGATGCCGCCGAGATCGTCGGCGGCCTCGATCGTCGCGCCGGGGATCGAGGTGGCCACGGTGGCGGCCTCGGCCTCGAGACCCGCGGCGTAGCGGACCTTGGTCGTCTGCGAGGTGCCGTTGGCGTAGTTGCCGGTGTTGTAGATCGTGAAGCCTTGGTTGCCGAGCTTGGTGGCCGCCGTGCGCGCAAGGCCGTCGTGTCCCGAGCCGTTGGAGACCAGCAGGGAGACGGTGGACGGATCCACCGCGATGTGCTTCCCCGGCGTCGGTGCGGCCGGGGCGGGCGCAGGGGCGTCGTCCTGGGTGGTCGGCTTTTCGCCGGGCAGCGGCTGGTCGTCGCGGATCGCCTTGAAGATCGCCTTGATGTCGGATTCCCGGGGGATCTCGTTGCCGTAGGAGGTGGTGCCCGCAGTCGGGACGGTGATGAACGTGACAGTGCCCGCGTCGATCTTCTGCAGCGAGCGTCCCAGCATCAGCAGATCCTCGGTTTTGACGGCGTCGACCCAGGTGTGCTTGCGGAACGCCTCGACGAAACCGTTCAGCTTGCCCGGATCGAAGAGCACCTTGCTCGACAGCGCGCCGCGCAGCAGGGAAGCCAGGAAACGCTGCTGCCGGTTGATGCGGTCGTAGTCGCTGCGCTCCTCGCCGTAGACGTGCCTGGCGCGTACGTAGTTCAGCGCGGTCTCGCCGTTGACGCGCTGCTTGCCCGGCTGCTCGAGCACGGTGCCGAGTACGCCGTCGACGAGCGGCTTGGTCGCGCACACCTCGACGCCGCCGATTTGGTCGACCATCGACTCGAAACCGGCGAAGTCGATGCCGATGAAGTGATTGATCGACGCGCCCGTCAGGCGCTGGATCGTGGTGGTGAGGCACTTCGGGCCGCCGAGGGCGTAAACGGCATTGAGCTTGTCGCCCATGGCGGAGGGGAAGGTCTCGTTGGTGTAGGACTCCTTCTCGTTGTCCCACCCGTTGCACTTCGGCCTGGTCACGTCCAGGTCGCGAGGGAACGACACGACGACGACCCGGTTACGGGCCTTCGGGATGTGCACGAGCATGGTGGTGTCCGCTCGCGCCCCCTCTGCATCGTCCAGGGTGCCCGCGCCGAGTTGTCCGTTGGCGCCCGCGCGGGTGTCGGTGCCGACGAGCAGATAGTTCTCGTCGCCGAGCTGGGCGTTGGAATCGACGATGTCCTCTGAGTTCTCGTCGAGGGCCGAGACCTGGGTGAAGCCGTTCGTGGTCGATTGCAGGTAGCTCCAACCGCCGCCGGTGATCAGCAGCACCAGCACCGCGACCAGCGCGGCGGACACCCGGCCCGCGGTCTTGAGCCGCCGCTGTCGCCGCTGCTTCGAGGCGGCCAGCCGGGAAAGCGGCGGGCTGACGGACTTGGACGGGGCCGCGAGCTTGGACGCGGCGGACTTTGCCGCCGGTTTGGATGTCGCGGCGGACTCGGTCGTCGGCCACTTCGTGGTCGCCGGGTCGGGCGCCTCCGACTCGTCGAGCGGCGGCAGTATGTCGGTGACTTCTTCGGCGGGCTCGGCCGGTTCGGTGGCCCGGCGCGGCGGCGTGGCGGGCGTCGCGCCGGTGATGTCCTCCACGACGGCGGACGGGGCGCGACGAGCTGGCCGACCGGGCGCGGCCTGCGCCGCGGGTCGACGCTTCGGCTCCTCGGGTCGGGCACCCGGCGCGGGTTTCGCCGGGGTGGATTCCGGTGCGCGGCGCTGAGGCGCTTGCGCTGCGTTGCGCTGTGTGGCGTTCGGCGCGCCGCCCTGGGCGCCATCGGGCGCGCGCCCCTGGGTCGCTTCAGGCGCGCGACGCTGGGTGCTTTCGGGCGCGCGGCGCTGAGTTGTTTCGGGTGCCTGGCGCTGAGCACTTTCAGGTGCACGTCGCTGAGCGGTTTCCGGCGCACCGCGCTGGGCGGTTTCGGGTGCGCGGCGCTGAGCGGCTTCGGGCGCAGCGCGCCGGGCGCCTTCCGGCGCCCGCTGGGTGCCTTCCGGCACGCCGCGCTGCGGACCCTTCGGCGCACCGCGTTGGGGGCCTTCTGGCGCGCGGCGTTGCTGCGGAGCGGGTCCATCGGGTGCGCGTCGCGGCGCGGTGGGATCGGCGGGGCGTGCGGGCGCGACGGCGCCCGGTGCGGTCTCCGCGCGACGCCTGCGACCGGTGCGCTCGTTGTCGACCTTCTCGACCAGATCCTGAACTGTCAGCGGCGCGGAGCCCGCGTCGGCCCCGCCATCCGTGTGCCTGGAGCGCCGGGACGCCCGTGCGCCGTCTCGTTCGGGGTTCTCCGCCGTGGGATAGCGCTCCCACGGGGCGCGACCTCCGGGCCCTGGCGCACGCCCGTGCCGATCGTCACCCACCAACGAACCTCGCTTTTCGTCTTTGCTGCCGCCGGCGCCGAGCTCGAACCAGCATGACCGATTTCGCCAATGATAACGATTCCGCCACGGCGGGCCAGCCCGGAGAGAGATCGAATACGCCGCAAAGCCGTTTGCAATTCGCTGTTGTTCGGTAACCGGATGGTAGCGAAACCTGTGTCAAAACAGCCGGTACCAGGGAGGTTTCGGCGCGTGTCGGTTTGCCCGTCACCGCGGTGGTGGTTCCCGCTTGCTCAGCCTCCGCTGTGCATGACATCGGCCGCCGTCGGTACCGCGGGATCGTCCGGGTCGTCGAGCCAGCCGTGCGGCAGCGCGACCTTGCCGGGCGAACCCTGCCGCCCGCGCGGTCCCTCGGCGTCCTTCGGGAACGGAGCGGACGGATCGAGCTTGCCGATCAAATCGCCCAATTCGGTGAGACTGGACACGGTGGCGAAGGCGCGGCGCAGATCCGCGCCGACCGGGAAGCCCATCAGGTACCAGGCCATGTGCTTGCGCAGATCGCGCATGGCCTTCTCTTCGCCGAGATGGTCGGACAGCAGGGCGCCGTGCCGGTGCAGCACCTCGCCGACCCGGCCTAGGTTCGGCGCCTCGGGCAGTTCCTGACCGCGCAACGCCGCCTGCAGTTCGCCGAACAACCACGGCCTGCCGAGGCAGCCGCGACCGACGACAACGCCGTCGCATCCGGTCTCCGCCATCATGCGGACCGCGTCGTCGGCGGAGAAGATGTCGCCGTTGCCGAGCACCGGGATGGTGGTCACCGCCTCCTTCAGCCGGGCGATGGCCGACCAGTCCGCCTGGCCGGAGTAGCGCTGGGCGGCGGTGCGCGCGTGCAGCGCGACGGCCTTGGCGCCCTCCGCCTCGGCGATGCGGCCCGCGTCCAGGTAGGTCAGGTGCTCGTCGTCGATGCCGATGCGGAACTTGACCGTAACCGGGACGCCCGCGGGCTCGGCCGCGCCGACCATCGCGCGCACGATCCGGCTGAACAGCGCCCGCTTGTAGGGCAGGGCCGCGCCGCCGCCGAGACGGGTCACCTTCGGCACCGGGCAGCCCAGATTGAGGTCGATGTGATCGGCCCAGCCTTCGCCGACGATGATGCGCACGGCCTCGCCGAGCGTGGCCGGGTCGACACCGTAGAGCTGCATCGAGCGCGGGTGCTCGTCCTCGTCGAAGGACATCATGTGCAGCGTCTTCTCGTTGCGCTCCACCACAGCGCGCGCGGTGATCATCTCGCACACGTAGATGGAGGTGGAGCTGCCGAACTCGCGGCACAGCTTGCGGAAGGCCAGGTTGGTGATGCCCGCCATCGGCGCGAGCACCACCGGCGGATCGACCGGATACGGCCCGATCCGCAGCGTGGCCGGCGCCTCGGTAGTCATCGTCACGCGTTCCAGTGTCTCATCAGGGGCTGCTCGACCCGGCGGCGCCGTGGCGTGACGTGCGCTGATTCACTCGAGACCGCGCGCGCACCTCACCGCTGTCCGATGCGCTCGACGGCTTAGTCTGGGACAGTCAGCTGTATCCACACGACATCGGAGAATCCATTGCCAGCCGAGGACATCGAACCGGGCACGCCCGGCGAGGACAAGGCCGCCGCCGCGGAACAGCGTGAGAACACGTCGGACGTGCGCCTAGACAAGAAGGACGATCCAGCGCCCGCTCCCAAGTCCGGCGCGACAGTCTCCATTCCGGTGTCGTCGATGCTATGGGGCGCGGCCGTCGGCGTACTCGGCGTGCTGACCGTGCTGTTCGCGGTCCTGTGGTGGTCGACCAAGAGCGATCTCGACGAACGCGATCAGCGCGCCGCCGACGACCGCCGCGCCGAACAGGTCGCCACCGATTACGCGGTCGGCGCCGCGACCGTCAATTATCAGGACATCAATGCGTGGGTCGGCAAGCTGAAGGCCAACACCACTCCGCAGCTGGCGAACAAATTCGACGCGACGGCGCCCAAGCTGGAACAGATTCTGGTTCCGCTGAAGTGGACGTCGACCGCGTCGCCCATTTCCGCCAAGGTCGTTTCCGAGGACAACGGCGTCTACAAGGTGAATGTCTTCGTGAACGTCAGCTCGACGAATGCGCAGAGCCCGGAAGGCGCGCAAACGACGGTCACCTACAACGTCACCGTGGACGAGAACGGCTGGAAGATCACCGATGTCGGTGGAACCGACGGCGCATTGCCGTTGCGCTGAATGCCACCGAACCGAATGCCACCGAACGAATAGCCCGACAAAGCGCGCCGCCGCCGGAATGATTCCGGCGGCGGCGCTTTGCTTTTCGGCCCGTGATCAGATCGCGGCGGTGCCCGCGAGTTCGCGCTTCTTGGCTTCGCGGGCGAGCATGCGGTCGCGCTGCTCTTCGAACTTGTCGACGTCCTTGCTCAGCTTTTCCAGGAAGTTGCCGAGCCGCTCGCGCACTTCCTCGCCACGGGCGGTGAAATCGTCGCGCTCGAAGATGTTCCACTTCTTCAGCACCGGCTGCACCACCTCTTCGAGATGCTGGCGCAGGTCGTAGATGCCGTGCTTGGCCATCAGCACGCCGTTGCGGCGGAAGTTGGGCATGCCGGCGCCGGGCATCTGGAAGTTTTCCAGAATCAGCGTGATGGCCTCGATGGCTTGGTCGGGAGCCAGGTCGAGGGCGGCGCCGCACATGTTGCGGTAGAAGATCATGTGCAGGTTCTCGTCGGCGGCGACGCGCTGCAGCATGCGGTCGGCGATCGGGTCGTCGCAGACCTTGCCGGTGTTGCGGTGCGAAACGCGGGTGGCGAGTTCCTGGAAGGTCACGTAGGCCACCGAGTGCAGGAAGCCCGCGTCGGCCTCGGTGGGGGAGGCGAATCCGTTGGTCATGTGGACCATGCGGGCCTCTTCGAGGGCAACGGGATCCACGCCGCGGGTGACCACTAGGTAGTCACGCATGACGATGCCGTGCCGGTTCTCCTCGGCGGTCCAGCGGCCGACCCAGGTACCCCATGCGCCGTCCTGCGAGAAGTTCTCGGCGATCTCGCGATGGTAGGAGGGGAGGTTGTCCTCGGTGAGCAGGTTGGTGATCATGGCCGCCTTGGCGACCTCGCTCAGTCGAGACTGCTCAGGGTCCCAATCGATACCCCCGAGTGCGGCGAAGTTGCGGCCCTCGTCCCACGGGACGTAGTCGTGCGGATGCCATTCCTTTGCCATGGAGAGGTGCCGGTTGACGTTTTGTTCGGCAACCGGCTCCAACTCCGTGAGCAGCTCGAGTTGAGTCAGATCCCTTGCCATGTAATAGCCCTTCATTGAGTGCGTGCACGCTTGCAGGTCGTCCCCCCGGGTAGACCGTGCTGATGCGGCCATACCTTACGGCACCGTAGGTGTGATGCGAAACGCATACAGCTGGGAATCGGCGCCCGGTGATGCACTTCATACGTCGTCATCGACGCTCGGCGCACCCTCCGAGTGTAAGCCGCTTCGAGCTTTGCGTCCGGTGACAGAAGGCACGTCCGCTCGCAGCGACTTGTCTATCGGCGCGGGCCCGCCGGTGTTAGCTCGCTCGGGCCGGAAACCTCGCACGCCGCTCGCCACCGCCCATCGAGCAGCTGGCCGTGCACGCTGCCAGATCCGTCGCCTGCGTCTTTGACCAGCGCCTTTCCAGTCGCATGCCGCCAAGCTGTCCGCTGCCGCCGAACAGGTCCGCCGGGGTGTTGCCGATCGCGCGATGCCCGATGAGAGACTTTCGCTTCCGCTCCGCGCACCTCCTTCCAACGCCATCCGCGACGCTCGGGCCGCGCTCGATCAGCGGCCTCTCCGATCGCGGCGCCGCTGTCGTCGGCCGCCGAAACGGTCCGCCGAGGATGCTGTCTGTCGCGATGCTGCCCGACAGCAAACTTTGTGCTCCGGAACAAGCGTGTCTGCGCCGCCATCCGACTCCTCGGCCCAAGAACGCCAATGGGATCGGGTGGAGGCGGGCAGTCGAACCGCCTTGGCGATCGGGTCCGCAATCGTGCCGATCGGAGTCGGCGCTCGCTGCGGATCGGGCATTTCGCCGCAGGCCACCCTGTGGGTCGCTCGGACCGCGATGGCCTCGCCACGCCGAACTCGCGACGATCCCGGCAACGCGAATGCCGCAGCGAATTAGTCGAAAGAACCCATCCGGCACCGCGGGTACCCCAGAAACGCCGCAGGCGCCCGGAACGGGTCCGGGCGCCTGCGGCGGTGTGCCCCCAGTAGGGCTCGAACCTACGACCTGCGGATTAAAAGTCCGTAGCTCTACCAACTGAGCTATAGGGGCGCGAAGGGCAAGTGTAGTGCGCGGTGTCCGTTTCCCCCAAGCCGGGCGGCGCCGAGTCGCGATGGGCGAGGTTCGGCGGGTGGCGGATGTGCGCGCGGCGCGGTTCGACGTGGGTGCGCGGGTGGGGTAACAAGGGACGCGGGCGACGTGGTGGTGCCGGTAAACAGTTGGCACCCAGCTTTGTTCATTCCTCCGGGAACTGGATATCATCCAATCATGTTGGCTTCCAGGGACTTTGGAATTGCAGAGGGTGGGAGACCGAAGCTCGGGGGAGCGCGCGGGCGGCGCGGGCGATGGTCGCGTGGAGGGCGGGCTGCCGTCGAGCCTGCCGGCCGGCTCGGGTGAACGGTGCTGGCACGCTGGTGAATTCGGAAATCCGGCGAGAGGCCGATTCTGATTGCGTGATGTTTGCTGTAACAGATATCCGAACTCGGCGGCTACCTGACTCTTCGGTTTGCCGCGTGTCGCAACGCGATTCCGGGTACGGTGACGCCTTGGTGAATTCCGGAAGAATCGCCGCCACACCCGGCGAACTGGAATTCGGCTTATCGTTGTTGTGCCCGAACGTGTCGCGACCGGTACGGCCGATCGTGGCGAACAAGGAGTCGATGCCGCAGGAGGCTGATCCAAGACGATGTTTGCCCGGGTGCGCACCCCCTGCGGCGCACCCGGGCAGGCAAACTATACCAGCTGGTGTGTTTCAGGTTTTTCGCAAGTTTTCGTACCGAAAGTTTGAAACTGGGCGAAAACCCGGTTTGAAGTATTGATAAAACTCATAACTTCGCGCCAAGGGTTCGTTCCTATGGGGGGCACCGATTGGCGGCGAGTAGGCTTCGGAGGCGTTTCGAGCATGGCACGGCAGCAAGAGCGGGCCCGCCGGACACGTGCGGCGATTATCAGGTCCGCCGCCGTTGAGTTCGGGAAGAGCGGCTATGCCGCTGCATCGCTCAACCGCATATTGGAAGGTTCACGCGCGACCAAGGGGGCGATGTACTTCCATTTCGATTCCAAGGAAGATCTGGCCCGCGCGGTACTGGAAACGGCGATGGAGCGGTACCGGTCCTCGGCCGAACGCTGGCTCGCCAGAACCGATCTCGGTCCGCTGGACACCCTGCACGGGATGATCGACGAGATGGCGTTGCGGCTCGAGCACGACATCATCGTGCAGGCCGAGTACCGCTTGATCATCGAGCCGGACTTCTACCGCGACGTGAAATCCGGCGGCGGTCGCATCCTCGGCCGCGCGACCAGGGTGCTCGCCGTGCGCGCCATCGAACACGGGCAGCTGCGCGCCGACGCCGATCCGGACCGGTTCACCAGGACGCTGGCCGCGGCCCTCGCGGGCCAGCGTTACATGGTCGACCTCATGGGGGGCGCGGCCGATCTGCGCTCGCGCTTCCAGGAGGCGCTGGAGGTGGTGGTCGACGCGATGGCCACCCCGGAGTGGGGCGCCGCGTTCCGCGTCGACGGCTGGCGGGCGTCTGCACGGCTGGAAGAGCTCGGTCTGGGCCTCTGACCAGCAGATTTGGGAATCACGCCGATACTGTCATAAGCTATGCGAGCTCCCAACGGACAGCCGTTGAAAGCCGGTCCGGAGGAATCCGGGACGAGCCCCCTTCGTCTAGCGGCCTAGGACGCCGCCCTTTCAAGGCGGTAGCGCGGGTTCGAATCCCGTAGGGGGTACGGTCTTCGGATCGTTGGAAGCAGAGCAAGGCCCTGTGGCGCAGTTGGTTAGCGCGCCGCCCTGTCACGGCGGAGGTCGCGGGTTCGAGTCCCGTCAGGGTCGCAAGTCAGCGCCGGAGCAATCCGGCGCTTCGCGTTGGCATTCGGAACGGGTGCCTGCGGCCAGGTAGCTCAGTTGGTACGAGCGTCCGCCTGAAAAGCGGAAGGTCGCCGGTTCGATCCCGGCCCTGGCCACCACAATCCCCTCGCCGGTCCGGTGGGGGGATTTTTCGTTTCACGCATCGCCTGGGATGGCGCATACGGCTACTGGCCGGAGTGTGACAGGAGTCTCCTCGGCACCCGTCGTCGTCCGTAATGTCTGGCGCGTGTGGAGCATCGCCGTCTTGGCCGTCGTCAGCTGTATCGTCATCGCCTTCGGCTTCGGCGTTGGCCTACCGAAGGATTGAGTCCGGGCCACCGGCGGCCGGCTCGCCGGACGTCATGAAGGGACCGCCCGGGTGTCTCGTGAAGTTCTGGTGGTCGCCTCCTCGTTCGAGCCCGATCCCCTCCACTCGGCGAAACGCGAACCGGGTGGTCGGGCGAAATGGGATGCTGGGGGCATGGCTGAACGGTGGTACTACTGCTTGAAGCACCAGCGTGCCGAGAAGGGGCGCCAGTGCTGGTTCCGGGACCGGATCGGCCCGTATCCGGACCAGGCCACGGCCGAACGCGCGCTGGAAATCGTGCGTGCGCGAAACGCGCGCGAGGACGCGCGCGACCGATCCTGGCGCGAAGGCGACTGACACCCCTCCTGCGCGACAACCGATTTCGTTCGCGAAGCCGGGCGAACCCGCCCGTGCCCGCGCCGTCGCCGCAGGTCCGCGACTTGATCTTGGTCCGGGCCGCGGCGCGCGATGCCCTGCCTCCCGCATGCGGCCGCTCAGGTGTCCATCAGGTCGATCGAGTACGGTTTCTCAGAATCTTCAGTATCCAATGAGTGCTCGGCGGTCCGGCGTGGGCTGCTGGCTGGACCAGGTGAGCAGGGAGGGCGACCCTTGAGGGTTACCGTTGTTGTGCCGACCTACAACGAGCGGGAGAATCTGCCGGTTGCGGTGGAGCGGCTGACGGCGCTGCCGGTACCCGACCTGCACGTCCTCGTCGTCGACGACAATTCGCCGGACGGCACCGGGGAGGTCGCCGACAAACTGGCCGCCGAACTGCCCAACATCGTCGGCGTGCTGCACCGCACCGAGAAGGACGGCCTCGGTCGCGCCTATGTCGCGGGCATCACTCGCGCGCTGGACGAGGGCGCCGACGTGGTGATCCAGATGGACGCCGACCTCTCGCACCCGGCCGAGGTGATTCCGGCCATGCTGGAGAAGCTGCGCGACACCGACGCGGGTGTCGTGCTCGGCTCCCGGTACGTTCCCGGCGGCTCCACCGCCGAGGAGTGGAAGTGGTACCGCAAGGCGCTCTCGGCCTGGGCCAACTTCTACGTGAACCTGATCCTGCGCCTCGGCGTGAAGGACGCCACCGCGGGCTTCAAGGCCTGGCAGGCCGACACGTTGCGCGCCATCGACGTGGCCTCGATCCGCAGCAACGGCTACTCGTTCCAGGTCGAGATGAACTACCGCACGGTCAAGCGGGGCATCTCGATCGCCGAGGTGCCGATCCGGTTCGAGGAGCGCACCAAGGGCGCCTCGAAGATGAGCCTGAAGGTGCAGCTGGAATCGGCGCTGATGCCGTGGAAGCTGCTGTTCGGCCGCTCGGTCTGACCACACGACTCGAATAGACGTCAGGGCCCCGCATCCGGACGGACGCGGGGCTCTGACGCGTTCGGGGGAAGTCAGCGCGTGGCTTCGGATGGCACGTCGTCCGGCCAGTTCAGCAGCGTCTCGAGATACAGCTGCCGCACCGACTCGACCTGCTCGTTCATCGCCTCGGTGTCCCAGTCGCGTACGTCGATGGGGGCGAGAACCGCGACGTCCACCGTGCCGCGGCGCGCGATCATCGAATTGCGCCAGGAAATTTCGCCCGCGTTGCGGATCACCACCGGGATAACCGGTACGCCCGCCTGGTGGGCGATGTGGAAGGCGCCCTTCTTGAACGGCCCGACTTCCGGCGTGTACGAACGGGTTCCCTCGGGCGAGACGGCGATCGACAGCCCGCCGCGCAGCGTCTCGACCACGGGAGCCAAAGCCGCCTTGGCGCGGCTGGTGTCGGAACGGTCGATGAAGGTCACGCCGACGAAGCGCATCAGCGGGCCGAAGAGCGGGTTGCGGGTCAGCTCCTTCTTGCCGATGCCGGTGACCCCGCCGCCGAGCACCTTCGGCACGATGATCACGTCGAACTGGCTCTGATGGTTGAAGAGGAACACGGCGGGGCGTGGTGTCCGCGCGTGCTCCGCGCCGGTGACCCGGATGCGCACGCCGATCGCCCGCAGCGTCGCGCCGGTGCCGTAGGCGAGCACTGCGTCGGCCATCTTCCTGCGCTGCCCGGTGTACGCCTTGGCCAGCACACCGAACAGCGCGCCGCCGATCAACGCGGCGAAACCGGTGATCGTGCGCAGGTAGTCCAGTGGCCTCGGCGCTTGGCGGGGCCGGAAGGCCAGCGACGGCCAAGCGTTGCCGGTCGCCATCGCGGCGAGTTTGCGTTCGGGGTTCACCGCGACGGGATGGCCGACCAGCGCGAGCAGCGGCGCGTCGGCGACCCCGTCCGAGTAGGCGTAGCTGCGGCTCAGATCGATGCCGTTGGCCATTGCGAACGAGCGCACCGCGTCGGCTTTGCCGTGCCGCCACAGCGTTCTGCCCTCGGCGTAGCCGGTGAGCACGCCGTCGCTGGTGGCCATCTCGGTGCAGAGCACGTGCGCGACGCCGAGCGCCGCGGCGGCGGGCGCCACCTGGAACCGCGTCAGCGAACTGGTCAGCACCACGGTGTGCCCGGCCGCCTCGTGCGTCCGGATCAGTTGCCACGCCTCGGGAAACAGGTGGCCGTAGATGGCCTTGCGGAACAGTCGCTCGCCGAGTTCGTCGAGTTCGTCCTCGGTCCGTCCGGCCAGCGCGTGCGAGGCATTCTGGAGGAAGCGGCTGTACTCGCCGTCGGTGAGCCCGTTACGGATGCTGCCGAGCAGCGTCGCGGAAAGTCCTCCTGAGCCGCGGCCACGCCGCGCCATGGGAGAGAGCGCCCTGCGGTACAGCGGCGGCCGGGCGAAACCGTCGACGACCGCGCCGCCGAAGTCGAAGACCGCGGCGATCTGCGGACCCTGCGGCCCGGATCGAATGGCGGACAGCAGCGACGGTAGATCGGCGGGCGAATCGGTATGTCCGCCTTCGATATCGGCGGACTTGCGCGGTGCGGCGGCCTGGCTCATCGCGTCGCCCCCGGAATATTGGACGGGTCGAGCGCCGCGGCCTGCGCGATCCGCGCCCCGATATCGCGCAGGCGCTCGGCGAATTCGGCGCGGCGCGCGGTCGCTTCCGCGCGGTCCTTGGCCGAGGTGCCTGCCACCGGAGTGAGCAGCCCGTGGTTGGCGGCCAATTTCAACGCGCTGCCGAACAGTTCGGTGGACACCGATTCCGGGCTGTGCAGCCGCTGCTGGAGCAGCATCTGCTTACCCACCGACACGCATTCGTCGAGGAATTCCTTACGGTCGATGGTGACGCCGGGGTCCCGCGCGGCCAGCCGCTCGGCGACGACCAGTTGCGCGTCGAAGAACGAGCGAAGCACCCGGTGGGCCATCACGAATCCGGACGCGGTCAGCTTCGCCAGAATGTCGGTGCCGAGCGTGTCCCTGCGGCTGCGTGAGTTCCAATCCGGGTCGATGAGCAGCACTTCGGCGGTGATCTGGGCGGTGAATTCCGCGCGGTCGGGGAAGAAGAACTCGAACTTCAGCAGATCGCGCAGCCGGAAGGCCTCGTCCCAGCCGGTGCTGAGCTGGTCGGGCGCACCCGAATCCACCGCGGCCAGGATGGACAGCTCCAGGATCGCCCGGTTCACGAACCAGTGCACGGCGCTGTTGCGGTAGAAGGCCGCCTCCAGGTGCGCGCCGCTCTCGATCGAATACACCGGCTCCAGGCCGCCGCGATAGACGGTGACCACCTTGGCGAGCGAAAGCTGTTCCAGCACGACGGCCAAGCTCTGCTCATCGCGCAACGCGTCGAGTTCGCCGCTCGGCAGCCCGCGCTTCTCGATATAGCCGAGCACCGGCGCGAGCAGGGCACGCACCTCGCCGAGGGTCAGCGCGCGCTCGTCGACGCCGAGCAGGGCCAGCGTGGCCAACGCGTTGACGGTGATCGGGGTGACCCTGTTGATCCCGACGGCGATCTCGAAGGCGAGGCGTTGCACGGCCTTTCGCTCCCGCTCGACGGTCTCCGGATCGGTATCGACGATCGGCTCGGCGGCGCTGTCGGTGTGGTGCAGGGGAATCGAGACGCGCGGCGGGGTGAGCGGGTCGCCGTGCGCGGCCAGCCGGTCGCGCGCCGAGAGCGGCGCGCCGAAGCGCACGTAGACGTGGCCCGCCGAGTGCTGCTGGCTCCGGATGTAGCGGGCCATCCAGGTCAGCCCCTCGGGCTTCTTGGTGCCGCCCGACTGTTCGGTGGCGATGGCGCCGAGCTCGTTGAGTCGCTCGTAGGTGATCGAGACCGGCACCAGCATCACGTCGTCGACGCGGTCGGCGCGCACCGCCGCGGCGAGGTAGTTGAGCAGGCCGTAGCGCGGCGGGCGCAGCTTGCCGGTGCGGGTGCGGCCGCCCTCGAAGTACCACTCCAGGTTGAAGCGCTTGGCAACCAGGTAGGCGAAGTACTCGCCGACGACGGCCTTGTAGATCTCGTCGTCGCCGAAGCTGCGCCGGATGAACACGGTGCCGGTGCGCCGCGCGATCGGACCGAGCGGCCAGAAACGCAGGTTGGCGCCGCCGATCACATGAGTGGGCGGAAAGTCATTGCGGGCCAGCACGTCGCCGAGGACGAACGCGTCCACGTAGGAGCGGTGCGAGGGCAGGAAGACCAGCGGATAGCGGCGATTGAGCGCGCGCAGCGCGGCCAGCCCGGACTCGTCGGTGTCGACCTTCCACGTCGAGGCGTGCACCGGGCGCATGGCCTGGGTGAACAGATCCGAGAGCAGCCTGCTCTGCGCGGCGACCAGTTCGTTGAGCGCCTTCTCCGCCCGGCGGTACACCTCCTGCGGATCGGCGCCGATCTGGTCGGCGATCAGCTCTAGCTTGCGCAGGAAGTCGGGGGAGTCCAGGATCTCCTCGGCCACCAGCCTCGGCACCTTGTAGCGGTCGCCGATGATGGAGCGCTCCGCGCGCTCGAGTGCGACGACCGCGGCGCGCAGAATGGCGCGGGCGAACGGTTCGGTCGTTCCGGCCGCGTGCAGTGCCGCGGCCTCGGGGTTGTTGGCGCGCAGCTCGCTCAGCAGCGCGGGCTGCCCGGTCAGAATGACGTAGCGGTCCGGCGATTCACGCACCAGCTTGCGCTGGGCGAGGCGGTGCGGTTTGCGGGGATTGGTGAGCATCGCCAGATCGGCGAAGGTCATCCGGCGCACGCCGTCGCGCTCCGGCGGCAGCCACAGCACCCGGATCGGCACCACCAGCGGATCGTCGCGCCGCCCGACCAGCCTGCCCGCGATCGCTCCCGCGTCCATGTCCAGCTGGGTGATCGGCGCGTCGGTGCCGATCTCCTTGGCGATGCCGCCGTCGCCGAGCCAGGCGCCGACCAGTTTGCGCTCGACCCCGGAGGTGGCTTCCACCAGTGCCACCACCGAGCGGGGCGCGGTAGCTGACTTCGTCGGCGAGCCGCCGCGGTGCTCGATCATCGATGTTCTTCCCTCCGCAGGTGACGCTTACTTCATTCAAGCCTTTCGCGTCGCCGCGCGCAGGCACTCCGCGCGGCGAGTTCGATTGGGTTTGTCGAAGAGGGGCGCCGGCCGATGCGGCCGAACGGGCGCCGAGGTGGGACAACCGATGTCGCCCTTGGGGTTTGCCGGGGCGAGCGCTGGGTGGTCGCGGGCACACCTGCGCGCCAGCGAGGTAATGCTAACCTTACCTCTCGAAGTTAGGTCAGGGTAACCTTTGGAGGATCGTTGTCGACCACGGACGAGCGCTTGCGCGTCGAGTATGTGACCGATCCGGCGGCAGCGATGTCCCGGCTCGCGGCGGCGGATCGGTTCGGCGAGTACGTGATGTACGAGCGTCCGGGCGAGTGGGTGTTCGCGGCAGACCCGATCGGCAGCATCGAACTCGACGCTCGCGAATTGCGCGTCACCTGGGCGGGAAAGACCACCACCAGCGGCTGGGAGGGTTCGCCCGCGCGGGCATTGGACGAGGCGCTCGGCCTGCTGCCGCTGGACGGCCGCCGGGCATACGGCTGGATCGGATTCGAGTTCTGCGCGTGGGCGCTGGACGCGACGGCGCACCTCGACGAGCGAACCTCCCTGGCGCACCTGATGATTCCGCGCATCGAGGTCCGGGTGGACGAGTCCGGCGTGCGGGTCTCCGGCGCGACGCCCACCGAGACCGGCGACATCCACGACCTGATCGCCGACGCGCAGGGCAGCGAACTGCCGCGGCCGCACCCCACCGACATCAGGGTCGACCCGACCGGCTACCGCGACCGGGTAGCCGAGGCGGTCGGCGAAATCCGTTCGGGCCGTTATCAGAAGGTCATCCTGTCCAGGAAGGTCGACCTGCCGTTCCCAGTCGACGTGCCCGCCACCTACCGGCTCGGCCGCGCGAACAACACTCCCGCCCGCTCCTTCCTGCTGCGGCTCGGCGGTCTGGAGGCCGCGGGCTTCAGCCCGGAGCTGGTCGCCTCCGTCGACGACGATCGGGTGGTCACCACCGAGCCGCTCGCGGGCACCCGCGCCTTCGGCCACGGCGAGGAGGTCGACATGGCGGCCCGCGCCGACCTGGTCAGCGATCCGAAAGAGATCGTGGAGCACGCCATCTCGGTGCAGACCTCGTTCGCCGAGATCAGCGCTGTCGCCGATCCGGGCACCCCGGCGGTCTCCGATTTCATGGCGGTGCGCGAGCGCGGCAGCGTGCAGCACCTTGCCTCCACTGTGCGCGGCAGGCTGGCGGCCGACCGGTCCAGCTGGGACGCGCTCGAGGTGCTCTTCCCGTCCGTCACCGCGTCCGGCATTCCCAAGCGCGAAGGCGTCGACTCGGTGTTCCGTCTCGACGGCGCGCCGCGCGGCCTGTATTCCGGTGCGGTGGTGACCATCTCGCCGACCGGTGCGATGGAGGCCACCCTGGTGCTGCGCGCGGTCTACCAGACCACCGAAGGCGCCTGGCTGCGCGCGGGCGCGGGCATCGTCGGACAGTCCCGTCCCGAGCGGGAGTTCGAGGAGACCTGCGAAAAGCTCGGCAGCGTCGCCCCGTACGTGGTCAAGGCATAGGCCGGAGCCGAACGGCGCGCGGGCCGCCCACCGGTCGGTGGGCGGCCCTTCGGCGTATGCGGCGGTGCTGGAAGGAGTTACGACCGGCATGCCGCAGCGTCACTGGGCGCGCAGCGCCTTCTTGTCGATCTTGCCGACCGCGGTGATCGGCAGCGTGTCGGCCTGCCGGAGCACGTCGGGCAGCTTGTAGGTGGCCAGGCCGCGGCCGGTGAGGAAGGTCTTGATCTCGGCCAGCGTCGGCATCGCGCCGTCCACGACCAGTACCGCGCAGACCTTTTCGCCGAGCGCCGCGTCCGGCAGCCCGACGGCGGCGGCGTGCCGGACGGCGGGATGGGCGAGCAGGTGCTCCTCGAGCTCGTCGCACGATATGTTCTCGCCGCCGCGGTTGATCACGTCCTTGATCCGGCCGGAGACCACCAGGTGCCCGGAGGGCAGACGGCGGACCAGGTCGCCGCTGCGGTAGTAGCCGTCCGGGGTGAAGGCGCGGGCATTGTGCTCGGGCGCGCGGTAGTAGCCGCGAATCGTATAGGGGCCCTTGGTGAGCAGCTCGCCCTCCTCGCCCGGCGCGACGTCATTGCCCTCGCCGTCCACCACGCGCACCTCGTCGGCGGGAGAGAGCGGCCTGCCCTGCGTGGTGTGCAGCAGCTCGGCCGGATCGTCGAGCCTGGTGTAGTTGAGCAGACCCTCCGCCATGCCGAAGACCTGCTGGAGCGTGGCGCCGAGGGCGGGAGTGACTTCGACGGCGTTCACCTCGGCCAGGCGCGCGCCGCCCACCTGGAGCAGGCGCAGCGAGGCGAGGTCCGCGTCCTCCCATTCGGTTGCCGCGCACCACAACTGGGCCAGCGGCGGCACGACGGCGGTGACGGTGACCCGGTGCTTCTCGATCGCGGCGAAGGCGTTCTCGGGGCTGGGATCGGTGACGAAAGCGACCGCGCCGCCGACGCTCACGGTGCCGAGGATGCCGGGGCAAGCGAGCGGGAAGTTGTGCGCGGCGGGCAGCGTCGCGAGATAGACGTCGTCGGCCGTGAGCTCGCAAACCGCGGCGCTGGCGGTGGCGTTGTAGGCGTAGTCGTCGTGCGTGCGCGCGATCAGCTTGGGCAAGCCGGTGGTGCCGCCCGAGACCAGCATGAGCGCGATATCGCTCGGGTCGATGTCCGGCAGTGTGTCACCGTCGCGCGCAACGGCATTCAGGTCCAGGTGCTCGCCGGGGTCGCCGAGGACCAGGACGTGGCGCAGGCTGGGGACCGACTCGCGAACCGTTGCCGCCAGCTCCCGATAGTCGAAATCGCCCTGCCGGTCGACGATCACGTAGGCCACTGCTTCGGAAAGCGCCGCCAGGTGCTCTATTTCGGCCCTGCGGTGCGCGGGCAGCGTCAGCACCGGGATGATGCCTGCACGCAGCAGGCCGAACAGCACCGTGAGGAATTCGGGCACGTTGGGCAGCTGCACGACCACTCGATCGCCCGGCGCGATGCCGAGTGCGAGCAGGCCGTGCGCCATCCGGTCGGCGTCGGCGTCCACCTGCGCGTAGCTGCGGGCCGCGTCGCCGGTGAGCAGGGCGGTGCGCTCCGGCGCCCGGCGCGCGGTCTCGCGCAGCAGATCGCCGAGTGTGCGGCCGGTCCAGTAGCCTGCGGCCCGGTAGTTCTCGGCCGCGTCGGCGGGGAAGGGGACGTAGCCCTCGCGGTGGGTGCTGGATGTGGTGGTCACGCTCTGCCTCACAAGGTCCGGGCGGGTGGGTAGTCGGAACGAGTATTAGGGTCTCTTTAGGTAGGTTAGGCAACCCTATCTCAGTGCGATACGCTAGCGCCGAGCAGTCTCGATCCGCCGGATACGGCGGCGACCAAGGAGTGACAGCGGCAGATGGAGCCAGCACAGCGACCGGGGGACGGGGCGGGAAGCGTCAACGCGGTGATCGGCCGGAACGAGATCCGCGCCGCGATCGCCGGGCAACTCGGCATCGATATCGACGCGATCGCCGACGAGGACGATCTGATCCAGCTGGGCTTGGATTCCATCCGGACCATGAAGCTGGCGGGCGGTTGGCGCAAGCGCGGCGCCGACGTCAACTTCGCGCAACTGGCCGCCACCCCGACCGTCGCGGAATGGTCCCGGCTGCTCGGCGGCGATGCCGCGACCACCGAGACCTCGACCGCCGAGACCGCGTCCGCTGACACCGCGTCCGCTGACACCGCGTCCGCTGACACCGCGTCCGCTGACACCGCGTCCGCCGACACCGCGTCCGCCGACATCGCCCCGGCCGACGAATCCGAGCCCTTCCCGCTGGCCGCCATGCAGCACGCGTACTGGATCGGCCGTTCCGACGAGCAGGATCTAGGCGGCGTCGCGGCGCATCTGTACGTCGAATTCGAGGGCCCCGCTATCGATTCCGAGCGGCTGGAGCGCGCCGTCGCCGCGCTGGTTGCCGCGCATCCGATGCTGCGCACCCGGGTGCTGCCCGACGGTACGCAGCAGACCATGCCTGCACCGGGCCACCCGGTGTTCTCCATGGTCGACTTGCGCGCGGAATCCGCCGAGGCCGCGGCCGCCGAGCTGGAACGCCTTCGCGACGTCAAGACCCATCAGCGGCTCGCCATCGAGGACGGCCAGGTTCTCGACATCACCCTCAGCCTGCTCGCCGACGGCCGCAGCCGCCTGCACCTGGACGTCGACATGCTGGCGGGCGATGCCATGAGCTACCGCGTGCTGGTCTCCGACCTGGCCGAGCTCTACCACGGCGGTACCCTGCCCGCCGAGACCTACAGCTACCGCCGCTACCGCACCGAACGCCGGATCGACGAGGCGGCGCGGGAGCGCGACAAGCGGTGGTGGCAGGAACGCCTCCCCGAACTCCCCGGTTCGCCCGAGCTGCCGACCATTCCGGTCAGCGAGCGGGCCGATCCGCACCGGACCGTCCGCTACAACCACTGGCTGGAGCCCGAGGCCAAGCAGCGGCTGCTGGACGCCGCGCACGCGCGTGGCATCACCCCGGCGATGGCGCTGGCGGCGGTGTTCGCCGAGACCATCGGCGGGTGGTCGGCGCAGAGCCGATTCCTGCTGAACGTGCCGCTGTTCCACCGTGAGCCGGTGCACCCCGAGATCGACCGCGTGATCGGCGATTTCACCTCATCGATCATGCTGGAGGTGGACGTCAGCGAGGACATGACGGTCGCCGACCGGGCCAGGGCGCTCCAGCGGTCGATGCACGAAAGCGGTGCGCACACGGCCTATTCCGGCCTGGAGGTGCTGCGCGATCTCGGCCGTCACCGTGGCGAGCCGGTGCTCGCGCCGATCGTCTACACCAGCGCGCTCAACCTCGGCGAACTGTTCGCCGACGCGGTGACCGAGACCTTCGGTGAGCCGATCTGGATCATCTCGCAGGGTCCGCAGGTGCTGCTCGACGCGCAGGTCACCGAGGTGCGCGGCGGCCTGCTGCTGAACTGGGACGTGCGCGAATCCGCGTTCCCCGCGGGCGTGATCGACGCGATGTTCGCCAGCTACACGGACGCCATCGCGCGGCTCGGCGCGGGCGAGGCCGGGTGGAACGCCGACGCGGCGGTACGGCTTCCGCTCGCGCAGGCCACGGTGCGGGCTCAGGTGAACGCGACCGACGGCCCCGTGTCCGGCCGCGCCCTGCACGAGGGCTTCTTCCAGCACGCCGCGGCGACGCCGGACGCGCCCGCGGTGCTGTGGCGCACCGACGGCGTCGACGGCGGGTGGAGCTACGGCGAACTGGCCGCGCAGGCGCTCGCTGTGGCGGGCGCGCTGCGGGATCAGGGTGTGCGACAAGGCGATGCGGTCGCCGTTCAGCTGCCCAAGGGCCCGGACCAGATCCTGGCGGTGCTCGGCGTGCTCGCCGCGGGCGCGACGTACGTGCCGATCGGCTTCGACCAGCCGGTGGGCAGGCGGGCCGAGATCCTGCGCACCGGCGAGGTGGTGGCCGCGCTGACCGTCGACGGGGCGGATATGGGTCGTCCCGAAATCGTCTGCGTGCCCGTCTCCGAGGCCAAGAGGCACCCGAATCCGCTTGCCGCACCTGTGATCCCGGATACCTCCGCGATCGCCTACGTGCTGTTCACGTCGGGATCGACCGGCGCGCCCAAGGGCGTCGACCTGCCGCACAGCGGCCCGATGAACACCATCGACGCCGTCAACGAATGGTTCGAGGTAGGACCGAACGACCGGGTGCTCGGGCTCTCGGCGCTCGAGTTCGACGCCTCTGTCTACGACATCTTCGGCATGTTCTCGGTGGGCGGCTCCGTCGTCGCGCTGAACCCGCGCCAGCGCGAGGAGGCGACCACCTGGGTGGAGCTGTTGCGGCACTTCGGGGTGACCATCCTCAACTGTGTGCCGAGCATGCTCGACATGATCCTGGAGATCGGCGGCGACGAACTGGGCGACTCGCTGCGCGCGGTGACGCTGGGCGGCGACTGGGTCGGCGCCGATCTCGCCCGCAGGCTCGCAGCGCAGGTGCCCGGGTGCCGCTTCTCCGGCCTGGGTGGTGCGACCGAGACGTCCATCCACAACACCATCTGCGAGGTGAGCGACCCGCCCGCCCACTGGACCACGGTGCCGTTCGGCGTCCCGCTGCGCAATGTGCGCTGCCGCGTGGTGAATTCGGCCGGTCACGACTGCCCGGACTGGGTGCCCGGCGAATTCTGGGTCGGCGGCGCGAACGTCGCCGCGGGCTACCGCAACGATCCCGAGCGCACCGCCGAGCGATTCGTGACGCACGACGGCATCCGCTGGTACCGCACCGGCGACATGGCTCGCTACTGGCCCGACGGCACCATCGAATTTCTCGGCCGCGCCGACCACCAGGTGCAGATCCGTGGCTACCGTGTGGAACTCGGCGAGGTGGAAAGCGCGCTGCGCGCCGCGCCCGGGGTCCGGCACGCGGTGGCCGCCGTGGTGGGAGCGGGCGCGCCGAAACTGGTCGCCGCGGTCGCCGGATATCGGGGCAGCACCGTGGATCTGGTCGGCGCGATCTCGGATCTGTTGCCCGGCTATATGATTCCGACCCGCATCGAGCTGCTCGACGACATGCCGCTCACCGGCAACGGCAAACTCGACCGCCGCGCGGTGGTCGCGCTGCTCGAGCCATCGGCGCGGGACACCCCGGATCTCGCGCCGCGCACGCCGCTGGAAGAGGCGCTCGCGGCGATCGTCGCCGAGGTGCTCGGCGTGCCGCGGCTAGGTGTGCACGACGACTTCTTCGGGCTCGGCGGCGACTCGGTGCTCGCGACCACCGCGATCGCCCGGGTCCGCGACTGGCTCGACGTGGATCACGCGCTGGTCGCGGACATTCTCGTCGGCCGTTCGGTGGCGGGTCTGGCCGGACGGCTGCTCGCGAAGGAGACCGAGGCGGGCACGCCGGACCGGCTCGACGAGGTCGCCCGGCTGTACCTGGAGGTCGCGGCGATGACGGACGAGGAGATCCTCGCCCAGGCCTGAGCCGGATCCCGTCGCCCCGATTCCGATCGGGGCGACGGAAGCAGACCCCCGGACTAGACTCGGCCGCATGACCCGTTGGGACACCTCGAACATCCCGGATCAGAGCGGCCGGACGTTCATCGTCACCGGCGCGAACAGCGGACTCGGCGCGGTGGCCGCGCGAGCGCTCGCGGAGGCGGGGGCCGATGTGGTGCTGGCCTGCCGCAATGTGGCAAAGGGCGAGCGGGTGGCCGCTGAGATCGGCGATCGCGCCACGGTGCGCGAGCTCGATCTCGCCGACCTCTCCTCGGTGCGCGCGTTCGCCGAATCGGTGGACAGCGTCGATGTGCTGATCAACAACGCGGGCGTGATGGCGGTGCCGCTCGGCCGCACCGCCGACGGGTTCGAAATGCAGGTCGGCACAAACCATCTCGGTCACTTCGCGCTGACCGGCCTGCTGCTGGACAAGATCTCGGATCGGGTGGTCACCGTGTCCAGCGGTGCGCACGCCATCGGCAAGATCGATCTGGACGACCTGAACTGGGAGCGCAGGAAGTATCAGCGCTGGGCCGCCTACGGACAGGCCAAGCTGGCCAACCTGATGTTCGCCTACGAACTGCAACGCAGGCTCACCGCCGCCGGTTCGGCCAAGATCTCGGTCGCCGCGCATCCTGGCTACGCCGCGACCGAATTGCAGTCGCACACCGAATCGTTGCTCGATCCGATCATGTCCATCGGTAACCGGATCTTCGCGCAGAGCGCCGAAATGGGCGCGCTGCCAGAGCTTTACGCCGCCACTGTCACTCCGATCGAGCCCGGCGCGTTCTACGGGCCCACCGGGCTGGGCGGCATGCGCGGCTACCCGGGCACTTCGGGTTCCACCAAGCTGTCCCGGGACGAGGCGGTCGCCAGGGGCCTGTGGGAGCTGTCGGAGAAGCTCACCGGCATCACCTACTCGTTCTCCTGACGCCTCTCTCCGGACGTCGTTCGCTCGCGGTCTCGGCATACGCCGAGACCGATTCGAGCGTCGTGACCGGGGTCACAACGGGCGATGTCACACCTCGCGCAGGTGGGTCGTCATATCGGTATACGACGCTTCGGCGCCCCGCCGCAGCGACAATCCGACAACCCGAGGAGCACACCATGGAAGCGCGTTTCGACTACTACGGCACCGAGATCGGCGCGAAGTTCACCAAGCGCATCGGCAACGCCGGGCTGGTCGTGGATCAGTCCACCCTCCCGCGCGCGACCCAGGAGCTGATCAAGCTGCGGGCCAGCCAGATCAACGGCTGCGGCTTCTGCACCGACATGCACAGCAAGGACGCGCTGCACGCGGGCGAGGACCAGGTGCGGCTGAACCTGGTGGCCGCGTGGCGCGACGCCACCGTGTTCACCGACGCGGAGCGGGCCGCGCTGGCGCTCACCGAGGAGGGCACCAGGCTGGCCGACGCGCACACCGGCGTCAGCGACGAGACCTGGGCTCAGGTGCAGAAGCACTACGACACCGACCAGATCGCCGCGTTGATCTCGCTCGTCGCGCTGATCAACACCTACAACCGGATGAACGTCATCGCGGGCACGCCCGCCGGCAGCTACCAGCCGGGGCAGTGGGGCTGATCGATCCCCGGCGTCACGTCGGTAGGCGACGGGTATCGATGTGACGACCGACGCGGCCGCGATCTTCGAAGTTGGCCCTCGCGTCACCCGGCTGCCAGCGCCTGGTACAGTCGCCGACGTGCAGCGCGCGTATTTCTGGTTTAGCAAGCCGGCCCTGGGTGGGTCGGTCTGCGGCAACCACATGCGCTGACTTTCTTCCACCCCGAGCCGGATGATGGACCGGCTCGACGGTATTCACGTCCGTGGGTCGGCCTGAGGAAAAGGAACCCACACAGATGACAACCGCAGCCGACGTCGACGCGCGGCATTCCGATCTCGACGACCAGCGCACCCTGTCCGTGAGCCCGTTGCGCTCACCAGCCGAGGTGCGCATGGTGCACCCGATCACCGATCCGCTGGCCGACACCGTCCGCGCGGGCCGCAAGGCCACGGTGGACGTGCTCGACGGCGCCGACGACCGTCTCATGGTGATCGTCGGCCCGTGCTCCGTGCACGATCCCGCGGCGGCGCTGGACTACGCGCGGCGACTGGCCGAGAAGGCCGCCGAACTCGACGACCGGCTGCACGTGGTGATGCGGGTCTACTTCGAGAAGCCGCGCACCAGCCTCGGCTGGAAGGGCCTGATCAACGACCCGCACCTGGACGGCTCGTTCGACGTCAACACCGGTCTCGGCATCGGCCGCAAGGTGCTCGTCGACATCACCGCGCTCGGCCTCCCGGTGGCCTGCGAGTTCCTCGACCCGATCACCCCGCAGTACATCGCGGATCTGGTCTCCTACGGCGCGATCGGCGCGCGCACCGCGGCGAGCCAGGTGCACCGCCAGCTGAGCAGCGCGCTGTCCATGCCGGTCGGCATCAAGAACGGCACCGACGGCGACGTGCAGGTGGCCGTCGACGGCGTGCGGGCCGCTGCGGCCAGCCACGTCTTCCCCGGCACCGATCTGGACGGGCGTTCCGCGCTCATCCGCACCACCGGCAACCCCGACTGCCACGTGATCCTGCGCGGCGGCAGCAACGGCCCGAACTACGACGCGGCCTCGGTCTCCGAAGCGTGCCTGCGGCTGGAGAAGGCCGGGCTGCCGCAGCGCATCGTGGTGGACGCCAGCCACGGCAACAGCAACAAGGACCACAACAAGCAGGTCGACGTGGTCACCGACATCGCCGAACGTGTCGCCGCGGGCGAGCGCAGCGTGGTCGGCGTCATGCTGGAGAGCTTCCTGGTCGCGGGCCGTCAGGACCTCACCCTCGGCCGCGCCGCCGACCTGACCTACGGTCAGTCCATCACCGACGCGTGCATCGACTGGTCCACCACCGCGGCCCAGCTGGACCGCCTCGCCGAGGCCGTCGCACAGCGCCGCGGCCGCTGACACATCCCCCTTTTCGACGTCTCACAGGCCCAGCCGGTCTGTGAGGCGTCGGCAAGGTGTGCGGGAACTAATCGAGTACGGCGTGCACGCAGAGCAGGTCGCCGGAGGCGAGCGTGCGAACGGTGAAGCCCGCCTCCGTCAGGCGCTCCTCCAAGCGCCCCGGCGGCGGCTTGGCCGATGTCGACGCGCCGTCCGGGTCGCCGTAGCCGTAGCACAGGTAGAGGCCACCGCCGGGAGCCAGCAGTTTCCTGACGACGGCGAGTTCGGCGGTGGGTCGTTTGGTCCAGAACACGTTGACGTTGACCGCCAGGATCTTGTCGAAGCCGTCGATCCCGTCGAGCACTTGTTCGGGAAGCAGCCGGGCCAGGTCGGCGTGGACGAGACCGATACGGCCCGAATTCGTTTGCGCCGCAGGCGGAATTCCCAGCCGCTGCGCCGCGCGGGCGATCGCCGTCGCGGAGCGTTCGACGCCGACGACGCGCCCGTCGGTCACCCGCTCGGCCAGCAGCGACAGCGAGGGGCTCGAACCGGGGCCGATCTCCAGCACCCGGTCGGTGGCGCGCAGATCCATGGCATCGGCGAACCAGCCGAACCGGGCGTCACCCATGGCGGGCCGCCTTCCGGCTTCCGATGCACTCGGCGGGCCAGGCGTCGTCGGCCGGCCCCGGAGGGTCGCTGTACAGACGGGCCGCCCGCCATTCGTCGCGCCGGACGCCGCGGTGCAGCACGCCGAGCCTGGCAAGTCCCTCGTAGCGGAAGCCATTGCGGCACACCGCGGCGGCCGACGCGTAGTTGCCGACGAACGCGCGCCAGCTGATGCGGGCCAGCCCCATGCCGTCTGCGGCGAAACCGTACTCGCAGACCAGCGCCACCGCGCGCGCCATGCGGCCGCGGCCGCGCTGCTCGGCGCCGAGCCAGAACCCGATCTCGCAGGCCGACGCGTCCTGTTCGGTGAGGCCGATCATGCCGATCACGGGCCCGTCGGGCGCTGGGCGAATCGCCCAGGTCGGGCTGCGTCCCGCCCAGCCGGGACCGACGAAGTCGGCGAGAAAGCTCTCGGCCTCGGACCGGCCGTATGGCACCGGGATCGTCGTCCACTGGCCGATGGACGGGTGCTGGCAGTGGACGATGATGTCATCGGTATCGGCCGCGGTGGGCGGTGACAGCCAGACCGCGCCGTCGGACAGCGTGCGGATCTCCATCGAGCCATCGTGACACGGACGGGCCGAGGCGAGCATCCGGTTATCGGATGACCGGATGGATGCCGCGGTGATCGCCCGGCCGGGCGGACCGTAGAATCAGCCCGATGGTTTCCGCTCTTATCGCCGACCTGTTCGAATCACATCGGGGGCATTTGCTTTCCGTCGCCTACCGGCTGACGGGCAGCGTCGGCGACGCCGAAGACGCGGTGCAGGAGAGCCGGCTGCGGCTGGCGGGGACACACCAGTCCGAGATCGACGATCTGCGCGACTGGCTGACGGCCACGGTGAGCCGAATCTGCTTGGACCACTTGCACACTACCGCGATGCGCCGGGAAACCTATGTGGGGCAATGGTTGCCGGAGCCCATCGTCACCGGCGTCGCGCCGTCGGGCACGCCGGATCCGCTGGAATCGGTGGTGCGCGGCGCTGAATATCGCATGGCGGCGATGGTCGCGCTGGACGGCCTGACTCCGCCGCAGCGGGTGGCATTCGTGCTGCACGACGGGCTGGCGGTGCCGTTCGAGGAGATCGCCGAAATTCTCGGTGTATCCACCGATGACGTGAGCCTGCTGGCGACCCACGCGCGTGAGGCGGTCGCCTGCGTGCCCTCGGCGGTGGCCGACGCCGAGCACGAGGCCGCGGTTCGGCGGCTGCTCGCGGCGCTGGCCACGGACGATGTCGACGCGGTCGCGAAGGCGCTGCATCCGGAGGCGGTGCTGATCGGCGACGCCAACGGCACCACCTCCACGGTGGTGAAGATCGTCGGCGGCGCGGAGCGGATCGCTCGCTTCATGCTCGAGCTGGTGCACACGTACGGCATCGGCGCTTCCGAGCAGGCCGCGACGCGCTACGAATTCGCCACGGTGAACGGGCAATTGGGCCTGGTGATGAATTTGGATTCGGCGACCGAGGAACAGGATTGGCATCCGGCGAGGGTGGTCGGTTTCACGGTGTGCGACGGATTGGTCTGGGGCACTTATGATCACGCCAATCCGGCGAAGCTGACGGGCGTGCGGTTGTCCTGAGCCGCCGGGCCGGACCCTCATCGTCCGGCCCAGCGGAGCCGGACGGATCAGGGGGTGGTCGAACCGGTGAACCAGTCGCCAGTCGAGGATCCGGTGCCGCCGTTGCCGGTGGTGGACCCGGTGAACCAATCGCCGGTCGACGATCCGGTGAACCAGTCGCCGGTGCCCGCGACGAGATCGTGCGCTACTTCGCGAATCAGACCGAGTACGGCTCCGGCGACCTCCGACGCGGCCGGCTGCAGTACGAGGTCGAGATACGAGGCCATGAGCGCCCCTTTCGAGACGCCGCCGCGAGAACGGCGGCTTATGAGATGGAACACGGCGAGGCTAGCTCCCTGTGGGAGAACGCACAACCATGCAGCTAGGGGTATCGAAATGAATGTGAAACATAGCCATTCGCTATCTAATGGCAACAATGGCGACCGCTCGGCTACTCTCCGGGGTATGCCTGCGCGCCCCGCGACCGTCGCTCGCCTGCGACCTTTCGCCGCCACGATTTTCGCCGAGATGACCGAACTCGCTGTCCGGCACGAGGCGGTGAACCTCGGCCAGGGCTTCCCGGACAGCGACGGACCCGCGGGCATGCTCGAGGTGGCCAGGCAAGCCATCGCCGACGGCGTCAACCAGTACCCGCCCGGCCGCGGCATGCCGGTGCTGCGCCGCGCCATCGCCGACGACCGCGCCCGCCGCTACGGCACCGAATACGACCCGGAGCGGGAGGTGCTGGTCACCGTCGGCGCGACAGAGGCGATCAGCGCGGCCATGCTCGGGCTCGTCGAGCCGGGCGACGAGGTGGTGCTGATCGAGCCCTACTACGACTCCTACGCGGCGGCCGTCGCGCTTGCGGGCGCGCGGCGGCGCACGGCCCGGCTGGTGGCCGACGGCGATCGGTTCGTGCTCGATCTGGACAGCCTGCGCGCCGCGATCACCCCGCGCACCAGGATGCTGGTGGTCAATTCGCCGCACAATCCCACCGGCACGGTGCTCGACAGGGCCGATCTCACCGCGATAGCCGAGATCGCCTGCGCGCACGACCTGTTGGTGCTCACCGACGAGGTCTACGAACATCTCGTCTACGACGGCAACGAACACATCAGCTTGGCGACGCTGCCGGGCATGGCCGAGCGGACCGTCGTGGTGTCCAGCGCCGCAAAGACCTTCAGCGTCACCGGTTGGAAGATCGGCTGGGCGTGCGGCCCCGCCTACCTGATCGACGGCGTGCTCGCCGCAAAGCAGTTCATGTCCTTCGTCGGCGGCGGCCCGTTCCAGCCCGCCATCGCGCACGCGCTGACCAACGAGCTCGACTGGGTCGCTCGGCTGCGAGATTCACTGTCGGACAAGCGCCTCCGTCTGTCTGCGGCGCTGGCCGACACCGGCTTCGGCGTCAAGGCAAGCGGCGGAGGCTATTTCGTGTGCGCCGACCTCACACCGACGGGTCGCACCGACGGTCTCGAGTTCTGCCGCGAGATCCCCGAGCGGATCGGCGTGGCCGCGGTGCCCGTCAGCGTCTTCGCCGACTACACGCCCGCATGGAACCATTTGGTGCGGTTCACTTTCTGCAAGCGCGACGAGACGCTGGACGAGGGCGTGCGGCGGCTGCGCGCGGGTGTGACGGCGAGCGGCAAACGCTGACCGAAGGTGTCATGTTTCGGTGTGAGGATCGAGACCATGACAACCCAGTACTACACCGCGAGCAGCCTCGACGGGTACATCGCCGACCCGGACAACTCGTTGAGTTGGCTGTTCGCCGTGCCGGACGCCGACGCCGCCACCGATGACATCGGCACGTTCCTCGGCGGCGTCGGCGCCATGGCGATGGGCGCGACCACCTACGAGTGGATGCTGGCCAACGAGTCACCCGCGTCCTGGCGTGACAACTACGGCGATCGGCCCTGCTGGGTGTTCACCCATCGGGAACTGCCCGCGATCCCCGGCGCGAACCTGCGTTTCGTGTCCGGGGACGTCGAGCCGGTGCACAAGCTGATGGCAGAGGCGGCGGGCGAGCGGAACATCTGGATCGTCGGTGGCGGCGAGCTGGCCGGGCGTTTCGCCGACGCGGGCCTGCTGGACGAGGTGATCGTCGGCATCACACCGGTGACGCTCGGTGGCGGGGCGCCGCTGCTGCCGCGCCGCATCCTCGCCGACCGGATGCGGTTGGCCGAGGTAGCGCGGATGGGGCAGTTCGCGCAGCTCACCTATCGGCTGAGCTGATCCGGCGAGATCAGCTCGCGCCGTGGTACAGGAACCCGCCGAGGCCGATGGTGAAGGCGAGACAGCCGTAGAGCGCGTGCTCGACCGAGACCACCAGCAGCGAACCGGTCCTCCTGTAGCGGTAGCCGAAGAGGATGCCGCCGATCAGGGTCAGCGCCACTGCGATCCAATTGCCGAAGATGATGTGCGCGAAGCCGAACGCGGCGGCGTTCGCGACGATCAGCGCCCACCCGTCGCCGAAAGCCGGTGCGTACCGCTGGAACAGGAACTTACGGAAGATCAGCTCCTGCGGGTACACCGAGAACAGCGGATAGAACACCATCACCACCGCCCACAGCAGCGGTTCGGTGCGCGGCAGCGAGAGCAGTCGCTCCGGGCTGAACACCGCGAGCGTCAGACCGATGGCGATCGCCGCGGCGACCCAGAGCGCCAGCATCGACGGCAGTTCGGCGCGCAACGTGCGGAGCTGTTCCCGTAGCCCGGCCGGTCGCAACGGCAGGCGACGCAGCCAGAGATGAGCGGCGACGGCCAGCGCGACCAGCGGCGGGATTGGGCTGCCGGGGCTACCGATCGCGGCGTAGCCGCCGACCAGTCCGAAGTACAGCGCCACGAATTCGATTGCGAGCCAGGTCGACCGGCGGCCGCGCTCGGATCGAGGGTCCTGCCGCAGCTCGGTCGCCGTCACGTTTCGAGGTTACGGGCGGGCGGCGGGGGATGCTATGTCTCCTTCGGTTCCTGGACATCCGCGTGCTCCGCCGCTGCGGGCGGTCAGTCCGGCGTGCGATCGAGCCTGCCGGTGTCGCGGCGAGCCTGCGGCGCGTGCCAGCCGTAACGGCGGGCCAGCAGACGGAAGCCGATGGCGAGGCACGCCGCGAGCAGTCCGGTCCACGCCCAGTAGGCGTCGAAGTGCAGCAGCGTGGCGGTGGCGGCGGCGCCGAACAGCGCGGGCACGGCGTACAGCTCCTGGTCCGGGCGCAACACCCGCGGCACCTCACCGCCGAGCACGTCGCGGATGACGCCGCCGCCGATCGCGGTGACCATGCCGAGCAGCGCGGCCGTCGGCGCGCCAATCCCTTGGGCATACGCGACCGCGGTGCCGGTCACGCAGAACAGCCCGAGCCCGATGGCGTCGAACACCTCGAGCGGGCCGCGGGTGAGCCGGCGCGAGGGGTGCTTGAAGAAGATCACCAGCGCGGTGAGCAGCGACGCGCACAGGTAGGTGAGATCGGTGAAGGCGGCGGGCGGGGTGCGGCCGATGAGCAGGTCGCGGATGACGCCGCCGCCGAGCGCGGTGCTGCAGGCAAGCACGGCCATCCCGAAGATGTCGAGATTCTTGCGGACCGCGAGCAGCGCGCCCGACGCCGCGAACGAGATCACCCCGAGCAACTCGCCGATGCGCTGGGCGGCGTTCACTGCGGAATCGAGCTGCGTGGCCATGACGTCCAACCCGGCGATCATGAAACCGCTCCTTTCCTCTTTCTCCGTCCAGCAGATTTGCACGTCGGTTGCGGATGCTCGGAGCTGGGTCCGTCGCTGAGGAATGACCGTGGCGCCGCCGACCGGGAATCGGTGAGGATCGGACCATGACGCGGCGTTTCGAGGAGTTGGTCGCCGAGGCCGATGCGGCCCCTGTCGAGGGTTGATGCCGCGTGGTTGCGGCGACGCCGTGGGGCCGAGGGGCCGCCCGCACCGTGCGGCCCCGAACGGTGGCCGGCGCCGCGTGGCCTCGGTGCCCCGTCAGGCTGGGACAGGACGCGCGCGGTCGGTGGCGAGCAGCACCGCGATCGATCCCAGCATCGTGCCCATCACGTACCGCTGGGCCCGCAACCACAGCGGCCGTCCCGTGAGGAAGCCCGAGATCGTGCCTGCGGCGAGCACGATGACGCCGTTCACCGTCAACGCGACGGCGATCTGCACCGCGCCGAGGCACAGGCTCTGAAGCCAGATCAGCCCGCGCTCGGGCACGACGAACTGCGGGATCAGCGCGAGGTACATGATCGCGATCTTCGGGTTGAGCAGGTTGGTGACCAGGCCCATGGCGAAGAGCCTGCGCGCTGGGTCGGCGGGCAGCTGCGACGGCGCGAACACCGAGACGCCGCCAGGCCGCAGCGCCTGCCAGGCCAGCCACAGCAGGTAGGCCGCGCCCGCCAGCTTCACCGCGAGGTACAGCCCCGACACCACCGCGAACACCGCGGTGATGCCAGCGGCAGCGGCGGCGAGATAGACGCCGAAACCGGCCGCCACCCCGGTCAACGACACCAGACCGGCCCGTCGTCCCTGGGAAACCGTGCGGGAGACCAGGTACATCATGTTGGGTCCCGGGGTGAGCACCATGCCGAGCGCGGCCGCAGCCACGCCGAGGATAGCCGCTGTTTCGATCATGCCCACGATCGTCGCCGACCGAGGCGAACCGCGTCTCGGTCCACTTCGAGGCCGGTGGACTCCCGCCGTGACCGGCGCGACGGAACAAAAAGGCGGCGGCCTACGCTGGTATCTCCGGAGCCGAACCCCGCTGCGCACACCCACCGCAGCCTGCGGGTTGTCGGTGGGCCAGGGGAGAATGAGCGCCGAAGCCGGCGCGCACGGGCGAACGACGCCCGCACCCGCCCGATACGAGGAGAGACTGTGACCGACGGTCCGCTGATCGTTCAGAGTGACAAGACGCTGCTGCTGGAGGTCGACCACGAGCTGGCCGACGCGGCGCGCCAGTCCATCGCGCCGTTCGCCGAGCTGGAACGGGCGCCCGAGCACGTGCACACCTACCGGGTGACGCCGCTGGCGCTGTGGAACGCACGCGCGGCCGGGCACGACGCCGAGCAGGTGGTCGACGCTCTGGTCAGCTTCTCCCGGTACGCGGTCCCGCAGCCGCTGCTCGTCGACGTCGTCGACACGATGGCCAGGTACGGCAGGCTGCAGCTGGTCAAGCATCCCGCGCACGGCCTGACGCTGGTCAGCCTGGATCGCGCGGTGCTCGAAGAGGTGCTGCGGCACAAGAAGATCGCGCCCATGCTCGGCGCGCGCATCGACGAGGACACCGTGGTGGTGCACCCGTCCGAGCGCGGCCGGATCAAGCAGATGCTGCTCAAGATCGGCTGGCCCGCCGAGGACCTGGCGGGCTACGTCGACGGCGAGGCGCATCACATCGAGCTCGACTACACCGGCGGCCACTGGCATCTACGCGACTACCAGCAGATGGCCGCGGACTCGTTCTGGGCGGGCGGCTCCGGCGTGGTCGTGCTCCCGTGCGGCGCGGGCAAGACGATGGTCGGCGCCGCGGCGATGGCCAAGGCCAAGGCCACCACGCTGATCTTGGTGACCAATACCGTCGCGGGCAGGCAGTGGCGGCGCGAGCTGCTGGCCCGCACCTCGCTGACCGAGGACGAGATCGGCGAGTACTCGGGCGAGCGCAAGGAGATCCGGCCGGTCACCATCGCGACCTACCAGGTGATCACCCGCCGCACCAAGGGCGAGTACAAGCACCTGGAGCTGTTCGACAGCCGCGACTGGGGCCTGGTCATCTACGACGAGGTGCACCTGTTGCCCGCGCCGGTCTTCCGGATGACCGCGGACCTCCAGTCGCGCCGCAGGCTCGGCCTCACCGCCACGCTGGTGCGCGAGGACGGACGCGAGGGCGACGTATTCTCGCTGATCGGCCCGAAGCGCTACGACGCGCCGTGGAAGGACATCGAGGCGCAGGGCTGGATCGCCCCGGCCGACTGCATCGAGGTGCGGGTGACGCTCACCGACGCCGAGCGGATGGCCTACGCGACCGCGGAGCCGGAGGAGCGCTACAAGCTGTGCTCGACCGCGCGAACCAAAATCGCCGTGGTGGAATCGATTCTGGCCAGACATCAGGACGCGCCGAGCCTGGTGATCGGCGCCTATCTGGAACAGCTCGACGAATTGGGCGCGGATTTGAACGCGCCCGTGATTCAGGGTTCGACGAAAACCAAAGAGCGCGAAGAACTTTTCGACGCGTTCCGGCGCGGCGAGATTCCGGTGCTCGTGGTGAGCAAGGTCGCCAACTTCTCCATCGATCTGCCGGAAGCCTCCGTGGCGGTACAGGTTTCGGGTACGTTCGGTTCGCGACAGGAGGAGGCGCAGCGGCTGGGCAGGCTGTTGCGGCCGAAGCAGGGCGGCGGGCAGGCGCACTTCTATTCGGTGGTCGCCCGCGACACCCTCGATGCCGAATACGCCGCGCACCGTCAGCGTTTTCTCGCCGAACAGGGCTACGCCTATCGCATCACCGACGCCGACGATCTGCTCGGACCTGCCATCGGATAAGCGGAGGCAAATCCTCCGCAACGTGTGCTAGGAAAGAAACGTGCGACGCTTCGAATTCGCGGTGGACCGCAGGCATGCCCATGCGGTGAACGAAGTGTTCGCCGATCTGCGCCGGTTGCGCATCGTGGCGATCGCCGCGGCCGTCGTCTCCGCCGCCGTGACGGCCTATCTCGTCTGGCTGGACCATCCGTGGTCCTACCTGCTCGCGGTCGCCTCCGCGCTCGGCGCGGTGACCTCGCTGTGGGTGGCGCTGTGGGCGCCGCACCGGTCGAGCATCGACAGGCTCTACGCCGATGGCGAGCTCGTACCCGCCGTGGTGTCGGAGACCTATCCGAGCGGGGTCGTGTTGCTCGCGCTCGTCGATGTGTCGACACCCGAAGCGGCCGATCCGCGCTATGCGCTGGTGACCCGGAAGGTGCGGGATCTGCCCGGTCACCAGAAGCGCGCCGGGGAGCGGGTGCCTTCGGTCGCCATCCGCACCGACCGCGCGCCGCGCCAGATCGGGGAGCGCTGGCAGTCGGTGAGCGCCATGCCGATCGCATGGGGGACAAGGGACGGCCAGGTCATCGATCGGGCGCGCGCCGCCATCAGCGAGGTCGAATGGCGGTTGCTCACCGACAATCTCGCGCTCGCCGCGCAGGTTCGCCGCACCTCGGCCAAGCGCCTGCTGCTCGATCCGCAGCAGCTGCCGGACGATCTCGGCAACTGACCCGGCCGGGCATCGCGCGACACGCCGAGCCCGCGTAGCCGCGAATTAGACTGCCCCGATGGTTCCCATGACCAACCTGCTGGCGTTCATGGCCGCGGCCACTCTCATCGTCGTCGTACCCGGTCCTGGCGTGTTGTTCACCGTCGGGCGGGCGCTGGCCCTCGGCAGGCGTGCCGCGCTGATCTCGGCCGTCGGCCATTGCCTCGGCGTGCTGATCTGCCTGATCTTCGTCGCGATCGGTCTCGGCACGTTGCTCGCCGCGTCGTCGCTGGCGCTCAGCGTGGTGAAGTTCGCGGGCGCGCTGTATCTCGTCTATCTGGGCGTGCAGGCGATTCGGGAACGCAAGGCGTTGCGGGACGCGCTCGGCGCGAGCGTCGACACCGTCGCCGACGGACGGGTCTTCCGGCAGAGCGTCGTCGTCGGGGTGACCAATCCGAAGGGCATCGTGTTCTTCTCCGCCGTGCTGCCGCATTTCATCGATCCGGCCTCCGGTTCGCTGCCGTTGCAGCTCGTCGTCCTCGGGACGGTGTTCCTCGCCATCGCGCTCGTCTCCGACAGCGCGTGGGCGCTGCTGGCGGCCTCGGCCCGCAACTGGTTCGCCAGGTCGCCGCGTAGGCTCGAAGCCGTCGGCGGTGCGGGCGGCGCGATGATCGTCGGGCTCGGCGCGTCGGTGGCGCTCAGCGGCACGGCGGACTGAACCGGCTACCATCCACCTGCGCGGTACGTCGGTACCGGAATCGGGGTGTGGTGGAAAGGGGCGGTGGTCGAATGAGGTTGTCCGGCTTGGTGTGTGGTGTGGTGGCCGCCTTGCTGCTCACGGCAGCCGGGCCCGCGAACGCCGATCCGTTCGTCGGCGCTCCCGGCCTGGACGATCCCTACTACCCGATGGACGGCAACGGCGGCTACGACGTGGTCCACTACGACGTCACCATCGACTACGACCCGCCGACCTATCAGCTCACCGGCACCGCCCGCATCGCCGCCGTCGCGACGCAGGCGTTGCGCGCGTTCAATCTCGACTTCGCCGGGCCGGAGGTGCGGATGGTCTCGGTGAACCATCAGCCCGCCTCCTTCGACCGCAACGGCGAGCACGAGCTGACCGTCACGCCGCTGCTGCCGATCCTGCCCGGGTTGCCGTTCACGGTGACCGTCGACTACGCGGGCGAGATGACCAACACTGTGGGGGAGGGCTGGACCTTCGCGCCGAGCGGCGGCGCGTTCGTCGCGGGCGAGCCGCACTCCGCGACCACCTGGTACCCGCTCAACGACACCCCATTGGACAAGGCAACCTTCGCGCTGCACGCCACGGTGCCCGCCGAGTGGGAGGTCATGTCCAACGGACTTCGCACGCAGAACACGGTGGTCGCCGACAAGCGCACGGTCAGCTGGGAATCGCGGGTTCCGGTCCTGGGCTACCTGACAACCGTCGCCATCGACCACTTCAGCTTCCTCGACCAACGGCGCGCCAACGGTACCCCGCTGGTGAGCGCCTTCGCGCCCGATGCCGAGCACAACAGGGAGTACGAGGAGCGGTTGCCCGAGATCCTCGATTTCGCCGAGCAGCTCTACGGGCCGTACCCGTTCGAGGCCGGCGGCGGTATCTACGTCGACGCCGACATCTTGTTCTCCCTGGAGACCCAGACCCGGCCGATCTACTCGCCGCGCAGCGACCTGCAGACCGTGGTGCACGAGATCGCGCACCAGTGGTGGGGCGACGCGGTGTCGGTGCGGCAATGGTCCGACATCTGCCTGAACGAGTGCTTCGCCAGTTACACCGCCGACTACCTGTGGCCGGAGCGGATGGAAGGCGAGGACGTCGACGCGCAGTATCGCGAGACCATCGCGAAATGGTATGACAAACAACGCTTCTGGGATATCCCGCTGGAAAATCCCGGCGCTGGTTTCGAATTCACCTCGGTCTACTACCGCGGCCCGCTCTTCCTGCACGCGCTGCGCAAGCAAATCGGTGACGACGCGTTCTTCGGCGCGACAAGGGAATTCCTCGCCAGGCACGCCTACGGGAACGCGTCGATGCCCGAGTTCCGCACCTTTGTGCAGTCGAAGACCGGGACGGATCTGACCGGCTTCTTCGACGCGTGGCTGAATCAGACCTCCCCGCCCGCCGACGAATATTTGTACCCCGGCGACCTGCGACTCTGATCCGGGTCAGTCCCGCACTCGCTCCTCCGCCCGCCGCACCCACCGCTGCGCCCGGTCGAGCTGACGCTGCGCCGCGCGCAACTTCTCTTGGGCGCCGCGTTCGGCGGTGCGGGCGAATTGCTTCTCCTGCTCGGCGTGCTCGAGTTCGGCGCGTAGCCCGGTGATCCTGTCCTCGATCTCCGTGCGCCGCGCCGCCGTCTCGTCGGCCTCCCGCTGTGCCGAATCCACTGCGGCCGCAGCGGATTCGAGGGTGGCGCGGGCGTCCTCCAGCTCCTGCTCCGCCTCCTCGTCGCGCTGCTTCTCCGGCTTCTCGCGCGCCTTCTTCTTCGACGGCGCAGAACCTTTGCCGTCCACCGCGACCAGTGCGGGACCGGTGGGCCCGAAACCCTCGTAGTTCGCGGCGGTGGCCAGCGTGCCGGTGCGCACCTGCTCGGCGACCTCCGGATCGGCAAGTGCCGCGGTCAGGGTCTGCCCCACCTCGCGCAGGACGCTTTCGCTCACCGGTTTGCCCGCCTCGCCTGCCAGCGCCCCCGCCCGCCGGGCCAGCGCGTTGACCACCTGTTGCCGCTGCGTGGTGAGGGTGCGCAGCTGGTCGCCGGACAGCTTGCGCTGCGCCGTGCGCAGGGCGTCGCCGAGCCGCAGCAGGGCGTCCACCTCGTCCGGGACCGAGCGGGCGAGCAGATTCACCGCCCACGCGGTCACCGTCGGCTTGCGCAGCTTGCCGATGGCGGACGCGAGCTCTTTGTCGCCCGCCTCTTTGGCCTCGGCGACTCGCGCGGCGCGCGCCGCGACGAACTCGGTGGGCTGCACCGCGTAGAGCTCGCCGGCGACGTCCTCGAGCGTCATACCTGCCAAGCGTAACGACGGGCCGCCGTCGGACGACACAGTCGTCGTATTGGACGAACGTCCACCATGTGGGCGATCTGCGAGAGGCATTGCTAGTGAACTACTTTGGTCTGCAACTGCTCGGTCAACTGATCCCGCGCGTACTCGGCTTCGCGATCTTGGGAATGTACGGCGCCGGCTTCTGAGCCACGCCACGTCGTTCGACGAGGCTGATGCGGCCACCGCGATCGTGAAGGTATCCTCACCGCGTTCACGCCCGTGGACGTATTCGGTGAGAGAGGTTTTCCCGTGAAGTTCCCAGGAACGAGGCTGCTGGCACGTGTCGTGCTCGCCCTCCTGGCGGTGGCCGCGCTCGCGGCCGCGGTGACCGGCTGTTCTGCGATCGACAACGCGACCAAGTCCGACGTGGCCAAGACGAAGGTCGGTGACTGCATCAACATCACCGACAACTCGCCCACCGCGACCGAGGGCGAGCCGATCGATTGCTCCTCGCCCAAGGCCGTGTACAAGGTGCACCAGAGCTTCGACCAACAGACCGAATGCGCGTCGAAGGAGTACACCAGCTACACCGAGCAGCTGGCCAGCGGCGGCACGGCGTTCCTGTGCCTAGCGCCCAACTTCGCCCAGGGCGCTTGCTACAACGATGTCGGCACCTCGCCGTACAAGTGGGTGGACTGCTCCTCCACCGAGGCCACCTTCAAGGTCCTGCAGCGCGTGGACGGCCAGACCGACGAACTGCTCTGCGAGAGCGCCGAGGAGTTCATCACCGTCTCCGACCCCAAGACCCTGTTCTGCGTGGGCAAGCCCAACAGCTGATCATTCCAGCAGCGCGACCGACGCGATCCGGTGCAACGTGAAGTGCCGGACCGCGCCCGTCACCGGGTCCAGCGCGTCGAGCTGTCCGTTGCCGACCTTCAACGGCTCGACGACGCGCTGTGACGCGACGCCGGAGGCGTCGACATACCCGATGTTCACCGGCCGCCGCACTCGCGCCGCCAATTGCAGCAGCGCGAGGGTGGCGGCCGTGCTGGTTCTGGTGCCGTCCGTGCGCACCGACTGGCCTGCGCGGGCGCTGGCCGCGCGCTCGCCCGCCCTGAGCTCGGCGACGAGCAGTTCCAGCTGTTCGGTGCTCGGCGGCGTCGGCCGATAGGCCTGGCGCGCGTTCGGGCGCACCGAGATGCGGGCGCCACGCCTGCGCAGATCGACGATCGCGCCCGCCGAATCCTCGCCCGCGGGCGCGAAACCGGCCGCGCGCAGCTGTTCGAGCACCTCGCCCAGCGGCGCCTGCGAAATCGCGACCGTCGGGGCCACCGCGCGCAGCGCCAGCGCGGACGCGACCGGGGCGGCGAGCACCTGGGCGAGCAGCGTCGGGTCGTCGCTGCGCACGAACGACTGCGCCATGCCCGCCCGCAGCCTGCCGTGCCTGCGGGCCACGTCATCGATGAGATAGGTCAGCGCCTGCGGGATCGGCGTGCGGGAATGCGTGGCGAACAGCGTGTGCAGCTCGGCAGCCGTGAGCCCGGCGTCGAGGGCGCGGCGCACCGAGTCCTCGCCGATTCGGTAAACCGTTGCCGCACCGGCCGATTCGACGTCGGCGACGAGAGCGACCCGCTGCTGGAGCTCGGCCGTCAGCGGGCCGGGCGCGATCACCGTCAGGTCGGCCTGCACCAGCACGTGATCGACCGGGGCCGGCAGCGCCGCCTCCATGGCGACCTCGGCGTCGGCCGCGCTGGTCACCCCGCCGTGCAGCAGCGCGCGGGCGGGCGACCCGAGCGCGCCGCGTCCGACGAGACCCACCTCGGCTGCCTCGCGCACGGTGTTCTCCACCGCCTCGCGCCGGAAGTGCCTGCGCCTGCGCGGCTGCCGCCAGGCGAGGAGGCGGCCGATGTCGGCGGGGTCGACGGCGGCGCCGGACGGATACTCGGCGAGCAGTTCGAGCACGGCGCGGCGGTCGCGCGGCGCGGTCGGGGTGCGCAGCTCGAGGGAGAGCGCGGCCAGCGGCTTGTCGTTGGCGTCGCGCATGCCGATCATCCACGGCATCCGGTCCAGGTCGAGCCACACCATGGCGAGCACCGTCCAGCGGCGGGCGGGCGGGCCGTCCAGCCAGCCGTCGGCGGCGGGGGTCGGCGCCCAGAAGTCGTCCACGGAGTCGTAATCCGGCGGCGGGTCCGGCTGCCCCTTCTCGATGAGCTTCGCGGCAGCAAGCAGCTCCACGAGCAGACCCGCCCTCATCTCGTCGACGCCCGTCTGCTTGGCGATGCGGCGCAGCTCCCGCACGCCGAGCCCGCCCGCGCGCAGGGCTGGTGCGGGCGCTTGCCCGAGCGCCTCCAGGATGTCGGTGCAGTGGCGCAGCAGCTCACCCACCTCGCCCGCGGCGACGGCGTTCACATCGGCGGGGGCGTGCTTGGTCAGCTCCGGCTTCGGTGGCATGAGGGCATGCGGGTGGGTCACCGGCTCGCGGCGCAGCACCTGGCCCACGGTGATCGGCAGCTCGACGGTCTCGTCGTCGACGCGGTGCAACAGCCGACGGGCGAGCAGCTGCTGCACCGGACGGTCGGGGGGAGTGCCCGGTGCGGCGTCCCTGGTGCGGCCGCGCGGACCGGTGCTCGCCAGCTTCTCGAGCAATGCGCGTTCGGCGGGGGCGATCTCGGCCAGCGCCGCGACGCTCTCGGCCTCGGTGAGCGCGTCGGGCAGTTCGGTGCTGCTGCCCATCGGCCATGGCAGCGCCTCGGCCGCGGCGGCGACCAGGTGCAGGTCGTCACGGTCGAGCCAGACCAGCGCGCGGGCGGTCAGCCGTTCGAGCGACTCCTCGATCGCGGCCTTGGTCGCGCGTCCTTTCAGTTGCGCGTGCAACGCCTTGCGGGTCAGCGGCGCGCTGTCGCCCGGCGCTCGCGTAGCGCCGTGCACCGCAAGCGTTTCCACGAGGGCGAAATCGAGGGTGTTCAGATCGTCGGTGGCGCGCAGCACGGAAGCGCGCTGTTCGGCCCTCGCCGCGAGCACCGTCATCGAAGACGGCAGCGGCACGGCGAGATCGGGCCGCAATTGCAGCAGGTGCACCAGTTGGTCGTCGCTGCGCGCACCGAGCCACGCGGCAAGGGCACTGGTCACGGTCATCCGATCCAGAGTAGTGCGCAGACTCGCCGATCGCCGGTCCAGGACACCCGATCCCCTCGCCTACGCCCCGCCACTCCCTCTCCGGACACTCCTGCCCCCGTAGCCCGCCGATATGCCCTAGGCAACGACAGATTTCGCACGGCCCGGGTAACTCGCCAGGGACGGCTAACCCAGCCCCCTTCCTCCCCGCCGGCCGCCACACCACCCTGCTCTCACCCGAATCCGGCTGCTCCATCGCAGGACATCCCGTTAGCCGCTGGCGATAACCGATATACCCGACGCACCGCCGGATCTCGCACGGCCCGGATAACTCACCGGGTACGGGCTAACCCAGCCCCTTCCTACCCGCCGGCCACCGACGCCAGAAAGCCCCGCACCCGAGTCTGGCCTTAGGCGCGGAGATGCGGGGGAGGCGGGGGGAGCTAGCATGAGGGCGTGGTGAACAAATCTAAGAAACCCTATGTCGACAACGGTTGGCCCCAGGTGGCCGATGGTGATCACGCGGTCACCGAGCTCTCGTCGACCCGTTCCGGTGGACTGTCGCCTTACGGCGAGGACACCGAGTTCCCGGTCCCGGCCGAGCAGCTGGCCTACGTGCATCCCCAAACGGTGATCAACCGCTGATCTCGCCGATCACGGCCGTAGGTACGAACAAGGCCCCCGCATCCTCGTTGATGCGGGGGCCTTGTTCGTGAACGGGGCGAAGATCAGGAGGGCAGCAGGCCCTTGTTCGCCTCGTAGAAGTTCACGACCGTGGGGTCGAGGGTCACGCCATTCGCCTTGGCGGCATTGAAGAAATCGAGTGCGGGCTGCGGGATCTGCACGCCCTGCTGCTGCACCGCGGCGATGGCGCGGTCGACGGCCTGGAAGATCTCCTGGTTGGCGTCGGCGGCCTGCACCTGCTGCGGGGCGGACGGCTCGGGGTTCCAGCGCGGGGTCTCGGCGGTGGACGGAGCGCTGCGCTGGGAAGGGGAGCTCTTGAGGCCGAGCTTGGCCGAGCACGAGGGCCAAGCGCCCCAGCCCTGCGAGGCAAGGACCTTCTCGGCGACGACGATCTGCTCTTCGCGGCTGGCCTGGTTGGCGGTGGCCGCGTACTCCTGGCCGCCGTGGGAATTCCACGTGCTCGGGGAGAACTGCAGGCCGCCCTGGAAACCGTTGCCGGTGTTGATGCCCCAGTTGCCGCCTGCTTCGCACTGCGCGAGGCGATCCCAGTCGGAGTCGGGAGCCGCGCTGGCGTTTCCAGCGAGGGCCACACCTGCGGTACCGAAGATCGCGCCGGTGACGGCGACCTTGGCTACGGTGCGCCCGGTGGAGGTCGGCTTGCGATGGCGTCCACTCATATCGGGTGTCTTCCTCTCGTCCGCACCTGCGAGGTTTCGCTCGGGTTCGGACTGAGAGGTCGTCCGTCCCGCCCCCGCCCCTGTATTCCGTCGGGGTCCGGTACCCGCGGGGCGAGGTTCGGTGCGGCGGGCCGGTGGTGCCGGGTGTCCCCGGCTGGGATAGACCGTACGTCGATCGCCGCGAAAAATCACTATTTGGTAACCGGCGTGTACCCGTCGGTCTCGAACTGGTCTCGGCGGGTGCGAAATCCCTTCCGCGCAGCTAGAGGCGGCGTCGTGCACACGGTTCCCGCCCGTTGCCGGTCCGTGACCCGCCTGGAATGTGACGAGGATCACACAGGTGAGTGAGTAACGAACCGCTCGGGTAAGCAGTTGCCGGTCATCTGGACCTGCGGCCGGACCAGAGCGCGAACACCAGTGCGCAAAGGAAGCCGACGGGCGTCAGCATCGCGAGCAGATACAGCCACAGCCCTGGCCGCCCATCGGTGAGTATCGGCGTCAGGAAGATCGCGATGATGGCCAGCAATCCGATCGCGAACAGGCCGAGCGCGAGCTTCAACAACCAATCTCCGGCGCGGCGCGGCGAGCTGCTCGGCGGCGGCGGTACGGGAGGGTTCGTCACCTCTCGACGGTAAAACTGATGTGCTTCGGTTATCGCCACCGGGGTAGACTCGATGACAATCGCGTCCTACAAGCTTGTGGGGCGCGTTCTTTTCGCAAACTGACAGGAGCTGCTCCCGGCGGAATTCGCCGCGCAGTTTCGAGCAGACGGGTGTGCTCGGACCGACCGGGTCCGGGTTTCGAATGATGAACGGGTGAGCGCAGTGCCGACCGGCAGGGTGAAGTGGTACGACGTCGAAAAGGGCTTCGGCTTCCTTTCCCAGGACGAGGGTGAGGACGTCTACGTCCGCTCGTCCGCGCTGCCCGACGGTGTCGAAGGCCTGAAGCCCGGGCAGCGTGTCGAATTCGGCATGGCCGCGGGCCGCCGCGGTCCGCAGGCGTTGAGCCTCAAGCTGCTCGAGGCGCCGCCGTCGGTGCGCCAGGGCCAGGAGCGCGAGCGCAATACCCGCAAGGAGCCCGCGGGCCCGCGCCGCACACCCGACGAGCTGCACGGGATGGTCGAGGACATGATCACCCTGCTGGAGACCAAGGTTCAGCCGGACCTGCGCAAGGGCCGCTACCCGGATCGCAAGTCCGCGCGGACCATTTCCGAGGTCGTCCGCGCCGTGGCGCGCGAGCTCGACCACTGACGGTCGCTCGCTTTCTCGCGACGAGCCGATCTCTGTCGTGACCGATCCGCCGGGAGGCCTTGTGCGCCCGGCGGATCGAGCGTTCAGGCCGTGCGGATCGACCAGGCGGCGTGCGGAACGGTTGTCTCCCGGCCGTTCTCGTCGATCGCGGGCACCGGCAGCTGCAATTCCACACCGATGAGCCGGAGTTCCGGCAGCGGGCGCGAATCGATGGTCAGCGCGAGCGCGCCATCGGGGTAGTCGTTGTGGCTGATGACGCGATCGACCACATCGCCGTTGGGCAGCGCGTAGACCAGCTGCGCCAGCCACGGCGCGTCGGCGATCGAGCGGGGCAGCGACAGTTGCAGCGGATAGCCGGGAGGCACTTCGAGATCGATGGATTCGCCACCGCGGCAATTGGACAGGTCGAGCTGATCCTCGCCGACGATCCTGATGTCGCAGTACTGGTACGGCGGCACGGTGACCGACCTGCCGTGCGCGTAGGCGGTGATCTCGGGGTCGTGGTCGGGCGCGTTGCGCACCGTCACGGTCACCACGACGGCGACCGCGGCGGCGACCAGCAACAGCGCGCCCGCGGACAGCGCGGCGATGGTGCGGCCAGTGAGCTTGTTCACCAGATCGGATCTCCCGTTTCTCGTTGGATGCTGTCGCCGTGCGGTTTACGCGCCACGGGCACTTCCTGTTCCGCGTGCTGCGGCCGGTTCCCGCCGAGGCCGGGCAACAGCGAATGACCGCGATAGCTGACGAAGGTCTGGATCAGTCCGAGCACGAGTATTCCCGAGACGACCGCGAAGCCCTTCCAGTAGTCGGTCGGCAGCAGCACGCCTGCCGCGCCGCCGACCACCCAGCTCAGCTGGAGCACGGTCTCCGAGCGGCCGAATCCGGACGCGATCGACTCGGGCGGCAGGTCGTCCTGAATCGACGCGTCCAAGGACACTTTCGCCAGCGCGCTCGCGCCCGCCGCGACGAGGGTGGCCACGGCCGCGCCGAGCAGGTTGTCGGCGAAGATCGCGAAGATCGCGACCCCGGTGCACGCGGCGGTGCAGCCGAGCACGATGAGCGATGGCCTGCCGAGCGCGAGGCGGGCGCCGGTGGCGTTGCCCGCGAAGTTGCCGATCGCGGCCGCCGCGCCGACCGCGCCGAGCATCGCCGCCTGCTGCGCGGGCCGGTGCTCGGTCGCCTTGGCCACGAACGCCAAGTAGAAGGTCAGGAATCCGGTCAGCACGCGGATGGCGCTGTTGCCCCACAGCCCGGTCACCACGGCACGGCCGAGCGGCTGCCTGCGTTTACGCAGGGGCACCGCGGACGGCGTGCCCTCGCGCAGCACCTCGGTGTGCGCGTCGTCGCCGTGGTAACCCAGCGTCGCGGGCACCTCGCCCTCGGTCACCTCGACCCACCGCGGGATGCGCAGGCTCAGATAGGTGCCGGCGCCCGCGATCAGCACGGCGAGCACGAGCGCGCCCGTCGAGCCCGCGATGGCCGCGAACAGCGCGGCTATGGCTCCCGCGCCGATGGTGCCGCCGACGAGACCGAAGACGGTGAGCCGGGAATTGGTGCGCACCAGGTCGATATCCGGTGGCAGCACGCGCGGCGTCACCGCGCTCTTGAGCACCGAGAACGACTTGCTGCCGATCATCATGCACAGCGCGAGCGGATAGAGCGCCCAGGTGTCGAACTGCAGGATCAGCACCACCGCGAGCACGGCGCGGGTGCCGAACGAGGTGGCCAGCGCCAGCCTGCGGCCGCGCTGGAGCCGGTCGAGCAGCGGACCGATCAGCGGCGCGATCACCGCGAACGGCGCGATCGTGATCAAGAGATACAGCGCGACCTTGGACTTGCTCTCCGCTGTCGCGCTGGCGAAGAACAGGGTGTTGGCCAACGCCACCGCGATCGCGGCGTCCAGCGCGAAGTTCGCCATGGTGGCGTAGGTCAGCGCGGTGAGGCCGGACTTGTCCGCGCCGTCGGCCTTGGCGGCGCGCTGGAAGGTGGCGATGCCCTTCTCGGTGAGTTCCTTGCCGCGCAGCGCGGCGACCCGGGTGACGGTCAGCTTGCGCGGAGTGCGCTGCTCGCTCGGTGGAGCGGCGGGTTCCTGGCGTACGGGCTCGGGCGGCGGGTCCTGCGCCTCGAAGCGCTTGGTGTCCGCGGGCTGCGCGGGCGCGTTCGGGAAGACGCGGCGCGGGTCCTTGTGGGTCGGCTCCCCGGGCGGACCGGGCCGGGCGGGAAGCTTTCGGGTCTGCCCCTGCGGGTCGGGCTCGGGCGGTGACGTCTTGCGCAAAGGGCCGAGTGGGCGGCGCCGCGGCGTGTTGCGGTTGGGATCGAGCGGCGGCAGCGGCCTGCGCCGGGGCGACCCGTTGGGCGGGGGATACCGGTCGTAGCCGGGATGCCGTTCGATCGGCGCTTCCTCGCCATCCCATGGACCACGCTCGGGACCGAAGGGATCGCGCGGAGTAGTCACCCCTCAATTCTGTCGTACTGCGACGACAGGAACTCACCGGCGCTCCACGTTGCGGGGCGGAAGTGACGTTCCTCGCGTCCCGCTACGGCTCAGTCGGGCACGAAACGGACCTCGAACATGGTCGGCCAGTGTTTCCCGGTGATCAGGAAGCGGTCGGTGCCGGGCAGCTGGGCGATGCCGTTGAGCACGTCGGCGGTGGCGCGCTGCTCGCGAGTGAGTAGCGCGGAGGCGTCTGCGGCGCCGAGCACATGGCCGGAATCGGGGTCGATGCGCAGGATCCGGTTCGTCGGGTAGTCGTTGGCGTAGACCGAACCGTCCGCGGCGCAGTCGAGTTCGTTCAGGTGCGCGCGCCTGCTGTCCCGGAGGGTGACCGAACCGGTCGGCGCGAAGGTGACCGGATCGCGGAAGGTCAGTGTGTCCGTTCCGTCGCTCATGACCAACCGCCCGTCGCGGGTGCACAGCCCCCAGCCCTCGCCTCGGTACGGGGCCTGGGACCGGGTTTCGAGGGTGACCGGATCGCGGGCGAAGGCGACGCCGTGCTGCCAGGTCAACTGCCACAGCGTGTCGCCCGCCCTGGTGATTCCCTCGCCGAAATACGGTTCCGGCAATTCCGCCCTGGCCAGCTCGGCGCCGGTGCGCAGATCGGTGGCGCGCACGGTGGAACGGCCGGTCATTCCGGTGCCTTCGTAGAGGACGTCGCCGTCCACCTCCAGCCCCTGCGTGAAGGCCTCCGGATCGTGCGGACGGACGCCGACGACCTCGATCCGCAGCCGCGGCGGCTCCGGCTCGGCGTCGCCGCAACCGCCCGTCAGGAGCGAACCGACCAGCACACCCATGGCCAACGCACGCCGATTCCGCTCCATACGGCAAAATGTAGGCCGTGAGCGCAGTTTCTGTTTCGGAGCCCGACGTCCGGCCGGTACTCGCCGAAGCCGTGGACCTGGCCCGCCGTGCGCTCCTGGCGCTGGAGCCATCCGCCGTCGGCGCGCACCTCGGTGTCAGCGCCGAGGACGAGAGCGCGGCGACCCATCGGTTCGAGGCCACTCTGCCCGGCTATCGCGGCTGGCAGTGGGCCGTTGTCGTGGCGGCGCCGCCGGGGGCGGACCGCGCGACGGTCAGCGAGTCCGCGTTGCTGCCCGGCCCGGACGCCCTCGTCGCGCCCGACTTCGTTCCGTGGGAGCAGCGCATCCGCCCGGGCGACTTGGCGCCCGGCGACCTGCTCGCCCCGGCGCAGGACGATCCGCGCCTGGTGCCCGGTTACATGGCCAGCGGCGATCCGGAGGTCGACGAGGTCGCGCTGGAGATCGGCCTCGGCCGCGCCAAGGTGCTCAGCGAAGAGGGCCGCATCGAGGCCGCAGAACGCTGGTATTCCGAATACGGCCCAGAGACCGACATGGCCAAGGCCGCTCCCGCCACCTGCGGCACGTGCGGCTTCTACCTGCCGCTGGCGGGCGCGCTGCGCGCCGCCTTCGGTGTCTGCGGTAACGCGATGGGCGCAGACGGCCGCGTGGTGCACACCGAATACGGCTGCGGCGCGCATTCCGACGTGGTCGCGCCGACCGGCGGCGGCTCCCCGCTCTACGAGGCGTACGACGACGCCGCCTTCGACGTGATTCCGCCCGAGGAGCTGGGCAAGTCGTCGGCCGTGGTCGCAGGTGACGGGGCGCCGTCGGCTCCCGAAGCCGCGAGCGATGAAAAGGCTGCGGGCGAGAGTGTTTCCGCTGCGGCCGAGACCGAGACGTCGGTCGTCGAGGGAGAGAGCGCCACCGCCCCTGTCGATTCGGACGCCCAGGAGACCGCGACCAGCGACACCGAGTCCGATACCGAGGTCGGCCGCGACGACGTATCGCTGGAGGGTCCGAGCGTCGAGCACACGGAGCCGGTCGCCGAGACCACCGCCGTCGCCGAATCCGCTGCTGCCGTCACGCATCCGGAAGCGATTGCCGACGCCACCGCCGCCGAGTCGGCCGTGGCCGCTGCGGTGGAGACCGAAAAGGGTTCGGAGACGGCCGGTTCGGTCGCCGACGAGGCGGTGACGTCCGAGCAGAGCGGTGTGCGGGAAGCGACGGCCGAGGAGCAGCCCGCCGCCGACGCGTCGGCGACCCCGGAGGCGAACGCGGCCGAATCCGTGACCGGCGAGGAGCCGTCGCTGAGGTCGGATGCGGCCGAATCCGTAGTCGGCACAACGTCCGCCACCGAGCCGAACGCGGCTGAATCGATGGCTGGCGAAGTGCCGTCGGTGGAGACCGACTTCGAGGCCGAATCCGCGGTTGACGCAGCCCCCGCCGCCGAGCCGACCGCCGTGAACGTGGAAGCGGGCGACGTCGAGCCGTCGGTCCTGGTTGACGCCGCCGACGCAACGCTTTCCGCCGAGCCGCGTGCGGTGAACGTGGAAGCAGGCGACGTGCAGGCGTCGGCCACCGGTGACGCTTCGGCGACCTCGGAGTCCAGTGCTGCCGAGCCGGTGACGGGTGAAGCGCCGTCGCTCTCGGATGACATCGACGCCGATGCGCCCGCGAACGATACAGCCGCAGAGCCGGGTTCGACGCCCGGCGCGCAGGCGGATGCGGACGACGATGGGGAATCGCGGTCGGAGTCCGGGTCATCGCCGCGGAATTGATCGGCTCGGCCGACCCGTTCGGCACCGAAGGGCTGCGCGCCGCCGTTCTCGCCTCCTGGCGTGATTCGCCGACCAGGCTCAGGGAGGACGCCGCCACCGAGGCGGATCTGGTCCGCGCGGGTTACCGCGACCGGCTGCTGACCGAGCTGGCGCAGAACGCCGCCGACGCCGCCGCCAAGGCGGGCGTCCCGGGCGAAGTCAGGGTGCGGTTGGACGGCCGCACGCTGTCCATCGCGAACACCGGAGCGGCACTGGATCTTTCCGGTGTGCACGCCCTAACGGCCCTGCGGGCTTCCGGGAAGGCCGAAGCGACCGCGGTCGGCCAGTTCGGCGTCGGCTTCACCGCTGTGCTCGCGGTGAGCGACGACATCGAGTTCCGCTCCACCACCGGATCCCTGCACTTCTCGCGGGACAGAACGCGAGAGGCGCTGCGCGAGAGAGGGATAGCGACGCCGAACGCGGTTCTCCCAGATCGGCCTGCCGATGCCGACCCGGCCGCGTCGACCTTCCAGCCTCCCGCGCTTCGCTTGACCTGGCCCGTCGAGGCCTGCCCCGCAGAGGGTTTCGATACCGAGGTCGTGGTGCGCCTGCGCGCTGACGTGGACGCCGACGCGCTCTTGGCCGCCATGCACGACGAGGCCGCGGATCTGCTCCTGGAACTGCCTGCCTTGCAATCCCTTCGGATCGGCGACGACGAGTTCACCTCCGTGGTGCGCGAGCTCGGCGACGGTCTGGAGGAACTACGGGTGACCGGCCCGGACGAGCGCGGCCGCACCTGGTGGCAGTTCCGTACGCCGCGCGCGCGATGGCTGCTGCCGTTACGCGACGGCAAGCCACATGCCGCACCGCACGACGTCCTGCGCGCACCCACTCGCTCCGACGAGGAACTGTCCCTGCCCGCGCTGCTGATCGCCGACATCCCGATGCAGCCGGACCGGCGCCGCCTGCTCCCCGGCGCCCGCGTAGCGGAACTGGCCTCGGGCTATGCCGATTTCGCGCGAGCACTACCCCCGGCCGACCGGCTCGTTCTGGTTCCCACGCCGGGTTTCGACCGCAGCGAGGCCGACGGACTGCTCCGCGAGGCCCTCGTCCGCGAACTGCAAACCCATTCGTGGTTGCCGGTGGTCGACCAGAAAGCGGACGCCGACACCCCGAACGCAGGCGGTCTCGCCGACGACCTCGGCCTCGATTCGAGCTACGGCCTCGGCTCCGGCCGAGGCGTGATACCCACGGCCGTACCCGCCCGTGCGAGCGTCTTCCCTTACCTCACACCGGAATTGGCCCGCCTCCTGGATGACGTGATCGGCCCGCTCGTCATCCCCGAACTGTCGAGCAGCGCGCACGCCGAGGCGCTCGCGGTGCTCGACGTGCATCGCCTCGGCCTCGCGCGCCTCGCGGAGCTGTCCGGCGGTGTGGAGCGGCCGCCCGCCTGGTGGCGGGATTGGTACGCGGCGCTGGAACCGTTCGTCGTCGACCCGCTGACGGCGGAGGAGCTTGGGGCGCTGGCCGTTCCGCTGGCCGACGGCCGCTTGGTGACCGGTCCGCGCACCGTCGTCCTGGACGACATGCTCGAGCTCGCCATCCCGTTGCACTGGGCGCGCCTGGTGCATCCGGAGGCGACGCACCCGCTGCTGTCGCGCCTCGGCGCCCGTTCGGCCACCGCCGAGGACCTGCTCGCCGATCCGGCGCTGCACGCCGACCTTTCCGATCATCCGGACGATCCCGACCTGGTCGACGCGGTGCTGCGCCTGGCCGCGCACGCCGATCCCGACGCGCTGCCGCCCTGGCTCGGCATGATCGAATTGCCGGACAGCACAGGCGAATTGCTGCCCGCCGACGAACTGCTGCTGCCCGAGGCGCCGCTGTACGCGCTGCTGGTCGAGGACGCGCCGCTCGGCACCGTCGCCGAGGAGGTCGTGGCCGAGTACGGCGCGCAGGCGCTGCGGGCCGTCGGTGTCGGCTGGGATTTCGGCATCGTCGCCGAGTCCGATCCGACCGGACCCGACCACCATCTCGACGACGAAGAGGCCTGGTGGGCCGGCCTGGCCGAGGAGCCCGCCGAATTCGTCGCCGTCCGTGACCTGGACCTGGTCGACGACATCGCCTGGCCGGATGCCCTGCATCAGCTGCTAGCCGAACCGCGAACCAGGCGTCTGCTGGCCGACCCGGACGGCTACACCGCGTGGTGGCTGCGCAGGCACGCCCGCTTGGACGGCATCCCGCTCGGTCGTCACCGCCATCCCCTCGATACCGAATTCGCCGGACTACTCCCGGAATTCGCGGTGCCGGGCCTGAGCCACGGCGATTTGGAGGTGCTGCGCACCGTCCTGGCGAACCCGGAGCGAATCACCCCGGAGCTGGCGGACGCGCTGCTCGCCGCGCTGGCCGATCCGGCGAACAACCCTGAGCCGGAGGTCGTTTCGCGGGCGCACCGCCACCTGGCGGCCGCGGCGGACCGGCTGGACCTCACCGAGCTGGAGCTGCCGGAACGGGTGCGCACGCTGTCCGGCGCTGCGGTGCCGGCGGCGGAGGCGATGGTGCTGGATCTGCCGTGGTTCGGTCTCGCGCTGCCGCCCGACCGCCTGGTGTTCGGCGATCAGGAGACCGCATCCGCCCTGGCGACCCTGCTCGACCTGCCGCTGGCGTCGGAGTCGGTCAGTGCCGAGGTGCTCGGCGCCGGCCTGCGCACATCGTGGTCCGCCGCACCGTTGGGAGTCGTTCTGCGCCAGCTGTTCTCGCTCCCTCCGCAGGAGGGTGAGCTGGTGCTGCACGAGGACCTACGGGTACGGCTGTCGGGCGCGATGTCGGGGACGGTGTCGGTGCCCTGGTGGCGTTCGGGAGCCGAGACGCACGTCCGCATGCCGACCGCCGTCGAGGGAACGCCGCCCCCGGCTTCCTGAACGGCTACTTCGCGTATCCCGCGAGCATCTCGCTCAGCAGGTCGAGCTGGGCGCGCACCGCCTCGCTGTCGTTGTCCACGAGCCAGCGCAGCACGACGCCGTCGATGACGTTGAGGGTGAAGCGGCTCAGGGTCTCCAGGGGCACCGACCACTCGGTGGACGTGGCGTCGCGCGCGTGGTCGAGTACGTCCGCGAGCGTCGAGTCGTTGAAGGCGTACTGTTCGCGCGCGATGGCGAGCTTTTTCGGGGTCTGTTCCCCTTCGCGCAACGCATAAGTGGTTGTTTCGTAGGTGAGCAGTTGTCGTTCCGGTGTGGCTTCGATGTTGAGCCACATCAGTTCGAGTCCGGCGCGCACCAATTTTTGAAGTGCTTCTTTTCCACTTTCGACGTTCTGCCAAACTGTTTCATTGGCGTCAACGGAATCGCGTAATTCCATCGACAACGCTTTGACCAGCTCGGTCATCAGCGCGTCCTTATTTTCGAAACAGTAATGCACCACACCGAGCGAGACACCGGCTGCTTGAGCCACATCGCGCGTGGTCACGCCTGCCACGCCCTTTTTTTCGGCGAGGCCGATCGCGGCCTCGATAAGGTGGGCCCTTCGTTCTTCGACGCTCAATCGGGAGGACACCTCAGCGAGTTAAGCGCCCGCGGCGCGTGCAGTCAATTCGCGGCGCGGAAAAATCTGGACTGGACGAATGTCCAGTTGTGTGGTTCGCTGCCAAACGGAAGAAGGGAGGCCCGGATGCCGGTGTCACGTAGAACGGTTCTCGCCCGAACCGCGGTAGGTTCTGCCGCGCTCGTCGCCACGAGCGCCGTGCCGGGGCTGACCGCGACACTCGGCGCGAGCGCCGCCGCCGCACCCGATACGGGCTACCAGGTGGGCGTCGGAATCTCGGACATCACCGGCCCGGCCGCCGAATGCGGGATGATGGGCTACTCGCAGCTCGAGCAGACGACCGCGGGCATCCATCTGCGTCCGCGCGCCCGCGCGTATGTGATAGCCGCGGGCGGGCGACGCATCGTCTTCGTCGTCGCCGAGAACGGCATGATCTTCCAGTCGGTGCACCGCGGCGTGCTGCTCGAGCTGGCCCGCCGCTTCGGCGACCTCTACACCGAGCAGAACGTGCTGCTCACCTCGACCCACTCGCACGCGACCTGCGGCGGCTCCGCCCACGGCTACGCGTACAACCTGTCCATCCTGGGCTTCCAGCAGCAGGTGTACGACGCCGAGGTGAACGGGATCGTGGAGGCCATCGCGGCCGCGCACGCCGATCTCGCGCCCGCCGCCCTCGCGCTCGGCCGTTCGGAATTGCACGACGCAAGCGTCAATCGGTCGCGCGTCGCCTTCGATCGCAACCCCGCGGCCGACCGCGAGCACTTCCCCGACGCCATCGATCCGGCCGTGACCACGCTCTCGATTGCCAAGGGCGGCAAGCAAGTCGGCGCCATCACTTGGTTCGCCACGCACAATACCTCGATGACCAACGCGAACCGGTTGATCAGCGCCGACAACAAGGGCTACGCCTCGTTCGCCCATGAGCACACCGAACACGGCGTTCGATACCTCGACGGCGCAACGGATTTCGTGTCCGCCTTCGCCCAGACCAACGCGGGCGACATGTCGCCGAACCTGAACCTGCGCCCCGGCTCCGGGCCGACCGAGGACGAGTTCGAGAACACCCGCCTCATCGGCGAGCGGCAATATCGCGCGGCCAAGAACGCGCTGACCGCCGCTCGCGCGATGAGCGGACCGGTCGATTCCGTGCTCTGCTACATCGATCTGGCCGATATCGCGGTCGAGGGACGTTTCACGCCGGACGGACAGCCGCGGCACACGGCCCCGGCCGCCGCGGGTGTCTCGCTGATCGCCGGTAGCGTCGAGGACGGGCCGGGCCTGCCGGGCGGGCCGATTCCCGAGGGCGTGCGCAATCCGTTCCTGGACGCGCTCGGCGATCCGAACCAGGCTGCGCCTGCCTGGCTGGCGGATGCCCAGGCGCCCAAGGCGATCGCCGTGCCGCTGGGCCTGCTGCCGCCCGTGCCGTGGGTGCCCAGCGTGGTGCCGATCCAGCTCGTGCGGATCGGCGAGCTGTACCTGGCGGCCGCGGGCGGTGAATTCACCATCGTGTCCGGGTTGCGGGTGCGCCGCGCCGTGGCGGAGGCGCTCGGCGTCGGCCTGGAACAGGTACTGCTCCAGGGCTATGCGAACGCCTACCACGAATACGTCACCACGCCGGAGGAATACGACGCCCAGCAGTACGAGGGAGCGTCGACGCTGTACGGGCGCTATACCCTGCCCGCATATCAGCAGGAATTCCACCGCCTGGCAACGGCTTTCGCGGCACGAGCCGCGGTCCCGCGCGGTCCGGCGCCGCGGGACGTGTCGAATCTCCAGCCGAACTTCGTGCCCGCGCCTGGCCCGGACACCACGCCGCCCGGGCGCGGCTTCGGCGACGCACTGATCCAGCCCGCCTCCTGCGCCCGCGGGGAAAGAGTTGTCGCCGAGTTCGTTTCGGCGCATCCGAAGCACAACCCGCGACGCAACGGCACCTTCCTCGAGGTGCAGCGCCGAACCGGAACCGGCTGGGTGCGCGTCGCCAACGAGGGGGAGTGGGCGGTGCGATACCACTGGAGCAAGCGCGGCGCGGCCGAATCGGTGGCCAGGTTCAGCTGGGACGTGCCCGCGGACGCGGAGCCGGGCGACTACCGGTTCGTGCACTTCGCCGACAGCCTCGGCGCCGACGGCGTGCTGCGGCCGTTCACCGGGGTGAGCGCGGAATTCCAGGTGAGCTGATCACCGCAGACCGGTCTGTGCGCCCTTGTCGCCGCGCCGGGCGCCGCGGCGCTGGATCAGGAAGATGGTCAAGCCGATCAGGCCGACCACCAGCCCCATCAGACAGACGGGCCGGGCCGACTCCCAGCGTTCGCCGCTCGCCCACACGACGATGGTGGCGACCACCCACAGGGCGCTGCCGACGGCGAGCACCGGCCGTGGGTCGGTCAGCCGCGGTGGGATCTCCGGCACTTTCTGGGTCACGGCCTCAGCGTAGCGGCGGGAACCGGCGTCCCGCAGCCAGCGGGTCCCGTATCGTTTGCCACTGTGACAACGCCATCGGATGTTCGAGCCCTCGCCGGTGAACTGTCGCTGGCGGTGGTTCGGCTGACGCGACATCTCCGTGGGCGCCGCGCCGACGCACAGATCTCGCTCACCCAGCTCTCCGCCCTCGCCACGCTCGCGCGCGACGGCGCGATGACACCGGGCGCGCTGGCCGCCAAGGAGCGGGTGCAGCCGCCGTCGATGACCAGGGTGATCGCGTCGCTGTCCGACCTGAACCTGGTGGAGCGCAAGCCGCATCCGACCGACGGACGCCAGATCATCGTCTCGCTCTCCGAATCCGGCCGTGCGCTGATCGCCGACGAGGCCAGCGCTCGCGAAGCCTGGATGACCGAGCAACTCTCGACGCTCACCGCCGATCAGCTCGCGGTCCTCGAGCAGGCCGTCACGATCATGAAGCACATCGTCTCCGAATCGGAGTAACCCCTCTTCGCACCGGTTCCATACGCCTCGCAGCGATTGCGGGCGCTGCGAAGCGTGCGCACGATATGCGAGCTCAGGCGGTTCGCTTGTTCAGGCGGTGCCGAATGGTTGGTCGGAGTCGACGATCTCGCGGCCGAGGGGGAAGAGCGAGAGCGGGATGAACTTGAGATTGGCCCAGCCGAACGGGATGCCGATGATCGAGAGGAACAGCGGGATGCTGGTGAGCAGGTGGCCGAGGGCCAGCCACCAGCCCGCGACGATGAACCAGATGATGTTGCCGATCAGCGACCCCGCGCCCGCGCCCGGCTTCTCCACCGTGGTGCGGCCGAACGGCCACAGCACGTAGGCCGCGATGCGGAACGACGCGATGCCGAACGGGATCGTGATGATCAGGATGAAGCAGATGATTCCAGCGACGATGTAGCCGAGCGCCATCCAGAACCCGGCGAAGATGAGCCAGAGGATGTTGAGAACCAGCTGTAGCGGCTTCATGTTCTCCAGGATGCCAGCCCGCCGCCCGCCGCGGGGACATTCCAGGTCGGGCGTCGGACCTGCTCTCCGGAGGAAGCTCGGGTCAGCGGAACCACCGGTCAGAAGAACCAGCCGAGCACCGCGTCCCGGTCGGCGCCGAACGCCTCTTCCAGTGCGCGCAGCTTGCCGGAATCCTTGACCTGGAGCCGGTTCGCCGCGGCGAACGCGCGCGCCGGGTACGCGCCGAGATACATGCTGCCCAGGACGTCGATGCCGAGTTCGATGTCGGCCTCCCGGTCGGTGGACACGCACTCGGCGTGTCCGTCGCGCACGGTGAGCGCGAACGTGCCGCCGGCCTCGCGGAACGGGTCGGTGACGCCGAGAACGAGGTCGAGATCGGCGCGGTACGCGCGGGCCGTCAGCGCGACGGGAACGTTCATGAGCCGCAGCCAGAGGTTGTCGTAGCGCGCGGTGGTGCGGACCAGCCGCGGATTCCTGAGCAGGTACGGGAGCGGGTCGTTGTCGCTCAGCTCGGCCTTGATGCGCGTGACGAGGTCGAGCCCGAACAGCGCGCGCCAGAGCGCGGCGTGCGCGTCGGTGGTGACGGTGCGCATCTCGACGACGTCGACGACCAGCTCCCTGCCTTCGTGGTAGTAGCGGTAGAGCGCGTAGCCGTCCGAATGCAGCATCGTGAACAGGTCGGAGCCGCCGCCGCGGAATCGCTCCGGATCGGCGAACAGGTTTTCCCATGACGCGTCGGGGCGCACCTGCGCGCCCGGTGTCGGCCTGCGCCAGCGGTCGTAGATCTCGCGCACCCGGTCGCCGACGTCGGTGAGCATCACGAGCTCGACGCCGCTCGGATCCGGTGTGGTCGGCAGGAATTCGGCGAACCTGCGATCGATCTCGACCGCGTTCAGCCGTAACGTCGGCCCGTAACCGAACCGCCCGTAGATGCCGCCCTCGCTCGCCGTGAAGATGGTCAGCGGCAGGCCCTGTGCCTCGGTGCGCCGATGCTGCTCGGTGTACATGGCGCGCAGAATGCCTCGTCTGCGGTGCGTCGGCGCGACGCCGACCCCGGCGATGCCGCACGCCGAAACGGTCCGCTCGCCGGGCACCGTCAGGATCATCTCGCGCGACCGGACGTGCCCGACGACGCGGTCGCCGTCCACCGCCACGATGACGTCGCGCGGCGGGAACAACCGCGCCGAACGCTCCAGCCACGCCTCGTCCGACCTGGTGCCGAACGACGTCTCCACGAGTAGCCGCACCCCTGCCGCGTCCTCCTCGGTAGCCGATCGGACGGTGATGCCGGGTACGAGCGTCATGCGCAAGATCGTCACACGGCGGCCCGCTCACGCGCACCCGGTTTTCCGGCCGAAGGTCTGAGGAGAGGAACTGTCGCGGCGGACGGGTACGGTTTCCGGCGACCGGCCGGGGCGGGCAGGATATGGCGGTGGCCGAAGTGATCGATATCGATGACCCCAGCGATCCCCGGGTCGACGATTTTCGCGACCTGGCGTCGGCGGATCGGCGTCCCGACCTGCCCGGCCGCAAGGGGCTTGTGATCGCCGAGGGCGTTGTGGTCGTGCAGCGGATGCTTGACTCGAGGTTTCGGCCGAGCGGGTTGCTCGGGGTCGCCCGCCGGTACGAGCAGTTGACCGAGGATCTGGCCGGGGTGGATGTGCCGTACTACCGGGCGAGCGCCGAGGTGATGGCGGAGATCGTCGGATTCCACCTCAATCGCGGAGTGCTCGCGGTGGCTCGGCGGCCGCCCGAGCTGACCATGGACGAGGTGACCGAGGGCGCGCGCACCGTCGCGGTGCTCGAGGGCGTCAACGATCACGAGAATCTCGGCTCGATGTTCCGCAACGCGGCCGGACTCGGGGCCGAGGCGATCCTGTTCGGCGACCGCTGCGCGGATCCGCTGTACCGGCGTGCCGTTCGGGTGTCGATGGGTCATGTCCTCCGGGTGCCGTTCGCGCCGGTACCGGACTGGCCCGATGGCCTGGAGCTCCTGCGGCGCAAGGGTTTTCAGATCATCGCGCTCACCCCGAACCCGAAGGCGCCGAATTTGGCCACCGCCATGACGGGCGAACGGGTCGCGCTGCTGCTCGGTGCGGAGGGGCCGGGCCTCACCGAGGAGGCGATGCGCGCGACCGATGTGCGGGCCCGCATTCCGATGTCGCCGGGTACCGATTCGCTGAATGTGGCCACGGCCGCGGCTATGGCGTTCTATGAACGAGTGAGAACGTCGTGAGGGACGAGGACATGGTGGATCACCCGACGAACGGTGCGTACCGTCCCTATCCGCCCGCGCAGGATCCAACGCCGTGGGCAGCGGGCCTCACCGTGACGGTGATGGTCGCCCTGTTGGCTACCGTGGCCGTCTACGCGTTCGGTATCGCGCTGGCCCAGGTGCATCCGCTGCTCGCGGTGGCGGTGAATCTGGTGGCGGCGGGCGGCGCCGCGCCGACCGCGTGGCGTGCGCGGTTCACGCCGGTGACGAGGTGGGTGTTGCTCGGTTGCGGGGTTGGCGTTGTGCTCGGTTGGCTGGCGCTCGTCGTCGAGGGCCTGTCGGCGCTGTGAGGATGTAGAGCTGTGAGCACGCAAATCCGATTCAGCCGACCCGGTCGCCGCCGCGCAGCCAACCGAACAGCCCTCGCCTCGGCTTGATCTCGGTCCGAAGCCTTTCGGAATCGACCAAGGTCGAGTGGTCGGGCGCCGCGCCTTTCGGGTAGAGCGTGAACCCGCACACCGCGATGTCACCCGGTACCAGCGCCCCTTGGGCCGCGGGGGCGCGGTAGTGGAAGCCGAGCCATTCGTTGTTGGCCGCATCGGCGAAATCGGGCGGGTCGAAGGGGAGCGTATGCGGGTCGGGCAACTCCCCGGCATGCCAGCGGACGGGATGCTCGCCCGCCCAGAAAGGCCGCTCCCACACCAGCGGAAGCCCCTCGTCCTCCAGGATGTTCACCCTGGTCGAGCTGAACGCCCGGCGGAATTCCCCGCGCTCCCAGTGCGCGAACGCGCCCCAGCTGATGGCGGTGTCGAAGGAGATCAGATAGGTGTGGTCGGAGGCAAGGGGGCGGACCAGCAACTCCGGCAGTCTCGTCGGCCGCGGCAGTGCGGCCTGCGCCGAGCACAGCACGGTGACACCGGGATAGCAGCCGATGTACACCTCGTCGAGATCGGGGCCCGCGCAGCCGCCGAGAGTGCCGACCATGATCGGCACCACGTCGCGGTCGGCGTAGAGCTGCTTCGCCAGCGCCAGCGCGGCCTCGGGATCAGGGTCGTGATCAGCGCGCAGTACCGCCAACGGGTCGGAGGCGTCGACATACCAGAGGGACGAGGCTTTGGACAGCATTTCCGGCACCTCCGATGGTCGCACGAAACACTCCGCGAACTTCCCGCTACCTTTCGTGTCCGGCGACGACGCCCGTCGTCCGGCACGTATCGAAAAATCTACCCGCCTCGGACGACACGCGACGCGGCTTCGGTAACGGAACACGCCAGCGCACCGAAAATTTCGGGGTTCAGCAAACAGGACGAGTCATCCAGCAAACTTCGCAGGAAAATGCGCCGGGCGCGTCGGGCAGGCTCAGTGACCGGAGCTGCGCACGCCGAGCAGCACGTCCTCCCAGGACGGCATGGGCGCCTTCCCGCGCTTGGTGCGATTCGGCTTGGCGGGCGCGGACTTGCCGTTGGCGTTGCCGGACTTGGTGTTCTCCTCGGCGGGTGCGGTGTTCGCCGCAGGCGCCGGGGTGTTCGCGGACTGCGCGCCACCGGTGGGAGCGCTCGCCGCCGGGGCCGTGTTCGTGCTCGGCGCCTGCGTCGTGGTGCTGCTCGCGGCCGGGACGGCCGCTGCGCTGCC
>NZ_BDCF01000008.1 GCF_001613365.1 Nocardia xishanensis NBRC 101358
GTCGACTGAGGGTGTTGGATGTCCGGCAGAGCTTTCATCGCAGGCATCCACACCACACGCAGGCCGCTACAGCGGACAGGCTTGGGAGGGGCGCACCCGCATGGAGATTGACATTTCCTGTCCACGTTGCGGACAGGTCGACCTGGTCCAAAGCGTGCCCGCAGTGCACGCCGACGGCGTGTCCACCAGCTACGGCACCAATACCTACACCGCGGCCGGTGTGACCTCCGGCGGTCTGGTGCCCGTCGTAGGGTTGGCAACGGTCGAACGTACTCACACGACTGCACTGGCGCACAGTCTCGCGCGCGAGCCTGCCCGAAGGCGCGCCTCGCGGTTGACCGCGGGTGGAGTCGTCTTGCTTCTTCCAGCAGTGATGTGGCTCGCGGCGGGCATTGTGTCCCTGGCTGATCCTGAGCCAGGGACCATTCGATGGTTGGCAGTATTCGTCGCCGTGGGCATCAGCGTGGTCCTTGCGGTACCTGGGGCCTTGGTGCTCGGTGCTGCTGTCACTCGCATGCGCTACAACGCCAAGGTCGTTCGAGGGCAACGTGCGGCGGATGTGGTGTGGCGAGCGGGCTTCTACTGCCATCGCTGCGGTGTCGGCTATTGGCCGCAGTCCCCGGCGCCAGGCGTTCCCGCGCGGTATGCCTATGAGCCCCACCAGTTCCGCTCATTGGTGTGGAACGCAGGTGGCTACCTTGCCAGCTGAGCGGCGCGCATCCTGACGCCGTCCCATCTACTGACAGTGCGATGCGCGTCGACGGCGTTCTCGGCTAGCGCGGGAGACCGCGCATAGACCAGACGGCTGTTCTCGTCGGAGGCATCGAGCACGAGCAGGCGCGGGAACGACGCCACCGGTGGCCGGGTCGCGAGCGACAATAGCTCCGTCCAAGATCAACTCTTTCCTCCGAGCAGACTCGGCGATGGCCGGGAACAGCTCGGGGAACGATGCGGTGACCTTGTTGCGGTTGCAGCTACAGAAGTCGACGCACCCACCCCAGGTCCGGCAAATGGCGGTTCGCATGCCGTCCCATTTCATCTCTATCACCCACTGGCCTGTGTCAGCGGAGGGTCATCCGGCGGTTGCCCAGCATCGACTCAGGCACGGACACAAGTGTCAGCGCATCTCGATGCAAATACCGACCTGTCGGTCTCTGCGGCTAGGGTCACAGACCGTGGAGTTCAACAGCGGTGACCTCGTCCGGATCGGACGCGGCGGGGTAAGCGTGTTTCGTGTACTCGAACTCGGCGTCGACGGCGACCCCGGCAGGGCGCTGATCGAGGCCATCGGCGAGCCCCGACCGGGAATCTATCCCTGGTCGATCCCGGTGGCGCACCTCGTGCCCGCCACCGATCAGTCCGCCGGATCCGAAACCGCCGATTAGAGGTCAGTCGGCCAGGCATCGGTCACGCCACCACCGTTCTGGGCTGGCCCCGTGACTGGCGACGGCGACGCCTCGGCGGCCGTCGGGCGTTTCGGTGCCGGGGGCGCTGAGCCAGGCAGGTTCGCCGCCGGGTTGGCCCCGCTGTCGGTGTCGGCGCGTGCGGCGGTGATGAGTTGGCGGGCTTGCTTGGCGGTGATTTCCAGCAGGTCGGCGACGTCGTCGTCGGTTTGGCCTTGATCACGGATCGCTGCCGCGGCGAGCGCTTGCTGGGCGCGGTGTGCGGCGATCTGTTCGGCGGTCCGCTCCTGCACGCGAGCGATCTGCTCGCGCAGGTCATCGATCTCGTGGTCGCGGGTGGTTTCGCAGACGGTGATGGCCTCCCAGGCGGCGATGTATTGCTTGACCGCCGCGGTGATGAGTTGCTCGCGTTGCCGAGTTCGCTGGCGGCGGGCTCGGACTCGCTCACGTGAACGCTCCAAGCGGGCACGGACTTCCGGACGCCGCGGTGTGCGAGACGGTCGCTTCGGACGTGATGTAGGCATGGGCGAACTCCATGTTTTCCGGGGCCCGTCTGCCTGATTCTCCCGCACCCGAGCATAGCGCAAGACCGCCAGAGGTCGGGGCCCCCGGATCACCGCACGCCCCGGAAGCCCCTCCGCCACAACGTCTTCAGCCACGCCGATTGCTGGTATCCATCGCCGCCGTCGCGGCGCGTGAATCCGTTGACGAATCCTGTCGAGCTCACGCTCGCTCCCCCTGACGCAGAGAAAGGCGGTCCCATGCCCACCCCCGCTGCCCCGCCCCGACGAAGCGGTCATCGCGACGGCGGTGTTCAGCGGTTGCTGGTGCCGCGCGGTGCAGTCGATTTCGCGGTGGCGCCCGGGCCGGATCTGCTCAGCTACGACCACTACGTCATCTCGATCAGCGGCGGCAAGGACAGCCAGGCCAGCCTCGACGTCCTCGCGGAGCGGTTCTGCCAGCTCGGTGTCCTCGATCAGGTCACCACCGTTCACGCCGATATTGGTCGCTCGGATTGGCCGGGCACGGTCGAGTTGGCGCGAGAACACGCCGAACACTATCGGCTGCGGCACGTTCTGGTGTCTCGCACCGGGTGAGATCTGCTCGACCGGGTCGCCCAGCGCGGCAAGTGGCCGGACCGGAACAGGCGTTGGTGCACTTCTGATTTCAAACGAGGCCCGATCCGTCGGGTGATCACCGCGTTGGTCGCCGAGTCACGCGCGGCGGGGGTGATCGACCGTCCGGTGCGAGTGCTCAACATCATGGGCCACCGAGCCCAAGAATCCCGCGAGCGCAGCAACAAGCCCCCGTTCGTCCATGAACCTGGGCGAACGTGCCTGTGCCCGGACTGCCACAGGGCACGTTCGCAGGGGTGCCCGCCCAGGGGCAGTGTCTCCAACAGCCGTCGCCACGTCGATACGTGGCTGCCGACGCAGCGGGTCGAGCACCTTGAGAACCGGGTGGCCGTCGAGGAGCAGCGCAATGCCGAACTGGCCGCTTTCCGGGTTCAGGCCGTGTCTCGACTGGCGGCTCAGTACGACGAGATCACGCGACTGCGTGGCGCGCTGTCCTCCTCCAGCACCGTCCGTGGCTTCGTCAAACCGAACGAGGCGGCGGTAGTATGGCCCTGCAACGACGGCACTTGAAGTTGCGCCTACGACGGGAATGGCTCGTATGTGCTGGTTACCGTGTTGTAGGACAGCGCTGTCCACCGGTTTCGGTCTGCGGCGGCCAAGCGCGCCCCGAGGGCGACCGAGATTGCTACCGGACCGCTCAGGTAGATCGCGTGTTGTGAGTTCCGTGCGCCGACGGGCAGGGTGGCGTCACGCCAGACCTGGCAGATCTGGTCGGTGACGGCGGTGAAGACCTTCTTCGTCTCCGGAAGGGTCGGGTTCGTGTGACTGAGCAGCAGGAGAGTTCCGATGCCGCGGCTGCGGCAGTCGTTGAGAACCTGGTCGTGGAAACTGGTGCCGCGTCCCTGCAAATCCAGCGCCAATGCGACACGTGAAGGGTCGCCGCCGGGCACTGTTTCGAGGGGAGCGACGGTGAGAATTTGTTTGCGGTTTCGGCTGGCACGTAGGCCGCTGGCGTGGAAGTAGGCGGGGTTCCCGTTGCCTTGGCGGACGGAGTAGACCGCGATTTCGCGGGAGTGGGTGTGGCCCAAGCATGCGCCGTACCAGAATGCGATCTGTAACCGCATGGTCGGAATGAGGTTGATTCGGGCGGCATCCGGCGTAAGACGCTGGGCGGTGATGATCGCCTGTAGGGTCTCCTCGACCAACGCTTCCATCAATACCAGTCGTTGTGGCTGATCGGTGGGGAGGTCGACGGCGGCTTTGAGGGTCAGCACGCATTCCTGGCTGCTGAATGCTTCGGCCTGCTGCTCTCGCTGCCGTGCGGTCGCGAGATTGTCGGCCGCGGTGATGACGATCCCGACCTGTGATCGGCGGCGGCGCCATGCCCTTTGCCAGAACCCGGCGATGATGACCATGGTGCCTGCTGCCAATGCGAGCACGAACCAGATGCGGCCCTTGGGCTCGTACGTCATGAACGACTTGGCGGCTTCGACGGCGAAACCGCCTGCGACCAGCCCGCCGATGCTGATCAGCGCCGAGCCATCAGCGAACAGCGCCCCTAAACCGCCACCGCCCAGGGGCGAACCAGCAGCGGAGACCATCATCCGCGGCATCTCGTGATTCGGAACTGGCACGTCTCAACTCATCTCATCGCAAGACCAGAAACAGTGGCCGACAACCGGCGCCACGCTACTGGACCGCGTCACACCTTTCTCGCGGTTTCGCGAATAGGCACCGGCGCCGGACTCCCACTGCCCACTTACGGCGCCAGGGTCGTACGCCTCGTTATCGCTGCCCGGCTCTGTCGGTGGCATCGGCTAGTTTTGCACGAGTTCGTCGGCAACGGATCGGAGCACAACGTGAGCGTGGCTACTGCTTTCGCGGCATTCCAGCAGATCGTGAACGCTGATATCGAGGATGTGCGCGAAGCGCGCGCCCGCCGCGATCTGTTCAAGAAAGCCTTCCTACCCGAGCCCGACATCCTTGAAGTCGTTCCCTCCGGCTCGTTGGCCCGCGGCACGCACAAAGAACCCATCCACGATGTCGACGTCATCCTGATCTTCGACCCTGTGAAACACCCAGGCTGGGGCGAGCCAGGCCAATCCGCCGCCGACGCCCTCGATTACACCCGAGCCAGGGTCAACGCACTACTCGGCACCACCAACGGGACAGTCGAGACCGCGGTGCGGCTCGCACGTTGGCGCAACCATGCCGTGAAGTGCTTCATCGACGCGCCCAACGATCCCAACGAGTTCACCGTCGATGCCATGCCGGCGTTCCGGCGTGACGGCATGCTGTTCATTCCTGAAGCGAAGTCCGAGGAGTGGGTGTACTGCCATCCGGAGTACCTGATCGCAGAGACGGCGGCCAGGCACGCGGAATGGAACAAGTTCGCGGGCACTGTCCGGATGCTGAAGAAGTGGGCAGCGGATCAGGACATCAAGATCAAGTCCTTGGTGATGGAAGTCCTCGCCCTGCAACATCTCCCGCTCGCATCGACCCAATCCGCTGCGGTGAAGCAGTTTTTCGTCTCGGCCAGCTATTTCATCGACGGCGGTAGCGAAGTCACCGATCCCGCGAACATCTGTGGTCCGATCCAGTCCGATCTCGACTACTCGGAGTTCGCGGCCCGGCTCGCCGACGCCCGCGACAATGCGGTGGCCGCGGCGCAGGCCCAGGGCAACAATGATGCGAACTCGGCGATTCTTCATTGGGGTGCTGTCTTTGGGTCCGATTTTCCCGCGCCTACCGCCTCAGACGGGAGTCCACTGCCCGCTGCCGCCCCAGTGGGTCCCCGTCCGGTGAAGGACACTCCACAGGGATGACGCCCCGCATGACCACCGCCGCGCCGGACCGCGACCGAACGACCACACCGATTCTGTGGGTCGACGCCGAACCCGATCGCTTGCAACGGGATCTGACCGAGGTGGCAGACTTCGCGCCCCATCTCATGTACTACCCGCCCGACCCGGACAGCGGGATCCCGCACGGTGGTTGGAAGGGGGAACTACCGCGATGGCCTTTCGATCGGCCAGTCCCCGAGAGCTTGGACGCTTTGATCGGTGCGGCCGGAGTGCCAGTGGCTGTCGTATATCGTGCGGCGTATCCGATGGTGCCACCGCTCATCTACCCTCTCGACCCGCTTCCAACCTTCGAAGAGTGGACCCAGACCACATGGCATGTCGCTCCGGGAGGATCACTGTGCCTGCTGAGATCGGTCGGAGCGTGGCTGCCCGAGGCGAGCATCACCGAACTCCTCGCAAAAGCAGCGGGCTGGCGAATCGAGTACGCACTGATGAAAGCCGGGGTGATCGACCAGATGTCGGTCAACGGCATCGTGTCCGACCCCTCACACGACCACCTCATCATTCAAGCCGCACACCGGCAAACCGACCTTGACGAAGAAAGCCCGGACCACGATGCCGATGGACCACACTGACCCGTTCATCGTCTTGACCCGCGACGGCGCCAGGCTCATAGCGAACTCCACCATCACAGCTGGTGACCTCAGCCTGCGCTATGTGTCAGCCTCGGATACATACGTCGTCCACAGCGTCGAAAACGCCCGCCACACTCGAATCCAAGCTGGCATCCCCCGGGACTACACCGCACTGCGGTCAGATGAGACCCGACACGCTGGACAATGGATGAACAAGGCGGGCACCAACATTCATCTCCATCATCTCGCCGTGCTGCGCCGCCCAGGTACCGCGATCTCATACGAAGCCTTCCGCGCGATGGTGCCAGGAGTAAGGGATCCGAGCACTGGCCTCGGGTTGTTGATCACCTACGATCCGGATCTGGACCCGCAGTTGCGTGCAGCCGGTGCAGCCGAATTCGCTGGATGGCTCATCGAGCGCGACGGAGTCCGACCTGTCCACGTCGCCGTCGAACCGGCAATCCTCGGTATCGCGCAGCTTCGAGATGACTGGCCTGTGGACCTGCTCGCCCCAGCGTCGGTCATGCTGGTGGGGTGTGGAAGCATCGGCGGTGCCGCTGCACAAGCTCTCGCCGCGTACGGCGTCGGAGACCTTCACTTGGTGGACCCGGACCGCTTCCTGTGGCACAACATCGTTCGCCACGTTCTCGGCCCCGAGAGCGTGAGTCGCCACAAAGTCGATGCCCTCAAAACCCGCCATGATCAAATGTGGCCCCAGCAGACCGTCACCGCGCACCGGCTCGACGTGGTCGATGACGCCCACCACATACGATCCTTGATCGACTCGGTCGACATTGTCGTTTGCACTGCTGACGGCATCGCCCCGCGACGCGTCGTCAGCCACCTCGCACGCCGAGCAGACAGACCCGCCGTCCTGGCCTGTGTACTCGACCAAGGCTCGCTCGGTGAAGTCCTTCGGTTGCGACCGACCCCACGCTTTGGATGCTTGCTGTGTTCACGACAGCACCTCGCGAGTCTCGGGGCCATCGACACTGAAGCCGACCAGGAACTCGACTACGGCACCGGCGATACCCACCAACCGATGACTGCGATCCCCCCGGATCTACACCTCATCGGCACCCTCGCAGCCAAGGTCACGGTGGCAACCATCCTCGAATCCCGCCACGGCGACCACACCCAGCGCCTCCCTGGAGAACACGCCATCATCGGACTGCATCCCGCAAACAACCTGACAGCGCCATTCGATCTCACCCACACGACCGACATCCGCTGGGCCACCATCCCGCCACCGCGCTCCACGTGCCCGACGTGCAACCCGACCCCGCTCCAATGACATACCGGATCACCAACACCGCCCTCAAGACCATCGCGAACACAGCCCAGCAGTCCCGCGACGGCCTCGAAACCGGCGGCATCCTCCTTGGAACCGACCACACCAGCGACGTCGTCATTACCAGCGCGGGCACACCAGGCCCCAAGGCACGCAGAGCGTCTCATTCCTTCCACCGCGATCTCGACCACGCCAACCAACTCGCCACCCTCGCGTGGCAGAACGACGGCAGCCAATGGATCGGAGAATGGCATACGCATCCCTCCCGAGACCTGACACCCAGCGAACTCGATCTCACCTCCTACTTACGCCACGTCCACGACCCCGAACTTCGTCTCGACCGGTTCATCGCGATCATCGTCGGACTGACCACACAGCAGAAGGTACGGATGCAGACCTGGATCATCACCCGAACCCACGTCCTTCCAGCATCTCTACTCATCCACGAAGCGGACCCGCGCTGAACCGCGCCACCAACAGCCCAACCCCAGCGAGTGCGGACAGTATGAAGTTGCGCACACTGACTCACCCCGAAACGAGACACACGATCGTCCGATCTACCGTCGCGGCCGACCAGCGCCAAAGTGCGGTACCTGGACACATACTCATGTAGACACGATCACTGCGGCGAGAAAATGCGGTTTCGTGTCCCAGCCGGGCTGGCCCGAGCAGCTCGCCCGCTTCCAGGCCGCACCGGGTGAGGCGTTCAAGCATCTGGTCGATGAGTACCTCGCGGTCGCTCTCAATCGCAACTCTGGGCTGTTCGGGCCAGGCAAGTCGCTGACCGATCGGCTGCGCCGTGACGGCGCCGACGAAGTCTTGGCGCTGGCAGCGGCCGAACTCGATCGCTGCCGGTGGGCGGTGTATCGGGTGCGCCGCTGCTACAGCGCTCCCGCTCGTGCCTGGCGCGCGGTCGATGTCGTCTACCGCGGCGACCGCGCCCACACCACGGCGTTCCTCGATCACCTCGCCACCGCTGCGGATCACACCTCAGCGCGACGATCAGCATATCCGGGTCTGGTTGACCGAGCCGTCGACCACCTATCCACGGTTGGAGGAGTTCTTCGTCGCGGCCCCGGATTCGGTGATGCCCAAGGCGCGCAAGGGTTTCGAAGCGCGCTGGTACGGCCACGCAGACGATCGGCTGCTCGCCCTCGAGGATGCCGCCCACACGGTGGTAGCTACACCTGCGGTGGCGTGAGCCTGATCCACCACGAGCGGTCGAAACCGGCTCACCGATAGTTCCTGATCCTGTCCTGTCCTGTGAACGCCAGCTCGGAGCGTCAGCTCCGCGCTGGCGTTCTTTCGATTTCTGGAAGGTGTGCCCTCATGCCTCATCCCATTCTGTCCCCGGATCCGCCGTGTGCGGTGTGTTGGCGCCGCGAGGCCAGCAGCTGGTACCAGCTCGACGAGGATTCCCCTCGGCTGGTCTGCCAGAGCTGCTTCGTTGCGCTCCCGGAGTGTGAGCGCTGCCACGCGACGGTTCGCAGCCTCGCCGTGGTCGCCGACCACCACCAACTGTGCCGGTCCTGCACCTCCGGCTGGGTGGGGTGTGCGTCCTGCCGTGAGTTGACCGACCCGCATGTACGCACCGACACCGATGAGCCGGTGTGTTTGCGTTGCGCGGCAGTGTTTTTCGACTCGTGTTTCCACTGCAGCCGCTACAGTGCCGCGAGCCGGTATGTCTCCGGCGGGCATCGTGCCTGCACCCGCTGCGCAACCCTCTACGACTCCTGCCCGGACTGCGGCACCTTGCTGCGCGCGGGGCGGGCATGTGAGCCGTGCGCGCGGCAGGCGTGGGTGTGGAACTACAGCTACAAACCCGACCCGATCTTCCACGGCGACGGGCCGCTGTATCTGGGCATGGAACTCGAGATCATCGTCCCGGACTACCGCTACAGCAGATGCGTCGCCGTGGTCGCCGATCATCTCGGTGACCTCGGCTATCTCAAGCAGGACTCCTCCATCGAGCCGCAGGGATTCGAGCTGGTCACCCACCCGATGTCGTATCGGCACGCGATCGAGCACTTCCCCTGGGCCCTACTCGCCGCGCTGAGGGATTTGGGTTGCGAGACCGACCACACTGTCGGGTTGCACGTGCACGCCAGCCGCGACGGGTTCGACTCCCCCGCCCACATCTACCGCTGGCTGAAACTGCTCTACCGCAACGAATCCGCAGTCACCACCCTGGCGCGGCGGCGCTCGCACTACGCACCATTCGACCGGATCGCACGCGCCAAGGCGCGCGACACCGCCAAAAGCCACCAGCACGCACTCGGGCTCGAACGGTATCAAGCGATCAACCCCTACCCACGAAAGACGTTGGAGCTGCGGGTGTTCGCCAGTTCGCTGGAGGTCCAGTGCGTGCAGGCCGCGCTGGCGTTCACCGCCGCCTCGGTCGATTACACCCGCGGGCTGCGGATCGCGGATGTGCGGGCGGGGGCGTGGGAGTGGTCGGCCTTTGCCGCCTGGGTCGCACGCCAGCCCGACTACCAGCCGCTGGCCGTGGAGATGGAGGACCTGGCATGTGCCTGCTGACCTACTACCCGCCCACCATCACCGCCGACCTGGTCGCGCTGGCCTATGGGGCGACGATGAACCCGCATGGGCACGGCTACGCGGTCATCGCAGGACGCGGCGTCGTCGTCGGGCACGGGATGGACGCCGAACCGGTGATCGAGGAGTTCACCCAGGTGCGGGCCCGCTACCCGGACGGTGCGGCGTTGTTCCATTCCCGCTACGCCACCAAAGGCATCCGCGATATCGACAACTGTCACCCCTTCCGACTCGGCGGCGACCCACGAACAGTGTTGGCGCACAACGGGACCCTGCCCAAACGCGTCCACCCTCGTGCTTACGATCCGCGGTCGGACACTCGCATCGCCGCCGAGGACTACCTACCGGGTCAACCGTTCGGGTCGATCGACACCTACCGCGGCGCGCGAGGACTGGCCTCCTGGCTGGGGTCGAGCAAGCTGGTGATCCTCACCGTCGACCCCACCTACCGCCATCAGATCTATCTGTTCGGTGAGCAGGCCGGGACCTGGGACAACGGCATCTGGTACTCCAACACCAGCTACCAGTCACCGGCCCAACGGTGGCCGGCCCGCTGGCAGTACATGTGCGGGCACTGCTGGCACCTCGACCCACATCGCGCCAGTCGCTACTGCGGCGCCTGCGGCTGGTGCTTCACCTGTGAGATCGCTTTCCCGGACTGCGCATGCCAGCCGCCGCGCCCCGCCGGCACCGGCGCGCGCACCCAGCGCCGTGGTCGTCTTGTCGCACTCACCCGCCGCAGCTCCACCACAGGACAGTCTCAGTCCTCGGCGCCTAGCTGCTGATTCATCCCTGATCCGAGAACCCCGTCCACAGCCCGTTTCCGGGCTGGCGTGCGGGGTTCTTTCCATTTCTCCCACCGGAAGGTCGTGATCGTTCATGCCCGCCTCCACGTTGGCCGACCCGCTGTGCGAGGACTGCTCTCATCCCATCACCGCCGCGACGGTGGTGTCTACGGTCGAGGGCGAGAAGTTGTGCTCCGACTGCGCGGCCGAGGTGTCGCGATGCGACGAATGCGCCGCCCACACCCGCGACCCGCGGGTGACCGTCGATGACACCTACCTGTGCAGTCAATGCCTGATCGACTGGCAGCGCTGCACCGATTGCGACCGCTACACCCGAGAGGCCACCGCGATCGTCGGCGGCGGCGATGCGTGCGAGCAGTGCCTCGACAACTACGACAGCTGCGCCGACTGCGGGAACCGGGCCAGCGACACCTACGCCGTCGACAGCAGAGGCCGGGTCTGCGACAACTGCCAAGAGGATTACCGCGAGTGCGCCGACTGCTACATCCTCATCCCGCGGGAAGACACCTACTGCGAGTCCTGCGGCGACAACCACACCCCGACCCATTCCCAGGTGCACGACTGGAGCTACAAACCCACCCCCCAATTCCACGGCAACGGTCCGCTGTTTCTGGGGTTTGAGCTGGAAATCAAAATCCCGCGTGGTGTTTTCACCGAGGCGGTCGACACCACCATCGACCACGTTGGCCAGCTCGCGTATCTAAAGGAGGACTCCTCGATCCGTCCGTGCGGGTTCGAGCTGGTCACCCACCCGATGTCATATGAGTACGCGCTCACCGAGTTCCCGTGGCGGCTGCTCAAGAAGCTGCGGCTGCTGGGCGCCTACACCGATGAGCATGTCGGCATCCACGTCCACCTCTCCCGCGCCGGATTCGACTCTTCCGCCCACATCTACCGGTGGTTGAAGTTCGTGTACCGCAACGAAACCGCGGTCACCACGCTGGCGCGGCGTTCTTCCCCGGAGTGGGCGATGTTCTCGGACGAGGCTCGCTCGAGGCTGTGGGACTACGCCCACGGAACCGAGGACTTCGCGTGGCGTTACGAAGCGGTCAACGTCCGCCCCGAGCACACCTTCGAGTTGCGGGTGTTCGCCAGTTCCCTGCATCCCCAGCAGGTTCAGGCCGCCCTCGCCTTCGCCGCCGCCTCGGTCGACTACACCCGTCACCTGTCGGCCGCGCAGATCGCGCGCCGCCGCGGCTGGGAATGGACCGCCTTCACCACCTGGGTGCGCTCGCGCCCGGACTACTCCCCGCTGCTCGCCGAAATGGAGGCCCTCGCGTGTGCATCCTGACCTTCGTCAAACCCGGAATCACCCCCGACCTCGACGCCTTGAGCAACGGGGCGGCAGCCAATCCGCACGGCCACGGCTACGCGGTCATCACTGGTAACACGATCACCGTCGGCCACGGAATGGACGCCGCCACTGTGATCGCCGAGTTCGCCCAAGTACGCGCCCAGTACCCCGATGGTCCGGCGTTGTTTCATTCCCGGCTGGCCACCCACGGCCTGCGCGAGATCGACAACTGCCACCCCTTCCGACTCGGCGGCGACGAACGAACCGTCCTGGCCCACAACGGAATACTGCCCACCAACGTCCACCCCCACGCGGACGACCCCCGCTCGGACACCCGCATCGCCGCCGAGGACTACCTGCCCACCCAACCGTTCGGCTCCCTGGATTCCTGGGCAGGCCGCGAACACTTCGAACGCTGGCTGGGCAGGGACAAGATCGTGATCTTGACCGTCGACCCGGCCTACAAGCATCGCGCCTACATCTTCAACGAACACCGCGGCCACTGGGACGCAGAGTCCTGGTACTCCAACACCGACTACCGGCCCTACCAGTGGCGCGAGGCCGCCGATGACTGCGAGGAGTACTGCGTCAACTGCGGCGAACCCGACTACGACCGCCTCGGCCCGCACTGCCCCTGGTGCGGCTTCTGCACCGAATGCATCCGCACGTTTCCGAAATGCGTGTGCCCGTCCCTCGACGGCGAGGAACGCTACGCCGACCTGCTCGAACTCGAATACACCTGACCCTCACCCTCAGCCGAGCTGCTCGACCCACCGAACCCGCGCACCGGCCCGTTCACCGGTGCGCGGGTTCGCCTTGCCGTTCCCGAGAACAAATGCCCGCGAGCCGCTTCCGGCCAGACCCGACCACGGGGTTGATCGCCAGCGCTGGCCCGTGGCCGGTCCGATCCCGAAATCGACTGGCGCTACGCCGGTCTCGCCCACTGGAAGCCGCTGACGCGCTCGCCGCTGCCCTCACCACACGCCACCAATCGCGGCCTCGCGCTGCGCTGACGCCCCGAAACAGGAGAACCCGCTGATGAGCAACCTCACCAACCCGCAACCCATCGATCCCGAGACCGACGCCGAGTTCACCCGCCGCGTCCTCGAACGCATCGACGAATGGTTCGACAACCGCGTCTCCACCGGCGGCCGCGTCGATGCCATCGCAGCGGGTGATCACCGGCTCGCCGCCGATCCGGTGACCACCGTCGTCGCCGCCGAGCTGCACCAGCTGCGCCGCGCTGGAGAACTCACCACCGTGATCACCCGCGGCGGCCACACCTACCACCGGGTGCACATCGAGGCCGTGCACCGCCACCACGCCGTGCTCGCCAGCGACACCCACCCCGGAGTGCTGCTGCCGCTGGTGTTCATCGAATCCGTCCACCGCCTCACCCCTCCCACCCGACAGGAGTGAAAGCTCATGTCCGACAACACGATCGTTCCACTCTCGCGTGAGGAGACCCTCACGCTGTTGCTCGACGGCCTGCCCGACTACCTCGCCTCGGTGCATCGGATCATCGAGTTCGCGCGCGGCATGGCCACCGCCGTGGGCGGGGAACCGCTCACCGTGCTCGAGCATCTGCTGGCCGAGCACGAACGCCCCGACCGGCTCGTACGCCTGAGCCACCGGGCCCTGAAGACCCCGCCGGGCACCGACACCGGTGGCGCCGATGCCCGCTGATCTGGCCCGCTACCTCGCTGCGGTGCAGCCCGACCCGCACTACGCGCCGTACCTGCCCGATCATGCGCTCCCGGACGGGCCGATCCTCATCGTCGGCCAGCACGCCGCCTTCGCCACCCGCCCCCGGCCCGCGACACCGGTAGCGGTGTTCCCCGGCACACGAACCCCGACAGCGCTCGCTCATCCGGTGATGGCGTTGGTGCGCGTCGAGCACGCCACCGCCCTCATCACCGTCGGACACGACGGCACCAGCACCACCCGCTGGGAGCACGTCCTGTTCCCAGGGTTGCCGACCGGGATCAGCTGGCATCTGCACCCGACCGAACTCGACGCGGCGACCGGGCGGTGGGTCCTCGGCGCAGGCCGCTGGGCTGCTGGGGGCCGTCAGGCAGTGCTTCCGCGTTCGGTCACCGCGCAGGTACCCGGCGCACCCCGCGTGGTGGCCCTCCACGACCACGATGCCCGCACCGGACGGCGCTGGTCCTCGTGATCGCCAACGCCGCCGAGCTGATGGCTTGGATCCAGAACCATCTGCCAGAACTCGACGAACACCGATACCACCCCTGGCAAGCCGAACCACCCGTGCCCGGCGCGTTGGTGGCGTGGGTTCAGGTGCGCATCCGCACACCCGGCCGCGCCGATGCCCTCACCAGCATCACTCTCACCGCCGCCCCGATCCACGACGAACCGGCTCCCGAACCGCCGCGCTCATCCTCGGGCTGCGCCCACTGAATCGAGGTGAACATGGCCGACCCCAATCCCGCTGCCCGCCAGCCTGTTCCCGCGCGGGCACCGATCCCCCACCGACTTACCGCAGCGCCGAGCGCCCACGGCATGGTCGTTCCCTTCGTCACCTTGGCCCACCGCGACCGTACCCGCCCGGTCTGGGGCAAACTCGACCCCAAACGCCTGCGGGAAACCTTGCACCGCAAGCTATGTCAGATCTGCGGCGACCCGCTCGCCGACCGCGTCGTTCTCTACATCCGGCCCTCGGACTACCTACGCGGCCTCACGCCCGAACCGGGAGTCCATCCCGAATGCGGCCTGTATTCCAAACAGGCCTGTCCGATGCTGGCCGGTCGCGTGGACCGCTACAACCCGCATCCACCCGAACAATTCACCGTCTGTGACGACCCGGTCTGCGACTGCCGCCGCTGGATGGTCCCCGAACCCGACCCCCGCGGCGGCCACCGCGAAGGCCAACCGGCCGAAGCCTGGTACGAAGCGTGGCTGCACCTGAACGACTACATGATCGTCACCGACCCCGGCAACAACGCCGTCGCCCCGGCGGTCGGGGTCGACCTGCGCCCGTCCTCACGGATTCGCCGCCTGCGCAAAGTACGCGACGCCGCACCCGGCAGCGAAGATGACCAGCCGGTAGATCTGCTCGCGGCGCTCATCGCCACCCGCGTCTTCTTCGGCGTCGGCGGCCCCTTCCAGTGACCGGCACCTCGCCGAACATGCCTCCGCGGCGGCCACATTGCGGGGCTGTCCCCGGGATTCGGCCGCCGCGGAATCGGCTGGCGCGTTAGAGTTTGGCCAGGGTCGGGTCATTCAGGGGGTTCACACACTCTCGTTGACCGCATTCGCGCGGTTGGATCCCGATGCCGCCCGCGCCGGGATGCTCGGCGACGATCTGTCGGCGCAAAGGCGCGTTGGTGGGCGTTGCTCTGTCCCCTCCAGGCACACCCACCTTCCCCTCTTCTGGCCTCCACGCACATCGCGCCTTCCCACCAGCCGCGCCTTCCGCCCGCGTCATTGCATCTCGGGACAGCAAGCCCTGCCCGAGCATCCGCTGCTGCCACCTCATCAGGAGGTTCTGTGCCGTCCATCCATGCCCCGAGTAGCTTCATCACCGCGACACTGACATGGCTGCCGCAGCCGCCCTCACGATCGCTGCTGTTGGTCCGGCTCCGCGAAAACAGCGGCGCACCAGGCACCTACGCGATTCAGGCGCTACACAGTCATGACCTGTATTCCGCCGAGGGACAGCTGGCAACGGCAGCGATCCTCTCAACCGCCCAGCATCTGTGCACACCACAGCCTCCGGACGCGGCAGCGGTCGTCATCATCGATGAACCCCCACCGCATCGGCCGGGATCCATCCCTGCTCTGTCCCAATTGGCCATGCAGCTGCGCGGAACGCTCACCACGACCGGCACCCCATTGGTCGGGGCGTGGACGATCACCACGACCGAACCCGGCAGCGCCTGGGTGAGCCTGCTCGACGACAACCGCGGCGTCCTGACCAGCGCGCCCCCGGAGCCGCCAGCCCGACCGCGGCGAGACACCGGCGTCGGGCACGACCTCGCCTCCGCTGCGGTCGATGTGACAGCTGGGCGGTCTGCTCCCGGTGATGATCCCAACGCCTTCGCCGACCAGCTCGATCAGGCGCGTGTGCTGGCGCGGAGGCGGCTGCGGCTGGTGTTGTGCATGGTCTATGCCGTCAACGCCGGCGTCGAACTACGCATCGACAGGCTGGCGGAGGTGGCCGAGGCCCTGGAGGACCCAGCTGTGCGGGATGTGCTCTACGCCTTCGCTGTCGGCCGCAACGGACCGACCGCGCTGAAACTGTGGACGCTGCTGATCCGTGAGCTACCGATCCGCCGACGCGGCGTGCCCGCGATGCTGGCCACCCTCACCCACTACACCAGCAGTGACTACACCAGTACGGGCGAGACGAGCCGGATCGCGCTCACCCAACAGCCCGACGATCCCTCCCTGCAAACCCCGGCCGCCGCGATCACCGCCACGGACCCGGCCGAACTGCTGCGCGCCATTGCCCATTCCGGGCGCTGCACCGCGGCCGATCTCGGCATCGACATCGACTGACCACACACCGCCCACGGAGGTTCCCATGCCCGAAGTACCGTCCCCTGCCGCTGCGCCGCCGATCACCGAGGCGCGGCGGCACGCGTGGGCGATCCTCGCCCGTGCGGCGCTGACCGCCCGCACCGGCGGTCGCCGAGCTGCTGGCAGGACTCGACGACCCCGAACAGGCCGCTGCCCGTCTGACCGGCAATCCGCGCGAGTTCGGTGTGCCCGCCAATCTGGCGGATCAGGCAGCGCGGGATCTGGAACGCGCTGCCGCGATCGGGGCCCGGCTGCTCACTCGTGACGAACCGGAGTGGCCGACGACTCGGTTTGCCGGTCTCGATGCCCCGCAGGTGCGTGGCCATGCCCCGGTCGCGTTGTGGTTGCGCGGCCCGGCACGTCTGGATTCCTTCGCCGAGCACGCCGTGGCGGTGGTGGGGGCGCGTGCGGCGACCGACTACGGACAGCGGGTCGCCTACGACATCACCGGGTACTTCGCCGAGCGCGGGTGGACGGTGGTCAGTGGTGGCGCCTTCGGCATCGACGCGTCGGCTCATCGTGGCGCGCTGGTGCGCTCGGCCACAACGGTCGCGGTCACCGCAACAGGGATCGACCGCTACTACCCCACCGGCAACCAGCGTCTGCTCGAGCAAATCACCGCCGAGGGATTGATGGTCTCGGAATATCCGCCGCAAACCCCGGCGACCAGAGATCAGTTCTTGCAACGCAATCGGATCACCGTCGCCCTGTCGCGTGCGGTGGTAATCGTCGAAGGCGGCCGTGTCCGTGGCGGCACCGCCGACACCGCCCGGTGGGCGCGCGAGCTCGCCCGCCCGGTGTTCGCCGTGCCGGGCCCGATCACCTCGGCGGCCTCGGGCGGCCCGCACGCCCTGATCCGCGACGGGCACGCCCGCCTGATCACCCACGCCGCCCGGGTCATCGACGACCTGCACACCACCCCCGGCATCTGAACTACCCCAGCAGGTTTCGCCCCTTCCCGCCACGAGCGCAGCACCAGTCCGCCCGACCAATCACCAGGAGGATCGCTCATGTCCACACCCGCCACGACCGCTCCGGCACTGCAGACCCTGCCGCGTGAGGACTACGCGCGCCTCGAGCAGCGCGGCCTGGCCGGAGCGGTTCCGGCGATCCCGGACTCGGCGGTGGCCGAGCACTGGCGCGCCGACTACCCGGGCTGGCGCGGCCGGTACTGGGCCTGGATCGGCGACGACGGCGATGTGCTGCGTCTGCGCCCGATCAACGTCGCGCGCCAGTCCACCGCGCGCGCTGCCTGACCTCGGCCAGGCACTCGCCACTGCGCGACAGCGCAGCTGTTTCCGGTTCTGCGATAACCGTTTCCGGCGCGGCGGCTCCACCACCGAGGTGGGCTCGCCGCGCCCTTGTCTTGTGAGGAGCCTGTCTTGAGTCCGACCACGCTCACCGTTGTCACCGACCCGAACACCGAACCCGCCACCGTCGAGACGGACGCGGCACAGCAACCCGCGCCCGAGGCGATCGACACCGATTCCGCCACCGCGGAGCCGACCGCGGCCGACGAGGAAGCGTTCGTGCCGCCGCCGGACGCCACGGCGAGCTACCTCGACCCGACGGAGTTGCAGATCGCGGAGAACGTGCGCAAGAGTTTCGACCTGGCCGATCACCCGGAGCAGGTCGCCACGATCGAACAGTTCGGTGTTCGGGCTCCGGTGCTGGCCGAGCGTGAACCCGACGGGTCGATCTGGGTGTATGAGGGTCAGGTCCGCACTCTCATCGCCCGCCACCTGGGATTGCCGATGATCCCGGTGTGGGTCACCGACGCGCCTACCGACCTCGACCCCGCCGAGCGGCGCATCGCGCGCACTCTCGATCAGATCAATCTCAACGAACGCCGGATCCCGACCCCGGCCAGCGACCAGGCCGCCGGTATCGCCCTGACGTTGGAGCTGGGCGCCTCAGCCAACCGGGTCGCCAAGGCGACGCAGCGCAAACCGGCCGAGGTCCGCAAGATCGCCGCGGTCGGCAAATCCGGCACCGCGAAGCGGCTGCTGGATGAGAACCAGTACAGCCTCGACCAGCTCGCGGTGATCGCCCACTACGAAAACCTCGGTGACACCGACGCCGTGCAGCAGCTCCTCGAGGTCTCCCGCTACTCGATCGACTGGACCGCCAGGCGGATCGCCGCCGAGCGCGCCGAAACCCGCGACCGGCTCCGAGAATCCCTGGCTTACGGGGCCTACGGATTCGGGATCCTGACTCGCCACCCCGACACCAGCGGCAGCGAGCCCGCCTACGTCCCGGCCGCCGAACTGGCCACCGCCGCCGGTGATCCGGTGACCGCCGAGCTGATCTACACCGACCCGACCCAGTGGGTGGTGTTCCTGGAGGTCGAGCGCGACGCCGAGTTCGTCGACCGCGAGTCCGGAGAATTCGTCGACGCTGCCACCGTCGACTGGAGCACCCGCGGCAACCCGGAAGCCGAACCCGGCGATGGTTTGCGGCGCGCCGATACCATGGCTCGCCGCGACCGGTGGACGCCGGTGTACTACTTACCTTCCGACGAGCTCGAGCAGGCAGGGTTGGGCTTGCTCGTCGATGCGGTCGATCCCGACGACGAGGCTGCGGTCGCCGCGGCCGAGCAGGCCGCGGCCCAGCGTGAACAGGCACGCCAGGACCGGCGGCGGGTGATCGAACTCAACAAACGTGGAGCCGACTCCTATGAGCTGCGCGACGAGTTCCTGACCAAACTGGTCTCGGGTGCCCGCCCGCCGGCCGAGGCCGCGGTGTTCGTCGCCGAATCCTTGGCCCGCCGGATCGATTCGGCGGTGCTGCACAAGGTGACCAAGCTGTTGGGGATCGCCGGATCAGCCGACAAGCTCCTCGAGGCGATCCAGGCCGCCTCACCCAACCGGGCCTGGATGATCGTGCTCGCCATGCAGCTGGCCACCCACGAACTCGACGTCGACAAAAGCTTCTGGCGCATCGGGGAGGGATCGACCCGCCGCTACATGCGCTTCCTCGGCCAAGTCGGCGCTACACGAGACTTCGCACTCTGTGACGTCGAACAGGCCGCCGCCGGCGAGATCGACTACCACGACATCGACATCGACACTCCACCGCGCCAAGCAGCCCGGAAGGAGACGAAATCCCGTGGCTGACAACACCGACGATGCCCAACCGCCAACCGTCGATGAGGCGACCGCGAGTCCTGATACGCCCCGGGAGCGGGGCCCTGGGCCGCGGCTGCGGGTGGATGATCCCGGTGAGTTGATTGCGGCGCTGCCCGCGTTGATCGAGTTCGTACCCGAAAGATCGCTGGTGGCGGTCCTACTACGCAGGCCGACCGCACCCGGATCCGGCCCGACCATCGGTCCAGCCCTGCGATTCGATCTCGACCAGGACGGCGGCAAGCGCGGATTGGCGGCCGCAATCGCCTCCGCGGTCGCAGGCATCTGCGCCGCCGAGGACGCGACCGAAGTGCTCGCGGTGATCATCGATGACCGCATGCAAGCACCGCGCCGACCCCGCACACCAGGTGGCGCCAAGGCGTGGGGCGCGCTCATTGCCGCGTTCGCTCTGCACTTGGCAGATGACGAGGTGACGCTCACCGATGCGTGGGCAGTCCCAGTGATCCAGGCGCGCCAGCGGTGGTGGAGCCTGCTCGACACCGATCACCAAGGGACACTGCCGGACCCAACCACCTCGATGGTGACCTTCGCGTATGTACTCAACGGTCGCCCGATATACCGCACCCGCTCACAGCTGACCGACATGGTTGCCCATGACAGGGATTCAGCGCAGGAGGTAGCCGCGCACCTCGAAGACGCGGCGGGGTGCGACCGCTACGTCGCGGCCATCCGACGCGCAGATCCCGATGGCTACCGTCGGCGCGCGCTCGAACGGGTGCTGTATCGGGTCGCCGATCTGGACTCCGGCGCCGTGCCCACCGCGCGACAGATGGCGGAACTGGCTGTGGTGCTGCGTGATCGGATGGTGCGCGATGCGTTGCTCGCGTTAGCGGTGGGCGAGCACGCCACTGTAGCCGAACAGCTGTGGGTGACCCTGGTCCAATCGCTGCCTGGCCACGACCGTGCCGAGGCCGCGGTACTCCTTGCCTACAGCGCCTACGTCCGCGGCGATGGCCCCCTCGCCGGTATCGCCCTGGGCGCGGCGCTGGAGACGGACCCATCGCACTCGATGGCCATCCTGCTCGACACCGCCCTGCGCAGCGGAATGCGCCCGCAAGAGCTTCGGCGACTCGCCGACCACGGCCTCGGTATCGCCGGTCACCTGGGCGTCGATCTGGGGCCGATCCGCTGGTGACCCGCGGGTGTGCATCCTCACGACCTCGCCGGTGAGCGCCATCTCGCGGCACCGGCGACCAGCGACGTCCACCCGATTCCTGTTCTGGCCAACAACTCTCGAAGGAGCATGACCATGGCTGCCGGAGATACGGCACTCACCGTGATCGGAAACTTGACTGGCGATCCCGAGCTGCGGTTCACCCCGGCTGGTGTGGCGGTCACCAATTTCACGGTGGCTTCCACGCCCAGGGTTTTCGACCGCACCACCGATGAGTGGAAGGACGGTGAGGCGCTGTTCCTGCCGTGCTCGGTGTGGCGGGAGGCCGCGGAGAACCTGGCCGAATCGTTGACCCGCGGCGCGCGGGTGATCGTGTCCGGGCGGCTCAGGCAGCGAAGCTGGACCACCGACGACGGGCAGAAGCGTAGCACCGTCGAACTCGCCGTCGACGAGGTCGGGCCCTCACTGCGCTACGCCACCGCCAAGGTCCACCGCACCCCGAGGTCCACAGCGAACACCAACAGGCCCGCCGCCCAAGCCGAGAACTCCGCGCAGCTGGTCGGTGCCGGAGTCGGCGCGGACCAGAACCCGTGGGCCGCGGCCAGCGGCTGGGGTACCGGCGGTGACGAACCGGGGTTCTGACCCCGGGGATGTGGTGAGCGGTGGGTGAGGGCTGACCGTCTGGTCGACTGCCCCGCCTCCTCGAGTGCTACCAGGGTGGGGCCCCGCCACGGCTCCGGGCCCGCGCCCGGACACCACCGAATTTCCCCGCGCGACGCCCCAGCCACCGGCACCTGTCGGTGCCGTGAGCGCCGGAAATTCGGTGCCGCCCGATGAGGCGCGTTCCCTCCCGCCGTGTCGGGACCCCACCCTGGTCGGCCGCACTCAGGCGGGTCAGCCGACCAGCCGCCCAGCCCCGTGCCGGGGTAGTTCGTGCCGATTTGGGCACGTGCGTCCTGGCGCGGGGCTGGCTCGTTTCCAACGACAGACAGGACCCGGTGATGACTGCTCCGACAACCACTCCCGACGTTGCTGCTACCGACGCTGTCCCGACTGTTTCCCCGTTCGCCGACGCGCTCGGCGAGATCGAGTACCTACTCGAGACCAACCCCGACAGGGCGCGTGAACGGTTCGCTGCCGTGCTCGCTTTGGCCTCCCCGCAGGAACGCCAGTTCCTCGACCGGGCTGCCGAAATCCTCACCCGCAACCCCTACAAGGTCTCTGCCCGCCAGCTGGGGTGGATGGCCAAGAGCCGACCCGAGTTGCGCGAGATGATCGTCGATCTCACCGCCGACTCCGACCCCGGTCTGAACTGCCCCGCGATGCCCGATCCTTCGCAGGTGTCGATCGAGGCCGCCGAATGGGTGCAACGCTCGATTCGCGAGCGTCGCAACCGTGACCGGCTCACCGCGACACCCTTGCCTGCCACCGACGCGGCGCGCCTCACACCGAAGGCCATCGCCTACCGACGCGCCCGCCGCGCCGTCGCTGGCGCGGTGAACCTGCGTCACCGCGACCGCGACCAACGCACCACCAAGCGCCGCCGACTCGGCGAGGCCGAGTTCGCCGCCTACGCCGCCGACCGTCTCTTCGCGATCGACACCGACACCGCCGCAGATCGCACGGTGCCCGTTCCCGACCCGCGCAAGCCCGCGCATCTGGTGTGGGCACACGTGCAAGCCGAGTTGTGGGATCGCAGCTACTTCCGTCACGTCGCCGAGTGCTACAGCGAGCGCGACCGTCACCTGCTCGCTCCCGAGTCCCTCCGGCCCGCGCGGGGCCAGACCCGCCAGGGCCAGCACTCCGCCCTCGATCAGGCCGCCCGCGCGTTCCTGCGCGAGCGCACGGCCGACGCCGGGATCATCGACGACCGCCGCGCGCGCCGCCGCCCTACGACCACCCTGCCGAGGATCAGCACGGCCGACCAGACGCGGTTCGCGAGCAAGCGGACCGGGCTCCCGGTCCCCAGCGACTATGACGAGTTTCGGCCCTACACCGACCTCGACGTCACCGAGAAGACCTGGCAGGGCTCGGGTCTGGACTACGACCTCGCGGCCATGACGCCCTACCTCGGGTGGCCGTGCATCGGCTGCTGGATCGACCGCCCCGCCACCGACCGGCGCGCCATCCACATCAGGGACGGACGCCGCGTCAGCGACGACGGGCTCTGCGATGTGTGCCGCGCCGACGGCCACCCCGGCATCCCGCCGCTGCCCACCCCGTGGGGGATGCAGGAGTTCGTCGAGTCCCGCTGCGCCTACATCGCCGCCACCCACCCCCAGCAGGTGCCCGCGCTCCTCGACCGCATCCGCGCCGCCGCTGCGACCACCGGACCGACCTGGCGCATCATCACCCGCTGGATGGCGATGAACCTCGACCAGCCCACCGAACGACTGGCACCGCGGCGCGCTACGCGCCGTCGGCGGCCTGCCGCCCTCGGGGCCGGGCAACGGATCGGACGCTGCGACGCCTGCGCCCACCCCGGCATCGTGCACGCCGACAACTACTGCACCCAGTGCCGCATCGACCTCGGCATCGCCACGGTGCGCGAACGCGCCACCAGCGCAGCCTGACCCACCCGCTTCACCATCCAGCTCCGGTCCGCCGCGGTGACTCGCTCCCGCGGCGGACCGGCCCACCACGACCTCTCCAGGAGTCCGCATGCACCGTCCCCCGATGCTTCACGCACGCTTGGCTCTTCGCGCCGCCCGGCGATGGCTGACACCTGGACCCAGGCTGACCGTCACCGTCTTGCTCAACCAGGACCCCGACACGCTGTTCTCCGGCTACCTCCCCGGCGCGCGACTGATCCTCGCCTACCGCTACACCCTGCCTGCCGTGACCGCCGGAGAAGATCGGATGCTGCTCGAGCGAGTCTTCGCCGCGTTCAACGACCAGCCCGTCCACCCCGACGATCAGCTACACGCGGACGCCTGGGCAGCCAAGCGACTGCGATCGCTGTCGGTCGGCGACGTCGTCGCCATCGATGACCGCTACTACGCCTGCGCGCCGGTGGGCTGGATGTCGATCCCCGCTCCCGGCGTCTGACCGATCCCGACGAGTACCGGGACCACGCAACACGGTCCCGGTCTCTCACCATCACCCTCACCCCCCGAATCCCCCTTCTCATCCACGCATTCCCAGCCGCTGCATCCCTCATCGCACCGCCCCATCCCAGCCCCTCCGCCACCCACCAATCACCCTTCCCTCCCCTCTCGCCCTCCTTTTCACAAGCACACCTCTTGCATCCAGGGTAACGATTCGGTAACGACCAGCGGTTTCGGTGGATTGTCCGATATTTCGGTACGCCACAACCCTTGAGATAATTGCCGCGGGCGCGCTGGATGGGTTTATGACCGCGACGATTCATAAAGTCGTCGCAGGCAACGGCTTTCAGTATTACCTGCGAAATGTCGCCGCGAATGACGCTACCTCCCGCGGCCGTTCGAGCCTGTCGGACTATTACTCCGTTCATGGTGAGTCACCGGGACGCTGGCATGGCAGCGGACTGGCCGCGCTCGGCATCGATGTCGGTGCGGAAGTGACTGAAGCGCAGATGAAGTCGCTGTTCGGGTTGGGTCGCCATCCGAACGCCGAAGTGATCGAAGCCGCGGTCTATGACCGGCAGATCCACCTGGGTGCCAAGCACAAAGACGCTGCCCGCGCTGCCGACAATGCGTCACGTTTAGGGAATCCGTTTCGCGTTTATGCCGAGGTTTCCGCGTTCCGGAAACGCTGCGAACAAGCGTTCCGCGAACACAATACTGCGCACGGACGTGACCCAACCGCGGCAATTCCTGATGACGACCGTGCACGGATTCGCACGCATGTCGCGTTCGATATGTTCACCGACGAGTACGGACGCGCACCATTGGATGCGCGGGAGTTGTCGGGGTGGATCGCGAAGAACTCGCGCCCACCCGCCACCGCGGTCGCGGGTTTCGACATCACCTTCTCTCCCGTCAAGTCCGTCTCGGCGCTGTGGGCGATCGCGCCGCGGGAGGTGGCGGAGAAGATCGAGGCCGCCCACCACGCAGCGGTCTCCGATGCGTTGGCGTGGTTGGAGCAGCACGCGATCTTCACCCGGTTGGGCCGCAACGGGGTTCGGCAGGTCGATGTCGAGGGCATCGTCGCGGCCTGTTTCCTCCACCGCGAGTCGCGTTCGGGGGATCCGGATCTGCACACCCACGTGGTCATCGCCAACCGGGTGCGCACCCTGGATGGCCGGTGGCGCACTCTCGACGGCGCTGGGCTGTATCAGGTGGTGGTGACGGTGTCGGAGATCTACAACACGAGGTTGGAACACCATCTCGAAACCACCGTCGGGGTGGAGTTCGCTGCCCGCCCCGACACCGACCCCACGAAACGCCCGATCCGCGAAATCCTCGGCATCCCCGTGGCGTTGATCGAGCGCTGGTCACAGCGCGAGGCCGCGCTCAAGGCACGGTTGGGTGAGCTGGCCGCGGAGTTCCAAGCCCGGTTCGGGCGTGAACCGGTGCCGATCGAGATGTACAACCTGGCCCAGCGCGCCACCCTCGAAACCCGCCCCGCCAAACACTCGCTGCGCTCACGAGCCGAACAACGCGGCGCGTGGCGCACCGAAGCCGTCGGGCTGCTCGGCGGCCGGAACGCGCTTGCCGAGGTCGTCGCTCGTGCGTTGAATCCTTCTCGCGCGGCCCGGGTTGCGGTGTCGGCGGCGTGGATCAACAGCGTCGTGCAGCGGGTCCTCGAGGTGGTTTCCGAGCAGCGCTCGACCTGGCGGCACAGCAACATTCGCGCCGAAGTGGAACGACAGGTGCGCGGCCACATCACCCCGGGCGATTGGGAATGGGTCACCGAAGCGGTCACTACCGAAGCTTTCTCACCGACCTACTCGATCGCGCGCGGTGACCCCGACCTCGCCGAACAACCCGAGCTGCGTGTCGTCCCACAGCCGCTGCGCCGCCGCGACGGCGCCAGCGTCCACACCCGCGCAGGCGCCCAGCTCTACACCACCGCCGCTATCTTGTCGGTGGAGCAGCAGCTGATAGAGCTGTCCATACAACCGGGTGGACGCCAACTCTCACCGCACACGATCACCGAGGCGGTGCGGGATTACAGCAGCGCCAATCCGGATCGGCCGCTGAACGCCGGACAAATCAGCGTTGTGGAGGGCTTCGCCACCTCGGGGTTGCGGGTGCATACCGCCAACGCTCCCGCGGGTTCGGGTAAGACGACCGCGATGCGGGTGCTCACCGACGCCTGGCACGCCAGCGGCGGGAAGGTCCTCGGAGTGGCGCCCACCGCTTCGGCCGCAGCCGTACTCGGGCGGTCGATCGGCGCACGCGTGGAGACCGCGGACAAGGTGCTGACCATCGTGAACCTGCACAGCCCGCGCCCGGACAACCCCGCGTTGGCGCGGGAGGTGCCGCCGCCGCTGCCGCAGTGGGTGCTCGACATCGACCCCGACACGCTGGTGATCGTCGATGAGCACGTCAAGCTCGGCAATCTCAAACGCCTACGCCTGCTGCGATTCCTCACCGGGCGCGGGGCGACGATCCGCTGCATCGGCGACGATCACCAGCTTCCGGCGATCGAAGCCGGCGGCGCCGATGCCGACATGGCAGCCGCCGCACCCGAACATTCGATGACCCTCACCCATGTCGTGCGGTTCGCTTCCACCGGCGAAGCGACTGCCAGTTTGGGGCTGCGCGAGGGCGATCCGGCTGCGCTGGGCTGGTATCTGGACAACGGACGCGTGCACGCCGGACATCACGGCGCCACCCACGACGACACCTACACCGCATGGATGGCCGACCATCTCGCCGGGCTCGACACCATCATGCTCGCCCCCACCCACGAGGTCGTGACCGCGCTCAACGAACGAGCGCGCGCCGACCGGATCGCTCGCGAGGGTGCGGGTACCGGTGCAGAAGTTGTGCTCACCGACAGGCTGTGCGCGTCGGTCGGCGACACGATCCGCACCCGCCACAACGACGCACGACTGCGCCTCGGCGCCCACGATTGGGTGCGCAACGGTTACGCCTGGACCGTCACCGCCGTCCACGACGACGGCAGTCTGACCGCCACGCACCTACGGTCCGGCGGTGAAACCGGTTCGAGTGTGCGGCTTCCCGCGTCGTATGTGCGCACGCATGTGCGCCTCGGCTACGCGACAACGATCGATTCCGCGCAAGGAATCACCGCCGACACCTGCCACGTCGCGCTCACCGGATACGAATCCCGCCAACAGCTCTACGTCGCACTCACCCGCGGCGTGCACGCCAACCACGCCTACGTTCCGACCGCACTGGACGGCTCCGAAGCCTCGTTCTGGAGCGAACCCGCGGTCTTTCCCCGCACCGCCGTCGAGGTTTTGCTGCGCATTCTCGAACGCGACGGTGCACAGAAATCCGCGCACACCGAACTGCGCGACGCTCTCGACCCGCAGCGGCGCATCGGTCGCGCACTCGACATCTACCTCGATGCGATCGGTGCCGCCGCCGAAAACGCCCTCGGCTCACACGGACTCGACCGCATCGACACCGCCGCCGACAGCATCCACACCAACCTCACCGACAGCCCCGCCTACCCCGTTCTGCGTCAACATCTGGCGATCATCGCGATGACCGGCCGCGACCCCCTCACCGCGTTGCAGACCGCCGCGGCGGCGCGGGAACTCGACACCGCTGATGATCCCGCCGCCGTGCTCGACTGGCGTTTGGACCCCACGGGTGCGCACTCCACCAGCTCTGGGCCGCTGCCGTTCGCGCACGGACTCCCCCGCGCACTGGCCGATGATCCACTCGCCGAGCAGCTGCGCGCCCGCCACCGCATCGTCGCCAATCTCGCTCGCCAGATCACCGACGACACCGGCACCTGGACACCAGTGACCGCACCACACTGGGCGCGGTCGCTGCTCGGTGGCGACCCGGCCTTGGTAGCCGAGCTGGCGGTATGGCGCGCCAGCATGCACATCCCGCAACGCGACCTCCGTCCGACCGGGCCCACCCGCTACGCCGTCCTGGAACGGGACTACCAGCAGGCCCTCGATGACCGCCTCGCCGACGCGCTCGGGGATGTGCATCTGCCGGTGAACAAGTGGACAGCCGTCATCGAAGAACTCGACACCCGCATCACCGCCGACCCGTACTGGCCGACCCTGGCCGACAAGATCGAACTCGCCGACCGCGCCGGAATCGACATCACCGGCCTCCTGTACGAGGCCGCCGCGCGACGCCCGCTACCGGATGAAATGCCCGCCGCCGCGTTGTGGTCGCGCCTTGAGCTCGAACCTTCCGCCCTCGACCACACCCTCGGCAGCCGCGACCTGCGCCCGGACTGGCTGTCCGACTTGCACAGCGTGCTCGGAACCACAACCGCCGAGCACGTGGTCGCAGATCCCGCGTGGCCGCGGATCGTGGCCGCGATCGACCGCGCGGCCGGCACCCACTGGACACCCCACGACCTCCTCGCCACCGCGCACGAACTGCTCCTCAGCGCCCAACCCGACCACGCCCCCAGCCTGCGCCCCGACCAGTTGGGGCCCGCTCTCGCCTGGCGCATCGACGCCCTGCTACGCCACATCCCCGCCCGCACCGCACCGCACCACCCACCACCACGCGCTACCCAACCCACCGCAACGCGCACCCCATCTCACCGCGAACCTGCCCCGGAGACCACCGTGGACACCGACCACAACAACAGCTTTGCCACCGAACCCGCCCCGGCAACCGACCCAACGCCACCCACCGCGCCCGACATTCTGCCTGTCGACCTCCGAACCCTCGCCGAACTATTGCAGGCCGGACAACTCGCCGATGCGACCAAGTTCGGCAACCTCACCGCATCGATGACCGCCGAACAACAAGCCATCCTCACCGCAGTGGCTCGAACCCTGCACCGCAACAGCTTCCCCGTCGCCCGCGCCCGGCTGCAGTGGGCCGCCGAACGCTTCCCCCAACACGCCACCCTCATCCACGCCTGCACCCCCGACACCGACCCGCACCTCTACCGACCACCCGAGGGCGAATCGCCACAACCTGCCTACCGACGCGACCGCCGTCACGAAGCCGCCCGCGACCACCGCGAATACCGCGACCCGACACGTCGACGAGCACCCCGCCCACGCGCCGAGATGGCCGGTGAAGACCTCGCCAACAACTACTTCGACCTGCACGACAAAACCAACACCCCTACACCGGCGGATCAGCCGCTGCACGATGGGATCTGGAATCCCTACCCGGACGAAACCAACACCCCTGCACCGGATCAGCCGCTGCACGACGGCATCTGGAATCCCTACGACCCCGAACCCCCAACCAGCTATGCCTTCGACTACGAGCTCGCCGCACTCCCGACTACCCGCGGCCTGCCCTGCGTGACCTGCGGCATCGAACGCCGACGCACCGACGCCACCCCCGTTCCACCACGCCGAGCCGACGACGGACTGTGTGGCCCGTGCCGAGACAACGGCGAAACCGGCATCCCCGACCACGACCCCACTCAACACATTCAAGCCCGCTGCGCCCATTTCACCGCAACCAAACCACCCGACGCCGCCCGCGCCGTCCTCCGCCGTGACTGGCGGGCCACCCCAAACCCACACCACCGCAGCGTGATCGAAACCTGGGTACGCGAACACCTCACTAAAAACACCACCGCAGACCCGACACAAACCTCGCCCGTCGACCAAGCCACGGACAACCCGCTGATCCTGCTGACCGACGAACAACTCGCTCGAGCCATCGACCATCTCGAGCTGCGTTTGGCGCTCACTGACACCGAAACCGCATTCTTCAATCCCCCCACACACCCGCCCGACACACCCGACCCCGACGAGCTCGCCCGACACCACCGCGCCGCCCAAGACGCCATCCGCCAAGCCCACCAAACCGACCAACAACTAAACGACGCGGTGCACGCCGCTCACACGGCCGCCGTCGAACTCGACCAGGCCCGCTCCGCATTCGACGCCACGCCCAGCTATCGACGGAATCAACGCCGCCAGTTGCAGACCCAGATCAGCGAGCTGCTCGCTAAGCACAACACCCTCGAACACAAGCGCGACACCGCTCGGACCGCTGCCCGCCGCGCCCGCCGTGAAGCCGTCATGCTCGCCGGACCCGAATCCGGATGGGAGCACCTTCTCACCAGCCAACCCGAGCCGCCGACTCCCACACCACCACATGCCTCCAACGACGCGGCCAAGGAGCAACGAACCCGCATCAGCGGCATCAATGACGAGCTCGACGAACTCCAGGCTGAGCAGCGCCGCCGCCGAACACTCACCCCTGACCAGCGCGAAATCGAGACCCAACTGCGCGCAATGGCGCCCACCTTTGACGCCTACCCGGAGTCGAGCGAGGCGATTGGCGAACTCCACGAGTCGTATCGAGATGACAGTCTCGGACTGTGATTCGACCGCACAACGGTATGGGATTATGCAATCTCCGGCAGTCGTTGGTCTGCGGTGCGTCGTCCGCTTCCTGTGAAGCGCAGACACCGCCCGGCATCCGTGAAGCCTCCGCGCAGGTGGAGACCTGCTGCTTCGGCATCGGCGGCGGGGCCGACAGGCGGGATGTTCCGGCGCTTCGCCCAACTAGTCAGCCGACCTAGCCCTCTGAGTCTGCGCGCGTAATCAGCGCGAAGTATTCACCAAACGACTTCGTCAGGGCGTCCAGCGCCGCCTTTGTCCACTGTCCGCGCAACATCCGAAAAAGGCAGCGTGGGCATTGCGGTCCGACGCGGCTGGTTCCCGTGCACGGAGCGCTGTCGACGCGTGAACTAGCACGAGCGCAGTCATCGCCGTCGCGGCCGGGGCAGCAAGCGGCTCATGATGATCGCGTCCCATAGTTCGCCGTTGCGGCGTCGGTAGTGTGCCCGCAGCGTGCCTTCGACCTCGAATCCCGCGCGGTGGTACAGGCCGATCGCGGGAAGGTTGTGCGGCCAGACCTGCAAGGTGACCTTGTGCGCGTTGTTGTTTCCGCACCAGTCGATCAGCTGCTCCAGTAACACGGTCCCGATACCTTGGCCCCTGTGGCTGGAGGCGACCATCATGGTGATCGACGCGACATCGGTCGCTAAGAAGTGCGCGGTGGCTGTGGCCACGATCCCGGCCGACGAATGCTCGGCAACGAGCAGCCCTGCGGTGGTGGCGACGAGGTTACGCAAACGGACTGCCACGTCGTCTCCATCGATCGGGGGTTCCGGTCCGATCCACTTGCCTTCGGTGGCGACATCGACGTGCAACTGGACACAGGCGGGGATGTCTTCGACGCGGCCGTGGCGGACCATCACGTCGGTGTTGTGGCGTTGTCGGCTCGGTTTCGTCGCCGCAAGCAGTCGGCGGATCAGGTGTTGGTCGACCAAGACGGCCTCGAGGCTGCGTGCGACAACCTCGTCCCCGACCGGCGACAGGTGCAAGCCGTCGGCCATCCACGGACTGCGCGCGGCTGACGAGTCATCGGAGCGTTCACCCAGCAGCGTGGCGGTTGTGACAAATTTGCCCCAACAGTCCACGAACACAGCTCCGGCGTCGCGGGCCGCGTCACGGGCAGCGAGGTTGTACGCGCATAGGTCGCGGTTGATTGCCGCTGCCTGCGGGCCGATATGCGTGGCGACCGGTGGGGAGGCCAGGCAGACAACGGTCCGGGAGCCGACGGTGAGGTGGCCGAGGGCGGCTCGGTAGTTGCGGGTGAACTCCTGCAGGTCGACACCCTCGGCGAGGCGAGCCTGGTGACGTCGCAGTACGTCGTTGGTGCCGCACTCGAACAGGGCGATGTCCTGGGCGACATCGGCAGTCTCGATGGCTTCCAGCAGCTCGCGTGAGGTGGTGCCGCCGCGGCCGCGATTGTGGAAGACCATGGCGACATCGGGAAGCCGTGCGGTCAAGCTGGTGCTCAGCCGCTCGATGAACCCGCCGTTGCGCCATCGGTCGACCGCGACCGTCGTGCCCGGCGCGGGAAGATCGGTGACGCGGGCCAAGCGGTGTGACTCACCGACGAGGTGCTCGGTGTGGCTGGTGCCCCAGCACCGCACCACCAGTGTTCGAGACGATTCGGCGCGACCACCCCGGTCGTCCACAGTGGCGGTGGTCCCCTCATCGGGCTGGAGGAGATCGGGGCCCGCCCCGGCCGATGGTGTGGTCGAGGCGGCGACGTCGGCGACGATCATCTCGGCGATGTCGGCGCTGCCTTGGGTAGCGTCCAGGCGGACTTCGTCGACGAAGTGCAGCGGATCCCAGCCGCTGTACCAATCCCGCATCTCGTCACGACCGAACGACGACGACTGGGGGCGGGTCGCGTGCCGCCGCAACGTCTCTTCGAACGACAAGTCGAAGGCGTAGAACCGCGATACGGCTGCATTGGAGGTCAATCGGTCGAGCATGTCGCCGTAGCGGCGCGTCGAGAAGATCCCCTCCAGCACGACAACCAGCCCACGAGCCAGGCACAGCGAGGTGATCTCGCCGATCAACTCGATATTGAATCCGCCGGGAACATCGCTCTCCCGCAGCAACTCTCGGCGCACAACATCCTGCGAAATGACCACACACCGCCCCCGATCGAACCGCCGCTGCAATGCCCTGGCCACAGTCGTCTTGCCGGAGCCGGAGCTGCCGCGAATGACCACCAACCGGCCCGCAGGCTCGGCCGACAGCGACGAACGAATCCGCGCCGCGAGGCCGGCCATTTCGGTCTCGGTGTAGTCGAGGATGCCGTGGACCAGATCGACCGCATGCAGCTGCTGACGGTCGTAGGGCGTGTTGGCCGGAAGCGGAGCGACGTGCCAGTGAACATGGGCATTGCCCTGCATAGAACCAAGCGACATCAAGTAGGTCCGCTCGGGACCGGTCACCGCGGCAACCGCGCGCGCCACTTTGTGCACGGCCGATTGCAGTCGAAGATACTGGTGTGGGGTCAGGTCGGCGACCACATCTTCGACGTGGCGCCGCGGCACCACGAGAGCGTAGCCGAACAAGGTGGGGTACTTGTTCAAGAACGCGACGTGCTCACCGTCGTCGTAGACCATGTGGTGCTCGTAGCCGGGTTTGCCTTCCAGGAAAGCGCACACGAAGCAGTCCTCCGATCGCACCCGCTGTTCATAGGTGGCCAGGTCCATCGCCACGCGCCGACCGCTGGCCTCGGTCGATGTGACCGGCACTGTCGCTGCGGGTTTGACCGAAATCAGATGGCAGAAGCGGGCCGTCTCGACGTAGGGGTATCGGTCGGCCAGCAGGTTCTCCAGCTGCAGGAGTTTCGCGAAGAACTCCGCGTCGTGCTTGATCGCGTCGTCGCTGATCAAGTCGCACACCGCCCGCACCCCGTACTGGACCGGACGCTGCAGACCGGCCGCCACCATCTTTGTGGCCAAGTCGGTCGCGGTCACCGCGTCGATCTCGGCGTGATAGGTGACCGATGCCCGGCTGGTCGTGTTCAGCAGCCGCATCGCCTCCTCGAGTGCTCCGCGCCGCACCGCAGCAGTCAGCGGGTCGATGAGCGGGTTCGGTGCCAACACCGACAGCAGTCCGCCGGGGCGCAGCACCGAGACCATTGCCTCGAGGACGGCACCTCGATCAGGTACATACTGAATCACGTTGTGGCACAACACCACATCAATCGACCCACGCGCCGCGACAGTAAGCACGTCGGATGCCTCCGCCAACCGGGTGTCGATCAGGTCCCCGAAGCCCTGCGCCTCGGCCAAGCCCACGGCCTCAGCCAGCGACGCCGACGAGGTATCCACGATGGTCACGTGATGACCCAGCGCCGCCAGACGCACAGCGTCGAGACCATTACCTCCACCGACATCGAGCACTGTCAGCGGCCGAGCCGGCAGATGGCGGACAAGATTGGCATACACCTGCTCATACCGGAGCCGACCCCACGGGGTGGCCTGATAGCTGCGGAACGCGTCCAAGTGTCGATCGAATGCCGAGGCCATAACACCCCTTCCTACGCGAAATCCGCACTGGTCGAGACAAGAACGGATGACCGGTCATCGCCGACCGCCCCGGACGGACTCCATGGGTCGGTGTCGGGATGTGCGCGAATTCCCCGCGGACGCCGTCGGGTCGGTGGCGAAAAACGGCGTAAGCAGCGGTGCGGTCCTAATACTCGCTGGATAGGGGGCAATGCTTGCCCGGTAGTGGTGCCGGGAATCCTGGCGGTGACCCGAGCCGCGAAATAGGTCTCCTTGTCGACGAAGGAGAGTCGGTTGGGCGTGGCGCGAGTGCCACGCCCGGTTGCACGCGACGGTGTCCGGAACTTGCGGTCGATGTCGTGTGGTCTGTTTTCCCTTGTGTGAGAGCCGATTTCGTGTCGGTGGGGTGTGTCACACTAACGATCGTTCGGGGCGGTGTGGGATGGCCGCCTTCTGTGTTCGACCCGGGTTCCAGGGAGGGATCGTTCTCATGGCATACATCTATGCGTTCCAGCTGGGTAATGACGATTTGTTCAAGATCGGAAAGACGTCGAACAGTCTGGAGCGGCGCCGCAATCAGTTGCAGACCGGATGTCTGGCGACGTTGACGCTGTTCCGGTCGGTGTCCACCGCGACCGGCGCGGACGCGCTGGCCGGTGAGCAGTTCATCAAGCAGCGGTACGCGGCGCGGCTGGTGCGCCCGCGTAGTGAGATCTTCCGGTTCACTCCCGCCGAAGTGGTCGGTGTGCTGGCTGCGGCGCAGGAGTATGTGGAGCGGGAGCTGCCGCGCGAGGAGGCCGATAAGGCCGCGGTGGCCCAACTCGAGGAGGCGACCCCGGATGAGGAGGTGCTGGCGGCGACTGCGGAGTTGACGACGCTGCACCATCAAATCCACGACATGGTCGCCGAGAAGGCCCGGCTGGAGAACCAGGTCAAAGACGCTGAGAACGAGATCTCCCGGTTGACGTCGGCGTTGAAGATCGCGATCGGCAAATCCAGCGGTATCGATGGTGTCGCGATGTGGCGGATCGGCAAGTCCCGCGCGAAGTTCAACGTCGAGCGGCTCGCCCAGGAGGCGCCCGAGGTGCACGCGCAGTACCTCGCCTTGCAGTTCGACGGCCCGAAGTTCAAGGCCGATCAGCCGAAGGAGTACGAGAAGTACATGGACACCACACCGGTGCGGGTGTTCGAGTTACTCGACGAATCCTGAAGCGGCACCTCGACTCCGCCGCAAAGCTCGCCCGGGTCCAGCATGGACCGGGGCGAGCTTGTTTCGGGTTCGGGCCTGTTGGTCAGTCAGTGCAGGCGTCGGTAGCGGTGAACCGCCGATAGGGCTTGGTCGAGCAGGTCAGGGACCTGCCGTGTCGCCTCGGCGTAGTCGGTGTCGGTCGGTTCGCCCGCCGTGTCTCGGCGGTGGGCGGCTTCGCTGGCCAGGTGCAGGACTTCCCGTTCTGCTTCGGCTTCCATGGTGCGTACCGCCTTGGTGGTAAGTGCTGTGGCGGCTTCCTCGGGGTGATCGCGTTCGGATTCGGCGTGGCGCCGCGTGGCCTCGGCCCATAGCCGAGACCCGGCACGCCGCGGCGAAACATTCCGAGAGGTGCTCCCCGGCTTCTTGTTTCACCTGGTCGAACGCGGGCCATTGTTCCTGACGGATCGGAGGGCGAAACCGCATGTGGCGGTGGCCGATACGGATCCGGCCAGTGGGCGGGCCCGGCTGTCGTATCAGCGGGCAGCGCAGTTGTTCGAGGAGAGCACCGTAGGGTTCACCGGCGGCCCGTTCACGCTGCACCAGCTGCGTCACTCCCGGTTGACCCACGCTGCGGAGGACGGCGCGCCGACGCCGATGCTGATGACGTTGTCGGGGCATACGTCGGTGCAGTCGCTGGCGAAGTACGCGCGGCCGGGGCCAAGGACGCGCTGCTTGTGTGGCGGGCCAGCACCGACCCGGCGGCCCGGCGCCGCCGCCGAATCCGCCAGGGGCGGCGTCGGGTTCCTCGGGCTGGTTAGTGCCCTCCGGCTGCGTCTTCGACGGCTGGCAGGGTCGCGAAGAACTGTGCCAGGATCTCGTTGTCGGCGTAGGCCAGCTCGGTCTGCGCGACGTCGGGGGCGGTGAACCAGGCCAGGGCCTGCCCCTCGGTGAGGTGGACGGCGTCGATGTCCAGGTCGGGCACGGTCGTCCAGAACGTGTGCTCGATCCCGAAATCGCAGTCGCGGGTGGCGAAGTGCTCGACCTGATTCGGGTCGAGCACCAGGCCCATCTCTTCCTTGATCTCGCGGAGGACGCACTCGGCGGTCGACTCACCGGCCTCGAGCATGCCGCCGGGCAGGGCCCAGCGGTTCGGGAACGGGATGTGGGGGAAGTCGTCGCGCAGATACATGACCACGGCGCGGCGGCTCGGATTGAACATGATGATCTGGGTGCCTTCCTTCGCCATGGCGAATTCCCTTCTCGATCAGCCGGTCAGAACCTAGCCATCTGCCTCTGGGCGCGTAATCAGCGCGAAGTATTCACCAAACGACTTCGTCAGGACGTCCAGCGCCGCCTTCCCTTTGACGTCGGTCGCTGCCGAGGGGCGTCCGATGATTCCGCTGGAGGTGTATGCCGACATGCCGAGCAGGTGCAGGTGCGAACGGTCGGACGCTTCGTGATCGGCATGCCGGAACGATGCCCGCACCAGTTCTGGTCTGGCATGCAGGAGAATCGACGTCTCGAGTTCGCCACCGTGCATGTCCTCGTGTGAGTCGCTGTCCATTCCGGCGGCTTCGCGCGCTCGGTTCCAATCGTCTCGGCCGGGATAGATCACGATGTTGCGGCCGCTGGTATTGGCCTCTTGGGCGATGTTTGCCAAGACGTAGTTGCCGCCGTGGGCGTTGACCATCACGAGGGTGTTGATTCCGGATCGGGCGAGTGAGCGCCTGATGTCGCTGATGACGGCGATCAGGGTGGCCGGGCTGAGGCTGACGGTTCCGGCGAATGTCTCGTGCTCGTGCGAACAGGAGATCGTCAGCGGCGGCAGCAGGAGTAGCGGATAGTTTTCGGCGAGCTGTCGCGCGATCAGGCAGGCGATGACGGTGTCGGTGATGAGCGGTAAATGGTCACCGTGTTGTTCGAAACTGCCGACAGGCAGCACCGCTATGCGGGCGCCGTCCTCGGCGACGTCGGTCGAACTGGCGGTGGTCATCAACTCCACTCGAGGCTCCTACCGTGACTGGCTCGTGCACGTTGCGCGGTGCGTACCTGGTGGGTCAACTCCCGCGCGGCACCGGTCTGGCCTGCCGTGTGCAGCACGGTCGCCGTGGTCCGCAGCTGACTGAGCGTGCGGTGTGATCCGGTGTCGGCGACGATGGTAGCCGCATAACCTGCGACTTCCACCGCATCCGACCACGAACCTACTCCTGCGTGAGCTGTGGACAATCGGGCCAGTCCCATTCCTAGGTCGCGGCGGCTGCCGGCACTCCAGTCGCTCATCCGCTGTTCCAGGATCGCCAGCGCCTTCTCGGGGCGGCCGAGTTCGATCCAGCAGTTCGCGGCCTCCATCGCCACATAGGCAGGTGAGCAATAGCCAGCGAGATCATCCGGATCCTCGGCTGGCTCGGCCGCTGCTTCCGCGGCCCTTGTGAGCGCATCGACGCACGCCACGACGTCGGCGCGCTCGCCTGATCGCGCGCGTACTGCATAGACGTTGGCCTGTTGGCGCAGCAGGACGGCGCGCTGTTGTGGAGTGAGGACGTCAGCACGCACCAGTGCTTTACTGATGAATTCTGTTGCGGTGGAGAGCTTCCCCGCGTCGGTGGCGATATTGGAGCTGCGCATCAACACGTAGGTGTGAAACTGGACATCGTTGGTGTCTTCGGCGTGTGCGAGGGCGATCCTGGACCAGGATTCTGCAGCTTCGAGATCCCCGCAGTCCTGCTGTAGCCAACCCAGCAGTTCGGCATAGCGACCCGCCACGTATCGCAGTCGACTACGTCCTCTGCTGCCGCTGCGGCTGGCGCCCAGCCGCTGGTCGATGAATGCGATGTCGCGCCGAACGACGGCGATCAGATCATGAGGCCCGGCCAGCTGGTCGCGAACCGAGTGCCCGGCCAACGTGGACAACATCGCATCAGCCAGTTGAACTTCCGTCGGCGCAGAGATTGCCGCGGCCAGCCGCTCTGGAAGCACAGTGTTCGATCGCGGCGGCGCAAGAGCCTGATCCTGCCGATCAGGCGGGAGTTCGAACCACAGCAGCAGCGGGGGAATTCTCAGAATGCGCGCGTACGCCGACAGAGTGTCCAGGTTGGTTACTCGCACGCGGCCTTGCTCGATCCGAGACAGGTGTCCTTGGGTTATCGACAGCCACCGCGCCATGTCCTCTTGGGCGATTCGTCGCCGCCCATGGTGGGGATGATGCCGGTAGGCCCGGATCGCCTTTCCGATGTCGCGGGCATCCAGCGCCTGGCGAAGTTCCCCGGACCACCATGCGTGATCAGGTAGCGGCGGCAGCCGATCGCCAGCAGCTACGCATCGGCCGCAGAGAAGTCCCGACGGCGCCTGCGCTGAACACCGCGGACACAGGTCAGGTGCTGCATCGAAAGCGACCATCACACACGCCCTTCCCCTGGTCAGCATGAGTATTCCTCGGATGCATAAAACCTATGCATATTCAGCGCTTCTGCGTTCGCTGGTCACGTCCCCAAAATCGTAGCCACCAGATCGACGCCAGGACGGCTCGATTCGCATGAAGGGGCGCTTGTATGAGCACTTCTCAGGGTCCGATCACTGTTCCGCTAGGAGCTCACGCGACCACCCGCAGACCACTACCTATACTCACCGCTGATCAGCAGGCCGCGCTCAATCCAGGTCTGCGACGGGTGATCGACTACCGCAAGAGCGGGCTGTCGGCGAACTGGATCATCGGCTGTCCGCTGGACTGCACCTACTGTGTCCGCCACACCTTCGATAACTTCGAGATGAAGGTGCCTCGACGGCTAATGGACGAGCAGGCTGCCGCCCGGATGCTGCTGCGCAACAAACACTTCCGGCCACACGTGACCCCGATACAGCTGCTCAATCGGGCGACCGATCCGATGCTGCCCGCGGTGAAGCCGCACACCCTCGAGATGCTGCGGCTGCTCGACGAGCAGGGCATCACCAACCACGTCCTGGTCATCACGCGGTGGCGGATCGAACCGGAAGACTGCGTCGTCCTCAACAGCTTCCACAACATTCGGCTGACCATCCTGGTCACGCACAGTGGAATTGAAGACGAGCGAATCGAACCGGTCGACTCCAACATCGCTGCGGCTTCGTTGCAGACCGCGTTTCATCACGCCGAGAACTACCGCGTGATCCTGTACTGGCGCCCGATCGTACCGGGGCTCAACGACTCCGACGCTCACCTGGACCGGGCGCGTGAACTCAGCCACTTCGCCCACGCCACCGTTTTTACTGGCCTGTTCTTCAAAGACCAGATCCGCGACTACTACCGGGACAACGGCCTGCCCGAGCTGTACGACGACAACCCCTCACGCAAGATTTTTCCCGAGCGACTCGAGCAGCGGATCCTGGCCGACCGTGCCGGATTCGGATCGCCGCTGTTCCGCAAGACGAGTTGCGGGGTGACCTTCGCGCACGGCGTCGCCGACTACAACGGACACTACGGCGTCCGAGAGCTGTGCGACATCTGCCCGGTCGCCCAAATCCAGCGATGCGCTGACGATTGGCGCCGCCCAAACGAGCCGTCGACCGCGACGTGGGTGCAGCGCCTCGGCGGCCAGATGCTGGAGATCACCGAACGCGCCGTGATTGTGGAGGGTCTCCCCGAAGGCCGACGGAATTTCCTCCAGCACAATCTCGGGTACCAGGTCAACGACATCGCGCGCCCACATCACATCGGCCGACATGGACGCGCGGACATCGGATGGACTCACTCTCAGGAGGCGGCACGATGATCGTTCCGGACACACTGCACGGCAAGAACCTCGCCGTCGTCGACGTCGAAGGCAACGGACAAACCCCGCCCGAGATCATCGAAATCTCGATCCTCGCGGTCTCGCGCGAGGCGGTCGTCGTCGAGGAGATGCGGTCATGGCTGATCCGCCCGACCCGCCCGATCACCCCAATCGTGACCCGCAAGGTCCACGGCATCACCAACGCCGACGTGGCCGATTGCCCCACCTGGTCGGAGGTATCGGAAGAGATCGAGACCGCGCTGACGGATCGAATTCTTGTCGCGCACAACGCCAATCTCGAACGGCGGGTGATCGCTGAGCACCTGCCGAGCTGGACTCCGCCGCTGGTGCTCGACACGCTGCGGCTGGCCAAGGCGGTGTGGCCGGGTCTCGGAGGGTACTCGCTGGAAAAGCTGGTTACCCATGCGGGACTGGACACCAGCGCGGTCGCCGACCAGGGCCATCACCGCGCCGGGTGGGACACCTGGGCGGCCTGGCAGTTGCTGGCGCGGCTGGTCGAGGAAGGCGAATTCGCCTGGGATGGCCTCGTGGCAGCGGCAGCGCCCGCGGAATTCGTGCCGCCGCGAGAGCCGCAAGGGCGGCTGTGGTGAGCACTGATTTCCTCCGCCCCGTCACTATCGCGGTGACGGGGACGCATTCGACCGGCAAGAGCACCTTCCTCCAGCGACTCGCCGACCGCCTGCACCGTGATCGCATCCAGGTGGCAGTCGTCGCCGATCTCGGCGCGGAGGCCATGGAGCGGGGGTTGCCGATCCTCGCGAACCACACCTGGGTATCGACCCTGTGGATTATCTCGCGCGGGATGTCGCTCGAGGTGCAGGCGTGGATGCAGGCAGACGTGGTCCTCGTCGACCGGCCGGTTTCGGATGCGCTCGGATATTACGAGGCGGCGTTGGAATGTCGAGGCCAGCAACCGAACCCGGCGAACATCTACCAACTCGAGGAGCTGGTAGTGCGGCACGCCCGCAACTACGACCTCGTTCTGCGCACGGTGCTCGACCCGACGATTCCATTGGACCTGAGCAAGCCGAGGGGCACCGATCTGGGGTTCCGGGCGCTCGCCGACCGGCACGTCGCGAAGGTCACCGAAAGACTCGGAATCGGACACGAACAGCTGCCCGCCGACGGGCACGATCGCGCCCTCGTCGAAGTGGCGGCCTTCATCAGGGGCCGCCTCGACAAGGTCGACGAATCCGACCGCTGACGGCGACATCGCGAGCTCGGGCGCCGACACGGCACCCGAGCGTCGGATCCCACTCCCGAACCTCGCACACAACGGAAGGTTAGCGATGTCCATCAATACATCACCCGCAGCAGCAAGTGGGCTCTTTGCGATCGGTGGCGAAGTTCCTGTCAACCGAATTGGCTACGGCTCAATGCAACTCACTGGCCCCGGCCACTGGGAGCGCTTTGCCGACTTCGGCGTAGCACGGCAGCTCCTTCGCCGTGCCGTCGATCTCGGCATCAATCACATCGACACTGCCGACGCCTACGGCCCGCATACCGTCGAAGTGCTGATTCGGAAAGCCCTGCACCCATACGGCGATGAGTTGGTCATCGCCACCAAGGGCGGCATGACCAGACAAGGACCCAACCTCTGGGCGCCCGTGGGTCGCCCCGAATACCTGCGCCAGTGCGTCGAAATGAGCCTGCGACGGCTGCACCTCGACCGCATCGACCTCTACTACCTGCATCGCATCGATCCCCAGGTCCCGCTCGAGGACCAGATCGGCGCCCTCGCCGACTTGCGCAACCAGGGCAAGATCCGCCACATCGGCCTATCCAAGGTCACCGTCTCCCAGATCGAAGCCGCACACAAGCTCACCCCGATCGCCGCTGTGCAGAACCGATTCAACGCCCTCGACGAGGGAAACCGCGCGGTGCTCGACTACTGCACCAAGGCCCGCATCGCGTTCGTTCCCTACGCGCCGCTGGCCGCCGGCGCCCTGGTGGAGTCACCCGACGCTGCGGTCCGCTCGCTCCGGTGGCTGCTGGACCAGTCGCCTGTCGTCCTGCCGATTCCCGGCACCACCTCGCTCCAACATCTCAAGCAGAACGCTGGCGCGGCCACCGACCGGCACGTCGCCTAACGGTGCTCGAACGACAAGATCACCGAGGGCCTTCGGCGGCATGCACGACGGCATTCTGCCGCGCGGCCGTAGGCCAGCTGCAGGGTGATCCGCAGGCGCGCCGCGCCCCACCGCAAGTGCAGGTGTGGCGGTACGCCAACTGGGCGGCATCGCGCGAAGCCGTCGAGCCGCCTGACTCATACAGGCCGCGTGTCTGTCAGAAATAGTCTTTAAGCATCTCGGTGGACCACCGGGCTTGCCGGACCTCTCCTCGGGGACCGAACTCCGCGAACCAGGGTTTGATGTCCAGGACGGGAGTGCCGTCGACGGCGTCCAATTCGGCCACGTGCAGATCGAGGCCGTCTACCCGTAGCAGCCTTGTTCGAGATACACCAAGCCAATTGAGGCGCCGCATGTTCCTATGGCCGAAGATGCCGACCTTGGGCCATTCCGGGTTGTCGCGTGCGCTGCGCGCACCGAAATGCAGATCCGTTTGGTCGGTCAGGTGGAAACGGAAGACTATTTCGAGGTGGCTGAATTCTTCCAAGCCTTGTACTGACTCTTCGGAGAACCGGCTGTCATCGATGCGAATGATGGACTGGGTTCCGCCCCAGTGATCGTCGGTCGGTTCACGGCGACCACCCACCACATGAGCAATCGGTACTACTTTAAACGCTTCGTCTGCCATACGGTTCCTGTCCTACTTCCCTGTTGTGGCGAGGTATTGCGCGGCCCGCTCGTTGATTTCTCGTACCCCTGCGATCGGCTGACCGAGGCGCGGTGCCACCGTTGCGCGGATGTCGCGGGCGACGTTGCGGGTGCGTGCGGACTGCACTCCTCCCATGACATCTAGCGCTGTTGTCCATGTGGCGCAGGCTTGTTCGAGTTGCCCGCTGCGGGCTTGTACGGTGCCAAGGTAGCCCAGCGTTACCGCATGTGTCCGGGTGAACGTTGTCGCCTTGCGCTTGCGGACACTGCGCTGGAATTGGTCAGCGGCACCGCTGAGGTCGCCCGCATCACGCAACGCGCACGCTGTTTCGTGCGCACCTCGAGCTGCTGCGCGCCGACTCGACCTGGCAGCCACCCGGCCTTGCTCGGCGTAGCGGACGGGCGGGCACGTAATGCCCTTCAGCGAGGTCGACCCGGGATTGGTCCGCACCGACATCCCGCAGTCGGCGCGGATCTGGAACGATTTCTCCGGACTAACAGCTCCGGGAATATGGTGTTCGGGTTGTCCCGCATTTCGGAGTCGCCAGGATCAACTCGCGTCGATCACCTCGTCGAGTGCTGCGCGTGCGACGCCGATGAACTCGTGGTGGGCAACCAGATAGTTGAGTCCGGTCGTCTCGGCTGCCCTGGCCCGTTCATGGGAGGTTCCCGCCGAAGCTGCATGTGCCTCACCATATTCTTGTACTTCCCGGACCAGAACACCCTGCACTCCAACCAACTTGTAGGCCGCTTCAGCAACGTCCGCTGGTCCTTCGAGCAAAACCTTGTTCCCAGCGTGCTCCGTCTCTTTGAACAGTTGCCTGATTTCCGCAACCCGGGCTTCTTGAACAGGCACCGGTTCGGGCGCGGCGCGGCGGTCACGGAAGTACTGCTGGTTGGTCCGATCTGCAGCGTTGAGGGCATCGAGGAAGTCGATGTAGGCAGACTGGCGGCGCTCGCGGCGCCACCGGAGATGCTCGATCCGTACTTCGAGAGCCTGGTTGCCCTTTTGAGTCAGCTCTTGCCGCGCCTGCTGCCGCTCCAAGGCAGCCTGTCGGCGGTTCTCGGTGCGGGCCGAAATGATGGCTGTGAGCGAAGCCCCGAGGGCAGTTCCCAAAACACCGACGACCGCAACAAGAACACTGATCATGATTCACCAGCATGCCAAAATCCGTTGCGATGCATGGGGAATCGTCGACACGTCGGGCAATACGACCCTGGCAGTGTCGTTGTTCAGATCGTTCACCTGCGCGGCCCGTACACCGTCGGCAGCGGGTTGAGATGCATACCGACGGCTACGCAGTGGTCGTCCGCGGATCGAACCCGAAACACGTCTTGCATCTGATCCTGTCGTTGGTCACCTGCCTGTTTTGGACGCCGGTGTGGGCGATCGTGCAGAAAAGAGCAGCGCGTGGTGCTCTCCATCGCACCGAGGGGCGGCTGGTCCGACAGCAGCAGTTCTGAAATAGCCGCTCATGCGGCGGCATTGCCTCACGATGTCCAGTTCCAGCCGGTCGGCAGTGGAGTCGACAGCGCGGTCACCACGAAACGTTCACCCGAGTTGGCCCCTCGTCACCGGCGCCGTGCGTGCGGAGTCGTCTGCCCCCGAGCCAATTCCATCGCCGCAGCACGTCGTGCTGGGTCCCGGGTGAACAGTGCGACAGGAATCGCGAGCACACCCGTAACCCGGCTAGCGCGTCGGCGCACTGCATAGGCCCGCACCGCACCAGCACAACCGCCACTGCACCAACCACCCCGCCGGGCGCCAGAGCCGCGACGACGGCGGCTGCCATCTCGTTCATCACGCCGCCTCCGCGCTGCCGAACGCACCGTGGCATGGGAAGCCGTCGAGCCGTGAAAGGGGCAGGTGCGGGGCAGCTACAGGTTCGCTGTGACTGACCTGATCCATCGTGGGCGACTCCAGAGTTCACCGGGGCAGCCGGAAGCAGCCTCGTTTCGAGGGGTATCTACTTCCAGGCCCGAGTAACCTCCGGCCGGAGAACACTGCGTCCTACCAATGCCGACAAATGCTCAGCCGCGCCCACGGCCCGCGAGTCGCGCACGGCACCTCTCATAACGCGCGGGAACGCCACTCGGCCAACTGCTCTCCGCACTCACAGCAGTACATGGCCGGGTTCAAGTACCACATGCCCGACCCTGTGATGTATTTCGTGGAGCACCTCGGTGAGGTGATCCACGAACTGTCCCACCATGTTCGTGCGGTACCGCTGCAGCCGGCAGGCCAGCTCGTGGAGTTGGCAGGTGAAGTAGGCGCGAGCGAATGAGGGCGGCGCAGTTGGAGGGCCAGGCGATAATGTGTTGCGCTGCTGATCGGCGCTGGCCAGGCTCAGGCGATGAGGGTATTCAGGGTGGCTGCCGACGATTGGCAGCTCGTGCGGGCTGTGCGTTTGGAAGCGTTGCGGGAAGCGCGGTTCGGTGTGTTCGGTTCGGCGTTCGAGGTCGCCTCGGCGTGGAGCGAGGGGCAGTGGCGGGACTGGATGGACCAGCAGGTGCTGTTCGTCGCCGAGGCAAACGATGTGCTAATCGGTTCGGCTGGCGGGCTCCTCGACAACGGGCAGCCCTCGCTGGTATCGGTGTGGGTCCATCCCAGCGCCCGCGGCACCGGCGTCGCGGATGCACTCGTCGGCGCCGTCGTCGACTGGGCACGCGCAGGCACGCATCGCCAGCTGCACCTGTGGGTCGTCGAGGACAACGATCCTGCTCGCGCGCTGTACACCCAGCACGGGTTCAACGAGACCGGTCAACGCAAGCAAGCGCTCGACGACCCCGACACCACCGAGATCGCGATGTCACTGCCACTGATCTCCGGCACCACCAGCCCGGTGAGTATCCGGCTGCGGCTGCTCGGGGCGGGCGACGAGCAGCAGTTTCTGTCGGTCCGCCAGCGCCTCCACGCCGACGGCTTCACCTTCGCCAAGGACTACAGCGGCCCCTGGGCTGCCTACCTGGATCGGCTCGACAGGGCTCGCCGCGGTATCGACCTCGATCCCGGTGCGGTGGCCAGCACGTTCCTGATGGCAGAGGACACTTCGGGGCAGATCATCGGCAGCAGCGATATCCGCCATGTACTCACCGAGCAGTTGATGCACTGGGGCGGCCATATCGGCTACGTCGTCGTCCCCGACCGACGAAGGCAAGGAGTCGCCACCGAAATCCTGCGCCAGACACTGCCTCTGGCAAAGGATCTCGGCATTAGCCACGCTCGGATGACTTGCCGTGCTGAGAATCTCGCCTCCCGCCGCGTCATCACCGCCTGCGGCAGTGAACTCGACGCGATCACCAGCGACGGAATCTGCCAGTACTGGCTTCCAACCTGAAGATCGCCGGGCGGTGGATGACGGAGAGGGGTGGCGTTCAAAGGGTGCGCGCTATGTGGATGTCGAACCGCGGGGTGAGGTTCCCCCGCTAATCCGGCGAGCTGCTCGGGCAACGCAGCGCAATTGATGACGGGTTGTTCGCGATTTTCCGCACCACCTGTGACATCTACCTCGGCCGCGGGCAACGCGTCGTACCGATCCTCGAGCCACGTCTATCGGCGCTGTCGGTGTCCTCGGCGCGCACCGCCACCATCACGCGGGCGAAGCTCGCGCGAGCCTACGCAAATGCTGGGCAATCGGATGAAGCTGCCCAGATGGCCCACGCAGCGTTGGACGATATCGAGCGGCTCGGGTCGCTGTCAGCGCTGAGCGAACTGCGCCGAGCACTACCGACGCTTCAGCGGTGGCGCGGCCGCGACGATGTCGGGGCTGTTGTCCGGCGGCTTAGGACTGGCGTTTGAGCTGCACGACCTCGAGGGCATCTTCCACGACCTGGCCATCCGGCCCGCGTGAGACCTTGTATACGCCAGCACCTTTCCGATCACTGACCGCAGCCACGAGTTCGGTACCGGAGAAATGCAGTCCGGCACCAGCATCGGTGGCGTACCCGATCGAAACGGGTCCAGAGGCGACGTACTCGTGGAACTGCTCGCGACGGTCTCCGTAGTGCACAGCATTCGCGAACGGGAGGAATCCCATGCCGTTGTCGAACGGTTGAACCTCGCCGTAGGAGTCGGTAGTTCCGGCCTGGAACCAGCACAACGAACCTGCTGATTCACCGCCCAGGACAACACCGCGCTCCCAGCAGTCGCGCAGAATCCGGTCGAGGCCGTGCGCGCGCCACACCGCGAGCAGATTCACCACGCTCCCCCGGTCGATCCAGACAACATCCTGGTTGTTCAGGTGCTCGGATAGGTCGGAGATGTTCGGCTTGTCGAACAAGCTGACGTGGCTGGTGTCGACACCGCTGGTTGCGAAGGCGGCATGGAACGCTTCGATGCTCGTCGGTCGGTCACCAGTACCCGTGGAAAGGATGCACAAGAGGGGCCGCGACGCCACCCTCGTCAGTTCGAAGGCGTACTGGAAGATCGGAGAAGGGCTGCCAGCGGGCGCGAGCCCGGTTGAATCCCATCGAAGTTGCCAAGATCGTGGGGCTATCCGCGGGCATGGTGTCCACCTACTGTCGTGCGAGCGAAGTCGGAACAGGCCGGTTCAAGCAGGCTATCAACCTGCGGCCGTCCTCCTCGATCCTGTTGCCAGCGTATCTGAGTTCATGATGCGCTGGCCCGGTGATGTGGGTGGCGGCGCGGTGATCCACCAGCGGGGTGAACGAGTTTGGGCTGCGGGCCGCCGCAATGCTCTGTCGCAACGATGTGAATGGTGGTCCCAGTAGCGGAGTCATCCACGCCCTTTCGCACTGCGCTGTGACGGTCGGCGCCGGGGCGCTGACCGGATCCACCAGCGAGTCGACCCGTCGGTGGGGTGGACGCGGCATTCCCTGCTGACGCACGCTGAAGAGGACGGCGCCCACACCGATGCCCGTGAAGCTGTCCCGACACGCCTCGATAGAACGCTTCGAACAACGCCTGGCGGGCGGGCAAGAGCCGCGCCGCCCGCAGGACGCCAGGAACCGCGACATTTCGCGCCGAAAAGCGCTGAGCAAATCGCCTTTCCGGTCGTACCGTGGACAGGGTGAGCATCGTCTCGGACTACGAGCAGCTGATCGCTGACCAGACTCGCGTACTGGGGGCTGACCATCGTGACACCCTGACCAGCCTGCGCCGACTGGCCGAATTCCACTTCGACTGCCGCGATTTCGCCGGCGCGGCCGCCAGCTACGAGCAACTACACGCCGCCCGAGTACGCATTCTCGGCGCCGATCACGAGGAGACGTTGATCATGCTTTCCAACATGGCCACCTCCCGCGCCATGATGGGTGACTACACCGCAGCCATCGCCGATTACCTGCAGGTGTACGACGGGCGAGCAAATGTGCTCGGACCCGACAACCCGGACACATTGCGAACACTGGACATGCTGGCCGATACCCGGTCATCCGCCGGAGACCACGAGGGCGCCGCCGCCGACTTCCAGCAACTGCTCGACACGCGCAACCGAGTGCTCGGCCCGGATCACGAAGACACCCTGAGGACCCGCGGTGACCTCATCCACCAACAGAGCCAGCTGATCACAGCACAACAGCAGACGCCAGACAGAAAGTAGACGATTAGCCTGCCCGAAACACCTGGAACGCCCACGGCCGGTCGGCGGCGCACGAGGCCAACCCGCGGCACCCCTGCGACTGATGGCGAGTTGAAACGCGGCGACCCCTATACCCTGGCGAAGCTGTGCAACCGGCGGGCGCCGTGCATGGGGTCAACGAGTTCGTTCACGATCTCCGCCCAGTCGTGGTCGGCGGGAGGGATGTGGACGGGTCAGCTGTTCGAGCTCTGAAGTGCCCGGTTGGACAATGGCAGAGGCCCGATGCGGTTGCGTAACCGCATGCTCCCCACCGGACCGGTTCGGGAGCGGAATCGGACGAATCTTGCTCCAGCGCGCGAGTCCTTCGGATTCAAGTCGAACGGTAATGCCGCTAGGCCGTCACGTCTTTCATGGTCGCGCACTCGCTTCGTCAGACAAGCGACTTGAGGTAGGCACGGTTGCCCGGGCTGTCTTTGTAGATTGAGAAGCTGGTTGTCCGGTTGTATCCGCAGCTCTCATACAGGTGATGTGCGGCTGATTGTTTACTACCGCAATCGAGAATGGCAGCCCGATAGCCGTCTGATCGCGCCTGACTCTCCAGCTCCGCCAGGAGTCCGCGCGCGATGCCGCTTCGACGAAACCCTGGCTCGACATACATTCGTTTGACTTCAGCTGTTAAACCAGTGGAATCGTCGATATGGTTCCTATATCCTCCGCACGCTACCGGAGAACCCGCCAGGTAGGCGACAACGAAGGTCCCCCGGCGCACGGGATCGAACTCGTCAGGAGACACAGGCGTCTGGTCGGGGTGTCCGTACAACTCGGCGTTGAAAGCGTTTGCCTTCGCGATCAACAACTCCGCGTCCGAAGACTGATAGGGCACGGTCACGAGTGCGACGGTCTGCGGTGGTGCCGATGAAGATTGCATGTATCCAGACTTAGCAGATGAAGGCGTTCGTAGGCTCTTCTAGGCTCGCGAAGAGGTCACGTACCGAAGCAGTCTTGCGGTGCGGACGAAGCTCCGTTCTGATCGTCGCGATGAGATTTCGGCAGCGCACAGACCCAACTATCGGCAACATCGGCAAAACTCTGTTCGCCTCATAACAGGCCAGTTCAAGATCCTGCTGACTTCCCTGGGCCCGAGCGTGCGCCAGAGCGAGCGATAGCCCGTACAGGACGCGATCACGAGAGGTTTCGTCTCCGAGCTGGGCTAGGCCGTTGGCGAGTTTCGATTCTGCTTGCCGGATGTCTCCAAGCTGCAGGAAGCACCGTCCTGCTTCGCTCGTGAGGACTGTTTCGTCCATCCAATAGGTCCAGGCAGGATCGTTTTCGTGGTGCCCACGCGCAACGCCGTCGTGTGCGCGATCAAGCGCGGCAGAAGCCTCGCGTGCCATGCCAGCGGTCGCGAAGGCGCGGGCCTCGCGCATCGCGATCAACGCCCGCACCCGTGGAGTTGCCGTGCCGCGCAGCTGTCTTGTCACCGTGCTCATGATTGCGACAGCATCGTGCGGACGGTTCCGCCAGGTTTGTTGAAAGGCGATGCAGCTTAGTATCAGCGCGCCGAGCTGCCGGTCGCCGGAGGCTGCGGCGGCACGCAAGCCCAACAGATACATTCGCTGTGCGATTCCGTGACGGCCCAGGTCAAACCCTAACCAGCCGGCTAGTTGCGCCATCTGGCCCACCACTGACAGCAGCCGTCTTCCGATTCCGGCCTCGTAAGAGGACTCCGCCAGCATGTCGCTGGCCAGACTCAAGCGGTGGGTTACGGTACGCAAGACCAGTTCACCGCCGTGGCCATCGTCCAATCGCCGCAACTGCGACAAGTCCTGCTCAAGGTAGGCAATCAGATCGTGAGTTATGCCTCCGGCGGACGTTGAGCGGGTGCGGTCCGCCGCTAGCGAGTGACTTGCCGATGCCCACCCGTTCGCAATGGTGCTCAGTTCGCCACCCGAAACTGCGAAGAACGTCCGGGAGCCCGGGCCGATTTGGCATTCGCTGAGTAGTGTCAGCGTCTCATCCGGAGACCAAGGCGCCTGCGCAATCCCAGAGATCGAAGGCAGCCAGACCTCCGTTCCGTGATTCCTGCCGGGCCAGAGTTGGTCGACGGTGACGACCTTGCCGCGGGCCTCCGTCAGGATTCCGGCGACGACAGCGGGCAGTGGATCTCGCGGTACCGTTCCTCGGTCGCGCCACGCGAACGGAGTTTTGGCGTGCACTCGCCGGTCGGGCGGCACAACACGATTGACTGCTCGAGCCAGCTCGTATGGAGACCAGCCGATCTCATTGAGAAGTCGACGGAGCGCATCGTTGGAGCGCCTTTCGCTCATCCTGTCATCGTACTGAGCGCTGGGCGCCTGACGAGCGATCGTCGGAACGACAGCAGGAAGTCGACGAAATACTCCACTGCCGCTGGCGCATACGACGACGTACGACATCAAACGTCGTATATCTCCGCCACCGCAGCTGGTTGTCTGAATCCGCGCCCGGAGAACAACTCTCCATTCCCGTTCAGGAGTTGTTTCAGGGGCCGGGCGCACCTACAGCCCTCGATTCACCGGAGGTTCGGCCACAATGTCACGCCGAGAACTGCCGAAACGGGCCGCGCTCGTAGGCCCCCCGTGCCCGGTCTCCTGTGCCGCCACAGCCGAGCTGCTCACGCGCTACAACTGCGCGCTCCAGGCATGGGACGGCCCCAACGAGGACCGCTTGAGCCGCCCGCTCGCCGAGGTCGTGGACGGCTCAGCAGCGACGACCGAGCCAGCGGCGTCCATCCGGCTGGTGCCGGTGGATTTCGTCGAAGCCAGGAATCGGTTCTACCAACAGATCCGCGGGCTGACAGCTTCCGCCGATCTCGACCACATCCACTCCTTCATGCCGACCGACACCACCGCTCCGGTGGGTACCAGTCGGGGGCGCTGAGATGTGGTTCGGATACGCACAAGCGGAACTGTTGCCCGAGCGTCGGGCTCGGGTTGCCGTCCGGCAGGCGATGGTCGAGTACGCGACATATTTCGGTTTCGGTTCTGGTGAGCTGTTCGTCGAGCCGACCGCACCCGAACAGGTGCTGCGCGCGATGCTCGCAGAGACCGACCGCCGCGACCCTGCAGCCTCGACGATGCCACGGCTCGAGCAGCTCGCCGTGTCCTGGGACATCGACCTCGGGCGAGTGTTCGCCGCTGATTCTCCTCGCACACAAGTGTTGTGGCACGTCATGGAGACCATCGAAGGCGCCGGAGGCGGCCACTTGATCGTGCCATCCCGCGAGCATCTCACCCGGCTCGGCCCGTCGGGAAACGCGGTGATTCAACGACTGACACGAATGCCGCAGGCGCACATTTACTTCCTCGACACCGCCGCCTCGACCGATCGTCAGTCCGCCGGCGAGGAACTGCCAGTACCCGCGGACACTTCGCGCCGCGGTGAGCAGATCTTGGTGGAATCTCGCGTGGGCGCGATTCCCGCCGTCACCAGGTTGGACATGGTCGCCGAGCTGACCCGCCGCCGCGAGTCGTCACGGGTGGATGCCGTCGACGCGCTGTATGTGGCACTGATCGACGATGCCAACGCCGCGGCCGCAGCCGTCGGGCAGCTCGGGTTCGGATCCGGCGGCAACGACGGGATGATCCGGCTGATACTCCGCGACGATGGTCGACTGGTGGTCGAGCTCGAAGAGATGCGCCACCGCAACGACGACCCGTCTCCGAAGCTGACCGCGTTGGCCGAGCACACCGAACGTTTCACCGAACGCGATCGCACGATCACCCGCTGCACACTGGCCGCCCTGGACACGCCAACGGTGAATCCCCGACCGGTCGAATGCCTCGGGAGCCGGTCATGAGCGAGGCGAGGCCGGTCGGACCGGTGAAGCCGATGCGATCACCACAGATCCGGATCAACGTGTCCGCCTCGGAAGTGGTGCTGGCACCGGAGCATCTGCTGGCCGCGATTTCCGGGCATCTCGATGACGGGTCGGCCTTGGTCGGGTGGGCGCGTGAGCTCGGTGATCTGCACGCCGCGCTGTTGCCGGGCTGTCGGGATCCTGGCCTGCAGCCAGCCGATTTCGAGGAAGCCGCGCTGCGCGAGCAGATCGTGCGCGTCATCACCGACATCGACTCCTGGGCGGTGTTTCATCTGCCACGCCCCACCGGCGCGCGCAGGCACACCCACTCCTTCGGTGAGGTGATCAGCCACGTCGCGCAGAACTTCGCCGCGGCCTGGTGGACGATCCGCCACACCAACGACGAGCAGCTGCGCCACGAAGCGTGGTTCCACCTAGCCCAAATCCGCGAAGGCTACAGCGATCTCGTCACCGACATCCACGCCCGCTGCGTCGAACTGCCGCTGGGATGGCGCGGCATCACCCCAACCCCCTGACTACCGGAGGAGTAACGCTCACAGTGGATTCTGATGCCCTGCACCTGAGTGGGCTTCCCCAGGCCAAAGACTGGATCAGCCAGTTCGCCACCCACCGGCCGCTCCAGCGCAGCCTCGGCGACGCCATCAAAGCCCTGTGGCGGTGGGCGCTGAACTTGGTGGTCGCCCGGCCACGGCCGCGGCCGCGGGCGCATTTGCCGGTGTGGTTCTTCATGCTCGCCGCGAACCTTGTCGATGACCACGCACGCCGCGCCGCGACCGAGGACCCGAACGAGCAGACGCGCATCGACCGGCGCATCGCGTTCGCGGTTCGTCGCATCGACATCGAGTCCGCCGCGATCGTCCAAAAACCTGCTGCGGAGGTCGGGTTGGGTGCGCTGGTCTCGCAGATGGCGCGGTGCTGGATCGGCTATGCCGCCCGTCCTGGCGACCAGACCGCCTTGACCGCGACGCTCGCGGCTCAGCGCGCCTACAGCGACCGCGTCGAGCAGCTGGCCCAGCTGCTGTCGGGAGGAACCTGGTGACCCCAGATTGGCATGACCAGCTACCGAGCGCGCGCGTCCTGTGGCGTGCGCTGCGCACGCCGGTGTTCGATCCCAGCGACTACGCCCACCCGCAGGTGGTGGCCGCCGCGGTCGGGCTGCTCGATGCCCACCACCGCCACGACACAGCCCTCGGTCAGCTGACACGAATGTCCCAGGCCAGCACAGAGTTCGGGAACGGCGAGTGGCGGGTGGTCACCGACTTCTTCGCCGACGCCAGCCGCGACATCCGCGCCCTGATCGCCCGCGTCGATACCGTCGTGCACCACCAGGTGCTCGCCCTCGGGATCGACTTCTCCGAGGCCGCGGTGCACCCGTGCGGGATCGGGACCGTGCTCTCGCGCCACACGCGCCGTTGGGCTCTGGCGACCGCGGACAACGGTGAGCTGGTGCCTTCCTCGACCGCACTGGGAATTCTCGTTGAGGAAGCGCGCGTCTACAACCGCTTGGTCAAGCAGGTAATCACCGGACGGGTGCGTCTGCCCGCGCCCGCCCATCAGGCTCGGATACTGCCATGAGAAGCCTGTTGCCGCGCAAGCCGCCACCACCTCCGTCACCGCCGATCGCCCTCGGCTACATCAACACCCGGCTCCTGTCAAGGTCGAACATCGCGCTGATCGGTGCCCGGATGCGTCACCGCGCCGAAGGGTGGGGATATGCCTGGGGCGGAACCTATCTCGATCACCGCCCCAGCAGTGACACCGTCGGCGCACTGATCCGCCGCGCCGCCCGCGACCCCGACATCTGGGCGATCGTCGTCCCCGACAATGCCCACCTGCCCGCTGGACGAGCTGTGCTGTGCACCGGAACCACCCTGGTCCGGGTAGTCGACGTCGGCAGCAACGACGGCGCCCCTCGCCCACCACAACAGATCCCGGCCTACCCCTGACCCACCCCCCGCCCGCGACACCGACCGACGACTCTCTCCCCCGTGAAGGATTCCCTGTGACTTCTGTGTTTTCGTTGTCGTTTCCGTTCGGCGCCGATGCCGGTGGTTGCTGTATCGCCGGTCGCGTGACGAGGGCCGGTGAGCATGGCCCTGATGTCGCTGCCCGACATGAACCGGTTGCTCGCGGTGTGGGACGGTTCGCTGCCATCGGCGACATCACTGGAACATGCAACCTGCGTCATGCTCACCATGTGGGCGAGCTACCTCGATCCCGCGAACCTCGGCGACCGGCAGCCAGACGGCCTCGCCAGTGAAGCGACCGGCCTGCAACGCGACATCGCACGTGTGATCGACGACGAAGTGACCTGGCATCTGGGCAACCGGCCCGACGCGGTGATCCTCGTCGAGGACGACCTCGAGCTCGTCACCGTGGGTGATTTGGTGGGTCGGATCACCATGCTGGTCGTGTTCCTCGACCAATGGCCGCCGCAGCAAGGCGAATGCCCCGCCGGCCCGGCCTTCCTGGAGTTCGGTCGACGATACGACGCGCTGACAGGCGCGCTCGTTGCCCGTGATCGTCGCCAGCCTCGCCGCCGCTCCCACGGTGCGCCGCCGATCGCACAACCACGCCGTCTCGAGCTGGGTATCGGCCCTCGGGCAGGGAAACGGGCGAGGTGATGTTCGAGAACTGCCATACTCCCGATGATGTCGTGTGCGTCTATCGCGCGCTCGGGTTCACCGTGACCTGCGTGGGCGGACGCGTCGCGCTGATTGCCACCCCGCGGCTGGGTGGGGTCGCTGTGCCTTCCTACCTCGCCCACGGCGTGCGTAGCGGGCTCGACGTCGACGCCACCCCGACCACGACGCTGGTCATCGGCCGGTCGCGGTCCGGCCCCGAAACCGAGCAGATATTTCTCGTCGGACCAGCGGCCGGGCGCCGGTTCACCAGTCACGTGCTGGACCAACTCGATGACGCTGGCGTGCGGATCCTCGATGTCGGTCAACGGATTTGGTTACCGATGACCGATTCCTCGATCGGCTGGAAGTGGCTGGGGACCCAGCCGAGCCTCGGCATCCGCCTGCCCTCGGCCACCAGCGTGCTCACCGCCGCACACGACCTACTCCTGGCAACGCGGCGCGGCACCCTTCCCTGACACCGCGATTCTCTCTCCCTGCCTCAATCCCTCAGCAGTTTCAGAAGATTCCGAGAGGAGGACTTCCGCAGTGACCGTCAACCGCAGCAACGACCCCGCCGCCTCCGAACCCGGCGAGGACCAGCAGCTGCTCACCGCCGCAACAGTTCGCTCCCACGTCGCGCTCGTCCTCGACACCGATCCTCGGTGAACGTCGCCGTATACCGAGAAACTATCCCGCCCAACACAACCCGTATGCCTGACCAGGAGTTCCACACTATGCGTTTGCGTTTCGTCTTGACCGTCTTGGCCTGCTCGGCCATCACCGTCGTCATCGGCGAGCTGATCACCACGATCACCCGCCGACGCGCGCTCACCGACACCTCCAACGTCCTCAGCGGCTACGGCACCGACCACCGCTGCTGAGCCACAGCCACCGAACTCCATTCACCACCCGCTTTTCCCCAACCCAATCCCCACCAATTTGGAGGAACCCCATGGAAACCGGCACCGTCAGATGGTTCGACGAGGCCAAGGGCTTCGGATTCATCGCCAGCGACACCGGCGGCGGGGACGTCTTCGTCCACCACTCCGAAATCCAGGCCGAGGGCTGGCGTTCCCTCCAGCCAGAACAACGCGTCCAGTTCGTCCGAGGCGAGGGTCGGAAAGGTCCCGCCGCACAGCAGGTTGTGCCGCTGTGAACCTCGATCAACACCGCCCCGACTGTGTGCTGGGTGCTGCGGACACCGGCGCTCGCGGCCCCGTCTCCGCGGCCCGCGGCCGTTTGCTGCGTGCGGCGACCGAGTTGCTGTTGACCCGCGGCTACGCCGACACCAACGTCGACAGGATCTGCCGAGCTGCCGGGACCAGTCGCAGCAGCTTCGCCCACTACTTCGGCCGCAAACGCCACATCGCTCATGAGGTCGCCGACACCCTCGCCACCCGTACGACCCACCGCGTCGCGCGGACCGTCGCCCGCGACACCGACCACCTCATCACCATCCTGGCGATCTGGGCGAGTGTGCTGGTGACCCGACCCGGATGGGTGTCGCTGGAACTCGCCCTGGCCGCCCTCGACGACACCAGCCGCACCGAGGTCAGCGACCGGGTCGCGGTCATCGGTGATGCGGTCACCGAACTGATCACCGCCACAGTCAGTTTCGATACTTCCGGGCCGGGGATCGATGTCGACCTGGTGGTGTCGTTCCTGTTGACCGCGGTCATTGGCATGGCCGTGCAACACGACAACGGTATCGACACAACGATCTCCGGCATCAGACCCCAGATCGAGCTCATCCTGCGCGCTGCCCAACCCAGCTGACACCGGAACGAACTGCTGCACAACACCTTCCGTCGAGCAATTCGTTCTACCAGCCTCCCGACGTGACACGACGCCGCCGCGACCACCACCCATCAGGAACACCATTATGGACACCACCGAAACCGACCTTTCTGCCCGCCAGAGCAAGCACCCAAACATCACCGACGCGCTGTTGAGCGAAACGGCGGCCCTGACGATCCCGACCAGCGCTGATCTCGAACACCTGCACGCGACGCTGTCCGGCTTGCGCGCCGAACTCGACCGGGTGGTCACCCGGCCTTGCCCGGCGTAGCGGACGGGGAGACAAGCAGTGGCTTACAGCGAGGTCGACCCGTTATGGGTCCGCGCCGATATCCCGCAGTCGGCGCGGATCTGGAACTACTGGATGGGCGGCAAGGACTACTACGAGATCGATCGCATCGTCGGCGAGGAATGCCGCGCGATCTACCCCGACGTCACCGCCATCGCCCGCCAGTCCCAGCAGTTCCTCGCCCGCACCGTCATCTACCTCACCGCCGAGGCCGGGGTGCGGCAGTTCATCGACATCGGCTGCGGCCTGCCCGCGCTCTACAACACCCACTCGATCGCTCAGGGGATCGCACCGGAATCCCGAATCGTCTATGTCGATCACGACCCGCTGGTGCTGACCCACGCACGCGCGATGCTGACCAGCACCACTCCAGAAGGGTTCACCTTCCCCCTCGACGTCGACTTCCACGACACCGACCGGATGCTCGCCGACTCAAAAATAGTGCTGGACTTCGGCAAACCTATTGCGGTGATGTTCATGGGAGTACTCGGCTACGCGAAAAACTACGACCTAGCGCGGCAGATCGTGCGCACCGTCACCGACCTCGTCCCCTCGGGCAGCTACCTCGCGCTGTGGGACGGCACCGACGACCACCCCGACTACATCCGAATGTGTGAGCACTACAACCGATCCGGCGCAGTGCCCTACACACCCCGCACCCGCCAGCAATTCCACAAACTGTTCGACGGTTGGGAGTTCGTCGACCCCGGCCTCGTAGCGATCAACCAGTGGAGACCCCCATCCACCGAAATCGGGCAGGCGACACCGCTACCCGCTTGCGGCGCGCTCGCACATCTCCCCGCCCGATGAGTCCAGGCGACCGAATGACGAACAGACCAGCGCGGCGGATGACGACGTTGCTCGCGCGATTCGGCCGTGCAGTGATGGCCGACCACCCCCGCTACCGCGGCCCGAACAGAGAACTCACCGACGACGACGAAGTCGATCGGCACACACTGCCGCCATGGATGTGGCCCGACTCGCCCCGATCGAACAACGCAACCCCAACCACATCAACCACACCCGAGGAATCTCCCCGGCAGTGACGGCGTCGCGCCGAAATACGTTTCCCACCCAGCATTTCGTTCCCACATGCCCTGAAAGGAGTCATCGACCATGCCGGAGGTTGTACTCGAGTCTTCCGCTGAGCAGCGACCCGATCCCGCCCGTTCCTGCATCTTCTGCCGTCCCGCGGATCCAGAGATGAACACCGTCCTGGCCCGTAGCCGTCGCTGGTACGCCCGCTGGGACAACTTCCCCGCCCAACCAGGCCACCTCAAGCTCGTCCCCTTCCGCCACATCCCGTCGTTCTTCGACCTCACCAGCCAGGAAATGCACGACCTGCGCGCCATCGCGCGCTCCGCGCGATCACTGCTCCACGACCGGTTCCGACCCGACGGCTACACCATCGGAATCAACGACGGTCAAGCCGCCGGAGCCAGCATCACCCACCTGCACATCCACATCATCCCCCGCTGGCACGGCGACCTCCCCAACCCTCGTGGCGGCATCCGCCGACTGTTCCCCCACTGCGACGACGCACTCGACCAAGCCGCAGCAGCAACACCCGATGCCCGACCGGCCGAGGCGAACAGCCCCACAGACGAGCACCGATGATCCCGACCGAACCCAGCGATCACCCGTCGCGGTGCTTCCCAACGGGCAATCACCCCGGGGCTGCGACGATGCACGCCGGGAGCCGATGCGGGCGGCACTGTGCAGCAATGGCATCCGGGGAGCATCGAACAGCAACTCATCACAGAGACTTTCGAACAGCCGCCGGACGCCTACTCATCACCCTCGGTCGGCGACTGACCGGCGATCCGACACGACCGCGCGAGTGCGACTCCCCACCGCCCGGGTTCACGATGGGCGAACGTGGCACCGTGGCCGTGCTGATCGACGCCGACAACGCATCGCCCACGAGAATCGGCGCCGTGCTCAAAGCGGTCGACTGCTACGGTATCGCCCACATCAAACGCGCCTACGGAGACTGGAGCCGACCACACCTGAGCGGATGGCGCGCGCCGATGCTCGCCTACTCGATCCGACCCATGCACCACCCGAACTGGACCACCGGCAAGAACTCGACCGATCTCGCCATGACCGTGGACGCGATGGATCTGCTCCACACCGGCAACGTCGCCTCGTTCGTCCTGGTGACCAGCGACGCCGACTTCACCGGACTAGCGATGCGTATCCGTGAATCCGGGTTGCCGCGTCTACGGATTCGGCGAGGCCAAAACCCCGAAACCGTTCATCACCGCATGCCACCAGTTCACCGACATCATCGAACTCACAACCGCCACCCGCAAAACCCCCGACCAGCTAATCGTCAGCCCACTCCGACGAACGGCGCTGCACCGGACCCACTCCAGCTCGACCCGAATGTCATCGCCGCGCGCTACGCGCCGCGGTCGACCACGCGGCCGACGGCGACGGATGGGCTCACCTCGGCGCCGTGGGAGATGTCCTCAAAACCCATCACGGCATCACAGCGAAAAGCTACGGGCCCAGCAAATTCGGGGATTTCGTCAAAGCAAGCGCTCTGTTCGAGATTCGGAAACGTAGCCCCGGCAACGGCAAACCGAAAGTCACCTACATCCGCAACAAGCCCCATGCCTAGGCTCCAACCGCTGCCGGAGCGCCGCGCCCCGAAACGCGGGAGCAATCAGTAGAACACGGTGTGCTGATCAGGGTGCAGCCAGTGCTGGTGCATCATACTGATCTGGCTTTCCAGGATGCGCGTAGTCGACAAGGGAGGCAGCTGATCGATTCGAAACCAGCCGATGTCGAGGGTTTCCAGCGGGTCTGGGGTGCCGCTGTCATCGACGACATCGCATAGGAAGTACATCTTCAACGCTGAACAGCAGCCGCGGCTGGTGTCCTTGGATGTCGCGGTCCAGTGCGGCGACGAGCTTGCGGGCACGCACGACAAGGCCCGCTTCTTCTCGCACTTCCTTCTCGACGGCCTGGGCGGTGGATTCGCCCGCGTCGCACCATCCCCCGGGTGGTGCCCACCGCTGGTCTTGGCGGTCCTGGATCAGCAGGATGCGGCCGAGGGCGTCGAACACACCGGCTCGGACATCGACCTTGGGGGTGCTGTAGCCGGTCTCGGCAGCGAGGATCGCCGCCAGCTGCTGCGGTGATCGGCCGCTGACCGTTGCCAGTAGCTCAGCGGCAAGCTTCTGGGTTTCGGTGTAGCGCTGGTGGTCGAATGCGTCGTGGCCGTGGGTGAGACACGATTTTGCGCGATGTCGGCGAGGCGTTGGCCGATGCGCAGCATGTCGGCTTCCACCGAGTCGCCGGTGTTGCCCATGGTGTCCTCCAGCGGTGCCGTGGTGGGGTCAGGGGTGCGGGGTGAGTCGGTAGGTTTGAGTGTCGCGAGCAGGGAAAATCCCACGCGTTGTGCATCACCGCGGGTGTCGGTGACGTCGACGGAGCGTACTCCTGCCCCGGGTGGTCAGGTTGGCTTTGGTCGTGAAATCTGGCGGGACCTCAAGATCGAGGGAACTCCACACGACTACGGGGCATGATCCTGATGCAGGCTCGTGAGAACTGGCACGATGTTGCCGACCAGATCGCCTGGTGCTCTGCGTTCGTTCCGATGATCTCTGCCATCTTGTATCAGCTAGTCGGCTGGCTCCGAGACTGGCAACAGCGCTTGATGCTTCGCACGATCATCCGCCACACACCTTGCGGCAGCTCGGTTGTGTGCAGCTCGCGCCGCTCTGCTGGGACCTCGTGGACGATCACGGTGAAGGTCGGTAATGGTTCTCCTCAGCGTCGCTGCTCGTCTGTCTCCGCTCCGACCTCACCCCGAAAGATGCCGTCTCGATGACAGATCGCAATCCCTCCTCCGAGGAGGACAAGTACTACCGGATCGTTAAACGCTACGCCCCGAGAGTCTTTCGCTACGCCATGAAGTCTTTCCGTGGTGACACCGATCGAGCTCATGACATCGTCCAACAGGTCTTCTTCGCAGTCTGGCAACAGTACGACCGGGACTTCCTGGGCCGCGAGGAGAGTCGAATCGAAAAGTTGATCATGCGCATCGCAAGCTGCCGCATCAAGGACGCCTGGCGTCGCGACACCCGCGGTACCGTCTCGACCTTCGAGCACCTCGACAGTGCGATCCCGATGTTCGCCCGCTCGATCGACATGCGAACCCCCGAGGAGCGAGTCCTCAGCAACGACGAACTCGAACACTTCCGAGAGGCGTTGATGCACAACCTGACCGAGACCGAATACCGCGTCGCCCTGCTGGCCTGGGACGAAGGCCGGTCCGACAGCGAGATCGCCCAAATCCTCGGCAGAACGGTCTCCACGGTGCATTCACACAAGAGCAGAGCACGCAAGAAGATCCAGGCGATGGTCCATCGCGGTGACCACCGCATCGCGTTCGACCCCGCCGAAACAGGCGGCCCTACAACGTCATTGGCCCCAAAGGGCCGAGGAGAGGCATCAGCATGACCATCGAAGCGGAAAGGACAACACCGAGCTCCATCTCCATCCGGCAGGCATTCCGCGAACTCGACAGTTACCTGACCGAGCAGAACCCGGCCTATCACTACGATGACGCTGACGATCTGGCTGAACTCAAACGCCGGATCAGCGCAGCTACCGAGCCATATCTGGGCAACCAGAGACAGACCGCGGATTGCATCGACATCGCTCTGACACCCGGCATCGTTGACCCCCACGTCCGCGCACTCATCATCGCCTACGCCGAGTCCTTGGATGTCACGGCGCTGCGGATCACCAACCCCAGCTCGGCCTTGTTCGCCGCCAGGCTCGCCGACGGTATCCATGGCCAACGATGGATCCTGAGTTGGCTGCCCGGAAAGTTCCTCACACGCGAGCAAGTGATCAGCGCGATGGTTCTCGACCAAATCCTCATCGATCACGAACTCGACAGCACCACCATGCTTCAGGCCATGCGGCTACTTGCCGCGACCCTGGACCTGCCGCTCGAGGACATCCTCGCCCGCATCTCGATGGCGAAAAAGCACGCAACAAACATGGACACCGGCGGGTGGGTCGCCTACGGGTGAAAACGACGCGTGGTGACCGTGGCATCGACACCGCGGTCACCACGAAACGTTCACCCGAACTGGCCCCTCATCACCGGCGCCGCGCATGCGGAATCGTCTGCCCCCGAGCCAATTCCATCGCCGCAGCACGTCGAGGCGGATCCCGCGTGAACAGTGCGACAGGAATCGCGAGCACACCCCCAGCCCGGACTAGCGCGTCGGCGCACTTCACGAAAGCGACGCGGTACTCGGGCACGACCTGGCCATCCGGCCCGCGTGAGACCTTTTATGCGCCAGCACCTTTCGGATCGCTGACCGCAGCCACGAGTTCGGTGACGGAGAAATGCAGTCCGGCACCAGCATCGGTGGCGTACCCGATCGAAACGGGTCCAGAGGCGATGTATTCGTGGAAATGCTCGCGGCGATCGCGATGGTGCACTGCATTCGCGTACGGGAGGAATCCCAGGCCGTTGTCGAACGGTCGAATCCCGCCCGTAGGAGTCGGTAGTTCCGGCTTGGAACCGTCGAGGCACTCGGCCCAGGCCGTGTCATCGGCCGACGTACCAGCATTCGTAGTTGCGCAGCGACGCCATGAGCTGGCGCCATTCCGGTACGGGATGGGGTGCGCTGGCGATCGGAGCATGGACTGCGTGAGCGCCCGCGACGACAACGCTTTCGAGGGAGTGCCAGCACTCCTGGTGCCCGCAGTTCGCGCAGATGTTCGGGTTGAAGCTGCGTCCGCGCTCACGCCGTTGCCCCAGTAGCGTCGCCACGTCGGGTCGGCCGGCGGCCGTCAGTACGCTGCGTGCGATGTGCACGGGGAGTTCTTGGTCGGTCGCGACCGCTTCGACCATGCCGTCTCGTCCGAGCGCGCGCGCTTCGACGGCCCACACCCATTGTTGTTCGCTTCCGCACCGGTCGCAGCGGTGCGGGAACCCCAGGACATCGATGAGCAGTGTTGATTTCCCCATGGACAGAGACTGCCATGCGGTCACGCCTTGCCGGTCGCGATCGGCTCGAGCCCGAATGCGATCACCCGCGCGTCAACTGCCTTCCTACTGGAGCTCGAATAGCCTTGCGCCACTGATCAACCGTGCTCAACCCCGCTCGCTGCTCCAGTTCGGCGGGCGTGGTGGTCGGCACGTCGATCACCGTGGTCGACGGCGGCCCCAACTCCTGCATGCCGGCGCGGACAGCCGACCAGGACAGCGAGTTGGCGCTGACCGCCGCGAGCGCGGCCGCGGATGCGGCAGGGAATCCCCGGTCGTCGGCCAGCCCCGGCAACTAAGGTCAGATCTAGTAGGAGCAGATGCCGTCGTGGGTCTGGGCCGACACGACACCGCCACAGGCGTGGATGACCCCGCGTGATCCGGCATTGTCGGCCCGACAAGTGAGGGCGGGACGAATGCCGAGACCGACTGCCAGACATAGTGTTTGGCGCAGAATCTCGGTTCCGTACCCGCGCTGGCGGTGACGGGGATCGACGATGTAGCCGATGTGCCCACCCCACCGTGTCAGTTTCTCGGTCAGCCGGTGGCGGATATCGCTGCTACCCACCAGCACGCCGCCGAGGTCGGCGACGAGGAAGGTGTAGGGCACTGCACCTGCCGCCAAGCCGACGCCTGCGCGCGCGTTGTCCTGGACGAGCAGGTAGTCCGGCCAGGCGATACCGGGCTGGTAGTCCTTGGCGAAGGCAGTGCCGTCGTTAACGATCGCCGCCCGTAGTTCGAGGAAGGCCTCCTCGTCGTGTGGTCGCAACGTTCGCACGATCAGGTGGTCAGCCTTGGTCATGGGCCCCGATGTTGATGTGGTGACTCCGCACGCGCAACTGGATTTCGGGAACATCTCCGCCATATGGTCGACCTCGCTATTCGTGCGAGTAGGTCCAGTTCGTGCCGGTGCCTCGGTACTGCTCGACGGAGATGGGTTCGACGCCGGGTTTCATGTGGTCGAGGTAGAGCTGTCCGTGGAGGTGGTCGACTTCGTGGGCGACCAGGCGCGCGAGACCGCGATCGAACACGGTGATCCGGGTGGTGCCGTTGATGTCGGTGTGTTCGACGTGGATCGTCAGTGGTCGCGGTACCCGCCCGCGCAGGTCGAAGAAGCTCAAGCACCCTTCGTATTGCTCGTCTTCACCGCTGGTTTCGACGATGCGGGGGTTGAACAGGGTGATGGTGCCCCCGGTGGGGGTGCGCACGATCGCTGCGGCACGGCTGATCCCGATCTGGGGTGCGGCGATGCCCATTCCCTTGCCGAACACGTGTGCCTGGGCTACACGTTCGGCGGCCGAATTCAGTTCGGCGACGACACGGCGGGCGTCTTCGGCTTCGGTCGGCAGGTCGAACGGGCGCGCGATCTGGCGCAGGATCTCGTCACCTTCTTGGGCGATGCCGAGGCCGGCCATGACTTTGCTCGGTGGGGTGCGTTCGTCGTCGTTGCGGCCGCGGAAGTCCCATTCGAGGCGGTAGCGCGCGTGCAGGGGCGGGTCGTCGGTGGACCAGGCGTAGATGTGGCGGTCCTGCTCGGCGTGATGGGTGATGGGCGTGGGGAATGGTTGGCCCTCGGCCGCCATCGAGGTCTGGAGCCCCCAGACCGAGGGTTCCAGCGAAGCGGGGAAGTCCAACCGCACCGACAGCCGGTTGGTGGGCAGGCGGACTGCGCGCTGAAACCAGTTGCCCCAGTGGGTCGCTGAGACGGTGTACTCGTATTCGATCCAGCAGGCGTGGCCGGGGTAGAGCGGGAAATGGCGGCCGCCGCCGAGTTCGCTGAACTCGAGCCACACTTCCTTGAACGCATCGCGGTCGTGGTGGGCGGTCCAGGCCATGGGCTCGGCGCGGTGTTCGCCGTGCCAGGCGTGCAGGTCGATCTCGTCCCAGGTCAGTGGGTGTTCCTGGTAGAGCTGGTTGGATCGTTCGGGGTCGCCGGGATAGCGATCGACGGAGATCCTGATCAGGTAGCGGGTGATCGGTTCGGCGCCGCCGTTGATCAGGCGGCGCCGTTGACGGAGCCGGTAGGTGTGTCCGTCGAAGGACAGGCTCGCGTCGTCGTGGTCGACCACCAGCGATCCGGGCGTGTCGGCGGGGTCGGCGATGGGGGTTGGGCGGGTGGTTGTGGGGCGGGTGGCGTTGAACTCGGCGAAGGCGGCGCGCAGCGCCCCGCCGGCTTGCAGGGTCGATTCGGCGCAGGCGGCGAATTCCCTCGACGGTTTCTCGGTGCCGGACTCGATCTTGGACACATACGGGCGGCTGTAGCCCAGTTTGGCGGCCAGCGCCCGACGCGACAGGCCGCGGACATCGCGCCAGCGGCGCAGCTCGAGTGCGAAGACGTTGACCTGCGCCGCGGCATCGTGGGCGGGCGAGTTATCGGCCGGGGTCACTGTCGCGGTGCTCCTGTTCGCCGGGGTGTGCGTGTGCGTGAGTACCCCGTGAGTATGCGCCCACACTCCCGAAACACCCTGCATCCGTGGGGAAATGGAACACCAGCAGCCCAATCCGACCGACACCGGTTGACCGATCCGGGTGAGTTCGCTGGGCCGATCGAGTTCGGGGAGGCACACCATGAGCAGGATTCTGGTGACCGGCGGTGCGGGTTTCATCGGCTCGCACTACGTCCGCCATCTACTCGACCACGACGACGCCGAGCAGGTCACCGTGCTCGACGCCCTCACCTACGCCGGGCACGCGGAAAACCTCGGCACCGCGATGCTCTCGCCGCGACTCCGCCTGGTTCCCGGCGAGATCGGTGACACCGCCCTGGTGGACGAGTTGGTCGCCGATCATGACGAAATCGTCCACCTGGCCGCGGAATCGCACGTCGATCACTCCTTCGCCCAGGCGGCCCGGTTCATCGCCACGAACGTGGCCGGCACCCAGACGATTCTCGATGCCGCGCTCCGGCACGGGATCGCCAAGGTGGTGCACGTGTCCACCGACGAGGTGTACGGGCCGGTGCTCGACGGCGCCGCGAGCGAGGACGCGCCGCTGGCGCCGACGGTGCCGTACGCGGCGAGCAAGGCTGCCGCAGACCTGATCGCCTTGTCCTACCACCGCACTCACAGCGTGCCGGTGTGCGTGACCCGCTCGTCGAACAACTACGGCCCGCACCAGCACCCGGAGAAGATCATCCCCGCCCACATCACCGCGCTGCTGCACGGCGCCAAGATCGTGCTGCACGGCGACGGCCAGCACGTGCGGAACTGGCTGCACGTCGCCGACAACTGCGCGGGCCTGGACCTGGTGCGCCGCCACGGCATCCCCGGGGAGGTCTACAACCTCGGCGGCGGCACGGATCTGACCAACGAAGCGCTCACCGGGCTGATCCTGGCCGCGATGGGCGCGGACTGGGATCGCGTGATCCGGGTGCCCGATCGCCGCTGCAACGACCGCCGCTACGCGATGACCTGGGACAAGATCGCCAGCCTGGGTTACCGGCCTCAGCGCAGCATCGCCGACGGGCTGGCCGAGACCATCGCCTGGTACCGGGCCAACGCCGACATGTGGGCCCCGATGCTGGCCCGAACCGACGCCGGGGTCCGGCGGTGAGCGGGGCGCGGGTGCTGGTCACCGGTATCGGTGGCCAGCCCGGCTTCGACCTGGCGCGGCGTCTGCACCAGCTCGGCGCCACGGTGATCGGCGTCGACGCCGACCCGCTGGCCAACGGGCTGCTGATCGACGGGATCGAACCGCGGTTGTGCCCGCACGTCACCGATCCCCGCTACGGGGAATCGCTGGTGAAACTGTGCGACACCGAGGCCGTCGATGCGGTGGCCCCGACCGTGGAATCCGAGCTGCCCGCCCTGATCCGTCTCGCCGATGACCTGGCCGCGGTGGGCGCACGGACCTGGCTGCCGACGCACCGCGCGGCCGCCGCCTGCCGGGACAAGGCGGTCTTCGCCCAAGCGCTCGCCGGCGCGGCCGTCGCGCACCCGGCGACGTGGCTGCCCGAACAACTCGACGACGCGCCCGCCGACGGGGAGTTCGTCGTCAAACCCCGCACCGGCCAGGGCTCGCGTGGAGTCCTGGAATGCCGGGGCCGGAACCGGGCGCGCGCGGCATGCCTGCTGATCGAGGACCCGATCGTGCAAACCCGGCTCACCGGAACCGAATTCACCGCGGACTGCCTCGTCGGCGACGACGGCCGCGCCGGTGTCGTGCTGCGGTGGCGGCTGCTGACCAAGGGCGGGCTGTCGATCGTGACCCGCACCTTCACCGACCCCGACACCGACGCGCTGGTGCGCGCCACCCTGGCCGCGGTCGGCATCCGCGGGTGGTGCTGCGTGCAGGGATTCGCCACCGATGCCGGGCCGCAGATCACCGAGGTCAACGCCCGCCCCGCCGGTGCGTTTCTGGCCGCCGAAGCCGCCGGCGCCGATCTGACCGGCCAATACCTCGCTGCCCTGCTCGGCGGGCCGATCGACTACGACCAGCTCGCCTACCGCCCCGGGGTCACCCTCACCAAATACGTCGACACCCTCGCCGTCACCACAGGAGACCGTGATGCTCGCACCCACTGACACCCCGGCAGTCGCCCGTAACGCCGCCCCGTACCTGCACGGTCCCGAAACCGACGCGCTCACCGGCGCGCTGGCCGCCGGGCAGTACGGGCACAACACCGAAACCGAGGTCTTCGAGCAGGAACTGGCCGACTACCTCGGCGTCGCCGACGTAGTGACGACCCATCGCGGCACCGCGGCCCTGCACATGGCGTTGATGGCGGTCGGCATCGGGCGCGGCGACGAAGTCGTGGTCCCCTCCCAGACGTTCTGCGCCACCATCCACGCCATCCGCGCCGCCGGTGGCGTACCACGCTTCGCCGACATCGACCCCGCCACCCAGTGCGTCACCGGCGAAACCGTCGAGGCCGCGATCACCGTCAACACTCGCGCGGTGCTGCCGGTGTTCTACGGCGGCCGCGCGGTCGACCTGACCGAACTCCGGCTGGCGGATCGGGAGATCGCCGTGGTCGAAGACGCAGCCCACGCCTTCGGCTCTCGCCACCGCGATGGCCGCCGCGTCGGCGCGACCGGCCAGCTCACCTGCTTCTCGTTCGGCCCGATCAAGAACCTCACCTGCCTGGAAGGTGGTGCGATCGTGGCCCGCAACCGCCGCGAGGCCGAGCGCCTGCGCACCATGCGCACGCTGGGCATCCGCGCCAACCAGCTGGCCCGCATCCGCACCACCGACTACCGCGTCGACGGATACGGACTGCCTTATCACCTGTCCGCCGTCCACGCCGCTGTCGGCCGCGTCCAGCTGGCCCACTTCGACGATGTCGTGGCCCTGCGAACCGCGCTGTGGCGCAGCTACGCCCGCGCGCTCGCCGCCCTCGAGGGCGTGGAGCTCGTCGACGTCGATATCGACAACACGGTTCCGTTCAACCTGGTCGTCCGCGTCGACGACCGCGACGAGGTGTTCGTGCGGATGAAGGCGGCGGGCATCGGGGTCGGGGTTCACTACCCGCCCAACCACACTCAGCCCGCTTTCGAGCGCTGGTACCGCCGCCTGCCCGACACCGAGGCCAGTGCGCCGCGGCTGTTGTCGTTGCCGTTTCACCCCGCGATGACCGAGGTCGATGTCACCACCGTCGTCGACGCCCTAGCCGCCGCGCTCGCCCCTTGCGGCTAGCCGATCGGTTCGCGCGCGGCGACGGCGCGCACCAGCGCGGCCAGCCGCGCTCCAGCATCTGGGCGCCCGAGCTCGCGGGCGGCCTTGCCCAGCTGGGCACAAGCGTCCGGATCGGCCAGCAGTCTGCCGACCGCCGCGCTGACGGTCTGCCCGGTCACCGTGCCCGACACCGTGATCGCGGCCCCGGCCTGCTCGAGCAGCCGCGCCGCGCGCGCCTGCTCGCCACCGGCCGAGGACGCCAGCGGGATCAGCACCGCGGGCTTGCCCAGCGCGGTCAGCTCGGCGATCGTGCCGGCCCCGGCACGGCACACCACGACCTCGGCCAACGCCAGCGCATCGGCCATCCCAGAGCCGTCGACGAAATCGACGACGCTGTAGTGCCCGGCCAGCTCGCCGGGCAGCGCCGCCGCCACGTCTTGCAACACCGACAGATCCGCGGCACCGGCCTGATGGATCACGTTGGCCTGGGCCAGCAGTGCCTCGAGCGATTCAGCGATGGCGATGTTGATCTGGTGAGCGCCTTGGGCGCCGCCGGTGACCAGCACGGTCGGCAGCCGGTGGTCGAACCCGCCGCCGAACCGCTCCAGCGCAGCAGGGCCGCTGCCGGCGAGCACGGACTCGCGGACCGGATTGCCGGTGACCACCGCGCGCGCGGCGGCGCGCGGCGGCAGCACCGCGACAGTCGCCTCCGACGTCACCGCCACCGCGGTCGCGGCCCGCGCCAGCACTCTGTTGGCCAGACCGAGCCCGACGGTCTGCTCATGGGTGACCAGCGGAATGCGCAGGAGGCCAGCGGCCACACCGACCGGCACGGCGACGTATCCGCCGGTGGTCAACACAGCGTCAGGGGCGAAGGCGCGCAGCCGCCGAACGGCCTGGGCTACCCCGACCGGCACGCGCGCCATGTCGGTGACATTGGCGCGGTTGAACATCCGCAGCGGGTTCCGTTCACGACGCAGCTTGCCCACAACGACCGAGGTGAAGTCGATGCCGTCGCCGACCGCGGTCCGCTGCTCGAGCGAATCCGCCTGCCCGAGCCACAGCACCTGCGCCGGACCGTCCCCAGTGCGCAGGTCGCGCGCCACCGCGAGCGCGGGAAACACATGCCCACCAGTACCACCACCCGCGATCGCTACCCGCACGACGCCCGCCTTCCCTGTCCGGCCAACAACGCGCACGAGTCTGCCATCACTGTGCATGTTCCTGCGAGCGGCTGTGCGGGTCGACGCCGGGGTGGGGGCTGGCGAGCACAGACCAGTCCGAAATGCTCGGCGAACAGGCATGGCGCGAGTCCGGACTCGGCGCACCGACCGACGTCGACGAACTCCAACGCCGAATCACACAGCTCGAGCAACAAACAGCCGAACTCCACCGACCCCGCCGAAGCAGGCCATCGCCGCAGAAGTCGCACAGGCCCTCTGACCGGAACCGGCCGATCGTCGAGTGCTGTCGACGAGGCCTTGGCTTCGATAGCGCTGCCCGGCTTCAGTCCTGGGCGCCGACGATCGGAAGCCACGAGACGGCGTTGGGGCGGAAACTCTGCCGCTCGGGCGTCAAATCTGAGTGCTGATCGAGGCTCATCATCGTGACGCCGACCAGTTCTGCGTCCCCGTCGTCCTGGGCCGCGGCAGAACTCCCGCAGACACCGCAGAAGCCACGCTGGGAATCGGGAAAAGTGTTATACCAGACCGCTTCTCCGCCCGGCCCTGTCCACTTGAACCCGGCACGCGGGAAGTCGACCCACGACATCACCGGCCCACCGGACAACTTCTGGCAGTGCGGACAAGAACAGACTTCCCCGTCAAGTGCTTCTGTTCAAAGGTAACGCCAACAACAGGATCCGGTCTGGGAAATTCGCCTACCCCGACGACGCTGGTGTTCCATTTGCTGCCGTTGGGAGAACTCCGGCCGCATTCATCGCCACCGTCAGCGCCGGGTACCGGTAGTAGTCCTCTGGGTCGGGTGCCTTCTGCTGCGCCGCTGCCAGGAACTCCAGGAACGCGACCTGTTGGTCGGTGCCAAGATGACGGGTACTTTCGAACAGCTCGGTCGCGATCTGTGGCATCTGGGCGGCCTTCAGGCATTGGTCGTTGGCCGCCCACGCCTGCAGCGCGTGACGCAACGTGTCCGGTCGCAGCCAGTTCGCATGAGCCACAACGAGCTGACCGACAGGCTCGGCGTCCCGGAAGGACGGTGCCTCACGCAAGAGTTCGATCAGAGTCGGTACGTAGAACTCGGCCGGCCTGAGGTCGATGAGATAAAGCTTGCTGTACCAGTTCATCTCGTCGAACCGTCGCTCCAGCACTGGCAGTCGCCTTCGTGCCTGGCTGTTGCCTACCATCGCTAGCCCGGCTGTCAGATCTGAATCCAGGGGGCCGGGCGGAGTCGGCACGTTCAGCAGGTTCGTGAGTCGATCGGTGAGCGGGCCGTCGACGAGATCCCAGAAGAAGTCCTCGGCGCCGAGCCGACCAAGCGCTCGCAGTTGCGCGGCGCCGTCGAGGTTGTCGAACTTGTCGCGTTGCTCGGCGACGACGGTCCGAACCAGGGTTGGATCCCGCTGCGCGAATGCTGACAGCACCACTGCGGATCGATCCGCGTACTTTTGCGTTGAGGGGAACCGTTCACCAGGGTCGACTTCCAGCAGAGCATGTTTGGCTGCGAGTTTGGCGATTCCCTTGCGGGTTGCGGCACGTAACCGGTCGAAGAACACGGCCTGGATGTGGGAGACCGACTCGGGAGCGAACATGGGGTCGCAGGTGTAGTCGAGATAGGCATCAATCGCTTTGCGGCCCTGCGTCGGCGGGTGAATCAGAAGCGTCGTCAAGGCGATCGCCAGGTGGGCTCGTGCCTGCTCCGGCCGAGGTTCGTAAACATCCCCGAATGGCCGGAGCGAGGGGTGAACACACAGGTTGCGGTCCTCACGGATACGCTCCAGCTCCCGCTTCCCGACCGAGTCGATAAGCTCGAACTCGACCGCGGTGTCGAGCAGCTCGTTCTCGATCTGCTGCATCTGCTTCACGCCGTCGGTGCTGATCCCTTTCGACTGCGCTGCAACCACTTTCGCCGAGAACAGCTTCGCCTTGCCGTCGTCGCCATCGGCCAGCTCGATCAGCTTCCCGATGATGTCGGTGGTCACCGCACTCCACGTCGCAGCGATGCTTGCTCGGACTGCGCCCGCGGAGTAGCAGATCCACGCCTCACCGACCAGCGGCCGCACATCCGGAGTGCGCACCTGAGTCAGCAAATGCTCCACATCACTCACCGCCAACGGTCCTCTCTGTCGTGACTCTCGGAAGAGCCAGGAATTGCTCCGTAGTACGCACTGATCGCGTCGACCTAGATCGTAAAGTGATGGATTCCCACGGAAGGTGCCTCCGCGGCAGGGCTTTCCGCGTCGACCGATCGAAGACACAGCTGCGCCGGTACGCGTTGTCACTGTTTTCGCAGCCTCGGCACCACGAATGCAGCTCTGGAGGCGTGGCCGGCCACAGCGCGAGTGTTTTTCATCGTCGTCGTGCTGACGGAACCCCCGGACAGCTGCGTGTCACAAGATCGACGACCGAGTGCTCAGCGGTCGTCGGCGGTGAGCGAGTACACCGGAGGTTCAGACCTCGCGGCCGCGACGCCAGCGCCCAGTGACTCCAGCATGTCGCGCCAATAGGCCCGCCAGATCGCCCGGGTGGCGTCGTCGGACAGTTCGGCGTCGACCTTGACCATGCCCTCTTTACCCTTCTCTTTGAACGGCCAGGGAGGCTCGTCCCCGCTGGCCAAACAAATGCGGGCAAGGACGGTGCGTCGCACGATATCCCGCAGCCGGTCGACGGCGTACCCAAGCCGGACCAGGGTATTCTCCTCGTCGTTCTCGCTGGGCACGCACTCCATCGCTCGCAGCTTCCCGTTGAGGGACTTCACCGACACTTCCCCACCGTGGACGATGCTCGATCTCAGGCTATAAAGCTGCTTCAGATCCTCGAAAAGCACTGCGGCGGGGTCATCGTCGTGCGCAAGCAGAGCGGTAACACGGGTACACAACCGAAGCGTCAAGCCCTCTCCCTCGTTCGTCCCGAGTGCCAGTCCCTCCAATGAGGTGGCGAGATCTACGATCTGTTCGCCGAATCCTGTTGTGTCGTCGAAGTTCACGAACTTCTTGAGTGCTTCCCTGAAAGAGCTGAGCCAGACATCCGGACCGCCGGTCTTTGATTCAGCCTCCGCGACCAGCGCGGTCAGGGCGGTGATCGCAGGGCCTTCCGTTCCGTCGAGTCGTGCCGTTCGCCGCGTCGTCGTAACGTCGCTGTTCCGGGCCAGAAGGTTAAGAGAAGCCGGTTGGGTGGCAATCTTGGAGCTCGGTCCGAATACCTGATACATGCCTTGCACGTTGGCTCCGGTAAGAAGGCAGACGCCGAGCTGGAACCGGTCCAGCGTCCGCGCCAGGCTACCAACGCCGAAGTAGTCGACGCCGGAGATCTGTTCGCGGACGATCAACAAGGCGTGCGGGGGCCGATACGGCTTGGAAAGGCGCCGTTTCCAGGCGTGATCGGCGTCAGGGATCTCCGTCAAGATGCGCAGCGTCATATGCGTGCGCCCGTCGGGAACGATGGTGACGCCGTTGATCTCGATCTCACGCCCTGAATCCGGTACGAGATGAGAGACGTGGCGTGCCAGCACCATGTCGTAGGGCTCTCCGGACACCACCTGGATCAACTGCGCGATGGCAGCAGCCACTTGCGGACCGTTCGGATCGTAGGTGTTCGCGAAGGAACACTCCCGCACGCACAACTCGAGAAAACTCGTCAGCAGCAACGAGGCCGCGAACTCCGGCCCGCCGGAACCCTGGTAGCTATCGCGCATGCCGTCAGGCGCCGCCGAAATCACCGATTCCGCGAGCCGCGCATACTCCGGAAGCTTCTCGATTGGGGAGATTTCGAAGTCGAGGCCGGCCTGGAGATGTCTGTGGGAGGTAGACGTCGGGATCGCTCCTTCTGCTCGCAATCTTTCGAAGCAGACTGTTACGAATGCCTTGGCGGTCGACTCGAACTCGTTCAACGAACTCCTCGGTGGGCGTGAGCAGCTTCTGGCCGTGGTTTCGAATAGCCGACCGAAACTGTTACGGAGACACACTCAGCCACCGCGCTCGGAGGTGACACGGTCAGTCCTGTGCGCCGACGATCGGCAGCCACGGGACGGCATTGGGGCGGAAACTCTGCCGCTCGGGCACCAAACCGGCGTGATCATCGAGGCTCATCATCGTGACGCCGACCAGTTTCGCGTCGCCGTCGTCCTGGGCGGCCACCGAACTTCCACACACGTCGCAGAAGCCACGCTGGGAATCGGGAAAGGTGTTGTACCAGACCGGCTCTCCGCCCGGCCCGGTCCACTCGAAACCTTCCCGGGGAAAGTCGACCCACGACATCACGGGGGCACCAGACAGTTTCTGGCAGTGGATACACGAACAAAGGTGGGGGAACGAGAGGTCACCCGATGCCTGATACCGGATGTTGCCGCACAGGCAGCCTCCAACGCGCATGGTGCACATATCCTTTCATGTAGTCGTGTCTGGACGGGAAGGCCGAATGGGCGCGTGATGCTCGTCGGCGAGACCACTCCCTCGGCCGCAGTGCTTGTCGCTTCAGACTTCGTTGATACTAGATGTGGCCGCCTCCGCATCAGGGTGGGTTGTCAGTCAGCGGCCCCAGGCTCCAGATGTCGTCGCGGTAGCGGGAGTTCGGCTTGAAGTTGTTCTGGCTGATCCATCGGTTCTGCACGACCAGAGTGTCCGGGCCGGGCATGGGAAGGATGAACGGATCGGGCTCGGCGGCGAGGGCCGTGGTCACGGAGCGAGTTCTCCTTTTGAGCAGGTGGCTGATCATGCGGTCGCGGTCGGTGGCGCGGGCCAGAGCCGCATCCCAGGTGATCTCGTTGACTTTGGTACGTAGGTCGGCGAGTCGCTGGAAACTGTCATCCCATCGCTGGTGCCACAGTTTCCGGGCCACGACGATCGCATTGCCAGCAGGTTGCGGTGCAGCAGCGCCAGGCGCGGATGGTGACCGCTGTGGACGCGGGCGTTCTCACAAGCGAGGCACAGCAGGAAATCCGCTCCACAGCCCCCATGGGCGCGGGCCACGGACTCGACGCCTCGTCCACGCAGTCCACGGTCGCCGTCTCGTGGTGATCACCGTCGGCGACCACGGTCAGGCTCCCCTGGAAGGTGACGTCGCGCGCCTGCTGCATCGCTGCCGCGGCACCGGTGGCGATGATCTGTTCTGCGGCTCTCTGAACGTTCTTGTCTGGCAGGACGTATACGCTTTCGTGGGTGCCTCAGCTGTGCTGTAGGGGCTGCCGCTTCTGTGCGACGGTCGTTCGGCGAGTGCGTTGGAACGGTGAGCCGATGTTGTGCGATTTCGCCCAGATCGTCCCGTCGGACTTGGCCACCCCGAAGCACAGTGGCCCGTCTGGTCGAGGCCGGTCGAGATTCGTTTCGACAGTGGAGGTCAGGAACCGGCGCGCGACCATCAGAAAGTCTGTGCCAGGGGTGAGGCAGGCGGCCAGGGCCTGCCGTGCTGAGTGGCTTCCAATGCCTGGGTGATCAGTCTGCCGGGCGATCCGACTCCGGAGTCGGTGTAGTTCTCCTCGGAAAACCATCGACCTGGGCCCGTGCGGCGCTTCTCGACCCGAACGGTGTAGGTCACCGCGCTAACTTCGCCCGCCGACGCCGTGGTGGCCGGGACATGTAGCCGGTCGAATACCGATAGGTTCCAGCCATATTGGTCCGTCATCAGGACCGCCAACGCGGTCAGTTCTTGACGTGTCAGCAAAAGTCTGCCCCACGTCATGTCGTGACTCAGCCCACCCAGAATGTCCCTGTCTCGCAAGGAAACAACCTGATTGGTCCCGACTCATGGGATGTCGCCCGTAGCGGCGACATGTTCGAGGATTTGCCCGAGCTGCCACTCGCGGCTTCCTTCGTCCAGCTCACCTGCCTAAAAGCGTGACAGGACAATCATGTTCGCCCGAATCCGCAACAACGCCGACCGGAACTGTCGTCCGGCCGCCTTCATCACAACCTCACGCTCCGACGCCTCGTAGGACCGCTTCGAGGGTGCGCCCTTCATGGAGACGCGACGAGCCAGCTCTTCGGCCGCCGCGCCGTGGGTTAGGGTCGGATCTCGCTGTAGAAGTGTCCGGACCTTGGCCAACGCCTCCCGGCCGCCGGGAGTGCCCATGTGGTTGTTGCGCCAGAGCCGCAGCGTGGCCGCGGTCAGATCAGCGAGATCCGGCGCGGGGTGGCCTTGCGCCGTCAGGAATCGAGCGAACGTCAGCAGCGATCTCCAGTAGGACTCGCCGCTGCTGTGACTGTTCCAGCTCAGCGATTGCTCCGCGAAAACCCTTGCCAGCGAATGCTGCATCGCCTCGGGCACCGGCATCGCCGCGAAGTCGAAGACACGGACGAAGCCCTCCTTGTTGAGCACCATGACTTGCACGCCCTGCTCGGCGATCCGCTGGGTCGCCTGGAAATCCGGCGGCGGCAGGACCGCCTTGTGCCCCCGCCCGCTCACGCTCGTGTCCCCGCGTCGATCAGGACGTCAACGTCCTGAATCCGGGCCGTCTCCTTCGCCAAACGGGCAACAGGTCATCAAGATTCGTCGATTCGTCCGCCTCGCGCTGCATGTTCTGGCCGGTGTCGAAGGACAGGAGCGATTCCAGTTGCAGGTGCATCACAGGGGCGAGGTAGTGCTCTTTGGTCACTTCCACGTCCCGGTGTCCGAGCAACGTCTTCACCAGCCACCACGGGTCGCCGTAGAGCTGAGCAAAGTCGCGGCGGTCCGCCGCACTGAGCCCATACTTCTTGTCCATCAACTCGTTCAGCACGATCAGCATGTACAGGGCCATCGAATGCCGCCCGGAATGTGGAGTCGCATACGGCACCTTCCCCCGCACCTCCGCCACCCGCGCCAACCGTGGAACCTCCCGCTCGTGCCCCGTCAGCAACACCCGTTCGCAGCGCAGGTTGGCCTGCCGAAACACCGCCGTGGTCGCGCTGGAAGCGCAGTCCCGCACCGTCGTCGGGCTCGACGCCGCCCGGATCCACGCCCCATTCACGACCGAGCTCACCAGGTACGTCGACCAGGCATCTGGGGTGCTCGTCGACGGCCACCATCCCGAGCTCACGATCGGAATCGCACGTTACGCCATCAGGATCGGGGTGCCGGTCGTCCTTGATGCAGGCCGATGGAAGCCGGTCCACGACCAGCTCCTACCTCTGGTCGATGTCGCGATCTGCTCGTCCGCCTTCGCACCGCCCGGCTTCGACGGTGACGGTGCACGCTGCTGGACTACCTGCGAGCGACCGGACCGAAGCATGCGGCCGTGACACGCGGACCGGAACCGATTCTGTACACCGCCGACGGCCGACGCGGTGCCATCGACGTCACCCCGGTCACCCGCGCCGATACCCTCGGCGCCGGACACATCCTCCACGGCGCGTTCTGCGCCTCCTACGGCCACAGCCATGACTTCGTCGGTGCCCTCACCCGCGGGTCCGCGATTGCCACGCTCTCGTGCCAATCATTCGGCACCCGCCGCTGGGCCGACAGCGTCAGCGAACTTCGCAGATGAGGTAACTCCCGGGCGTTCCGCGCAGCACGACACCGGCGCGGTCGCGAGTGTGCGCAATCAAGCGGGCGTTGGGCATATCGCTGTCGGCGATCTTGGACTGCGCCTGCTCGGCGGTCTTGCCCCCGAGCAGATGCCGACCGGTCAGCCGCTGCTCGATCACACCCTCCTCGGCATCGAGGTACCACACCTCATCCAGATGGCTGCGGACCTCTGCCCATCCAGGATGGTCGAGCAGCAGATAGTTCCCCTCAACCACCGCAATCCGTTCATCGGCGAAAGTGATGGCGTCCGGCACCGGATCATGCAGTTCGCGGTCATAGATCGGCCAGCCCACACGCGCGCCGAGCGGGGCTTCGCGCAGCAACTTCAGCCGGTTGACGAACCCGGCCACATCGAAGGTGTCGGGCTGCCCCTTGCGGTGCCGTGCGCCGACAGCGTCCAACTCGGCCGAAGTCTTGTGAAACCCGTCCATCGGAGCGATCTCCGCGCCGATCCCGCATGCGGTGGTAATGGACGCGGCCAGATTCTGCGACAGTGTCGACTTGCCCGCCGCCGGTGGACCGGCGATGCCCAAGACGTAGCGGCGCTCACCGGGGACGCGCGCCGACACCCATACCGCGAGCTCGGTCACGGAGACTTCGCTACCTGCACGCATCACGGAATCCTTTGCACGTGAGTCGAATCAGTGGTGCGACCACGGTACCAACCGCGCGCCTCGCACCCGCGTTCCGCAGAATGGCGTTCACAGGGGGTGGTCGGTGCCGAGGGCGAGCGCTAGGTGGGAGCGAACCGTCGCAGCGGTGAGGGTGTTGCGGCTGTGCTGGTTGTCCCCGTTCACGGGGCTCTCACTCCCAACTGGAATCGGTGGCTTGGTCTGGCTCAGTCGGCGAGGCTGCCGAGCAGAACGCCCTGTCCCGATTGCAGGACGTGGGCGGCTTCGAGCGGAATCCAGAAGCATTCGAACCGTGTCGGCTCCCCCTGGCCGTCGTGGTCTTCCTGGCTCGCCCACCGGTCCGGCGCGTCCTGGCACAACTCCAGCTCGAAGAAGTGCCGGTGCTGGATCTCGAACCGATAGGGGCTGATGTCGTACTCGGCTTCTCCGAGCTTGCCTACGATCTTGAAGTCCGACAGCCCGGTCTCCTCCCGCGCTTCGCGCAGCGCCGCATCCTCGGGTGTTTCCCCGGCGCGAATGCTGCCGGCGGGCACCTGGATCCCGACTTCCTCCCACGAGTAGTCGGTGTGCCGGAACACCAGCAGCTTGCCGTCGCGAACGACGTAGACCAGGACCTTCTCCTTGACGACCTTCTCGGGCATCAGGCGCAATCCTTTCTGCGGATCATGAGATCACGATGGCGCGGAATGAACGAGCGGCCAGACCGAGCGCAGCCCCGGATGGCACGTACGGCCGTCTCCAGCCAGGCAGTCTGGTAGCGGACCCAATATGTTCACCCTGGCGCCAGGGTACCGGCGCTGTCGTCAAATAGACTGCGTTCCAGATGTTTTCGCAATGGCGACGATACTGGATCGGTGTGTTACGGGCTCTGTCTGGGCTGTCGTAGGACCACGACGTCGCTGATCGGTGTCGAGTCGAACTGTTTTCGGAGCGCGCACCATTCCAGGGCGGGCGTCGGTTGGACTTGCTGGGCACAGCGCGATCAGTCTGTCGTGTGCTGACAGCATTCGGTAGGCGATCTCGACACATCCAGGCTCCGAGCTGGTGGCCGCGCAGGGGTTGTGCCAGTTCGGCGTGCAGCACTATGACGACGTCGTTGATGGGTGTTGCGTCGAACTGGTCTTGTACGTCGTTGAGCCAGTTACCCTGGTGAAGTCGTCGTTGGGCCACATCGCGCGGACCGCTTCGACGCAGTCGACGGTCTTCTTGGGCATCGTGGTGTCCCCCTTCGTAGTCAGATTGTCGGGTCGTGGTGCAGCGCGGTCAGGGCTTCGGGGCTTCCTTGATCCAGAGCACCGCGTCCGGGTCGGCGAACGCTACGGCCGCGTCGGTGCGGGTGAGCCGGGTTTTCCCCGAGACCATTTCGAATCCGGCGTCGTAAAGCGTCGGCACGACCTTGGCTGCAACGCGCTCGGCGGCGGCCGCGCGCCCGGGAGTTCCAGGTTCGCCGTCGTCGAGGTTGTTCGAGTCGTGCTGGATCGTGAGCCCGCGCCTCGGTTTGCTGACGGTGTGCACCCAAACTTGCTCCGTGTCGTCGGAGGTGAGGACGGCGACCCCGGCATCGGCAAGGATCTGGTTGACCTTGTCCTTGCGGTCGATCAGCGACAGCACCGACAGGACGGTAGGTCGGGAAAACATGGGCACCCGGCGTGCGACTTCGTTGCGGGTCACGCCGTGCTGCAGCGCATATGCCATCACCTCCACCAGCTCATCATCGGCGAATTGCCACTGCTCCACGGCGACGTCGAGGTGTTCCAATACCTTGTCGCGGTCGTTGTCGGTCACCATGTCGCCAGACTATCGGTGAAAAGTTTGACCGGTCAAGAGTTTGACCGGTTCGAGGTCAGGGCTTCTTGGAGGTTCGATGCGGCACTGATTCCTTCTCGCTGGCCGAAATCAACCACAGAGCCGTCCATCAGCAGTCGGTGTACCGTAAGACGTCATTGAGGGCTTCGACGGCGCCGTCCGGTGTGGTCCGAAGTGGGCCGTAGCGCTTGCAGTTTCGGCCTGCAGGGATGGGTTACATAAGTGCCTGGAGGCCGCTGGCCAAGTCCGAATTCACTAGTTCGTCTCGTTCGTTGTCGGTGAGCCAATGCGCGGTGGATCCGGTGGTCTCGCGTCGAACCCATAGGACGTCGTCGACTGCTTCGGCAACGGCGTGGAGGTGGCTGACGACCATGACGAGGCGGTCGCTGCCGGCCTGGGTACGAAGGACGTCCAGGGCCGAATCGAGGGCATCGGTGTCGAGGGTGGCGAAGCCTTCATCGAGGAACAGTGAGCCGAGGCGGGGGCCGCTGCGCGAGTGCAGTTCCGCGAGAGACAATGCCAAGGCCAGAGACGCGAGGAATTTCTCGCCACCGGAGAGTCGGCCCGCGCTGTGCGCCATACCGCTTCCGCGGCTGACGATGTCGAAATTCTCGGCGAAGCCGAATTGGTCGCCGGTCAGCTTGCCCAGCAGGTCGCTGGCTATACCCAGCAGCGCACGGGTGTTGTGGGTGATGAGGTGGCTGAGGAATTTGGCATCGACGAGATGGACTCGCAGTACCTCGACCGCGTCACGCCGGGCTGTTCCCGCGGCGATGGCGAAGTCGAGGTCGGCGGCGGGCCGCACTTGAGCGTGCGCGGCCGATTCGGCGATGCGCAGTTCCTGGGCTTGTCGGCTCGCGGTCGTTTTGGCTGCGACCAACGGATGCAACGCGTTCGGAGTCGTCAGATCAGCCGACAGGTCGAACCCGTCGATATCGCCGAGCGCGCCGGCGACCTCACGCAACTTCGTGGTGGCGGTCTCGGTGGCGTGCTGGTGCCCGGTACTGATTTCGGTCAGCTCGCGAGTCACGGTGGCGGTGATCTGTGCCAACGCGACAGCAAATGCCCGGACACCGGTGACGTCCTGTTTCGCCGGTCGGTCCGGAACCCGATGGTCGAGGTGGTGCTCGGTGAGAGTAGCGGCGGCGGTGTCCTCCCACATGCGCAGTCCTCGGTACAGCTCGGCCAATGGAGTGTCGATCTGGGTGCGGATCGCCTGGTCGAGAGTCCTTTGCTTGGAAAGGGTTTCGTTGATTTCCCGGCGGGCATCGTCTCGCCGCCGGGCGAGCTGCCGCACCTGCGACAGACTGTCCGCGATCGTCGCCGCTGCCGCGGTTGTCTGCTCGGGCCCGATATCGCCGATCTCAGCGGGCAGGAGCACGCGGACGTGGCTCGGCAGTGCGTCGATGTCGGCCGCGGTTCGTTCGAGAGCCGCCGTGATTCGCTCCGACTCGGCGGCGGCGGCGCGCAGGGCTTCCTCGTGCCGGTCCTTGCGATTGCCCAAGGCGTCGCGCTCGGCGTCGATAGTCGCGGTGTGGCGGTGAACCCGATTGCGCTGCGATCGGGCGTGTTCGTCGGCAGCTCGTTCGCAACGAGCCACCGCGGCCGCAATGTCAGCCGTCAGCTGGTCGGGATCGGTGTCGGTTCCCGGCCCGGACAATGTGGTTGTCGCGGACACGAGACTCGTCGTGGCGGCGTCGACATCGAAGGTATCGGCGGTGGAAGCGAATTCAACCAACAGTCGGCCGGCGATATCAGTGGCGCTGCTGGCGTCTTTGCGCGCGGTCTCGAGGTTCTGTTGCAGCTGATTCATCTGATCCCGGGTGAGGGCTGCTGTGGCCCGCACTCGGGCGCTTTCGTTGGTCAGTCGCGTGTGCTCGCTCCGGGCGTCCTGGTGTGCGGCCTTCGCTCCGCGCAATTCGGTCGCCGTGTCCGCTGTGTCCGGAGTGAAGGACGCCGGGAGCTGATGGTGACACACCGGGCAGTCGTCGCCGGGGTGTAGGTCGATGGCGATCGCGGCGACCTGATTCCGCCGGGTCACGGTGGCGACCACGGCGGCGGCGACAGCGAGGACCTCGGCCGCGCTGGACTCCCCTGCAGTCAGCTCGGCAGCGGTCTGTTCCAACTCCCCCAGTCGATCCTGCGCATCGCCGTGCGCGCGGGCGGTTTCCGCTGCGCGCAGCGCGGCAGCAACCGCCTGGGAGATTCTGGTACGCAGGGTTCCTGCATGCTCGTGGATCGACTCGGCTCTGCGTTCCGCGTCGTCAGCGGCTGCGGTGAGGACCGTGGTCTGCTCCAGGCGATCAGCGAGTTCTGTTTCGGCGGTGGCGATCTGTTCGCTCTCCGTGTCGAGCTGACGAGTGCGTTCGTCGGATGCGGCGCGGGCGTTGCGGTGTTCCTGCGCGCGGGCGGCCAGACCGTCGATCGTGACCGTGGCCTTGCCGAGTGCGTCGAGCCCTTCCCCCGCCTCCTCGCGGGCGGTGATCCGGTCTGCTAGATCGGACTCCAGCGTCGTCGCTTCGCTCGTGCGAGCGTTGAGCGCCTTCGCCTCGGCGTCGAGCTGATCCGCGATGGGTTGCAGGTCGTCGAGGGCTGCTATGGGATTCGTGGCGGCGTGATCGCGGAGTCGCCGGACCGCGTCGGTTGTCCGAACGGTGGCCTGCTGTGACATCGTGATCTGTTCGCGCAGTTCCGACATCGTGTCGATGGTGTCGGTCAGATACTCGGCTCGCGTTTCGAACAATGCCGCCAGCGTCCCGGCCTCATGCGCGGCCTGTGCCGGATTCTCCGGCATCGCCTTGCGCTTGATCTGGGCCTGCCCGATCAGGCCGTCGAGTCGTTCTTTCTGCTTCTCGGCGAGTCGACGCGCCTCGGTCAACGAATCCGCGCCGAACAGCTCCCGAAGGCGGGCGGTGCGCTCCTTGCGGGGAGCGGTCAGAAGTTGATCGAATCGGCCCTGCGGTAACAGACCGACGCGCAGGAAGGTTTCGCAACTCATTCCCAGGACGGATTCGATCCGGGCGTCGACCGGTTTGGCGCGGTCGACCTCCTCACCGGTGTCGAGGTTGGTGAGGTGGTGGCGCCCGGCATTGGGGTTGCCGGCGTTCATCGTGCGGCTCACCCGCCAGCGCTGTCCGTCGTGCCGGAAGGTGAACTCCACACTCATGGCATCGCAATTGTCAGCGATGAGCTGGCCGAGATTGCGGCCATCCCATGTTGTTTCGCGGAACAACGCGTAGGTGATTGCTTCGAGGATGCTGCTCTTGCCGGCACCGGTATCACCCAACACGGCGGTGAGGCCCTTGCCGGTGAAGTCGATGGTGACCGGCGTGGGGTAGCTGCGGAACCCGCTGACTGTCAGAGTCAATGGCTGCATCACCGCACCGCCGATTCGTCGGTGATGACACCGGCCAGCAGCCCAGACCGGTCTACGCCGTCGAGGCCGTGCCCGTCGATGGCCGCGGTGAGCAGGTTCTCCTCACAACACGGGGCAGGATCGGCGGGATCGGGCTCGCTCTGCAGGTGGGCAAGAGCGGCCATCACATGGTCGAGGTGCCGACCGGTCACCTCGCGGTCGATCAGGTAGTCGTGCAGCAAGTTTTGGACGCTGGGCACTTCAGCTGTCGCGGCGGAACGGTCAAGGATCGGGTTGGTCGTTCCCGCACGACGTTCCTGGATATCGATGATCGTGGCCTGTGGCAGCATCTTGGCGAGGGCTTCCGACAGCCCCGTGGTGGGACTGTCGGTGTCGACGATCGCTTTGACCCAGGCGTCGCCGACCCGACCTGCGCGTTGAGTGATCTCGTCCAATGTCCCGGTCAGCTTCACCAGTCGCCGGCCGGAACGCAGCGGGACCAGTTCGATCCTGGGATCGCTGCCGGGATCGACCTCGACCAACACCACACTCTTGGTGTCTCTGGTCTCGCCGAAGTCCATCTGCAGCGGGCTACCGGCGTAGTGCGCGGGAAACCCGACGCTGTCGATGCGTTGCGGCTTATGAATATGTCCCAGCGCACCGTAGTCGACCAGCGGCAGCCCCGTAGCCGCCACCGCGTAGTCCGAGCTCAAAGAGATCGGACGCTCGGAATACGAAGGAGTCGCACCTTCCACGAACAGGTGCGCGGCATAGATCAGGATGTCGCGGCTACCGCGGCCGGCACCGAGCTGCCGGTATACGTCGTCCTGCACATGCCGCATCTGGTGAGCGAATGATGTTGTGGCCGTGCCAGGATCGGTGAGGTCGTAGGTGAACCGATTGGGATGCAGGTACGGCAGCGCGCCGATGCGGATGGTTTGTTCGCCGCCAGCGGCAGGGTATTCGGCGACCATGAGACCGCCTGGGCGAGCGTCGGTGGCGAACCTCACCCGGTGGTCGTCGGTCACTGCGGTCACGTCGAGCACGTACTCCAGGAAGGTGAGGACCGTGCGGGTGTCGTGGTTGCCGGCCACGACCACAGTCGGCGCGATCCGTCCGAGCAGGCGCAGTGTCTCCACGGCGAGACGTAGATCGTCCAGGCTCGGACGGGACCCGTCGAACAGGTCTCCGCTGTGCACGATCAGGTCGGGTCCGAAAGCCTCTGCGATGGACACGATTTCGGTCAATACTGCGGCGAACTCGTCGTCGCGTCGGCGGCGTCCGATCTGGCGGCCCAGATGCCAGTCGGAAGTGTGGAAGATACGTCCGGTCACGGGAGATTCTCCGGGAAGGGGCAAGACGGCTCACTGTGCGCCGTCGCGGATCGAATGGGGTCCGAGCGCCACCACTGTACCGCACACTCTGGAGGAAGTCTGGCAAACTCTGGAACTCTGGTATGGTTCCCGGCATGAGCGAGCCGCTGGACGTGCTGGAGAGGAACATCGCCGTGCTGCGTCGGGCGATCCGGGACGCGTCCGCGGCCGGTGACACCGAACGCGCCGCCGAGCTGCGCGCCCAACTGCGCCGCGCCGAACGGGCCTGGGACGCCCTCGTCGAGACCGAGGAGGCCGTACCTGAACCCGTCACGACCGAACCTGGGGCGACAGCGGTGTCGCACGCGATGATGCTGCCCGCGCGCGAGCACGCGCACCGGGCGTTGATGCTGCTGCAGGCGCCCGCGGCACCGAAGCTGATCGTCGGTGTGCACGAGGCGTTCTTTCCAGGCGAGCTGTCGGCATCGAAACTGTCGAGCCTGCGCCGTGACGAGGAACGGTCCTACCGGACCGCGCCCGGCGCACGTCCTTATTACCTATGCCCGGCGCTGACCCACGACCTACTCGGCACCGCTCGCGCGCTCGTCACGATCAGCACCTGGTCGCTGGAACAGCGGATCATCGGCCCGCTGTCGCCAAGGGTCGATTTCCTCACCAGCGCGATCAACATCGCCGAAGCGGTACATCAGGCCCGCACCACCGGCATGGGCCCGACTCCGGCCGCGCAACGCCTGCTGTGGCGGTTCGCGGGGAGCATCCCCAACGCGGCAGACCCGACCTCCGGGGGTGCCGCAGCGGATCCACAGCGTGTGATCGACGCCGCCGCAGCGGAACTGGCGATCCACGAGCCAGCTGATCGAGCCACTCGCGCCAGCTCCGCCCGACGCGCCCGTAAACAGCTCAGCGAGGACCAGCAACTGTTCGGCGCGCAGCTGCAGCAGATCAACCAGGTACGGACCAGCAGCTGAAGCCCCTACACTCCAATCCCATCGACCACCCCGAGGAACCGACTCCTGTGAAGGTAGCCCCCGACAAGCGGCTCGACGCGCTGCGCGGATCCACGGCCCGCCTGCCCTACAACGCCCGATCCCTCGCGGCGTTGGAGAACAACCCCCGCTGCGCGCTACGCGCGGTCCTGGACGCGTCCGGCTCGGACAAGAGTGCCATCGCGGCCCGCGTCGGATACCCGACCACTTACGGGCAGTCCGTCTTCGCCATCACCCGCGGCAATTCGTTCGAGGCGATGGTCAAGGCGAACGGTGGTGCCGAACTGCTACGCGTGCTGCGCGAAACGCTGGAACTCGACCCGACCGAGGTCGCGCACGCGGACCTCAACGAGGTCTCCGGCGACGCCACTTCCACCGTCCGCCACGCCAAGACCCGCCAGCAGCTGGTCGCAGTGGCGCGCGGTGAGATCGAGGGCACCCTGTTCGATCACCCGATGCTGCGCTTGGTCGTTGGCGGGTACCCGGTGTTCCTGGAACCCGACCTGGTCGCATTCCGGGTCCGCGACAGGTTCCACATCGTGGAGATCAAGAGTTTCCCGATCATCGACGGGCAGGCGAACCCGGCGTTGCTGCGCTCGGCGACGACCCAGGCCGCCGCCTACATCATCGCGCTACGCGCCATGCTCGCCGAGCACGGAATCGGACCCGACACGGTGTCGGACACGGTCGTACTCGTGGCACCGAAGAACTTCAGCAACCGCCCTACCGGCGCGAAGATCGACGCGCGCAAGCAGGTCCGCAATCTCGCCCGACAGCTGACAAGGATCGAGAAGATCACCGACCTGGTCGATCAGCTCCCGGAAGGCTTGACCTTCGATCTGGCCATCGGCAGTGACGGAAAGCCGCAACGATCGGTCGAGGAGCTGGTGGAAGCGTTGGATGCGGTACCGGCGAACTACCGCCCGGAATGCTTGAACCATTGCGAGATGGCGTTCTTCTGTCGTTCCCGCGCCCGCGAGTGCGCGTCCCTGGACGTCCTGGGCTCGGCCGTGCGGGAACAGTTCGGTGGGATCGATACCACCACAATGGCATTGGGCCTGGCGCGCGGTGAACTGGCCCCAGCCCCCGACCAGGTGGAGATGGCCGCCGCGCTGCGGCACGCGGCCCGACTGCGTGCCGAAGTGACCGCCGCCGACGCTCGAGACGCGCAATGAGCCGCGTGTCCGCGCTCGCGCACCTGGAAGCGATGGAAAGCACGCGGGCGGTTCCGATCACAAGGTTCCGGCATCGGCGGCTGTCCCCGCGACCGCTGGTGGTGGCACCGCTGACCATGGCAGGGGAGGCGGGAGCGCCACTGGCCGCGATCGTGGGCGACGCCAAACATGCGCCGACGCTGCTCGTGGTCGGACAGCCACGCGACCGCGTGCAGCGGTTCGTGTTCGCCGCCGACCTGGCCCGAAAAGTCATGGGCCACATCAACTCCTGTCGCATCGACCGCTACGACAGCCCCACCCGTCATGGTGAGGCGCGGTCCTTCTACACCGACGCCCCGCAGATCCTGGTCCCGAACCGCGGTGGCATCAAGTCCTTGGCCGACCTGGGCCGCGCCTGCCGGTTCCGCGAGACCACCGGTGTCTACTCGGTCCCCGAAGGCGTCCCCGAACTGGGCCGATGGTTGACGTTCCTGGCCGATTCGGCTGAACAGGCCGGGACCTCGATGCTGATGTCGGTCACCGATCTGCTCACCGAACACTGGGCCACCGGGCAGAGCAGCCTCGAGGACCAGAATCTGGCCGCGCTGATGGCCTGGATCGCGCCCCCTCCGGGGACGAGCGTCCAACAGGCATTGCTCGACGCCGAGGACCCGGCGGTGTGCCCGCCCGCCGGACCGGCGACCGACCCGTACTTCGACAACACGCACCTGGCACCGGCGATCAAGCATCTCGACGCCGCCCGAACTACTGGCGACCAGGTGGCGCTGGCCGCCGCGCAGGCGGAGCTGCGGGAACTGATCAACGAACAGATCAAACCGACCTGGCGGATGATGTGGGAGGCGATCTCGCTGCTGCGGGGCGTGCCCGAAGCACCCCGCGCCGCAGGACGATTCGCCGGTGACCGTGCCCGATTCACCGGCTTCTCCGACATCCAGGACTCCGGCACCGTCCTGCCACAACCGACCCGCGACGGCGCGGTCGCCGCGGCCCGGCGACTGGCTCGGCTCGAACGCGCGCTGGCCGACTACGAGGCCGACACCGCGTTGGACGACCCTTTCGTGCTCGCTGACCGGCGCAGTATCGGTGAAGCGTTCGCCGGAGAAGTGATCGATACCGAACCCGACCGCGTCGTGCGCAGCGACAAGGGCCGACGGGTCTTGCGACCGTTGGTCACCATCCGCACCCTGGACCCGACCCGGCTCGCCGACGGCACCGAACTCATCAGCCCCCACATGCCCGCCGGTCACAAAGCCACGATCGTGTCCACCGAACTCGACGATCCCACCAGCGTGGTCACCATCGAAATCACCGCAGGCATGGGCACCGCCAAAACTCCGAAACCGGAGGCTGTTCCCGAGCTCGGGCGGTCCATCGCCTACCTGCCCAACCCGGGCTGGCGCCCCAACCCTGTGTTCCCCGACCGAGCCGACCTTCCATGGACCCACACCATCGCCGACCTCCCCGAATCCGAAGGTGTGATTCCCGACGACGCCACCGCAGAGGAGTGGGGCTATGACGACTGACCACACGAACGCGGCAGCCGCAGCCGAACAGGCCACCACCGCGATCCTGACCGACTTGGCCACCGACCACCGAGCCATCGTCGTGGACTCCCCACCCGGCGCCGGCAAAAGCACCCTGGTGGTCCGCGCCGCCGGACATCTCGTCGACCACGACGAACACCCGATCGTGGTGGCACAAACCAACAACCAAGTCGACGACATGATCCTTCGCTTGGCCGCCGAACACCCGGAACTAACGATCGGCCGACTGTCCGGCAGCACCTACACCCCGCCACCCGCTGTCGATGCGGCGTCGACTGTACGGAAAACACTGGCAGACCTGTCCAGCTGTCAGATCATCGTCGGCACCTCCGCCAAATGGGCGACCGTGCGCGACAGTCGGTTCGGGTGGGCAATCCTCGACGAGTCCTATCAGATGCGTTCGGACACCCTGCTCCAGATCGTGGAACGCTTCGACCGCGGCCTGTTCGTCGGCGACCCCGGACAATTGGATCCGTTCACCATGGTCGGCACCGAACGCTGGATCGGCCTTCCGCACGACCCCACCGTGAACGGGGTAACGGTCATGCTCGACCACAACCCCGACACCCCGGTCCACAAGCTGCCAGTGTCCTGGCGGCTGCCCGCCACCGCCGCCCCGACCATCGCCGACGCGTTCTACCCGTTCGCGCCCTTCACCGCCGGCACTGGACCCCATGTCCGGTCCATGCAATTCCGCACCAGGGCGCTCGGCAACACCGATCTCGACGAAACCCTCACCACCGCCTTCACCACCGGATGGGCACTCCACGAACTCCCACGTCGGCACGTCCCCCGCACCGACAGCGAAACCATCCAGGCCGCAGCGAATCTCGCCGCCCGCATCCTCGACCGCGGCGCGGTCGCCACCTGCGAACGCCACCCCGACGGCCGCGAACTGTCCGCCGCCGACATCGCCATCGGCGTCGCCCACCGCGACCAAGCCGACCTCGTCCGCATCGCCCTGACCCGCACGGGCAACCCGCACGCCGCCGACATCGCGGTCAACACGGCGAACCGGTTGCAAGGCCGCGAATTCGAGCTGATGATCGTGGTACACCCCCTGTCCGGACGCCGCGACGCCACCGCCTTCCACCTCGAAGCCGGACGATTGTGCGTACTTGCCTCCCGTCACCGGCAAGCGTGCATAGTTGTCGCGCGGGAAGGCATTCCGGACATGCTCGACAGTCATCCGTCCGCCGAGCCCGTACATCTGGGGGTGCCCGCGAAATTTCCTGACGGGTGGGAGGCCAATCAGGTGATCATGGCCAAGTTGGCCGGCCATCGGGTCGCCGCATGAACTCGATCCGCACTGTGATACCGAAGCAAGTTCGGCCAGATTGTCGGGAAGGGAACCGGGGTGGGCCGCTGACCGCGCGGCGGGAGGAGTGCCGACGTTGATTGTGACCGACGCCCGATACGGTCCCACGCGGGTTGAGATGACTGGTGCTGATACGTGGTTGGTCGGAGCACAAGCGTGACCTGCGCTGTTCGTGCCGTGTCCACAAGACCAGCACCACGGGTGCCGCGCGGCCGCGTGCGCGGCGACGCAACCCGTGTACGCCTGGACTTCACAGTGGCGCGACGATGCGAGTTGGCAGTGGCAGAGCAAATTGTTTCGCTCTTCCCGAATCGACTCCGGGGGAGGTTCTTTCAGCCTGGTTGTCGGCCACTGGACGTACTCTGGGTTTGATGAGTAGTCGGGGTGTAGAGGGTGCGTATCAGGGGGCTCTTCGGGCGTTCAAGACGCCGATGCTCGATCTGCTCCACCAGACATATGCGCCGTTTGTGGTGACCATGCTGGCGACGGTGTTCACCGCTGAGCGTTCCGCGGTCGCGGTGGCAGACGCTCATGCCGAGATCGGTGATGCGCTGAATCAGTTGCGGGCAGCCGGTTATGGCGAGGAGGACCGGCTGCCGTTACCGGCGGGGAACGCGCGTGATCTGTGTCGTCAGTGGGTGAACGCCGGGTGGCTCGTACGTCAGGTGCTCGACAACGAGGTCGAGGTGTATCGGTTGTCGGCGCATGGGGTGGGAGCGTTGGAGGTTGCGGGGCGGGTGGGTGGTTCCCGCACGCGGGTGTCGGAGTCGCGGGTCCGGACGCTGTTGGAGGCGGTGGAGCGGCTGGCTCAGGATGCCGACCCGGATGTGATGGCGCGGATCGCCCGGTTGGAGGTGGAGATCCGAGAGCGTCAGGAGGAGCTGCGGCGGCTCGAGCATGGCGGTGCGGTGGTGGCGGTCGATGATGAGCGGCTGGTGGAGGAAGCGGAAAACGTGCTGCATCTGGCGCGGGAGCTGCCTGCGGATTTCGCTCGGGTGGCCGAGTCGCTCAAGGCCATGCAGCGGGATGTGGTCGCCGATCTGCGTCAGGATGTCCGGCCCACGGGTGAGGTGTTGCGGGAATATTTGGAGCGGGGGCAGCAGATCATGGACGCGACGCCGGAGGGGCGGGCCTTCGCCGGGGCGTTGCGGTTGATCGGTGATCCGGAGCAGATCGATGACTTGTCCGGCCAGCTCCGTATGGTGCTGCGGCATCGGTTCGTCGCGGGATTGGCCGAGCCGCAGCGGCGGGAGTTGACCGACATCGCACGTCGGATCGAGCGGGGCGTCAAAGAGGTACTGACCGCGCAGCGGCAGGCATCGCATGTGATCACGACCCAGGTCCGTAACCACGACCCGATGCGCGACCGGCAGGTCGACGAGTTGTTACGGGAGGTGATGACCGGTTTGCATCACTGGATGCCCAGTTCGCGCCACGGCCAGCCGATCGAACCGCTACGTCGCCTGCCGAGCGCCGGCGTCGAGCACTTGCGTCAATCGCTGAGCGATCCCCGCCCACCGAGCCCGCCGGCACCGTTGGCCGAATGGGACGAAGAGCAAGTGCCCGACACCGACACCCGAGCCTGGGGCGGCCCGAATTATGTAGCGCTGGAGGCACATCTCGCCCGGTTCGCTACCGAAGCGGGCACCGTCGACATCGCGGCCGTCTTCGGTGCGGCACCCGAGGAAATCCGCCGCCCGGTCGATCTGCTCGGTCTCCTCGAACTCGCGCATCGCTCGGGTATGACCGAAACCGGGGCGGTGGTCACTGTCGAGGCTGTTCGACCGGATCGGACGCGACGACGGTTCGCGTTGGGTGGGGTCATCGTGACGACCGAGGACGAGACAGCCGATGAGTGAAACGAACATCCACGACGACGGATGGCCGGGCAGTGACGCCGGATTCATCGACCCGGTCTCGATGGAGGAAGACCCGACCGAACTGTTCGCCGGTGATGCGGGCACGTTGGATGCAGCAGTGCGGCGGGTGCTGGTGCGGCTGCTGCAACGCCGGTTCCTGTTGGCCGAAAAGAATCCGGCGCAGTGGCGGACGTTGCTGGAGAACCAGCAACTCCTCGAATCCCGGCTGCACGACCTGTTCGTGAGGCTGGTGGTCGATCACGATCGCGGCGTCGCCTACAAACAACAGGTGCGGTCCGCGGAACTCGATGTGCCGATCCTGTTGAAGGACGACCCCTACAACCGCGCCGAAACGTTGGTCCTGGTGCATCTGCGCACGGTGTTCCAACAGGAACGGATCGCAGGTGAAACATCGGCGCGCGTCGATATCGAAGAGCTCGAGCAGACCGGGCTGACCTACTACGACCCCGACGACACCAACATGGCCAAAGGGCAGCAGGAGATCCGCAGCGCGGTGACACGGTTGGCCCGAGAGGGCCTCCTGGAAGAGGAGACCACCGGGCGATATCGGATCACGCCGCTGGTGGAGGTCGTGATGAGCACGGAGAAACTGAGCGAACTGAACATGTGGTTGAGCGAGCGCAACAACGGCACAGGCCACACAATCGCGGGCAGCGCCGAGGAGACCACACCGTGAGCATGATCGACACGTTGTTCGGGCTGATTCCCGAGGCATCGCGAGGCGAGCAGTGGGTAGCGCAGGATCTGCAGTTGGTCAACTGGGGCGGCTACGACGGTCACCATCGAGTGCGGTTCTCACCTGGTGCGACCCTGCTGTGCGGGGAGTCCGGGTCAGGCAAATCGACCCTGATGGATTCCTACATCGCGTTGATCATGCCGCACACGATGCCGTTCAACGGCGCCTCCAATGGCGGTGTCGTCGGACGCCCGCGTGGCAAGGATCAGCGCAACATCCTGTCCTATGCGCGAGGAAAACTCGATGAATCCCGTAACGGAGGCGAGACAAAGGCCCGCGTGCTGCGCGGGGACGGCCGAGACACCTGGTCGGCGATCGCGATGACCTGGGCCGATCGGTCCGGCGCGCGGTTCACCGCAGTGCGGGCCTGGTACGTGCCGTCGTCGGCAAGGTCTGTCGACGACCTCGTCCAGTTGCGTGCCACTTGCGACGCCTCCTTCGATCTGCGCACGCTGGAGGGACCGGCGAGCAAGCGGTTCGCCGAGGCCGCGGTCAAGGCGCTCGGGCTGGCGCGCCAGCCCACCGATCGGGAATACACCGCGCGGTTGCACACCGCGCTCGGGATCGGCGCCGCCGGTGACGGAAACAAGGCGGTCGCATTGCTGGGCCGGATCCAGGCCGGACAACAGATCACCACGGTCGACGCGCTGTACAAGACGATGGTTCTCGAGGAACCATCCACGCTGGCCACCGCCGACGAGGTGGTCAAACAGTTCGATGAACTGTCCAGCACCCGCAAACAGATGGCCACCGCCCGCCAACAGGTCAAAGCGCTCACTCCGATCCGCGATCATCGCCGCATCATCCTCGACGCGATCGAGCGCGTGCGCATCATCGACGATATCGGTTCGTTCAACGACTCCTCGTCACCGGCGGGATTGTGGCGGTCCGAACGACGCGTCGAGTTACTGCAGGCGGCCAAGCAAGACCTGCAGCGACGTCAAGAAAAGGCCCGAGCAGCCGCCGCCGAAGCGGAGTCACGGGCCGACGGGGCGGAATCCGAACTGGAGGGAATCGCAGAGACACTCCGCGCTTCCGGCGGCGAAAGACTGGACAAGGCCCACAGAGAGCTGCGTGAAGTGAACACCCGGTTCAAAGAGGTAGAGCGGGCGCGGACCCGGGTCGATACGGCGCTCGAAATTCTCGGCGCCACTGTCTCCGATGCAGCAGACTTCGCTGGGTTGGTCGAGCAAGCACACCAACTGCTCGCGGACAAAGCGGCCAGGCAGACCGCACAGGACCGCTTCGCTGATGCAAAGACGAACCAAACGAACGTGACAGATGAGTTGGGGCAGTTCCGCGCTGAGCGCAACGCTGTCGCCTCGCGTCGGGGCAATATCCCCACCGACCTGCATCGTGCCCGCGCCGCCCTCGCCGAAGCCGCCGGACTCACACCGGAACAACTCCCATTCGTCGGCGAACTGATAGAGGTCCGAACCGAATTCGAGCCGTGGCGCGAAGCGTTCAACCTCGCACTGGGCGGGTTCGCCACCAAGATGCTGATCGACACCGCGCACCTGAACACGTTCCGCGAAAAGATCAACACCGTACCCACAGCGCGTCGTATCCAATTCGAGGGGGCGCCCACCGGCTTGCGGGACGAGACCGGACTCGACGATCGCACGCTCCCCGGCCGGCTGGACTATCGCCCCTCGGTGTTTACTGCCTGGCTCAAGAACGAACTCGTCAATCGTTTCGATTACGTCTGTGTCGAAAGCCCCCGCCTGCTGTCGCAACACCTCAAGGCGCTCACACTTTCCGGGCAGACCTCCCACGGCGCGCGTGGCGCACACGGCGGTCAGGGGCGGGCCAACGTCCTCGGCTTCACCAACGAACGATTGCTGAAGCGCCTCGACGAACAGATCCGCGACACCGAAGAACGCAAGACCGACGCCGACGACCACGCCGAACAGGCCCAGAAGGCCCTCGACTCCTTCGAGGACCGCCGCAGCGCCTATCGGACTCTGACAGAACTGTCCTGGGATCAGGTGGACCTCGACTCGGTGACCGCCGAACGGGACCGATGGCAACTGATCATCGACGAGGTCCGATCCGACAACCCTGAGATCGACTGGCTGCAGAAGAAGTTGAACGAGGTGGAAGCCACGGTCACCGACCTCGTCGATAAAGCGCACCGCGCCAGGTTCAAGAACGAAGAGCTCGAAACGGCATGGAAAAACACCATCAACGAAGCATCCAGTGCCCAACACGAACTCGACACCGCGCGCCAGTACGGACGCGAAGTGACCGCCGAACAGCGCGACTATCTCACCGAGTTCTTCGATAACGACACAGAGAAAGTCCCTGCCGACAAGGCCCTCGAGCGATTCGAGACCGCTACACGCCATGCGGCCGAACGGCTGGCCGAGGGGCGCAAGACGGCGGAAACCGCGATCGGCAGCGCCAGGAAATTATTGTCTTCGGTGTTGTCGACTTTCGTCGAGCGCTGGCCCAACCCGAACCTCGGCACCGACCCCGAGGGCTCCTACGACGATTTCGACCGCCTGCTCACCGACCTGGAAACCAACCGCCTGCACGAGCTGGAAGAACAGTGGCGCGACAGCCTGCTGAAACTGTCCGGCAACGACCTCACCAGCCTCGACAGCGAACTCTCCTCGGCGATCCGGGAGATCCGCGACCGAATCGAACCGGTCAACCGCATCCTCGCCGACCTCCCCTTCTCCGACAACGACCATCGACTTCAGATCGACCCACAGGAAAGCCACTCGACGGTCCGCGCTCGCTTCCGCAAGGAACTACGCGACGTCCGTGCCCAGATCGCCCAAGCCGATACCGACAGCGAGCGGGAACGAACCTACAGTCGGATGGCCAAGGTGATCGACCGTATCCGGCGCACCGCCCCGGACTTCGCTGACCTGATCGATGTGCGCAACCACATCCGCATCAGCGCCGAGAAACGAAACGCCGCCGGCGAACACGTCGCACTCTACGACCACATCGGCGAGAAGTCCGGCGGCGAATCCCAGGAACTCGTCGCCTTCATCGTCGGCTCCGCCCTGCGCTACCAACTCGGCGACGCGGGCGCCGAACGCCCCCGCTACGCACCGGTCTTCCTCGACGAAGCACTCATCAAAGCCGACGCCCGCTACACCGGCCGCGCCATCGGCGCCTGGCGCGGACTCGGATTCCAGCTCATCATCGGCGCCCCCAACGACAAGAACAGCGCCATCGAACCACACATCGACGCCGAATACCTCGTACTCAAGAACACCGACAACCGCTCCTGGGCCAAACCCATCCTCGGCGTACCTCGGGACGACCAATGACCGCCAAACTCGTCACTCCGACCGAGGCCGTCGAGATGCTCCGCGCCAAGATCGACCAGAAGTGGGCCGAAGCAATATGCGCGGAACACGGAGTCGGCGACCCCGTGACCTTCTCGGTCCCGCTTCGCCCCAGCCTGTCGAGCGGAAAGGCGGTCGAGCAGATCGGATACGACCGCTGGCACGAATGGCATACAGCGTGGCGCACGTACGAAACCCGGGACATCCGCAGCACCCCAGGCACGGAAATCATCCGCAAACCAGTAACCATCCGCAGTGTAACCGGGAACTTCCCTGCCACACTCGTCGCCGAGAACCTTTCCGCCGCTGCCGAGATCGTCTCCGGGACTGCGAGGAAACCGGTGACGATCGATATCGCTCGTGCCCGCTCTATCGCTGCCTCACTCCACACTGCCGGTGCGACCCTGACCCGGGCCGTTCTGAAGGCCGTCTATCGGCTCGGTGATCCCGACGCCGTGGTCCTGTTCGAGGCCGTGTCCTGGTTACGCGAGCATCCCGACGTGGGTTCCTGGACCGCCCGCCAACTCCCGGTCCCGGGCATGCACTCCAAATGGCTCGAAAACCACGGCACGCTCCTGCGAGCGGTGACCGGGCGCGATGTGCGCACCGAAGTCCGGCCACGACTGGCCGTGGTCCACCTGACCTACGTCGACCCCGACTACACCGCCTCCGGCAAACGCCGACACGACGCCTGGACCACCGGCGACACACACGACCTCGCCTACTCACCGCGCGTCGTCCTCATCGTCGAGAACCGCGACTGCCGCCTCTGGTTCCCATCCGTTTACGACACGATCGTCGTCGAAGGCGGCGGCAAAGCCGCCGCGTCCTTCCTCGCCGACATCACCTGGATACGCGCAGCCGATCACATCATCTACTGGGGCGACATCGACGCCGACGGCTACGCGATCCTCGACCGACTCCGCACCACCATGGCCACCCCCACCACCACCGGCCTGCCCGCCAAAACCGTCCACTCCATCCTCATGGACGCCACCGACCTACACCACTACGCCCACCACGGCGTAAACCACGACAAAGCTGGTCACCCGATCAAACCCACAGCCACACGGCTCACCCACCTCACCCAAGCCGAGGCAACCGCCTACGACACCATCACCACAGCAGGACCCGCACCCTTCCGACGAATCGAGCAGGAAGCCATCCCACTCCCCCACGCCGCAGCACGACTCAAATCAGCGATCGACCCTCCGTTGCCCAGGGTGATGGGGCCACCGCATTGCCGGTCGTGGGCCACCAACAGAAGTACAGCGGATTCACCACGTGCGGCGCCAGATTGAGATCGCGAGCTATGGCCGCCGAAATGCCGACCCGAATCCGGACACGACTTCCATGACGGATCGAGGCCGATTCACTCGAACAGTCGTCGGGGCTCGTCTGCTGTGGGAAGGTCTGGAGCAGACCCAAGTTCACGAACGGCGTGCCTCATCACCTCGCTCATATCCGTGACGAGTTGAACGGAACCTTCTCGGCCGACGATCACAGAAGGCCTTTGGGTCGCTTACGGTCGGCGACCGGAGGGTCTGGAGGATTTCGCCAGTCGCGATACCGACGCTGCCGTGGCACCGGTAATCGCCAGGGTGCCCGGCGTTCCAATCGTCAGGGAGAGGGCCACGAGTATTCCGGCAACGCCGATCAGTAACAGAAGGAGGCATCCGACGCCAATCATCATCAGGATCGCTACTCGCCGAGAGCGTTCACCGCTGTCGAGAGTTCGATCGAGTAGGGCCACATATATCAGCGCAGGTGTTACGGCGCTACTCATAAGCCGAACCCTCTCCGATGTTCCCGCCGACCTCGATTGACGGGCCTTTCTGGTCTACTACGGCAGGGTCCGGCAAGTAGTCGCGGGACTGGTCGTCGTAGCTCCGGAGCGTTCGGAACTCGATCGCAGGTGGCTGGACTGTGTGTGGGCTGCCCCCTTTGAAGCCAGTGAGATCCGCTGCTCTATCGACGATTACGCGGCGTTTGATGTCGATAGAGAATCGGTCTTGATCGACTCCCAGGTAAGGTGCGGCTAGAAGGTGAAGGATCTCCTCGACCGGCCGCCCTGTATCGATCTCCAATGCGACAACGGCTCTGCGTGACTGCCAGACATCGATCGCGAACGCATCCTTGAGAAGACCATACCGACGGAGCACGGCGCTGCTCAGCGCCACATTGGGCTCGGGTGGATGGTCCCAATTGTGCACCTCGATCTGGTCCAATTTCGGCGAGTGAGTCAGAACGGGGTCGAGGCATTTCCCGATGCTGACAGTTTCCTCGTAGTCAACTCGGCCGATCTTCGACCATATCTTCCGCCACCTCCGTCTTCCTATACCTTTGAGAATTGCACAGGCGTCGGTCAGGCGGCCAGTGCTGTCGAGCAAATGCATTCGCAGATGGTCGTCGCGCACTGTGAATCGCAGTCCTGGCACGCCGAGGTAATCGCCATTGGATTCGGGAACCGGCAGCAATGCACGCAAGAAGCGTTCTACCGTCTCGTCGGCCACATCGATAACCATGCCTTCGCGACGAGGGCTGACCATGCGGAAGACCTTGTGCCCAGTGTACGGCTCGTCGGAGGCCATCGGCGCGCATTCTCGAATACGAAGCAGCAGCGAGGATTCCAACCGCTGCTGAAACCGTGAGGTGGCATCCGGCAAAAGGACTGGCCGGAGTTCACCGAAGCGTTCGTCCATGCACTGCCGTGACGCGATCTGCCGGAAGATAGCCGCAGACGTCGTACCGACCGACAGAGAACGAAGCCCGCGATTTACGAGATCACCAGCCAGAGCATGGCGTTCGCCGGTCAAACAGCAGCGAAGATCGATGATTTGCTTGAGTGGATCACTCATGACTCAGCCTTCCTCTCGGCCGCCCGGCTCGGCGAGGAAAATCTGGTCAGAATTCCACAGTTGTCATTGATCATCAAACTTCGATCGTGGTGAGCCCTTGCTCATTCGGTGGCCCTGTCGTCCTGAAACCGGGCAGACGACGCCAACAATGCCTCCACAGGCAGCGGCCAGCATAGCCTGCCAAAAGCCCTCGAGGCAAGGCGTTCTCGACCGGATGTCGCCCGGCATAGGCACCCGCCGGGCACGCTGAGTCATATCTCCGCCGATGACTCGACGACGACCTAGCTGTTGCCGTCCGGGCGTCGCGACCTTCGACACTGCCGATCGCTCGTGCTAGTGTTGCAGCGTTGTCCTTGCGACGACGCGGCTCGGCGAGGGTCGTGGTGTCTTTGCGGCGGTAGCCCGGTTTCCGTGCGCAATTACAAAGGGTGTGGGGCACCCGTTTCGCAATCCATGAACGTCGTGCCTGCCGAGGTGCGTGACCACGTGGACCGGGCCGCACGAATGGATCACGCATGCCTGCAACACCGCGTCGCCACTTCAGCGATCTCCGGAGGACCTACACCGGAGAGGACGCCCCCTCAGCCAAGGCCGGAGTCGGCCGCAAAACCGTTGGCCTGGTTGATTTCACTGATCAGCAACGGCGGTTCAGAGCGCTGCTCGCCTTGAGTTTGTTCAATTTCGACTCAGCCGGTCGGCAACATCCGATAGTCAGCGTCTACAACGCGAGCACGTTCCTGTCCTACACGATGACGGTGTCCCCCCGTTTCGACCTATTGGTGTTCGTCGTCCCAGGTGCGCCGGAGAACGCCGTCGGGCGTCTGCTGGGAAGTCCCACCTATCCCGACACTGGAGTGCCCGGGCTCAGACTGTTTGCCGCCGGGAAGGCCGCAGGCCGAGCGCTAGGCGAGTGCTTCCACCTTCTGCACCTGCCAACCGGCGCTCGGGCAGTCGTTACCGCTAGCAGCACCTTCGAGACCGCGCACAATGCCGACGGACCTATCGATGACCGCTATCCCGGTCCCGACATGCCGCTAACAGATGTCGAACGCGCCGCTGTGGACGGTGTGCCTCCGATGACGGTGGAGATCGAAACAATCCTCGCGGCTTTGGTGAGCTACCTCAACGTTCGAGATCCGGACCGGCGCTGGGCTACAGGAACATGGTGGTGGGATCCGTTCCACCGCCCCCCGCGTCCCGGGCTCGCGCGACCGTTCGAGCGCTTCTCCCAGCTCTGGGGAACGGACAAGACTTGGGAACTGAGCTGGAACGGGTATCCGTACCCGGAGGATCTCGCCGCCTGCTTCACAGCCCCGATGATCGGACTGCCGCAAGCGTCCTTCGTGCAAGAACGTGGTCGCGCGCATATTCGACTGGGCAGTTCATCGCTAACGCTCGTGTACGGGGGCACTTGTCCAGCCGCCGCCCAGCGCCACACCCAGCTCATGCCTGCGCGCCGTAATTCCAGGAGCAACTCGAAATGAGGACATGGCCTGCTGCTGTGGTCACATCTATCGGCGAGGTCGTCGCCGTCAGTGTGACCGTCGCTTCGATTCTCAGTCTTTTCTACGTGGGTCTGGCCGTTGGAGTCGCTTTGTTCCACCCCGACCATCGTCGACGCCGCGACGCTCGCGCCGTGCTCGGGTGCCTTGCCGATTTTCTTCCGCGAAGCCGTCGCAGACCGACATCCCCGGCCCCGAAGATCGGGAACGTTGCGGTGCCATCCAGTCGGCCTGAGCGAAGCCGAAAACGTCGACATCAGCAAAGGACTTTGGGTTCCGGCCGAAGATGACGCCAGCATCCATGTCTTCTACAGCACCCGGCGAAGAATCCCTCCGCATGTGGCAGCCCGCAGTATCGGAGACACCGCCCTTCGACATCCGAGAAAGAAGCAGCCGAAGACCAGCCGCAGCGACGTGCCGCGGCTGCGGCCGACTGTCGGTCGCCGCGGCAGGCATCACCGACCTAATGAGCGCACGCCATGATCTCAACCCTACGGCCTCTCGCGACTCATATTCCTGGGCCTGGCCCTGATCGTCGCCCCCGGAACCGGATCGTTCACGTTCATCGCCACCCCGGTGGAATCGGCCCGCGGCCTCGCCGACAGTCCCCTTGGATGTTGTCACCGATGGCGGTTAGTCGTGACCGCCGAAGGGCTTGGTCCACCTGGCCATCTCTTCGGCGGTGAGGGTGATATCGCGGTCGGCGATCCGGTCCAAGCTGCGCGGGCGCTTTCGAGTGCGGTGTAGGCGCTGGCCTGTGCCAGAAGTCCTTGGCAGTCAGCGAAGTCGAGGATCTGAAACGCCGGAAACCACAGCTCAGCCCCGGAGCCGAAAGGGACTCCAGGCTGAGCTGTGTGGTCCGTTAGGCCGCCCGGGGATGTCGGCGCGCGCCAGTAACGCCAGGATCTCGTCTCGCCTGATGGTGCCCTCGGCAGGTTTCTCCTCCCAGCTACTCGTGCGGAGATGCTGAGCGCTGCTCGTAAAGCCTGAAGGCCACATCACTGGCGAGGGTCGCGGAGTCTATGGCCTGTGCGATGGCGTCGGGATCTGCCTTGACCCGCTGGTAGAGGATGTTCGGACTACTCGCCACGATCTCAGGCTGTCTCAGCAGTTGTGGCCAGCCTAGGCCGTGGGCATGACCCGAATGGATGCGCCACAGCAGCTTGAGCGCGTGTGCGGCACCGCTGTCTTCAGGATCAATGTATTCGGCCGCCTTGCTGATGATTTCGCTGTCGTTGGGCTTGCGGCCCTCGAATCCTGGAATCTGTTCGATCTTGCTCACCTGGGTGTCGACGTATGTCCGGGTTGCAGCGGCGTTCGCTGGGGTCAGGAGTGCAGCCATCGCCCCGCCTTCGATATCGGTCACCAAAGCGCGCAACTGACGGAAATCCTCATGAGCAAGCGACAGTGCACGTTTCTGCCGATCCGGCCGTGGCTTCGGGCTCAACACCCAGATCGTGCATGAGGCTGCAAACAGGGCAGCGCGCGCCAAGGTGAATTGCGAGACGGGCCTGGTGTGTGTCAGCACCGACTCGAGCAGCGCGCCGAGGTGGTCAGTTGCTGAAATGAGCCCTTGGAGAGCTACCTTGCTTGTCGACCATTCTGGACAAAGCCGGTCATCACCGGCCAGTGCGCTGCCTTCGGCTGGCAGGTGTGGATCTCCCAGCCATTCGATCCTTTGGCTCGTTCTCTCATGGGCGCGCCTAATTCGTTCCGCCCGTTCGGCGCCGACCGCATCCAGGAAGTTCATGCGCTGACCGTACGGCGAATGAGACAGCGCATGAAGGTCTTCGGTCGACTCCTGCCGACATTCGAGAAAAGTGTTGCGAGCCAGTCGGTTCAGCCCTCGACCTGCTGCGCGAAACGGAAGTCGCGATACGTCTTCTGAGGGATCAGGCGTCGACCGGCTTGGGTCTTGGTCAGCAAATCGACAATCAGGTTGGTGTCCTCGTCCGACAGGCCGACCTCGCGACACTTGTGTCTCAGTGCAGCCACTGAGACACGGTGAGATCCCCATCGGTGCCGCATGTTCATCATGTCGGCTTTGAGCTTGGCCTCCTCGTTCCACTTCATGTGACCGCCGTAGCCCTCTGCGTATCTGCCGACGTGCTCCAGGATTGCGCTGACGTCGGCGGGCAAGTCCAGATTGCTCATGACTCAAAGTGTGATCGTCGATGACGCAACAGCGCCACCCGATGATCGGCGTGCTCTACGCAGTGCGTCTCGAAACCAAGGTTTCGAGACCCCGACCCGCCGAGGATCGGCGGCCTGGGATCGGTGGTTGCAGAAACCTCCAAATGAGGTGTCGAAAACGTTCTTGGGCTCAAGGGATCACTGCATCACCGCGTGGATGATCATGTCGGCGTGGAGGTTTGGGTGCGGAAGGTGTTTGTGCAGCAGCGTTATTCGGGCTGCCACTGGTGTCGCCCCTCAGTGTCGGTGGTGACGCGGCCGAGTTGGATGTCGGCGAAATGGAGGCCGAATCCGCGGGTGTCCGGTCGGGTGAGTTCGTGGAGTAGTCGCATCGCGGTCGCGCGGGACAGGGCGGGCTCATCGTCGGTGACGGTGGTCAGGTGTGGGTGGGTGATCTGGGCGGGGGTGGTGAGCGCGTCGCCGAAGGTGATCAGCCGCTGCCCGCTGGATTCGATGAGGTAGCCGGTGTGGCCGAGGCTGTGGCCGGGGGCGGGGATCGCGGTGACGCCCGGGAAGATCTCCTCGTCGGCGCTGATGGTGCGGACTTGGTGGGCGAAGATGTCGAGGACTTCGCGCGGGGTGCCGTCGACGGCGGCGAGTTCGGGGTGTTGCCACTCGGTGCGTCCGACCACCACACGCACGTCGGCGAACGGGCGGTCGGTGTGGCCGGGCGGGTGTGCCCACAGCCAGCCGATGTGGTCCATGTGCAGGTGGGTGACCGCGATCAGTTCGATCTCGCGGGGGTCTTTGCCTGCGGCGGCGAAGCTGTCGAGCAGCTGCCCGCCCCGCAACAACCCCACCGCCGTGGGCACCGCCAACGGGCCGAAGCCGGCGTCGACGAGCATGGCGCGCCCGCGGTATTCGATGAGCAGGGCGCCGACGCTGCCGACGAGGTAGCCGTCGTCGTTGATCAGATGGGCGTGTTCGGTCCATACCTGGTCGTCGGCCTCGGGCAGCCACGCTTCGGGTTCGAGCAGCGCGACGCCGTCGGGCAGGTAGGTGATGGTGTGCTCGCCGAGCTGGTGGCTGTGCACGGCGGCCGGGCGGGCGCTACGGTTCAGGCTGAGGGTCATGGCAGGAACTCCTGGTCGTGCGAGAGGCAAGGGGCGTGTCAGCGGTCGTCGCCGACGGGGCCGGGTCGGTGGTCGGCGAAGGTCGCGGCGTTGTGGCGGTCTGGTCATGTCGCGGGGCGGGTCGGTGTGCGCCTGTGGGGATCGAGTCGCGAGGCATTGGTCCTTTTCCGGGCGGGGTTGGTTCCGGCAGGCCAGATCGGCGCCGGTCGAGCGGTTTACGGGTCTGGTCCGGCGTCCCGATAGGCCTCGGTGGTGGTCGCCTCGCCGCCGTCGGTGCTCGCGTCGGTGTCCAGGTCGTGAGCGAGTTGGTCTGGCATGGCGGCGGCGATCGCGGCCTCGGTCGCGTGGCCGGACTCGGCGTGGTCCGCGGCGACCGCCTCGCCGAGGACTGCGCGGGCGCGGTCTCTCAGCTCTGCGGGTTTGGGCAGGTCGGCGTCGAGGTCGGGGTTGGAGGGGGTCGTCGTCGTGCGGGCGTCGCGTCGCAGGCTCGACAGTGAACGTCGAACACTGGCCGCGACCGCGGGACTTGCGTGGTTGCGCCATTCGGCGTTGAGTTCATCGAGTCCGTAGTGCAGGTAATGCTCGGTGCGCTGCCGCACATGCTCGTCGGTGATGGTGAAGGCGCGGGCGCGTTCGCGTCCGCTCATCCCGATCGCTGCCGCGGTACGGGTCGCGCGCGTCCACAGCGCGTCCATGTTGCGTCGGAGTTGTTGCGCGGCAGCGGGTTCGGGCTCGCTGGTGATGCCGTGGAGGGTGAGGAGGTGTTCGCGGGCGGCGGTGATGGCGGCCATGTCGACCAGCTGGGCGGTGTCGGCGATGACCCGTTTGACTGTTCTACGGCCCGTCTGCTGGCGTGTCGGTGCCCCTAGCAGTTGCTCGTCGGTCCAGGCGCGCCCGGTCTGTCCGGCTTGGCGTGCCTGGTCGACCCAGCTCGGTGGGATGCCTTGGCTGCGGGCTGCGATTTCGGTGAGTTCGCGCTCCCGGTCGAGGTGTCCGAGCTGGTCGAGTACCGCGGTACTGTCGGCGGCGCTGAGTCTGTCGGTGTGCATGGTGTGGCGCAGTCGCGCGGATTCGGCGGCGAGCTGGTGGATTTCGCGCAGCAACGCCGCATGCTCGCGCGGGAGATCGCCAACGCGCGTATCGGTGTTCGGGCCGCTCATCGCTCCGCCCCGTCCGCCGCTGGCAGGATCGTGATCTCGGTCCACGGGTCGGCGCCATCGGGATCGCTGAATACCGGTGGCGCAGCGGCGGATTCGATGTCGAACTCTGGACTGTAGGTGAGGTTCGCGGCGTCGACGGCGGCCTCGATCTGTTCGGCGGCGGTGAGCGCGGGCCGGAACAGCGGTTGCGGCGGCTGCACCGAGGCGCCGACGCGAGCCCGCAGATTCTCGAGCCGCGGGAGCGCCGCGGCGGTGTCGATCGGTATTCCGGCCTCGGCCAGTGCGGTGGCTTGGCGGGCGTAGCTGCTGGTGTCGGTGCGCAGGGCTTGCTGCCAGCGTTGGGCGATTCCCTCGGCTGGAACGCCGTCGAGCATCGCGACCGAGGCCTGCACCCAGTCCTGGGTAGTGCCCCACAACTGGCGGCCTTGTCCGGAGGTGAGTCCGAACAGGTTCGCCACCCCCACGGTCCGGGTGTGCAGCGCACGGAGGTTGGCGTCGAGTTCAGTGCCGCCCGCAGCGCCGGGGTGGTGGGCGGCATCGAGTGCGGTCCATTCACGTAGCCGCTGGACGTCACGGTCGAGGCCGTCCAGTACCCGGTCCCACTCGATTGGTTCCGGGGCACGCAGGTACAGATCCGGGTGCCATTTGATGCCACGCTCGCCCCGCTCACGGACGTGGTCGATCCACGCCCGCGGCACAGCCGCGGCCAGCGCCGCCTCGCTCAAGGCCTCGCGCGCGACAGCGTGGTGGTGGAACTCGGTATACCACGCCGGCGGTGGGCGTTGACCGGTCCGCTGTTGGTGTTCGGCGGCGGTGGCGTGCAGGGCGCGCAGGTGCACCGACTGGTTCTGCACACTTTCGAGCACCTTGACCTGCGCTCGGGTCGGCTCCTTCATGACCGGCCTGCTGCCGGGTTGATACCGAGTGCACGGAAGTCGGGGCCGAACCCGAGCCGGTCGATCGGAGTTTTGGCTCCCGGCGTGCCGAACCAGTTCGCGGGGATCGGTGCTGCGGGCAGCCCGGGTGTGGGGTTGTGCTGGTCGGGGGTGCAGCGGTGCAGCGGCCCGTTGGCGGCATCGAGGATTACCCGCATGTGCGGGTCGATGTGGCGGGTGAACAGGCTGCTCATCGCCATTTTGTCCTCGGCGCGCAGCGCGGCTTCGAACACCGCGTGCAACCCGGCCAAACGCACCGCGACCCCGTGGTGGCTCCACCACTGCCGACACCACGTGTATTGGCCTTCCCGGTTGTTGGCCGCGATCCGCACCGAAGTGACCGGCAGCAACCAGTCCTGCACGAACTGGCTGAAATGGGCGAACCGCGGCGGCGGCTTCTTCTCCTCCTCGCCGTTTGAGCTGCTGGCTTCTTTCTTGGCCTTCGCCAGGTTGCCCCAACTGGCCGGGACCGGGGTGAACGGCAGCGACGGTGTGGCCACATGGGTGGTGCGGGTGCAGCGGTGCAGCGGCCCGTTAGCCGCGTCACCGATGACCTTGAAATGGGCATCGACATGGGAAAGCAGATACGAGCTGAACGCGTTACCGGTTCGGGCGCGGCCTTGGGCTTCGAACGCGGCGTGCAGGTGGGCCATCCGCACCGCGACCGCGCGGTGGGCCCACCACTGCGAACACCAGGTGTAGGTGTTCTCGCGGTTGGCTTCGGCCAGGCGGACGCTGATGACCGGCAGCAGCCAGTCTTCGACGAAGTCGGTGAAATGCGTGAACTGCGGCGGCTTCGGCTTCTTCGGCTTCGTCGTGCCGCCCGCGGTGGGCGGTGTCGGGCTGGTCATGGCTGCTGCTGCCCCGCCACGGCATTGCTGCCGCCGCCGGGCAGGGCGATCGGTTGGGCGGCTTTGTCGAAGCGCGCCAACGATTTAAGGATCAGGGGCGCGTATTCGGTGTCTTGCCACCAGATCTTGCGCACCACCACCGGCCCATGGCCCGGCAGCCGCACCAGGGCGCGGTCCTTGGGCAACGCGGCGAGCAGGGCGACGTCCAGGTTGGGCTCGGAACGCCAGGACAGGCTGCGTTGCACGCCTTGGGCGCCGTGGCTGCGGGAACGATCGGCCACATCGTGAGGCCCGGTCATCGCCGACCAATGCTCGAGATAGTCGGTCGCGGCGATCCCACCGCCGTAGACCTCGATCGACTGGGCACGCATCGTCTTCAAACCATTTGCCCCCCACAGGTCTTCGCCCTGTTCCAAGACCTGGAGGATGGTCATCAGGATGATTCCGCAGCCCCCGGCGTAGGTGTAATAGGTCGGCAGTTCGGCGATGCGGGCACAGTTGGCGGCCTCATCGAGCACCCCCAACAGCGGCACCGCCAATCGACCGTCGGGGCGAGCGCGCGCGGTCTCGAGTGCGGCTTCAAGGATTTGGCCGACCAACGCCGAGGTCAGTGGTGTCGCACCATCGGGTCCGGCCATCGACAGCGCATACAGCGTGTCGGTGGAGGTGACGAACTCGACCAGTTTGAACTCCGGCAAGAAGTGGGTCTGAGCCTGTTCGGATTTGACCACGACGAGACGGGTCTTACCCCCAGCGTCCTTGTCGGTTTTCTCCTGCACCTGCAATTTCTGCCGCCGGGGTGGGGTAACCAGCTGGGCGTAGCCCTCGTCGGTGAGCACGTTGAGGTAGCGGCGCGCCATGTCGTAGAGGCCGTCCCGCTGGCGGGCGTAGAGGGCCTGGGATTCGAGGATGCGGTCGGCCGAGCGCGCGTGGCCGTAGGAGCGCAGGATCAGCGAAGGCGTTTGGTCCTGGTCACGGCCCAGCCATTCGGCCACGTGCAGCAGGTCCCCGTCGGCGCAGGCGGCGGCGTACATGTACAGCGCCAGCAGCTCTTGCGCGCCACCGTCGAAATAGCTGTCCACCTTCGCATTTGCGGCTTGGGAGGCCGAACCGGAGGCCGCGGAGACGAAGAACCCGGCCAGCTTGCGCGCCGCGGGCAAGCTATCGACCTGGGCGAACAGGTTCACCCAGAACCCGCACTCGACCTTCCCGGTGACCGCCTGCAGGTCGCACAGCCAGACCCGGCCGCGCTGTTCACGCCCAGACAGGGTGTGGCGGTAGAGATCTGGCTTGTTCGACGTCGCCAGGCACGGCCCCCACGCCGCCAGTACCGCGGGAATCGCCCAGGCCATGGTCTTGCCGGTGCGGGTGCCCGCCGCGATCGTGACACCGAGCTCGGCGGGTACGTACAACTCGACCCCGCCGATCACCGTCCTGCCCAGGGGTGGGCCCTTCATCGCCTGGATGGCGGGGCCGGCGTCGCGCAGCAGCCGCCGGTTGACGGCGAGATTGTCGCGTGCTCGCGCGAGCCGGATCCGGCCGGGGCGTTGCATGGTGCGTGCGGCGGCGTCGATTTCGCTACCGGCCGACAGCGCTCGCCACCCGGCCACCGCCACGACTGTGCCGGCGAGGAGGAAGGCGACCAGCAGTACGCTGGACTGCCAGGGCCACCGGTGTTGCCCGGAGATGACCGCCAGCAGCGCGCGGGATGGGTGAGCGATGACGGGTTGTCCGGCCCACCAGCTGCCCACGCACAGTGCCGCCCACGCCATCAGCGCCACGACGATCACCGCCAGAGCAAGCAGCAGTAGCGCGGTTTCCTCGCCGATCCCGCGTTTGGTGCGGCGGCGGGTTTCCCGGGTCGAGATCATGAGCAGAACTCCTTCGTCATGGGTTGCATTGGGGTGCAGTGATTTTCACGAGGCAACATCGACGCCTAGGTCGCGGTGCTCCACCACGGCGGTGGCGTCCTCGGCGTGCTCGGCGCTCCAGTCGGCGGCCTCGCCCTCGGGCATCGCCGCCTCGATGGCGGCTTCGATCTCGGCGCCTTCTGGGAGTGGGTCTGGTTCGCTCACTGGTCGGTCTCGGTTGGCCAGCTGTGGGTCACCGGGTTGTTGGTGCCAGTAGGTGCCCTCGCGCCCGGCGAGGTAGACCGCTTCGATATCGGCCAGCGCTACCCCCGCGTCGGCGGCGGTCGTTCGTGCGGTGCGCGCGGCGGCGAGCAGGGATTCCAGGCGCGCGATGTGGGCTTGATCGTGCTCGGGTGAGCTGTCCCAGTTCTCGACCAGCCGCGCGTGCTCGGCGGTGAAGTCCTGCACCTCGCGCAGCGCGGTGATCTGCGCGGACTCGCGGTCGGGTTCGCCGGTGTGGGTGTCGGCGCCTGGTGGCGGACGCAGGCGCTCGGGCAGCAAGTCGGTGTGCTCGTGCTCGCCGCGGTTGAGGTCGCCGAGTTCTTCTTCGATCGCCAGCAGCCGATCGGTCTCGGCGATGACCGCGTCGACCTCGGTCAGGGTGGTCAGCTCGGGCCCGCGCCCACCGAGAGCCCGGTCGAACAGGGTGGGGCGCTGCGCCTCACGTGTGCGGGAGCGCTGCGGTGGCTGCCAGCGAGCACCGTCCTGGTCCGAGCCGGTGACCGTGGTTTCCAGGTGGCCGGTGACTTCGGCGGCCTGGCGCAGGTTGCGCCACGCCAGCTCGTCGACCGGGAGATCACCGGCTGCTTTCGCTTGGTCGAGGCGGGCGAAGAGTTGACGGGTGGTCTCGGGGCGGGCTTCATATCCGGCGACCGCAGCTTGCAGCTGCCCCCACAGTGTGCGAGCCTCGACCGATTCACTGCGGCCCCGCGTGGCAGCCAGCTCGTCGGCGCGGGCGGTGAGTTCTTGCTGCTGTTCGGGGGTTTCACCGTACGGGGCGATCTCCCGCAGCTGGCGATAGAGCGCGAAATCGGCGCGGACCTCGGCTTCGAGACTGGTGGCGGCGTCACTGTAGTAGGCGGGGTCGGTGGGTCCGCGGGGCGGATCGGGCCAGCTCATGCCCGAGCCCCCGGCTCCAGCTCAACGTGCACCGATGAGTGGGACAGGTGTGGTGATGCGGTGGTGGTGGACATCGACGACCTCCGGAAAGTGGAAGGCGTAGCGCCAGGCGACCGCCAAGTGGTGGTGCGGCGCAGGAATGTCCCGGCAGGCAGGGTTCGACGTCACGGTCTGTTGGCCCGTAACCAGACGTCAACGAAAAGCGTTAGGCAGGAGCAGGTTTCAGTCTGTCGGTTCGCAGCGAATCCTTTCGGGGTGTCGTGGTCATATCTCGGTGCCGAAATCGGTCGCGAGGCGCGGCTCGTATGAGTCGGCGGGATAGTCGAGCTCACCGGCCCCGACGGTGTCACCGACGGGCAGCGCGGCGTCGCCGCCGCCATCGGGCAGCGCGGCCTCGATCGCGGTGGTGATGGCGGTGTGGTCGGCGGTGAGGTCGTCGATCACACCGCTGTCGGACAATGCGGCGTCGACGAAGCGCGCGCGCAGCGAGGCGCTGGCGGCGTCGACCATCTGCTGCGGCGTCGGTGGCCAGGCGTGCGCGCCAGCGGTGGGGGTGGCGGTAGCGGAGTCGGCGGGAAGGTAGGGCGGGATCGCCAGATCCGGGCTGGCGATGGCGTAGGAGTTCCATTCGGCGACCACACTGAGCTCGTCGTAGGTTTCGACAAACACCGCATGCGCGCGGCGCGCGCCTTCAGCACCAGCGCCCCACAGGGTTTCGGCCTCGGCCGGGCTGATCTCGGCGGCGTGAGCCAGGGCGGTGACACGCTGGTAACGCGCCTGCATGTTGTCGGCGAAGCGTTGTTCGGCCATCGGATTGGCACCGAAACTCCACCGGCCGGTGGCGATACGATCCGCGCGCGCCGCGGACAGGCTAGCCATGCGTTCCAAATGCCACAAATCCACCCCGAGCATGTCGACATACATCTCCTGAGCGGCGTTGTCGCGCGCGGGCGCGGGGCGTGCGGCGGTCGGCCGGATGGGTGGACGGACATCGCGGGTACCGAGTTCGCGGATGTCCTCTATCCAAGTGGGATCGAGCCCCGCGCTCAGCGCGGTCTGCTCGACCTGCTCGCGCTCGGCTTCCAGGGTGTCCAGGTGTGCTAGGTAGGCGGCGCGGTGCTCGACGTTGAGGTCGGGGTCCTCGGTGATTTCGTAGCCCGCGTTGCGGACGCGGGTGTGTTCGGCGGCCAGCATCCGGATCCGCAGCAGCAGCTGAGCTTGCCAGCCGACCACAGTGTCCGGGGGTGAGGAATCGGGGGTGGTCATCGCCGCGTCCTTCAGAGCTCGTAGCCGGGATCTGGACCGGAATCGGTTGTCCGGTGCCCAGTTTCGGTACTGGCTTCGCTGACCCAATCCCGGCCCGAGTCATCGGGGAGTGCGGCCCCGACCGCTGACCCGATCTCCGCGGTAGTGGTCGACATCGTGGGATCGATCGTGGAGATCGCTTCAGTCGCGCGATGGATCAGCACATGCGGGGTCGGTGGTGCCAGGTCGAGCTCGGCGTGGGTTTGGTGAGCCAAGACGAGATCATCACTGCCGCGGCGGGCTTCGTGTTCGATTCCGGGCCAGGCGTAGGTGCGCCACCGCTCGTGCAGTTCGGCGTCGTCGTAGCCGCGCACCACCCCAGCCAGGTGCTGCCACCCGGCCCCATCACGCTCCCACAACTGGCTGGCTTCCTCGGCAGTCACACCGATCACGTGGGCGGTGGTGTCAGCCCGCGCCCACAACGCGACCATGTTCGCCTCGAACTGCGCGTCCGCCCCGGCATCACGTGCCACCCGGCCGTCGAACCCGCGCAGCCGATGCTCCACGCTGATCACGGCCATGTGCTCGAGCTGCCACACATCCGAGGTGATTCCATCGACCATGTGGCCGCGAACCGGGTCCTCACCATGCCGCAGCGTGGGCACGGCATGGGAAACCTCGTCCCATTGCAGGCCCCGCTGCCCCGCCGCCTGCGCTGCGGCGATCGCCACGGAAGGCACCCCGACGGCGGCAGCGTGGATCTCGATCTCGCCGCGGTCGGCCTCCAACGCCCGCAGATGCGCCCGCCAGCTTTGGATCGGGATATGCCCCTCACCGTAGTGCGGTTGATATTCCGGATGCCCCTGCATCAGCACCCGAGCGTGAACGGCGGAGAGGTTCTGGATACGTTCGAGCAACCGCACCTTCCAGCTCGGTAATCGTTCCAGCTCCGGTAGTGGTTGATTCACGTCGTTTGCCTTTCCATGTAAAGCGTTGGTGTGCAGTAGTTTTCGAGCTACGAGGACCGGCTATAACCCTCGCCCGGCGTCGAGCTCACGTGGTGGATGTGCGGGCTCCACCGCCTCCTCGGCGAGATCGGCTTTCCCCGGCAGAGCTGTGAGTCCGGCGGCGTCGATCGCGGCGTTGATCGCCGTTGCGGTGTCGTGGTCGCGGCCCGGGTCGGTGACGGTCAGCCGCTCGGCGTCCTGGGTGTGTTCGGTGAGGGCGGTGGCGGCGAGTTCGACCATGCGGTCCGGGGAGATCGGCATCTGGGCGGCGGAATCTTCGTGGGTGATTCCAGCCCATTGCAGGACCAGGATCGGCGCGGCCACCACGGGAAACTCCATGCCCGCCACCTGATTCCAGCGTCGCACCAGTTCCTGGTCGGGATAGTCGCGTACCTGCGCGGCGACCACCGTAGACCAGTGCTGGCGCCCGCGCTGCCAGACCTGATGGCGTTCCTCCTCGCTCAGCGTCAAGGCGTGGGAGACCGCGCCGAGGCGCTGCCAAGTCATACCCATGACCCGCCGAAATTCCGCGACCGGACCACCGCCCAGGTCGCCCCGGCCGGTGTAGGCGGCATGGACACCGGCCATGTCCTGCAACCCGTGCATTTCCCGGGAAAGCGCGGCGATCAGCGTGTGGCGCGGCACGTGCCCGGAGCCAAGCATCACCTGTCCCGGCTGCCACAGCGCGCCGCGTTGCCCGGCGGCGCGGGCGTAGTCGATCCACGCCTTCGGCACGCCGATCGCGACCGCGGTGGCTTCGAGTTGTTCACGAGAGCGCTCACCGATTTCGAGTGTGCGCAGTAACTCCGGCGACGTATCGGCTTGGCCGGTGGCCCGAGCCCGCGCCTGCAACTGGTGGTTGTCGTAGGCGAGGTTCTGCACCGCTTTGAGCAGATGCGCCTGCAACAAAGTCGGAGCGTCCATCTCACCGCCACCCGCCCAGCGGCAGCGCAATCGTCGGTGTGTTCATCGCTCGACCCCCGTTTCCGGCACGGGCCCCAGCGGGATCTCGACCGGATCGAGTTCGATGTCCACGTCGATGACCGCGTCGTAGTCCACACCGGTCAACCCCGCGGTCTCGATCGCTGTCTCGATGAGCGAGCCATCGCGGGCCCCGGCGTCGAGAACCTCGGCGTCGACTACGACGTCGCCGGTATCGTGCTCGAGCTGCGTGGCGAAGCTCAGCTGTTCGGTCAGCCCGGCAACATCATCGAGAGCGCCCTGCCACGGCCCGGCCTGCTCCCACGCCGCCGCGAGGTCAGCCAGAGCCTCGAAGTCATCGACATCCATGCCGGCGTCCTCGGCCAGCCGCGCCCGGTAGGCTGCCGCGGCCTGCTGATGCTTATCCGAGAGCCCCTCCGCCGTCTGGGCGTTGGCGAACGCCGCCGCCGAACCCATCGCGGCCCCGGCATCACCGTGCTCGGTCAGCGAGTCGGCGAAACCGGCGGCGCGGCGACGGATGTCGATGAGCAGCTGCTTGTACTCGACCTCCAGGTTGTGCATCTCTACCGCGCGGGCTTCCCGGTTGACGTAGCCGTCGACCTGATGCTTGTGGAGCTCCTTTTTCTGCTTGCGTTCCAACCTCCCCGCCGCATTGCGGCGGTCCAGGTCTTCATCGGCCCGCTCGATTTGGCGTTCCTTGTGGCGCATATCCAGCTCATGCAGCTGTCCGCCGCGCCAGATCCGGGCACGGACTTCCTGCACCCTGGCAGAATTCAATTCCCTTGCCTGGCTGGATGATTCGATCGCATCCCGCACGCGGATCCAGTGTTCGAGGCTTGAGCGTTGCTCCTTGGCCGCGGCGTCGTTCATGCGTTGGACATGTTCGGCCTTCGACCGGGATTCACCGCCGCGCCCGCGCATCAGCGCGGCGGTGGTGTGCGCGGTCTGCAGAGCTTGGACGAATCCTTGCCGCACGACTTGGCTGCCTTCTTCGACCGGATCCCCGCTCACGAAGCCACCTCCATCCCCGACAGCAGCCACGCCGCACTCTCGCTGGCGCGGCTGGCGTGGGCATAGACCGCGAACTCGATGCCGACCTGGTCGTGCGGTTGGAGGCTGACGGCGAGAACACGGCTGGCGGTGGTGGCGGTGTCGGCCGGGTGGTCATCAGAAGTGATCCGCACCGTCGTGGTCAGCTCGATGCCGTCGTGCTGCCAGCGCTGGAATTGCTCGGCGGTGATCGGCGCCCACACCAGCGCAGAAGGTTCGGCCTGGTTGGCGAACCGCGGGTCCATCAGCGGGTAGGCGACCCGAAACGCGGCGCGCGGGTCGGCGTGCTCACGCGGCCGATACCCGAAGATCGCGGTCACCGCCGCAGCAAGGACCGCCTCGGCCCGGCACGGATCCAGCTCGTTGTAGGGCGCAGCGAACCGATCGGCGCGGCACTGGTCCGGGGTGGGCAGCACGGTGTCGGGAGTGGTGGACGAGCACGCCGCCAGGCCCAGCGCTACGGCCACGACGAGGACGAAGGCGGTGGTACTCACGCCGATTCCCGGGGTGAATGGATCAGCGCGCCCAGGTCGGTGCGGTGCCAGTCGACGACGGTGGGGTGAGTGCATTGTTCGGCGGCGGGGTTGTGTACCGGATCGGTGACCACATCCAGCACCAGCGCCGCGGTAACGGCCGCGTGATGCAGCTTGATCAGCTCGACTCCACGGCTACGAGCCAAGATCAGGTGCAGGGTGGCCGCTTCAGCGCCCCAATGGACGCGGGCTTGACCTGCCAGCCAAATCGCCTGCCGTGCCGAGGTTTCCGCTGCGGCGATGCCGCTCGCGACGGGGCAGTCGGGCGGAAAGTGGTCGTGCCAGATGACTCGGCCGTCGGCCCGGCAGACGATGAAGGCATCCATGGTGGCCGCTGACCACAACATCAATCGCGGCCCGCGCCGCGCCATGGCCACCAGTCGGCGGTGCACGGTGCGCCGCGCGGCCTCGACTTGGCGCAACCCTTCGTAGTCGACTCCGGCGACATCGAGTAACGCGGTCACGAACCGCTCGAAACTGCACGAATCGGTGAAGCCGTGTTGGACCGCGACCTGGTCGAATTGCCGTTTCCTGGTGAACTTTCGCAGGGAGGCAGCGCGTACGCGCACCACTATCTCGGGGGTGATCTGGCCACCGGTGACCGACGGGGGACGGGTTTTCATGTGCGACCTCCTGGGAGGCTGGTGTCGGGACTAGAGGTGGCGGGGACCGAATAGCGGCGCACATCGATGTGCTCGCCGTCCCACGCCGACAGCGGGGTGAGGGTCACGGTTTGCCCAGACTGCGGGGCATGTAGCAGCAGGTCCCGGCCTTGCTCGTCGCGGCCGTAGTAGATGCCGACGTGATGGGAATCCGTATCGCCTTGGGCGGTGAAGAAGATCAGGTCCCCCGGGGCCCGCTCGGCGAACGGAATGATTTGAGCGGTGGGGTGGTCTTGTTGGGCTTGGGTGTAGTGCGGCAACCTGATCCGCCCGCCCGAGGCGTGGTAGACCGCATACAGCGTCAATCCGCTGCAATCGAATCCGCCGCCGGTCGGGCCGGTGGTGTCTCCGCCGCCCCACACATACGGGGTGCCGATCCAGCGGGCGGCGTGCTCGATGACCGCTCGCCCGAACTCGCTGGCCTGCGCTGGTAGTGGTGTGCCGGAGCCGTTCGGCCCGCATCCTGCTGCTGGTGCCCCGGCGGGTGTGCGGGGCATCGAGGCGGGGTCGATGTCGGCGAATAGCGCATACAGCCGGCGCGCGAGCTCCAACTGCCCCGCATAGGCGTTGGGCGCCGACCGTTCGATCTCCTGAGCGAGCTCGGCCGGTGACATCGGCCCAGCGGTATTGCCGAGTCGTTCGGCTTGGTCGTAGAACCAGTTGATCTGGTAGACCGGGTCCATCAACTTTGCGATGCCGACCGATCCCCAGATGCTGGCGCGCATTTGGTGCGGGCCGACCGAGTCGTGGTCGTAGCCGAGCCCGTCGTTGGCGTAGTTCAGCGACTCCGGCACCGTCGGGTTGGCCAGATTGCGGAAGCTGGATTCCGTTGCCTGCGCCGCCAACTCGGAGACGATCACCGACTCCGGCATCCCCCGCTGCTTGCCGATCGCCACCCCGTTGCGCGCCAACTGCAACTGGCCCTCCGACAGCCCCGCCACCGTCTGTCCTGTCGGGCCACTCACCCCCGCCGCACCTCCGGAAGCCAGCGGTGTCGTGCAGGTGAGCGTGGGCTCGGCGCCGACGATCAGCATCAACAGCAGCAGTGCCGCCGGTAGGCCCAACGCGGTGGCGATCACCGCGCGCGAGGAGGTATCCACCAGCGATCACCTGCTCGCCTCACCGACAGCGGGGAGGTTGTCGAAGCGGCGGTTGGTGTTGTGCACATCCGCATCGCGCTCGGTAGGGGTGAACATCATCCGGAACGGGATCCCCGGCTCCGCAGCTTCACCGGTCTTGAGCAGGAAACAACCTGTGCCGGGCGGTGTTTCACGCCGCGTCGGGTCGAGGTCGTCGTCGCTGGGCGGCCGGGGCGCGGCCCAGGAGGTGACGAGAAGCTTTTCGGTGTCGGTGATGCCGACCGCGTTGCGGATGCGGTCGATCTCCTCGGGGCCAACCGGACCGACGAGTTTGGCGCGGGCCCGTTCGAAGAAGCCGAGCGCTTTGGCCTGGGCGGCTGGGGAATCGAAGGCGGCGAGGTCTTTGATTGTGTGCGAGCACATGATCAACCCGGTCCCCAAACCGCGATTCAGGCGAGTCAGCGCGTCAACCCGGTCGACCATGAACGCGCCGACCCCGAGGACGCGCCAGATCTCGTCCATGACGACTTCGAAAGTGTGCGGCCGAGCGAGCCCGGCATCAGCGAGCGCGTGCGCGGCGGCGACGGCGCCAAATCCTTCACTCCAGCAGACCATCAGCACTGCGGCCAAGAGCTTCGTGTCCCCTTCGGGGATCCGCGAAACATCGACGCACACCGCCGGACTCGCCAAATCCAGACGGGTAGTGGTGGGGCCGTTGAAGATCGCACCGAACGGGCCCTCGACGAGCGCTCGTAGCGAGCGGCGCAGGGTTTTGGTGCTTGCCCGGTAGGTGGGTTCGTCGTCTTCCTCGGCGAACTGCCGCAACCGCTCGGCCCCGCCGGAGATGACCTCGAGCAGGTCCGACAGCAGCGGCGGATTGTCGTAGCTGAAACCACCGGCCGGGCTGTAGAGTTCGCGCAGCCCGGCGGCAATCAGGACTTCCTCGTAGTCGGCCACCCGCGACCCGCGAACTAGCTCGATGAGTCCGGCGACGATGTTGACCTGCCCGGCTTCGACTCGCGCGGTGACCTGGCGGCGTTGATCGGGGTCGGTGAGCCGCTGCACGACCGCGCCGAGGGCTCCGACGTCGAGGGGGTTGAGGGTCCCGTGCCCATACCCGACGTCGACGACGTGTCCGCCGAGTCGTTCGACGAGGTCGCGGTAGTCGGGTTTGGTGTCGCCCATGCACAGCACCGTCTCCCCCGCCGCGACCGCACCGGTCACCATCCGCCGGATCAGGCTGGACTTGCCGAATCCGTTGAGCGCCAGAACGAATGCGATCGGTGCGGTGATGAATCCTTTGAGGAACCAGCTCATTGGGTCGAAATGCACCGGTGCGCCGGTGATGTAGTGCGCACCCACCGGTGTACCAACCGTGGGGGCGCTCGCGCCGACGGCGAAAGGCCACAACCCGGCGACCTGGACAGTGGTGGCACGCCATTCCGGAGTGGCCGCGACGACACCGGCACGGCCACCGCCGGGCCCGCGATATCCGCGGTCGGTCAGGGTGGCCAGCGATCGGTCGAAGCCATCGCGCCCGAGGTCTTCCGCGCGTCGGGCGGCGGTGGCGCGTCGATGATCATCGCTCGATATCGCCAGCCGCGCCCGCCAGCCACGCAGACCAGGGCGGGCGGCGGCGGCCTCGGCCGCGGCGCGCGCCTGGGAGGTGAGCACACACACGCCCGCGACGGTCTCGGTACGGGCAGGACGAGAAGCAGCGGCGCGGAGGGTTTTCATGCCGACACCCGCTTCGAGATCGAGGTGTGCTCGGGCAGGATCAACCCGATCCCTAGGCTCGCGGCGAACGCGGCGGCTTGGCTGCCGTAGCAACGACGCACCCCCAACCGCGACGCCGCCGCCATCCCCTTGACCGAGGCTTCGATCCCGGGCAGATCCCCATCGAGGTGATCGGTCACCGTCACCAGCACCCCGAACCGCGTCAACCCAGCCCCGCGGGCTTGCTCCTCACGCGCGGCCTGGGTGTTGCCGACGCGGATGCGGGCTGAGGCCGAGGCGATCCCGCGTTCGGTCTGTTCAGCGGCGACAGCGTCGCGGAAATCGGAGTCCACCAGGCTGGTGGCCTCCGCGGCCGAGTGCAGCCGGTACACGATCGCGACCCGCTTGCGCGGGATGTCCGCGCGCGGACGCAGCAGCTCCTCGAGCACGGTTTCCATCACCGCCCCACGCGGAGCCGCGTCCATCTCCCAGGTGATCGAGCGCGCGCCGTCATGCAGGTAGTGGTCCCACCGATCCTTGTGCGCTATCGGCCCGACACTGTCCCACGACTGACTCGACATGATGTCCGCGCCCGCGGCCTCGACATCACGTTGAGCGGCCAGGTCGTAGCGAGTGCGCACCAGGCCCAGCACTTCCCACGCCTGCAACGGAGTCGCGGGCAAGCCAGCGCGGGCGAGTTGGGACAGGACCCCTTGCAGGCGTTGCCCGATCTCGCGAGCCTGCTCGGCTTCGTCGCGACGGATCTTGCCTCTACCGATGGCGCGGTAGGTGATCGCGATCCGCGCTTCGATGCGAACACCGACCCCACCGGCATCGGCGGCGGCCTCCCGCATCACCGCCTGCGCATACTCAGGCGCGTCCGGGCGCACCAGGCGTGCCACCTCACGCGCTTGCTTGAGGCGGGTCTCGACCACGTTGTCCAGCACCGCGGTCACCGCCACCACTTCCCCGCCGCGGCTCTGGGTGGCCAGAAACTGCCCGAATCCTTCCACCCAAGCGTCGATCTGGGCCTGGTCGACCAGTTCCTTGCCGCGCGGGATCACCCGCACCACGACCGCGTAGTGGTCGCTGCGGCGGATGTGGATCATCGCGAACCGCTTGCCACCCGCGGTCTCGTATTCGGTCAATCGCGAATCTGCCAGCAAGCCCGGCAGTTTCGCGACACCGGGGATTCTGGAGAACCGGCCCGCGCGGTAAACGTGCTCGCCACGGGCTCGAGCTGCGGCGAATTGCACACGCAGCAACAGGATTTCCCAGCCGGTGCGGCCGTTTCGGGTGATCGCCAGCGGGGTGAACATCACCGCTGCGACCGCGATCAGCCCACCGGCGACAGTCAGGGATCGGGTGAGCATGAACCCCACCATCACCATGACGATCAGTCCAAGCCCCAGCATCGACACACCCCACGTCAGGCCGAAGAAGCCGGCGGAGCGGGGCCGTTCCCAGCGGCCGTACATGCGCGCGGTCATCGCCGCACCTCCCCCGGCCCGAGCGCGTCCGGATCCCACCCGGCTTCGCTCGCCTCGCGCACCTGACTGTCGACAGCCGCAACCCCGTGCTGAGCAGCACTTGCACCCATCTGCGCACCCATCACCACCGCACCGGCCGCACCCGCGCCACCACCACCGCCAGCAGCCTTGGCGCCCGCAGACTTCCCCGACCCTCCGCCGCTAGGCCGCACACCGCCTCCGCCACCACCCGAACTCGTGCCGGACTGGGCGCCACCGGCAGTACCGAGACCCGAACCTGGCGAACCCCCGCCTCCCGACATAGGGCGTCCCCCACCGCCGCCGGTCGGTCCTGCCGCGGAACCGGTCGCTGATGATCCACTCGGCGCGTTCTCCCCCTCACTTACCTTGCGGCCTTCCCCGCGCCCGCCGAGGGAGGCCATCGCGACGCCGGCCGCGCCACCGGCCAGCACGGCCGTCGCCCCGCCACCTCCACCGAGGGTCGCGACCGCGGGGGCGACGAGCCGGATCAGCGCGGGCAGGACCACCACGCTCATCACCAGCAGGATCAGCCCGAGCAGCACCAGCTGCGGATCGCGTTGATCCTCGTTCCCGATCACCGCGAACGCGATCGCGTACACCAGCGCGCCGACCGGTTTCCACAGCACGAAAGCCAATGCCCACGCCAAGAGCCGTTTGTAGGCCTGCGATCCGGGACCCGTCCCGGAGGCGGCGGCGGCCATGGGGATCAGCGCGACGACCACGATCAACAGTGCTTGCCGGATCACCAGCATCACCAGCTGAATCAAGGTGCTGATCAGGCCGAGCAGACCGACCAGCAGCAGGACTCCGGTCCCGAGCCCGGAGCGGGTTTCGGCGTCGAAGTCGGTCAACCGGTTGACCACTCCCGCCCAATCTCCGCTGCTGGCATCGAAAATGACCCAGTTGGCGAAGCCGTCACCGGCTCGGGTTCCGGCGGCGATGACCGCGGCGAAGGTCATCGACGCGATCACCGCCCGCGCCAGCATCAGGAAGCTGTCCTGCGCCTCTGCAGCGAGGCCACCTCGCTTGGCGAGCACCAGTCGTGCTGCGGCGAAGATGATTCCGGTCGTCAGGAACACTATTTGCAGGCCGCTGGTGTAGTCACGGATCGCCGCCAGCGCCGGGCCCGGCTCGCCACCAGGCCCGGCCAGCTCAGGCGCGGGAAGGTCGGTCCACCACGTCAACGCCATTCGCAGAATCCGCGCGAAAGCCTCGAGCAGCATGTCCGCGAGATCGTCGAAGGCCGAAGACGCCGCCGCGGAGGCGGTTTGCTGGAGTTCTTCGCAGGCTTGCCGCGGTCCGAGGGGCAAGTCGCAGAGATTAGGTCCGGGTAGCTGTGTTCGCCAGCCTTCGGCTCCGTGGGTGGTGTTCGCGAGTATGGGGTGGGTCATGGCTGGCTCTTCCATGACCCGAATCCCGTCAAGGTGGCTACCGAAGTGCCTGGTCCCCAGAGGGTTTCGATGTTGTCGGGGACGCGGACGCGCCAGTCGCCGTCGATCCAGGTCATCGGCCAGGTCGCGACCGTGTAGCCGAGGTCGTCGCGGGTCGCGAACTGCACGACCGCCAGGTCGTCGCGATAACCGGGTTGGATCCGCACCCCGTCGGGAACCACGACGTAGCGGGCCGCGCCGATGGTGCGCCGGGAACGAGCGAATCGGTCCAGCAGGGGTTGGCCACCGCCGTGGTAGCGTTCGCGCACCACCTGCTGCCAGACGCCTTCTGGCGCGGACAAGGCTCGTGCCATCGCGTCGAAGGCGGCCAGCGCCGCACCTTGTGGTGTGCGCGCGAACGCGATCGCCACACCGTCGAAGACCGCGGTCGGGCCGTCGCTGCTCGAGAACGGAAGCGCAGCCCCGCCCCACCCGCGTTGCCACTGCATCCGCGCGGGTGCCGTGCTCAGGTAGTCCGGGCGCGCCGGGTCGGGCCGGGTCGTGAAATCCTGCGCTAGAACGACTCCGGAGTCCTGGGCGGGGGTTTCGAGTCGGTTGCCGAACAGGTCGGTGCTCGGCGGCAGCGGCGGTGTCGTTGTCGATTCGGGGTAGGTGCGTTCGGTGGGGCCGTGGCCGGGATCAGCGAGAATGTCGCGAGGCTGGTCGTCGCGGGTGATGGTGACCACGAAGGCGGTGATCACGACGACGCTGATGCTGACGAGCAGGATGATCAGCAGGCGTTGGGTTTTCATGATTCGTTGGGTCTCCTCACCGGGGCGGGAACGTGACCATGTCGGCCGGTGCTATCGGGACAGTGGTGACCGGATTGGCGGTGGGGTTGTCAGGTAGTCGCAGCCGCCAGTCCTCGCGCTGCCACACCACGTGGGTGGTGTTGCGCGTCAGGGAGTTGTCGGGGTGGCGGCTGTAGATCTCGACGTCGGTGGCATCGAGGGTGTAGCGGGTCACTTGGTAGCCCAGGATCTTTGGTGCGCCCGCGGTGATCGGGGTGGTGATCGAGATCTGGGCCCGCGCGGTGGCCCAGGCATCGCGGCCGGGTCCGGGGGCGAGCATCTGCTGGCCGACCGCGGCCCATTGGCTGTCGGGGGCGATCGACATCCGCACCGCGGCATGGATCGCCGCCAGCGCCGCACCTGCCGGGGACCGAACGAACCCACCTGTCACCGGCCCCTCGGTGCGGCGGGGGCCTTGATCGGCGACCGGTAACTCGATGCCTTGGAAGGGCCGCCACGCCAGCCCTGTCGGAGGTGTCACGGTCGCGGCCGACGAGGGTGTCGGGGTCCATGATGCGGTGTCGTCGCTGGTGCAGGCGAGGAGCCCGGCAGCGGCGATGGGTCCGGTGAAGGCCAGCGCAGTGATGACGCCGAGGCGGTGGGTGCGGGTGGTGTTCACGAATTCTCCTGGTGGGCACGTCAGTTGGGGAGCACAGCGATCGCGATCGAACTGGCGGCGCCGAGCAGCGCCGCGCTGAGCAGCGCGCCGAGGAGTCCTTCGAGACTTTCTTCGCGGTAGCGACGAATCGCGAGCAGCCCGCCCACCCAGACCGCGCGAGCGATGCACAGCAGCATCACCAACCACGCCAGCCAGCCCAGCAGCTGCGTCAACGGCGAAAGCACCTGCACGGGAAGCGGTCTAGCGGTCACCACGACGACCTCCCGTGCTGATGGTCGCGGTAGGCGACCTCGAGCGCGGCCACGATCGGCTCGGCAGCTCGGACGGGGTCGACGTACGGGAGAGAGTGACCGGCACCAGGAATGACGTCGTAGTCCGCCCAGAGACGCTCGGCCAACATCTGTGTTCGGCGCGGGGCGATGATCGGATCCGATAGCCCGGCCAACACCCAGGTCGGGATACCGCGTAGGACGCTGACTACCTCGTCGGTGAACGGGGTGCCCTGGTAGCTGGCCAGCACCACGCCGAGGGCATCGACGTCTGTCTTGCTTGTGGCGATGCGGCTGCGCCGGGGCAGACCACCGTTGGGCGGGTCGTAGAGGTGGCTGGTCAGCTCGGCGAGGAGGCGATGTTCGCGTCGTCGAGCCCCACGGGCACCGTGGGCCTCGAGCAGCGCGGTGAGGTCGAGAAGGTTCGGCCACGGGTTGAGCAGGACCAGTCCCGCCAACGCGCCAGCGCGGCGCGGGTACTGCGCAGCCCACGCTTGCAGTACAAGCGATCCGACCGAGTGCGCGACCAGGATGATCGCACCGCGAGCGAGGGACAGGATCGTGTCGAGGTCCTCGACCAGCACCGGCACGGCAGGGCGGGCTGCCGATCGGTCGTCGAGGTGAGGTTTCGGGCGAGAGTAGATGATCTGGGCGATGCCGCCGTCGAGGCGAGCACGCAGGTGGCTGGTCAGCGGAGTCCAGTAGGTGGAGTCGGTGAGCAGTCCGGGGATGTAGACCACGCTCGCCGGGGCTGCGGCGGGCCCCAGACGCGTCGCCGACAACGCGATCCCGTCTGCGCCAGCCACAGTCACCTGCTCTGCGTCGACGGGTGTGACCGGTCCGGGCAAGCCGATAGGGACGGCGGGGAACGGCCGGTCGCTACTGCGTCTTCCGACTAGGGCGGCTGTGGTTAGGCGGGGGTGGATTCGGTTGGCGCGCATGGTTATGCGCCTCCGGTGACGACGGCGTTCATGATCGCGCCAGCGCTGGTGGCGATGATGCCGCCGACCAGGGCGCCGAGGATGATCTTCGGGGATTCGATCGCTCCGCCGTGGAAGCGTTCCCACCCGAATTTCCCACCTGCGTAGATCAGCGAGGCGATCCCGGCGAGCATGACGATCCAGGACAAGTAGTTGACCAGGTTGACCAGCTGCGGTGCCCCCGGCGGAACGGTGGGGGTGATCGTGATTTCCTGGGCGAGGGCGGTCAGCTTCTCGCCGACCACGGGGGCGGTGGTCATGACGTGTGCTCCGAATCATGTTGTGCCGCCGCAGTTGTGCGGGTGGCGGCCAGGTGCGTGATGATCTGGGTGCCTGCGGTGTGCACGTCGGCGGGGACCGCCTCGGTCAGACGGGGCCGCCGACGCCTACGCGGTGCCGGGTCGAAGGGGGTGTATTGCGCTAGTTCGGCGATTTCGCGCACGACCAGTTCGTCGTGCCAGCCGATCTCGTAGACCGTCCCCACCAGCTCGGCGACGACACCGCGGTAGCGGCGCACCGCGGTGGGAACCTTCCCGGGCCTGGCGGCCGACAGCGCCAGGCCGATGATGGTGACACCGTCGGGGGCCAGCCCGGCGTGCCATTCCCGTAGCCGCTCGGCGGCCGCGGTCAGACCTGGCATGCACAGTCGCGCCGCCACCAGGACCCGCTGAGTGGTCGCGGGTGAAGCGGGCCAGGCCAGTCCGGTGTCAGCGGCCGGGGCCCACCATCGCGCCAAGGTCGAGGCACCGGCGCCGCCGTGGGCGCCGAGCACCGCGAACAACGGCGGATACGCCCCGGTGGTGGACAGCGGCTGTTCGCGCACCGGCGCCCGCCGTTCGGCCGCCGGTGCGGCGATCGTGTCCGGATCGAGGCGGCGATCCGCGCCCGGTGGCGGCGCCGGGTGGCCGGTGGTGTGCAGGTGCAGCGGTGCGGCCATGGTTCAGCCCCGCTTCTGGATGTTGGTGATCACCGTGGCGCCGTCCGGGTCGTGGCGAGCGTTGATCAGTTGCAGGTAGTCGATGCGTTGCCCGTCCGGTCGCAGCTCGACCAAATGCACCTCGGCCGCACCCTCGGCGATCGGGGTGATCGCCACGCAGTGGACGGTGCCCGGTGGGATGGAGTCGATACCGGCCGCCAACTCCTCGGAGATGATTCCGACCTGCGGCGCGATCAGCCGCAGCGCGGCCTCGGCATTGCGTTGCACGTAGTAGGCATGCTCGAACGCCGCGATCACCCCGGTCAGGCTGAGGGTGTCCCCTGGACCATCGGTGACGGCCTGACCGGACAGACCCGTGCAAGCCCCGGCCGCAGCCGGTGTGACGGTGGTCCTCGGTAGGGGCGCGGTCAGCGTCGGAATCACCGCGGGTGTGGAATCACCCTCGGCGATCGACACGATCCCAGCGATCACGAGCGCCACAGCGACACCCAGCGCGGCGGCCAAGCCAACCCATGCACGCCACGGCAACCGACGACCGCGCGGCATGCCAGCGGTCACCGGCGGCGGTGCGGGCCGGTGCTGTATCCACTGCCACTCGCCCTGCGCCGCACCCGCGCCGCCGTCGATGTTGGGGTCGGTGTCGGTGTCGGGCGAGACGGCTTGCAGGGCAACCGGTTCGCCGGGTTGGAGCCATCCGGCTCCGTGTTCGGGTCGGGTGTCGGGTTCGGGTCGGTGTGTGCCGGTGTCGGTCATGTCGAGTGGTCACCTCCTCGGCTTGGGGATCTCGGATCGGGGACAGGGGCCCTTCGGGCGGAGCTGCCGGGGCGAATCAGGCTTGACGGGCGCAAGATCCTGGTTCGGCGTCCGCCCGAAGGGGCTTTAGGGCCCGCCGCGTGGTATCGACGGCGTGGCGGGCGTGCTCCTGGTCGTTGGGGCCGGTCTCGTGGACGTGGGCCCGGTAGGGCGAGGTTTGGGGGTTGCCGTGGTCGGTGTCGCGGTCGCGAGGTCGCGGGCCACGGCGGTGAACCAGTCCGCGGTCGCAGCCATCGCCGAGCGGCCCTCGGGTGTGGCGGGGGCGCTGCGGTAGGAGCCGTGGCGTCCGGTGGTGTCGCTGTATTGGGCTGACGCGGACAGGGTGTAGAGCTGACTGGTGTCGGTGATGGTGCTGGTGATCGCCTCGAAGGCGTCGTTGATCCAGCGGCTGGCTGTCTGCGGTGGCACCAACTCCACGACCGCGCCGGCGAGTTCGGCGCCCAACGTCGCGACCGCCGCCCACGGATCGGCCAGCCCGACCGTGGCCAGCTCGGCGATCGTGGCGGGGGTGAACACCTTCTGCGCCACCGACACCACCGCGTTCAGGCCGATCGTGCCGAGCTTGAACAGCGCGGACAGTGCTTCATCCGGGCCGGGTGGTGCGCTGCTGGGTTGGGAGGCTTCGGCCAAGCGCTGGCCGAGTGTTTTGGCGGGGTCGTAGGACAGTTGGTCCAGGCTCACCCCGGTCAGGTCTTCGTTGACCACGTCCACCGCGGTGGAGTACACCGTCGTCGACAATGCTTGTGCGACAGTGGAAATCGCGGCAATAGGGTCGCGCAGGTCGGATCGGGCGGCGATGTTGGCGACCGTTGTCGCCAGCGGCGAACCGGTCCGGAGGTCGCAGGTGGCATCGCCGGGGACGCACAGGTCGGCGACGCGGCCGGTCAACCCGCCGAATCCCGGCTGCGGTGCGGCGGTGATCCCTGCCCCAGATAGTGGAGGGTTGGTCAGGGTGATCGCCGAGACCTTCTCCCCCGCCGTGCCGGGCGCCGGGGACGGGGTGCTGGATTCGGACCCAGGCAGCACCGGTGTGCTCGCTGCGCGGGTGGGGTTGGCCAGCAACGCGATCGCCGCGACCTGCTCGGCGCTGATCGCGGCGGTGCCGCTGGCGACGCGGTGGGCGAAACTCGACACGGCGGGCGCGCCGTGGGCGTAGCCGGCGGCGGCGATCTTGGTGTCCGGGCAGCGGGCGACGACGTCGGTGGCCATCTGCTCGAGCCGCTGCGCCGCCGCGGGGACGGCCTGGTCGTAGGGCAGCTGGCTGCCGTCGGATCCGCGGCCGTACGGGACATAGGCGCGTTGCACCAACTCCCCCGCCACAGCCGCCACGAGACCGAGCACCTGCCCCAACGCACCGGAATCGCTCGTGGTGGTCCCACCCGCCGACGACTCCGGCCCGCCCTGCACGCCCAGGACGTACAGACTCGGGCAGCTCGCACCGATCGGCACATCGGTATCGGCGCCGACGGCACTGATGCCTGCGATCGAGACCACGGCCGACGCCACCATCGCCGCCACCACGCGGCACGCCGGTCCGATGATGTTGGGGAAGCTGCTGCGGTTCACGGGGATACCTCGATTTCGACGGGGCGGCCTGCCCGCACCCTCAGCGAGGGGTCTTCGGGTGCGGGCAGGCGATTCAGGTGGTCTGCGGGGCCGACCGGGTGGTGGGGCGGCGCAGCAGGTAGCTGGCCAAGCGGGCGATCGCTTCCCCCGCTCCGGCTTGGGCGGCGCCGCGGTGCACGGTCGGGTATTCGCGCCAGGACAAATCGACACCAAGGGCGCGGTATTCGGCGAACAGCTGCCGCCCCATACCGACGGGGATGAGGGTGTCCTCGGTGCCGTGGTAGAGGTGCACCGGCACCACAGGTGTTTCTCGCGCGGAGGTTTCGTTCGCGAGCACATACCGCCAGATCGGATCCGACCACGGATCGGGGCGCTCGCACCACCGCCCCAGCGGCACATCGCGATAGGTGGCCAGCAGCGCCGTCAGGTTCATGTCGCTGGCCGCGGCCACGGCTTGCTCGCCGTCGTCGGTGAGGATGTGGGCGACAGGCAGATGCGCGTACGCGCGCCCCAGCCCGATGAGCCCGGCCAACGCCAGCCCCGCCCACGCCCCGCCATCGAGCCCGAGCACCAGCGCCCCGGGATCAGCGACGACCGCGCCCGCCGCGACACCCCGCAGATCCAGATCGGGGGCGTAGATGAGATGTTGTTCGGCCGCCCACACCGCCGCGCGCCCGCCGTCGGCGTAGCCCCACACGACCAGAGGCGCGTCGACCGCGTCAAGTTCGGGTAGCACGCGCACGGCGCGGGCGAAGTCGAGCACCGCGTGGGCGGCGGCACGCCCGGCCAGGAACTGGTGGGGCCCCAATCGGGTCATGCCCAGGCCGAGCCCGTCGGGCACCGCGACCGTCCATCCGCGGGCCAGGGCCGCGCTGATGAACACCGCTTCGGGTTCGCTACCGTCGGCCAGGAGTTGTGAGGGTGCGCAGCCTCCGCCGAGCCCGTGAAAGGACGGGCAGTACACCAGAATTGGGCCGGGCCCGGTCAGTTCGGTGGTCGCGGGGGCGATGACGGTGCCCGAGGCGGGGATGGGTGCGGAGAACCCGGCGCGGGTGGCGTAGACGAGTTGGAAGGCCCGTCCGGCTTCGTCCAGGTCGGCGAGTTCGATGCTGCGGCGTCGCAGGATGTCGCCGGGATGGGGATCGAAACCGATCTGGCCGCCGAGGAAGAAGTCGTCGACCTCGGACGCAGTGGGTTCTAGTGGATTGGTCATCAGCGGGTTCCTGCGATGTCGTGGGCGAGGGCGACCATCCACGCGACCCCGGAGTCGAGTTGCCCGGTCAGGGCGTAGCCGTTGTGACGGGCGACGGTGTCGGCATAGCGCAGCCAGACCGCCGGGTTGAGCAGATCGGCGTTGTCGGCGACCAACTGCCCCCACGCCACACTCAGCTGCCCGGCGAGTGTGGGCAGCAACCCGATCGGATTCGTAGCGACAGCGGCGGTGATCTCGTTCCACCGCGCCACCGCCGCACCAACATCGCCAGAAGTGGGTGCGGGGATGCGGGGGTCGGCGGCGTCGATCAACCGAGCCGCCAGCGGCAGCTGCGGTGTGTAGTCGACGTTGCCACCGCCAACCTGAAAGTCGCTGAGCACCACAGTGGTCCACGCATCACCGAGCGCGGCGTGGAACAGGGCGTTGAGGGAACCGATCGCGGCGATCGGGTCACGCAGGTCAGCTTGAGCGGCGATCTCGGCACCCACACGCAGCAACGCGGCACGGTCCGGCGCCGAGCAAGCCAGGTCACCGTCAGTGCAAATGTCAGCCACCCGCCCGGTCAACGCGCCATAGCCGGTCGCACCGTCAGCGATGCCACCACCCGCCGCGGGTGGATTGGTCAGCCGCACCGCCGACACCGCCGCCCCGCTGGTCCCCGGCGCCGGGTCGGGCACCGTCTGACCGGGACGGCCCGGAAAGATCGGAGCCCCGTTCGCGCGGTCGGGGTGCGCATACAGCGCGATCCCCGCGATGCGGTCGGGTCCGACCGGCCCGACTCCGGCGCCGACGTCAGCTGCGAAGGACGACATGGCTTGTGCGCCTTGGGAGTAGCCGATTCCGGCGATCATGGTGGCGGGGCATTGCTCGGCGATCTGGCTGACGGCGGCATCCAGCTGGGCGCGGGCGTCGCTCACCGACGCCACGTACGGATCCGGTCCGCCGCCAGGGACCGCGCCACCGAATCCGGCGCCGTAGGGAATGTAGCTGCGCTGAACCAACCCCGGTGCCGCCGACAGCACCGGCGCGATCAAAGCACCGACGACACCGGTGTCGGCCAGCGGATCCGCCGTCGGCGAGGACTGGCCAGTGCCTTGAATTCCGAGCACATACAGCGCCGGGCAGCCCGGCCCGACGGGCACCGCCGACGCCTCACCGGTTCCGGTGGGCGCAGCAGCAACGCCGACCGCGGTGATCAGCGCGGCGGCAGCCGCGGCAGTGCGTGCGCGGGCGCTGGTGGGGGTGTTCACGGCTGACCGACCCCCACTCCGGCACCGAACCCGGCACCGACGGTGCCGCCGGCGACTGCACCGACGGCCGCGGCCGGGACACCGACGACCGCGGCACCCGCCGCAGCGCCCGCGGTGACACCGAGCGCGGTACCGGCGACTCCTGATGTGACGGTGCCGATCACGGGTACCGGGACGACCGTGCCGAGCGCGGCACCGGCGATGCCGCCGATGGTGCCGCCGATCAGGCCACCGACCACCGCACCGACAGCGCCGACCGGTACCCCCGCCAGCGTTGCGCCTGCCGCGCCGCCGATCCCGGCACCGGCGAGAGTGGTGCCGCTGACCCGGTCCGAGCGCCCGGCCGGGATGCCGATCGAGTCCAGCGCGGTCGCGACCTGCGCCTCCGCACCCGCGGCAGCGTCGTTGACGACCTCCGCGCAGCGTGGCGGTAGCCACTCCGGGCGCGGGCTCTGCCATTGCCCGATGCGGATCGTGTTCTCCGGCGCTTCGATCGGCGCCACCGGTGCCACCGGTTCGGGCAGGTGCATCTCCTCGATCCGGATCGGCTCCACAGGCGCCTCCGGCGGCGGGGCCGGGCGCGAGGGAGCTTCGTTGCGGACCTGCGGCGGCTGGGAGTAATACACCACCGGCGGCGGTGGCGGTTGCGGCGCGGGCTCAGGTTCGGGTGCTGGCGGCGCATACGGAGCTGCCGGCGGGGTGGTGCCCGGCTGCGAGGGCCCGGTCACCCCGGGCTGGTCGGCGATCACCGCTGGGATATCGGCGGCACTCGCCATTCCCGACGCGGCGATCACCATGGCCATCGGAACCGTCCCGGTCAGCAGCATGCGACTGGCGCGTCCGGTGCACTTTGTGGATTTGGGCATGCGGAAATAGGCCCTTTCATCCGAAGGCGGGATGGGGAATGGGGAATTTTCTTGGAATTAACGAATGCGCGGGGGCTGCGCGGGTATCGCAGCTCCCAGAGGCGGCTTTGCCTCTGGGAGAACGCTTCTCAGGGCGAGCGCGTCAGATGAAGGGCAGGGCCAGCGCCAGAGCCTGCGCTACCACGGATAGGCCGTTCGAGAGCACCGACAAACCGGTGTTCACCCAACCCAGAATCACGAAGGGGTCCAAGACTGTTTCCTTTCAGACGGTTTGAACTTGCCTTTCTATCCAAACCACGAAACCCATTGGAGCGCTAGGGTTCTGGCGTACCGAATTATCGGTACGTTGTCAGTCAACGCACTCAAACACGTCGCATCCAGCGGATTTGCCGAATATTTGATGATCTAGCCCGTGTACCGATTTTCCGGTACACCCCTTTGCGCAGCGCCCACAACCGGTGGGACGGACATAGGCGACCTGCGCCTGGGACAGCTACCGCGGTGCGAGCTACGGGGCGGAAGGCCCTTGCCGGGGGTCATTTCGTCTGGTAGGAACAAGGAATCAACCCGGGGGCAACTCTTCATCGTATCGCTACTAGTCCTGTGACGGAAGACAATTGGAAAAGGGGGGACCCTGGCATGAGCCAGAATCCCGCACACCGATCACCGATCACCAGAAGACGCAGACCACACGCCCGCATCCCGACATTCGGCAGCATTTGCCGACTGATCCGCGAGGATCTGGGCCTCTCCCTCGTCAAGGCCTACACCCGCCACGGCATCGCCAAATCCACCCTCGCCGACATCGAAAACGGCTTCCTACCCACCCTGGAAACAGTCGACCGGATCATCGCCGGCTACGAAGTCGATCCCTTGATGGCGCGGCACCTGCGCGAACTTCTCGCCCCCGCCGAGGATCTCCCCCCGACCGACAACCTGCGCCAGTGCGTGCGCGAGAGGACGGCCGCGGTCGTCCATCTGCGCGACCTCGACGACCGCGGCGTGCTGGCCGCCTACATCGATCCCCTGTGGAACATGCTGGCCTGCAACGAATCCTTCCGCGCCGCGGTGCCAGGACTGACCGAAAACGAGCAGATCCACACGTGGCTGTTCAGCCCGCCAGCCAGAAACTACTTCCTCGACTGGCCCAGCGAGGCCACCCACGCCGTCGCATCCAGCAAGACAATCCTCGGCCGATACCGCGACTCCACTCAGGCCCAGGACTTCATGCAGATCCTGGGACAGAACCCGGAATTCGTCGATTTTTGGACCGCCAGCATCCGCGTCGCCTACGGCCGCAACACCGGCGACCTCGTACACGTGCGAGACCCCGCAACCGGCGAACCCGTGTCCTACAGCCTCAGCATCTCCAACGTCACTCAAACCGAACACGTCTTGCTCGTCACCGCGATCCGCAAACCCTACTCCGGACCCGCGCCGGACCACCCCCGACATCCTCGCGACACGCTGCACGACACGCCGATAGCTTTCGGATGAGCCAAGAGATCTACACACGCCCCGATCCGACGCTCATGACCCAGCCACCACAATCGGCGCCGGACTAGAATCCCCGCCAGCTATCTGATGGCACACATCTACAAGCTGGTGGCGTGATCCGGAACCCGAGCGATGCTCTTATCCCCGAGCTCCACTACTGCGATTTGCTGACCATCACCACTAAATTTGCGCACATTGAATGACAGGATATTTCGATGTCGGCTCCCGAAATGGAATGTGCAACATGAATAGAGCGTTCAACGAGATTTCGTGGTCCGCCTCGCCGCGCGGTCTGTCGCCCGTCACCAGCCACGCTGCCGCGCCCAGCCCGACCCGGCAGCCTGCGGGCAGCACATCCACGACGACGCTCCGCTGCCGCCGGAGTGCGTTGTGGACGACAACCTGGAGCTGACCGCGGCGAGGCGGGCACAGTCGGCACCACCCCAGCCGCACGGCAGCGAGGCCAGGTGCTGGGTCATCGAAAGGATGAGGCACCGCACGTAGTCGTCGACCGTTGCCTTATCGGGTAAGCCTGCAGCCAGATCCGCGCGGATTCGGTGGTCAGCGACGTAGTCGGGCTCGCGGGCCTCGAGCCTGAACCCGACGCGATCCTCGCTGGACGCAAGCAGGGCCGCACCCTCGTCGCGGTCTCGGCACGTGACCGGGAGGCTGATCGACGTGTCTACCTCGTACAACGGAGTGCCGCCGGAACTGTTCCGTGAGGTCATGGCCGGATTGTGCGCCTCGGTCTCGGTGGTCACCACCGTGACCGGCGACAGTCGGCCGTACGGCGGCCAGCATGGTGGATTCACGGTCGAGCGCGATGCTCACCAGCAACAGCGACGCGGCCGCGCTCACCGCGGACGGCCGTGACTATCTCGACGTGGGATACCTCGACGTTCCAATGCGGCGCGGACCGTGGTGGCCTTGACACCGAGCCGGTCGCCAATGCGGGCCAGAGACTGGCCGTCCCCGTAGTCGACGATGGCCTGATCGATCTCCTCGCTGGACGGTCGGCGCTGCTCGCGAATCGCCGCACCTCCCGCACGAAGGATTTCCAGAATGCCGCCCTTGGCAAGCTGGTGATCGGATGCGAGCTGGTTGGCTGACGCTCCACCCGTGTAAGCGGCGACGATTTGTGCCCGGTCCGTCTCCGACAATCGTCGAGCCAGCGCGTGTGCCTTCTGGGTCTTGGTCAGCGCCATCGTTCGCGCGGCCAGCACCGTGGACACGCCACCGAGCGCGGTGAGATCGTCGCGCGCCGAGGGCCGTAGTCGCGGGACAAGCCGGTCGACAACACCATGTCGTCGTGGGCGTGGAGAAGGTTTCGTACCGCGCGGCGCGAGTGTGGGAGACCGCAGAGCCGATGCCATCGCTGGAACTCGCGCAGTTCGGCTCTGAAACGGGCGGGGCGGACCTCAACGGTCACACCGAAGGAATTGGGAGAGGGGTCATGTGATCTCCTGCGCGTGAGAGGGAATACACTGGCGACGGCGCGAGAGGCGGTGACGCCGAACCTGGCTGGGCTGCAGCACTATTCGAGCTAACACTCGGGTTGCCCGTCGGAGTTGGCGCTGACGCGGCCGAGTTGAATGTCGGCGAAATGGACACCGAAGCCGGGGGTGTTGGGCGGGGGAGTTCGTCGAGCAGTCGCATCGCGGTCGCGCGGGACAGGGCGGGCTCATCGTCGGTGACCGTGGTCAGGTGCGGGTGGGTGATCTGGGCGGGGGTGGTCAGCGCGTCGCCGAAGGCGAACAGCCGCCTTCCACCGGATTCGATGAGGTAGCTCGTGTGACCCAGGCTGTGGCCGGGCGTGGGCCATCGCGGTGACACCGGGAAAGATTTCCTCGCCCGGACCGACGGTGCGCACTTGGTCGGCGAAGATGTCGAGGACCTCGCCGGGTGTGCCGTAGGCGGCGGCGAGTTCGGGGTGTTTCCGTTCGGTGCGCCCGACCGCGACGGGAATGTTGGCGAAAGGGCTTCTTGTGTGGTGCGCAGGATGTGCCTATAGCCAACCGATGTGGTCCATGTGCAGGTGGGTGATGGCGATGAGGTCGATGTCGGCGGGGGTTTCGCCGACCGCCGTGAGGCTGTCGAGCAACTGCCCGCCGCGCAGCAACCCGATATCGGCGGGTACCGCGAGGGCCCGAAGCCGGCGTCGATGAGTATCGCCTGTTCACCGTGCTCGACGAGCAGCGCGCCGACGCTGGCGACGAGGAACCCGTCGGGGTTGATCAGGTCAGCGTCCTGGGCCCACACCCGATCATTCGAATCAGGCAGCCAGGCTGCGGGTTCGAGCAGGGCGACGCCGTCGGGCAGATAGGTGATCCTGTGGTCGCCGAGCTGATGGCTGTGCACGGCGGCGGGCCGCGTGCTGCGGGCGAGGCTGAGGGTCATAGCGGGTACTCCTGTTCGCGCGAGATGGATGGGGTGTCGGTGTCGACGGCGACCCGGGGGCGGTGGGCGGCGCGGATCGCGGCGTTGTGGTGGTCTGGTCATGTCGGAAGGCGAGTCGGTCCACGCCCGGTGAAGGTCGGATCGATTGGCGGCGGTGGGGCATATGACGGATCCGCCGCCGGGGTTAGAGGTCGCGTCCGGCGTCGGGAAACGCCTCGATGGTGACCGGTTCGCCGTCGGCGAAGCGCGTTTCGGTGTCCAACTCACGGTTCGGGCTGTCTGGCATCGCTGCGGCGATCGCTTCCTCGATCGTGTCGCCCGAGCTCGGCTGGTCGGCGACCGTCTCGGCGAGGGTCGTGCGGGCGCGTTCTCTCAGCTGTGCCGTTTTGGGCAGCTCGGGGTCGAGGTCTGGGATTGGGCTGTGGCTGTGGCTGTGGCGCAGGCTCGACAGTGAACGTCGAACACTGGCGGCGATGTCGGGGGTTGTGTGCCTGTGCCACAGCGCATTGAGCTCATCGAGCGGGTAGTCCAGGTAGTGGGCGATCTGTTGCCGCAACTTCTCGTCGGTGATGGTGAACGCGCGGGCGCGCTGCCTGTCGCTCATCCCGATCGCTGCCGCGGTGTGTGGCGCGGGCCTAAGCGCCTCGCACGTCCAGCCCCTGTGTCGGCACCGTCAAAGCCCAGACCACGGGAAACAGGCTCGGCAGCCGTGTTGGGCTGGGACCTGCCCGCGCCATGGCCGAAGCCAACGAGCCACCCGATAGCACGACGCGAACTCGCCGAGGAACGCGGCCTGCGCATCCCCCATGATCACACCGAAACTGCCGTGCGTGGACTGGACTTCACTCCGCGGCCCCTGGAACGACTCGCTGATGTTCATCTTCGACATGAGAGCCCGCGACCCGACCAGGTGGACGCGCTCGCGATCACTGATCACGAGCTCGACGCTTTCGCGTTCTGCACACTCGACCAAGCGCGGGATCGCTTACGCGTACGTCTGGTCACGCGTCGAGGCAGCACTTCACGCCCTCGAAACCAGCCGGGTCGCTTACCTCCCTGACGGAGGGGCAGTCTGACCGGGGTCGACAGCACGTGCGCGGATCTCGATCTGTGGGAAAGCCCCACTCAAGCTAACGAGCGGTCACCGGTAGGTCGACCGACTGGGGTCCGCTGTCTTCGGTCCATGTGAGCTTCGCTGTGATCTGCATTGGCGTCCCCATGTCAAAGCTTGCTGACCACCGAAGTGGTTGGAGTGGGGGAAGATCGAAGGGGGCGTGATTCTCGCGATACACTGCGCGCTCCCATGGACCGAGATCGAGCTGGAACTCCTTGGCGGTTATGGTTGCGCTCTTGTTCTCGAGGATCACTGAGACGTGCGATTTCCCACGATGGTCAACATCCCTCTCGATACGAAGCCGTGGGAGTGCGTGCTCGCCCTTGCGAACTACCGACGGTGCGCCGAGTTCCATCTGGTTGACGTCGCTCTCCACTGCGTCGCGAACCTTGTAGGCCAGGTCGGTCAGGTCGGTGTAGACGCCAAGCAGCCCTTTTGCTTGTAGTTCTTCTCGGAAGCTCTCCAGCCGCGTCAGTTCTGCGATATCGATCTTCTTGCGATCAATAGGCTCGTCTGAAAACCACACGTGTACTGGTTTGCCAGCGTCCGCGGCGCGCTCGATTTCCTCGGCCGTGCCCGATACCGCTGTGTCCGTTGCCTGGCCGAGGCGGGCATCGAACAGTGCGATGACGATATCGGCGTCATCCAGCAACTGAGAATTGATGACGCCTTGTCCGCCACCGGAACCTAGCTGCGGTATGGCATCAGTCTTCCAGAACCGGGGCAACAGAATTGTCTGGGCGCCTTCTGCTCGCGACCCGTTCCAGCCGTGAAGCGCGTCCGTAACCGCCTTAACCTCGTCGGCGGTGTCACCAGGTGACGAAATCATCACCTTCAGCACGTGGCTATCGAATCCCATGGCTGCGATTCTGCCACTCGAGCCACTGAGCAGAGTGGTCTTCGCGTACGGCACCCTGTCCGTGGTGCGCCCGCCGGACTGCTACGCGATCCGTGTCAACGATCCCGTGCCGATGGGCCGTGCGGCACGCATCATCGCCTTGCTTGCGCCATCGTGGGAGCTTTGCACCTGGCTCGTCTAGGTTCCGACATGTCAGGTTCCAGCCTCGGGGGATCCTCATCAGCCTGAACTGCGGACAGCACAATCGGCACGTGTGCATTCAGCACAACCGCGCAATAGGGGGAGTACAGGATGTCTGGGAAACCGGCAGTCTGACGACGGACGGGTGCGGCAACCCTGATGTCAGGTCCGACACCGGCTAACATACGCGTCGTCGGGGCGACGAGTACTCAGGCGTCCCGTACTTGAAACACGCGGAACATACTGGGCCACAATAGGCTTCAGCCGGGAGCGTGCGACACATGTTCGACGTACTGATGGAGCGAAGGCGGACTTGCTACTTGCCAGAGCCGAAGTAGTAGCTGGACACGGCCTGCCGTCCGTTGCGATCACCGACTCTCCGCACCTCATACCACTCCGCGCACGAGCACCCCATGTGATCAGGACCGGAACTTCGAGAGAGAAGCAAGCATTTGAAACTCAGCAGCACCAAAGAAACCACTTTCAGAACCAGGCTGGCCGCATGGGTGGTTGGTCTGAGCCTTGCGGCGATCACCGCGTTATCGGTCCTTGTCGTGACCATGGCAGAGCCCGGCGACAAAAGCAACGTCTCACAGCTCGTGTTCTCGTCCGTGCTGCCCCTGTTCGGGACATGGGTTGGCACCGTCATGGCCTTCTACTTCGCACGCGAAAACCTTGAAGCCGCAACCCAATCGACGCTACGGCTGTCGGGTGGCTATGAAAAGGATGATTCTGTCTCGGATGTCATGATCCCTCGAGCCCAGATGATTGTACGTTCGACCACGAGCGGTCAACAGGTCGGCACGATCACCGTGGAGTCCATCGCGGCGATCATCACAGTGACCGGCAAAAAGCGCGTCCCCATCCTTGATGACAAAGGAAGTGTCAAATTCGTCATTCACCAATCATTGCTCGACTCTTACGCGCGCACCGTGACACCTGAAGAATATGCGCAGGCCTCGCTCGATGATCTCCTCGCCAACTCCGCGAACAAGAGGCTTGCCGAAGCTATCGGCTTCGTCTCGATCACCGCGACGCTGGGTGAAGCGCGGGATCAGATGCAACGCGTCAGCGGCTGCAACGACATCTTCGTGACCACCTCGGGATATCCCGCTGAGCCTGTACTGGGGTGGCTGACCAACAATCTTCTAGCCACCGTTGAATAGTCGAGACACCGGCTGCCAGCGACCACAGTGGCGGCTAGTTCACCGCATCCAGGGTCGTCGCTACGAGCACGTGTGCTTGCGTGTGACGGGTAGTGTCGGTCGATACTCGCAAGGCGCAGCGGTTGTTGATCAACTGATGGGAGATCCACCGATGGTCCACGAGTGGACCGAGAAGCTGCGCCCTGGCCAGGATGGACGTCAGGACAGTCGTGGGCACCGGGGTCGCCCCGAAATAGTGGTAGCTTCGTCCCGACCGGTAGAGGTTGCCGCTCAGACTCAGTTCATCGAGCATCTCGATCGCGACCGTGTCGTTGTGCGATGAGGCCGAGAGTGCGAAATCCAGCATGGGTAAATGCAACTCCGTGTCCTTGCCGTCCACGCGGACCTGCGAGGTAAGCGAGACGATCCGGCGCGAATCGAGGTTGCAGAACGTCGCGTTGCTCAACTGCCGTACAAAGGCGGCGGTCTCGATCTCTTCTCGATCGTCGATCTGCTCCTCGTGTTTGATCGCGCGCTTCCACATCGCGATCCGCGTCGACGCTGACGACTCGACAGCACTGAAGAGAAGGAAATCCCAGAAGCCGAATCCTCGATCGGTGTATTCACTTCGGGCAGCTCGGGTCAACGACTGTGCTTCAGCGGAGATGTCTCCTCCACGCAGCGACGGCCGCCGCAGAGTGGATTCCAGGAGGACCGACGTCACATCGGCATAGGAGAACAGTTCGGACATAGAATCAGCCAGACCTCCCCCGCTGCACGCACGCCAGGTCGGAGATCCTGCGCCGGTCATTCGTGATTCCCTTCGCTTACAACAGGACTCGCGGCCCAGTCGAACGTCTTCGCCCGCTGACCGTTCCAGAACTCCTGGGCCGCCTCGGAGTAGCCGGGATTGACCCTTCGCGCGACGACGATCGCCGCGCCCAACGTGCAACCTGCTTGGACCAACGCATAGGCCGCGCTGTTGATTCTCGCGCCGGTCGTGTACACGTCGTCGACGACGACCAGCCGTTGACCTGTATGACCGGTGACGGTGACCTCATAGCCATCCCGCGAAGGCTTCCTGAAACCCAAGTCACCGTGGCCTCGGCGCAAAATCGGCAGCACAGGAATGTCAATGTCCAGCGAACGGATGATTTCCTCGAGTGGATGGGGGCCAGGCCGGTCGGTGGATGGCACGACCACCAGGCCGTCCAAGCCGTCCGACAGGGCCCCGATCGCTCGTCCGTGCTCGATGATGAACCGTCCCAGCAGAGCCCTGACATTCGGCACATAGGACTCGATGAAGGGTTCGCTGTCGTCGATACGCCCCTTGTAGCAGGTCAGCCAGTCTCGAAGCGGAGACGGTTTGCAGTACAGCGATACGACGCTCAACGGTACAGCCGGACAACCCAACCGGGCAGAAATCTCGCAGCAGTTTTCGCAGTCCGCATTGCTGTCCGAGTCGTTCCACGTTCGGCACCGCGGACACACTCCGGCCGCAACCGAGGGTGGAACCACCAGTTGAGAAGTCAGCTCATTGGACAAACTGATGATCGAATCGACGTCGGCCGTGACTCTCATCCTATGCCTGTGAGGGCTCGACGTACCTCGGCGACCGATGACACGAAGGTGGCCAGCCCTCGGTCACTGAAATCCTTGGCCCAATCCTCTTGCGCCAGCGCAGGTGCCCACATCAACGCGGTCCGTCCATAGTTTATGGCCTGTTCGAGTTCATGCCGGCTACCACTACGGGTCCGCCCATCCATGATCACGCTGACATCGGACATTCCGGCGATGACACAGTTGCGCTTGAGAAACGTCGTGCTGGTCCGGGGCGCGCGCGGAGCGAACTGCGACACCAGCATTCCGCTCTCCACGATGCGTTCCGCAAGCTCGGTGTTCTGCTCCGGATAGACCGTTTCGATCCCGGTTCCCATGACGGCGACCGTAGTTCCATGCCCCGCCAGCGCACCGTCGTGAGCGGCGGTATCGATACCGGCCGCCAGGCCGGACACGATCGTAACCCCGACTGAAGCCAAGTCGGCGGCCAGCGTCCGCGCATCCTCGACGATATCGGGACTCGCCGCGCGACTGCCGACGATCGCCACGTGAGCCCCTTCGGCTGCCGACCCCGAAGTGAACAGTACCGGTGGCGCGTCCCAGCATTCCGCTAGCCTTTGCGGATAGGCTGACGTTCCTACAAGGGTGGTCCGGACAGCCTTTCTCTCACACAGCGTTTCGAGCTCCTTCCACCATGCATCGACCCGCTCGGGTGCGATGTTCTCACACAGATACCTAGTCAGCGGCGAACCATGAGGACCGGCAACTCGATTGAGCAGCATGCTTCGCTGATCAGAGTCGCGCAAGATGCCAGCCAGGTCACTGGGTTCGGCGGGAAGCAGCTCCAGCGCCGCCATCACCGTGCTGACCGAACGTAGAGAGAAGGTGTCCACGACAGGGACTGTATGGGAGAACTACGACATTCCGGCGTCAGGGCACTTCGTCGTGCGCGTCAATCCCGTCGGTACATCGCCTGCTCCAGCAACCGTGCTGCCGCGCGAGCTGCGACGATGGCGCTGGTGTTGTTGAGAAGATCCCAGTCGTTCTCCGACGCCGTTCGTCCCCCGAGCTCTGGAGGCGATCCGCGATGAGCCTGCCAGTCCCGCAGGGCAGCACCGCCAGACGCCGCCAGCGCCACGATGCCTACGCCACGCTCGCGCGCCCACCGAATCTCTTCCTCGGTTCGTGCCCCGCCGCCGATCACCAGTATCGCCCTGCAATCATCGAGCAGCATCCCCACCAACTGCTCTCTCGCCAAATCGGTATAGACCGAAGTGCCAACACGCTCATCCATTTCAGGTGGCGGCTCCTGTTTCTCCCTGAAGTAGAAGGTTAGCTTCTCCGGCCTATAGTTCTGCTCCGATCGACGGATATTTGCCACATCCCTGGTGACGCTCCAGCCAGCCGGTCCGCCCAGCGAGGTGAGTTCCCAGTCGCTTCTCTCAGCCAACTGAGCAGCGATCTTCTCGCACCACGGCAGGATTTCGGCATCGTCACGGGGATTTCCGTCGGCATCCACACCTGCGCTTCCGGATATGAAAAGCCGTAGGGGACGTGTCCTGCGGACCAGCGCCTGGATGATGCCTTGCAGCTCGTGAAACTCGTCGATCTCGCACACCTTCACCCCGCTCGCCTCAAGGTCCTTCACGCGAAGGTCGTGCAACGTGCGCTCCGGACCGGCGGCTGGTCTCTTCAGCACGGTCAGATGACGGTCAGTGACAGACATCGCGTGCTGGCGAGCCAAGCGAAGCAGAATCTCGATGTTCGGATCGGTGAAACTAAATCCGAGAAACAGAAATGTCTTGCTCACGTAGGCGGCTCTCAGTAGAGCCCACGTCCGCGGTCGCCGGAACTCGTACTGCTCGTAGTCGCTGCGGGTGATCACCGGCGGCTCAGCCCAGGCCGGGCCGCCGTTCCTGGTGGCGACACTGCCATGCATCTTGATGACCGTCCGACGATTCGTACCGATCGTTCGAATGTCTTCGTCCGTCACGGCCACGAAAGTGCTTGCATCACATGCATGCTCGATGAGCTCGTCGTAGTTTGTGGTCCAGATTTCCTTCAATGGCAGCTGTGTCAGGAGATGATGCCCGGGAGTAGGCGCCGCCGGCGTCGCGATCATCTCCAGGATGTGTTCGCACAACGCCTCACGACCCACGTTCTTCTTGTCGTTGGCGATATATTCCGCGATCAACGGGTAATCATAGTGATCGGGCACGTTGGCTTTGTCCTGCAACGGCTTCAGCAGTTGAGGCCAGGTCGGTAACCCCGCACCGACCGACAATCCGGCACCGACAAACAGTGCGCCGTTGCCCGCCGAGACCGCCTCCCCGAAGGCGTTCACCAGATCGTATTGATCCATGACACTCCCACCACTCAGCTCCACCAGGCTCTGTAGGAGATGTCTACCGGTCGTCTTCACCTATCGCAAGGAAAGACTGCACACGCTCGAGCATGCGACCAACCAGTGCAACACCAGGGCGTAGATATGCATAAATACGCACGTCTACATTTCCAAATGCTCCGCGCTGATACGCCACCGCACACCAGACCTGCGCCAAGCAGTTCCCATCGGCGCTGGATAGCTACCGCGAGTCGTCGTATCCTTGCCGTTGGGCCGCGCATTGTATCCATAGCTTTCAGACCCCCACTCACTTCAGCGATCAAACTCAACTGAACGCTTCAGAGCTCCACGCTCCCCATACGTCACTTCAGCCGGACACGTAGCAACATCTTCTTCGAATAGCGCGACCTATCTGGACTTTTCGGCGCCTGCCGCCAAGGCCACCGCGAGCTGACAGCTGACAGCGAGAGTGATACTGAGAATTGACATACGAAGAGCCTTGAACAGGTGCCCGTTCGATTGCATTCTGCTGGACCAGGCCGTAAAGCCCCTGACCATAGGGCGTTTGGTGCGTATTCTGTGAACGGAAACGATCAGAATGAACGGGCGGATGGCATGAACGATCCGAGAGGTATCAACACCCGTGCCGAACTCCGAGAGGCTTTGCAGCAGCTCTACGACGACTGCGGTCTCAGCTATCACCAGATCTTCGAACGCTCGGATGTGAAGCGCACCGCCACCGTCCATAACCTGGTGAAACTTAAGACATTCCCTCGATGGGAGACCCTGCAGGAGGTGCTGCAGGTCTGGGGAATCACGTCCCAGGCCGACCTGGCGCAGTGGAAGTACGCCCGGGCGCGGGCTGAGAATGACGTGACCGGGCTCGGTGTCGCGCTCGACGAAACCGAAGCGATCGATCCCTTTGCACTCGACGTGCACCGGCCGATCTCCTCGAACAACTTGAACAATCATCTCGATCTTCCAGTGCTGCCACCCTATGTCCGGCGCGCACATGATGCCGAGCTGGCGACGGTAGTCACGCGTGCGGCGGCTGGTAGCAGCGCCATAGCGGTGCTGGTGGCCGAATCGTCGACAGGCAAGACCCGGGCTCTGCTGGAAGCGTTGGGGCCGTTGCGTGCCGCCGGCGGGTGGCGGCTGTGGCACCCGCTGAGACCGACTCGCAGCCAGGCGCTCGACGACCTGAAGCATGTCCGCCCGCGGACTCTCGTCTGGCTGAACGAAACTCAGAAGTATCTGACTCACAAATCCGCTGCCGAACAGGTCGCGGTGGCGCTGCACAATCTGCTGCTCGACACCTCCCGGGCGCCGGTACTCATCCTCGGCACACTGTGGCGCGAGCATCACCGCGACCTGTGCGCTGATCCGGCATCCGCGGTATCGAAGCTGCTTGAGCCGGCCGTCATCGAAGTCCCGAAATCGTTCACCGGTAGCGCGCTGGAAGAGATGCGCCGCGCCGCGGACACCGATCCCCGAATCAAGCTTGCGATCCACGGCTCTGAAGACGGCCAGATCACCCAATACATCGCTGGGGGCACAGAACTGGTGAGGAGGTTCAGATTCTCGAGCTCAGCTGCCGCACGGGCGATCATTGAGGTCGCGATGGATGCCGTCCGTATGGGACATCGCAACGCCGTACCCTACGCTCTGCTCGAACACGTCGCGCCGTTCTACATGACCAACGCTGAGCGGGATCAGCTCGACGAGAACTGGCTGGAGAAGGCGCTCGCTGAGACCGGCGAACAATGTAAAGGTGTCCGCGGGCCGCTCACTCCGATCCGCCCACTGCGCCGCCCTGCCGGACGCCGCAGCGCCGCACACACATCCCACCATGATCTCGCAATCGATGCTGTGCCGGTGTTCGAGTTGGCCGACTATCTTGACCAATTCAGCCGCACGCACCGCGCCACAGTCATCCCACCCGTCGAGTTCTGGGACGCAGCGGCGGACTACGCCCACCCTGACGACCTGGCCCGACTCGGGCAGGCCGCCGCTGACCGTGGCATGATTCGCGATGCCGCCCAGTTGTGGAAGAACGGTCTGCGCCACGGCGACCTGACCGCCGCCATCAATCTGATCTATCGATTCCGTATGCCGGGCCTGGCCGAAGTGATCGCGACCGGTGTCCCTGTCGACAATCTCGCGGACGCCACCGCGTTGGTGCAGATGATGCGGGAAACCGGAGCGACCCCGCAGGCATTGCAATTGGCCTGCCGTGCAGCCGAAGTCGCCGACATTACCCGCCTGCCTGAAGTGATCGTCCTGATACGAGAACTGCGGCACCTGGATGCGGAGCGGGAAGCACGGGACTTGGCTCACCGCGCAGCGGAGACGGCCGACGCAACCCAACTCACCGCTGTCGTGGAATTAGCCTGTGAGTTGCGGATCATGGGGGCAAGCCGGGATGCACTGGAGCTGGCTCGCTGCGCCGCGGCCGAGGTCGATCCCGCCGAGCTTTCTCACGTGGTCGCGCTGGTACGCGAGCTGAGGCAGACACAGGCAACAGGAGAAGCACGGGAATTGGCGTGTCGGGCCGCGGCTGTTAGCGACCTCAGCGATATTTCGCGAGTCGTCGTGTTGGCCAAACACTTACGAGAAACAGGCGGAGCGGACGACGCGCTGGACATCGTTCGTCGGGCGGTGACCGACGTTGACCCCGAAGCCCCCTTCCAGATGGCTGATCTGGTACGAGAGTTGCGGACAATGGGAGCACGGCAGGAAGCGCTGGACCTCGCGCGCCGCATTGTGGCTGCCGCCGATCTGCGCGCATCGCCTGGGCGAGGCGAATGGGCCCGCGAAGCGGGAGTCAGCCAGGAGGCGCTTGTCATGATCCGCCGTAGTGTCACGACCGTGGATGTCGACAATACCTCTGAAGTCACCGGCTTGGTGCGAGTACTACGGGAATTGGGCGCAACTCAGGAAGCAGTGGAGTTGGGTCGACGTGGTTGCGAAGCAGCCCACAGCTTTCACGACAACTTGGCCGCGCCCCAGTTGGCGTACCAACTGTGGGTGGCCGGAGCGCACGAGGAGGCACTCGATCTCGCACGGCGCGCGGCCGCAGACGCTGAACTCGGCAATACCGTTGCCAGTACCTTCTACGTCAACGCGCTGGTGATGCTGCTACGGGATATGGGCGCAGCGCAGGATGCGGCGAACCTGGCTCATCGTGCGGCACCCGAAGTTCAGATCGGCACAGGCCGAGGGATGATCAGTATGAGCATCCTGCCCTCGGCGCCCGGGGAGATCGGTACCGGCGACGAGCTCACCGACCTTGTTCAGCTTATGCCCGCAGCCCGGATGTTCGAACGATTCCTTGAGGCCGGTGACCACCGAGAACGGTTCCAATTCGGGCGTGAACCGGATGGAAGCCCGGCCGCTCCGTGGTCATGGAATGACCTGAGATAACCGAACTGACCGGTCCCCGATGCTACCGATCTGAAAGGTCTGGCAATGCGCAATCACGAGCGCGCTGCTGCGGTCGAGGCCCGGCTGCTGGCTCGCGACGAGTCGGAGTAGCCGACGGCTCGGTTTGCTCGCCTCGATGCGCCGCAGGTGCGCGGTCATGCCGCGGTCGCGTTGTGGCTGCGCCGCCCCCGACGGGTGGACGACTTCCTGGACGACACGGTGGCGATGGTCGGGGCGCGGGAGGCCACCGACTACGGACAGCGCGTCGCCTAGGACCTCGCAGCCGCGTTCGTCGAGCGCGGGTGGACCGTGCTCAGTGGTGCGGGGTAGTTCTATTGCTGCTCTTCTGTTGTGATTCGGCGAGCCAATCTTGAGGAGAGGGGCCAGTTTTGAGTGCTGGGTATTAGACGATTCCAGCAGGCGGCATCGCCTCGCAAACACCGACGGAGGGGACTGCTGCACGATCAGGTGACCACTGTCACCCGATCCTGCAGCAGCCCCCCACCTTGTGGCTGCGCACCGGCTTGGTTATGGCGCAGAAGCAGAAGATCGGGTTTCATGTAAGTGGGCGAATCAGGCTAGACGGGCCAGAATGCGATGTCCCATGCTTTTGATTCACAACAAGCGGTCGGTGGTTCACTTCGACGACACCATGTCGGACACTGACACTCCAGATCGTAGGCGCGCGACGGACTTTCAACGCCTTCGTCGTCTCGTCCTCTCACATCGAGGTGTCGCTGATCGACCAGCCAGCGGGACTCCAAAGCCGGCAGGCTTTCGACCCGTCTCGCTGGGCTTCTCCTGTGGTCGTGAGCGCTGAAGCCGATGGTTGCGCATCCTCTTCGAAGACACCCCGCTGGATCAATCGAGGTTGTCTGTCCAAACGACCCGCCTGAGTTGAACCCCGCCGCAGCTAGGCTGCTGCTTCAGCTGCTTCTCCGACATGCCCGTGATGGTTCTGGTGAGAGGAAGACCGACGATGCCGACCGAGTCCAACGAATGGGCCGTGCTAGACGAACTTCTCGGGCTCGTCCCCGAAACCGTTGAACCGAGTACCGATCAGCGGTTCGCCTTCTACGGGCGCTGCTCCACCGAGGACAACCAAGACCCTGAAACCTCGTATCGGTGGCAGCGTGGCAACGCCGAGAAGTTCGTCGCCGACGGCGCGATCGTCGAGGACTACTTCGACGTCGGCCAGTCACGCTCGGTGCCATGGCATCGCCGCCCCGAAGCCGCGCGCCTGCTGGCAGACCTGAAGAGCCACACACGTGGCTGGTCGGCGATTGTGGTCGGTGAAGGGACGCGCTGCTGGTTCGGCAACCAGTTCAGTCTCGTAGCGCCCCGCATTCAAGCGCACAAGGTCGAAGTCTGGGTCCCCGAGCTCGGCGGACGCTTCGACTCTCACAACGTGACCCACTCGATGATGATGAGCATGCTCGGCGGCCTGAGCGAATCCGAACGCCAACGCGTGCAACAACGCACCCGCGCCAGCATGGACGCCCAAGTCCTCAACGAAGGCCGCCACCAGGGCGGCCGAGCACCCTACGGATACATGGTCGTCGACGGACCACCACACCCGAACCCGAACCGAGCCGCCGACGGCTCCCGACTGCGGATCCTGTCCCTGGACGTGGCTACCGCACCGGTGGTCCAGCGAATCTTCCGCGACTACATCGCCGGGCGAGGCGACAAGGCCATCGCCCACGAACTCAACCGCCAAGCGATCCCCTGCCCCTCGGCACACCGGCCCGAGCAGAACCGGCACCGATCCCGAGACGGATGGCAAGCCAGCACCGTCTCCGCCATCCTGCAGAACCCGCGCTACACCGGCTACGCCATCTTCGGCCGCTGGAACAAACACGAAGAACTCCTCGACCCCGACGACGTCGCCGCAGGCCACATCACCCGCCTGCGCCGCTCCCCCAACCACCGCATCATCCGATCCAAGAAACCCGCGCACCCCGCCATCGTCTCGGTCGAAACCTTCACCGAAGCCCAACTCATCCGCCGACGCAGGGCCAGCACGGGCATCGGCGCCCGCGGCCGCCTGGAACGCACAAGGAGACCTTCGCCGCGCGAATACCTGCTGCGCGGCCTGCTGCGATGCGATGCGTGCGGCCGCAAGATGCAGGCCGAAGCGGTCAGCGGGACCGTCTACTACCGCTGCCGCGCCAAAACCTTGGCTCCCGCCAGTCCCGTTCTGGCCGAGCACCCGCCCTCGGTCAACCTGCGCGAGGACCACCTCGTCGTACCGATCGACCGGTGGCTGGCCACCCTGTTTCATCGGAGCCATCGCGACCGCACCATCGCCAGCCTCCTCTCAGCCCAGGACGACAACGACCACGACACGCACCGCGCGCTGCTACGCCGACGTATCGCCGACGCCGAAACCAAACTCGAACGCCACCTCGCTGCCATTGAAGCCGGAGTCGACCCCCAAGTCCTCGTCGCCGCGATGAACATCGCCCACGCCGAGAAGGCGGCAGCACAAGCGGAGCTACAAAATCTGCCCACCATCGCCCGACTGACCGAGACCGAGATCCGCAAGCTCATCGACTCCCTCGGCGACATTTCAGCTGTCCTCGCCGCAGGTGCCCGAGCCGACAAAGCCGAGCTCTACCAGGCCCTCCACCTCGACATACGGTATCGGCCCCGACAGCAGCTTGCTGCTGTCGGGGCCGATTTTGGGTTTAGCACAGGTGTCCGGAGGGGGACTTGAACCCCCACGCCCGATAAAGGGCACTAGCACCTCAAGCTAGCGCGTCTGCCATTCCGCCACCCGGACCGGTGGTGCTCAGCAAGGTTAACGGATGCGGCGGCTGGGACCAAATCGCGGTACAAACCGCAGCTCATCGGGCGGTTGCGGGAGGTCGGCGGTGGGGTCAGCGGAGCTCTTCGAAGGTGCGCTCGAAGGCGAGTGCACCGTGTCCGTCGGCGACCTGGCGGTCGATCAGGTTCTTGATCGGGCCGACGACGTCGAGTGCGACGCCGGCGTCGCGGCTGGCGCGCACGATGGCGTCCAACGCGGCCTTGTGGAAGGCCAGGTGTTGCACGTCCGTGCTGTAGTCGCCGGAATCGATGATCCGGCCGTACTCCGGCATGAGCTGGGCCATCGCCGTGACCCACGCGGTCGCCCGTTCGGCGAACGCGGAGGCCGAGGCGCCGGTGGAGCGCACCAGCGCCGCACCGTGCAGGAAACCGGCGAACATCGCGTACATGTTCGACAGCAGCGCGAAGTCCCAGGTGGACGCGAGACCCGCGTCGTCGCCGAAATAGTCTGCGGCGGCGGCGGATTCGAGCAAGTCGCGGTTGTCGTCGAAGACCTTGCGCGACCCGCTGTACAGGATGGTCGCGCCGGGCTGTCCGATCATCGGCGGCACCGCCATGATGCCGCCGTCGAGGTAGTCGATGCCGTGGCGTTCGGCCCAGCCGGCAAGTTCGCGCGCTTCCTCGGGTGCGGTGCTGGTCAGGTTGATCACCTGCTTGCCCGATAGTTGCTCCGCCACCGGGTCGAGCGCGGAATGCACCGACGCGTGATCGAGCAGGACGACCACGATCACCTCCCCCGCCCGCACGGCCTCGTCTACGGCGACCGTGCCGACCGCGCCTGCCGCGACGAGGTCGGCGTCCTTGCCTGGTGTCCGGTTCCAGACGGTGGTGGGTCGTCCGGTCTTCAGGAAGGCAGACGCCAGGGCCTTGCCCATCGCGCCGAGACCGAGAATCGTCACCGAGGTCTGCTGGATTTCCGCCATCGCGGGTCAACTCCTTGGGGTTGGAAACGTTATGGTCAGCGCGCTGGAATCAACACTGCTCGGACGGCGTTGGGTCGACAAGTACCTACTATTCGGTCGGGTACTTACCAACACGTGTGTGAGCAGCTAGCGAGGTTCGGCGATGGGCGCAAAGAGATCGGGACCATACTTCTGCGGCATCGACGCGGCCATGGACGTGATCGGCGGCAAGTGGAAGGCGCTGATCCTCTGGGAGCTGGAGGCGAACGGTGTGCGCCGCTTCGGCGAGCTGCGCCGCGGCCTGCCCGGCGTCTCGGAGAAGATGCTCATCCAGCAGCTGCGCGAGCTCGAGGAGGACGGCATCGTCACCCGCGAGATCTTCCCGGAGATCCCGCCGCGCGTGGAATACCAACTCACCGAACTGGGTTCGGCCCTCAACCGCGCACTCGAACCACTCGGCGCGTGGGGTCGCGAACGCATCGACCGCATCGGCGCCGACCGCGTCCACGTCACCGTCTGACCTGCCGATTTGGCAAAGTACCCACCAACCCCCTTATGATCATGAACCGCTGGCGACGCCAAGTCGCCAGGCACACAACAGAACACAACACCGGTCCGGGTGGCGGAATGGCAGACGCGCTAGCTTGAGGTGCTAGTGCCCTTTATCGGGCGTGGGGGTTCAAGTCCCCCTTCGGACACAACACTACGCCCGCGGGCGGTCGCGGGCTGGTTTCGGCCACCACTGCCCGGACGGAGGTCCGCGCCTATCCGGCCCGCAGATACGGCTCGAGCAACTGATGGGTGAGCGCACGCACGTGCGCTTCTCGCGCACCGCTCTCGATCATGCGACTGGCCGCCAGGACGATGGACTGGATCAAATCGGACATTGCCTCCGCATCGTCGGCGCCGTGGTCGACGAGCGCTTCGGTCAGCGGCACGCGCAGTTGCTCGTGCAGGATCCTGCTGTCCTCGGCCAGCCGTTCACCCGGGACGACCGCAGCGAGGCCCCGCACGATGGCGTGCTCGCCCACGGCGACCAGATGCAGATTGGCATCGACGTAGGCGAGGACGCGCGCACCCGGATCGTCCAGCCCTGCCATCCTTTCGGCGACGGAGGTGGACCAGCGGGGAAAGCTGTCGGCGATGACGGCCTCCAGCAGGTCCTCGCGGGACCGGAAGTAGCGGTAGACGCTGGGGCGCGCCAGGCCTGTTCGCTCGGCGACAGCGGCCAGGCCCGGCGCTTCGGTTCCTCCTTCGGCGAGAAGTTCGCGTGCCGCGTCCAGGATGGCCCGGCGCTGCGCGGCGCGATGCTCCGCGACGGTGGCGGCCTGGATCTTCGGCATGGGCGAGCACTCCCCTTTGCGACGTGACGGTGCGGCGGGGATCAGTCGATCCGCGTCAGCTTTCCGTCGATCATCTCGTACACGCTGTCGCAATGGCTCAGCACCTCGTGGTCGTGGGTGACCATGACGGTGGCCGCGCGGTGCGCACGGGTCTCCTTCGCGAGCAGTTCGACCACTTCTCGGCTACGAGACCGGTCAAGAGCCGCCGTCGGCTCGTCCACCAGCAGCAGGGCCGGCGCGGTGACCAGCGCGCGGGCGATGCCGACACGCTGCCGTTCGCCGCCGGAGAGCTGGTGCGGCCTGCGGTTCGCCTTCCGCTCCAGACCCACCTCGGCCAGCAGTTGCCGCGGGTCCCGGAAGGCGCGCTCACCGCCGAACTCGACCGGTAGCCGCAATTGGTCGACAGCGGTCAGAGCCGGGATGAGATTACCGGACTGGAAGACGAATCCGACCAGCTCCCGTCGGAGGCGGGCGCGCGCGTTGCGACCGGACACTGTCATATCTTGCCCCGCCACGGTGACCGTTCCCGAATCGGGCCGGGTCAGCGCGCCGGCAACCGCCAGCATGCTCGACTTGCCCGAGCCCGACGGGCCGACCACCGCCACGAATTCGCCGGGGGCGACCGTCAGCGAGACATTGTCGAGCGCCAGTACGGTCTCGTCGCCGTCGCCGAACCGCAGGGTGACCTCGCGCATCACCAGGCCGTCGGCGTCGGAGTCGTCGCCAGCTACGCCGGTCATCGGCTACCTCCCAGTGCGATGAGCGGATCGACGGCGGCGATCCGGACGATGGCGGCGGTCGCTCCGGCCAGACCGAGGACGACCAGCAGTACGGCCGCCAACCCGATCGCGGCGGCGGTCATCGAGAACGGGACGGCCGAGCCGATCAGGCTACCGACGACGACGCCCGCGCCCACACCCACCAGCACCGCGAGTACCAGAATGATCAGCGCTTGGGTGAGTCCGTCGCGCAGCAGGTAGCCGGTGGGCGCACCCATCGCGCGCAGCACGGCGAGTTCCTGCCGCCGCTGGATGGTCCACACGGTGAAGAACGCGCCGACGACCAGCGCCGAGATGGCGTACAAGAAGACTTGGATCATGGTGAGCGTCAGCGTCTCCGCGCTGTAGCCGGGAGATGCGTCGAACGACTTCTTCAGCGCGAAGCTTTTCGTGCCGGCTGCCGTGTCACCGGCCCCGAGGTCCATGTCGGGGTCGGTCGCCTGCACCGCGACGGCGGTGATCTCACGATGGACGTGCTCGGGCACCGGTTCGCCTGGCTTGATTCCGGATCGGATCTGCTGCCACACGGGCAACGGCACGTAGCCGACGTCGACGTGACCGTAGGTGTGCTGGCCGCCGAGCACGCCCACCACTTTCAGCCGCGTCCCGACGCGATCGACGGTAAGAGTGTCGCCGACCCGGAGCCCTTTCTCGATCGCGGTCCGGCTCACCACGATGCCGTTCGCGGCGCCCAATCTCTCCCCTTCGGCTACGGCCGGGGCAAGGAAGGAATCCGGCTCGATGCCGAACAGCGCGAGGTCGATGTCGACGCGGGAATCGCTGCGCGCGTTGACCAGCGCGTTGCCGAAGGGCGCGGCATGTTCGACGCCGGGTTGCGCGGCCCATGTGGCCACCGCGTCTTGGTCGATGACGCTGCGGGAGAACGCGGAATCGGTGTGCACGCCTTCGGCGAAGGCGAAGGAGGTGACGGGCAGCTGTTGCAGTCCTGAAACGCCGTCGCGGACCAGACCCTCGGAGAAGCCGGACAGCATGACCATGAGGACGGCGATCAGCGAGATCACCGCGCCGACCAGGGTGAACCTGACCCAGGCGAAGCGCAGTTCTCGAATGGCTAAGAACATCTCGGCCACCTTCCACGGAAGGTTAGAAACATCATGTCCGCATGATAGCAACACGACGTTTCTAAAAAGGCAGCGGTCATTCCTCGATGCCGCAGGCCTTGTGCCAGCCGAAAGGCATCAGGTGAGCTCGCGCCCCGCGCCGCGCGAGACGTTCGGCGATGTCCATCAGAACTCGCTGACATCCTGGACCGACCTTGAATGCACGTTCGGCTATTGAGAATCTGGCCTGGTCGAATCGACTACTGTGGACCTATCCGCTCGCGGGCGCGGGTCGGATTGCAAGCGAGTACGCCGTTAGCCAGACGAGTGGTCACGGGACGGCACCATGGATGACATACCAATGGGTGGCGGGGAAACCGCCCGGGCGTCGGGGTCAGCGGGGACGTTCGGGCGCTATCGGCTGTTATCGGTACTGGGTCAGGGCGGCATGGGCCAGGTGTGGCGGGCGCATGATTCGCTGACCAACCGGGTGGTGGCGCTCAAGCTGTTGCCCGAGCGCTTCGCCGATGACGAGCAGCTGCGCGAGCGGTTCCGCCGGGAGTGCCGGGCGGTGGCGCAGTTGACCGAGCCGCATGTGATCCCCATCCACGACTTCGGCGACATCGACGGGCGGCTCTATCTGAATATGCGCTTGATCGAGGGCACCGACCTGCGCAAGGTGATCGCCCAAGAAGGGGCCTTGTCGCCGGAGCGGGCAGTGGCGATCGTCGCGCAGGTGGCCGGCGCGCTGCAGGCGGCCCACGACGCCGGGCTGGTCCACCGCGATGTCAAACCGACCAATATCCTGCTGGGGGCCGATGAGTTCGCGTCCCTGATCGATTTCGGGATCGCGCACGCCGCCGACGACCGTACGCTGACCGCGACCGGCGAGACGATCGGCACCGCCGCCTACATGGCGCCGGAGGAGATAGGCGCGGAGGTCAAGGCCGATGCCCGTGTGGACGTGTACGCGTTGACGTGTGTGCTGTACGAGTGCCTGACCGGTCGGCCGCCGTTTGCGAGCACGTTGGGAATGCAGGGCGTGATCGCCCATCACCTGCACACCCCGCCGCCGCGTCCCAGCGCCACTACACCTGGTGTACCGCCTGCGTTCGATGCCGTCATCGCCAAGGGAATGGCCAAAGATCCCGACAATCGTTACCAGACCGTGCGCGAGCTGGCAGCGGCGGCCCGCGCCGCGGTGGGCGATTCCGCGGTCGGCGCCACCGAAGGCGTGGCTGCGCGCCGTGGGCGGCGAAACAGATTGTCGCGCAAGACCGCAGGGCTGCTCGCCGCCGCGGTCGCGGTCGTGGTGGCGGCGGTCGTGGCCGTCGTCCTCGGTGTCCAACGGGAATCAGGCGGCGGCGGTACCTCGCCCACATCTGTCGCCTCGGGTTACTCGTCACAGATTCCGCTGCCGTTTACCGGCGTCAGCCTGCCCACCGGTGTGGCGGTCGACGCGGGGAGCAATGTATACGTCACCGACATGGCTAGCGATCGCGTGCTGAAATTGGCGGCCGGCGCCTCGACGCCGACCCCGCTACCGTTCACCGGCCTGAAGAATCCCCAGGATGTAGCGGTCGACACGGCGGGCAACATATACGTCAGCGACACAAGTAACGATCGCGTGCTGAAATTGGCGGCCGGCGCGTCGACGCCGACCCCGCTACCGTTCACCGGCCTGAAGGATCCCCATGGCGTGGCGGTCGGCACGGCAGGAGATGTATACGTCGCAGACCGGGGTAACGATCGGGTGCTGAAATTGGCGGCTGGCGCGGCGGCGCCGACGACGCTGCCGTTGACGGGGCTCCAAGGTCCGGATGGTGTGGCGGTCGACCCGGCGGGCAATGTGTACGTCACCGAATTGGGTACCGAGCAGGTGAAGATGTTGGCGGCGGGCGCGACGGAATCGACACTAGTGCCGTTCACCGGGCTCAAGGATCCTCAGGCGCTGGCGGTCGACACGGCGGGAGATCTGTATGTCGTCGACTGGGGTAACAAATCGGTGGTGATGTTGGCGGCTGGGGCGTCGACGCCGACTCCGCTGCCGTTCACCGGCCTGAAGAATCCCCAGGGTGTGGCGGTCGACTCGGCGGGCGACGTATATATCACCGATCTTGGCACCGATCCGGTGGTGAGACTCCCGGCTGGCTGAACCACCCATCGGGAAGACAGGGGCGGTTCGACGTCGAACCGCCCGACCCGGATGTCGACCTTGTGGGTTCGGCACCATCGAAGAGCGGTCGAGAAACCAGCACGTGCTCACAACAGAAGGAGTTCTACTCACCGAGTATCGAAACCATCTGGACCGGCGGGATTTCGGCAGCCCGGTACTGGCGTAGACCGATTGAGAGGAGCTGAACCTTGAGCGATCTTTCTCGCCGTGACCTGCTCAGGATATCGGCGGCCGCCGGCGCCGGAGCAGTCGTCGTCTCGGGCCTTACGGCCGCAGACACGCCGGATATCGCGGACGCGAGCGCCCGTGGGATCGAGGCCGCGGACCACCCGAGTGAAAGCCCGGGATGCCCGCCCGCGACGCTGACCGGCCACATCGTCCGCCCGGGTGACGCGTCGTACACGGACGCGCGACTCGGCTGGGATCAGCTCTTTTCTCACTATCCGCTGGTCATCGCCTTCGCACAGGAAACCCAGGACGTGGTGAACGCCCTGACGTGGGCACGGCAGCACGACATCGCGCTGCGGGTGCGGAGCGGCCGCCACGCCCTCGAAGGCTGGTCGAACGTCGACAACGGCATCGTCATCGACGTCAGCCAGATGAAGTCGGTCCATATCGACCCTGGCGCTCGTATCGCGACGGTCGGTGCCGGGCTGAACCAACTGGAAGCGGTGACGACGCTCGCGAAGCAGAACTTTGCGGTCACAACCGGGAGTGAGGGCAGCGTGAGCCTGTGCGGTGCGACGCTCGGCGGTGGCCTCGGGCCCCTCAACCGCTGGCTCGGCATGGCCTGCGACAGCCTGATTGCGGCCGAGGTCGTCGTCCCGTCGGGTGACGACTGCGCCGAGGTGATCAACACGGACTTGCAGCACCACTCGGATCTGCTCTGGGCGCTTCGCGGGGCGGGAAACGGCAACTTCGGGATCGTCACACGACTCACCTATAAGGTGCATCCGCTCGAGCATCTCGCCTCTGTGCAGGCGACATGGGATGGACTCGGGGACCTGTACAGGGTCTTCGAAGCGTGGCAGCGTACGGTACCGTCCGCCGACAGCCGTCTGGGATCCGAGCTCGAGATCCACAAGTCCCAGATCGTGCTGTCCGCGTGGCTTGTGGAGGGGGCAGCGGCCCAGGCCAGAGAGATGCTGGCTCCGATCCTGTCGGTCGGCACGCCTGACGTCTCGGTGCAGGTCGGTAACTGGGGCGACATCTTCGCGGGAGCCCAGGTCCCACTCCCGCAAGAGCCAGCGAACTGGAAGTTCTTCTCGCAGTTCGTCAGAGAGCGGTTCCCGAAGGAGGCGATCGACATCATCGGCGACTTCATGCGAAAGGCTCCCACAGAGGAGAGCAACTACTTCGTCGATGCCTTCGGTGGGGCGATCGAGAAAGAGCCCCCCGGCGGCACGGCGTTCGCGCATCGCGACGCGCTCTTCTACGGCGAGATCGGCGCAGCCTGGGGGACTCGTTCGACACAACCAGGCGTCGGCGACCCGCTGACCTCGCAGGCCCAGGCATGGACCGCCGAGTTCAGCCAGGCCCTGCGACCATACGCGGACGGCGCCTACGTCAACGTGCCGAACGTCGGAACGCAAGAATGGGAGACCGCCTACTGGGGTAGCCAACACTTCGAGCGGCTGCGCAGGATCAAGACGAAGTACGACCCCCACAACGTCTTCCAGTACGAGCAGAGCATCCCGCCCGCGTCACACTGATCGACCACTCCCCCGCAGCGAGCACCGCGCGGATGTCAGCCGGCGAGTCGGCCAATTCACGTATCACGGTGTCGGTGAGTCGATGGACGGTGGGCGGTCAGCAGTCAGGTTGGTCTGGGCCGATCCACGTCCGATCAGGCGTGTGGTGGTTCACCGGTCACGATGTGGTCGGCGTGGTTGAGGCCCTCGCGGACCAGGCGGGCGAGGTGGCCGTCGCGTATGCGATAGATGACGTGTCGGCCCTCGCGGCGGGTCTCGACCATACCGGTGAAGCGAAGTTTGGCCAGGTGCTGGCTGACGGCGGTGCGAGAGGCGCCACAGGCTTCGGTGAGGGCGCTCACGTCGGCTTCACCATCGGCCAGCAGCCACAGGATGTGCAGACGGGTGGAGTCGGACAGCATGCGAAAGGTCGCCGTGGCGGCCTCGAGGTGGGCATGGTCGGCAACGACCGGGTGTTCGAGGCTCGGGGCGGGTTCGGTCGCTGCCGACCTGTCCGTCCTGCTCATGGTTCACCGACTTCCTGCCATCACCTTCTCGGCTCCCGAGGGCGTATCGATCGGCCACATCTGTGCGGCCGTCGCTGCGGCCAGTGTAGCGACGATGGCGAGCGTGATCGCCGCGGCGAACTGTCCGACACCCGCGCCAACCCAGCCCGCGATCGGATAGGCGAGCAGGAAGCATGCGTGTGAGAGGGAGAACTGGGCGGTGAATACCGCTGTGCGCGTTTCGGTATCGGACTGTGAGCGGAGCAGCCGCGCCGCCGGGGTGTTGATCAGCGAGGTCCCCGCACCGAGGGTGATCCAGGCGACCGTCAGCAGCGCCCAGCCCGGTCCCGGCGATGGGGTGAGCCCGGCGATGAACGCGGCCGCCAGCAGCCCGACCGGCAGCAGCGCGCAGCCGGTGAGCATGAATCGGCGGTCGGGCACAGTGGCGAGCAGACGCGGGATCGACAGGGCCACGACCATCGAGCCGCCGCCGTAGCAGCCCAGAGCCAGCGCGACGGCAGAGGCCGGGCCGTCGAGCAGATCCCGGACGTACACAACGGTATTCACCACAACCAGCGCCGTGGCCGCGGCAACGGCGAGGTTCATGGCCAGCAAGCCGCGCAACACGGGGCGCGAGAGCATGATCCGAGCCCCACGCGTAATGCGTTGCACCAATGGGATGGAGCGGTCGGCGGCCACCGGACGCGGAAGCCGGGTACCGACCACCATGATCGCCGACACGATGAATCCCGCCGCAGTACCGAGGAACAGCAAGTTGTAGCCCATGAGCGTCAGCAGCGCGGCGGCCAACACCGGACTCAGCAGGGATTCGAGATCGTAGGCCGACCTCGACAGTGACAGGCCACGCGTGTAGTCCTCCTCATCGACCAGCACAGACGGGATCACCGCCTGGAAAGCCGGGGTGAACGTGGCCGACGCCGATTGCATGATGAAGATCAGCACGTAGATCTGCCAGACATGCGTGACAAATGGCAGCGTGAACGCGATCACCATGCGGATGACATCCGCCGACACCAGCAGCGCGCGCCGGGGCACTTGGTCCGTGAGAGCCGAGATCACCGGTGCCACAGCGACATACGCGACCATCTTGATCGCCAGCGCCGTACCCAGGACCGCGCCCGCATCGCTACCCGCGATGTCGTAGGCGAGCAGCCCCAAGGCCACCGTCAACAGCCCCGTGCCAACCAACGCAACCACCTGGGCAGTGAACAGACGGCGGAACTCGGGGTGCCCCAACACCTCGATCACACGAACCTCCGGCCAACTCGCCTCTGACAGACCGCGACACCATACGACAATATGTGCGCAGTTGCTAACTTATACACATTTGGCAGGCGCCGACGGCCGATGCCACAGCGCCGCTCCGAAGGACGACGGCATATGCTGCCGCCGACCTTCGGCGTCACTACAGGGGAAATGACAATCGCGGCGGCCGGACACCCGCGCTCGGCCGCCGCAGCTCAATGACGATGACTCGCCGGGAATCGAGACAACGAGCTTTCACCGGCACGCCGTCGAGCCCATCGAATGCCGAATCCGGCGAACAACACATGGGCTGCGACTCCCCCGACAGCTATGGCCAGTCCCGCGCCCGCGACCGCGAGCCAGATCATCGCACCCAACAGCAGATGCAGACCGACACCGATCCCGATCAGTAGCAGCGCCGCCCACCGCACCACACCGGAACGACCCCGCAACGGATTACCGTGCCTCACGCGCCCACCCCGGGCTTGCTCGCCGTGACGTAGCGGATCCACGGATGCAGGTCGCCGGAGCCGATCCCCGCGAATCCGGCGTCGGCAACCATCGGCTCGAGCAGATGCAGCGGGTTGTTCGCCATGGCCGGACCGGTCAGCGCCTCGATGAGATGGTTGCCGAGATGGTTCGCCGGCGGCCGGAACTCACCGATCAGCAGCCGCCCACCGGGGCGCAACACCCGCCACATCTCGCTCAATGCGCGAGTACGCAATTCCTCCGGAAGATGATGCAGCATGAGGCAATTCGCAACGACATCGAAGGATTCATCAGCGGCGGACAGCGATTCGGCGACCCCGACGACATAGGTGCAGTTGGTCTCCTTCGTGGTCGCGCGGGCCCGCTCCAGCACCTTCGCCGAGGGATCCACGCCCACGACCGTCCCGGTGTCGACGACCGCGGCCAGGCGGCGCGTCAAATACCCGGTGCCGCAGCCGATATCGAGGACATGGTCGCCGGCGCGCGCACCACTCAGTTCAGCCAATCGCCGGTACACCCGGCCGCGCCGTCCACCGAAGAACACCGCACCGAAGACGTCGTAACCGGCGCCGTGATCGATGGTGAGTCCGTCGGTACCGGGATCGGGGTTGTTGTGCAAGAGATGTCCGAGGCCCATGGTCCGCTCCTTAACTTAGTGACGACTAAGATGACTTTAACTTAGTCTCAACTAAGTTAATCCGCAAGGGTCGATACCATGACGACATGGCCCGCACTCACTCCTCACCCCCCGGTCGGCCCCGCACCCGCCTCAGCGCCGCCGACCGGCGCGCATCGATCATCGACGCGGCCACTCAGGCATTCGCCGAGTCGGGCTACCAGCGCGCAACCATGGGCCAGATCGCCACCCGCCTCGGTGTCACCGAGCCCGTGGTGTTCCAGAACTTCGGCTCGAAAACCGGGCTCTACGCCGCCGTCGTGGCACATGCCACCGGCCAGATGGCCGCGATGATGCGCGAACTCGCCGAACACAGCGACTCGATCGGCGGGCTGCTGAGGCAATTGCTGAGCCCCGACCACATCGACGAACTGCACGCCCCCGGTTCGCTCGGCGTCATCTTCGCCGATGCCATGACTCTCACCGCCGAACCCGCGATCGGAGCGGCCGTCCGCGCGCATGTCGGCGAACTGGCCGATGTGCTGGCCGAGGTGATCGCACGCGGTCAGCGCGATGGTGAGCTGCGCGCCGACCTCGACCCCGAGTCCACCGCCTGGCTGGTGCTGTCGTTCCTCTCCGCGCACCCGTTTCGCTCCGCGGTCATGCCCAACCGACGGCACCTCGAAGAACACCTTGCCGCGATGACTCTGGGCATGCTGCTGAATGAGGGTGCATCACCTTCGTAAAGGAGCGCGATTCAGGTAGCCGACTACTGCATCATGTGGTGAATGGGATTACAGCCTGGCAGATGCTGCATCGCACAGCCGCAGTGCCCAGTGGCGCGACGATTCTGGTCCATGGCGCCAACGGTGGCGTCGGCTCGACACTGGTCCAGTTGGCCCGTGCGGCGGGGATCCGGGTTCTCGGCACGGCCTCGCCGCGCAACCGTGCCGCGGTCGAGGCACTCGGCGCGAACTGGATCGATGACCGCGGCGACGTGGCCGCCGAGGTCATGGCGCTGGCCCCGGCCGGGGTCGATGCCGTGTTCGACCATGTCGGGGGCCCGGGCATCGTCGACTCGTTTCGGCTGCTCGCCACCGGCGGCACCCTGGTCTCTTACGGCACCGCCTCGACCCGTGACGTCACGGGCGACTCACGCCTGCCGGTACTGAAGCTGTTCGCCCGGCTGCTGTGGTGGAACGCGCTGCCCAACCGCCGCCACGCCCACTTCTTCAACATCTGGGCGGGCAAGCGCAATACAGAACGATTCCGTCGCCGGATCGCCGAAGACCTGGGATCGGTGTTCGCGCTCGCCGTGCAGGGAACGCTACGCCCGCAGGTCGCCGCTCGCATTCCGCTGACGGAAGCCGCACGCGCGATGGCACTGGCCGAGTCCGGCACGGTTACCGGCAAGGTCGTGCTCGTCCCGGGCCTCGAAGCTTGAAAGCCGTTTTCATCCCGCATCATTCGGAAAACTCTCCTGCCCCAGCGTCTGCGCACGCCTGATCGCACCGGACTGCCGCAAGGAGCCCTGCTTCGAACGTCATCGCAGGGCTCCTTCGCGCTGTCACCTCGTCTCGGCGGACGGCGGCTGCCGCGGCGGTCCAGGCGGGAAGCGACACGGCGCGATACTCAAATGCCTTGCACGTAAACGAGTTTGCGTGCGGCAGATGGGCGCGGACTCCCCCGTCCACGCCTGACGAAACAGCGAGCCCCGCCCCGAATCCCGGAGGGGCACCTGACAAACCCTCAGCAGCGCCTTTGCCGCGGCCGGTTCGGTACTGGTGGCTCGCTGCTTGGCAAGGCGACCGCCGAGGAACACGCTGCGAAGGCGTTGACCTGACAAGGGATCAACAGGTCACGTCCACATGGGCTGCCCGAGCGAACGAAACATGCACGTGGTCGTAGTGATTGGCGGTCGGGCTCCCGCGGTTTTCCATATACGACCACCCGCTGCCGTCGTTGTACCGCTGCCGCCAGATCACGTAGGTCACACCGAATCGCTGCTTGTTGGCCAGCACGAAGTCGGCGATCGCGTCGCCGCGCGCGAAATCGGATGTCATGAGATCCAGTGCCAGGCCGGCGCCATGGTCGCCGTCGCCGCGGCCGATGGCGCCGCCGACGTCGGTCAGGCCGAACGTCTTCTTGAGCATGTTGCCCACCTGCGCCACGTGCGGCTGCGTGCCGACCAGTTCCGTCGAACACGGGATCGGAGGTGGCAGGTGCTGTACAGCCACCTTTTCCGAGAGGAATGGCAACTCGGCCGCGATCGCCGCCGGCGCCAGCGGGATTGCCGGTGCCATGGTTGTCGCGGGCGGGTCGGATTCAGCGGTGGACGGCAGCGGATCGACCGCGGCGGCGGGCTGAGCAACCGGGCTCAGCCGGATCGCCATCCACAGCACAACGGCGACCGTCGCCATGACGCCACTCGCGGCCAGGGCGGTGCGCTTCCAGGCTGCGGTCTGTTTGCGATGTTGACCAGGCATGATGTCGGTTACCGGTTACTGTCGGGAAAATGATCACCGATACATTACGAAATGGTCGCGGAATTGTCACGCCGAGCAGGCGAGGTCGGGCGCCGAATCGGTTCGTCGACAACGCATCGTCGCAGGTAGACACCTCCGTGAGACCAAGAACAACTCTTCCTGCGGCCTCCGCATAAGGCGCGTACGCTTATGTGTCTACACCGATCAGTAAGGTGTGCCACCGGTTAGCCGGGAGGTGAATATGCTCAGCACCACCGAGCAGTTCAGCACCGAACGCGCCCCGTGCGGGAAACTGCGGGGCGGGGCTCGCCACCGCGAAGACGACGAGGCCGGCCTGGTCATCGACGATCTGCGTTACGACTGTGGCTGTCGCAAGATTCGACACGAATTCCACGACGGCAGCGTTCGGATCAAAACCATCCGCCACGACGGCAAGGTGCTGACGGACGAGCACAGCGCCGACTTCGAGGCCTGACTGACGACGCCCGGGTGGTGCCACATGACCGCTTCTCACGATGTCGTGATCGTCGGCGGGGGCGGCGCGGGTCTGCGTGCGGCCATCGCCATTGCGCAACACGACCCGCGGTCGAGTATCGCGATCGTTTCCAAGGTCTATCCGATGCGCAGCCACACCGTCTCGGCCGAGGGTGGCGCCGCCGCTGTCGCCGGTCCTGGCGACAGCCTCGACGAGCACGCGTACGACACGGTCTCCGGCAGCGACTGGCTCTGTGACCAAGACGCCGTCGAGGCTTTCGTCGAGGAAGCTCCGCGAGAGCTGCTTCAGCTGGAGCATTGGGGTTGCCCGTGGAGCCGTCGGCCGGACGGGCACATCGCGGTGCGGGCATTCGGCGGCATGAAGAACAACCGCACATGGTTCGCAGCCGACAAGACCGGCTTCCACCTGCTGCACACCCTGTTCCAGACCGCGTTGTCGTATCAGGACATCGTCAGGTACGACGAGTGGTTCGCCACGACATTGCTCGTCGACGACGGCAAAGTGTGCGGAATCGTCGCCATCGAGCTGGCCACCGGACGCGTCGAAACGATTCTCGCCAACGCCGTCATCGTGTGCACCGGTGGCTGCGGCCGGGTGTATCCCTTCACCACCAACGCCAATATCAACACCGGCGACGGTATGGCGTTGGCCTACCGGGCGGGCGCGCCGCTCAAGGACATGGAGTTCGTCCAGTACCACCCGACCGGCCTTCCGTTCACGGGCATCTTGATCACCGAGGCAGCGCGCGCCGAGGGCGGTTGGCTGCTCAACAAGGACGGCTACCGCTACTTACAGGATTACGACCTCGGGACACCATCACCGGAACCGGTGATGCGAAGCATGGAACTCGGGCCGCGCGACCGGCTCTCGCAGGCCTTCGTGCACGAACTCGACAAGGGCCGGACCATCGGCACACCGTACGGACACGTCGTCCACCTCGACTTACGCCACCTCGGTGCGGATCTCATCGACACGAAACTGCCGTTCGTGCGCGAGCTGTGCTCGAAGTACCAAAACATCGACCCGGTCAGGGAACTCATCCCGGTGCGACCGGTCGTCCACTACATGATGGGCGGCATCCATACCGACATCAACGGCGCGACACCCGTCGAGGGCCTGTACGCGGTGGGCGAGACAGCTTGCGTCAGCATCAACGGCGCCAACCGGCTCGGATCGAATTCGCTGCCCGAGTTGCTGGTCTTCGGCGCGCGAGCCGGTCGTGCCGCCGCCGAGTACGCGAGTTCGGCCACGGCCCGCGAGAAGTCGGCGGTCCTCGCGCGCGGACGCGCCGAACAGGACCGGCTGGAACGGGATCTCACGCGACATGCGGAGGGATCCGAACGCATCGCCCACATCCGCACCGAGATGCAAGAGACGCTGGAGACCAGTGCCGGGATCTACCGGGACGGCGACTCCCTCGCCAAGGGAGCCGACAAGGTACGCGAGCTTCGCGATCGATTCGGCAGGGCGGGCCTCGACGACCACAGCCGGGCGTTCAACACCGAACTCGTTGCCGTGCTCGAACTGTCGTGCATGCTCGAGGTGGCGGAATGCATCATCGCCTGCGCGCTGGCGCGGCAGGAATCCCGGGGCGCGCACCAACGGACCGATTTCCCCGCCAGGAACGACGAGCGGTTCCTGGCTCATTCGATGATCCATCGGCAGCCGGACGGTTCGAGCCACGTCTCGTACCTTCCGGTGACGATTACTCGCTGGCCCCCGGGCGAACGCGTATATGGGAGGTGATGGCGATGGCGGACCGAATAACTCTGCAGGTCGCGCGCTATCGACCGGGTCTGGACGACGAACCGGTACCGCAGCTGTACGAGGTTCCGCTACGCAAGGAATGGACGGTGCTCGACGGCCTCAACTACGTCAAGGATTATCTCGACGGGACGGTGTCGTACCGGTGGTCGTGCCGGATGGGCATCTGCGGTAGCTGTGGCATGACCGTCAACGGTGAACCACAACTGAGTTGCGCCACCTTCCTGACCGACTACGCGCCGGGGCCGGTGCGGGTCGAGCCGTTGCGCAATTTCCCGGTGATCCGGGATCTCGTCGTGGAGATCGGCGACTTCATGCACAAGCTGACCGCGGTCAAGCCATGGCTGATCAGGGAGGAGCACCGGCCGCTCGATCTGGGCGAGTACCTGCAAACACCTTCCGAGATGGACGATTACAAGAAGTACAGCATGTGCATCAACTGCATGCTCTGCTACTCGGCCTGTCCCGTCTTCGCGCTCGAGCCGGAGTTCTTGGGTCCGGCGGCGATCGCACTGGGCCAGCGCTACAACCTCGACTCGCGCGATGAGGGAGCCGCGGATCGGCGGGACGTTCTCGCCTCCCCCGAGGGCGTATGGTCCTGCACCTTCGTCGGCGAATGCACCACCGCCTGCCCCAAGGGGGTCGACCCGGCCGGCGCGATCCAACGCTACAAGCTGACGGCGGCCACGCAATCGCTCCGGGATTTCCTCATGCCTTGGCGGGTGCGATGACCACGACGCCCCAGCTGTACCGAAAGCCGGTCTCCACGTTCTGGTGGGCGCGACGGCGCTCCTATCTGCTCTTCGTATTGCGCGAGCTAAGCAGCGTGTTCGTCGCCTGGTTCGTGGTGTATTTCCTGATCCTGATCCATGCGGTCAGTTCCGGAAACGAAGAGTACCAACGGTTTCTGAACTGGAGCGCCAGCTGGTGGGTCGTCGCACTGAACATCATCGCCCTGCTGTTCGTGCTTTTGCACACGGTCACCTGGTTCGACCTCGCGCCCAAGGCGATGGCGGTGCGGGTCCGGAATCGGCGCGTCGCACCGGTCGTGATCGTCGGGCTGCACTACCTGCTCTGGGTTCTGCTGACAGCGGTCGTGCTGTGGGTGGTGCTGCGATGACGAAGAGGAAGTCGCTGGAACCCTTGGCGTGGTTGCTGTTCAGCGTCGGCGGAATGGCGGCTGCGCTGCTCGTACCGGTGCTGTTGTTTCTGTTCGGCCTGGCCTTCCCGCTGGACTGGCTTCCGGCCCCGGACCACGCACACCTGCTCTCGGTGTTGCGTCATCCCGTTACGCGGCTGGTCCTTTTCGGGCTCTGTGCGCTGGCCCTGTTCCATTGGGCGCACCGCTTCCGGTACACGCTGGAGCACGGCTTGCGGCTCGAGCAGTTCAGTTCATCGATAATCCTGATCTGCTACGGCGGCGCCGTCATCGGCTCCGGGACCGCCGCATACCTCCTGCTACGCGTCTAGCCAGCAACCCCTCCGATACAACCACTATGTCCGGTGCGCGACGGTCTCGTCACCGGCTCGGAGCGGTTGGACCGGGACGAAATGCACAGCTGCCCGACGGACCGAGCCCTCGGCCCGTCAAGGCGTGCAGGTGGGCGTTCACCCCAGCGCGGCCTGCATGGCGACACCGTCGACGTAGGAATGCTTTTCCTTGACCGCGCCGTCCTCGATCAAGACGTAATCCGCGAGGTCGACGCATACGCGATTGCCGGTGGCCGAGGTTCCGGTCAGCTGCCATTGCACCACCCAGAAGTCGTCTCCGACGCGCAACGAGATCAGGTGGAATGTCAGGTCGGGCACCAGGGCGAAGGTGCCTGCTGCGGTCTCGCGGATGGCGGCGCGGCCTCGCGCGGGTTCCTGGCCCGAGTGCAGATGGAACACCGAGTCGGCCGTGTGGAGTTCGACGATTCGGTCCGGGTCGCGGTCTGCCCAGCAAGCGTGGTAGCGCTCGAACAATTCGCGTGTGGCGGTGGTCATGATGGACGACTCCGATCGTGGGAGATACTCGGCGAGAAGCGAATTCAGTGTCGCCGGGAGCCGTCCACGGTGGCGACGGGCGCACGCCTCCACTTCGAGCACTTCCGTTGTGCACGCGCACAATGGACGCTAGGTTGACGGCAGTGACCCGGGACACGCACGCCGAGCATCCGCGCCTCCTTCGCGAGCTGCGCGCCGATTTGCCTGCGATCTCCGAGATGGCAACCGCCAGAATCGAACAGGACGACGGGGACTACGACGACGCCGCGCTCGATCATGACGAAGTGGCCACCCTCGTGGCCGACAGCCTCGCCGCATTACTGGATGCCCTCGCCGGGGCTCCGTACTCGCTCGAGCCCGCTCGCCGCGCCGGACGCCTCAAGGCCGAGCGAGGCATTCCGCTGGACAGTTTGCTGCACGCCTTCCGCGTGGTGGGCTTGGCGTTCTGGGAGGTCATCGTCGAGCGGGCCGACGATGCCGACCGCCCCGCTCTGCCCCAGCTGTCCACGCTGATGTGGGCGACCGTCGACGAATACTCCGTCGCGGCGGCCGACACCTACCGGCGCGTAGTCGTCGTCGGCGCCGAACAACCTGATCAACGGTTGCTGCGGGCGCTGCTCGATCCCGGCTTCCCGCCTGCGCAGCGCGCGGAATTGGGCAGAAGGATGCGCCTGCCCGCCCGAGCGACGTTCGTCGTCCTGGTCGGCGACCTTCGTCTCGTCGCGACCGGAGTCACCACCGTCCGCACCGTTCTCTCCGACGAACGAGTAACCCTGGCGGCCGCGGTCTCGCCGGTCACGCTCGCCCGCGCGCTGCACGCCGTGCGAACGCGAGCCGGAGCGAGCAAGCCGTTCGCCGACCTCGTAGCCACGCCTACCGCGCTCGACCAGGCACGCCTCGCATTCCGCTGCCTGAGCCCGGCGGACACCGGAATCCACACGTATGCCTCGTCACCGGCGCGTGCTCTGATCGCGGCGAACCCCGGCCTCGCCGCGGACGTCCTCTCGGATGCGCTCGCCGCGTTCGATCGACTGCGTCCCGACGACGCCGATGCTCTCCTGGAGACCGCCCTGGCCTGGTACGAGCTCGGCGGCTCGACGTCGGCGGTCGGCGAGCGCCTTCACCTGCACCGCAATACGGTCCTGCACCGCCTCGAGCGAATAGAGCGGCTGACCGGTGCGATCTTCGCGATGCCTGCCGACGCGGCGCTGCTGTACCTGGCGCTGCAAACACGGCTGCTCCAGGCTCCCGGCGACAGGTCCTGACCCGGCCACGACAGTCGATTCGCCCACCAGCGCCGAGTCTGTTACAGACGTCCTGCGATATCCGACCTTCTTATCGAGATGGCCGCCGCGTACCCACCTGGAGACGTACGGCGCGGACCGCCCGCCGAGTAACGGGTGCTCAGCGGGCCGATGGCAGTGACGCTTGCAAATGCTCGTCGAGTACACGGGCGATGATCGGCAGCACGTGTCGTGAGGTCAATTCGTCGTGGGTGACTTCGACGTCGTAGTTGACGACTTCGCCGGTCACATAGGGCTCCCAGCCGACCGGACCGAAGATGTCGGAAGTATCTACCGTGGCACTGAAATACACCATGTCACCGTCGAATACGGGACGCCGGTAGCCCGCTCGGATCCGCGCCGCCGTGTTGGACGACCGGGTGATCCGCTCGAGGGCGTCCGCGTCGACCAGCGAAGCGCCACCCAGCCGGGTACGGATCAGATCGGCGGCCTCCTGAGCGGACGCGTCGGCGGGCACATCACGGATACCGAAGATCGGGCCGAAGGCGTTGACGAAAGCACCGACGGACAGCTGTTCGATGCTGTCACCGTCGAGGTCGGCGCAGTCGGCGTCGAGCAACGCGAGGACGCCGACCGTGGCACCGGCGTTCTCGAGCTTCGTCGCGATCGCATGCGCGACGAGTCCGCCGAACGACCAGCCGAGGAGGTGGTACGGCCCTGCTGGCTGCACGGCGCGGATTTCGCGGATGCACCGATCAGCCAGCTCCTCGATCGAGCGTGCCGGTGCTTCGGAACCCCCGAGGTCCGGAGCTTGCAGTCCATAGATCGGCCTGCCAGGGGCCAGTTCATCGGCGAATCCCAAGTAGCTCCAAGACACTCCGGAGGACGGATGGATGCAGAACAGCGCGGGTTCGGCGCCGCCGAGCCGGATCGGCAACACCACGTCGAGCGCAGGTCCTCGGTCGGCCGGCAGCTCGTCGTGCGGCGACACCACGCGTGCGGTGTCGGCGAGCGACTCGATCAGCACATGCATATCGTGTCCCTTGAGGCCACCCTGGCAACCAGGCAGCGACTTCAACGATAACGCCGAAGCGCTCGTCGGCACAGACCCTCGACAGGAAGCGGCGACCATCGGCGCGATGACGTTCTTACGGTCAGCACCCCTCGTCCGGCAGTTGCCTCCCAGGACAGGTAGCGCAACTACCGGGATGTTCTGCGCCGAGACATCGACGATCGAGAGCGAACGACAGGAATTGTCGGCATTTGGATATTTGTTCGAAGGTGAACTGGGGTCGCCGATCGGCGAGTGCACTGATAGTTGCGTGCGGCAACTATCAGGATTTCGGTCTGCGGGCGCCGACCCGCGATGCGGAAGCCGTCGCGGGGTCTCGTGTCACGGTGTCGAGGACGATGGGCAGGGTTTCGCTGAGATCTTTTGCAGCACTTCCGTGTTCACAGCGCCACGTCACCGTCGACGACGCGGGAACGTGCCAGTACCTCCACGAACGCGCGGATCCCCGCCAGCGTATGCGCGGGCAGCATGATGTCGCAGAACGGCAACGCTGCCGCCATCGCGCCGGTGGCGGGCTGGAATCGGGGTTCGCCCGCGCGGGGATTGAGCCAGATGACGCGCCACGCGCGGCGCCGGATCCTGGCCATCGCGCGGGCGAGGACGTCCGGGGGGTCGCTGTCCCAGCCGTCCGACGCGATGACGACGACGGCGCCGCGCACCGCGTTGCCGTAGGGGGTCGCGAGCAGCGCGGCGAAGCATTGCCCGATGTGTGTGCCTCCGTAGCGGTCGACGACCTTGTCGTTCGCTCTGGCCAGCGCGACATCCGTCGAACGGTGCGCGAGCACCGAGGTCAGCCGGGTGAGCGAGGTGGAGAAGGCGAACACCTCCGGTCGATCGGGCGAACGGCGCTGCATCGCGGCCCGCATCAGGTGCAGGTAGATCGTCGAGTACGGCTGCATCGAGCGGCTGACGTCGCAGATCATGACGATCCGGCGCGGCCTGCGACGGGGACGGGTGCGGACCAGCACCGCGGGCTCCCAACCGGTGCGGCGGGAGTTGTGCATCGTCGCCCGGAAGTCGATCCGCTTACCGTGCGGGTGGGTTTCGTAGCGCCTGCTGCTGCGCTGAGGCCAGCGCGCCGACGCCTGCTTCAGCCAGGCGACGAGTACCCGTAGATCCTCCGGGTCGAAGCGGGCGAACGGTTCCTGTTCCCGTGCCGCGAACCGGCTCGGCATTACGTCGGGCAGCGCGACGCACTCGTCGCCGGATCGGTCGGCGCCGGTCGCCGATTGCAGTGTCGCCCAAGGGACATCACCGCCTTGTCGAGCCTGGCCTCCACCGCCCATCCCCTCTGGCGACGCACGTTCCGCCGGTAGTGCGTGCGTCTGGCTCGGCGGGTCGACGCCCAGTGACGCGTCGTCGAAGACCATCGCGAACACCGCGTCGAAAGCGGCGAGATCCTGCACGCGGTCGACGAGTGTGAGCCGCATAGCCCAGTACAGTTCGGTGCGCGATCGCGGCGCCATGCGCCGCAAAGCCTGCACGAACAGCGCGGGCCCGCTCGGCGCCACCTCGACGCCACCGCGCCGCAGCCGCGCGACCACGGCGACGGCGAACGCGGCCAGATCCACGCCGCGCAGCATTACCGCTCGCGTCATCGGTTCGCGCGTATCCGCCTGAGTACCAGAATGATCGCGAGCACCGCCGCGAGCACGAACCCGATCGCGGGCGCGTACTTCTTGATCATCGCGGGCCCGACGAGATCGACGAGATCGAGCGGCGCGGGCTCGGGTTCCGCGACCAGTTGCGGCCGCGCCGCGCCGCTGTCCGGCGCGGCCACCGCCACGGCCGAATCACTCTCCGCGAGTTTCGCTTCCAGAGACGCGACGAATTGACCGATCATCTTCTCGGACACCTGCTGCAGCATCCCGCTGCCGAACTGGGCGAGCTTGCCGACGATCTTGAGGTCGGTGTCCACGACGACCCGGGTCTTGTCGCCGTCCTCGCGCAGTCGCGTGGTGATGGTCGCCGCCGCGTTGCCGGATCCGCGGGTATCCCGTCCGCGGCCGTTGATGACAGCGCGATGGTCGTGTTCGTCGCGCTCGACGAAGTTCGCTTTCCCGGTGAATTCGCTTGTCACCGGGCCGACTTTGACCTTCAGCTTGCCGAGAAAGTCGTCGCCCTCCCAGCCGACCATCTGTGCGCCGGGCAGCAGCGGCACCACCTGTTCGAGATCGGACAGTACCTCCCATGCCTGTTCGACGGGGGCGTTGACGGTGAACTCATTGGCGATCTTCATCGGAGTGTCCTCCTCATCCGGTGGCCAGGTCTTGGGTGTATTCGATGAATGCCTCGTGCAAGGCGGCGCGGTCGTCAGTCGTCTTCGCCAGTGCGCTCAGCGCGGCGATCGCCTCCGGCGCGGTGAGATCGGCGACGTCGAGCGTCGCCAACGCCGCGATCCAGTCGATGGTCTCGGCGACGCCGGGCGGCTTGTCGAGATCCAGATCGCGAGCGCGGCCGACGAATTGGGTGGCGTGCTCGATCAGCGCGTCGGTCGCCCCCGGCACCGTGCGCCGCACGATCGCCACCGCGCGGGCCGGTTCCGGGTAATCGATCCAGTGGTAGAGGCAGCGCCGCCGCAGCGCGTCGTGCAGGTCGCGGCTTCGGTTCGAGGTCAGCACCGCGAGCGGCGGGTGCTCGGCGACGAAAGTCCCGAGTTCAGGGACGGTCACCGTGGCCTCACCGAGGAATTCGAGCAGCAGCGCCTCGAATTCGTCATCGGCACGGTCGATTTCGTCGACGAGCAGTACCGGAGGCGTCGGACCGCGATAGCGCACACAGCGCAGGATCGGGCGGTCGACCAGGTATGCCTCGGTGAACAGGTCGGCTTCGGTGAGGTCCGCGCCGCGCGCCTCGGCGAGCCGGATGCTGAGCAGCTGACGTTGGTAATTCCAGTCGTACAGCGCTTCGCTCACGGTGAGGCCCTCGTAGCACTGGAGGCGGACCAGCGGCGCGCCAAGGACGGTGGCCAGTGTTTTCGCCGCCGTCGTCTTGCCGACGCCGGGTTCGCCTTCCAGCAGCAGCGGCCGGCCCAACGTGGTGGCGAGGTAGAAGGCGGCCGCCGTCCCGGTGTCGAGCAGGTAGTCGTCGGCGTCGAATCGCCGGACCACCTCTTCGATGTCATCGAACGGGGGCATCATGGCGGGGTCGAGGCGCGCAGGCGCTCGTAGTCGTCCCAGGTGTCGACGTCCAAGGGCGTCGGTGCGTCGACGTCGAGCCGCGACACCGCGACGCGGCCCGACTCGATGATCTTCCACACGCCCTTGTCGCCGTGCAATCGGGCCAGCTCGCCGAATACGCCGCGGCTCAACCAGAATGGATGCCCGATGCCGTCGCGATAGCGGCAGACCGTGATCTCGGCGGCCGTTCCCTCGGCGATCAGCCGGTCGACGGTCGCCGCCGACAGCCCCGGTTGATCACCGAGCAGCAACACGATCCCCGCGGCCAGGGGATCCACCGAGTTCAGGGCCGTGCGCAGCGAGGACGAACAGCCCGAACCGAAGTCCTCGGCCATCACCACCTCCACTCCGGTGAGATCGACCTGCTCCCGAACCGCCGCCGCCGAGCCGCCGAGTGTGACGATGACCTGATCGAACGCGCAGGATCGCACGACGTCGAGCGTTGCGCCGAGAACCGTCGTATCCCGGTACGGCAGTAGCTGTTTCGCGGTGCCCAGACGCCGTGAGCCGCCCGCGGCGAGGACGACTCCGGTGACGAATTCGGTTGTCATGAGCCCGCCTTCGTCGCCGCGAAGGACTTGCGGCAGCCGGGGCCGCAGAACCAGTAGTCGACCTGGTCGACGGTCAGATGTGGTGTGTCCGGCCCGACGGTCACGGTCATACCGCACACCGGATCGAGAGCCTCGAAGACGACGCTCGCCGGGCGGGCCGGGACGGCCAAACCACCCTTGCGGATCGCCTGGATCACCTCCGCGACGATCGAGACGGCTATCTCCGCGGACGTCTTCGCGCCGATCGGCAGTCCCACCGGGGTGCGCACCCGAGCACGCTCGGCGTCGGTCAGTTCGAGTTCGTCGAGAATCGACGCACCCCGAATCTTGCTGGCAACCAACCCGATATACCCCACACCCGCATCGAGCGCGATGCGGATCAGCTCGGCTTCCGGGCCGCCGTGGCTGGCGATCACAATCGCCGTGGTGTCGGCGGGCGACTCCAGCGCGTCGTCTCCGGCGCCGCTGCGCCGCACCGCGAATCCCACTAGCTCGCACAGGTCCGCCAAGGCTTCCGCGATCGGCGTCGCGCCGCAGATCTGCACCAGCGGCGGCGGGATCTGCGGCTCGAGGAATATCTCCAGCGCGCCGCCGGACAGACACGGATTCACCACCACCGCCGCGCCGGGTGCCTCGGGAAAGTGCAGATCGCCGTCGGGCAGCACCCGCAGCAGCACACTCTCGTTCGACTGCAGTGCGCCAAGCGCCGCCTTGCGGACCGAGTTCTGCGCACACTGACCGCCGACGAATCCTTCGATGGTCCCGTCCTGCAACAAGATCGCCTCGTCCCCGGCGTGCGCCGAGGTTGGCTGCTGCGCGCGCACGACGGTCGCGTGCACGAACGGCGTCCTGGCGCGCACCAGCTGCTGTGCGCGCTCGGTCATCTTCATCGACGATTCCATCGCTCGCACCCGCTCAGATGGGCGGTCTGGCCCTGCCCTGCATCGCGTCCCACACTCGCGACGGCGTCAGCGGCATGTCCGCGTGCCGAACGCCGTACGGCGCCAACGCATCCACTACCGCGTTGACCACCGCGGCGGGCGATCCGACCGTGGCCGACTCGCCGATGCCTTTCGCGCCGATCGGGTGGTGCGGCGACGGCGTGACCGTGAACCCGGTCTCGAAATGCGGGACCTCGAGCGCGGTCGGGATGAGGTAGTCCATCAGCGATCCGCTGAGGCAGTTGCCGTCCTCGTCGAAGGCGATGATCTCCAGCAACGCCATGCCGATGCCGTCGGTGATGCCACCGTGCACTTGGCCTTCGATGATCATCGGATTGATCCGGGTTCCGCAGTCGTCGACGGCGAGGAAGCGCCTGACCTTCACCACGGCCGTTCCCGGGTCGACGTCGACGACGCAGAAGTACGCACCGTAGGGGTAGGTGAGATTCTCCGGGTTGTAGCAGATCTGCGCGTCGAGGCCGCCCTCGATACCCTCGGGCAGATCACCGGCCCCGTGCGCCCGCATCGCGATCTGCTGGATCGTCACGGCGGCGCCCGGATCACCCTTGACGTGGAACGAGCCCTTCTCCCACTCGAGGTCGGCGACGGAGACCTCCAGCATGCCGGAGGCGATGATGCGCGCCTTGTCGCGCACTTTCCGCGCCACCAGCGCGGCGGCGGCGCCCGAGACCGGTGTCGAACGGCTGCCGTAGGTGCCGAGGCCGAACGGAGTCTGATCGGTGTCACCGTGCACGACCTCGATGTCGTCCGGCGGTATGCCGAGTTCCTCGGCGACGATCTGCGCGAACGTCGTCTCGTGCCCCTGCCCCTGGGTCTGAACGGACAGCCGCACAACGGCTTTGCCTGTCGGATGCACGCGCAGCTCGCACCCGTCGGCCATGCCGAGCCCGAGGATGTCCATATCCTTGCGCGGGCCCGCGCCCACGGCCTCGGTGAAGAAGGCCATCCCGATGCCCATCAACTCGCCGCGGGCACGCCGGTCCCGCTGCTCCTTGCGCAAGGCCTCGTAACCGATCATGTCCATCGCGAGACGCATGGTCTTCTCGTAGTCGCCGGAGTCGTAGACCCAGCCGGTCTTGCTCCTGTACGGGAACTGCTCGGGGCGAAGGAGATTGCGCAGCCGCAGTTCGGCGGGATCCATCTTCAGTTCGTACGCGAGGCAATCCACCAACCGCTCCACGAAGTAGACGGCCTCCGTGATGCGGAACGAGCACGCGTAGGCGACGCCGCCGGGGGCCTTGTTCGTGTAGACCGCGGTCATCTTGCAGTAGGCGGCCTCGATGTCGTAGCTGCCGGTGAAGACGCCGAAGAAGCCGGCCGGATACTTCAGCGGCGCGGCCGTGCCGTTGAAGGCGCCGTGGTCGGCGAGCACCGTCGACCGGATGGCCAGGATCTTGCCGTCGGTGCCGGCGGCGATCTCACCGAGCATGATGTAGTCGCGGGCGAACCCGGTGCTGGTGAGATTCTCGCTGCGATCCTCCATCCACTTCACCGGTTTGCCAAGCAACAGCGATCCGACGATGGCACAAACGTATCCGGGGTAGATGGGCACCTTGTTGCCGAACCCGCCGCCGATATCCGGTGCGATCACCCGGATCTTGTGTTCGGGCAGTCCGGCGACCATCGCGTAGATCGTCCGGTGGGCATGCGGCGCTTGGCTCGTCGACCACAGCGTGAGCTTCCCCGTCACCGGATCGAGATCCGCGACAGCACCGCAGGTCTCCATCGGGGCGGGATGCACTTGCGGATAGACGATCTCCTGCTTCACGACGACGTCGGCGCGCGTGAACACCGCCTCGGTGGCGGCGGCGTCACCGGTCTCCCAGTCGAAGCAGTGGTTGTTTCGCTTGCCTTCGAGATCGTCGCGGATCACCGCGGCATCGGGCGCCAGCGCGGTCCTTGCGTCGATCACCGGATCGAGCATCTCGTACTCGACGTCGATGAGCTCCAGCGCGTCACGCGCGGCGTAGCGATCCTCGGCGACGACGAAAGCCACCTCCTGACCCTGGAACCGGACCTTGTCCGTCGCCAGCACCGCCTGCACATCGTTGGACAGCGTCGGCATCCAGGCCAGTCCCTTCGCGGCGAGATCCGCACCGGTGACGACCGCCTTGACCTTCGGATGGGCCTGTGCCGCGGAGACATCGACGTTCACGATGCGCGCGTGCGCGAACGGGGAGCGCAGGATCGCCAGGTGCAGCATGCCCGGCAGCTGGACGTCGTCAACGAAATTGCCGCGTCCGCGAATGAATCGCGGATCCTCTTTGCGTAGCATCCTGCCGTGACCGCACGGCTTCTGGTCGTTGTCCACACGGTCTTCCGGCCGGGACTCGACTGCGGTCATGATCCACTCCTCGCCGGCGTCGGCGGAGCCGCGGGTTCGGGCTCCACCGCTTCGCCTCGTTGCTTCGCCGCGGCCCACTGGATGGACCGCACGATGGTGGTGTATCCGGTGCAGCGGCAGATCTGGCCCGAGATCGCTTCCCGGATGGTCTGCTCGTCGGGATCCGGATTGCGATCGAGCAGTGCGCGGGCGGTGATCATCATTCCTGGCGTGCAGAATCCGCACTGCAAACCGTGGCACTGCATGAAGCCCTCTTGCACGGGATCGAGGCGGCCGTCCACCTCGAGTCCCTCGACGGTGCGCACCGAACGACCGCCCGCCATGACGGCGAGCATCGTGCACGACTTCACCGGTTCGCCGTCGACCTCGACCACGCAGGTGCCGCAGTTGCTGGTGTCGCAGCCCCAGTGGGTTCCGGTGAGCCGCAATTGGTCTCGAAGAAAGTGCACGAGCAGCGTGCGCGGCTCGACCTCTGCGGTCACCTGCTCGCCGTTGACGGTCATTGTTACCTGCATGGCTAATTCCCTTTCGGCGCCGTTTCGTTCAGTACCCGCTCGACGGCGGTGCGCAGCGCGCGAATCGTCAGTTCGGACGCGAGGTGACGCTTGTAGTCCGCGCTGCCGCGCGCGTCGGAGACCGGCGAGCACGCCGCGCTCGCCCTGCGGCCCGCTTCCGCGAAAACCTCTTCGGTGGGCGGCTTGCCGATGAGCGCGTCCGCCGCGCCCGCGAGCGCCATCGGATCGGGCTCGACCGCCGTCAGGCCGATCCGTGCGGCCGCTATCGTCTCGGCGCCCACCGTCACCGTCGCGCCCGCCGCCGCGATCGCCCAGTCGCCGACCCGTCGCTCCACCTTCATGTAGGCACTGGATGTACGATGCCGCAAGGGAATTCGGATCTCGATCAGAATTTCGTTGCGCGACATGGCGGTTTCGTACGGGCCGACCAGGAAGTCGTCCATCGCGATCTCCCGGTCGCCGGACGGTCCGCGCACCAGGCAGGTGGCGCCCAGGACCGTGCAGACGGTGGTGAGATCCTCGGCGGGGTCGGCCTGACACAGCGAGCCGCCGATGGTGCCGCGGTTGCGCACCACCGGATCGGCGATCACCCGCTCGGCGTCACGGAAGATCGGGCACACCGCGGCGAGGTCGTCGGATTCGAGCAGGTGCCGATGCCGGACCATCGCGCCGATGCGCACCAGGGTGGGATCGGTGACGATGTAGCCCAGCTCGGCGGCCAGGTCGTTGATGTCGATGAGATATTCCGGATTGGCCAGCCGCAGCTTCATCATCGGCAGGAGGCTGTGCCCGCCCGCGATGATGCGCGCCTCCTCCCCCAGCCGGTCCAGCAATCCGATGGCGTGGTCGACGCCCGTCGCGCGCTCGTATTCGAATGGCCCAGGGACTTGCATGTGATCTACCTCACATCTTCGGGAAGAATTCCAGCCTCTGCCGCACAGACGCCCACGTCAAGGCCGGATTAAGGGATCACTTAATTCGTCATTCGCCTGTGCCGTGATGGATCCGTCCGCCGATTCGGGTCAGTGAGCGACCCTGTCCGCCCCAGCGCCGCGCGATGATCTCCGCCGCGATGGACACCGCGGTCTCCTCGGGTGTGCGGCCGCCGAGATCCAGTCCGATCGGGCTGGCGAGCCGGGCGAGTTGTTCGTCGGTGAGGCCGGCCTGCCGCAACCGGGACATGCGCTCGTCGTGCGTGCGGCGCGACCCCATGGCGCCGACATAGCCGATCTCCGGCGCGCGCAGGGCAACTTCCAGCAGTGGAACGTCGAACTTGGGATCGTGGGTCAGCACGCAGACGACAGTCCGCGAATCGACCGCGCCCGCCGCGATCTGCCCGGCGAGGTAGCGGTGCGGCCAGTCGACGACGACCTCGTCGGCGGTCGGGAAGCGGGCGGAGGTCGCGAAGACCGGCCGCGCGTCGCACACCGTCACCCGGTACCCGAGGAACGATCCCTGCTGGGCGACGGCGGCCGCGAAATCGATGGCCCCGAACACCAGCATGCGCGGCTGCCTGGCATGGCTGGCGACGAAGACCGCCATGCCCTCGCCGCGGCGCTGCCCATCGGGGCCGTAGGACAGCACCTCGCTGCGGCCCGCCGCGAGCAGCCCGCGCCCGTCATCGATCACCGCGTCGTCGGCGCGCGCCGATCCGAGCGTGCCGTGCGCGCCGCTCGGCCGGATCAGCAACCGTCGCCCCACCCGGGCGGTGTCAGGATGCTCGATGACAGTCGCGATGGCGACCGGCCGGTCCGCGACGATGTCAGCGGCGACCTCGCCGAGCTCGGGAAACGTCTCCCGCGAGATCGCTTCGACGAAGATGTCGATGATGCCGCCGCAGGTGAGTCCGACGGCGAACGCGTCGTCGTCGGAGAAGCCGTACCGCTCCAGCACCGGACGCCCGGTCCGCATCACGTCGGTGGCGAGATCGTAGACCGCGCCTTCGACGCAGCCGCCGGAAACCGAACCGCCGACCGTCCCGTCCGGCGCGACGACCATAGCCGCGCCGGGCGGTCGCGGAGCCGAACGGAAGGTTCGCACGACCGTCGCGACACCCGCCGTGCCCCCGGCGTTCCACGTTGTCATCAAATCCGTGAGCACGTCCTGCATGATGCGTCCTCCAGGCGCGATGCGACTGTAGGCACTGCGTCCACCACCAAACTAGACTCGGATTGTGACGCCCGCCCAGCTTCGGGCCTACTCGACCGTGGTGCGGCTCGGCTCCGTCCACGCGGCGGCCAGAGAGCTGGGGATGTCCGACGCCGGTGTCTCGTTGCACATCGCTCAGCTACGCAGGGAACTCGACGACCCGCTGTTCGTTCGCGCGGCCGCCGGTCTCGCCTTCACGCCCGGCGGATTGCGGCTGGCCAGCCGGGCGATCGAGATTCTCGGACTGCAACATCAGACCGCTGTCGAGGTGAGCGAAGCGGCGCACGGCAGGCGGCTGCTCCGCATCGCGGCATCGAGTGCCTTCGCCGAACATGCCGCGCCCGGCCTCATCGATCTGTTCGCGGCGCGGGCGAAGGATCTGTCGGTCGAGCTGAGTGTGCATCCCACCAGCCAGTTCCGCAGCCTGATCGAGACACGCGCGGTGGACATCGCACTGGGACCGGCGCCGGATGGCGCCGACACGACCGTCGCCGCCCGGCCATTCCTTAAGTATCAGATCATTTCGGTTGCGCGGCCCGACAGCCCGCTGGCGAGCGCGGCGCCGCATCCGTCGCTGCTGCGGGAACAACAGTGGATGCTGGGTCCCAGCGCGGGCAGCGTGGACGGGCACATCGCGACGATGCTGCGCGAGTTGGCCGTTCCCGAATCACACCAGCGGATCTTCCAGAGCGACGCCGCCGCTCTGGAAGAGGTCCGCCGGGTCGGAGGCATCACCCTGACGATCGGCTTCGCGGTCTCCTTCGACCTCGCGGCCGGTCGGCTGATCCACCTCAAAGGGCCTGGGCTTCAGGTGTCCGACGAGTGGTGCGCCACCACCCTGCCCCCGGATTCCCGTCAGCCCGCGGCGTCGGAACTGTTGCGGTTCATCACCACCCCTCGATGCATTCAGGCGATGATCCGCGGCTCCGGCGTGGGTGTGACCCGTTTCCGGCCGAAAGTGCATGTGACGCTGTGGAGTTGAATTGACGAGCCGCTCAGGCGGCACGGAGGAATCGGCCGGTGCGCCGGTCGCCGAGGATCGGGGCAGCCTTCCCGTTGCCGAATACGTAAGTACCTCCGACGAATACCGCGGTGACGGTGTCGTCATTGCGGTTCACCATCCGTGACATGTTGCCGAAGTACGGCGCCGGATGCTCGGCGTAGGCGTCGAGGCTGCCGTCCAGGCGCGCGGGGTCGACGACGACCGCGTCGGCCCGATCGCCGACGCGCAGGTGCCCGGCTTCCAGTCCGTACCAGTCGGCGAGCTCGCCGGTCACGCGGTGTACCGCGTGCTCTATCGTCATGAAAGGCCTGCCCGCCAGCTCGGCCTCGTACACCCGGCGCAGCAGCCGCAGGCCGAAGTTGTAGAAGGCCATGTTGCGCAGGTGCGCGCCCGCATCCGAAAATCCGAGTTGTATACCAGGATCGGCGGCGAACCGGTTCAGCACATGGGGGCGGTGATTGGAGATCGTGGTGCGCCAGCGCACCTTCCCGCCGTGCTCGACGACCAAGTCCAGGAACGCGTCCACCGGATGCACACCGCCGCGCTCCATTCCGACCTGCCCGAAGGTCTTGCCGATCACCGCCCGATCGGGGCAATCGACGATCTCGGCGTCGAAGAAGTCGCGATGCCACACCCTCGGCCCGTACTTCTTGTCGTAGTCCTTCCGGAACTGCCGCCGGTAGCTTTCGCTGCGCAGCAGCAGGCTGCGCTCCTCCAGCTGGTTCGACAGGTGCAACGCGGCGGCGCCCGAACCGAATTCCTCGAACACGGGCAAGTCGATGCCGTCGGAGTACACCTCGAACGGGACCGGCAGGTGTTGCCAGCGGAAGTCGCCGCCCAGCGCGTTGAGCAACCGTGCGACAACTGGGAAGATGGTGGCGATCGCGGGAATCGCCTTGATATCGGCCGCCGAAAGCAGACTCGTCTTCAGCGGCTTGCGCCAGATCCCCAGCGTGGCGGCCGCCATGGAGACCAGGCTCTGCGGGCGGGCCACGTCAGGGCCGCCCTGGAGGGCGCGCCGGCGTTCGCGCAGGATGGCGTTGAGCCGCTTGCGTTCCCGGCCGGTGGCGAAGGTCGACGGTAGCGTTCGGGACCGGCACAGCTCGCCGTCGAGCTTGTCGAACAGCAATTGCTGGGAGGACATTCCGACGAATCCCGCGTCGAGCGCCTCGACGAGCTTGCGTTCGATCGCCGCCAGTTCGCCTGCCTCGGGCCGCACGTCGTGGCGGGTGGCGCGGTCGAGCCCGAGCTCGGCAGCCCGGATATCCGAATGTCCGAGGAAGCTGGCGATATTCGCGCCCAGCGGTAACCGCTCCAGCGCCTCGACGTACTCGTGGGCGCTGCGCCAGGTCTTGTGATCGGCCACCGCCTCGATGACGTACGGGCGCGGAATCGCCTCCACCCGGCCGAACAGATCCCCCGCCGTCTCCGGGTCGACATGCACCGCCGACAGCGAGCAGGAGCCGAGCAGAACGGTGGTGACACCGTGTCGCACCGACTCCGACAGCGCCGGGTCGAGGAGCACCTCCACGTCGTAGTGGGTGTGGATGTCGACCATGCCGGGGATCACCCACTTGCCATTGGCGTCCACCACAGTGCCGCAACCGGTTTCGTCGAGCGGCTCGGCCGAGACGATCGCCACCCGCCCGTCGCGGATGCCGATGTGACGAATCGACGAGGGGGCGCCGGTTCCGTCGAACCAGCGGCCGCCTTTGATGATGCCGTCGTACATGGGATTTCTCTCCTTACTCCCCTCGTCACGGCCTGCCGTCACCGCACCGGCCGCGCCGCGAATCGGCGTCTCGCCCCGGACGATTCGTTCGGTTGCTCTGCGCGGCAGCGGTTTTCGCTGTGATTACCCGGCATTCGGGATCACTCTCCTGTGGGGCTGGCGATCGACGAGGACCGGGCCGGGCGTGATGTGGCACACACGCTAGCATTCGCTTGACATTGTGTCTAGTGAGTGACTGAATGTCTAGCGTGTGTCGACATCCGCGCTCTCAGTAGTGCGGCGCGTAGCCTTCGGCGCGTATCAGGATGTAACCCGCGCTGTAGGCGGAGTCGATGGTGGCCTGATCGGAAGCGAGGACGTTGTCCTGGCGCGCCTCGCTCCAGAACAGGTAGAGCGGCCGGGTGCCGGGCTCTTGGGCGGTGTTGACGTATCCCTGGATGCCGATGTAGGTGTAGCCGGCGCTGTAGGCGGAGTCGATGCCCACCTGCGTCGCGGTGCTGAAGTTGTCCTGGCGGGCGTTGTTCCAGAACAGGTGCAGCGGCACGGTGCCCGGCTGCTGGGTCTCGTAGACGAATGCCTCCTTGCGGATGGGCAGGTAGTTCGCGGCTACGGCGCTGTTCTCGTCACCGAGGTTGCCGGTGGTGAAATTGTCGCCGCGATCCGGATTCCACCACGTGTAGAGCGGATACAGGGACACGGTGTCCGCATGGGCGGCGGGAGTGGCAGCGACGGCCGTCCCGGCGAGTCCCGCGGCAGCGAGGAGCACAGCCGACGCCGCGCGGCGCCGGCGACGAGAACGTGCGTTTTCGGACATGAGACAACCTCCCCTGATAGTGGCCGACCTTTGATCAAATCGAAAGGTCTTGTTGGCCAACTGCTTACGTGCAAATCCACGGTAGGTTCCGCGTCGCGACATCCGCCATACGCAGAACCTCGTATAGCGGTCCAGTCTTTCGGCTGATATGCGGAATCCATTGGTGCACAATGCTGGAGTGCAGGGTTTGCCAGGGGGCGACGCCAGAAGGATTCACGATCTCGCGCTCGAGATCATCACCGCGAAACAGCCGGTGCGAGTGTGGCCGCTGCTGATGGCGAGGTTGACCGCCGACCTACCGTGTGACCTGGCCGTCCTGATCGACCTCGACTGGAACGCGGGCACCGGTCACGCGCTGACCGGGTCCCCGGAATGGTTGCACGAAGCCCCGCTCGACGCACTCATCCACGCGCACATGCGATCCCATCCCCTGCTGCGGCATTACGCGCGCACCCGGGACAAGACGCCGCTGACCATGGACGAGGTGGCCGACGACCGCTGGTGGAAGGGCGAAGCCTACCGGGCGGGCAAGGAAGCGATCGGCATCGATCGCCAGCTCGCCTTGCCGCTGTCCGCGGGGCCGGGACGAATCCGCGGTGTCATCATGAGCCGCAGTGGTCTCGGGTTCAGCGATCGCGACCTCGAATACGCCGCCTTCGCCAGGTCACTGCTCGATACGGTCGAAGCCAACCAGACGGCGGTACTCGCCTACCGCGGATCGGCCGACCCCGCCGAATACAAGATCACCCCGCGGGAGCTCGCGGTGCTGACCTTGCTGTGCGAAGGCCTGACCGCTCGCGCCATCGCCACCAGACTCGCGATCACATCGGCGACCGCGACCAAACACACCGAGAACCTTTACCGCAAACTCGGTGTGCACGACCGCGTCTCGGCACTGCGCAAAGCACACAGTCTCGGCCTTGTTCCCGCACCCCCACCGGACCCGGACGCCGAGCCACCCTCCCCTGCGCGCTGAACCGAGCGCAGGTTGCGGTAGTCACCGACGAGCGCTGTGCCGGAACAGGGCGCGGCCTTCGGCAGACGCATCAGCTCGGCGACGTTGCTGCATCGATGCAGTAATCGTCTGCGGCACTACGTCGGAATGCGGAAGGATGACTTGGATTCGCGGGCCGGGCCGAGCCTGCGGAGGTCGCCGCAGCAACGAACCGACTGATCACGACAGGCAGGTGAGGTCATATGCCCTACGAATCCGCTCCATTTTTTCGTCGCTTCGGCGCCAGGCTGCTCGATCTTGCGTTCTGCCTGCTACTTACGTTCGTCATCGCGATACCGGTCGGGATTCTGCTGATCCCGATCACCTTGATGACGACCGAAGCCTACGAAGGTGTGATCTACGGGGCGGCGGCGTGGTTGTGTTACTTCATCGCCTATGTCGGCTTGGAGGTCTTTCTGCTGATCCGCCGCGAAGGGCAGACTCTCGGCAAGGGGCTGCTCGGACTGCGGGTGGTACCCGCCGGGCAGTGGGCTCGGCCTCGGCTGGAGTTGCTGCCGGCGACCTCGCGCATGCTGATCATATTCCTGCCATTCGTTTTCATGTCCTTGTCCGGGTCGAATCCCGAATCGGCCGTCCTCGAGGGGATCGCCGTGCTCGGCCTGCTCTCGCTGATCGCGAGCTTCTTCCTCGCGGCGGTTCCTGCTGGAAAGCGTCGTGCTGTCCATGATCTGGCGACCGGCAGCCGCGTGGTGCGGGCGGCCAAGCGGAAGATCGACTGGAAGAACGACATCCCGATGGTGCTGCCGGGCCGCGTCGACCTCCGCAAACGCCCCTAGGCCACGCGGTTGTGGCCCGTGCTGCCGCTTATGGCAGGGCCGAGCGCTCGCCGCAGGTGTCCAACTGCCGGGCGTGCGGTCGCCTGATGCCATGGACGGGACGGCCCGGGCATCCGCCCGTCGCACAGGGGGGCAGGCATGTGTTGGTAGCCGTGCAGGGTGGACAGGCCGCGGCGGTGGGGTTCGCCGTCGAGGCGCAGGCCGGTCAGGAAATACGACGTGCTGAACCGCTTCGCGTTCTGAGCCGTGCCGGTCCACCGAGCGAGGAGCCGACGGCCATGTCCGACGGCGATTCCGCGCACATCGCCTCGGCGAATCAGGCAACGTGAAGGGTGCGAGTTCGTCCGATCGAATACCGTGAGGAACGTGTCACCGCAACCGGCTGCTCGCCTCCGGCGGCGAACACCACCATGCACACCCGATTTGGGAGACGAGGACGAATGACCACCCGAACTTCGACCGCAGCAGCTGTTCTCGCGCTCACCGTGCTAGCAGGCGCGGCTACCGCAGCGTGTTCACGCACCGAACGCTGGTGTGAGCTCGACCGGGGCGACGTGGTGGTCGAGAACTCGTACTGCGAACAGGGTCTGCCCGGCTACGAGTGGGAACCCGACCACGACAAGCCGAAGTACAAGAAGAAGCCGAAGAAGTCCACCAAGCACTGACCAGCGAGGCACTCGGCGCCACCCGGAATATCCAGCGACGCAAGGAAATCCGCGGAGTCCGCAACGGCCGAAGCCGACTCACCTCGCGGCCGCCCGTATCGAAAAGCCTACGGGCAGGCACGCTCGGCGAACCGCAGGACTATGCCGACTCGTGCCCTGCCGGAGCATGGACGTCGCTGCCGTTGGCGGACTGGCCCGCCTGCGCGGCTACCGTAGGTGAATCTGCCTGTGTCACAGGATGCTTCGTCGTCTCGTAGTTCTCGACATCGAACTTCCGCAGCAACTGCCGCAACCGGAAGCTGAAGTCCGGCCACAGCACGGGGTTGTTTCCGTGCCGGTCGAGGAACCAGCTGGTACAGCCGCCGGTGAGCCACACGCCGCGGGCCATCTTCCGCCGCAGCGCCACGTTGTACTCGTCCTGCACGTCCTGCCGGACCTCGAACGTCCGCAGACCCTGCTTTTCCATCGTCGCGAGAGCGTCGATGACATAGGCGATCTGGGATTCGATGACGTAGATCAGCGAGGTGTAGTTCAGCCCGGAGTTGGCGCCGAGCATGGTGAAGGCGTTCGGGAAGCCTGCGACGGTCGTGCCTTTGTATGCCTGCAGCCCGTCGGTTTCGAACTCCTCGGACAAGGTGCGCCCGTCCCGGCCGGCGAACATGCTGTAGGTCGGCGAATCGGCGACGTGGAAGCCGGTGCACAGCACGATCGCGTCGACCTCGCGTTCGGTGCCGTCGGTCGAAACGATCGAGTTCCCGCGGATCTCCTCGATGCCGTCGGTGACGAGTTCGACATTGTCGCGCGTCAGCGTCGGATAGAACTTGTTCGAGACCAGCAGGCGTTTACAACCCGCGCGGAAGGTGGGCGTGAGCCGCTTGCGCAGCGCGGGATCACGGACCTCCAACCACAATTTCACGCGCGCGATCACCTCGAGCAGCCGCGCCGTCGCCGGGTACTTGGCCTGGGTGATGACGAACAGTTCGCGGTTCGCGTAGATCAGCCCGCGGATCAATCGCTGGAGTCCGGGAACGTGTTTGAAGGCGAATCGCTCCGGCGCCAGGTAAGCGCGGGTGAGATGCGGGAACACCCAGGCCGCGGTGCGCTGGTACACGTCGAGATGCGCGACCTGCGGCGCGATGGCGGGCACGATCTGCACGGCCGAGGCGCCCGTGCCGATGACGGCGACCCGCTTACCCGACAGATCGGCGTCGTGATCCCACTGCGCCGAATGGAAGATCTCGCCCTCGAAAGTGTGAATTCCCTTGATATCCGGCAGGTTCGGCTCGGCGAGCACTCCGGCCGCGGAGACCACGACGTCGGCGGTGAATCCGCCGCGCGTGGTATCGACCTCCCATCGGCTGTCCGCGTCGATCCACCGGGCGCCGGTCATCGCACAGTCGAAGATGTGCTTGTCGCGCACGTCGTATCGGTCGGCGATGCCCTGGATGTACCGCTGGATCTCCGGCTGCGGCGAGAACGACCGCGACCATTCCGGATTCAGCGCGAACGAATACGAGTACAGCTGCGATGGAACGTCGCAGCCCGCACCGGGATACGTGTTGACCCGCCAGGTGCCGCCCACGTCGTTGCCGCGCTCGATGACGAGGAAATCGCTGTACCCCTCCTGGCTCAGCCGCACGGCCGTGCCGAGTCCGGACAGCCCGCTACCGATGATGAGGACGCCCGTGTGCCGCCGGGAAGTGTCGGGTGCGTGCCCGTTGGTGATGCTCTGACTCATACCGGACCTCATCGGGATTCGTAGATGCGCTTGTGACCGGAGATGGCGGCCAGCCGGAACGGGCGGCCGGTCTCCTCCGGAATGGCGTGATACATCCCGTCCGAGGGCGATTCGGTTTCGTGCAGTACGCGGTAGCGGTCGTAGTCGAGCGCGACGCGTGTGGCGATGGCGTCCCGGTTCTCCTCGGTGCGCAGGTGCTCGCGGTAGCCGGGCTGCACCGTGCCGCTGAAGAATTCGGCGACACTGCCGGATCCATAGCTGATGAAGGCGAGCGCCTGCCCGGTCAGATCGCCGGTGTGGTCGAGCAGCGAGGCCAGACCGAGGTAGAGCGACGCGGTGTAGCTGTTGCCGACCGTGCGGTTGTAGATGGTCGTGTTGTGGAGCGCGGCGTCGATCTCCGCGGGCTCGGCGGTGTGTCCCTGGCTCTCCAGGAGGTGGCGATGCGCCTTGAAGGCCATCTTGGTGAACGGCTGGTGATAGCAGAACGCGGCGAACTCGGTGAGGTCGCGACCGCCGTTGCGCCGGTAATCGGTCCAGGCTTCCTGGGTGGCCTTCTGGTAGGCGTTGACGGAGGTCTTGCCGTCGACCATGGCGGCGGTGCGGTAGTTCGGGCGCCAGAAGTCCATGATGTCGGCGCTGTAGATCCCGGAGTGCGGTTCCAGTTCCAGGATCGCCGGATTCGCGCTGACGAGCATCGCGACAGCGGCGGCGCCCTGGGTCGGTTCGCCGGGAGTGTCGAGTTCGTACTTGGCGATGTCGGCGGCGATGACGAGCACGCGCTGCGACGGATCGCGGGCGATGAGCCCGGCCGCGAATTGCAGCCCCGCGGTGCCGCCGTAGCAGGCCTGCTTGAGCTCGACGACGCGCGCGGTGTTGGGCAGCCCGATCAGCGGGTGGAGATAGAGGCCCGCCGCCTTGGACTGGTCGACACCGCTTTCGGTGGCCAGCAGCACGGTGCGGATGTTGTCCACGCCGTGGCGGTCGAGGATGGGTTTGGCGGCGGCCGCGGCGATGGTGACGATGTCCTCGTCGGCCGCGGCGACGCTCATCATCTCCTGGCCGATGCCGAGGTAGAACTTGTCGGGATCGACGCCGAGGCGCTCGGCGAGCACCCCGTGGTCGAGCGCGTAGTGGGTGGTGGCGAAGGAAAGGTCGTGGATTCCTACCGGCGTGCTGGTCATGGCTGTACTCCGTTGCTTACGGTGGACCGTTCGAATTGGGTATGGGCGCGCATCAACTCGCCGCTGTTGGTCTGTGCCGCCATCAGCGACAGTTCGCCGCACAGCACTGTGGCCGCGGCGATGACGGCGAGCCGCCGGGCGTTGTCGCCGGGATCACGATCCGCGCGGCAACCCAGGCGGGTCAGGTTGTCGTCGACGAAACTCTGGTGCTTGCCGTTGCCCACCGTCCCGAGAATGAGATTGGGCAGCGTGCACGAGAAGTAGAGGTCCCCATCGCGGTCCTCGGCGTGCGTGATGCCTTGGGACCCTTCCACGATGTTCGCGGCATCCTGCCCGGTGGCCAGGTAGAAGGCCAGCAGCATGTTGGCGTAATGCGCGTTGGCGGAACGGATTCCGCCCGCCAGCAGGGTGCCGATGAGGTTCTTGCGGATATTCAGCTCCACCACCTGGCGAGCGGTGGTGTGCAGCCGCTTCTGCACCACTTCGCGGGGGATGAGCAGTTCGGTGACGACGTTCTTGCCGCGGCCGAGGATCCCGTTGACCGCGGTCGCCTTCTTGTCCGTGCAGTAGTTTCCGGAGATCGAGACGTACCGCAGGCCGGGGCGCGTGGCCAGGATGTGGTTCATCAGGTGATCGCAGGCGAGGGTGACCATGTTGTGGCCGGAGGCATCGCCGGTGGTGAATTCGAAGCGCAGGAAGAGCAGGTTGCCGGTGATCTGGTGGTGCAGGTCGATGAGCTTTGCGAACCGGCTGCTGCTCGCGGCCACCTCCTGTAGCTCGGTGAAACTCGCTTTGAGCTGCGTGACGGTGGTATGGGCGGTGTAGGCGTCGTCGGCCTCGAGCAGGATCGAGCGGGTCATGCGGTCGTCGACGAGGGTGGCCACCACGCCCTTCTCGGTCAGCGTGGTGATCCGTGCTCCGCGACCGACCGAGGGCCACAGCGGCGTTTCGTAGGTGGCCAGCGGGACGTCGACATTGTCGTCGACGATGTTGCCCGTGATGCGCAGGGGGCCGACCCACCGCAGCGGCACCGCGGCGAAGTCCGTGTCGTTCATCGGTGACTCCTTCTGTCCGATTCGTTCCACCAGAGGTTCCGGTGGGCATAGGAGGCCGGGTCGATACCGCGCAGCCGGCAGAACGTGGCCACGTCGCCGGTGATCAGCAGGTCGCTACCGGCCAGGTCCGCCGGACTGGACGCGCCGAGCACGGTGAGGATCTGCCGCAGCTGCTCGAGCCAGGTTCGGATCGTCTCGATCAAGGCGTCGGTGCCGCGGCTGACCAGCGTCTCCAGGAAACGGCCCGCGACCCCGGTCGCGTTGGCGCCCAACGCCAATGCGCGGGCGATGTCAAGCGGTGAGCGGATGCCGCCGGAGGCGAAGAGATCGATCCCGGTGACGCCCGCGCAATCCACCAGGCAGTTGGGCGTCGACTGGCCCCAGTTCTCCAGGAACGAGAAGTCCGCCGCGGGGCGCCGATCGTTCTCGATGCGCGCGAAATTGGTGCCGCCGCGGCCGCCGACATCGGCCACCGCGACGCCCGCGTCGCGCAACCAGGCGACGGTGGGCCTGCTGAGACCGAACCCGACCTCCTTGACGATCACCGGCACCGGTGTGTTGGCGGTGATGCGCTCGATCTGGCGCGCCCAAGACCCGAAAGACCGGTCCCCCTCGGGCATGACGATCTCCTGGACCGCGTTCAGGTGGATCTGGAGGGCGTCGGCTTCCAGCAGATCGATCGCTCGCCGCACCTCGTCCAGCGTCGCGGTGGCGTTGACGTTCGCCATGACGAAGCCGTGCGGATTCTCCTGTCGCAGCACACGAAAAGTGTCGGCGACAGCGGGATCGCGGAAGTAGGCGCTCATCGATCCGGATGCGATGGGGGTTCCGGTTTCGCGGGCGGCGATGGCCAGTTGCCGGTTGATCTCTCCGGTGTGCTCGCTGCCTCCCGTCATGCCGTTGACGAAAAGCGGCGTCTCCCAACGCTTTCCGATGACGTCGACGGCCAGCGACACGTCCTCGCCGTCGATGCCTGCGAGGGCGTGGTGGACGAAGGTCACCGAGTCGAAGTCGTTGGGGCCCGCGTCGCGCTGTTGGCTCACGGCATGGCGAACATGATCGTCTTTGCGGCTGGCGGTCATCGGCGATCCCCTTCGAATGGATGTGTTCGCAACGACAGCGGCCGGATGCCCGCGGCGACCCAGCGGCCGGTGAGTTCGGTGATCGCCGCGCGGCGAGTGCGTTCGATGAGCGCGATGCCGCAGTCGCCGCCGCCCGCACCGGAGGGTTTCGCCGCGGCGCCGACCGCCTCGCCCGCCTCGCACAGCGCACGCAGCGAAGGCGTCATGATGCCGAGCCGCGCTTTGCTATCGAGGGTGACGAGAAGTTCCCGGGCACAGTTGATTTCGGCCCGGATGCCGAGCGAGTCGTCGGCCTCCAGCGCGGCGGTGAGTCGCTGGACGCAGCGGTCGCTGCGCGACACGAAGTCGGCATCCGCGCCGCCGAGCCCCGCGACCATTTTCGGTGTCGACGCGGGCTTCGCGGTCCAGCCGACCTGCATCGCGAGACCCGTCGGCGTGGGCAGCGGGCGCACCGACAGCCCGGGCCATGGCGCACGGAGTGCGGCGTCCACCCCGCTCTCCCCCGCCAGCTCGGCTACTCGCTGCCGGTCGGGGGAACAGTAGGCGATCCAGCCACCCCAGGTACTCGCCGCCACGTCGCCGCCGGAGGCGCGCGGGTTGATCGACACGGTGGCCAGCATCGCCAGCCGGTAGCGATCCATCGGGCTCAGGTCGAGCCCGTGAAACCGCCCCAGCGCCGCGACGGTGGCCACCGTGACGGCCGCGCTGGATCCGAGGCCGAGCTTTTTCCCGTTCTCGTCGGCGAGGTCGGTGCTGATGCTCAACCGGTAGGAACGTGCCGCGATCCCGCGCTCGGCGAGCAGCCGTTCGACGATCGCGGCCGCCGCGAAGACGTAGGTGAAGTTCGACGGCACAACGCCATCCGCGGTCGACGGGACCAATCGGCCGCCGATGCGCCCGCAGGACAACGTCACCCCACCGTCGAGATCGGAACGCAGCGTGGTGACTTCGTCACCGGCCTCGTCCACCGTTGCGGTCGCGTAGCGGTCGACCGCGGTGAGCACCGCGTGGCGTCCAGGCTCGACGACGGCGTACTCCCCTGCGATGAACAATTTGCCCGGGGCGCGACAGGTGATCATCGTGCGCCGTCCGGGACCAGCGCGGCGCCAGGGCCGAGATGCGCCACCGGCATGTCGACGACGCCGCCGACCTCGCGCAGGTCGGCGATCACCCGATGCTCGTCGGCGCGGGCGCACAGCACCGTGACATTCGGTCCGGCGTCGATGGTGGCGTACGCGGCGATGCCGTCCGCGCGCAGCGCCAGCACGCAATCCAGGACCTCGACCGACCGCGGCGACAGGTATCGCACCGACGGCCTGGCCAGGAGCATGCTGGCGTGCATCCCCAGGGCGTTGCGCTCCGCGATCTCTCCGACCGCGGGCAGATCGCGGCGCGCGATCGCCTTGCGCATCTCCTCGAGGTCGATCCTGGACGCGTCGGCCCACGGGAGATAGAAGGGCGACGTGTCACAGGTCCGCCGCATCGCCTCCCGGCTGGACACCGTCTTCGACGCCTTGTCGACGACGGCGACGACCAGAGCCGGATCGAGCGCGTCGCCGTCGACCGGTTCCGCGTAGGAATTCGCGTCCCCCGCTTCGCCATTGCCCTCCCCGGCGTGCCAGACCACGAAGCCGCCGAAGATGGACCGGCAAGCCGATCCCGAGCCCCGCCTGGCGAGTCGTGACAGCGCGCGGGCATCGGCGTCGAGTCCGTAGGCGGCGGCCGCCGCGACGGCGAGCGCCGCGAAGCCGCTCGCGGAGGAGGCCAGGCCCGCACCGGTCGGCCCGGCGTTGGTGGACACGACCTCGGCGTGTTCGTCGCGGCCTGCCCGCGCGCGCACCAGATCCAGGAACCGCGCCACCCTGGCGTACGCCTCGCCGACCGCGGGACGTTCGTTCAGCACGACCGTGTCGGCCGGTTCCGCACTCAACCGCACCGTTGTCGTGGTGGGGTAGATGTCGAGTGTCATCGACAGGCTTCCCGTGACGGGAAGGAAATACGACTCGTCGCGCTTGCCCCAGTACTTCACCAAGGCGATGTTCGGGTGCGCGACAGCGGTCGCCGCGTCGTCGCCGAATCGATCCGCGAGCGGATCGGCGAGTTCTGCTCCAGGTGTGAATGTCATTGGCGTGTCTCGAGCTCCGGTGTCGAGGGGAATCGGGAATCGGTCATGGCTGTCCGTCTCGGGTCGGGACGATCCAGGTCCGCGCCGCGCCGGCCCGGCTCAGCGCCGCACGCACCCTCGCGGCGTCGTCGCCGGTGTCGGTGAGGGCGACGACGCATCCGCCGAGGCCGCCGCCGGTGAGTTTCGCGCCGTACGCGCCCGCGTCGTGCGCTGCGGTGACCAGTGCGTCGATCTCGGGTGTGCTGACGCCGAGTTCGGCCAGCAGTTCTTGGAATTCGAGCAGCGTCTTGCCCAGCGACTCGGCGTGACCGGCCGCCAGATCCGCCGCTGCCGACTCGACCAGGTCCGTCGCGTGTTCCAGCACTCGCTGAGCCGCCCGTCGATCCGACTCCAGCTTGCGGCGGACGGCCGCGACCGCGTGCTGCGTGGCGCCCGGTACCCCGGTGTCGGCGATCACCAGGGTGGCGTCCAAGCCGATGGCCAGCCCGCGCGCCGCGCCCGCCCGGAACCAGATCGGTCCGGTCGCCACCGCGGTGCTGGCGTCCACGCCGCTGGCCCGGCCGTGCGCGAACTGTTCACCGCACTGCACCAACTCGTAGAGGATGCCGGAATCGATGGACCGGTCGTAGAGATCGGCGGCCGCCCGCACCGCGGCCGCCGCGCACGCCGCACTCGACCCCAGTCCGCGCGCGGGCGGGATCTCGCAGTCGAGCGCGACCTCGACCACCTCACCGGCCAGGCCCCACCGCCGCAACGCCTCCTCGACCGCTACGTGCGCCCCTGACGACGCGCGCTCCGCGGTACGTATGCCGCCCGCTGCGAACCGAAAGTATTGTCCCGCAGGAGAATCGCCCTCCCACGAAACATCGGGACGATCCCGGTGGGCGACCGCGTGCGCCGACAGCGCTGGCAAGGGAAACGCGATGGCGGGCGTGCCGTGCACCACCGTGTGCTCGCCGAGCAGGATCGCCTTGCCATGGGCGCGACCGATGCCGCGCCCTCCCTCCGCCTCCGCGGCGGTGAGTTTGCTGCCCTCGCGAACGCGATCGCTGTTCACGTCGTTTTCTCTCCAAACTCGAGCGGGGCCCGCCCGCGTTCCCGGACGGGAACGCGCGCGGCGGACGATGCGCAGACACGTCGGCGTGCGGCGACCGTGAGACGGTCTGCGCTGTGGTGCGAAATCTGTTCAGGCCGAGAGTGAATCGACCGTCACAGCCGCTGATCCGAACGACGGAAGAGCGCTTGGCGGAGACTCGCCCGCGCCGAGGGGCCGAGCGGCGACGGGAAGAAGGCGGGTACCTGCGCGGCGTAGGTGCGGTAGGCCGCCCCGAAGCGAGCGACGAGGTCGCGCTCTTCCAGGAAGGTGCCAAGCAGGATGTAGCCGGTCATCCCGACCGCCCACAGCAGGTGCCCGGCCGTCATGTCGCTGGCACACCAGAAGGAGAGCAGCAGGCCGGTCATCAGCGGATGACGCACCAGTCGGTAGGGCCCGTGCACCTGGAGCCGGTCCATGGTCGCGTCGGGCACCTGGATGACGTAGTGGCGGTAAGCCTGACTGATGCCGAGCAGGTGAAAGTGGTTGAGCAGCAAGGTGGCCGCGTACACCAGCACGAAGCCGAGCCAGAATCCGGCGTCGAGCGCGATCCCGACGACGCCGTCGGCCGACCAGATCCGCTGCGGCAGCGGCTGCCAAGCCAAGCACAGCACCCACATCACCAGGCAGACCATCACGATGTAGACGGTCCGCTCCAGGGCTTCGGGCACCCACCGGGTGATGAACGCCTTGAACGCGGGCCGCGACATACCCGAGTGCTGCAGGCCGAACAGCGCGATCAGCAGCACGTCGATCGCGAGAGCCGGACCGGTCGCCAGGTGTGGTCCCTCGTCGACGGTCTTCGGCAGCCACCAGCCTCCGGCGAACAACAGCATCAGGGGCACGGTCACCCCGGCGACGCCGTAGACGCCGAAGGCCAGCAGGAACGGGACGAGCCGGCGGCGATCCGTCAGCGCGCCCCGAACCGAATGCCGCGTGGTGGTCAGATCCATGCGAACCAGGGCAGGAACCGCAGGCGGACCGTGCCCTCCTCCATCCGCTTGTCCAGCTTGGTCTTCCACCGCTCGCCGTAGGGCGCGTCGAGGAAGCCGCCGGGCCGGGCCAGGCGCCACGAGGACTGGATCGTCATCCAGTAGGGCACGATGACGGCCGCGTCGACCTGCCGCATGAAGTCGAGCTTGTCGGGGATCTGGCTCCAGTGCACGCCCGGGTACCGGTGGTGCACGCTGTGGTAGCCCTGGTTGAAGATGAAGAAGTTCAGCCAGTTACCGGCCGTGTTCAGCGATTTGCTCGGGTCGTCCTCGAACACCCGCGCGGGCGCGTGGGTCAGCCAGGCGAAGTATCCGGAGTTCACCTGGGTGATCAGGAACGGCAGACCCCAGAACAGCGCGAACCGTTCGAAGCCCGCGACGTACCAGATGCCGACCGGCAGCAGCAGGGCCAGCGTGAGGTCGAAGACGAACTGGTGGCGCCGCTTGCGCCTGCCCTCGGACGGGTTGGCGGCGAAGATCATTCGCATGGTGTGGTTCTTGACGATGGTGCCGTACCTGATCCAGTACCAGACGGCACCGAGCCCGCGCTCCATGCCCTCGGTGGAGGTGACGTCGCCCGGTCCGTCGTTGAAGCGGTGATGGTTGAGCACGTGCACCTCGCGCATCTCCGCCGACGTCAGCGTGGCAGGCAGACAGCACATGATGTCCACGACTCGGTTCAGCCTGCGCGACACGAACAGCGCCCGGTGCGTGTGCATGTGCATCACGCCGATGGTGAGCGAGAAGTTCAGCAGCGTCAGCAGGATGATCAGCGGGACCGCGAAATACCAGTTCGTGGCGAAAGGTACGAACAGGCCGAAGGACAGTAATACGACCCAGGCCACGATGTGCAGCAGCGGGCCGACGTTCGCCGGATGCTCGAGCTTGAGCACCCGGCGGCTGAACGGCGGTCGGTCGGACGCCGCCGGTGGCGTTCCGTCGCCGGGACGTGTTGGCACGGTGGTCATAGTCGATCTCCTCTGGTATCGGTGTCGGGCGTTCCTACGGGATGAGTTGGGGCACTCGTCATGGGCGATCTCCAGTGGTTGTCGTTTCGAGGGCGGCGAGTTGGAAATTCGTGGCGAGCGCACGCATCGCGTCGGCGCTGTGGGGTGGCAGCCGCTCCAGGGCGCCGAAGGCCAAGTGGTCGGCGATCATCATGGTGCGGATGTCGGCGGCGGAAAGCCGACCCGTCAACGGTTCTTCCGGCAGCGACCGCACTAGCGCGAAGGTGGTGTCGACGATCAGCGGCACCATCGAAGGCGCCAGCGTGCGTGGGTCCACCGCACCGAGCAACTCGGCCGCGGCTTCGGACCCGGCGCCGAGTTCGGGCGAGGTGTCCAGCACCCGGTGGATCGCCTCGTCGGCGGATCGCTGTACCCGCTCGACCATCTTCGTCCAGTAGGCGGATGACCAGGCGGCCAGCGCGGCCGCGCCGACCGGCCGCCGGTAAGGCGCCGGGGCGCCGACCGCGGTGCACAGGAAGCCGGTTGTCGTGATGGTCATGTACGCCATCGCCGCACGAGCGCCCGCGCTCGGAGTGTGCGGGCCGAGCCGGGCCAGCAGGGCGAATCCACCCAGTGCGGGCGCCAGCAGCCTCAGCATGACCACTTGGGTCAGTTCCTTGCGGTCGGCGACACCGTAGAGGTCCAGTTCGCCGTCGCGCAGGTCGTTGGCGGACTGGGCGATGACGCCGACGCATCCGGCCAGCTCGCGCAAATCGTCCTCGGCGCACGCATCGGGGGCGACCAGGGAGCACGCGTAGTGCGTCACCCGGCCGAGCACGCCCTCGCCGTAGACGACCCGCGACAGCGAGGAATCGAGGTTGCGGGCCATCACATCGCCGATGTCGAGCACGAGCCCGCCCACCCGCTCGCGTCCCGCGGCAGGCAGCGCGGCCACCAGCGACCTGATGTCCTGAATGCGTTCAGCCAGAACGATATCGACGGCCTCGCTGTCACGCATCGCGACCCGGTCCGGCGGTGGGGGCGGAGTGTCGGTGCTGCCGTTGAGATACTCGGCGGCGGCCCGCACGGCGCTACCCGCGAGCGGACGGTCGACGAGATCCTCGTAGGCGTCGAGCACCCGGCAGGCCAGCAGGGCCGCGGTGGCCTCGGCCCGCAGGGCCGGGCCGAGGAAACCGATGGCGATGCCCATGTTCCTGGCCGCCGGGATCAGCGCGAGCCGGGCCAGTTCGTCCGGCGAGTCCGCCGCCCGCAGCGCGGCGAGGTCGGGCGCGCGGCGCAGGTTGCGCAGCCCGTGGGCGAGGATGCCGAGTCGTCCTCCGGTCATCGGGACACCACCTGTAGTGCTAGGTCGCGCAGGTCGTCCCGCGCGGGAGTGGGCGGGAACACTTCGAGGGCCTCGCACGCCGTCTCGGCGGCGCGGATCGCGGCGTCGTGAGCGGCCTTGGTGGCGCCGCTGCGCACCAGGTCGGCTTGCAGTTCGGCGCTGGAAGTCTCTTCGGAGAGCCACATTTCGCGGGCATCGGGCCGGATCGCCAGCCATTCGATCACCGGCCAGGTCGGTACCCTGCGGTCGAGGTCGCCGCAGGCCTCCTTGCCGAGCGCGGGGTCGCCCTCGACGTCGCGCACGTCGTCCATGATCTGGAAGGCCAGCGAGAACTGCTCGGCGTACTGCATCAGGGCTCGCAGCCGGTCGTGGTCCACGCCGCCCGCCGTGCCGCCGTACGAGCAGGCCAGCCGGAACAGCGTGCCGGTCTTCGCGCCCGCGACGACCTCGTAGTGCCTGCGCAGCGCGGCATCGTCGACGTCGGGCGCCATGGTCTCCACGAGCTGGCCTGCCGAAAGATCCGAGATGCGGTCCAGATAAGTGACGCCGGGAGCCTCACCGAGGTGCGCGCAGACCACGGGATTGTTCTCCAGTACCCGCGCCAGCACTTCCAATGCGGTACCCGCCATATGAAATCCGGCGCGTGCGGCGGTGCGGATACCGAACAACGCGGGTACCGAGGGTGAATCGCGCCGCAGCAGGGAACTGTCGCAGATGTCGTCGTGGATCAGCGACGATTCGTGGAACATCTCCATGGAGCAGGCCAGGTCGACGGCGTCGGCCACGGAGGTGGACACGGCCGAGGGCAGCAGGCGGTGGCAGTCCAGCACGAGGCGGGCCCGGACCCGCTTGCCGGGGGCGGCCAGGACGTGCTGGTAGATGTCGTCGAAAACGCTACCGGTGACGAGCATTTCGCGCATGCGCTCGGTGACCATCGCCGGCTGGTAGATCGGCGCGATCGGCTGGGCGTCGACCTGGTCCGCCGCGCCGGCATTCGCGCTCGCGGCGTCGGCGCTGTCGGCACGTCCGTTCGACGCGGGGGCGGTGACGCGCGCCCGGTCGTCCACGACCGCGTGCGCGGTGCTGGACCGTCCGGACATGGCCGCCACCAGGTGCTCGTCCTGCTGATGTTCTGACGGTGACGTGGGATTGTCCATTGGCGGGAGGGCTCCTTACGTGTCGTAACGGCGGCGGAGTCGGGCATGCGACAGGCGACGACGAGCCTGGCGGGCGTCGATTACACGGGGATCGAAGTACTTACGAGGTGGCCGGCCGGCGGCGCGCGGCGATATCGCCACCGCGATGCCGGTGCAGGTGGTCGTCGCTTGTCCGGATAGGTGTGCAGCGCAGGCCAGAGGCGAGTTCGCACTCGCCGTCGATGTTCAATGTCAGCGGGCGCCGAGCGAGTCGCTCGCGATCCCAGCCGCCGGGAGCGCTCCATGGGCCGGTCGGCGGCGGGGTCACCGCCGAGTCGAGCATCCGCGGTCGTTCGCTTCCGAAACCGCGGCCGAGCCATGTCGATGTCTGTGAAATCTTCTGTGCGGCCACGTGATCACGAAAGATGCCGCCTGTGGTCATCGAGGCGAACGGGCTGCGCGTGGCAGCGGCCGCACCCTCGGTACGGAGAACGCCGAGCCGACCGGGCTCGACGCGCATGAGCGCAATTCCTGAGGATCGCCGTTGTCCCCCAAGAGATTTCGTGTCGTTCTCGCACGATCCGGTCTCGTCCACAACCAGCACGCCGTCCGGATCGCCCGGGTGCTCGTTCACGTACGCGCGCAGATCGTCACGCAACCCGTAGTCGTAGCGCACAGTCTTGCCCAACAGTCGATGCGTACCGTCCATCATTCAGCCCAGCCACCACCGCAAACCGATCTTCATCCATCGACATAGCGAAAGAGGCTACCCCACAACACAACTGATCGCTCGTTGAAAACAGCAGGAGATTTCACAACGAGTCGCGCAGGTGCGCGAGTATGTATCACGTTGTACAACAACGCAACTCAGACAGAGAAGTGACGATACGCGGGCGAGCGGCGCAAGGACCGCTCCGATCTCGGTCGAGCAGTCCGCAGTGCGGGACTCTTGCCGACTGGGACGGTGGTCGTGCTCGAATCATCAAGTACCACAACGGTGTTACAAGACGCGAACGTCTCGAGCAAGTCTTGTGAATTGGTTTCTCACGGTGCGGGACGAGTGGTCTCATCGATGCCCACTTCTCGGATAGCAAACGGAGGTTGACCGCTACTGTTTGGCAATTGCATTGCGGTCCAATATATTCTGGATACGTTGCCGCCGATTCGGCTATGAGTTGGTTCCAAAATTATTGGTAAATAGCAACTCTCGAGCTAGCAGATCCTTGGGCGTGATAGCGCCTACCGGACGAACCGTCGCACTGGGCGTCGAACCCGCGATGGCGTCCGCCGCGTCGACCGCCGTGGCGCCGACTACGACCTGCCGCTGGTGCCACAGGTCCGCGACGAACTGCCTATCGCGCCCGACACCCGGACGCGGTCCGCGCGACGCGAGCCGTCCTTGCCCTGGGCGCCGCCGCGGCCACATCGGCGGCCACAGGGCCACATCGGCGGCCACAGCTACCAGGGCACATGACAGGACCGGCAGGCCGCCATAGGCGGTGGATACATGGAATGGGTCGACTGCGAGGCGCCGACGAGGTCTCCGACGTGGCGATCACGCGCAGGGCCGGCCCGTGCCGGGCGAGGCCGTCCTCGCCGAGATAGGTCGATCGACCGATGTGGCTCCTGCGGGTCGGCGAGCATCATTGGCGGCACGGTCTCGATGAACATCGGCTTCGCAACGCGAACGTGAACGAAGTTGTCTTGTAAGCCGATTCATCGTCGCGGTGTCGGTCAGCCACGGCGCGAACGACTGGCGGCCGATCGCGCAAGGGCAGGCGGCTCCGTCGTTCACGGGTCCGGCGCCCGATTACGGCCGGCTGCGTAAGGAGGCGACCGCGAATCTGCCCGGCGGCGGCTCGGTCTGCGTCGGCGCCGCGGAGGACCCCTTCTTCCTCGATCCGCGCGTGTTCGATCTGCTCTACGGCGGTGATCTGTCCGAGGTCGGTACCGACACACTCACCGGGTACAACGTCGACACCATTGTTTTGCAGGTGCCGAAAAACGATCTCGCGTTGCGCAACGACCCGGCCCGCAATCCGGTGATCGGGGTGTGGAGCGACACCGAGCGCCGTTCGCTGCAACTGAGCCCTGGCGCCGCGACGTCGGGCGGTGACTTCGTGCAGGTGTCGCGGTTGGGCAACCCCCTGGTGAACGAGGTCGTCGTCCCGGTCGGGCTGAAGGACGCGTTCAGCACGATATCGGCCGGGCGGCGGTGTCCTCGGCGATCTGGGATCGCCCGGGACCGCTCGGGCCCGGTGACTAGGAACGCGTTCGGCTGCATACGTATTGGACCGACCGGGTGCTGCAACGGTGCCCCGGATTGGCGGATCTGCGCGAGATCGCGGCGGGCCACCACGAACGTCTCGACGGCAGCGGCTACCACCGCGGCGTCGGCGGCCACGGCCAGTCGAAGTCGGCCCGGATCCTCGCCGCCGCCGATGTCTTCGCGGCGCTGACCGAGCCACGACCCCACCGCCCAGCCTTCTCCGCCGACGACGCGGCACAGCTAAGCTACTCATCGCCGAAGCGACAACGGGCAGGGTGGACATATCCGCCTGCGCCGCGGTGGTGGAGGCGGCGGGTCTACGCAAGTCGCGCACCGAATTCCCCTGCGGCCTCATCGAACGCGAGGTAGAGGTACTACGGCTCGCCGCACGTGGGCTGTCGAACCGACTGATCGCGGCGGAACTGGTGTTGTCCGAGCGCACGGTGGGGCACCACCTCGCACACATCTACGACAAGACCGGCCGCCGCACCCGCGCGGGCGCGGCCGTCTTCGCGATGGAGCACGGCTTGCTACCGGACTGAACCGGCTACTCGGTATTTCGCCCTTCGTGGTGGCCTGGCGAGGGAAGCATCATTCGTCCCAGACTGGGTCGAGTGGCGCATTCCGGTTGAACCACACGAGTTTTCCGAACAGTTCGAGCGGGTCGAGAGCGACGACCGCCTTTTGCCTGAGGTGGAAGGCGGTGGGCGTCGTACTGTTGCGAAGATAGTGCTGCACAGCGAGAACCGGCTCGTCACCCTTCCGCGCGGTGTCGACGAGGCGGAAGATTCCGTCGACGTGTCGGCCTTGGAACCCGAGTTTCACGTCGTCGGGGTGCAGGCCGTGTTCGGAGCCGCCGAAGTCGATCACTCGCCGTGCCCGTCGAAGCTGCGTTCTGTGGGGGTCGAGTCGAACGAAGAACGAATGGATATCAAGGTCTTTGACTCGATGCTTCCCGCCCGAGGCGTAGTGCAGGGCCGCGCCTTGTGTCAGAGCCGTCATCAGGTATGCGTCCCGGTACTCGTCGAGGTGCGGATTGCGCTGGAAGAACGTGGCGACCTCGGCGCGGGCGATCGCCGCCAGCCGATGCAGGTGCTCTTCGGTGAGCTGCTCACGCGAGTACTCCGACACGTCAGTGGCTGCCATTGTCGCAGTGTAGGCCCCAAGGTTGGTGGGGTCCTTCACATGTCCCGGTGGCGGAGCGGCTCGCGCGGTGTCAGCTGAGGCGATGGGCGGCGAGCAGGTCGGCGTCGCCGAGGATTTCGCCGATGGGGCCGTCCGCGACGATGCGTCCTGCGTCGAGGATCAGCGCGCGGTCGCAGATGCGCTGGGCGTAGGGCAGGTCGTGGGTCACCAGGACCAGGGTGGTCGGCAGGGACAGCAGGATGTCGGCGAGTTCGCGGCGGGCCACCGGGTCCAGGTTGGCGGCCGGTTCGTCGAGGACGAGTACCTCGGGACGGCAGGCCAGGACGGTGGCGAGGGCGGCCCGGCGGCGTTCGCCCAGCGACAGGCGGGTCGGAGAACGATCGGCCCGATCCGACATGCCGACCGCGTCGAGCGCGAAACGCACGCTCTCGGTGAGGTGTTCGCCGCGCACACCGAAATTGCCCGGCCCGAACGCGACGTCTTGTTCGACCGTCGGCATGAACAGTTGGTCGTCGGGGTCCTGGAACACCACGCCGACGCGCTGGCGTATGGCGCGCACGGTGGTGCGGTCCAGGCGGGTCGTGCCGATGTACACATCGCCGGAGCTCGCGGTGAGCACGCCGTTGAGATGCAGCATGAGCGTGGACTTGCCCGCGCCGTTGGGCCCGAGGACCGCGACCCGCTCACCGTCGGCGATCTCGAGATTCACCCCGTGCAGCGCACCGGTCCCGTCCGGATACGCGAACGCCAGGTCGACAAGGCGCACGGCGGACGCGTTCACCGGGCGACCCACGCGCCGACACAGACTCCGACCGCGACCGTGGTGGGAAGGCAGGAGAGGAACCATTGCCCGCGCGTGGCCGCAGGTGTGCCGAAATCGGCTATGGTGCCGGTGAATCCGCGCGAAAGCATGGCCGAGTGGACCCGTTCCCCTCGTTCGTAGGATCGCAGGAACAGGCTACCGACGCCGCGCGCGGTGGCGCCGATCTGGCGAATCGTGCGTGGATCGTCGCCGCGCGAGATCCGTGCCAGGCGCATGCGCGCCGCTTCGTCGGCGATCACGTCCACGTAGCGCAGCATCAGCACCACGATCATGACGATCATGCCCGGCACGTGCAGCCTGCTCAGGCCGCCAGGCAGTTCCCGAACGCTCGTCGTTGCCGCCACGGTCAGCGAGATACCCACTCCGAGCGACCCTTTCGCGATGATGCCCCATGCGGCGTGCAGGCCCGTCGTCGACAGCGAGAGTCCGAGCACGGTCGTCCGCGGTTCGCCTGCCGCGAAGGGCAGCAGGATCGCCAGCACGACGAAGGGCAGCTCGATGAGCAGTCGCGGCGCGATCCACCGCGGCGGGATGCGCGCCACGCGCCAGACCGCGACCAAGCCGGCCGCGTACAGGGCGAACGGCCACAACATCTCTCGTGGCGTCGCGACCACGGCGAAGACCGTGACCACCGCGCAGACGATCTTCACCTCGGCCGGAGTCCGATGCACCGGCGAGCTGCCGGGCAAGTGCAGCCGGTGGCTGACGGCGGACACCTAGGTCGACTCCGATTCGGGCGACGCGCTTCCGGTCTCCGAAACATGTTCGGCCCGTCGCCGCTCCGACCGTCCGGCTCTGACGAGGCGCACGACAGCGAACAGCGTGGCGAAGGCGGCGGCTACGCCGAGGACGCCCGCGATGCCGGTCAGCCGGTCGTTGCCGCCGATCGTGTAGTCGGCCAGCGGCGAGTCGGCCAGCGTGTGACTCTCCGCGTTCTGCGCGATGCATTCGCCGTGCAGTTCCTCGGTTCCGTCGACCTCGACCACGGTGCAGCCGCGTTGCGTCGTGGCGTCGAGCCCGTCGGGTTGCGAACTCGCGGCATAGGAGAGCAAGCCCGCGACGAGGACGGCGACGGCGGCGAAACCGAAGAGGAATCCGTTCGCCGGCAGTGCGGCGCGCGGCGTCGCAGGGCGATCGGTGGCGCGGAGCAGATACACGAGGTCGGGGCGGGCGTTGACGACGGCGATGACGGTGATCGCGGTGACGATGCCTTCGCCGATGCCGATCAATGTGTGCGTGACCAGCATGTACCAGGTGACCGCGCCGACGGTGGAGCCCGCGGCCCCGCCGATCGCGTATTGGACGACGAAACCCATTGCGGCGCTGACCGTTCCGAGCAGTGCGGCGGCGAATGCGACAGCGCCCACTACGCCGCGCCTCGGCGCGCGGGGTAGCGATCGGCGCGCGACGAGATAACCGGCCGCTACGCCGATCAACGCCATGTTCGTGATGTTCGTGCCCAGTGCCGTCAGCCCGCCGTCGGCGAAGAGCAGTGCCTGCACGATCAGCACGATGGCCACGCACAGCGCACCCACGTAGGGTCCGACGAGGATCGCGGCGACCGCTCCGCCCAGCAGATGCCCGCTCACGCCGGGCAGGATCGGGAAGTTCACCATTTGCACCGCGAAGATGAACGCGGCCACCAGACCTGCCATCGGCGCGGCCCGCTCGTCGAGTTCGGCACGCGCGCGCCGCGCCGCGAAACCCAGTGCCGCGAGGGCGATTACCGCGAACAACACGGAGGTGGGTGCGTCGACGATGCCATCGCTCATATGCATGGCCGAGGTGGTGTCGCTCACCTCCCGATACGATACGCGCAACATATGAACAACTGGACCGATATGTAAGCATTGGTGACGACCGGCCCCGTCGAGGAGAGAACGGCAGAGTAGAACAGTGGCCCTCACTCCCCCGCTCGACCCCGAACACGCCAGGCCAGCCGCGCCCGGCCTGGATGTCGCCGGCATCGAACACTGGGCCCACCGTTTCGATCTGCTCTCCGACGCCAATCGGCTCCGTCTGCTCGTATGCCTGCATCACACGCCGGATCAGAGCGTGACCGAGCTCGCCGCCGCCGTCGGCATGACGGCCACCGCCGCGTCGCACGCGCTGCGCCTGCTGCGCTACCAAGGTTGGGTCACCGCGTCCAAGAGCGGCCGAATCGTCCGGTATCGCCTCGCCGACGAAACGATCCATCGACTCCTGCACTGGATCGGCGCACCCCACGCCCCCGAACCGAGTCCGCTTTGAGCGCAACGGATTACCGGCGGCGGCCATCCCCGAATCGGTGAGGCTCATGACCCTGGTCCCACAACCCGGCGCACGGCAGCGGTGGCAGATTCGGGTCAACCCGGTCGTCGACAGTGATCACCATGTCCTGGCTCGTGTAGTTGCAGGCGAGCAGGTCGGCGACATTCCGTGCTTGTTCCGCCGATGCCCGGTAGTTCAACGTCAAGGCGCCGGACACGATGCGGATGCGCCGGATTCCCCTCGACAGTCGAGGACCTGGGTGTTCTGGTAGGACGGGCGGAGCGGAATTCCGCCCGTCCATGCTGTCACTCATAGGGCGATGTTCACGGCCTTCGTCCACTCGCCGTCGATAAGCAACTTCTTGCTGCCGGAGAGAAACTCTCGCACTCGGGGATGCGGTTGGACCTTGCTACCGCGGTCATCCTGATGCCTCCTGAAGGTTGCCCTGTTCGCCGTGATCTGAACAACACCAACGCTAAGGACTGCGGGCCGCTGTGAAGTGTTCAGGAAGTGGACAATCCGCCGTCGGTGATGCGCAATGCCTTGAGGCGGGCATACAAAGTGGTGCGGCTTATTCCGAGATCTCGCGCAGCCTTCAGTTTATTTCCCTTGTGCCGGCGCATGGCCTCGATAATGGCGTCGAGTTCAGCACGTTCCCGGCCGGACAGGCGCCGCACACGCGAAGCCACGCGGTAGGGCGCCGGAAGATCGCCGACCGTCACGTCACCCTCGTGCCTGCGCTGCACCACATGCGCCAGGACGGCCTTGAGTTCGTGCAGATTGCCTGGCCAGGGCTGAGCGGAAAGGACCTCGATCACACTCGGCAGCAGTCGGATTCGCGCGGTGGGATCCAGTTCGCGCACAATGCGTTCCGCGATCGCCGCGAGTTCGGGGCCCCGGTTGCGCAGCAGCGGCATCTCCACCCGGCGCAGGCAGACCGCGGCGAGTGCGGCGTGCGCGCCGGCCAGCTCCGACAGTGGCGAAGACGTGAGGATCAGCCGTGGGCCGTGCCCAGCGGAGATCGCGTCGGTGAGGATGCCAACCGGCGGTTCGGGCAGCAGGTCGATGTTCTCCACGCACAACGTGCCTATGGGTTGGCCGAGCCGCTCGCGCAGCCGCTTCACCCACGGCTGCTCGCCCTCGACAGCGATGTCGGCGCAATCACGGAACTCCACCATGTCCTCGCGAGCGAGCCTGCGCGCCTCGGTGCTGCGCCCGGTGCCGCGCGCACCCGCGATCAAGACGGGCCCGGTGCGCGTCGTGGTCTCGATGTCTCGCCGCGGCGTGAGCCGCACGGGTCGGGCGCCGGGCGACTCGATCGGTGCGAAGTGGAACAGGGTGCCGCCGCCGGCCCCGGCGATGCGTGCCAGATGAGCGCGCACCACGACGCCGGAGTCGAGCGTGAGGTCGGTGCTGCGGGCACCGCTGTCCAGATCGTCGGTCAGCATGCGCAGCACGGCATAGTCGGCCGGGCTCAGCAGATCGAGCGCCGACTTGTTGCTCAATATGATGTCGTCGCCGACGGCGGCGACCGCGCGGCGCTGTCGTGAGACCGATTGGAAGGCGGCGAGCAGCGCACGTTCCGAGGCCTTCGCCTGGTCGAGCAGTCGCTGTTCGATGTCCTCCGCGGCCCGCACGAGGAACGGCGCCAGCAGCGGGTTCATCGCCGGAGACGAGCCGGTGATGTCGAGGACCCCCTCGAGCCGCCGCGTCACCGGGTGCCGGATGGGATGCCCGTAACAGGTGAACGCCTTGAGCGGTTCGATGTAGTGCTCGGCGCCGTGGACGATGATCCCCTGACGGGTTTCGATCGCCGTGCCCAACGCATTGGTTCCGATCTTCTCCTCGGCCAGAATGGCGCCGTCCCTGATGCCCAGCGTATCCAGTGCGGATTCGAATCGTGGATCGTCGAACCAGCGATACACCAAACGGCAGTCACGATCAGCGAGCAAGAGACTGAACCCGGTGCCTGCGAGGGCGCCGGCTATCCGGTCCAGCACCGGCGCCGCAGCTTCGACCAGCCGGCTAGCGGGATCGAATTCGACCACGGGGAGATCGGCGAATCCGTCGAATTCGGGCTCTACCCCGCTGAGTTTCGAACGTTTCCACGACAGCTCGATTTCCGGCCGCGTCATCGGCGCTCCGGTATCGGGGCCGGGAATTGTCGACACCCTGCTCCTCACATTTTGTCGCCCCACCGATGTCAAACGCTCCGGCCTGGGACCGGATTCATCGGCGGTCGACGCGGCGTCCTTCATCTGCGTATTCAAGAATACTCACCAACTTGTGCTCTGTGTCACATCGACGACCGCTGCGGGCCGCTCGATACGTTGCCTGCCCACCCATGATCGGTGACGCCGGCCACAGTCGAGTGTTCAAAAGTTGGACAGTCCGCCGCCTTGCCGAGAACCGACAAAGGGCTGATGACGACATCCCGCTCGACAAGCGGTCCTGATGGGCTGTGGCGTACCCACAGGCTGGGGTTCGGCCATCTATGCCGCGAATGTCCAGGTCGGACAGACCGTCGCGATCTATGGCGTCGGCGGCCCCGGCGTGCACGCCACATCGTCGCCATCGACCCGCTGGAGAACAAACGGGCAAAGGCGATGGAGCTCGGCGCGACGCATGCATTCGCCGACGCGGGCGAAGCCCTGAGGCCATTAGCGTCGTCGTCCACCAACACCGAGGGCGTCTGTCGACCTCGAACGGAGATCGCCATCGGCGCCGGTCCCGCCAGGACCGGCGCCGGTTTTCGCCCCGCGACATCGCCGGAACGTTGTCCAAAATCTGGACAGTCGACGATCTCGGCGAGGCCATAACCTTCTTACCAAGGTGATCGGAACCGGCAACGGCGCCGAGTTTCCCGGCAACGGCGCCGGGAGTGTCAGGAGGGCGACAGCCAACCGAAGCGAGCCGCATTCGGATACACAGCAGGCAACCTCCTGACAACCCGAACACCTGAAAATCTCCCCGAACGAGCAGCACCGAATGTCGACCACCCTCGTCGCTGACACACCTGGAGCGCTCGGATCGTGCACGGCGACAACGATCGACCGTCCTGATACCGAAAGAGAGGTTGTCCGACGGCGCTGCGGCCACTGAGGCGCACGAATCCGGCTGCGGCGGAGGTTCTTCCGGAGGATCGCGCGTGACGGGCGACGGCTCGATCGACCAGACTGGGGGCATGGCGTACCCGGAGTTGAACGCGCGACCTCGGTGGAGCAGGACCGGGAATGCGCATTTCCCCGTCGCGGCTTCGGTCGGCGGATCGTGGTGGGTGTTGCGGCTCAACTGCTTTCCCGATCACCCGCTCTGGACTCTCTTCGTCGACGGCCTTCGCCGTTTCGACATCGATGACACGCCACCCGAGTGGGGCAAGCCGTCCGACCGTTCCGCTCCGGCTCTGGAGGTCGCGACCGTGGAGAAGATTCTGAGGCCCGTCCGGAACTCAGTCGCCTACGCCAGCGAAATCGGCGATCCCTGCGACAACCCCTTCTGCTGCGGTTGACGCGAGAAACGAGTCTCCGGGGGGTGACCCACATCACTGGCCGATCTGTCAGGAATTCGGGGGCTGTCTCGTTCAGGAAGCACGCGAACCAGACAGGAGCGAACCATGAAGCACCGCATCGTCGTCCTCGGAGCCGGATACGCCGGAGCCTTCTCCGCCGGGTACCTGGCCCGTCAGCTCCACTCCGACGACTTCGAGATCACCGTCGTCAACGCCGAAACCGATTTCGTCGAGCGGCTGCGCCTGCATCAGCTCGCCGCCGGGCAGGACCTCCGCCACCGGCCGCTGGAGCAGGTGTTCGCGGGCACCGGCATCCGGCTACGACTGGCGCGGGTGACCAACGTCGACGCCGGGCACCGGACGGTCACGGTCGCCGACGGCGATGGCATCGACCGGCTCGAATACGACACCCTCCTCTACGCGCTCGGCAGCACCGCCGCCGATCACGGCGTTCCCGGCGTCCGCGAGCACGCCTTCCATGTGGCCGCGCGGCCGTCCGCGCTGCGCCTGCGCGCACGCCTGGACGAGTTGGGCGAGAACGGGAGGGTGCTCGTGGTCGGCGGCAACCTGACCGCGATCGAGGCCGCCACCGAGATCGCCGAATCCCGCGTGGGACTTCGGGTCGGCCTCGCCACCAGCGGCGAACTCGGCGGCTGGCTGGGTCCGAAAGCACGCCGTCACCTGCTGCGCGCCTTCGACCGGTTCGATATCACGGTTCACGAGCACACCACCATCGCGCGCGTCGAGGAGGCGGTGGCGGTCGCCGCCGACGGCACCGCTTTCGCCTCCGACGCGACCGTGTGGGCCGCCGGCTTCGCCGTCCACCCGATTGCCGCCGCCAGCGGCCTCGAGGTGGAACCCAACGGCCAGATCACGGTCGACCGTCAGATGCGGTCGGTCTCGCACCCTGATGTCTACGTTGCCGGTGACAGCGCCTTCGTCATCGGCGAGAACGGTCGGCCGCTGCCGATGTCCTGCGCTTCCGCGGGAAGCACCAGCATGCAGGCGACGGCCGCGATCATCGGCGACCGGACCGGGCGCAAGATCTCGACGACCGCGCTGTCGTATGTCGGCAACCACATCAGCCTCGGCCGGAAGGACGGGATCTTCCAGCTGGTCGACGGTGACGCGCGATCGAAGTCGTGGGCCCTGCGTGGCCGGACGGCCGCACGCGTCAAGTCGGCGATCCTCGAGACTGCCGCCTGGAGCCTTAGCCACCCGACCTTCGGAAGGCCGAGTCACAACTACCGCTTGGCCACCACTCGAGAGCGCTCGCTCGACGTGGTCGCCGCATAAAGTCGTGCTCATGGACATTGCCACCGTGGCGCGTTTCGAGGCCAGCCGGAATCGGCTGGCCTCGCTGGCCTACCGTCTGCTCGGCTCGGCGGCCGACGCCGAGGACACGGTGCAGGACGCGTTCCTGCGGTGGCAGGCCGCCGACCGCGAGTACGTCGAGGTGCCAGAGGCATGGCTGACCAAGATCGTCACCAATCTGGCGCTCGACCGGCTCCGTTCGGCGAAGGTGCGACGCGAACGCGCGGTCGGCGCCTGGATGCCCGAGCCGCTCCTCGACGGCGACCCGATGCTCGGTCCGGCCGACACCGTCGAGCAGCGCGAATCGGTGACTCTGGCGGTGCTGACCCTCATGGAGCGTCTGTCGCCGGTCGAACGGGCCGTTTACGTGCTGCGCGAGGCCTTCGCCTACAGCCACGCCGAGGTAGCCGACATTCTCGGCATCACCGAGTCCGCGAGTCAGCAACACAACCACCGAGCCCGGCGTCGAATCGCCGCCGCGGGCAACGGCACCGAGATCGACCATGCCTCCGCGCGTCGAATCGTCGAGGCGTTCGTCGATGCCGCCTCCTCGGGCCGGACCGAACGGCTGGTCGCGCTGCTGACCGACGACGCGACCGGCATCTCCGATGGCGCCGGGCTGGGGCTGGCCGAGAAGCTGGTCCGGTACGCGACCCCGGAGCGGATCGCCGGCGCGGTGCGGGCCGGCTTCAAACCGTCTCCGGCCAAGCGGAGACTCGCCGGTGGTTCGCCCTCGATGCACGCCGCCGTGGTCAACGGCTGCCCTGCCATGCTCGCCACGCTCGGCGATCGGGTCGTCGGCGTCCTGATCCTGGAGATCCGCGACGACAAGATCGCGGGTGTGCGCGGCATCGCCGCCCGGAGCCGACTCGGTCGCCTAACCGAGGAATGGCAGCGGCGAGAGCATGATGCCCCGCTGATCGAATCGTGGTAGCAGGCTGTCCCTCGCCACCATCAGCTCCTCCTACTCCAGCCGAGACCATCAGCGAAAGGCCATGTCGCCCTACGTATCGAACCCGTCCGGCCCGTCTACCGCCGCTTGTCGAGGCGTGATCTAGCTACCGACGCCGTGGTCGGTCCAGGCGACGGCCCGCAGCGGGAAGGTGCCCATGCCGTGTATCGGCGCCGGTAGTGCGACGAGCCGGGCGCCGGTGTCTGGGACCGCCTCCAGGTTCGTCATGTGTTCGATGATCGGGACTCCCGCGGCGAGGAGCGTGTGGTGGCACGGTCGCGTCGGCAGGGAGGTGTCGTCGATATCGAGCGAGTCGATGCCGACCAGCGCCACGTTCGCGGCCACCAGCGCCGCAGCGACCTCGCCCACCAGGAACGGATGGCCCGGCTCCTGGTAGGCGGGCGAACCCCACCGCGCCGACCATCCGGTGTGCACGAGCACCGCCTTGCCCCACAGTCTCGCGGGGTCGCCCAGCAGGTCGGGCCCCACCGCGCGGATCCCCGCGGCGCGGACCACCACGATCCGCACGTTGAGCAGCCGCTCCAGCGGCAGCTCGGCGATATCGGCTCCGCGCGCATGGAAATGGAACGGCGCGTCGATATGGGTCCCGGTGTTGCCGACCATATCCACGCGCGCGATGTCGTATGCCATGTCGACCAGCGGTGACTGCTCCCGCGAGACATCCGTGGTGACTCGCGGCCCAGGCAGGCCGGGATAGGTGAGCATGCCGTCGGAGATCGGGTGGGAAAGCTCGACGATCGCCTTGCTCATACCTGGAACCGTACCCATGGGCCAGTCGCTCGATCGATCCCCAAATCACAGCTGCGACTCCGTCCGGCGGATCATCCGGACAACCGGCGGCCAGGCGTTCGTTTCGCTTCCACCGCTGTCAGCCCGATGGCAAGTCGCCCATACCGGCCGAAAAGCGTTGTGGCCCGGCCTTTGTGGATTCTCCAAACGCTGACACCGATTGGATTCATATCCACAGTAACCATGTTACTGTACACCGCGTCGCGGCTGTGACGGGAGTCATGCCACAGGGCGCGACGCGATGCATGGGCACTCCGGCGACGGCGCCGGGGGCGGAGTTCACGGAGAGTTATCGATGCTTCGACAGCATGAAGGACGTTCGCGGTCCGGTTCGCTACCGCGGGCCGGTCGGATGGCGGCGGTGGTGGCCTTGGCCTGTGCCACCGCGGTAGCCGCGGTGGGGGTGACTACGCCTGAGGCCGAGGCGGATCCGGTGAGCGCCTTCTACACTCCGCCCGACCGGATTCCGTTCGAGCCGGGCGCGGTCGTGCGGACCCAGCCGATGCCCCTGTACGCCACGGCGCCCTCGGACAAGGGCTGGCCGGGCCGAGCGCAGCACGTCATGTACACGACGCGGTTGCAGGACGGGTCCCCGGTGGCGGTGACCGGAACGTTCATCGACGCGGCGGGTCCCTGGCTCGGGGCGGGCCCGCGGCCAACGGTGGTCATCGGTCCCGGCACCTCGGGTCAGGCCGACCGCTGCGCGATGTCGGTGGCGTTCTCGACCGGGATGGCGTTGTTCGCCGAACCGTCGCCGGGCCTTTCGGCGAATCAGGAACTGCCTTCCTCGGCGGTATGGAGCGGCTTGGGCGCCCGCGTGCTGGTCACCGACTACATCGGCCTGGGCACACCTGGGATCCACACCTTCGCCAACCGCATCGAGGAAGCGCACGCCATGCTCGACGGCGCTCGCGCGGCCAACAGTCTCGCGGGCGTCGGACCCGAAACCCCGTTGGTGTTCTGGGGTTACTCGCAGGGCGGAGGTGCGGCCGCCGCCGCGGCGGAGATGCAGCCGGACTACGCACCGGAGCTGAACCTCAAAGGCACCTGGGCCGGCGGCCCGGTCGCGGATCTGGCCAAGATCCTCGAACGCATCGACGGCGCGCTGATCGGCGGCGCCATCGGATTCGCCATCAACGGCATGCTCGCCCGCTACCCGGAACTGCAGAAGGCCGTCGACCGGGTGACCAGTCCGGCGGGCCGCGCCATGCTCGACACGCTGAGCGACGCGTGCATCGGCGATGTCATCACCGAACATCCGTTCCTGAAGACCAGCTCGATGACCATCGACGGCCGTTCGCTCACCGAACATCTGCACGCGATCCCCGAGGCGGCCCCCGCGCTGGCCGACCTGCGCGTCGGGACGCTCACCCCCGCCACGCCGGTCCTGATCACCAGCGGCCTCAACGACGACACCGTCCCCTACAACCAGGCCAGGCAACTCGCCGACGACTGGTGCGCCAAGGGCGCCACCGTCACCTTCCGCACCAACGACCTCCCGCCGATCCTGCCCGGCGCGACGCTGCCCAACCACTTCGGACCGGAGATCATCGACGGCTTCGGGCCGGACAACGCGGTCACCTACCTGCTGGATCGCCTCGCGGACAAACCGGTTTCCGGCTGCGCCATCGACTGAATTCCCTTGCGTCGCAACGATGCGGCGCACGCCGAGGGGCCGCCGCCGAACCGCGGCGGCCCACGATCATCCGAAGGTTCTGTCATGAAAGCAATTTCGCGCCGGTCGATGCTGACCGGCGCCGCCGCGGCAGGCGCCATACTCTTCGGCGTTCGCTCGATCGGTGCGCCCGCTCCGGTCGCCGCCCGTGTCAACAGTGTCCCGCTCAGCTACGAAGAGCACCGCGTCGTCGTGGTCGGTTCCGGGTTCGGCGGCGGAGTCAGCGCGCTGCGCCTCGCGCGGGCGGGCGTGCCGGTGACGGTGCTGGAGCGCGGAATGCGCTGGCCCACCGGACCGAACGCGGAAACCTTCCCCCGCGCCTCCGCGCCGGACAAACGGTTGCTGTGGTGCAGGTCGAGCCCGAACCTCTTCGGCAGGCCGCTGGCGTTCGAGCCCTACACCGGCCTGGTGGAGGCGGTGCCCGGCGTGAACATGACGGCGCTGTGCGCGGCGGGCGTCGGCGGCGGGTCGCTGGTCTACCAGGGCATGTCGCTGCAACCCGCGGAGCACGTGTTCGACGCGCATTTTCCGCAGGAGCTGGACTGGGCGACCATGAACCGCGTGCACTACCCGAGGGTGGCGCGGATGCTCGGCTTGGCGGAAGCCCCGGACGACTTGATCGCGAGCGAGAATTACCGGGCGGCAAGGGTTTTCGCCGATCGGGTGCGCGCGGCCGGAATGCCGCTGGCGAAGATCCCGATGCCGATCGACTGGGATTTCGCGCTGGCCGAGCTGCGTGGGGAGATGAAGGCCTCCTACACCAACGGCGACGGCGCGATGGGAGTCAACAACGGCGGCAAGCATTCCGTCGACGTCACCTACATCGCCGCCGCCGAGGCCACCGGGCTGGTGCGGGTCGAGACCCTGCACGAGGTGACCGACGTGGAACGCGCACCCGACGGTCGCTGGATCGTGCACGCGCAACGCCTGGACACCACCGGCGCCGTCGTCGAGCACAAAGTCCTCACCACCGGCGCGTTGATCATGGCCGCCGGAAGCCTGAACACCACCCGATTGCTGGTGCGGGCAGGCGCCAAGGGCCTGATTCCCGATCTTCCCGACGGCCTCGGCCATGGCTGGGGCACCAACGCCGACCGCATCTACGTGTGGGCCGATCGCACCGCGGGATTCGGTGCGCCGCAGGGTGGTCCGGTGATCTACGGCAGCAAGAACTGGGACGATGCGCGGGCCGCCTACACCGTGATCCAAGCGTCCATCCCGCCGCTGTCGCTCGACGTCGGCAGCACCATGATGGTCGGCTACGGCGTCAGCGACGGGCGCGGCGTGTTCAGCTACGACGCGGCGCGCGACGACGCGATTCTGCACTGGCCGGAGCACGGTGATCGAGACATCCAGGAAAGACACATCGGTCCGGCGGTCCACCGGATCGCCGGACCCGACGGCATCCTGCTGGACACCAACGCCATGTTCCCTTCGACCTGGCACCCGCTGGGCGGAGCGAGCATGGGCGCGGTCTGCGACCTGGACGGCCGGGTCCACGACCAGCCGGGACTCTATGTGCTCGACGGCGCCCTGATGCCGGGCAACACCGCCGCCTGCAATCCCTCGATGACCATCGCGGCGGTCGCCGAGCGGGCGTTGGACAACCTCGTCGCCCGCGACGTGGGAACCCTCATCTGACACGATCCGCCGGGCCGCCCGCTCCCCGGTGCGGCGGCTCGGCGCTTCGCGGACGCCGCGGCGAGCCGAGTCGCCGGAAAACTGGATTACCGTAGCGAGGTGGCCACGACAGGCGAAAGCGATCCCGCGACGAAGATCATCGATACCGTGTTGTCGTTGCTCGATTCCGACGGCTACGACGCGGTCCAGTTGCGCCCTGTCGCGAAGCAGGCGCACGTCTCGCTGGCCACGGTCTACAAGCTGTACCCGACCCGCGACGAGCTGATCCTCGCCGCGGTCGAACAGTGGATGGCCGCCAACATCTACACCGACATGCCGCCGCCGCGCGAGAACGAGTCGCTGGCCGACGGTCTCGTGCGTTTGGTCCGATACGTGTTCGAACCGTGGGAGCGCAATCCGCGGATGCTGGTTGCCTACTACCGCGCGCGTTCCGGCCCCGGGGGGCAGCGCCTCGACACTCAAGGTTTCGACGCTGTCCTGCCCGCCGCGAGCACCCTTTTCACGGGCATCGACGCCGACTACATCGCCGACGTCGGTCTCGTGCTGAGCAACATGGTGTACGCGCTCGTCGGCCGCTTCGCGCACGACGACCTCGCGATCACCGAGATACTCCCGGCGCTCGAACGCACGATCACCCGGCTCACCGGAAACAACGAACACCTCGCGGCGGCCGCCGGACGCCGGCTCACCCCCGGCGCACCGCCGTTCGCCTGGAGTCCGGCGATCGTCTCGCCCTACTCCCCCGGGCCCGAAGCCACGACGGATCAGCCGTAGCCCTCAGGGCTCGATCAGGCCCGCGCGAATGGCTTGCCACGATCGTCTGCGCCGCCGACGCGGCTCGGATCACGCGTGGTGGCAACCGCGCTCTCGGACGTGGCTGTAGGTGTGGGAGCGGTATTTCCGGCGAACGGCAGCGCGCGAACCGTCGGCGCGATAGGAACGTGTTCCAGGGTGGGGCGAGGCCCCGCCGAATCGCACCTTCGGAGGCACCCATGCTGTCGTTGCAGGAGATTTCGGATCGGCTCGAGATCGAGGATCTGATGGTCCGGTATTCGCACGCGGTCGACTCCCGGCAGTGGGATCTGCTCGACGAGATCTTCACCGCCGACGCGCATATCGACTACACCGCGATGGGCGGACCCGCGGGCGATCTGGCCTCGACCAAGGAGTTCCTGGCCGGTGTCATGCCGAATTTCCCCGCCTTCCAGCATCTGGTGAGCAATTCCTCCATCACGGTGGACGGCGACACCGCGACCGCGCGCACCATGTGCCACAACCCGATGCTCGTCGCGGGCGAGAACGGCGCGCAGAGCCTGATGCTGTGCGGGCTCTGGTACCACGACACCTTCGCGCGCGTCGAGGGACAGTGGCGCATTCGGCAGCGTGTCGAAGAGAAGAGCTACATGTTCCTGGCGGGTCAGGCGAGCGGGCTCTGACCTCAGCGCGGCGACCCGGGCGCGGTCGCGGCGATGATGCGGGCGACCAGGTCGTCGAGCCGCCGCTGATGCGAGCCCGCCCAGTAGACGCGGCCGCAGTCGACGCACCGGCGGAAGACGTCGTAGTAGCGGCGAGTCAGCGGCGGGATCCGATCGACGACGTCGTCCTTGGCCACGTCGGTGACGACGCCGCCGCAGCGCAGGCAGCGACTGAACGGCGCAAGCCGATCGGTCAGGTCGAGACGGCGGATCACCTCGATGATCTGCGCGAACGGACGATCCGCGTGCACGAACACGCCGTGCGTGACGTTGCGGCGTTCGAGCAGTCCGCGGTCGCGGGTCAGCAGGATGCGGTGCTCGGCGGCCGCGATCTCGGCCAGCACGGCGTCCTCGGCGTCCCATTCGCAGCGCACGTCCATGCCGAGCAGTCGCAGGATCCGCGCGAGCCCGCCCAGATTGACGTCGACGACGAACCGCGGATCACGCAGCGGACGGGCACGCACCCGGGTCAGCGGCCCGACGTCCAGCGTTTCGAACATCGGGTACGCGGCGAGCCGGTCGCCCGGGCTCGGATGGTGGCCGAAGTCGACCGACGCGCCGTTCACCAGCAACAGATCGACCTCGGTGTGCGGGACGCCCGCGGCCTCCACGATGTCCTTCACGGTCTGATGCGGACGCACCGGCCGCCGCTGCGCCGTGAACCGGACGTCCGGGGGCAGGAAATCGTTCAGCTCGGCGTACACGCGCAGTTCGACACCGGCGGTCATACGACCATTGTCGTCCGGGGCAGAGGCGCGCGGCCGATCGGTGATCGAGAATGGGAGTATGCCGACGGTGGCGCTCGGCGGCGACGTCATGCTGGGCCGCGGGGTGGACCAGATCCTGCCGCATCCCGGCGATCCGGCGCTGCGCGAACGATTCGTCGAGGACGCGCGCACCTACGTCCAGCTGGCGGAGAATACCAACGGCGCGTTCACCCGCCCCGTGGACTTCCGCGCGCCGTGGGGTGATGCCCTGCCGTTTCTCGCGCGAGCCGACGTGCGCTCGATCAATCTGGAAACCGCGATCACGGCGGGCGGGACGTTCGCTCCCGCGAAGGGCATCCACTATCGGATGAACCCGCGCAACGTGCCGGTGCTGACCGCCATCGCGCCGGTCGTCTGCTCGCTGGCCAACAATCACGTGCTGGATTTCGGCGTGGCCGGACTGACCGACACGCTCGACACGCTCGATGCGGCGGGCGTCCAGCACGCCGGAGCGGGCGTGGATCTCGAGGGCGCCCGATCCCCCGTGACAGCGGACCTCGGCGACGGGCGACGGGCGGTGATCGTGTCGGTCGCCGCGGGATCGAGTGGGGTTCCGCAATATTGGGCGGCGCAGCGCGATCGGCCGGGACTGTGGCGAATCGGTGACGAACCGAGCCTCGCCGCGGCCGACGAGGTGGCGGAGCTGGTGGCGGCGTGCACCCGCGCGCAGGATGTGGCGATCGTCTCGATCCATTGGGGACCCAATTGGGGTTACCGGGTGACATCGAGCGAACGACGCTTCGCGCACCGGTTGATCGACGCGGGAGTCGATGTGGTGCAAGGGCATTCGGCACACCACCCGCGGCCGGTCGAGTTCTATCGTGGCAAACCGATTCTGTACGGGTGCGGCGATGTCGTCGACGACTACGAGGGCATCGGCGGCTACGAACGATATCGCACCGAACTTCGGCTGCTGTTCCTGGTCACGGTGGATTCGGAGGTCGAGGTGCGCATGATTCCGCTGCGGACGCGGCGCATGCGCCTGGAAATGGCCGGACGCGACGAAACCCGTTGGCTGTGCGAGACGATGGCCGCTATCAGCCGCGGATTCGATACCAAGGTCGCGGCGCGCCGTGACGAGCTGCCGGTGGTGTATCGATTCGCTCATCGCCGATAGCCGGTCCCCGTATCGACGTGATGCGTTCGGGGACAACGGCTATCGGCCCGGAATGCCGAGTTCGTTGAGTTGCTGCTGGAGACGGTTGAGCGCCTCGCGCATCGCGTCGATCTGCGCGTTGAGTTCGGCGATCTTGGCCTGATCCACCGGTGGCGGGCCCTGCGGTGGCGGCGGCGCCGGTCCGGGAGACGGATGCTGACCCGGTGGCAGCGGCGCTCCCGGCCCGCCGCCGGGAGCGGTGGCGAGCCTGCCCGTCGCGGGGCCGAACACCTGGTCGAGCGCCTCGGCGATGGTCGGCGCGTACCCGACGAGCACGCCGCCGGTGCCTGGTTCGCGATAACTGACCAGCACCCGCGCCAGCTGCGGGAACGTCGATCCGTCCGGCGTCGTCGAGATCCGTTCGGTGAACAGCGGTTCGACGTACAGCACGCCGCCGTCCGCGATCGGCAGCGTCAGCAGGTTGCCGTACTGGATCCGGTTCGATCGCTCCAGCAACGTTCTCTCGGACGCCACCCTGGTGTCGGAGATCATCGAGTTCTGGATCTGCTGCGGGCCCTGGGTGATGCTGTCGGTCGGCAGCTGCAAGACGGTGATCTTGCCGTAGTTCTGCGGATCGGAATCGGCGAAGACGTAGGCGGACAGGAACTCCCTGTTGAAGCCGACCATCGCGGTGGCGAGCCGGAACGTCGGCTTGGCGCTGTCGGCGTCACCGGCGAGGACGTAGAACGGGGGCTGGTGCGGATTCGCCTCGACGGTCGGGTCGCTCGGCACCGACCAGAAAGCGTTGGTGGTGAAGAACTCTCGCGGCTCATCCACGTGGTACTTGGCCAGCATCTCGCGCTGGATCTCGAATTGGTTCTCCGGATAACGGAAGTGGGCCCGCAGTTCCGGGCTGATCGACGACTCGGGTTCGACCGTGCCGGGAAACACCTTCATCCACGCGGCGAGCACCGGGTCGTGCTGATCGACCTGGTAGAGGGTGACGGTGCCGTCGTAGGCGTCGACGGCGGCCTTGATCGAGTTGCGCAAATAGGAGATGTCCCGGTGCGATCCACGACCGGCCTGCTCGCCCGGTTCGAGGGCCTCGAGGGTGGTGTGCTTGGCATAGGGGTATCCGTCGATCGTCGTGTACGCGTCCACGATCCAGACGATCCGGCCGTTCACGACCGCGGGATAGGGGTTGTGGTCGGTCGTCAGCCACGGCGCCACCAGTTCGACGCGATGACGCGGATCCCGATTGAAGATGATCTTCGATCCTGACCCGATCGCCTTGGAGAAGATGATGTTTCGCTCGCTGTAGCTGATCGCGAAGGCCAAGCGGTTGAACCAGTTCCCGATCGGCACCCCGCCCGCGCCGGTATAGGCGTACTTGGTCGTATCGGTGTCGTACTCACGGGGTTCGGTGCCGCCGCCGACGATGGCGTAGTCCGGATCGGCCTCGGCGATCACTTCACCGAAATAGATGCGCGGCTGATCCACCGGAATCACCTGATGCCCGGCGGATTGCGAGGCGATGTCGCTCACGGAGTAGATCGGATATCCGCTGTTGCTGCTCGCGGCGTCGCCCGCCGCCTCGCGGACCGCGGCGTTGACGCGATTGGCGGGCGCAGCGACGAACCCGTTGCCGTGGGTGAACACGGTGTGCCGATTGACCCAGTGCCGCTGGTTGCCGCTCAGCGCGCTCGGCGTCAGCTCGCGGGCGGCCACCACGTAATCGCGCAACTGCCCCTCGATGGGATACCGATCCAGGTCGAGATGCGGGGGGAAGCTGTAGAAGTTCTTCAGCTGTTGCTGCTGGGTGAAGGTGCGCGAGAGCACGTTCGGATCGAGCAGGCGGGCATCGGCGATCGTGGTGACATCGGCGGGCACTTCCGGAGGCGGTTTGGTGCCGATTCCGGGATAGTCCTGGTATCGGACGTGATCACTGCCGATTCCGTACGCCTGCCTGGTGGCCGTGATGTTGCGCTCTATATAGACGCGCTCCATATCGGCGGCGTTCGGACGCACCGAGAATTGCTCCACCACGAGGGGCCAGACGGCGCCGACCAGAATCGAGGACAACAGCAGCAGCGCCGCGGCCATCGCCGGGATGCGCAGATCGCGGACCACGACGGCGGCGAAGAACGCGGCGGCGCAGATGACGGCGATCGCGAAGAGAATGAGCCGGGCGGGGAGCACCGCGTTGATGTCGGTGTAGCCGGGGCCCGCGAAGGTGGGTTCCTTGCTGCGGGTCGAGAGCAGCGAGTAGCGGTCGAGCCAGTACGCGGCCGCCTTCAACAGGACGAATGTGCCTGCGAGCACCGCCAGTTGGACGCGAGCCTGATGGGCCAGCCCCGGCGAGCTGCCCGCCAGCCGCAGCCCCCCGAACAGGTAGTGCGTGGCGAGGCAGGCCAGGAACGCGAGGATGACGGCGACGAACAGCCAGTTCACCAGCAGCCGGTAGAAGGGCAGGTCGAAGACGTAAAAGCCGACGTCGTGGCCGAATTGGGGATCCGAGATGCCGAAGGACCCGCCGTGCAGGAACAGCTGCACGGTCACCCAGCCGGATTGTCCGATGAGACCGCACAGCACGCCCAGCGCGGCGGCGATGCCGACGCCGAACAGCCGTGGCCGCCGGAACACCATGTCGCGGTAGGGACGGAGGACGTCTTCCTCCTCGGAGATCGGCACCACGAGGGGTCGGGACCGGAACGCGAGCCACATGGCCACGAAGAGGGCCCCGCCGATGAGCAGACCGACGACGACGAACAGCGACAACCGGGTCAGCAGCACGGTGAGCCAGACGCCGCGGAATCCGACTTCGCCGAACCACAGCCAGTTGACGTAGACGCCGACCAATCGAGGGAGTATCAGCAACGTCGCGACGAACAGCGCGGCGATGATCAGCAGTACCCGAATCCCATGCGGCAACCGCCGCATACCGAGGCCGTCGCGTGCGCTCATCTCCCACTCTCCCGTGGTTGCGCAGGCCGAAGGGCGCCCGGCCGACGCGTGACCGACTGGTCCGATTCTACCGGGGCCGACGTGCGAAATAGCAGGAGCTCCAGACATAGTCTGAGGTCAGCGCGGTAACCTACCCACATGGACGTGGACTCGTCTACGGTCGGAGTCGAGGAGGAATTCCTCCTCGCGGATCCGCGTACCGGGGCGCCAACCGCCAAGAACGACGCGGTCGCCCGAACCGCCGAGGACCTCGGGCTCGATCTCCAGCTGGAGCTGACGCGCTGTCAGATCGAGACGAACACCGGCGTCCACACCCGCACCGGCGATCTCGCCCAGCAGCTTCGCGAGCTGCGCCGCGGCGTCTCCTGCTGCGCCGAGATGAACGACGCGCGCCTGCTCGCCGTGGCGATCCCGCCGACGGTCCCGCTCCACTACCCCGTCACCGACACCCCGCGCTACCGGCGCATCGCCGAGGGTTTCGGGATGCTCGCCCATGAGCAGGGCCTGTGCGGCTGCCACGTGCACGTGGCCGTGCCCGATCGCGAGACCGCGGTGCAGGTGAGCAACTACCTGCGGCCGTGGCTGCCGCTGTTTCTCGCGCTCACCGCGAATTCGGCGATCTATCGCGGCGCCGATACCGGGTACAAGAGCTGGCGCAACATCCTGTGGCGGCGCTGGCCGAGCGCGGGACCGCCGCCGTACTTCCATTGCGCGGACGACTACGACGACCTGGTCTCGATGATGCTGTCCAGCGGCATCATGCTCGACGAGAAGATGGTCTATTGGGACGTGCGCCGGTCGATCACCTATCCGACCGTGGAAGTCCGGGTCAGCGATGTGCCCGCGACGGTGGCCGAGACGACTCTGCTCGCCACCCTGGTGCGCGCGACGGTGATCATGGCGCGCGAGTCCCTCGACCAGGGCAGAACGGCCCCACCCGTCGCCGCGGAGATGCTGCGGGCGGCCTATTGGAAGGCGGCGCGAAGCGGCATCGACGGCGACGCGGTCGCGCCGATGGACGGGCGTGTGCTGCCCGCCCGTGAGCTGCTGGCCGAACTGGTGGAACACGTCGAGCCCGCCCTGAAGGAACTCGGTGATCGCGAGTTCGTCACCGACACCATCGCCGCGGTGCTCGAGCGCGGCAACGGCGCGACGCGTCAGCTGCGCGCCTTCGGCGCAGGCGGTGACGTCGCCGCGGTGATCGCCGAACTGTCCGAGGCGACCCTGGAGGGCTGTGCGCTGCCGGAGGAGCCGCCGCTCGGTTTCGGCGAGGCGGGCGCGGGTAGTCCGCTCAGGTAAGTGCCGATCGTCGGCGGAGGGAGCCGCTGATGGCTGCCGGAAAAGCGCCGGGCGCCGAGGAATTCGTCCCCGAGGGCGCGGACCTGGACACACTGCGTGCGGCCTCGTGTGGCTGCCACGGCTGTCTGCTGTATCGCGACGCGACCCAAACCGTTTTCGGTGAAGGTCCCGCGGACGCGTCCGTCTTCGTGGTGGGTGAACAACCAGGCGATCGGGAGGACATCGAAGGACACCCCTTCGTCGGCCCGGCGGGACGGTTGCTGGACAAGGCGCTGGACGAGGTCGGCATCGCTCGCGACACCGTCTACCTGACCAACGCGGTCAAGCATTTCAAGTTCGAGGAACGCGGCAAGCGGCGAATCCACAAGACGCCGGGGCGCACCGAGGTGGTCGCCTGCACGCCGTGGCTGACCGCCGAGCTGGACGCGGTGCGGCCCGAGCTCGTGGTCTGCCTCGGCGCGGTCGCGGCCAAGGCGGTGCTCGGTCCTTCGTTCAAGGTGAGCGAGGAACGCGGCCGGGTGGTGTTCGCCGACGACTATCGAGTCGTCGCCACGGTGCATCCCTCGTCGGTGTTGCGTGCGCCCGACCGCACGACGGCCTACAAGGGTTTCGTCGAGGATCTGCGGACGGTGCGCGCCGCGATCGACGCGGGCTGAGCGCGGGTCGTCCGCACCCAGCCCGCCGCTCGAACCGCCGCGTCAGGCGTGGTCGACGAGTTCCTTGATGCCCGCGACACGCGCGCAGTGAGCGCAGCAGAAGATCCGATCGCCGGCCTGCACGCCGTGGCCGAGAATCCGGCACGAGCAGTGCTCGCAGGTGGGCGCCAGCGCGGTGACCGCGCATTCGAAGCTGTCGAACGTCGCCGACGAGCCGTTCCTGGTGACCGTGAACGTCTGGTCGTAGTCGTTGCCGCAGGTGTCGCATACCGGCATCGAGCTCACCTCCTGGTTGTCGTGGTAGGGCGTGATCTGCTGGCGCGGTACCCGACGTCCGCCCGGCGAAACCGGGAACCTGGTAGGAAGGGCAGGTGAGCCCAGACGATTCCGATGCGGACAAAGTGATCGAACTGGCGAGCAAGGTCTTCGACTTGGCGCGCAACGGCGACGCCGACGCGCTGGCCGCTTACGTCGACGCCGGAGTACCCGCCGACCTCACCAACGACCACGGCGACAGTCTCGTCATGCTCGCCAGCTACCACGGCCACCGCGACGTGGTCGCGATGCTGCTCGTACGCGGCGCCGACCCCGATCGCGCCAACGACAAGGGCCAGACGCCGCTGGCGGGCGCGGTGTTCAAAGGCGAGGACGAGATCGTCCGCCTGCTGGTCGCGGCGGGCGCCGATCCGGACGCGGGCACCCCGTCGGCCAGGGACGCGGCGACCATGTTCGGTAAGACCGCCCTGCTCGACGCGCTCGACTGAACCGGGCGGAATTTCCACGGCCGACCTGAGGTTGGTCGTGGAGCAACCGCGACCGAGGAACGAGATGAGCGACTTCAACGCACAGGTGATCGAGGAATTCCGCGCCAACGGCGGCCGCGTCGGCGGCATGTTCGAGGGCAGGACCAACATGGTCGTGATCACCACCACCGGAGCCAAGTCGGGACGGCAGGTCACCAATCCCCTGGTGTATCTGCCCGACGGCGACCGGATGGTGCTCATCGCGTCCAACGGTGGCGCCGATCGCCACCCCGCCTGGTATCACAATCTACGGGCGACGCCCGAGCTCACCGTCGAGGTCGGGACCGAAAAGTTCCGCGCCACAGCAGAGTTCGTAACCGGACCCGAGCGCGACGAACTGTACGACCGGATGGTGGAGCTCATGCCCGCCTTCGGCGAGTACCGCGCAAAGACCACCCGCGTGATCCCGGTGGTCGCCGTCCGGCGCGACGCGGCCTGACTCGGCTCAGCCGCGCCGCCGCACCTCCGCCGCGGCCTTGCGCGCTGCCACCAGCACCGGATCCCACACCGGCGAGAACGGCGGCGCGTAGCCGAGATCGAGGGCGGTCATCTCGTCGACGGTCATCCGGGCGGTGAGGGCGACAGCGGCGATGTCGACCCGCTTGCCCGCGCCCTCGCGGCCGACGATCTGCACGCCGAGCAACCGTCCGGTGCGGCGTTCGGCCAGCATCTTCACGGTCATCGGCGCGGCATCGGGGTAGTAGCCCGCGCGGCTGGTCGACTCGACGGTGACGCTCACGTACTGCAATCCCGCCGCCCGCGCGTCCTTTTCGCGCAGACCGGTCCTGGCCACCTCGAGATCGCAGACCTTGCTGACGGCCGTGCCGACCACGCCGGGGAAGGTCGCGTATCCCCCGCCGACGCCCGCGCCGATGATCTGGCCGTGCTTGTTCGCGTGGGTGCCGAGCGGGATGTGGCGGTTGCGGCCCGAGACCAGGTCGAGCACCTCCACGCAGTCGCCGCCCGCCCAGATGTCCTCGTGGCCGCGCACCCGCATCGACAGATCGGTGAGCAGCCCACCGTGCTCGCCGAGCGGCAGACCGGCCGCGCTGGCCAGCGCGGTCTCGGGCCGCACGCCGATGCCGAGCACCACCACATCGGCGGGATAGTCGCCCTCGGCGGTGGCGACGGCTCGGACGCGACCCGCCTCGTCGGTGCGGATCGCGGTGACCTCCGCAGCGCCGACGATCTCGATGCCCAAGCCGCACATAGCGGTTCGGACCAGCGCACCCATGTCCGGATCGAGCGTCGACATCGGTTCGGCGCCGCGATCGAGAACGGTCACCTGATAACCACGATGGATCAGCGCCTCCGCCATCTCCACGCCGATATAGCCCGCCCCGACGACGACGGCGCGCTTGCCCTCGGTGATGGTGAGCGTATCGATGAGCGCCTGTCCGTCGTCGAGGGTCTGCACGCCGTGCACACCGGCGGCGTCGATGCCTGGCAGCGCGGGCCGGACCGGGCGGGCGCCGGTGGCGATCACGAGTTTGTCGTAGTCGAACCATGATTCGGCGCCCGACCCGAGGTCGCGGACGCGGACGCGGCGCTGAGCCACGTCGATCTCGAGCACCTCGGTGTGCAGGCGCAGATCGATGTCGCGGGCGCGGTGCTCGTCGGCGGTCCGCGCGATGAGCGCGTCGCGTTCGGCGACCAGCCCGCCCACCCAGTACGGGATCCCGCACGCGGAATACGAGGTGAAACCGCCGCGCTCGAATACGACGATCTCCAGCTCCCGCGGACCGGCCATGCGGCGGGCCTGGGAGGCCGCGGACATACCCGTCGCGTCCGCGCCGATGACAACGAGACGTTCGCTCATGATGATCACGCTAGTTGGCGGCCACCGCGGCTTGCGGGCCGGATACGGGTGCGATAGGTTGCCCGTCGCTGGGGGCGGGGTCGCCTGCGGACGGCCGCCGCCGGGGGTCGCCGCGGATTGTCCGGATTCGCCCTGACGAAACAGGGGTGACGGTCTATGGACGGCGCACGGCAAGTGCTCGCGGGTGTGGGGATCCCGCTGCTGGTTTTCGCGGCGGTCGCCTTCGTGTTGGCCGCGAGCTGGCGACTGGCGAACCCGCCTGCCGCGCAGGACGATCCGACCGGGCGCTGGGACCGAAAACTGGTCGATCTCGGTCTGGCGCTCGCGGCGGTCGGCGTCGTCGCCTCCGTCGCGGGATTGGTGCCGGTGCGCTCTCCCGGCGGCGGCGAGCCGGGCGACCGGTGCCCGGTCGCCGCGGCGAAGCTCGGCTGGGAACACCGGACGGCCGGTGACTGCGCGCCAGCTGGCGGCGATCGAAATCGCTGAGCCGGCCGTCGGTTTACGCCGCGGTCATCCGTTTGCCCTGTGATCGACCCGGGTTTACTTCACACTGAGCTTCTGGCAAACGCTGTATGAGGGCAGCGTTTTTCACTTCGGGAGCGATCATGACCGAAAACCCGTCCGAGGACGAACGCAGGCTCGCCGAACTCGGTTACAAACAGGATCTCGCGCGATCCTGGTCCGGATTCTCCAACTTCGCCATCAGTTTCACCATCGTCTCGATTCTGACCGGCGGATTGGCCAGTTACGGTATCGGATTGGCGAACGGCGGCCCGATCACCATGGCGTGGGGCTGGCCACTGGTGTCGATCATGGTGCTCTTCGTCGGCCTGGCCATGGCCGAACTGGCCTCCGCCTACCCCACTTCCGGCGGGCTCTACTGGTGGGCCGCGGAATTGGGCGGGCCGGTGTGGGGCTGGTTCACCGGCTGGTTCAATCTCATCGGCCAGATCGCGGTGACCGCCGCCATCGATTACGGTGCGGCGATCTTCACCACCGTGGTGTTGAACGTGATCGGCATCGAGATCGGCACCGACCGCACGGCGATCTTCCTGGTGTTCGCGGCGATCCTGGTGCTGCACGCGGTGTTGAACGCGATCGGCCCGCACCTGTCGGCGGTGATCAACAATATTTCGGCGTGGTGGCACGTCGGCGGCGTCGCGATCTTCGTGCTGGTGCTCGGTTTCGGCGCGAAGCATCATCAAAGCGTCGGATTCGTGTTCACCGAGACGGTGGACAACAGCGCCGTCGGCTTCGGCGGCGTCGCGTTCAGCTTCCTGCTCGGCCTGCTGCACGCGCAGTACACGTTCACCGGCTACGACGCCTCCGCGCACATGTCCGAGGAAACCCACGACGCCGCGCGGGCGGCGGCCAAGGGCATCATCAACACCATTCTCGTCTCCGCTGTCGCGGGCTACCTGCTCATCATGGCCGTCACGTTCGCCATTCCGGATCTGAACGACGCGCTGGATCCGGAGCAGAACAGCGGCTATCCGGTGATCTACATTCTGGAGAATTCGCTCGACTCGTTCTGGTCCGGCTCGTTGCTCGTCATCGCGGCCGTCGCGCAACTGTTCTGCGGATACGCCTCGGTCACCTCCGCCTCGCGCATGCTGTTCGCGTTCGCCCGCGACGGCGCGGTGCCGGGCTCGGCCTACTGGTCGAAGCTTTCGGCGAAGAAGGTGCCGGTGCACGCGGTGCTGTTCATCTCGTTCTTCGCGTTCGTGCTGTTGATTCCCTCGATGCTGGTGCCCGCGGCGAACGCTCCGACGGCCTACGCCGCGGCGACCTCGGTGGCCACCATCGGCCTCTACATCGCCTACGGAATTCCGATTCTGCTGCGCCAGCGGCACGGTGCTCGATTCCAGACCGGCCCGTGGCGACTCGGGACATGGTATCGGCCCGTCGGAATCGTCGCGTTGCTCTGGATCGCGGCGATCAGCGTGCTTTTCATCCTGCCCACCGACGACCGAGGTTATCCGTGGAACAGCGAATTCACGTGGACCACCGTCAATTACGCGCCACTGACGCTGGTCGGCGTGGTCGGCGCGATCGCGATCTGGTGGTTCGCCTCGGCCCGCCGCTGGTTCACCGGCCCGAAACGCACGGTAGGTGAGCCCACCGATCCGTCCGACGACGCGACATCCGTCGTCGCCTGACGCGTCCGCGGCGGCGCGGGTCGAATCCGCGCCGCCGTCGAGCGCCGGATCGGCCGGAAAACCGCCGTTTGAGACACAATCTTGACTTCGCCAGTGTTTACTTAAGAACAGACCCATCGGTATTCTCTTCGCTGTGCCGCGTGCCGGATGGGTGAAGCCGGAGGGCGATCAGCGGTTGTCCGACCACCTCGCGATAGGCGTCCTGACCAGGACATTTCCGCCCGATGTAGTCGACGAGGTGCTGGTCGAACGCGGACGGGTCGAACGCCGGAACCGATTGCTGCCCGCGCGAGTGGTGGTCTACTACGTGCTCGCGCTGGCTCTGTTCGCATCCTGCTCGTATCAGGAGACGATGCGGAAGCTCGTGTCCGGGCTCGAGTGGGCGTCGGGACAGGCGCCCCAGTGGACGACCCCGACGAAGGCTGCCATCTTCCAGGCCCGCAGGCGCTTGGGCTCGGAACCGCTGCGCGCGTTGTACGAGAAGGTGGCGGTGCCACTGTCCGACGCGGGGGCGCCGGGCAGCTGGTACCGGTCGTGGCGGCTGATGAGCATCCACGGATCGACCATGGATGCGCCCGCTACCGGCGCGAATATCGAGCGCTTCGGCCCGCCGCAGGCTTCTCGGGGCGGCCGGGGCGGAGCGTTCACCCGGGTGCGGCTCCTCGGGCTGGTCGAATGCGGTTCGCGCGCGATCGTCGATGCCGCGATCGGCACCTACGAGCATCGCGAGCAGGCCATGGCCGAATCGATCGTGCGGTCGCTGCGCCCCGGAATGCTGCTGCTCGCCGACCGCGCCTTCTTCGGTTACCGCCTGTGGGACCTGTGCCGATCCTCCGGCGCGGACCTGCTCTGGCGAACGCGTTACGATTCCGCGCTTCCTGTCGAAAAACGCTATCCCGATGGGTCTTTCGAGTCCCGTGTGTATCCAGGGACGCGAGCGCGCCAGAGCGACATCGACGGGATCGCTGTGCGCGTCGTCGAGTTCGTCCGCACCGCTTCCAGCGACGACGAGGGGCGAATCGACCGACTGCTGACCACCATCACCGATCCCGAGGCGGCGCCAGCGAACGAGCTGGCCCGGGTGTATTCACGGCTATCGGAGATCGAGACCACCTTCGATGGGCTCGCGACCCTCCAACGCGGCCGCGGTGTGGTGTTGCGGTCGAAGACGCCCGATGGAGTGATCCAGGAGGTCTACGGCCACCTGTGCGCGCACTACGCGATCCGTAGCTTGATGCGCGTTAAGTAAACAACCTGCGGTTCGATGCCCGTTGCGTGAATGTGTGCGGCGTGTCACAGTTCCTCCGCCGAATCGTTACCGATCGGTAACCGGAACTGTTCGACACGGGAGTTTTGCATGATCAAGGCCGTTCGCACGGGGATCGCTGCTGCGTTCACCATGACAATCACGGCAGGGCTTGCCCTCGCCGCGGCCCCGGCGCAGGCCGCCCCGAGCCTGAGCCCCTACGTCGCCATGGGCGACAGCTACAGCGCGGGGGCGGGCATCGTTCCTGTCGATCCGACCGTCACCCCGTTGTGCGCGCGGAGCACGCTGAACTACCCGAACCTCGTCGCCGACGCCCTCGGCGTCCAGTCGTTCACCGACGTCACCTGCTCCGACGCCGACACGCAGGACTTCTACGAGAAGCAATACCCCAGCGTGATCCCGCAGCTGGACGCCGTCACCAAGGACACCAAGCTCGTCACCCTGACCATCGGCGGCAACAACAACGACACCCTGATCAAGGTGATCTCCGCCTGCATCAGCGCGGGGACCGGGACCGCGGGCTTCGGCAATCCCTGCGAGACCCTTTACGGCGACCAGTTCACCAACGACATCCTGAACAAGACCTACCCCGCGGTGAAGAAGGCGCTCAACGACATCCACGCCAAGGCACCGTCCGCGAAGGTGGCCATCGTGGAATACCCGCAGGTCATGCCCGAGGACAACAGCAACTGCTTCCTGACGATGCCGATCGCCAAGGGCGACGTCGCCTACATCAACCAGATCGAGGACACCCTCAACGGGGTCGTCAAGCGCGCCGCCGACGAGACAGGTACCACCTTCGTCAGCATGCAGAGCTCGATCGGCCACGACTCCTGCAAGCCCATCGGCACCCGCTGGGTCGAGCCGGCCCTGTGGGGTACGAACTTCGTGCCGATCCATCCGAACGCGCTCGGCATGCAGAAGATGGCCGCACAGACATTGGCCGCGATCGGCGGCTGACACCCGAATTCCGCACGGGCGGTTCCCGACCATCGGGCCGAAAGGCCGGTCGGGAACCGCCCGTAGGCCGCTGTCGAAACCGGACCTGGTTCGGGGCCGAAGCGCACGGTCGGTGCACCCACCGATCCGGCCGGTGACGTGGCATCGGTCGTCGCCTGAGACGCGGGCGGCAGCACCGGTCGCACCGCGGCGCCGTCGCCGATCGTCTGCGTTGCAGGGAGCTTTCCGCAGCGCTAGAGCCCACCGAGAAAAGGCCGGTAGTACCGAATATCTTCGGCGCGGCGAAACAAGGACTGCGCTTCTGCGTGCTCGCCCCGTTTCTGGAGCATCAATCCCAGGTTGGTCATGGCATTGGGATCTCCCTGGGCGGCCGCGCGGCGGTACCAGTCTTCCGCTTCCGCCAGCGCGTCGCGTCGTGCGAGCACGTAGCCGAGGTCGAACATCGCGCGGGCGTAGCCGGCTTCGGCGGCACGGCGGTACCAGGTTTCAGCTTTCTCGAATTCTCCCGCCTCCTCGAGCCAGAGCGCGAGGACGGTCATCGCAACCACGTCGATGCCATGTTCCGTCTCGGAGATCTATACGAGACACTGGATCGGGTCGATGACGCCGAAACCTGGTACCACCGCGCCGCGGATAGCGGTCATGCCGACGCGATGTACAACCTTGGATGCTTGTCCGTAAAACTCGACCATGCTGTCGCGGCCACAGCTTGGTACCGCCGTGCCGCGAACAGGAATCACCCCGAAGCTGTCAAAGATCTCGCCCGCCTGCTCAGGGTGAGGGGCGAAATCGATGAAGCACTGTCATGGTTTCGCCGCGCCGCGGACAGCGGCGACATCGACGCGATGGATAGGCTCGGACTGCTGCACGAGCAGCGAGGCGAACTCGCAGAAGCCGAATCCTGGTACCGCCGTGCGGCTGACGCGGATAGCAGCGCAATGCGTCACCTCGGATGGCTGCTGACCGCGCGAGGCGAACTCGATGAAGCGATGACCTGGTTCCAGCGCGCCGCCGACGCCGGGAATCAGTCGGCGCGGTCGCGCTCGATGATCAGCAATGTCCGATGGATATCGTCGGAGCACCGACGGGACCGTGTCACCGATCCAATCCCAGGCGCGATCGAGGAAGTTGTCGCGGACCGGGCATTCGCACCACCGTTGCCACTTGTCAACGGTTCGACGAGCGAACTTTGCGCGGCGCTAAGGAACGTGTAAAAGTTTGCGGCTCCGTAGATTTCACATAATCGCGGGGGTGCGCCGGCGGCGCGGCGCGGCTAGTTTGGTTGGGTGAGTTACGAGTACGTCGTCGTACCCGCGGGGGTAGTCGCATCTGCGGTCGAAGTGCCGTCCTATTTCCGATCGCAACAAGGGCGGCCCGTCGACGACGATCTGCGGATCGTCGTGCTCGCCGGGCTGGCGGCGTGGAATGCGACGATCCCCGCCTCGCGGCGGCATGCCGCCGTCCGGATCGAGGCGGCGGGCGCGGCGGTGCGGGTAACGGCCGCCGACGACCTCGACCGTCGGCGGAGCAGGGGCTCGGCGGTCGACTACGCGGCGGGACCGGTGCGGCAGCTGCTCGAGGATCTGATCACCGGTTTCGACTACGAGATCTACGACGGGCAACAACGCACTCTCACCCCGGCACCGGAATTCCGGATCGTCGATGTCGATATCGGCGGCGAGCGCAGCTATCGCTCGATGACGAAAACCCAAGTGTTCTCGTGGATTCCGAAGCTCGCCGAACTCGCCTCGACGCCTTTTCTGATCGTCAGCCGCGCCGACGACCGGGAGACGTTCATCCAGACCTACCGCGACGCGCCGGCGAACTACACGCTGGAAATCCACGACAGCGCGCACACCGACCATTTCTTCGCTGCGGCGTTCTCGGATCCGCGTCTTGTCGCACAGTTGATTTGGGAGTGGGCCAACGACGATTGGTCCACTCTGGACCGGGTGGAGTGGATTCGGGAAGAAAAATAGTCCGGAATCAGGAGTGGCCTGGCAGCACGCAGGCGGTGTCCAGGCCGAGCACATGGTTCAGCCGCCCGAACGCCAGCCAGGACCCGATGCTCATACTGAGCTCCACGATCTCGGTCTGACTGTAGTGCGCCTTCATTCGGGCCCAGAATTCGTCGTCCAGGTTGTGGTGGTCGGTGACGTAGCGTTCGGCGTACTCCGCGGCCAGCCGGGTGCGTTCGTCGAAGGCGTCGGTGGTGCGCCACTCCGTCACCGCGTCGGCGAACCCCTCCTCGACCTTCGTGCCGTCTCGCTCGGTGCGCCAGTCCAGACAGAAGACGCAGCCGTTGATCTGGGCGACGCGCAGCCGCGCCGCCTCGAACTCGCGCAGGCCGAGCGTGCTGTGCTGGTACACCGCGAGCGAGAAGCCGGACGCGGCGACGCCGATGCCGGGGACCATCTCGCCCCACACGTAACCGATGGGATCCTTGCCCTCGGGGATGTCGACGATCATGGGTACTTCCTTCCGAGTTTGCCGACCGCTGGGCGCAGCGGGACGTCGAGTGCGTCGTAGAGTCCTGGTTCCGCGGCGACGAGCCAGTCGATGGCGCCGACCAGCCTGCCGACCGCGGTGGCGTTGCCGCCCGCGGAGCGGTTGCCGCCTTCGTCGGTGGCCTCGACCGTCACCTCGATGCGCGGGCGGCCCTCGATGATGACCCGGTGGGCGCCGTCGCCATCGGGCGGCGCGGGCCAGTCGGGTGCGCAAGAGCCGTGGATGCGGGTGACATGCTCGACGACGATTCGCGGCTCGCCGTCGACGATGCCCTGTACCTCGAAACGCACCGCGCCCTGGGTGTCTTTGGCGAACTCGCCCATCTTCGCCGTCTGCACGGTGGTCTCCAGCGGGCGGCGGTCCAGGGTCTCGCGGATCTCGTCGAGTTCCACCCCGAGCGCGCGGGCCATCAGCCGAATCTGCCCGCCCCACACCATGGTCGGCACCGTCGGGGCCAGCATCGGCGGCTGGTAATCCATCGGCTGACCCATGCCGACCAGGTAGCGCACCGAGTCCGGCTGGTCGTAGGTGGTGTAGTCGAAGATCTCCTGGCAGCGCACCACGTCGACGGTGCTCGCCAGCCCGCTGACCAGCAGCGGCAGCACATCGTTGCCCCAGCCCGGATCGACGCCGGAGACGAACAGCGACCCGCCGCCCTCCGCGATGGCGGCCAGTACGGGATCGCGCAATTCCGGTGGGGCGCTGCGTGGGTCGTAGAGGGCGTAGAGCGCCGGGGTGACGACGACCGCGCCGGCGCGGATGGCCCGCACGATGTCGTCGAGGGCGTCGGCGGGCCGGATATCGCCCGAAGCGGCGTAGACCACCGCGCGGGGGCGAGCACCCAGCACCGCATCGATGTCGCCGGTGGCGGCGACGCCCAGTTCGCGGTCGAGATCGGCCAGCGCGCCCGCGTCGCGCCCGACCTTGGCCGGATTGTGGACGAGCACGCCGGTGAGCTCCAGCGCCGGGTGGGCATCGACGGCACGAATGGCGGCGCGGCCGACATTGCCGGTGCCCCAGACGATCGTGGGGATCATCGCGCGAGCGTAGCAAGCGCTTGGTTCGGTGTCCGGCGGTTCGCGAGATCGCTCGGTTTCGATGTGCGCGGGCGGCGCCGATGAGGTAGCGTGATGGCCAGTCAGCGCCCGGTGATGGCGCTTCAGCCGCTCGGCATCTTCGAATCGGAAGAGATTATCTGCAACCCACGGTTACATGTAACGCTGGGTTACACGTATTCCCCTTCTCGTCCTGCACCCCGCTTTCAGATGAATTCGGCGCCGCGTTCAACATCGAAATCGCCGTCGCGAGCGGGCAAAGAACTCATCTTCGTAACAGTCCTGCGCATCAGGGCCGATCGGCGCCGGATTGGGCCGCCGACGGTGCCGCCGACTAGTACGGTATAGCCGCCGCGAGGCGCAGATGTGCGGGACAGCATCCGGCGGGAAAGGCGGGACGCCAACATATGAACGAGCCGTATTCGCAGTGGCATGCCCAGAATTCGGCCACCGACCCACCCCTCGCCTCGCGCTACCGCAGCGCCGATCCGATTCGCTGGAACGGCAGCATGGTCTACCCGATGTACACCGAGCGGTTCGGGCATACCACCACCCTGCTCAGCATGACCCTGCTGTCCGCGGCGCCGCCCGCCGGGCTGCGCGGCCACGGCATGGGGCTCTCGGTGCTCGGCGGGTACATCGACCTCGAAGGGCGCAAGCTCGAAGGCATCGACGTCTGGAGCGACGCGCTCGCCCGCGGCACCACCGTGACGCTCACGCCGACCGGCCCCGACGCGGTGTTCACCCTCACGCCGGTGTGGGTGGACCAGTCCGGCGTGCAGCGCTCGTGGATGGGCAACTACGGCATCCTCGTCGAGGACACCCCGGACGGCCGAATCGCGCTGTGGTGCAGCGTCGGTGAGGGGCCACCCAACTTCGCCAACCTGGTCGTCGGTCTCGGCACCGCGGCCGCTCCCGTTATCGAAACACCGAAAGAAACTGTGGCAGACACGATTACGAACACCGAAATGTCGACCGCCGGAACCACGGGCTCGGTGCCGTACCCGAACGGTACGCCGGCCGGATACGCCGCGACGTCGCCCTCCGAGACCACGGTGCCGCCGAAATCCAATGCCGCACTGCGGCATTCGCCGAAGACCATAGCGGAATCACCCGCCCCCGCCGCGGCCGATCCGATCGGTGATCTCGGCGCGCGACCATCGCAGGCCGAACGCGGAGCCGAGACCGGATATCGCGGCGCGCTATACGATCTCGGCGTCGCCATGTTCGGCCGGGGCGAGGAAGACCAGGCGTGCGAACTATGGGCCCAGGCGGCCCAGGCCGGGCACTCCGGCGCGGGCTACGATCTCGGCGTCGTGCTGTTCCGGCGCGGTGATCTGGTCGCGGCCGAAGGGTGGTGGCGCACGTCCGCCGAGCTGCGCGACCTGCGCGCGATGGCCGGACTCGCCGAACTGCTCGACCGGCGCGGTGATCACGCGGAAGCCCGCATGTGGCGCGCCCGCGCCGCCGACGAGCGAGCCGCCGAAGCCGGTCAGTCCGTGGGCCCCTACTGAATCGAGCTCGGCCGAACCGCGCTGAGCTCGTCGTGTTTCCGGAGTTCCTCTCGTACTCGCATCAGCGCGAAACCGAGCAGGTTGGCTCCGCGCCAGCGCGTCGGCTCCGCGGCGTCGGGATGATCGGCGGCCAAACCGATCCCCCAGATCCGGTCCACCGGACTCGCCTCGACGAGCACGCGGTCGCCGGTGCCGAGCAGGAATCGGCGTATTTCGTCGTCGCTGCCGAACTTCGCCAGGTTGCCTGCCACGACGATCTCGAAACGCTCGGCTTCCCAGCGCTTCTCGTCGAAGCCGCGTACCTGGCGGCCGAGGTCTTTGGCCTGCTTGGGGTGCTCGACGGTGAGCACTCTCGCCGCGGTCTCGGTGTCGTCGAACAGCAGCGCCTTGCGCCACATCATGTAGTGCTCGGCCGTCGGGAACGACCTGCCGTCCACGTCGAACGGTGCGGGCCACCACTGACTGAAGCAGCCCTTGCCGACACTGCCGTCGGCCTGCGGGCGATGGCCCCAGAACGGCAGGTACTTCACGGCGCCACCCGCCGCGGTGAAACGGATCAAATCGTCGACCGAACGCATGGCCCGAGTCTGCCCGAACGGGCAGGGTGAACGCCTCCGATTATCACGGCCGGAACGGTCGACCCGGCGCGGTGGATCGCGCTGCATCGGGCCTTGTCGTGACGCCGATGCACGGGTTCGTCGATCTCGTCGCGGAATGCGCGGGTCACCGCCCTGGCGCGGCGATAGTATGCGCACATGGCGCACCCCGCTACACCCGTACCGGGGGCGACGGTCGCGGGGGGCGCGTCGCCCGCCGCGGTGGGGCGCGGCACCGGTGTCGCCGAGGTCGTGGCCCGGTTCGCGGAGGCATGGCGGGACGGGCCGACGCCGCCGGACCTGCCCGCCTTCCTGCCCGACTCGCCCGCCATCCGCCGGGTGTCGCTGATCGAGCTGATCAAGGTCGATCTGGTGAACCGGTGGTCGCGCAACACCGGACCCAAGCGCCTCGCCGAGTACGTCGCGGAACTGCCCGAGCTGAGCACATGGCCTTTGCCGCCGGACCTCATCTACGAGGAGTTCCACGTGCGAAGGAAAGCAGGCAGTTCGGTGCGGGTCGGCGAGTACACCGCGGCGTATCCGGCTCAGGCCCAAGAGCTTTCGGAGATGTTGGCGACCGACGACTACCACAGCACGATGATGACGGCCGCCACCGAACCGGACCGGCTCGACGACATCGAGGTCGGCCAGCGCATCGACGACTTCGACCTGATGACCAGCCTCGGCCGCGGCGCCTTCGCCAAGGTGTTCCTGGCCAGGCAGCGGTCCATGCAGCGGTTGGTCGCGCTGAAGATCTCGCAGAACAAGGGCTCGGAGCCGCAGACACTGGCCCAGCTCGACCACGAGTACATCGTGCGGGTCTTCGATCAGCGGGTGCTGCCCTCTCGCCGGTTGCGCCTGCTCTACATGCAGTACGTGCCGGGCGGCACGTTGTATTCGGTGCTGGAGCGGGTGCGCGTGACGCCGACCGCCGAACGCAGCGGCGCGATGCTGCTGGAGGTCATCGACGCGGTGCTGGCGGCGAAGGGCGAGATCACGCCGGTCGAGTCGACGGTGCGCGCCGAGCTCGCCACGTTGTCGTGGCCGGAGACCATCGCCTGGCTCGGCCGCAGGCTGGCCGAGGCGCTCGACTACGCGGGCCGGTGCGGAGTGCTGCACCGCGATCTCAAACCCGCCAACGTCCTGCTGACCGCGGAGGGCATTCCGAAGCTCGCCGATTTCAACATCAGCTTCAGCGGCAACGTCTCCGGCGCCAGCCCGGTGGCCTACTTCGGCGGGTCGCTGGCGTACATGTCGCCGGAGCAGCTGGCGGCGGTGCATCCCGACAAATCCACCACCGCGGCCGATCTCGACAGCCGTAGCGATCTGTACTCGCTGGCCGTGATGCTGTGGGAGCTGCTGACCGGAAACAAGCCCTTCCACGACGAATCGGTGACCGGGGGCGACCGCACCACTCTGGACGGCATGCTGGGCCGCCGCGCCGCGGGCCCGGACGCGCTGCCCTACGAGGATCTCCCGCCGGATTGCCCCGCCGCGCTGCGCCGCGCGCTGGTCCGGGCGCTCGAACCCGATCCCGACCGCCGGTGGGCGACCGGCGCGGACATGGCCCAGCAGTTCGACGTCTGCCTGGACGCCCGCGCCCGCGATCTGGTGGATCCGCCGCCTGGCAGCTGGCGATTGCGGGCCCGGCTCTGGATCATTCCGGTGATGGCCGTCGCCATCGGTATCCCGAACTCGCTGGCCATCTTCTACAGCTACCACCACAACCGGACGCTGATCATCGACAAGATGGACGAACAAGCCCAGCAACAATTCAGCGAGATCGCGCCGAACGCCTACGGCCTGTGCTTCCTGATCGGCTTCATCGTCACCAACGTGCTGATCGCCGGTCCCCTGGCCATCGCCTTCGGGCTGCACGGCGGCCGCGAGTACGACGCGGCCCGGCTCGCCAAGGCGCGCTCGGACACCCTGCGACTCGCGCAGCGCAACGTGCTCACCTGCTTCGCGTTGTGGGCGTTGTCCGGCGTGGTCGTGCCGGTGACGGTGACGGCTTCGGGCAGTCGGCTCACTACGGACGCCTACTTGCACTTCTTCGTCACCCAGATCGTGTGCGGCGCGATCGCGATGGCCTACCCGTACTTCCTGGTCAGCTTCTACGCTGTACGCAGCCTGTATCCGATGTTCCTGCCGCACGGTGGACTCGGACGCGCGGACGCCGACCAGCTGAAGACGCTGGACCGGCGCAGCGACTACTTCCTCGCCATCGCGGCCGCGGTACCGCTGCTCGGCGTCGCGGGCGCGACCTTCATCCCCGCCGAGGACATTCCGTTGGTCATCGTGGCGCTGCGGGTGCTGTGCGTCGGCAGCGCCGCGGCCTTCGTCGGCGTGTATTGGCTGTTCCGGACGCTGGAGAAGGATCTGGCGGCGTTGCGACGCATCATCGCGCGGTGATCAGCCGGGCTGGACCAGAGCGCGTTTCAGGATCTTTCCGGTCGCGTTGCGTGGCAGGGCATCGAGGAACGTCACGTCGCGCGGCACGGAGAACCGGCTGAGCCGATGCCGGATGTAGTCGCGCACCGTGTCACGGTCGAGCCGGGAACCCTCACGGGTCACCACGAACGCGGCGAGGCGCTGGCCGAACTCGCGGTCCGGCACGCCGACCACGGCCACCTCGCTGACCTGCGGCAGGCGCAGCAACGCCTCCTCCACCGGGCGCGGGAAGACGTTCTCGCCGCCGGAGATGATCATCTCGTCGTCGCGGCCCGCGACATACACCAGGCCGTCGGCGTCGACGTACCCGAGATCGCCGGTGTCGAGCATGCCTGCGGATTCGGCGGGCGGCGCGGCATCGGTGTAGCCGTCGAAGAGCATGTGGTTGTTGACGAAGATGCGCCCGGTCACCCCGCGCGGCACCGGGCGCAGATTCGCGTCCAGCACCGCGAGTTTCGTGCCGAGCGGCGGGCGTCCCGCGGTGGTCGGCGCGGCGCGCAGGTCGGCGGGATCGGCGATGGTCGCCCAGGACACTTCGGTGGAGCCGTAGATGTTGTAGATGACGTCGCCGAAGGTGTCCATGAACCGCAGCACGGCCGAACCGGCGAGCGGCGCACCGCAACTGGCCACGATCCGCAGGCTCGAGGTGTCGTAGCGCGCCTTGACGTGCGCGGGCAGGTCGAGGATGCGGTTCACCATCACCGGCACCACGACCATCGCGCTGACGCGGTATTCCGCGATCAGGCGCAGGCACTCCTCGGCGTCGAAACGCTCGGTGAGCAGTACGCTCGCCCGGATCGGCGTGCTGATCTGCAATGCGGCCAGACCCCAGGTGTGGAATAGCGGCGCCGGGATGAGCATCATCTCGTCCATCCGGAACGGGATGCGCGAGAGCAGGGCGGCGATGGTGCCGAAACCCTTGGGCTGCGGGCGTCGTGCGCTCTTCGGCGCGCCGCTGGTGCCCGAGGTCAGCACGATCAGTCGTCCCGGCTGCGCGGGTCTGGTGAAGGGCGGGGTGTCCCACGCGACCAGGTCGTCGACCGTCGCTGGGCCGCCCTGATACGGGTCCGAGGTCGAATAGCGGGGTAGCTCCGGCGACACCGATCGCAGCAGCGGATCGAATTCGTCGTCGCGGAATATCGCGGCGAGCTCGTGCTTTTCGACCACGTCGCGGATCTGACGCGCCGAAAGCCCGGTGTTGATCAGCACGGCGTCGATGCCGACCTTGCCCGCCGCGACCATGCACTCGACCATCGCGGCGCTGTTGCGGCAGAGCACTCCGATCGCGCTGCCCTCCCCCATGCCCATCGCCACCAGCGCGCCCGCCAGCCGATGGGTGCGGCCGTCCACGTCGGCGAAGCTGTAGGCGGTGCGGGCGTCGATCAGCGCCGGTCGCTTGGGAGTGTATGCCGCGGCGGCCGCATAGCCGCCCGCCAGGGTGAAGCCCCATTTGGCCAGTCCGCTCAGCTGCTTCAGCCCGCGGTCGGGCCGGTAGCTCCGCACGACGCCGGTGGTGACGAGTTGCCTGGCGATGCCGACCTGCAAGCGCGCCGGTGAGTCCTCGCCGTTGACCAGCACCGAGGTCGGCGCACCGCGCACCGCGTCGGCGATCCGGTCGAGACCCGCTTCGGTCCACGCGATCACCTGCGACTTGTCGAACGCGCCGATGCTCGGATTCACCCGTCCCACACCGACGTACGTCACCGTCACGCGGGTGCGCCCGGCGTCGCCGCGCAGCTGCACCGAGGCGAATCCGCCCGCGCCCGGACACTGCAATTCGAGAATTTCGTGCTTCCGCGCGACAACCAGATGAATGGGCGGTACGGTGATCTCGATGTCGGGCCCACCGGCGCGGATTATCAGAACGGTTCGCGTTTCTGATGTTTCGGCGCGCTCGCAGGATCCGACCCCCTGAAACATTCGCGCGTAGGTCTGCGTCTCGGTGAGCAGATCCCACATCGCGGTGCGGTCGACTGCGTACTCGGCATCGACGGTGATGACATCGGTAACCAACTGTGTGCATTTCTCTCCGGCCCATCCGTGTGCGCGGATGGGCGTGGTCACGTATTTGTACCGATAGGTAACAGTTAGGTCAAGGCCCGATGTTGCCGAGGGGATGCAGCGGCGACTTTTCGGTCGGACGTCCAATTATGCGAATACATTCCGCATTTCGCGCGGACCTGCGCAATGTGATCGAGAAAGCTTCGCGACCGTCCCCGGTCCTCGGCGAGGCGTGGGCGAAACTGCCCGCCGCGGACCGGGATACGCTCGAGCGGCGGGTTCACGAACTCCGGCTCGACACCCGTCTCGCCACCCTCACGGTCACGATGAACATCTACGGCTGCGGCTCGCCTCGGCGGGGCGAGGGTGAACAGCGCAGCGGCGCAGTCGAAGCCGTGCCGGGCAGACGCCGTTCGATGGAGGATGTGTTGCTCTCGGACCACCAGCGACGGTTGCGCGACCACTTTCTGGCCGCCCCCGTCCTACCGGCCCCGGCGCCATGGCACCCGGTCCGGGACCGCCGAACGCCCATCGGTGGACTGCTCGGCATCGGTTTCTCTGTCCATCCCGACAGTGGACACGACCTGGTCATGGTCGTGTCCCTCGACGGCCACGGACTTTTCGACGCGGTCACCGGAGAGAAGATCGCCCGAGAACACGAGCCCGACCCCGCGACGAGCACACCCGAGGACACACCGGATCTGGCCTGCCCCGGGCTCGGACCGATCGCGGGCACCCGGGTGCACATCGCCGGGCTCTCCGGCGGCGGTCTCCATCGCACCACCCCCGACGGCTGGGCCCTGGACACCGTCGCTCCCGAATGGCCGAACGAGCGTGTGCTGCTCTCCTCCGACGGCGACATCTACCGAGACCCACCGGGCCGGGGCTGGTGGCACATCTTCCACTCCGACTACTCCACCTTCCGCGCGGCCGGGTTCTCCCCATCCGGGCTCACTCTGGCGATCGCCACCAGCAGCGACCTCACCCTCTGGCGCCGGCCGACCCTCGATGGCCGCACATGACCGTCGAATTCGGGCCGACAGCCGATGACTTACCGCCGGGCGCGGCTGCGGTTACCGTGAAAACCTCCGCTGAGGCCGCCGCTCGCGCGAGGCGAGGGTGAATACCGAAGCGGCGCAAAAGAACGCCGTGCCGCCCGCCCCCTCGGATGGGACGCGCGCGGCACGGCGTGCGTGGGATGGCCGCGCCCGGAGCCGAACCACGCCGTGCGCGGCGGCGGAACCGCCTACACCGGCGTGAAATCCCGGCTGCCGATGTAGGTGGGTCGCCGCCCCGGTGCGGCGAACGGCTCCTCCAAGGTGTTCTCGACGCTGTTGAACACCAGGAAGATGTTCGAGCGCGGGAACGGGGTGATGTTGTTCGACGAGCCGTGCATGATGTTCGAGTCGAACAGCAGCGCCGATCCCGCGCGGCCGGTGAACTGCACGATGCCGTGCTTTCTCGCCAGCGTGCCGATATCGTCGGTGGTCGGCACCCCGATCTCCTGCTCCTGCAACGACTCCCGGTAGTGCTCGGCGGGCGTGCTGCCCTGACACGGCACGAAGGTGCGGTGCGAGCCCGGCATCACCATCAGACTCCCGTTGACGGGATGATTGTCCGTCAACGCGATGGACAGGCTCACCGCGCGCGGGCTCGGCATGCCGTCCTCGGCGTGCCAGGTCTCGAAATCCGAATGCCAGTAGAAGCCGGTGCCACGAAAGCCCGGCATGTAGTTGATCCGACTCTGATGCAGGTAGACATCGGAACCGAGCACCTGCCTCGCCAGCCCGGCCACCCGCGATTCGCGCACCAGATCGGCCACCGCGCCGCTGAGCTTGTGCACCTCGAAGATGGACCTGACCCGCTGTGAGGCCTTCTCGACGATGAGACGGTCGTCCTCGGCCAGCGCCGGATCGGCGGCGAGCCTGCCGATCTCGGCGCTGAACAACGCCACCTCGTCCGGGGTGAGCAGATCCTCGACGACCGCGAAGCCGTCGCGGTCGAACGTGGTCAGCTCAGCGGACTCGATCGCGCCCCACACCGTCGGATCGGGTCGCTCGATGTGCGCGGTGCGCGCACCGGTGCGGGTGGGGTACCGATCGATGCGCTCGACCTCGTCGCGCTCGATGGTCTGTGGCAACACTTCTCGCCGCTCCTTTCAGCCGATCGGCGCCGCGACAAGCGGATAGACGCCGTTGCTGTCGTGAACCTCCTGCCCGGTGACCGGCGGATTGAACACGCACATCATCCGCATGGCGCTGCGCACCTCGAGGCGATGGCGTTCGTGGCCGTCGAGCAGGTACATGGAACCGGGGGCGAGCTCGTAGGTGACGTCGTTGTCCAGGTCCGTGAGCGTTCCCTCGCCCTCGATCAACCACACCGCCTCCACGTGGTGGCGGTAGTGGAACTCGTGCACGGTCCCTTCCTCGATGGTGGTCTCGTGGAAGGAGAAACCGACGCCGTCGCCGCCGAGCACGATCCGCTTGCTACGCCAGCCGTCGCCCGCGACGTCGCGGTCGGTGCCGGTGATCCCCGCGGTGGTGCGCACGATCACCGCAGCTCACCTCCCTCGGCCGGGCCGCGGTGGTGCAGACGGCCCCAGCCGGTGCAGACGGTGTCGATGGCGCCGGTGAGCAGCTGCAGACCGTGGTCGAGTTCCTCGTCGGTGATCGTCAACGGCGGCAACAGCTTCACCACCTCGTCGGTGGAACCGGAGGTCTCGACCAGCAGGCCGCGTTCGAAGGCCACCTGGCAGACCTTGCCCGCCTGCGACGGGTCGTCGAAGGCGATGCCGTGCACCAGGCCGCGGCCGCGGGTCGACAGGCCGGGGAAGTGATCGGCGACCTCGCCGAGCGCGTGCGCGATTCGGGTGCCCTTGGCCTGCGTCGCGTTCTCCAGCGTGTCGTCGGACCAGTAGTGCTGTAGCGCGGTCTGCGCGGTGACGAAGGCGGGGTTGTTGCCGCGGAAGGTGCCGTTGTGCTCGCCGGGCGCCCACTGGTCCAGCTCGGACTTGAAAAGCACCAGCGCCATGGGCAATCCGTAGCCGCCGATCGACTTTGACAGCGTCACGATGTCGGGGGTGATCCCGGCGATCTCGAAGGAGAAGAACGGACCGGTGCGGCCGCAGCCCATCTGCACGTCGTCGACGATCAGCAGGATCTCGCGCTCCTCGCACAGCTTCGCGAGGTGCCGAAGCCATTCCGCGCGAGCGACGTTCACGCCGCCCTCGCCCTGCACCGTCTCCACGATTACCGCGGCGGGACGGTCGAAGCCGGAGGACGTGTCGTCGAGCACCCGCTCCATCCACTGGAAGTCGGCGGTGGTGTTGTCGAAGTAGCCGTCGTAGGGCATGTGCGCCGCGTGCACCAGCGGCACGCCCGCACCGGCGCGCTTGGCGGCGTTGCCGGTCACCGACAGCGCGCCGAGGGTCATGCCGTGGAAGGCGTTGGTGAAGCTCAGGATGGTCTCCCTGCCGGTCACCTTGCGGGCCAGCTTGAGCGCGGCCTCGACGGCGTTCGCTCCGGTCGGGCCAGGGAACTGCACCTTGTAATCCAGATCGCGGGGAGCGAAGACGGTGTCGCGCAGGGTCTCGAGCAGCTTGCGCTTGGCCGCGGTGGACATGTCGAGGCCGTGGGTGATGCCGTCGCTCGCGATGTAGTCCAGCAGAGGCTGCTTGAGGATCGGGTTGTTGTGGCCGTAGTTCAACGCGCCCGCGCCCGCGAAGAAGTCGAGGTAGTCCTTGCCGTCCTCGTCGCGCAGCCAGGCGCCCTTCGCGGTGGTGAACACAGTGGGCCAGGCGCGGCAGTAACCGCGCACATTCGACTCCAGTGACTCGAAGACGGTGGTTTCGGCGGTGATCATCGAAGCTCCTTCTCAGGCTTTCGCTGCGCGGTCGGCGCGATGCGATAGAGGTCTTCCGCGGCGTGGTTGTCGGGGAAGACGCCAGGATCGAACAAGGGGCGCTTGGTCATTCGCGCGCCACGGCGACGGGCGACGGCCGCGAACATCGCGACCGAAGCCGGATTGTCCGGCGAGATGGTGGTTTCCAGCGCGGTCACCCCGTGCGGGGCGACGGTGTCGAGCAGGTGCTCGATCAGCGCGGTGCCGGTGCCCCGGCCGCGCTCGCTCTGCGAAACCGCCACCTGCCAGACGAATACGGTGTCCGGCGCCTGCGGGCGCAGGTAGCCGATGACGAAGCCGACGACCCTGCCGTCCACCTCGGCGACCACCGTGGTACCGGGGAAGTCCCGACACCACAGCAGGTACGCGTAGCTCGAGTTGGTGTCGAGCACGTGGGAATCCTTTGCGATCCGCCAGATCTGGGCGGCGTCACCCAGTTGCGGCGCGCGTAGACGTGGAACACCGATGCGGTCGGATCTGCGCCATGCCGACGCGAGGTCGGCGCGATCGATCGTTTCCGTGGACAAGGTTGGCAGTGACATACAACTCCCAGCTCGGGTCTGCAGTACTCATCCAGATTTGCCAACCAACTTTGAGCTGAAGTGGTCGATCTCTTTGCGGTTGTATTACGAACAGATCACGAGGCGAAACAAAATGTGATCAACGTTGCACGTCGAGGCGATATCCCAGACCGCGCACAGTGACAACGACGCGCGGATCGGAGGGATCGCGCTCGATCTTGGTGCGCAGCCGGCGCATATGGACGTCTACAATGCGTTCGTCGCCGAAAAATCCGTCGTCCCACACACGTTCGAGTAGCAGCGCGCGGCTGAGCACCCGCCCCGGCGATTCCGCGAGTTCGCAGAGGAGCCGAAATTCGGTGATTGTCAGGCGAATTTCCTCGTCGCCGCGGCGTACCGCACCGCCGTCGCGGTCGAGCACCAAAGGCGCGGCCCGGTATGCGTCCAGCACTATTTCGCGCGGCGCGTCTCGTTCGGCGGCCAGCCGCGCTCTGCGGCGCAATGCGCGCATGCGGGCGGAGATTTCCTTGATTTCGAAGGGTTTGGTGACGAAGTCGTCGGCGCCCGCCTCCAGGGCGGCTACCACATCGTGGGTGTCGTCGCGCGAGCTGATCACGATGATCGGGACGTCGTGGTCGCGGCGGATCTCTCTGATGCAGTCGAATCCGTCCATGTCGCCGAGCATCAGCTCGACGATCATCACATCGGGAGCCCCGTTGCTGCGCAGATATGTCAGCGCGTCCTCGGCTTCGTGCGCCTCGGCGACGTCGTACCCTTCGTCCTCCATGGCTATCCGCAGTGCGCCGCGGATCTGGTCGTCGTCGTCCACGATCATCAGGTTCGCGCTCAAGACCTCATCCCTTGCAGACAGGCGGAAGCGCGGCGTGATGCGGAAATCGCATGCCCAACGACGCGACAGTCCGCTTCGAGCAGCTTGCCGAACACACGAGTACCCGTAGCGACCGCTCGGTAAACATCGGGTAGCCGGCCCGCGCCGCTCCTGACGTATCGCGAGGACCGTGTGTGAGCCGGTCCTACGGGACCGCTGCTCCCACCGGGGGAGGCGCGGTGACCTCGCCGGAGACGCCCGCTTCGGCCTGCTCGAGGTCGACGCGAGTGCCGTCCGGAACGGGATTCGCCGCGATCGCCGAGGCGGCTCCCGCGCCCAGGGTGAGCGCGACACCGGCCGCGGCCAGTGTCGACAGCGTGGTCACCGTTCCACGCATCCGCGGCTCCCGTTCCATGCCCGGATTGCCGGGCTTCTGGTGTGCGTCCGGTTTTCCACCCTTGCCTGTACGGGCGGCGATCGCAAATCGGCGGTGATCTACGACACGTTCGACCCGCCCCGATGAGGCCCGCCGATACGCGCGGCGCGACCGCCGCGAACAGCGGCGGGACGGCCTCCGGTAGCTGTTTGCCGGGTCCCCTGCGGGGTAGCTGTCCGGTATGGGCTTATCGGTGCGAGGAATCGTCTTCAATCCGCTGGTCTCCGCTGTCGCGGGCACGGCGGTCGATGTCGCCCGGTCCGGAGCCGGGTTGGCCTTCGATGCCGGGCTGAAGGTCGCCACCGTACCGGTCCGCGTCGCAGAGACCGGCGTGCGCGCTGCCGTCGCTGGCGCCGAACTGGTGCTGCCCGACGCCGCAGGCCACCTGGGAGACGATCTGGCCGACCTCGTCGATCCGCACGCGGGACGGACCCAGCGGCGGATCGCCGTCTGCGAGAACCGCGCGACCGTCGAGGTGCGCGGGCTCACCGACGAGCACAACCCGGACATCACGCGGGCGCTCGCCAAACGACTCGATCGGCTGCGCGCGGTGCGCTGGTGGGAGGTCAACGCGGTCACCGGACGGCTGGTCGCCGCACTCGCCGACGGCGCGGCCGACCTGCCGACCCTGCTCGCCGCGGTCGAGCGGACAGAGAGCGACGCCGATGTCGCCGACCGCGAGTGGAGCCGCCGCGAAGAGTTTCCCGCGGATCGAGAACCGTTGCTGGTCGCAGGCATTCAGGTCGCCGGGGATCTGTGCGCGATGGCCGTCACGAGCGCTTCCTGGCTGCTGCCGCTCAAGCCGCCGGTGCGAGCGCTGCGTTCGGTGGCCGCGTTCACCGATTCCCAGCCGCGATTGCGACGCATGCTGGAGGATCGATTGGGACGTCCGAGGACGGATCTGGTGCTGAGCACCGCGACGGCGATCGGCAACGCACTCGGCGAAAAGCCCACCGAGGGCATGGCGAACCTGTTCGCCGACACGATGCAGCGCACGATGGTGCTCACCGAAGTGATGGCGCGACGTGCCCAGTGGCGCCGCTGGGAATGCGAACTCACCACGCACGCGGCGCTCTCCGTCGACGAGCCACTGCCGCCGCACACCAGGCCTGCCGAGCTGCCGCGCGGACCCGTGGAACGGGTCGGCGACGAGACCTCGGCGGGCGCGTTGCTCAGCGCAGCGGCATTCGGCGTGTCCAGGAGCGGCAGCGCCGCGGCGGAGGCGCTGGAACTCGGCGCGCCCAAGGCCGCCCGCGCCACCAGGGAGGCCTACGCGGCCGCCGTGTCGACCACCATGTCGCGCGCGGGCGTGCTCACTCTGGAGCCGGCCGTCTGGCGACGGCTCGACCGCCTCAGCGCGATCGTGGTGGACGGCGAATCCTTGCTCACTTCGCGCCGCCTGGTGCTGGCCGCCGAGGCCATCGATCCGCAGTGGCGGGATCCGCGCAGGCGGCGTCGGCCGGACCGCGCGTCGGCCGGCACCGACGAGACCACCCACGGCGGTTCCCGAGTCACGCCGGGCGACGTGGCGCGCCGATTGTCGAAAAACGGGTCCGGCCCCGCTGAGGACGACCTGGGTGAGCGGGTGAAAGCGAACGAACAGCGCGCCGCGGCCCACGTGTGGAGCGCGGCCCAGCGTCTGCTCCGCGCCAGCGCGGACCAAGGCGGATCCGGGGCGAAAGACACAGCACAGCAGCGGAATTCGCATGGCCTGCGCTTGGTTCACCCCTCCAGCGGGATGCCGGACCGCGGACCGACCCTGCGGCCGGTCTGGCGCGAATTGCGCGACGGCGACCGGCCGGTGGGCCGAGTCCTGATCGGGCGCGAGCTGAACCGCCGCGCCTACGCCGTGCTCGGCGCGGCACACGACGCCGGTCTGCGAGTGACTCTGGTCGGCGGCGAGGACGTCGCCGAGTTGCGTTCCCTCGCCGACGAATTCGTCTCCGCCGGGGTGTCGATGAGCAAGCTGGTGCACGGCGCGCAGCTGGACGGTCACGTCGTCGCGGTGCTGAGCCCCCGCGCGCACAAGGCGCTGGCTTGGTCCGACGTGGCGATCGGTGTGTGCGGCGGGGACTGCGACTCGATGCGGCCATCGTGGAGCGCGGACATCCTTTGCCGCGATCTGAACCAGGCCCAGCGGGTGCTCGCCGCCGTCGCACCGGCCAGACAGGCCAGCGAACGCGGCAGGGCGCTGGCGCTCTCGGCGTGCGCGCTCGGCGGGCTGCTGCTTGCGACCGGGCCCGCCCGGCACGGGCGCTACTCACCGATGGTCACCGCACACTGCGTCGGCCTGCTCAGCGGCGCCGTCGCGGGCTGGCGGGCGGTGCGCGGCGAACCGCGCGGCAGCTCGGCGCCGCTGCTGCCCTGGCACGCGCTCGAAGCCGACGAGGTCCTCGCCAGGATGCCGCGACCACAGGCCCTGACCGAGCGGACTGCCGAAACCTCGCGCACCCCGGCGATTCTCGCGCCGTTCGCGGCAATGGTCTCGTTCGCCGGGCAGATTCGCCGCGAGCTGGCCGACCCGCTCACCCCGATCCTCGGCGTCGGCGCGATCGCCACCGCCATCCTCGGCTCGCCGTCCGACGCCGCGCTGCTCTCCTCGGTACTGACCGTCAACGCGCTGGTCTCCGCGCGGCAGCGCCAGAAGGCGGAGAACGCACTGCACCAGCTGATCGCCGACGAACAGGTGACGGCACGGCTGCTCGACCGCGCCTTGATCGGCGACGGCGGCGCCGAACTCGACGCGGACGGCGCCGACGCACGCGTGGTGCCCGCACACCGGCTCGCGCTCGGCGATGTCGTCGCGCTGCGGGCGGGCGATATCGTGCCCGCCGACGCGCGCCTGCTGTGGCTGGACGATCTCGAGATGGACGAATCCGGATTGACCGGCGAATCGGTGACCGTGGAGAAGCAGCTGGCCGCGACGCCTGGCGCCGAACTCGGCGACCGGACGTGCATGGTGTTCGAGGGCAGCACGGTGGTGAGCGGCGCGGCGTGCGCCGTCGTGGTCGCCGTGGGGTCCGACACCCAGGCCGGCCGCGCCACCGCGGGCGCGTTGCCCCCCGAAAAAGGCGGTGTCCAAGCGCAATTGCGGCGGTTGACCGAGCGCGCACTGCCCCTCACCTTGACCGGCGGCGGCGCGGTGACGGCGCTGGGCGCGTTGCGTGGTCAAGTGCTGCGCACCGCGATCGCCGACGGCGTCGGCGTCGCCGTCGCGGCGGTGCCCGAAGGCCTGCCGCTGGTCGCCACCGTCGCGCAGCTGGCCGCCGCGCGCAGGCTCTCCAGGTACGGCGTGCTGGTGCGGGCCAACCGCACCGTCGAGGCGCTCGGCCGGGTCGACACCCTGTGCTTCGACAAGACCGGGACGCTCACCGAAGGCAGGCTGCGGCTGACCACGCTGGCCGACCTGCACGACCAACTCCCGCCCGATGCCGAATCCGACACCGCGCGCCGTCTGCTGCGCGATGCCGCGCGTGCCTGCCCCGACCCGGACGAGGGGCCGATGCTGCACGCCACCGATCGAGCGGTCATCGATGCCGCCGACGTGCTCGGCGACGACGCGCAGTGGGATCAGATCGAGGAGATTCCTTTCGAGTCCAACCGCGGTTACGCCGCCGCGCTCGGCTACACCACCCGCAGGCTGCGTCTCGTGGTCAAGGGCGCCCCAGAGGTGGTGCTCCCGCGCTGCGCCAAGGTGCGCACGAACGGACAGGACATGCAGCCGCTCACGGACGGAAAGCGGGAACGCGCGCAGTCCGTCGTGCGGGATCTCGCCGAACAGGGCCTCCGAGTACTCGTGGTGGCCCGCCGCGATTTGACCGAGGAGCCTGCGGACGTCGAGGAAGCGGTCGAGGACCTCACCCTGCTCGGCTTCCTCGGGTTGGCCGATGCGCCGCGTCCGCAGACCCTGCCGCTGGTGAACGCTCTGCGCGAGAACGGAATCGGCATCCGCATGATCACCGGCGATCATCCGGTGACCGCGATGGCCGTCGCGCGGCAGCTGGGCATCGACGCGGAGTCGGTGGCCACCGGCGCCGATCTCGAGCGGCTCGACGAGAGCGCGCAGACCCAGCTGATCGAGAAGACCTCGGTGTTCGCCAGGATCGCTCCGGAACAGAAAGTGCGCATCGTCGCCGCGTTGCGCCGTGCGGGACACGTCGTCGGCATGACCGGCGACGGCAGCAACGACGCGGCCGCGATCCGCAGCGCGGACGTCGGGATCGGTCTGGCGGCACACGGTTCCGCGGCCGCCCGCAATGCCGCCGACCTGGTGCTCACCGATCCGGATCCGACCGCGCTGCTGCACGCCCTCGTCGAGGGGCGCGGCATGTGGCAGCGGATCAACGACGCAGTCGGCGTGCTGGTCGGCGGTAACGCGGGCGAGGTCGCCTTCACGCTGTACGGCACCGCGGTGAGCGGTCACGCCCCGCTCGGTACCCGTCAGTTCCTCCTGGTGAACATGCTCACCGACATGTTCCCCGCACTGGCGCTCGCCCTGTCCCCCGACCGCGACGAGCAGGACGCCGCCGATCCGCAACAGCGGGCGGCTCAGCTCGCCGAGATCCCGCCCGCGCGACTGGGGCCGGAACTCGCGCACACCATCGCGGTGCGCGGCATCGCCACCGCAGCCGGCGCGGCGACCGCGTGGACGGTCGCCCGCTACACCGGGTCGCACCGGCGCGCCGCCACCATCGGCTTGGTCGCGCTGATCGGTACCCAGCTCGGGCAGACCCTGATCTCCGGGCACGACAGCCCGCTGGTGTGGCTCACCACCGCGGCCAGCGGCGCGGTACTCGGCGCGGTGGTCATGACACCGGGAGTGTGCAACTACTTCGGCTGCACGCCGCTGGGACCGGTCGGCTGGACCATCGCCGCCACCAGCGCCGCCGCGGCGACCGCGGGTTCGATCGTGCTTCCCCGCTTGCTGCCCGCGCCCGCCTCCGGCGAACAACCCGAGTGATTCGGCTCGGTGAGATTCGTGCTCATAGCTATGGCAGGACTGGAATGCTTGCGACGCACAACTTTTCGATCAGGAGGCCGACAGGGTGACGATCGGCGCGGCACTGTGGCCCGCGCCGATCACTCGGCTCGCTCCGGTCAGGACTCGTCCGGGCCCGTGGTGAGAGGAGGCTCGTCCGGCACGACGTCCGGTTCCTCCGCGTCGAGACGCCTGCCGATCGACTCGCCCGCGCGCAGGTCGGCGGGCGACTCGGCGTAGCGTTCCGCGGCCGTCCACGCATCGGGCGGGTCCATCGCCGCCTCGAGCGGATCGGCGTCGAGTTCGTCCTCGTCGAGCTGTTCGGTGGTGGACGGGATCTCGTCGGTCCACGTCGTGTCGTCGAGCGGCTCTCCGCCTGAAGATTCGGTCATGCTCGAGGGGTTGCCGCTGGCGGGCCGCCGAAACGGGGATCAGCCGTCCTCGTACCGCGAACGCTCCAGCCGGTTGAAATTGCTCGGCGAGCCGTCGGCTCGCTGCTCCTGGTACAGGAAGCGCAGCCTGCGGTCGTCGAAGGTGGCGAACCACTCGTCCCACCCGACGGGGCGCAGCACCGCGCCGCCGTAGCCGGGAAAGTCGAAGCGCAGCACGCAAAGGCGGCCGTTGTACTCGCTGCCCGGCATGGTGGCGGGGCGAGCGCCGCGCTCCTCGGCCCACCGCCTGATCACCTCGTGGTTGCGCGTGACCAGGGTGCGGCCCGCTCTGTCCGGCCGCTGGGTGGGCGAGGTGATCTCCTGTGCCTGGTACAGCGACCTCGCCTGCCCCGGTCCGGCGTGCGGAGGCCGGGTGGCGGGTCGTCGTTGATCGTCCATGACGACTCCCTCTGCGCCCTCGTGTCTCGTTGTCCGGTTGTCTCACCACGTACCCGAACCGGAACGTCGGCAAACGGAAGTGAGGCGTATGCCGCAACCGATTCGGCCACTGTGCGGTGGGTATCCGCTGGATGACGACCTTCGCCGCCGAGGTTCGCGGCGGTGCGGGTCACGGCGCCACCGAGGAGATGTCGCATGGACGACCACACGCCACAGCCGATACCCGATCCCATACCCCCGAATCCGCAGCCCGACCCGGTGCCGACGCCGCCGGAACCGGAACCGATTCCGAACCCCGACCCGGCTCCGCACCCGTTCCCGCCACCGTTCCCGCCCGATCCTGGCCCTTCCCCGCTGCCGCCGGAACCCGGGCCGGGACCGGCTCATCCCATCCCGCCGGAACCCGATCGGCCGACGCGGCCGCCCGGCCCCGACCCGCGCGAACCTGGTCCCGGTCATCCCACGCCGGGACCCGATCCCGCGCCCGCACCGCCGAATCCGCAGTGAGGCGTCGCGCGGCTCAGTCGCGCAGCGCCTCTTCGCGCAACCAGCGCAGGGTCTTGGCCAGAATCCGGGAAACGTGCATCTGCGAGACGCCGAGCACGTCGGCGATCTGTGTCTGGGTCTTGCCCTCGAAGAACCGCATGATCAGCACCTGCCGCTCGCGATCCGGCAGTTCGGCGATGAGCGGCTTGACGGCCATGTAGTCCTCCACCAGGTGATAGGAGGGCTCGTCGGCGCCGAGGCTTTCCAGCAGCGGCAATGGCGCGCTGTCGATATCGTCGCCCGCGACGGCGTCGATGGACGACGATTGGTAAGCGTTGCCCGCGATCAGCGCCTGGGTGACCTCGACCAGGTCGACGTCGAGCTCGTCGGCGATCTCACGGGCTCGCGGCATCCGGCCGAGCCGCTGCGACAGCGCTTCCACCGTCGCGCCGATGCTGAGCTGGATCTCCTTGGTGCGCCGCGGCACTCGAACGGCCCAGGTGTTGTCGCGGAAGTGCCTGCGGACCTCACCCATGATGGTCGGCACCGCGAAGGCGAGGAAGGACGAGCCGCGGCTCACGTCGAACCGGTCGGCGGCCTGCACCAGGCCGAGCCGCGCGACCTGGAGCAGATCGTCGAACACCTCGCCGCGTCCGGAGAACTTGCGCGCGATGTGCTCGGCCAGCGGCAGGCAGCGCCCGATCAGCTCCTCGCGGAGGGCGGCGCGGCGCGGGTCGTCCGGGGGGAGGGCGTCGATCTTCTCGAAGAGCGGCTCGATGTTGTCGTAGCTGTCGCCCGCCGACTTCGACTCACCCGCCATCGGCGCCCCCTCGCACCCAGGTGAAGTCGACAATCGTCCGATGGCCGGACAGCTCCGCGTCGTAGGACTCCTGCTGCGCGGCGATGGATTCGGTGAGCGTCCGCACGATGTGCCATCCGAAACCAGCCTGTTCCACTATCGAGTCGGTCGTCACGATCGACGACACGTGCACGAACATGCGGTTCTCGTCGTAGGTGAACGCGCAGTCGATGTCCGAGCCGGGCACCGCGTCCAGGATCAGCACGGTGGCCACCTCGTCGAGCGCGAGCCGGATGTCGGTGACCTCGTCGATGGCGAAATCCGCGATGAGAGCCACGGTTTCGGCGAGGGCGCGCAGCATCGTCAGCTGCTCGAGCCGCGCGGGTACGCGGACACCGATGGTCGTCGTTTCTGTCGAGGACTGCGAGGTCCACTCCCCCATCACCCATCACCACCTTGTTTCGCGCGGCCGATCCGTCAGGCTACCGCGCAACAATCGCCATCACTCGTGGTCGGGCGACCGCGGCGTCCCTCATGTTGCACTTACCCGTCGGACACGAACTGAAACGCCGGTCTTCGCCGACGTGATACCGAACCCTACCGTCGCACTCGCCTTCGCCTCGCCGGCGCTCGGCTCCGGCATGCGCAGGCGCGCTGTCACATTACTCGCTCACTGCACTCGCTCGTGCGCAGTGAGCAACAGGTGATCGAATTCCGTGCGCACTCCGACGGCCGCCTGCGTCACAGCGCTCATCTCGGCGATCAACTGGGCGGCCAGCGAGCGCAGCTTCACGTTGGTTTCCTGGGAACGCCAGCTCAGCACGCGAAAAGCCTGTTCAGCGCTCACGCCGTACACCAGCATCAGCGCGCCCTTCGCCTGTTCGATGACAGCGCGCGCCTCGTACAGCTCCGGCAACGTGTCGTCCAGGGTCTCCTGCCGATGTTCCTCGAGCGTCTCGGTGACATCGATGTAGTAGCCAGCGGTGCCGACCACCTCGCCGGACTCGTCGGCCATCCGGTCGGCCACCACGATGATGTGATGAACCGCACCCTTCGTGTCGATGATCCGGTGCCTGCTGGAGAACGGCTCGGCGGTCTCGATGGTCTTCGCCAGCCGGGTGGCGACCTGCTCGCGATCGTCGGGGTGTTTGTGCGAGAGGAGCAATTCCGTCGTCGGCCGCACCGTTCCCGGCGAGTACCCGTGCATCAAGGCAACCTCGTCCGACCACTCCCACCGCTGGTCCGCGAACCAGAACCGGAAACTGCCGACACTCTGCGGCGTTCCCATACCGATCACCCGGTTCAGCGCGAACGCGTCGCCGGGCGGCATCGACCCACTCTCCGTCACAGGAAAAGTATCCGTCCTCGCCGACCGCCCGGCGACCAGATCCGTGTCTCCGAGGACTATCGGCCCCTCTTCTCGGGCCCTCTTCTCAAGCCGGCACGGCACTGGTCGCGCGACGCCAGCTGCGATGCTTGGCCAGCGCCTCGGAAAACGCGTCGACGAACTCGTCCGGGAGCGCGCCGCCGCTCGACTCGGTGGTGATCACGCCGTGCTCGATGCCGAGATCGCCATCCGGCGGCGTGTCGGCAACGATGCCGGAGATGCGCAGCACCGATACGCCCGCGCCGAAGGCCGCGACGGCCTTCGCGTGCTTGAACGCCTCCAGCACGAAATGCACCGCGGAACCGTTGCGCGCCAGAGTCTCCGCCGCGGCGGCCCCTCCCGAGACGACAACGCCGTCGTAGAGCACGGAGGCGGCGGTGACCAGCGCCCGATCGACGGCGAGCTGGTCACCGTCGGATCCGTCGCCCCGCACTGCCCCACCGTGCAGCCCGAGCACCTCGACGATCGCGCCGCGTTCGGTCAGCGCGGTGCGCAGCGCGCGCACCCCGGTCGCGTCGACGCCGTCGGCGGCCAGTACCGCGATCTTGCGCGTCTGGATCGTGTCCATCGCGGTGCCGGCCTGGGACAGCGCCGGTGAGACGAAGGCCCCGGTGGTGTCGACATCGGCGTGCGGAGCGGAGATGCCGAGCTTGCCCGCCACCCGCACCGCCAGATCGGAGTCGATGCGGACCAGATGCTCGACGACCCGTTCGCGGATCTCCGGTCGCACGACCTTGCCCAGTTCGAAGGCGAACGCGTCGACGATATGTTCGGCCTCGATCGGGGACATGCTCCGCCAGAACATCCTCGGCTGCCGGTAGTACTCCTTGAAGCTCTCCGCGCGCTTGCGCAGCGCCGCACCGTCGATCTGCTGGGTGTAGTGCTGGAACGCACCGGCATCGGCCAGGAACGGGCAGCCGCCGCCGATGCTGTTCTCGGTGTAGGCGGCTTCGCCTTGCGGGATGGCATGCTGCCCGTAGCCGTCCTGCTGGTGATTGCGGACCTCGGCGACCGGCCGGTTGATCGGGAGCTGGGCGAAATTGGGCCCGCCGAGCCGGATCAGCTGGGTGTCCAGGTAGGAGAAATTGCGCATCTGGAGCAGCGGGTCGTTGGTGAAGTCGATGCCGGGCACCAGATTCGCGGTGTGGAAGGCGACCTGTTCGGTCTCGGCGAAGAAATTGTCCGGATTGCGGTCGAGCACCATCCGACCGACCGGCCGGACCGGGACCTGCTCCTCGGGAATGATCTTGGTCGCGTCCAGCAGGTCGAAATCGAAATCGAATTCGCGCTCCTCGGGCACCAGCTGGACGCCGAGCTCCCACTCGGGATACTGGCCCGCCTCGATGCAGTCCCAGAGATCGCGGCGGTTGAAATCGGGGTCGCGTCCGGCGATCTGCTGACATTCGTCCCACACCAGGGAATGCACGCCGAGCTTCGGCTTCCAGTGGAACTTGACGAAAGTGCCCTTGCCGCGGGCGTCGACCAGGCGGAAGGTGTGCACGCCGAAGCCCTGCATCATCCGGTAGCTGCGCGGCAGCGCCCGGTCCGACATCAGCCACATGATGGCGTGCAGCGTCTCGGGTTGCAGCGAGACGAAGTCCCACAGCGTGTCGTGTGCCGAGGCGGCCTGCGGAATCTCGTTGTGCGGCTCGGGTTTCACCGCGTGCACGAAATCGGGGAACTTGATGCCGTCCTGGATGAAGAACACCGGGAAGTTGTTCCCGACCAGATCGTAATTGCCCTGTGCGGTATAGAATTTCGTGGCGAAGCCGCGCACGTCGCGCACCGTGTCCGCGGAGCCGCGGGATCCGGCGACGGTGGAGAACCGTACGAAGACCGGGGTGCGCACGCGGGGATCGGTGAGGAACTTCGCCACCGTCACGTCGGCCAGCGCGTTGTCGTACGGCTGGAAGTATCCGTAGGCGCCCGCGCCGCGGGCGTGCACCACGCGCTCGGGGATGCGCTCGTGATCGAAGTGGGTGATCTTCTCGCGCGCGTGGAAATCGTCCATCAAGGTGGGACCGCGGTCTCCTGCGGCCAGCGCGTCGTCGGTGCTCTCGACGCGCACGCCCTGCTGGGTCGTGAGGTAACCGCGCTCCCGGTCGACCCGGTGTGTCTCGAGCTGTCGCTGCTTGGGATCGGCGCCGGATCCGTCCGGGCCGTTACCCGATCGCTCGTTCACTGGTCTCCTCCTACCTGCCATCAATCCCTCTCGTCCGGCCGACTGCCCGCATTCGATGCGAATAAACCGAGCTCATCGGGCCTTTCGCGGCGTCCTCCTCGCACGGAAAGCGCGAGATACACCGTTTGCGAACCGCTCGGGCGGGCATATCCCGCACATATCGCCGACCGCAAGCCCTGGCCATGGCCGCGCCGGGTGACGTCGTGCGTCCGTCCCCTCGCCGAACGGAGCAACCGTGAAGATCGCCATGGTGTCCGAGCACGTCAGCCCGCTCGCGGATTCCGGTGGCGGTCATCAGGTGCACGTCGCGGCGCTCGCGGCGGCGCTGGTCCGCGGCGGGCACCGGGTCACGGTCTACACCCGGCGCGACGACCCGCACGTCAGGACCGAGGTGGCGACCAGGGAGGGGTACCGCGTCGTGCACGTTCCCGCGGGGCCGCCACGGCCGCTCAGCCCCGACCGGACGCTGCCCCACCTCGGCGAATTCGGCACCTTCCTGCGCAAGCACTGGGCGCGCGACACCCCCGATCTGGTGCACGCGCACTTCTGGATCTCCGCGCTCGCCGCCGAACTGGCGGCCAAGGCCAACGACATCCCGGTGGTAGTGACCTTCCACGCGTTGGGCACCGTGGAGCGCCGCCACCACGGGCTGGCCGACCCCAACCCGCGCTCGCGCATCCGCTTCGAGCGACTCATCGCGACCAGGGCCGCGCACGTGCTGGCGACCAGCGCCGACGAGGCCGTCGAACTGGTCAGGATGGGCGTGCCGCGCTTCCGTATCTCGGTGGCGCCCTGCGGCGTCGACCTCTCGGCCTTCCGTCCCGAGGGCTCCGCCGCGGGCCGCAAGGCGCGGCACCGGGTCTTCGCTGCCGGACGGCTGATGCGCAGGAAGGGATTCGACCTCGCGGTGCGCGCGTTGGCGGACCTGCCCGAGACCGAACTGGTGATCGCGGGCGGCCCGATCGGCGACGACGTGGACGACGACGGCGAATCCAAACGGCTGCGCCGCATCGCCGCGGAATGCGGTGTGCAGGAAAGGGTTCGGCTGCTCGGCCAGGTGCCGCACAGCGCCATGCCGCGGCTCTACCGCTCGGCGGACGTGGTGCTGTGCACGCCGTGGTACGAGCCGTTCGCCCTGGTCCCTCTGGAGGCGATGGCCTGCCGCAAGCCGGTGGTGACGACTGCTGTCGGCGGGATGCTCGACACCGTGGTCGACGGCGTCACCGGAAGGTTCGTCGCCCCCGCCGAACCCGAGGCCGTTGCCCGCGCGGTGCGCCCGCTGCTCGAGGACGAGACACTGCGCGAAACCTGGGGTGCGGCGGGCTGTCAGCGAGCGCGCGGCCGGTACTCCTGGGATCGCGTCGCAGCGGCCACGCTGGCGGCCTACCGCCGCGCCGCGCCCGCGAGCGCCGCGGTCGTCACTGGTGCGGCCGGCTCCCGGCGCGCCACCGCCACGGCGCGATGAGCCACGTCAGGGCGAACAGCGCCGCGGTGACGACACCGGCGATCACCCCCGCCGTAGTGCCCGCCACGACGTCGACCACGAGGATCAACGCTCCTACCAGTGCGACTCCGAGCAGCGCGACGCCAGCCATGGCGCACCGGTGCGCGGCCGAGACGACATTGCCGAGCCGATGCCTGCGGAACAGAATCCGGTGCCAGGACACCGGCGCCACCAGGAAAACGGTGGCGCCGAACGCCGCGGCGACCGTCACCAGATAGAGCATCCGCATCTGCTGCGACACCCCCGCGAACTCGGCCTGGAAGGGCAGGACCAACAGCGCGCCGATCAGGAACTGCACGCCGGTTTGCACGACGCGCAACTCCTGGATCAGGCTGGCCCAGTTGCGGTCCAGTCGTTCGAGATCGGTTTCGTTCCTGCCGTCGTCGCGGTCTCGACCCGCACGTTCCGAGGCGGTGTCGTCATCGACGTGCACGTGCGGTCTTCCGGCGATTCTCCTTCTCGATCGCCGAGATGAGTTCGTTCTTGCTCATCTTCCACCGCCCAGTGATCGAGAGGCGACCCGCGACATTGATCAGGTGTTTCTTGGTCGCGTTGGCGTTCACGCCTTCGGCGGTTTCCCCTCGGGCGTCGGGTCCACCGCTCTCGGCGCGTTCGTCGGAGGGACCGCGCCGTTCCTTCGGCTCCCAGTGGTCGCCGACCCGCTCGTAGCTGTGTTTCATCGCGCTGTAGGCCACGCGGTAGGCGCGCTCCTCGCTGCCGTATTCCTCCAGGGCAGCATCGTGCGCCTTCGCGAATGTGCGCTGGGCCTTCTCGTCGGACCTGCGCAGCGTGCTCGGCAGCTCGGACTTCTTCGCGTCGCCGCGTCGGGTGGTCTTCGGCATCTCACCGCCCCTTCCGCATAGGTACCTCGCGGGCCGTTTCCCGGCCCGCCGCACGCCTTCGCATACCCACTGAACCCCTGATTAACCCGGTATCCGCCGGGTACAACCGCAGCATGGTCGCGACCATGGACGAACTGCTGCACGCCCTGACCCGCGCGGCGAACACGTTGCACGAAGCGGAGATCAGGTTCGCGGTGGCAGGCGGCTGCGCGGTGTACGCACGCGGCGGTCCCAGCTCGGATCACGACGTGGATCTCTTCGTCAAGCCGGCCGACATCTCGCGGGCCATCCAGGCGCTCGCAAAGGCTGGACTGCGGGTGTGCGAGCCGCCCGAGGACTGGCTGTCCAAGGTCTACGACGGCGACACCCTCGTCGACGTCATCTACCGGCCCAATTGCCGGGACGTCACCGACGAGTTGCTGGACCGGGCGACGGTCATGCGCGTCGGCCCCACCGTGGCGCCGGTGATCAGCGCGACCGATCTGATGATCGACAAACTGCTCGTCTTCGACGCGCACCGCTTGGATCTGAGCCCGCTGCTGCACATCGCGCGTGATCTGCGCGAGCAAGTGGACTGGGCCGCCGTGCGCAGTCAGACGAAGGAATCCCCTTACGCCCGAGCCTTTCTCGGCCTCGTCGACGACCTCGGTATCACCGACGCCGGCTGGACAGGGGCCGGGCACCAGGATCGAGAAGAAGGCTGAGCCGATGGAGACACCCCAGTATCTCGTCGCCCGTCTGCGCCGCGCGCTCGCCGAGGACCCCCGCACGGCCGAACTCGGCGTGCAGGTCACCATCCGCGGCGAGGTGGTGGTGCTGGACGGCGAAGTGACCAGCGCCCAGCGCAAACAGCAGATGGAGCAGGTGGTGCGCGAGCAGCTGCCCGGCGTGGTCATCCACAACGACGTGCGCGTCATGGTGCCCACCGCACCGACCGGAACCGAACACCTGTCGTCGCACGAAGGGAGCTGACACCATGCGGATCGCCGCGGTAGGCGACATACACCTGGGTGCCGAATCCACCGGTCAGCTGCGACCCGTTTTACGCGAACTCCCGCTGCGCGCCGACGTCCTCATGCTGGCCGGAGACCTGACCAAGCACGGCACGCTGGACGAGGCGCGCGTGGTGGCGACCGAGTTCACCGATCTCGGCGTGCCCGTGATCGCCGTGCTGGGCAACCACGACTATCACAGCGACGCCGAGCACGACATCACCGCCTTGCTCACCGATTACGGCATCACCGTGCTCGAAGGCAGTTCGACCACCGTGTCGATCGACGGGCAGACCCTCGGGGTCGCGGGCACCAAAGGCTTCGGCGGCGGCTTCGCGGGGAAGTGCGCCAGCGTGTTCGGTGAGCCGGTGATGCGCGAATTCGCCTGCCACACTGTCAAACTCGCCGATTCGCTGCGCGGCGCGCTGGCCGAGCTCGACACCGACGTCACCGTCGTGCTGACGCACTATTCACCGGTCAGCGACACCTTGCACGGCGAGCCGAGGGAGATCTACCCGTTCCTCGGGTCCTATCTGCTCGGCGAACCGATCGACGAATTCGGCGCGGATCTGGCCCTGCACGGGCACGCGCACGCGGGCACCGAGCGCGGGACTACGCCGGGCGGGATCAGGGTGCGCAACGTCGCCGAGCCGGTGATCAGGGCGGCCTACGCCATCTACGAGCTGGAGCCGGCCAGGCAGCGGGCCGTCACCACCTGATATACCCCCGGCAGGGGCGATGGGCCCATGTTTCGGGTGGGTCTGCCGGGGCAATCGGGACGTATGGAAGCTCCGACGACAACTTCGAACGGGGCGTCCGTACCGCTGAACGTCCTGGTGTGGCACGCGCACAGCCCTTGGATGACAGCATTCGTCCAGGGCGGGCATCGCTATCTGGTGCCTTACGACGCACGCCGCGGCGAATGGGCGCGTGGCAGGTGCGGTCGTCCCTGGCCCGCGAACGCGGTCGACATCGCACCCGCCGACCTGGTCGACACCGACGTCGATCTCGTTGTTCTGCAACGCCCGAGGGAAATCGATCTCGCGCACGAATGGCTCGGCCGCGCACCGGGCATCGACGTGCCCGCGGTGTACGTCGAACACAACACGCCGCATCAGCACGCCGCGCTGACCAGGCATCCACTCGCGGGCCGTTCCGACATCCCGCTGGTGCACGTCACCCAGTTCAACCGGTTGATGTGGGACAACGGCCGCTGCCCGAGCATGGTGATCCCGTACGGAATTCCCGATCCTGGCCACCTCTACACCGGCGAACTGCCGAGGGCGGCGACGATCATCCACGATCCCGTGCGCCGCTGCCGGATCACCGGCACCGATCTGCTCGCGCCGCTCTCCGAAGCCGCGCCGATCGATGTCTACGGTTCCGGCACCGAACGGCTGGCCGACGCGTTGCACGCTCCCCCCGACCGGATCGTCGGCGCGGGTGATCTCGCCCAGGACCGGCTGCACGCGGAGCTGGCGCACCGCCGCGTGTTCCTGCACGTGCCGCGCTGGATGTCGCTCGGCATGTCGGTGCTCGAGGCGATGTATCTGGGCATGCCGATCGTGGCACTCGGTACCACCGAGGTCTCCGCATCGATTCCGCCCGAGGCCGGTGTGGTCTCGACCGAACCCGCGATACTCGCCGAGGCGGTCCGCCAGTTCGTGCACGAGCCGATGTTCGCCGAATTGGCGGGCAAGGCCGCGCGGCAATGGGCCCAGGCCAATTTCGGTCTGACCGAGTTCCTGCACGCCTGGGACCGGCTGTTCACCACTCTCCTCGGCGATCGCCACAGCACGTCTGTGGGCTGACGCCGCTCGGCCGGGCTGATTGCATAGCGATTTCCGGGGTATCCGTCGAACGGCGCCTGTCCGACGGTTGGACCGGAAGGAGTTCACTATGCGTGCCGAGAATCATGACAAAACGCCCAAAGGTGTGTTCCCAGACCATCACCGGACCACGCGTACTCACGCGGGCGAGGCGATCGAGGACGCCAAGAACTGGCCGGGAATCGTCCTGGTCGGCCTCGGCATCGTCCTCGTCGCATTGACGCTCACTGCCGCAGGCTACGGCTTCGAGGGCTGGGCGGTGGTCGCGGGCATCGTCGCTGCGCTGAGCATCGTCGTCGGCGCCGCACTGGTATTCGCCGAGCACAAGCGTGTCCAGAAGAAGCACGGCGACGCGCTCTACGACGACCGCGGTCACTGATCGCACCACCGATCGGCGACGGGGTGCGCGGAAGGAAACATGATGACATTCAACGGAACTCGGCTGCTCGGCCGGGACTCGATCGTGCTGGCGGGCTTGCTGCTCGCCGGCTCGCTCGTCGCGGGATGCGGCGACGACGGCGACACCGCTCCGGTGCCGGCCACCCCCACCGAGGGTGGCATATCGCTGACGTTTCCATCACCGACGAGCGCCGAGGTGCCGAATCCCGACGAGGTGACGCCGGCCGCGGCCGCGCAGCTGTGCGACATGATGCGCGACGAGGTCGGCAAGTGGCGCGAGCAAGGCGCGGTCGCAGGCCGGGTCAGCTTCAACGCCACGGTGCACAGCTGGGCGTTCCGCAACGGCGGGCTCAACGACGCCGTCATCGCCGACCAGACCATCGTCGACACCGCCACCATCCAGCAATGCCCCGACGTGCGCCAGCAGGTGATGGAGGCGTTGGACATCGATGACCTCGCGTCCGGCCTCGCCGGTTTCTGAGCGGCACCGCACCAGGAGAGTTCTGATGAGAATGCGTAGTTTCGCCGCCGCGGCGCTGGCCTCGACCGCGCTGTTCGCGGTGGGCTGTGAGGAAGCCGAGAAAGCCGTGAACAAAGGCGGCGACACCCCGTGCAACGAGTTCGTGCAACAGGACGCGGACAAGCAGCGAACCACCGTCACGAAATTCCTGGAGCAGGAGCGCAGCGGCCAGGAGCCGCCGGACGACCGGATGGTCGACGCCGCCATCGCCTCGATCGAATTGATGTGCACCGCCCAGGCCAATCCGGACACTCCCATCCGGAAAGCCGATCTGACCGGCATTTTCGTTCCGAAGTGAGCCGGGACGTGCCGCCGCAATCCGCACCGCCGCTCACAAGCGGATCGCCCGGGCCTGCGACGGGTTTCGGGCCGAATCGAAGGGCTATCTCCCGACTATGACGTCCCTGTGGTTGAACGACGCCCAAGTACCGGCGCGTCTGCGGCTCACGCCGGGTTCGCGCTACGACATCGTCGTGATCGGCGCCGGGATCACCGGTCTCGTCACGGCGCTGCTGCTGGCGCAGAACGGCAGTCAGGTCGCGGTGGTCGAGGGCAGGCGCGTCGGGGTCGGGACGACCGGCGGCACGACCGGAAAGATAAGTCTGCTCCAGGGAACTCGCGCGCAGCACATCGCCGGACGCCACGGCATCGGCGTGCTGGCGGAGTACCTCGCCGCGAACCGCGACGGTCAGGATTGGCTGTTGCGATTCTGCGACGAACGCGGCATCGCGTATCAGCGCAGCGCGGCGCTCACCTACGCCCAGTCCGAACGCGAAAAAGCCGCGGTGACAGCCGAATTCGGCGCGACGAGGGCGGCGGGCCTGCCGACCGAACTGCTCGGCGAGCTGGACACGCCGTTCCCGTCGTACGGTGGGGTCCGGCTCGGCGAGCAGGCGCAGATCGACCCGATGACCGTACTGGCCGCGCTCGCCGCCGAGGTCGAGGCGCACACCGCCCCGATCTACGAATCGACCCGCGCGCAAGGCGTGCACGGCGCCGACGGCGAGCTGATCGTGCAGACCGAACACGGCGATCTGACCGCGGAGAAGGTCGTGCTGGCCACCGGGACCCCTATTCTGGACCGCGGCGGCTTCTTCGCACGACTCACGGCCGAGCGTTCGTATCTCGCGGCGTTCCGTACGCCGGAGCCGGTGCCGCACGACATGTACATCAGCGCGGGTCAGCCGATCCGCTCGGTGCGCTACCACCCGACGCCCGAGGGAGATCTGCTCCTGGTCGGCGGCAGCGGGCACGCGGTCGGGCGAACCGACGCCGCGGCCGCGCACGCCGACGAACTGCTGGACTGGACCAGCGCGTGGTTCCCCGGCGCGGAGGTGCTGCACCGCTGGTCGGCCCAGGACTATCACCCGGTGGGCGAATTGCCCTACGTCGGTCCGTTGCTGCCCGGCCGGGACGACATCCTGGTCGCGACCGGCTACGCCAAATGGGGCCTGACCAACGGCGTGGCCGCCGCGCTCGCACTGGCGGGCAGGATCGATGGAAAGCCGCCGTCCTGGTCCGGCACCTTCGCGACCTGGCGGCCCGCCGAGCTGCGCTCGCTGCTCTCCGGCGCGCGAGCGAACACGGCTGTGGCGCAACAGCTCTCGACAGGGTGGCTGCGCATGATCGGGGGCGGTGATGCGGCCGTACCCGAGGAGGGCTGCGGCCGCGTCGAGCGCCACGGGCTCGTTCCTTCCGGGATATGCACCGTCGATGGGGTCACCACCGAGGTCTCGGCTATCTGCCCGCATCTGTACGGAATCCTGCGGTGGAACGACGCCGAGCGGTCCTGGGACTGCCCGCTGCACGGTTCCCGTTTCGCGCCGGACGGCACGGTGCTGGAAGGGCCTGCCACCAAGCCGCTCACGCGCCGGGCTGTGCTGCGCGACGATCTGTAGCGCCGGGAACGCTCAGGATTTCGCCGGTTGCCGTTCGATCGGTCCCACGGTGTCGAGAATGGCGTCGACAGTCTCCGCCACGGTGAGCTCCGAGGTGTCGAGCCACAGCCCGATCCGGGGTGTGCCGTCCCGCAGTGCGGCGTCGAGCGCCGCGACGGTGAACGTGTCGTAGGCGTCCTTGCCGCGGGCCGCCTCGCGGGCGGCGATCGCTTCCTGGCTCGGTGCGAGCACCACCACGTACAGCGGATCGGTGCGGATCCGGTCGACGGTGTAGGGCAGGAACTCGCCGAGCACCACGTCCTGGAGGATCGCGGTGAAACCTGCGGCGGCGTACTCGTCGGCGACCGACGCGGCGAGCCGGTGGCGCAGCCGCAGCTGATCGAGGGCGGCCGCCGACGGCTCCCGGCTCATCTCCTCGCGGCCGTTCACCACGAATCTGCGGAAGGTGTCCCCGCGCACGTGCGCCGACCGGGGCAGGCGCTCGGCGAGCGCCTGGGCCACCGTGGATTTGCCCGCGGCTTGAATACCGGTGATCAGATAGACGGCGGAGGCCATCGGGCCATGATCGCAGACCTCAGGCGGGCTCGGCGGTCAGGGTGATGGTGGTCCAGGCTCCGACGTGGACGCGGTCGCCGCTGCGCAGCGCGACGGGCTGCTCCGCCGGGATGAGATCGTCGCTGTCGTTGAGGCTGGTGCCGTTGGTGGAGCCGAGATCGGTGACGGTGAGGCCAGTCGGTGTCAGATGCAGCAGTGCGTGGGCGCGGGAGACGCCCACGTCGGCGGGGGCGATGCCGAGGTCGATGCCGGGGTGCAAGCCCTGCGAGACGCTGCGCTTGCCGATCAGGATCTCATTGCCCCGCAAGGTGATTCGGCGCGGCGGATAGTACGCGGGGAACTCGACGCGGTCGGCGTCCGGTCCCTCGCGCGCCAGCACCCGGTCGTAGAAGGCACGATCGGCGGTGACCGTCGCGATCCAGATCACCGGCGACGCTCGCACCGTCGCGGGCTCGGCAGCCGCCGGTGTCACCTCGCGCGGGAACGGATCGGGTGCGGTCTGATCGGGCAACGGCGACAGGGCCGAATCGTGGCCGCACTCCTCGCAGAAGCGTCCGCCGCTCGGCACGCCGCAGGCCGGGCAGCGTGGCGCGGCCACCGTCGTCGGCGGCTCCCCGACCGGCGCTCCGCACACATCGCAGTAGTCGAGCGCGGCCGAACGGTGTCCCTCGGGGCAGGTCACCATCAGGACTCCTTGCGGACCCGCGCGGTCTTGGTGGAGCGAGCGTCCAACGCCATCTCGTCGGCGGCCTCCACGCGGGACCGCAGCCGGACGGTGCCGTTGCGCTCGTCCACCTCGACCACGCCGCGCAACAGCTTCGCGGTGCTCTCGTTGCCCGATTCCGCGGCCAGCTGCACTGCGCGCCGCAATTTGGCGGTAGCGGTCTCCACGTCGCCGTTCTTGCGGGCCGCCAGACCCTCCTGCACCGCGTCAGCCAGCTCGGCCTGACCGGTGTAGTGCGCGACGCGCCTGCTGATCCGGGCGGACAGCTCGGTCTCGGTGGTCCACACCGCGCGCACCAGACCCTGCCCGACGACCTCGCCGCCCGCGATCACGCTGACCCGCGCCGCGAGCTTCTCCCGGCCGGGCGCGGCGGGCTCGACCCGCACCTGAACGTGATAGTCGCGCTCCTCGGCGCCCCACGCCCCGAGCGGATACTCCCCCACCTGCGCGCCCGCCTCGACGCGGCGGGCCGTGAGGTCCTCGATGGCGGGCGCGACCTGCTTGACGAAACGCACCGTCGCACCGGCGGGAGTCCAGACCCGAAGCGTCAGTTCCGGAATGGCCTTCGCCATCGAGGTCTGGGTCATCGCCGCGAAATCGGCCGCGAGGTGCGCGGGATCGGCGACGATGTCGACGGTGCCGTGCAACGCCGAGGCGATGGCGCGCAATTCGTCGACTCGCCAATCGGTTCCGACGCCGCGGCAGTCGCAGGTGAACACGCCCTCGGACTGCGCGATCTCGGCGGCGAGGGACTCCGGCGATTCGTGCTCGTTCTTGCCGTCGGTGAGCAGGATGGCGTGCACCATGGCGTTTTCGTGCTTCTTGGCCAGCTGCCTGGCCAGGCCGAGCCAGGTGCCCATGGCGGTGCCGCCGTCGGCACGCAGCTTGTCGAGCTTTCGGCGCGCCGCCGCGCGGGTGGTCGCGTCCGCGGGCACCGAGGGCACGTCGGTGGGAAAGGCCAGCCGGGCCATCGACGTACCCTGCACGATCGCGAAGCGGGTGCCGTCGGGCAGCGCCTCCAGCGCTGCCATGGCGGCGCGGCGCGCGCCGTCGAGCTTCTTGGCGTTGCCCATGGACCCCGAACAGTCGATGATCAGGATCTCCACCCGCTCCGGCGGCGGCCCTGCCGCGACGAAGCCGGTGCCGGTCTCGACGCTGACCACCGCGTCGACCGTGCCCGCACCCTCCGCGAGATACTCGTTCTGGTCGACGACCACCGAGATGCCGTTGTCGGCAACAGAATTCACAGTACTTCTCCTGGCTGGTCGATCAAGGCACCCGCGCGAGCGCGACGGTGATGTTGTCGCTGCCCCCGCTGCGCAGAGCGAATTCGACGAGGTCGCGGGCCGCCCGCATCGGCTCGGGCGCCGTCGCCAGCGCGGCGAGCCCGTGCGCGTCCGGCTGGTAGTTCCACAGTCCGTCGCTGCACAGCAGGAGCAGGCCGGGGCCGCGGGTGCGGAAGACGCGCACGCAGGTGTCCGACCACGGACGATCGCCGGAGTCGGCGCCGAGCCAGCGCAGCAGCGTGTGCGCCCTTGGGTCCTTCATGGCGGTCTGCTCGTCCATGGCGCCCGCGTCGACCAGCGCCTGGGCCCACGAGTCGTCGACGGTGAGCCGCTGCGAGGGCGGGATGTCGGGCGCGCCGGGCGCGGGGACGAGCCAATACGCCCTGCTGTCACCGACATTCGCGACCGTGATCTCGAACGTGTCGGCGTCGTAACCGCGCACTATCGCCGAGACGTACGTGCAGGAGGGAGCGTGGCTCTCGTCCACCGCGATATCGCGGACCGCCTGCGCCGCGGCGGCCAGTCCGGCCAGCGCGGCATCGGGGGCGTCGCGGCCTTCGGCGAGCGCGGTGAGCGTCGCGTCGACGCCGGAGCGCGAGGCCGTGCCGGAGGCGGCCTGCGGATCCTCCGAGGTGGAGACGCCGTCGCACACCACGATGACGACGGTCCGCGGCGCTGGATGCGCTCCGCCCGGGGCGTCTTCCACCACGGCGGCGGCGACCGAGTCCTCGTTGCGCGCGTGCGCGATGCCGCGGTCGGTGGCCACGCACACCGCGCCGAGGTCGGCCTCGAAACGGTCTCGCGGGGCACGCAATTGGCCGCAGCCGCGACAGTAGCCGTCCGCGTCGTACTGCTGCGCGCCGCACGCGTCGCACGGGCGAGGTGTCGCCGACTCGGATTCCGGGTACGGCAGCGCGACCCGGCGCGCGCCCAGTTCGCGGCCGCAGGCTTCGCAGTACCGATCGGTGACCGAAATGTTCTCCTGGCAGTCGGGGCAGCGCGGCGAGGTACGCGGCGGTGCGGAGGGCGTCGCCAGGGGCATGGTCGGCACCGTGTCCGCCGAGGAGGTCGGAGGGGCGCTCGCAGATGGGGTCAAGTCGGCACTCACGGTCGAAGTCGATTGGTCGGGTGGGGCCTGGCCCGCGCCGGACTCGGCGGACCGGCCGGGTTCGGCGGGCGGGCTTGGATCGTCGGGCGGGATGGGCTCGGCGGGTTCCGCGGGGTCTCCGCCCCGCTCGTGGCTCACAGCGTGGTCCTCGGGCGAATCGCGTTGGCGCGGTCCACCAACTCGAAACGTGCCCACATGTCGTCGGTTTCGCGCGCCAGATCGCGGTAGCAGCGCTCCAATCCGGTGCGCACACCTCCGTGGTCGAGCGAGACGCCGAGCAGCGGAGCGTGATTCGTCGCCGCCCCGCCGCCGCTCAGCCAGGCCAGCGCGGCGTCCAAGACCCGCATGCGCACCTCGGCGCCGCGGCGTTTGGAGTCGAGCGCCAGCGCGTCGACCCTGCCGCCCGCATCGCGCAGCACCGACTCGTTCAGCTCGGCGGGCGCACGCTCGGCGAGCAGCGCGTCCACGGCGGCCACGCGCGCGTCGGTGTACAGCGAGGAGGACCGGTCGACCTGGTCGAGCGCGGCGACCGCGCCGTCGCGATCGCCGGTGCCGCGGCGTACCCGCGCCAGACCGAACACCGCGGCGGCGAAGGCGCGATCGGTGCGCCAGACGGTGTCGTAGTAGCGCGCCGCGACGGGTCCTTCGGCCGCCAGTTCGGCCACTGCGGCCAGCGCGAGCTTGGGCGCCGGTTCACCGGGCAGCGCGGCGTAGACGGCCTCGAATTCGGCTCGAGCCGAAGCGAAATCGCCGGCGAGCAGCCCCGCCTGCGCGCGATACCAGGCCAGCCGCCAGTCGCCGGGTATTCGATCGGCGAGCTCGGCGAGCCTGCGCTCGGCCTGCGCCGGGTCGCCGACGTCGAGGGCGGCGCGCACCAGGCGCAGCGGGATCTCCACCGATTCGGCGCGGCCGGTGACCACCGAACGCAGGCCGTCGGCGAAGGCGCGCTCCAGTTCCTCCGGCGTCGTCCCCGCCGTGGTGGCGAGCAGCGCGGCGCCGCTGTCGCTCGCGTCGACCAGCGGCACCGGCAGACCGGCGACGACGGCCTCCGGCTTCATCGCGGCGCCGACGCCGAAGACCGCACGGGGCGGCCCGAAATACGCCGACATACCGGGGCGCGGCGACCCGTCGTCGGCGCTGAGCACCTCGCGCAGCACACCGGTGAGCTGGTCGGTCATCTCCTCCATCGAGGCGAACCTCGACTCGGGATCGGCGTCGGTGGCCCGCGACAGGAACCGGTACAGCGAGTCGTAGCGGGCGAGCAGGGGTTCGGCGTCCGGTCCCGGCAACGCGCCGAAATGCCCGTCCTGCTGTGGGATGTGCATGATCAGCACGGCCAGCGTGCGGCCGACGCTGTACACCTCGGTCGCGACGGTCGGCCCGGTGGCCGCGATCTCCGGGGCCTGATAGCCGATCGTGCCGTAGATGGCGCTGTCCTGATCGTCCATGGCGATCACCGCGCCGAGATCGATGAGCTTGAGTTGCTCGTCGGTCTGCATCACATTGTCGGGCTTGAAGTCGCAGTAGGCGAGCCCGAGCGAGTGCAAGTGTCCGAGTGCGGGCAGCATCTCCAGAATGTAGGCGATGGCCTGCGGCACGGGCAGGTAACCGCCGTCGGTGTCGCGCCGGTTGCGCAGGATCTGCTTCAACGACGTGCCGCCGACGAACTCCATGACGATGTAGCCGACGGCGACGCCGTCCGGTCCGGCGTGCTCGACGAAGTTGAAGATCTTGACGATGCTCGGATGCTCGACCTCGGCCAGGAATCGTTTCTCGGCGACGGCCGCCGCCATGGCGTCCGGATCGCCGGAATTGAGCAGACCCTTGAGCACCACCCAGCGATTGCCGACATTGCGGTCGGTGGCCAGGTAGATCCAACCCAAGCCGCCGTGCGCCAGGCAACCGACCACCTCGTACTGGCCGCCGACCAGATCGCCCGCGAAGAGCTTGGGCGCGCAGGAGAATCGGGTGCCGCAGTTCGGGCAGAAGCCCTCGGTGCGGCCGGGCGCGCCCTCGCGTCCCCGGCCGACCGGGCGCTCGCACGCGCCGCAGAAGCGCTGCGACTCGGCGACCATCGGGTCGGCCAGGATCGCCGAGCTCGGGTGGATCCGCGGCACGCGCGGCACGTCGACCAATCCAGCGCCGAGCCGTCCGCGCGCGCTCGGCTTCGACGACGTCGAGCGGCCGGTGCGCACGGAGCGGGCGGAGCCCCTCGAACCCGGTCCGGTGGTCCGGGCCGAGGCGGCGGCGGTTCCGGCCGCCGCGGGCGCGGTGCCGCAGGTGTCGCAGTAGCCGCCGGATATGGTTCCCTCGCAGCCTGGTTCGGCGCAGGCGTCGGTGCGTGCGGCCGGTGACGCGGTCGTCTCCGGCGCTGTGGTCTCCGACGCTACCTGCGGCGCTGTGGTCTCGGATGCTGTCTTCGGCGCTGTGGTCGTCGGCGCTGCCTTCGGCGCTGTTGTCGGCGACGCTGTGGTCGTCGGCGCGGTGGCAGCGGGTGCGGTGCCGCACACCGTGCAGTAGCCGTCCTCGACCGCCCCGTCGCAGCCGGGTTCGGTGCAGGTCATGATCTCCTCCCCGATCTCTCCGCGATGAGCCGCTGGTAGTCGGCGATCGCGCGGGTGGCCGCCGCGAGATCGCACGGGCGATGCGACAGCAGCTCGGTCGCGCTCTTCTCCTGCGCCGTGAGCTCGTCGTCCGCGCCGATACCCAATCTGGTGGCCTTGGCCCGGTAGGCGGCGAGCCGCCCGCGCAGCTCGGCGCGGCGGTCGAGCAAGCCTTGGGCGAGCTCTGCCGCGCTCGCTGCCGTCGCGCTCGCCGCAGCGATCCGGCGGCGGAGTTCGTGCAGCGCCGCGGCGGAACCGGGCGTGGACTCGAGGGCGGTCAGTTCCGCGCCGAGCATCCGGTGCGCCGCATCGGGCACCGGCAACGGGCCGGTGCGGATCTTGCGCTCGGCTTCCGCACGCGCGCGTTCGGCCCGTGTCTCCGTTTCGGCGAGCACGGTCAGCCGATCGCGAGTCGCCGCGACGGCGGCGTCCCAGTTTCCGGTGATCGAGGTCAGTTCGGCAAGCAGATCGGCGGCACGGTCCAGGCGCGTGCCGATCTCGGCGACGCGGGCGTCGATCTCGGACGGTGTCAGTGCCAGCGGATCGGTGGCCGATCGGCCCAACAGCTCGCCGATCGCCTCCCCGATGTCCCGCAGTTCAGGGGTGACGGCGCCCGCGCGGTCCAGCCGGGCCTGAAGCGGCGCGAGCCCGGCCATCACCATGTCGTTGACCGCCCCGACCTCGTCGAGGAAGGCGGCGATCCGGGGGAAGGTCGCGCGCATGCGGTCCACCGTGTCGGCCAGCCCGACGAACAGCACCCGCTCGCTGGGGCCGGTGAGGGAGCGCTGCGCCAGCGGAATCGGTGCGCGTGAGACCTCGTGCGGCCGTCCGCGGAGCAGCCGGGTCAGCTCGGCGCGCGCATCGGCGTCCAGGCGGGACCGGCCGCCGCGCGCGGTGCGCGCCGCATCCAGGATGGTCTGCAACCGGGCCAAGTCCTGCCACATCAAGTCGAGTTCGGCGCGGATCGGCGTCCACCGGCGCTCGGTGAGACCCGCGGGCGGGAAACGGCGCAGCAAGGTCAGGCCGGGATGGCGGTCCAATTCCAGCAACGTGGCGGTGATCGCGTCGAATTGGGTGGTGCGGGAATCCAGTTCGCGATCGATTTCGGCGAGGGAAAGCGGCTGCATGGTCGTCCGGATCACGCGGTGTACCGGGTTTCCGGCGGGCCGGGCGATGGACCGAGAACGCTCAGGTGCGCGGCGTAGATCCGCTGCCAGGTACCGTCCGAGCGGATGCGTTCGAGCACCGCGTTGACGAAACGCACCAATTCCGGTGCGCCCTTGGCCGTTCCGATGGCGTACGCGCCGGTGCCGATGGGCTCGCCGACCACCTCGAGATTCCGGTCCTGCGCGACCAAGCCGTACAGGATGGGGTCGTCGGCGCTGATCGCGTCCACGTGGCCCTGTTGCAGTGCGGCCAGGCAGTCGGTCCAGTTGGTCACGCCGAAGACGGTGAGCCGCTTGGGCAGCGCGAACAGCGGGCCGGGCGCGGTGGTGCCCCTTGCGACGCACACCCGCTTGCCGCCGAGATCGGCGCTGGACCGGATACCGGAGTTCTTGGGCGCGAGAATGCGCTGCGCCGCACGGTAATAGACCGCGGAGAAGTCCACGTCGCGGCGGCGCTCGCAGGTGGCGGAGAAGGTGCGCACGATCAGGTCGACCTTGTGGTCGCGCAGTGCGGAGATGCGCTCCTCGGCGGTCACCGAGCGCAGTTCGATCCGGTTGGGGTCGCCGAACAGCGCCCTGGCGAGCTCCCTGGCGATGTCGATGTCGAAGCCCTCGAGCTCGTTGGTCGTCGGGTTGCGGAAGCCGAACAGGTAGGTGTTCTGGTCGACGCCGACCCGGACCCGGCCGTTGGCCACGATCGCGGCCATCGGCGAACCCGCGGGCATCGCGCCCGGCGGCGGCAGCGGCCCCGGCCGGAGGCTGGCCTCGGCGTCGCATTCGTTCTCGGCTTGCCCCGGCGTGGTGATCGCGGCGAACTCCGGCGGAGCCGGATTCACCGCCGCGGCGGGCGGCGTCGCGGGCACGGAAGTGTCTGTGCTGCACGCCGCGAGCAGCGGGCCGACCGCGATCGAGGCGACGACCAGCGCGCACAGCCGTCTTCTCACAGGAACTCCTTCAGCCGTGGCCACAGCCCGACGACCGCGGCGCCCGCCGCGAACAGCATCAGCAGCAGGACCGCGGAGGGGCTCCAGGTCAGCGCGTCACCCGCGGCGTCGACGCCGCCGCGCAGGTCGCTGCGCACCTGCTGCACGTCCGCGCGCAGCGATTCGTCGAGTTCGGCGAATCGGGTCGCCGAGGTCTCCGGTCCGGCGCCGATGGCCTGATCCACGGCAGCCGGATAGTCGGCCGCCTGGTAGGCCGCGAGCTGACGGCGGTGACCGGCCGTCCAGTCCTCGAACCGTGCGGCGGCGGGCGAATCCGCGCCGGTCACCCGCGAGAGGCGGTCACGCAGCGCCGCGGTGTGGCGGGTGTACGTCTCCTCCCCGGCCGCGATGTCGCCGCGGGTGACCAGCTGCAACGTCTCGGCGGTGCGTGCCTGCTGCGCTAGAATCCTTGCCTCGGCGAGGGTTTGGAAGCGCACCGCCGCACCGTCCCGGCCGGTCTCCAGTGCCGTCGCGGCCACGGTGGTCGCGAGCACGGTCCACAGCAGCGCGACGCCGGTCGCGGCCGCCGCGGCCACGAGTCCCGGATTGACCCGCCGGTTGGTGCGGCGCAGCAGCGCGAAAGAGCCGGCGCCGCAAGCGATGAGCACCAGAAGGAGCGTCGTGATCGTGGTGAACGGCAACGCGCCGATCGCCCGCTGGTCCTCGTGCACGGCGGCGAAACGCAGCGAGCTGAGTTCTTCGGCGTTCTTCAGCAGCGAGTCCTGCATGATGTCGGACGCCTCGCGCAGGTAGGCCGAGCCGACCGGGAAGCCCTGCCGGTTGTTCGCCCGCGCGGTCTCGACCAGCCCCGTGTACGCGGGCAATTCGGCGCTGATGGCCGCCACGATGCGGCGGGTCCGTTCGTCGGAGGCGCCCGCGGTGGCCTGGGCCAGCGCGTCGGCCGCGTCGGCGAGCGCCTGCTGGTAGCGGGCGCGCACCTGCGGTGTCTCGATACCGCCGGTCAGGAAGGCTTCCGCCGCGGCCGCGTCGGCCGCCGAGAGCGAGACGTACAGGTTCTGCGCCGCGTAAGCCAGTGGCTCGGTACCCGCGAGAGTGGCGTCGCGCCGATCGATCTTCCCGCTCAACTGATTCGCTCCGGTGAAGCCCGCGACCAGGCACAGCGTGACCATCACCAGCGCGAGCGCACCGATCAGACCCGGTGTCGTGCGCGCGAAGCGGCGCACCCACGCCACCCCGTCGCGCGCGGTCGCCGGAAGGCGAGGTCCCACACCGTCCCCCCTTCTGCTACCGGCCGGTGTCTCCGCACGCGATAGTACGGTAGGCCGCTGCGTTGCGCTCCCCCTTGCTGTTCCGGTCTCGCGATCGCACAGCAACGATCGCCGATAGGCCGCCCGCGGCGGATCTCAGTCGCCGACGCCGAGCGCGCGAAAGCTCAGATAACTCGGGGTGTCCGGCCGCAGCAGAATGCGTTGTCCCGCGATCTGCCGCTGCTTCCACGGTGGAATCAGGTGGCGCGGGGAACTGGTGCGGCTCACCGAGATTCGCAGCCGGTGCCCGGCGCGGAGCAGGGCCTCGGTTGGATTGATCTCGATGTCGATCTCGAAGGGCCGGCCCGGTTCGAGCGGTTGCGCGGAATCGGCGGTCATCGGGTGCATGGCGAACAGCAGTTCGTCCTCGGCGTAATAGCTGTCGGCGGAATCGATCGCGCGCAGCGTGGACAGCAGGGCGCCGCGAGTGAGCGGCACCGACGCGCCGTCGGGCCGCACGTCGCACACGATGACCGACCAGAAGGCGTCGGCGCCGTCGGCCGCCGCGACGAGGTGCAGATTCATCGGGCCGGAGAGCACGGTGTCGGTGGTGAACGGCGCGCTGGTGAAGGTGAGCGCGGTGGCCTCGCTGCGCCGGTCGTCGTTGCCGAATCGGTCGCCGAACAGCAGCGCGATGCCCATCGTCATCACCGCGGTGTTGTTGGAGGCCGCGCTGACCCGGCCGGTCGGGACCGGCAGCTGGAGTTCGGTATTCGTTGGCACGGAGGACAATCCACCGTCGCGTGCGGCGTGTCCCGCGGTGCCGCTCGGCACGTCGGTGAGGTAGAGCCGATGTACCCGCGTCGCGGGGTCGGGGAACTCGGCGCGCTGCACCCACCTCCCGTCGCCCTGCCTGCGCACCGTGACCGGTCCGAATTCGTCGATGCCGTTGTCGATGCCCTTGACCCAGCGGTCGAAGAACGCGCACTGGAGTTGGTCGAGCGCCTGCGGGTTGCCGGGATCGCCGAACCCGGAGCCCGGCGTGAGGTGGTAAGAGTCGTCCACCAGAACCTGCTTGGCGCCCGGCGCGACCGGAATGCGGTCGTAGATGCGGAAATTCGAGCGGTTGTAGACATCGTGCCAGCCGCCCTGAATCCAGGTGGGCACGTCGATCTCCTCGAAATGGGCCAGGCGGGCCGCCCACTCCGGATTGAGATAGCCGTCGGGGTGGTCGATGTCGAGCGCGATCCGCAGCGCCTTGCGCAGCCAGTCCGAGCCCGCGGTGACGCGATCGCGCAGGTAGTGGCCGAGCAGCCCGTTGCGCACCAGCCCGGGCATGGCGGGAATGTGCCCGACCCCGTGCACGAACAGGATCCACGCGATCATGCCCGGCGTGGGGACTCCGCCGGTGAGCCCGAGTTCGCGGATCGGATTCTCGCCCGCCTCGATGGCGAACACCGCGGTGAGGCCCTCCGGGCGCAGGCCCGCCGTGATGAGCGCCGCGATAGCGCCGTAGGACAGTCCGGTCACCGCGACGCGTCCGTCACACCATGGCTGCGCGCGCACCCATTCGAGCACCTCGAGGTAGTCGCGCTGTTCCCGATGGCCGAAGAAATCCCAAGTGCCGGTGGAACTTCCGGTGCCGCGCACGTCCACCATCAACCCCACGTAGCCGCGCGACACGGCGGTACGGTTGATCCCGAACGGTTCCATGATCCCGCCCGCCGGGGTGCGCAGCACGTCCCGCGCGGTCATCCTGACGCGATCGGACGGTGCGATGCGCCGGGCCAGCGCGCGCAGCGCCTCGTTCGCGCGCATGCCGTGCCGGTTGAGCATCGTGTTGTAGGCGGTGAAGTTGATCAGCGCCGGGAGCGGTTCGGCGGTCGGCCCCGATCGATCGCCTGGTCGCAGGACGTCGGCGCTGAGCACCGCGCCGTCCGACATCGGGATCGGAACCGTCGACGACCCGTGCAGTTTCGGATAGCGCACCTGACCGATGTCGAAGCGTGCGTCCGGCGGCGCGCCGGTGGCGCTGATCAGCGGCTCGACCATGGCGAATCCTCTCCGAGGTCTGTGGCGAAACGATTGGGCACAGCCGGACGAGTCCTTCGACGATCCGCGCACGGCGGGAGCGAAGGCGGGAAGTAGGCCTATCGTGCGCGCAGCACACCAGGCTTGTCGACATACCGTTGCATCGCCCAGTTGAGACCTCGCATGGCGAGGTTGTAAGAGGGCGGGAAATAGCGCTGGGCCCAATGCCCGATCCGGATGTCGTGCGAGGTGTAGATCAGGTACCGGTTCCGTTCCACCCCGCGCACAATGGTTTTCGCGGCCTGTTCGGGTGTGACGGCGTGCCGCAGGAACAGCTTCAACCCCGCTTGCACGGCGTCGGCCTCCCGATCGACGCCCGCGATGTCCACCCGGTTCACCATCGGCGTCGACATCGCGCCAGGACACACCAGGCTGACGCCGATCCCGTGCCTGCGCAGGTCGAAGCGCAGCACCTCCGAGACGCCGCGCAGCCCGAATTTGCTTGCACTGTACGGCGCGTGCCACGGCAGACCGAACAGGCCCGCGGCCGAGGACACGTTGACCAGGTGCCCGCCGCGTCCCGCGTCGATCATCGGCGGCAGGAACTCCTCGATAACGTGGATCGGTCCCATCAGGTCGATATCGATCGTGCGCCGCCACTGATCGTGGGTCAGCCGGTCGACGGTCCCCCACGTGGCGATGCCCGCCACGTTCATCACGATGTCGACGCTGCCGATCGCGTCGTGCGTCTTCGCGGCCAGCGCGGCGACGGCGGCGTGGTCGCTGACGTCGAGCGACTCGGCCAGGTGCACGGTGGCGCCCGCGTCGCGCAACTCACCAGCGGTGCGCCGCAGGCCCGCGTCGTCGATGTCGGTGAGGATCAGTGACGCGCCCTTCGCCGCGACCGCACGGGCGGTGTCTCGGCCAAGGCCGCTGGCCGCCCCGGTGATCAGGCAACTCTTGCCGTCGAACTTCGTCATGGCTAGACCATAAGTGTCGGTGAACACGGTTGTCTATGAATCGGGCGGGATGCGTCCCAGACGGAACCGTTCGAGGCGGGTCGTGTCCCGTTCCGAGCGAGGCGAACCCGTACCTCGTTCCGGGTCCATGGGCACGGGTTCAGGGATTTTCGTAGAGCAGCAGATCGACGACGCGCAGGATTCGGTCGACGTCGAAGCGTTGGGGGTCGGTCAGCATCTGGCGGGCCACGGTTTGGACGGCGCCCTGCACGATCTCGACGAAGACGTCGAGGTCCACTTCGTCGGTGTGCTCGCCGGCCGGTCGGCCGGCCAGCCAGTCGCCGAGCAGCCGTCGCAGCGGCGCGCGCAGTTCGTCGCGCGCCCGCTCGATCGGCGGACGCAGTGCGACGGGTACGCCGTCGATCGGGTAATACACCAGCCGCCAGCTGTCGGGGACGGAGCGCAGATCGCTCAGGAAGCGGGTCAATCCGGCGAGCAGCGCCGCCTTGGGATCGGCGGCCGCGGTGTCGCGCTCGGCCACGTACGCGGTGGCGGCGATCATGCGGGCGGTCTCGCGGGCGATGAGGTCGCCGAGCAGGTCGTCGCGATTGGCGTAGAGGTCGTAGACCACAGGGCGGGTCACCCCGCCGCCCTCGGCCACCGCGGCGATCGTGACCTCCGCGAAGCCGGATGTGGCGAGAATGCGCAACGCCGTGTCCAGCAACTGTTCTCGCCGATCGGCCGGTTGCAGGCGCTTGGCGTATCTGCGGCGCGGCCGGGCGGCGTCGCTACCCGCGCGCGCCACCGGCCACCTCCTCGATGCCCGCGGCGGCCACGGCCCGGCGCGCGATCCAGCGCAAGGTCGCGGCTACTGCCTCGCGGCGCTGCGCGCCCCCTTCGGCGAGCACGAGGCGAGCGGCGGTCTCGCTCGTGCTGATGGCGGTGTAGCTGACGAGTTCGGCGTCCACCTCCCGCTCGCCCATGGCGGCGATCAGGCGGATCATGGCTTCGGAGCGCTCGCGCAACACCGCTCGGCCGCGCTTCACCCGTTCGTGTGCCACCGGCGGCAGCGCCCGGTCTCGCAGCAGCACGAATCGCCACGTGTCCGGCGCGGCGAGCACCACGTCCAGGAACAGGTCGGTGGCCGCGGCCGCGACCTCGGCGGGATCGGCTCCCGGCCGTATTTCGGGAATGGTCGCGGTCGCCATGGCGAGCGCGCGTTCTTCCTCTCGGTCCAGCAGGGCGGTGAAAAGTCCTTCCCGGTCGCCGAATTCGGCGTAGAGCGCGGGCCTGGTCAGGCCTGCGGCTCGGGCGACCGCGTGCATGCTCGCCTGGGCATAGCCCTCGCGGAGAATGAGATCGCGTGCCGCGTCGAGGATCTGGTCGCGTCGCGCTGACACCTTCGCCTCCATCGTGGTCGATCGTCGAGCGTCAGCACTCCCCCAGCGAACTGGTCACCCGCTTGAAACAGTGTACGCAGCCGAGCGTCCGCCGGGGCGCGTCGCGCCGGAATGCGACCGTCTCGTATATCGGTTTGCTCACGGCGGCAATGAATTTCGCGCTAACCCAGGGTCGCCGCCCAGTCACGGGGTAAATTGACATCGTTGTATTCGATTGTGACGCAGACTACTTCCAATCGGCAGAAGTGTCGGCAGTCACGGATTATCGCGGCATCGGGCTACCCAGAAGCGCCAGATGTCGGCGACCCGCGCCGAGGCGGATCGGCGTGTGCGCAACGGGGGATGCAGGGAGGAACGATGAAGGAGGCGGCACCGGCCTCGGACGGGGGCGCGATCCGGATCGCGCGGGAAAACGTCGGCGCCACAGCGGTTTCCAGCGTGCGCACGTTCGGCCGTGCGGTCGATCTCGGCATCGAGTCGGTGCGCGGCGCGGTCTCCGATCTGATCGGCCTGCGGTTCCAGTGGCAGGAGATGCTGCGCCAGGCTTGGTATTTGGTGACCGTGACGACGCTGCCCGCGGTGTTGATGGCGGTGCCGTTCGGCGTGGTGGTCTCGGTGCAGGTGGGCAACCTGATCCATCAACTCGGCGCCGACTCCATGATCGGCGCGGCGGGCGGCCTCGGCGTGATCCAGCAGGGCGCGCCGATCGCCACCGGATTGCTGCTCGGCGGCGCCGGCGCCTCGGCCATCGCCGCCGACCTCGGTGCGCGGACCGTGCGCGAGGAGATAGACGCGTTGCGCACCATGGGAATCAGTCCCGTGCACCGGCTCGTCATCCCGCGGGTGGCGGCGATGCTGTTCGTCGCGCCCCTGCTGAACGTGCTCATCATCTTCGTCGGCGTGGTGTCCGGCTACGCGGTGGCGATCAGCGCGCAGAACGTGACGCCGGGCAGCTATTGGGCGACGTTCGGCTCCTTCGCGGTCGTCGCCGATGTGTGGATCTCGCTGGCCAAGGCGATGTTGTTCGGCTTCTTGGTGGTGATCATCGCCTGCCAGCGCGGGCTGGAGGCCAAGGGCGGGCCGCGCGGCGTCGCGGACGGCGTCAACGCCGCCGTGGTGATCTCGGTGGCGTCGATCATCGTGGTCAACCTGGTGATCACCCAGATCGTGACGATGTTCCTGCCGCTGCGGGTGGCCTGAGATGACGGCGACACCCTACGCACCCAAAGGCCTCGGCTGGGCGTATCGCGCCGTCCGCAATCGCGGCCGGGTTCTCGCCCCTGTCGAGACCACCGGCTTCCTGCTCGGCTTCGTCTTTCAGGCGCTGTGGGCGATACCGCTGACGCTGCGCCGCTATCGCACCCAGACGATGCGCACCATCACCGACATGACCTGGGGCCGTGGTTCGGTCATCGTCGGCGGCGGCACCGTGCCGATGCTGGTGGTGCTCGGCGTCGCGATGGGTGCCGGCGTCGGCATCCAATCCTTCGCCGCGCTGGACCTGATCGGCCTCGGGCCGGTCACAGGCGTGGTGTCGGCTTTCGCGAACACCAGGGAACTCGCACCGATCGCGGCGGCGATCGGCTTCGCCGCGCAGGCGGGCTGCCGGATGACCGCGGAGATCGGCTCGATGCGCATCTCCGAGGAGATCGACGCCATCGAGTCGCTCGGATTGCGTTCGGTGCCTTTCGTCGTCACCACGCGGGTCATCGCGGGCGCCGTCGCGATCGTGCCGACCTTCCTGATCGCGCTGATCCTGAGCTATTTGGCCTGTTCGGCGGTGATCGTCCTGCTGCACGGTCAGGCGGGCGGTGTGTACAACCATTACTTCTTCCAATTCACCAGCGGCTACGACGTGCTCGCCGCGGTGATCAAGATCCTGATGTTCGGCGTCACCGTCATCCTGATCCATTGCTACTACGGCCTTTTCGCCTCCGGCGGGCCCGAGGGGGTCGGCATCGCGTCGGGCCGCGCGGTGCGGGCCAGCTTCGTCGCCATCATCGCCCTCGACATGGTGCTCACCATCGTGCTCTGGGGCATCGACTCCGCCATCGAATTCCCGGGATGAGCCCATGCCGAACTACGGACTACCCGGCGTTCCGATGAGCAGGCGCGGTTCCCGCGCCCTCGGCGCCGCCGCGTTGGCGCTGACGGTCGCCGCGGGCCTCACCTGGCGCGCAGGTCTCGACGACCGGCCGCCGGACCGCCTCCAGGTCCAGCTGCGCACCGAGCAGATCGGCGAAGGCGTCGTCGAGGGCACGCGGGTGCGCTACGACGGTGTCACCGTCGGTGAGATCACCGAGATCGCCGCCGTCGGCGCGGGACACCAGCTGCTCACGCTCGATCTCGACAAGACGCAGACCGCGGGCCTCACCGACGCGCTCACCGTGGACTACGCGCCGGAGAACCTGTTCGGTATCAGCGCGCTCACGCTGCGGGCCGCGGCGGGCGGCGCACCGCTCACCGAAGGCGGGATGATCGATCTCGCGGGCGCGCACGCCGACAAGGTCACCGACGTGACCATGGGCAGCCTGCTGCGCGCGCTCACCGCGACCTCCACCGAGGTGCTCACCCCCGAGCTGTCGGAACTGCTCGCCACCGTCAACAGCGAGATGAGCTCGTTCGCCCCGCTCTGGGAGGCGATCGTCACGCTCGGCCGCGCCGTCGCCGATACCCAGCGCTACCCTGCGCCGTACCTGATCGACCAGTACGCGGCCTTCTTCGGCGGCCTCGGCGATTTCGCCTCCGCGACCTTCCGGCTGTTGCACGCGGTGATGAACATCGAGATCTTCCGCCACGACCGGCCGCGCTACGACGCCACCATCACGATGGTCGTCGATGGAGCCCTGCCCAAGATCGGCCTGCTGGGCGACGCGGCGAATCGGCAATTGTCCAGCTACACAGCGGAACTGACGCCGCTCGTCGCCGTGCTCGCGGCCACGGTGCCCGCGCCGGGACGCTCGCGCGCCGAGGCCGCCGCGTTGGTCGATCGGCTCGAGCGCCTGTTCTCCGACACCCCCGATGGGCCCGCGCTGAATGTGGCCGTGACCCTGCGCGGTATGCCAGGGCTCGCGGTGCCGCTGCTCGGACCGTCCGGATTCGCGGCGATCGGCGCGGGAGGTGCGCGATGACGGCCCTGCCGATCCGTGCCGTGGTGTGGCGGCTCGGGCTGTTCGCGGCCGCGATGGTCGTACTGCTCGCCGTCGTCGTGCAGGCGATCACCCGCCCGGTCGATGGCGAGACCGGTTCCTACACGGCCGAATTCACCGACGTGAGCGGGCTGAAGACCGGCGACGACGTCCGGATGTTCGGCGTGTCGGTCGGCAAGGTCGCCGAGATCGGACGGGCGGGCAACAACGCCCGCGTCACCTTCACCGTCCGGCGCGACCGTCCTGTCTACGACGCCAGCGTCATCGCCATCCGCTACCAGTCCCTGACCGGTCAGCGTTATGTCGATGTGCGGCAACCGGATCGACCCGGCGCCCAGCTGCGGCCCGGCGCGGCGTTCGGGGTGGCGAGCACGGTGCCTTCGTTCGACATCACCCAGCTGTTCAACGGCTTGCAGCCGGTGATCGCCGAGTTCTCGCCCGGCGCGCTCAATCAGTTCACCGAAAGCGTGCTGGCGGTGATCGAAGGGAACGGGTCCGGCATCGGCCCCGCGCTGGACGCCATCGAGAAGCTCAGTCGCTACACCTCGGATCGGCAGGCGGTGATCGCCACCATCGTGGCCAATCTGCACGGGATCTTCACCCAGATCGGCGGGCGCTCATCGCATCTGGCCACGCTGCTGGACGGCATCGCGGAGGTGTTCAGCGCCTTCCGGGTGAAGCTGGACGGTTTGCTCGACTTCGCCGCCGTGGCTCCCTCGGCGATGGGACCCCTGAACAGCCTGATGGAGACGCTCGGTTTCACCGAGAACAGCAATCCCGACCTGATGACCGACCTGCGGCTGCTGTTCCCCGACCCGCAGGCGACGCTGGACGCGCTCGGCAGGCTGCCTGGTCTGCTCCAGGCGCTCAGCGCCGCGCTGCCGCCCGCGCCTGGCGCCGCCGGACCGGTGTCGATGAGCTGCTCGAAGGGCCCCGTCGCACTCCCCCAGGTGCTTTCGGTGCTGGTCGCCGGACAGAGGATCGCGATATGCAACGGATGATCGAGCGGTCGTTGAATCGGCTCGCGCCGCCGGGATTTTCGCACGATTGGCATGAGGCGGCCAAGAACGCCAGGGAATTCCGGCTCGGCATCCTGGGTGCGCTGTTCGTCACCGCGCTGCTGTTGGCGACCGCGGTGATCTACCTGATTCCGCTGGGCAAGGCCGAGTACACCGCCGATCTGGCGGAGGCGAACTCGGTGAAGGTGGGCGACCAGGTCCGCCTCGCCGGCATCACCGTCGGCTCGGTGACCGCGCTCGAGCTCGGCGAGACGAAGGTGCGGATGACCTTCACGGTGGACCGCGACGTGTTTCTCGGTGACGCGACCAGCCTGGAGATCCGCATGCTCACCGCGGTCGGCGGCCACTACGTCGCGGTGTTCCCCGCGGGTGACCGCGCCCTCGGTTCACGGCCGATCCCGCCGGACCGGGTGCGACTCCCCTACAGTTTGGTGCGCATACTGCAGGACGCCGCGACGCCCGTCGCCCAGGTCGACGGTGAGACGCTGCGCCGGAATCTGGCCGCCCTGCAAGACTCCCTGGACACCAGCCCCGACGCGCTGCGCCAGATGGGCGCCGCGATGCAGTCCTTCGTGGACATCCTGCGCGGGCAGAACCTCGAGGTGTCGCGTGCGCTCGCGGTGCTGGACGAGTACCTGCGCGCGATCGATGTGAACAAATCGCTGATCGGGACGTTCGTTCGCGAGGTCGGCACGCTGCTGACCGTCGGGCTCGGCAAGCGCGCCGAGATCGAATCGGCCCTGACGGTGGCGGCTTCGCTGTTGGCGCGGATCGCGGCGGTGGAGCCGTCCTGGCGGGAGGTGCTCGCGCCGCTGGCCGGGAAGCTGCGCGAACTGCTGCCGCAGCTGGAACAGCTCGGCGCGCAACTGGACGCGGCCATTCCGCAGTGGCAGCGGCTGCGCGAACAACTCGTGGCGATGACCGCCTCCGAGGACGGTGTCGTCATCGATCAGTCGGCGCTGACGGCGACGGTGTGCATTCCGCTGCCGGGATTGGAGTGCTGAGCGATGACACGCATCCTGCGGTCTCAGGGTTTCGTGACCGTCCTCGGCGCGCTGGTGCTGGCGCTGGTCGCCGCGATCGGCTATCTGGTGGTGTTCGATCCCGCACGGAAGACGGTCGCCTACTGCGCCATCATGCCCGACGCCGTCGGCCTGTATCCAGGCAATCACGTGACGGCGCTCGGTATTCCGATCGGCACGGTGAACTCGGTACGTCCCGAGGGCACGGGCGTGCGGGTCGACTTCGAGGTGGAGGCGGACCGCGCGCTGCGCGGCGAGGTCACGGCGACAACGGTCTCCGACACCCTGGTCGCCGATCGCAACCTAGCGGTCCTGGGCGAGCCCGGCGCAGCGCCGTGGGATCGCTCGACGTGCATCACGAAGACCTTCACCCCGAAGAGCATCAGCCAGACGCTCCAGGGCTTCTCGCAGCTCGCCGGCCAGCTGACCGGCGGCGGGAACCCGGGCGAGCGGACCAGGATTCGAGACAGCGTCGTCGCCTTCGAGGCCGCCACCTCGGGGACCGGCCCGGAACTGAACAAGCTGATCACCGACCTCGGCGATGCCCTGCGCGCGCCCGACGCGGCCATCGGGCGCATCGGCGGACTGCTGGACTCCTATAGCAGGCTGATGTCGAGCATCGCGCTGAACTGGGACGACATCGAGATCGTGCTGAGGCAGGCGACCGAGGGCATAGCCTTCATCAACGAGCTCTGGAGCCGCGTGGTGCAGTTGATCGATTCGCTGCTCGTCATCCTGCCGTGGCTGAACGGCGTCGCCCGCGAATACGGCAGGCCGATCCTCGGCGCGCTGGACGGAGCGCTGCCGGGCCTGCGGCTGCTCTCGGCGAATGTCGCCGGTCTGCAACAGCTGGTGTCGATGGTCCCGCCGATCGTGCAGTTCTTCGAGCAGGTGATCGACCCCGTGACCGGGCGACCGCAGTTGACCTACGCAGCGCCGAAGGTCGGACTGCCCCGCGAGGAAGCCGATCGGATCTGCGCCGCACTGAACGCGCTGCGTCCCGGCCATTGCGACGGCGCCGAAAACGGTTTGGCCGACGTGAATCTCGTGTCCCTGGTGCTCGGAACGGTAGGTGCCCGATGACCGTGCGATCCGTCCGGCGGGCCACGCTCGCCCCGGCCGTGGCGGCCGCCCTGCTGCTGCCCGGATGCGGATTCGATCCCGCCCAGGTTCCGGTGCCCGGCGCGACCGTGTCCGGCCCGACCTACCAGGTACGCATCGAGCTGGCCAACGCGCTCAACCTGCCCGCCCGGGCCAAGGTGGTCGCAAACGGCGCGCAGATCGGCAGCCTGCGCGAGGTCCGGGTGGTCGACCCGACGCCGGAGCAGCCCGGCCGGGTCGAGGCGGTCGTCGAGATCGCCGACGCGGTGCGACTGCCGGTGAGCACCACCGTCCAGCTGCGCCAGAACACCATCCTCGGCGACATCTACATCGGACTCACCACGCCCACAGGTGATTTCGACCGCGTCATCGCGCCGGGCGGCACCATCCCGCTGGCGCGGACCCGCCCCGCGCTCCAGGTCGAGGATCTGCTCGCGGGCATGTCGACCTTCGTCGGCGGCGGAGCGTTGCAGCAGATGCAGGCCATCGTCGACCGCGTCAACGCGACGCTGCCGCAACAGCCCGCCGAGACCGCGCGGATCTTCGACGTTCTTGGCCGCGACGTGTCCGACGTGGCCGCGGACATGGCTGTGGTGGACCGGTTCCTCGACACGATCCAGCGCGATCTCGATGTGGCGCTACGCAATCCGCGCGAGCTCGACGCGTTGCTCAGCGAGCGCGGCGCGGTGGAGATCCCCGCCGACGCGACATCACTGGTGCTCACCCTCGGCGTGGTAGGCGGGCTCGGCATCGTCGGGCACGCGATCGCCTGGCTCGCTCCGCTACTCGAGGCGGGCGACGAGGCCGCGAAAGCATTGGTGCCGTTGCTTTTCGCGGACCGGCCGCTGGATCTGAGCGCGCCGTCGAATCTGAACCGGGTGGTGTCGCTGCTCCGCGACAAGATCATTCCGTTCGTGGAGCGCGGGCCGAAACTGAACGTCGGCACGGTGTTCGTGGCGGGAACAGGAACCGCGGAAGGGGCGCCTACGCCGGTCGCCGCCGACGAGCAGGTGCAGCGGATCATCGCCACCCTCAGGATGATCGGAGTCGTGCGATGAACGTCGCCACCGAACCCGCCTACTCCGGCTACGTTCCCCGGGCCCCGAGCGCAGGCGACGAGATACTGCGGCGGCTCGGACCGCTCGCTTCGCTGGGCGCCATCGCGGCGATTCTGCTGATCGGCGTGGGATACCTGAGCTTCGGCGTGGTGCGGGTCGGCTGGTTCACCGAGTACACCGAGGCCACGATGACGGTCCCGGATTCCGGCGGCCTGCTGCCGCGATCCAAGGTGCTGCTCTCCGGAATCCAGATCGGGCAGGTCACCGCGGTGACACACACCCGCGAAAGCATCGAGGTGGCCTTCCGTTACGACGCCGGATACCGGGTGCCCGCGAACAGTTCGGTCCGCATCGAGACGCTCTCCGCGCTGGGCGAACCGTATCTGGAGTTCCGGCCGACGGCCGCGGACGGGCCGTACCTGCGCGACGGCGACCGGCTCACGGCCGCCTCGGTACAGCGGCCGGTGTCGATCCCCGAGGTCGCCCGCACCGCGACCCAACTGCTCGAGCAGGTCGATCCGGCGACGGTGGCCGCCATCATCGACAACTTCAGCACCGGCCTCGCTGGCACCGAGGCGGTGATCCCGCAACTGTCCAGGGCGGGCGATCTGCTGGCGGCCACGCTGCTGAGCCGCACCGACTTGATCCGCAGGCTGCTGGTCGACATGCAGGCCCACGTCACCGACATGACATGGGCGGGAGGCGAATTGGCCGCCGCCGCCACACCGTGGGCCGAGTTCGGACCGCGGGTCAGCGAGGTGGCCGCGGCGATCGCGCGCGTCGTGCGGATCGGCGACACCCCGGCCGACTACCTCACCGACACCGCGGACGTGATCGGACTGCTCCCCTTCCTCGACGCGCTCACCCAGAAACTCGACCTACTCGGACCGGAACTGCGCGAACTCTTTCCGGCGATCCAGCCGCTGCTGGCCTTGACGACGGGAGTGATCGGCAAGGTCGACCTCGGCAGCCTGATCTCCCAGGCCCTGCACGCCACGACCCCGGACGGTGCGCTTCAGTTACAGATCACCGTCCGGTAGATCAACGACTCCCGTCACGACGGCGGGTTAACCCCGAGCACTCGCAGCCATGCTTGGTGGCCGTACTCGTTGCCGAACCACAATCCCTTGGATCCCGGTGTCGGCAGGATGAAGGCGCGACCGTCGTCTCCTGCTCGCAGAACCACCCGAACGGTGTCGAGCTGATACGCGTCGTCGTCGCTGTCGCCGAAGCCTTTCGCCTGTTTGCGAATGTAGACCTGCTCCACGCTGTCCAGATCTATGTGCAGCGCCGCCGGGTCGCAAGCGCCGCCCGGCTCCGAAAAGTTCGGACGACGCCATTCCGGCAACGTTTCCGGCACGTCCCCGAGGACGTACGTGACGCGCGTCCCGGTCTCGAAATCATCGCCTGGCGCATCCAGCGGGAATTCCCGACCGCCGTCGGTTCCGTAGACACCGATGTATAGATGGTCATCGGTACCCGAGTTCCTGTTGGCGTGGGTACTCAATTCCACGAGCATTCCTCGAATGTGTGACATTGCGCGTCCTCCTTTCGAATATTTGTCGATGAAATTCGCGTCGCTCGGGCGGATGCCGAAGGCAGCGCTGCTCCGCCGCGGATGTCAGATAGTTGTGTTGGCTACCGCGTACCGCGCTGACGGGCATCGGACCTCCGCAGAGCGACGCGTCTCCCACAGTTCCCCTGCTGGTGCTCCGGAACACGAGTAATCAGCTACCCGATTGCGTCGCTGCTGCGCGGAGATCGCTGTCGGCAGTGAGCGCCCACTGATCGAGCGCGCCGAGGGTTGCCCGAACAGCGTCGCTGCGCGAGACCACGACATTGGTGTTGATTTCTCTGCGGTTGCTGTCGGAACGCTGAGTAGTGCCTACTCGTTCCTCGGACAACGCCGCCTCACCGGCGAAGTAGCGCGACATGCCGACCTTCGGCAATTACGGCCACGACTCCTCGGCCACGGTGATGCCGAGGGCGCCGGCGAAGCTCGGGGCCAGGTCCATCAGTTGTAGCGGGGTGATGGTGGTGCCGCGCAGGCCCTCGATTCCGTCGGCGATGCCGATGCGGGTGGCGCCGCGCAGGTCGACCTCGCGCATCGTGGTCTTGGTCAGCGAGAGGTCCGTCAGCGTGGAGCCGGGGAAGCTCACCGTGGTGAGGTCCGCGTCGCCGAAATCGGTGTGCCGCAGGACACAGTCGACGAACGAGACCTCGCGCAGTTTCGCGCGGCGGAAGTTGACCGAGTCGAATTTGCACCCTTCGAACCGGACGCGGCGCAGCACCGCGCCGCCCGCGTCCACGCCGGAGAAAGCGCCTTCGACGAATTCGGCATCCTGCCACGAGGTGTCGGAAAGATCGGTGCCGATCCAGGCGACGGCGCGCAACCAGACGTCGGTGAACCGGCCGTAGCGAAAGCTGCCCCGGGTGACCGTGAGCGAGCCGAACGCGGATTCGGCGAAGCGCACGTGCTCGGCCCCGAGGTGTTCGAGCTGCCGATCGCCGACGTGGACGCAGTCGTAATCGCCCTCGCGCTCCGGCTCTTCCCGCAACGGCGTCAGGTACCGCGCGAACGGCAGATCCGCCAGCTCACGTGCCACGCCTCACCTCCCCAACTCGGTCGACAACGGTCGGTTCTGTCTACCAGTAGCCACCGACAACCGGCGTCCGACCCGGTCAGCGCAGTATTCGCAGCCAACGGCGGGTGTCGGCGGGGTCGATGACGTCGTCGAGCTCCAGCACGGTCGCCGCGGTGAGCGCCTTGCCGTTGGCGTAGGCCAGCTGCACGAGGTTGTCGAAGGCCGTCTGCCGATCGCCGGGGTCCTCGATGGCGGCCAGTTCCTTGGCGAAGCCGAGGCGCACCGCCCCCTCCAGGCCCATACCGCCGATCTCGCCGGTCGGCCAAGCGATCACGAATCGCGGCGCACGGAACGAGCCCGCGGCCATGGCCTGCGCGCCCAGGCCGTAGCCCTTGCGCAGGATCACCGTGCCCCACGGCACCGAAAGCGCGGCCGCGTCGATGAACAGGCGACTGAACTTGGTCACCGTCGCGTGCGTCTCCGCCTCCGGACCGACCATGAAACCCGGCGTGTCACAGAGCGATACGATCGGCAGCCCGTGCGCGTCGCAGAGCCGGAGGAACATGGACAGCTTGTCGGCGGCGGGCGCGTCGATGGCGCCGCCGAGGTGGTGGCAGTCGTTGGCGATCAGGCCGAACGGCCGCCCCTCGACGCGCACCAAGGCGGTGACGATGCCGGCGCCCCAGTCCCTGCGCAGTTCCAGCACCGAACCGACGTCGGCGATCGCGGCGATCGCGGCGCGAATGTCGAAGGCGCGCAAGCGATTCTCGGGCACCACGTGGCGCGCCAGCCTGGCATCAGGGGCCGTCCATTCGGTCTCGTCGCCTTGGAAATAACTTAGACAGCGTCGCGCGAGGTCGACCGCTTCGGCTTCGTCGGCCGCGACCAGATGCACCACGCCGTTGCGGCGCTGCACCTCGATCGGCCCGATGTCCTCCGGCGCGTAGACGCCGAGGCCGCCGCCTTCGATCATGGCGGGCCCGCCCATGCCGATGTTCGCGTCGGGGGTGGCGATCACGACATCGCACATGCCGAGCAGGGCGGCGTTGCCCGCGAAGCAGCGGCCGGAGACGATACCGATCAGCGGCACCCGGCCGGACAGCGCGCCCATGGCGCGGAAGGTGGTGACGTCGAGGCCCGAGATACCCGCGTAGTCGGTGTCGCCGGGACGACCGCCGCCGCCTTCGGTGAAGAACAGCACCGGAAGTCGCTGTTCGCGCGCAAGTTCCAGCATGCGGTCGGTCTTGACGTGATTGCGCATGCCCTGGGTGCCCGCGAGCACCGTGTAGTCGTAGGAGAGAACCGCCGCACGGGCCGCGTCCACCCCGAAGCGGTCGGCGTTGATCGTCGCCAGGCCGGTGATCAGGCCGTCCGCCGGCGTGTTGGCGATGAGATCCTCGGGGCTGCGGCGCGACCGCTGCGCGGCGACCGCGAGCGCTCCGTATTCTACGAAGCTGTCCGCGTCCACCAGATCGGCGATGTTCTCGCGGGCCGTGCGGCGGCCGAGCCGGTGGCGTTTGGCGACGGCCTCGGGCCTGGCCGCGTCCAGGCCGATGCTATGTCGCTCGTGAACCTCGGCGAGATCGGCGCGGATCGCGTCCAGGTCCACGGCGGCGACGTCGGCGGATTCGCCGTCGTGCTCGGTCGCGGCCCAGACCAGCAGCGCGGTGTGCGGGTCGACCGTGTCGCCGGGCGCGACGAGATGCCGCAGCACGCGCAGCGGCTGTTCGGCGCGCAGCACGTGCTGCATCTTCATGGCTTCCAGCACGGCGACTTCGCCGCCGGGGGCGACCACGGAGCCCGCTTCGACCAGGCTCACCACCGTGCCGCCCATCGGCGTGCACAGCGCGGTCTCGCCGTCGAGCAGCGGGTCGGGCTCGCGCGCGGCCGCGGCATCGGCGGAGCTGTCGACCGAGGGCAGGGCGGCGGCGAGATCCGCTGCGCGCGCCGCGAATTCGGCGGCGCGCTGCTCGAACCACGAGGTGGTGACCGCGTCGCTGTCCGCGAGCTCGTCGAGCGCCGCGCGTAGCACGGTCGCGTTGGTGTCCACCCCGGCGACAACCGTCTCGGCCAGCGCGTCCGCGCAGCGCCGCAGCGCGGCTGGATACGACCCGGCACGCGCGATCACCTTCGCCAGCAGCGAATCGAAATGCACGCCGTGCCGCAGTCCCGCGTACAGGCCGGTGTCGACCCGCACGCCGACGCCGGTCGGCGCGGCGAACCGCGTGACCGTGCCGGAGGCGGGCAGCACTTCGCCCGCGGCGGTGATGATCTCGGCGTTCACCCTGGCCTGGATCGCGTAACCGCGCGGCGCGGGATCGGGCAGGTCGAGTCCGGCGAGCGAGGCGCCGCGCGCCAGATCGAACTGGAGCCCGACGAGGTCGGCTCCGGTGACCTCCTCGGTCACGGTGTGCTCCACCTGGAGTCGCGGATTCACCTCGAGGAACCAGTAGTGCGTGCCGCTGACCAGGAATTCGACGGTGATCACCCCGCGACAGCGCACCGATTCGGCGAGCGCGACGGCGTCGGCGTGCAGTTGCTCGCGCACGGCGTCGTCGAGCCAGGGCGCGGGCGCGATCTCGATCAGCTTCTGGTGGCGGCGCTGCACACTGCAATCGCGGTCGCCGAGCGCCATCGCCACGGCGCCGTCCGCGACGACCTGCACCTCGATGTGCCTGGCCGCGGGTACCAACGCCTCCGCGTAGAGGGTGTCGTCGCCGAATCCCGCGCGCGCCTCGGCGCGGCAGTACTCGTAAGCGGCGGGCAGCTCGGCCGGGTCGCGCACCACGCGCATGCCGCGGCCGCCGCCACCGGCCGCGGCCTTCACCATGACGCCTTCCGGATAGCGGGCGAGCAACTCGGCGATCTCGGCCACGCCGGAGCCGGCCCGCGTGGCGGGCAGGACGCGCACGCCCGCGCGCTCGGCCGCGGCGCGGGCGGCGGTCTTGTCGCCGAAGGTACGCAACGCCTCCGGTGACGGGCCGACGAACACCACGTCAGCCGCGGCGCACGCGGCCGCCAAATCCGCGCTCTCGCTGAGGAATCCGTAGCCGGGATGGACCAGCGCGCCGGATTCCGCCTTCCGCGCCGCTGCCACGATGCCCGGCACGTCCAGGTAGGCGGCCGCGCCGTGTCCGTTCAGCTCCACCGCGTCGTCGGCGAGGCGGACGTGCATGGCCTCGCGTTCGTCGGCGGTGTACACCGCGAGCGTGCGATATCCGCGCTCGCGGGCGGTCCGCAGGACACGGACCGCGATTTCTCCTCTGTTGGCCACGACCACATGCATGCCGCCCAGTCTCGTTGACATTGACGTCAACGTCAATGACGATGTTGTGGTGACCTCCTCCGCCTGGTCGGTTCGCGTCGCGCGCGAACGCTCGCACACCGACCGCCACCGTGACCTGCTCGACGCCGCCGTCCGGGTCTTCACCGCGCGTGGCTACGCCGGGACCACCGTCGCGGCCATCACCGCGGAGGCCGGCGTCGCGCGCGCCACGCTGTATGTGTACTTCGCCTCGAAAGAGGAGATCTTCCACGCGCTCGCCGCGCGGGTGCGCGACGACTTCATCGCCGCGCAGGAGCCGGGCCTCACCGGCGGCGATCCACGAAAGACATTGCGCGCCACCATCGATGCCTTCGCGATCGCGGCCCGCGACGCGGGTCCGTTGCTGCGGATGATCGAGGAGCGCGGCGCCATCGATCCGGCGCTGGCCGAGCTCGCGGCCGAGATCGCCGAGCGTCCGACCCGCCGCTTCACCCGGTGGATCGAGCGCCAACGGCGGGCTGCGGCCCTCTCACCGGTCGCCGAGCCGCGCGTGATCGCGGAGACCGTCGGCTACGCGCTGGCCCGCGGCGCACTGGAACGCCGCGACGCGGACCCGGCGGCGTGGGACGAGTACTTACGCAACGTCTACACCATCGCCGAGACGTTGCTCGGCATGCCGTGACACGACTTCGGCCCGCCGAGTCACCGGCGGGCCGAAGCACGGCCGTGGCTCAGGCGCTGCGGGTTTCCAGCAGCGAGGTCGGCCGGTCGGCGGCTCCGCTGAAGCGCAGGACGCCGTCCGCGAGCGGCGCCTTGCGCAGCAGCGCGCGGTCGCGGAAGTAGTTGTTGATCACCTGCCACGGGCCGTTGGTGCCCTGGCGGGGCATCACCGCGTCGCCGCGCTTGATGTAGCCCGAGGTGAGCGCGCCGCCCATCACCGAATCGGCGCCGCGGTCGCCCTCCTCGGCCACCGCGACGAACTTGGTGAGGCCGTTGGACTTCAGGTGGTTGAGCAGGCGGCAGAAGTACTCGGCGGCCAGATCGGCCTTCAGCGTCCACGACGCGTTGGTGTAGCCGAGCACCATCATGGCGTTGGGCACTCCGTCGAGCAGTGCGCCCTTGTACACCACGCGCTCGCGGGTCACCACCGGCTCGCCGTCGATCTCGAGCGACGCGCCGCCGAGCATCTGTACCGACAGGCCCGTCGCGCTGATCACGATGTCGGCCTCGAGTTCCTCGCCGGAGGCCAGCCGGATGCCGGTCTCGGTGAAGGTCTCGATGCGATCGGTGGCGATCGAGGCCTTGCCGCTGCGCAGCACCTTGAACAGGTCGCCGTTGGGCACCACGCACAGCCGCTGGTCCCACGGGTTGTAGGTGGGCGTGAAATGGCGCATGTCCAGGTCGGCGCCGACCTGCAACCGGACCGCGGCGAGCAGCAGCTTCTTGGCCGCGGCCGGGTTGGTGCGGGAGAGCTGGAAACTGGCGCGCTGCAAGGCGATATTGCGCGCCCGGCCGATCCGGTAGGCCAGTTTCGCGGGCACCTTGGCCGCCTTCATGCCGACCGCGACCGGGTCGTCGGCGGGCAACGCGGTGATGTAGGTGGGCGAGCGCTGCAGCATGGTCACGTGCGCGGCGTCCGCGCTCATGGCGGGGATCAGGGTGATCGCGGTGGCGCCGCTGCCGATCACCACCACGCGCTTGCCGCGGTAGTCCAGATCCTCGGGCCAGTGCTGCGGGTGCACGATCTGCCCGCGGAAGTTCTGCTCGCCGGGGAAGTCGGGGCGGTAGCCGTTGTCGTAGTCGTAGTAGCCGGTGCAGCCGACCAGGAAGTTGCTGGTCCACTCCTCGGTGGCGCCGGTCTGCTCGTCGATCGCGGTGACGGTCCACAGCTCGGTCTCGCTGGACCAGCGCGCGACGGTCACCTTGCGGCCGAACCGGATGTGCTCGGTGACGCCGTACTCCGCGGCGGTGTCCTCGATGTACTGGCGGATGTGCGGGCCGTCGGCGAGCACTTTGGTGCCGTGCCACGGACGGAAGCCGTAGCCGAAGGTGTACATGTCCGAGTCGGAGCGAATGCCCGGGTACTTGAACAGGTCCCAGGTTCCGCCGATGGCGCTGCGCCGTTCCAGGATCGCGTAGCTGCGTCCGGTCTGCTCGCGGGTGAGGTGGCAGGCCATCCCGATTCCGGACAGGCCGGCGCCGATGATCAGTACGTCGACATGCCGCGTCATTGAGGTACTCGTTTCGTCTGGTCTCGCACCCGGGCGACGTCGCCCGAGCGTGTTCGTCAAGAGTACATGTTATTGGAAGTAACGTCTATAACGCGAATCCGCTGATCGGCGATAAGAACCATGGTGGTCGCAAACCGTGACCCCGGGACGTGCGGTCGGCACCATGAACCACTGCGGCATTCCCACGACTCCCACGCCCGAAGGAAGTGACGCGCGCATGAGTTTGTCGTTTCACTGGTTCCTGCCGACCTACGGCGATTCGCGCGGTCTGGTCGCGGGCGGCCACGGCACTTTCATGTCCGGCGATCGCCCCGCCTCGCTGCGCTACCTGAATCAGATCGGCGCCGCGGCCGAGGACAACGGCTTCGAGGCCGTGCTCACCCCGACCGGCGCCTGGTGCGAGGACGCCTGGCTCACCACCGCGATGCTGGTGGAGACCACCGAGACGCTGAAATTCCTGGTCGCCTTCCGTCCCGGCCTGATCAGCCCGACTTTGGCCGCGCAGATGGCGGGGACCTTCCAGCGCCATTCGCGCGGCCGCCTGCTGCTCAACGTGGTGACCGGGGGCGAACCGCACGAGCAGCAGGCCTACGGCGATTTCCTCGACAAGGACCAGCGCTATGCCCGCACCGGCGAGTTCCTGCACGTCGTGCGTGAGCTGTGGCGTTCGACCGAGCCGGTGACATTCGAGGGCGAGCACATCCGGGTCCGCGAGGCGCTGCTGAGCAACCGGCCCGATCCGATCCCGCCGGTGTTCTTCGGCGGTTCGTCGGCGCCGGCCGGTCCGGTGGCCGCCCGCTATGCCGACACCTACCTCACCTGGGGAGAGCCGCTGCTCGCGGTGAGCAGGAAGCTGGAGTGGATCCGCCGCCTCGCCGTCGACCACGGCCGCGTCATCGACTACGGCCTGCGCATCCACGTCATCAGCCGCGACACCTCCGCACAGGCGTGGGCCGAGGCAGATCGGCTGCTTCAAGGCATCGATCCCGCCGACGTGGCGCGGGTGCAGGCGAATCTCGCGCGCAGCGAATCCGAAGGGCAGCGCCGGATGGTCGAGCTACACGGCGGCCGCGCCGAGCGACTGGAGATCGCGCCGAACCTGTGGGCCGGCGTCGGACTGGTGCGCGGCGGCGCGGGCACCGCGCTCGTCGGCTCGCACGAGGAGGTCGCAGAACGGCTGATCGAGTACTCACGCCTTGGCATCACCCACTTCATCCTGTCCGGCTACCCGCATCTCGAGGAGGCGTACTGGTTCGGCGAGGGGGTGCTGCCGATCCTGGAGCGCATGGGTCTGTGGCGGCATCCGCACCGCACCGGGGCGGTCCGCGGCGGCACACCGTTCGCGGCCTCGTCGTCGAGCTGAGCGCGCGGCCGGGGTGCGTTCGCTGCCCATACGCAGCGCCTGCAAACCCCCGGTTATCGACTCCATCGCGGCACCCACGAGAATGGATTCCCGGCTCCGGCCCACAAAGGCCGAGCCGAGGATCCATTTTTCGTACGGGGGTGCACCGCGCCCCGAGAGGAAGTCGATGACCCGCGCAGCTGAACAACGGTGGCGCCGCCGCACGCCCGACGATTCGAACCTGCCCGCCGCGGGCGCGTCACTCGAGCGCAGGCTCGGAAGGATCGACCTGACCGCCATGGGTGTCGGCACCATCGTCGGCGCGGGCATCTTCGTCATCACCGGCGTCGCGGCCGCGGAGAAGGCCGGACCGGCCATCGTGCTGTCGTTCGGACTGGCCGGTCTGGTCTGCGTGCTGGTCGCGCTGTGTTACAGCGAGCTCGCCGCGATGGTCCCGGTCTCGGGCAGCGCGTACACCTACACCTACGCCACCCTCGGTGAGGGTCCCGCGTTCCTGGTCGGCTGGAATCTGCTGCTCGAATTCGTCATCGCGGGCGCGGCCGTTGCGATCGGCTGGTCCGGGACCACGGTGTCGGCGCTGGACTCGATGTTCGGCATCGCGCTGCCGCACGCCATCACCGCGGGGCCCGGCGAGGGCGGGGTGGTAAACCTGCCCGCGGTGCTGATCATCGCCGCGGTCGTGGCCGTGCTGGTCGGCGAGGTGACGCTCACCGCGCGCATCACCAAGGCGCTCGTCGCGGTGACCATCGGCGTGCTGGTGCTGGTGATCGCCGTCGGCGCCCCGCACATCGACCCGGGCAACTGGGTCCCGTTCGCGCCGTTCGGCTGGAGCGGTGTCATCGGCGGCGCGGCCATCGCGTTCTTCGCCTTCCTCGGTTTCGACGTGGTCGCCGCCTCCGCCGAGGAGGCGCGCAACCCCAAGCGCGACGTGCCGTTCGCCATCATCGGCACCGTGCTGATCGCCACTCTGCTCTACGCGCTCGTCAGCGCCGTGCTCACCGGCGTCGTCCCGTTCCCGACCCTGAACAACGGCGCCCCGATCGCCACCGCCTTCGGAGCGCTGAACATCGGCTGGATCGGCAACGTCATCATCGTCGCCTCGGTCATCGCGCTCAGCAAGGGACTGCTGCTCATCGTCTACGCCCAGGTGCGGCTCAGTTTCGCGATGTGCCGCGACGGTCTGCTCCCCCGCAAGCTGGCCGCCACCGGCAAGCGCTCGACACCGGTGCGGCTGACGCTGGTCCTCGGGGTGTGCTGTGCGGCCATCGCCGGACTGCTGCCCATCGACATCGTGGTCGAACTGGTGAACATCGGCGCGCTGTCGGCCTTCGCGGTGGTGTGCGTCGGTGTGCTGGTGCTGCGCAAACTGGAGCCGAACCGGGAGCGTCCGTTCCGCACCCCGCTCGTGCCGCTGGTGCCGATCCTCGCGCTGATCGGATGCGCGCTGATGGCGGTCACCCTCGACGCGCTGACCTGGGTGCGGTTCGCGGTCTGGATCGCGGTCGGCATCGCGGTGTATTTCGGGTACGGACGCAGGCACTCGACGTTCGGCGCATCCGAGGCCCGCGTTCCCGTGAGTTAGCCGCGCCCGGCGGGCTGCACCCAGCGCAAGAACGCGTCCACTGTTGTTTCCGGGGACGTGTTGAAGCAGAGCCTGATGCCGGGCGCCGCCGCGGTCAGCACGTTCACGATCCGTTCGAACAGCAAGGTCTGCTCCGGGAGCATTCTGATGCCGCCGCCGATCATCGCCAGCCCGTAGGTCGCCTCCCCGAGCCTGCTCTTGACGAGGTCCTCGGCCGCGTCGGGATCGGCGGGAAGCATGCACGACACGACGTCGAAGCCCGAATCCAGCAGCACCGCCGTCGCGGCCTCGACGCGGGCGGTGAGCGCGGCCTCGTCCAGGCCCGGGTGCTTGCTGTAGTCGAGCTGGCTGGGATGCAGGCCGATGGAGAGGATCTTGGTGCCGGAACCGAGGGTCATGACGTCCACATTGCCAGCGATCTTCGCTGCGCGCAGACGGGGAAGCGCACGCTGTGTCGTTCTGCACTCGATGCGGATTCGCTGTCGCGTGGCCGCTCTTCCCGGTCGTGGCATGGAGTGCAACCGGAGTTCCACGTGAATCAGACCGTTTTCCAACGGAATTCGGAGACGGCTCGCCCGGTGGTCCCTCGGATGCCCACGCGCGCCTTTTCGATGTGTCGCCGAAAGCCGATGCGGCGGTGCAGATCACACCGCTCGGGGCTTACGGGTTCTCCCCCTCCGGCATCGGTGGAATCGGCCCACCGGCCGTCTGCAGCCGCTCCGCCAAGGCGTGACAGCGCGTCGCCAGCTCCGGAGGGTCCAGTACCTCGAAGGCGTGCCCCAGTAGGAGCACGCGCATCAGTACGGCGTCCAAGTCGGCGGCGCCGCTGAGCACCTCGCAACGCTCGCTGCCGCGCCCGCGCACCACGGCCGCCGACGCCGGAATCTGCGCGCGCACCGTGTCGGCCGGCGCGTGCACGAGAAAGCGTGCCTGGTGCGGATAGACCCGGCTCGCCACGCCCTCCTGCACGTACGTCGCCGCGTCCGGCGCGGGGCGCGCGCGGAACCGCCAGGTCCGTGCGACCACATCGGTCATCCGGTCGACGCGGAAGCTGCGCCAGTCGTCGCGATCGAGGTCGTAGGCGAGCAGATACCAGCGCCGGTCGGAGGCGACGAGACGATAGGGCTCGACCCGCCGCCGTCGCGGCCCTTTCGCGGACGGGTAGTCGAATCCCGCCTCGACCTCGTCGCGGCACGCTCTGGCCAGCGTCATGAGCGCCTCGGGCTCGACGGGTGTGCGGCCGCCGCCGAAGGATTCGACCGATTCGATCAGCGCGCGCACCTCGTTCCGCAGCCGGGCGGGTAGCACCCGGTCGAGTTTGGTCAGCGCCCGCAGCGCGGCATCCCCTGCGCCGGTGATCGCGCCACCCGCACCCACGAGCAGCGCGACCGCGGTGGCGATCGCTTCCTCGTCGTCGAGCAGCAGCGGCGGCAGGTCTTGTCCCGGTCCGAGCCGGTAGCCGCCGCCGACGCCCTGGCAGGCGTGCACCGGATAGCCGAGGGTGCGCAGTCGTTCGACATCGCGCCGTACCGTGCGTGGCGTGACGCCGAGCCGGTCGGCGAGCTCGGGGCCGGTCCACACCTGGCGTTGCTGCAACAACCCGAGCAAGGTGAGCACTCGCTCGGTCGTCCCCCGCTCGTCGCCTGTCATGTCCACCTCGCCGAGCCTGCCGTAGCTAGCGGACCGATACTGTCCGCTATTGGTGTCAGGGTAGCCGCATGGAAGCTGACATAGAACGACTCGACTGGAACCGGACGCTGCGCGAGCAGTGGGAGGTCCACTGGGACAATCAATTGCGACCCCGGCTCGACGGTCTCACCGACGACGAGTACTTCTGGTCGCCGATACCGGACGCGTGGAGCGTGCGGCCGCGCGGCAGCTCGACCGCGCCGATCCAAGCAGGCGCGGGAGACTTCACGATCGACTATGCGGTTCCTGGCTCGGGCCCCGCGGCGTTCACCACGATCGCGTGGCGACTCGGCCACGTCATCGTCGGCGTGCTCGCCGTGCGCAACGCGGCGCACTTCGGCGCACCGCCCGCCTCCTACGAAACCTGGTCATACGCGGGCGACGCCGCTGCCGCACTCGACCAGCTCGAAACCCAGCTCGGCATATGGCTCGCCGGAGTACGCGACCTCGGGGACGCCGGACTGCGACGCAAGGCCGGCCCGAAGGAGCCCTATCCCGAGGCATCCATGGCCGACCTGGTACTACACATCCATCGCGAACTGATCCACCACTTGTCCGAGGTCTGCCTGCTGCGCGACCTCTACCTGCACACGCAACCCGCCGGGAACGGAGCAACTCGATGAGCCGCCACATCCAGATCACCTTCGACGCCAACGATCCGAAGGCGCTGTCCACCTTCTGGCGCGACGCGCTCGGCTATGTCCACCCCGGCCCGCCCGGAGTCGACCTGCCCGCCGACGCCGACCCGCTGGCCGCGTGGGACGAGTTCCTCGCTCGTATCGGCGTACCGCCGGAGCAGCGCAACACGAAATCGGCCATCGAGGACCCGGACGGGCACGGCCCGCGACTGTTCTTCCAGCAGGTGCCGGAGGGCAAAGTCGCCAAGAACCGCGTCCACCTCGACGTCCGCGCCGCTCCGGGGCTCCAGGGCGAGGAACGCATGGCGGCGCTGGAGGCCGAGTGCGACCGGCTTGTCGCGCTGGGAGCGAAACGTGCACGTCGCCACGAGCCCGAGCCGCCGCTCAGCGCGGGCTTCATCGTGATGGCCGATCCCGAGGGCAACGAGTTCTGCCTCGACTGACTCGGTCCGGCTGTGTGACAAGGCGACTCGCGCGCGGTCGGCGTGCGGACGAGGTCGCCGCGGTGTCAGCAGCTCCAGTGCGACGATCGCGCCGGAGCTGCTGCCCGGACACCACTCGACCGAACTGCCCGGTCAGAGTCGGGCATCCACGACGTCGAGAAACTCGGCGATCTCGTCATCGAAGCTGGTGTCGCCACGCAGATACTCGACGCTGAGCGCTGTCAGGTCCCGGCCCACCTCGGTCGGCGTGGTGAAGTCGGCCATGAATTGCTCGAAGTCGGCCAGGTCTTCGGCACAACGCATCGCCGCGCGCACGTAAAAGGACGACGCGACCGGCGCACCCACCGCGCGCAGCATGCCGTCGCACTGCTCCAACCGCTCACGTCCCAGGTTGTAGATCAGCTGCCCGAAGCCACCGTTCTTCACCTGGTAATCGAAGTCCGCGGCCAGGACGGCGAGGTAAACCAGATCCCGTGTCGCTTCGTCGAGATTTTCGGCATCGTCGATGAGTTGCGCCGCCCGCCGGCCAAGGCGCTGCAGCCGCTCGTTGTACACGCTCACGCCGGACAGCCTAGTGACACGAGCAGTCTGCCGATCTCATGGACGAAAAGCGGCCAGTTGATGCGGCTCCGCGCTCATCGGCCATGGCGACACGAACAACTTTGCGCCAGAGCAAGATACGCGAGCACTCGACGGCAACGGGCCGATCCGCCCACCATATCGTCGACGGCGGCTCCGAGTCCGGGATAGGCGACAGCTGGAGACGAAACACTGAAACCCAGATCACCGCAAGGGTTTCCGGTGTGGTGACGCTCGAGTGCTCGCGAGAGCTGGTTATCGCGGCGACGAGGCTCGGCGCAGGCGAAGCGCTACACATGCGCGGCGATCCGGCGATCGATCACCGACAGCAAGTCGTGATGATCACCACGCTCTATGGACAAGTAATTTAATAGGCGCATATTTTGTTTTCATGTTTGCCGATCTCCCGCACTCGACGGCGCGTGCCGCATGACCAGCTACTCGCGATACGTCGCGCTCGGCGACAGCCAGACCGAAGGCGTCGGCGACGGCGACGACCGGACCGGATTGCGCGGCCTGGCCGACCGTCTCGCCGAACGGCTCGCCACGATCGAACCGGACCTGCACTACGCCAATCTCGCCGTCCGCGGCAAACTCGCTCACCAGGTACACGCCGAACAGCTCGACGCCGCGCTGGCGCTGCGCCCCGATCTGGCGACCGTGGTCGCCGGGTTCAACGACCTGCTGCGCCCCGGATTCGACGCCGACGAGGTCGTCGGCCACCTCGATGCCATGTTCGCCGCCCTCACCGCCCGCGGCGTGGTCGTGGCGACGCTGACCTTCCCCGACGTCGCCCGCATCACCCCGCTCGCGCGTCCGCTCAGCGGCCGGGTCACCGCGATGAACCAACGCATCCGCGCCTCCGCCGAACGGCATGGCGTCGTCGTGGCCGACACGACGCCCTACCCGGTCGTCACCGATCCCCGCCTCTGGAGCACGGATCGGCTGCACGCGGGGCCGCTCGGACATCAGCGCATCGCCGACGCCCTCGCCTACGCGCTGCGGCTGCCCGGCGCCGACGACCGCTGGACCGAATCCCTGCACCCGCCACTGCCCACCTGCGGCGCCCTGTCCACCGCGGCGAACGAATTGCGCTGGGCGGCAAGTTTTCTCGGGCCCTGGCTGGGCCGAAGGCTGACCGGACGATCGTCCGGCGACGGCCGCACCGCCAAGCGTCCCGAACTGCGGCCGGTTCACGACCGAACGGAAAACTCGGACGTCGCGACCGCATAGGGGGCCGCGTCGGCGATGGAGAGTACGTGGCCGGAGCCGGCGGGTGAATCCGGGATGCGGCGAGGTCACCGCGTATAGCGGTGCTTGACTCCCACCGGGAAGTAGTCCGGGTCGCCCGCCGGGCGCAGTTCGACGTGTGGCAGATGACGCTCGGCGGGCACATAGTTCGCGTATTCGCTGTTGTGCGTGAGTAATTCGTCCCGGATCGCGGTGGCGACGAGCCGGGTGCGCTCGGCGGTGTTCGGCTCGCCGGGCCCGAGCTCGACCGTGATGCGCAGCAGCCGGTCGCGGTCGGCGTCCTCCCACGCCTCCAGCACGAACTTCCCGGTGACCCAGTCGCTGATCTCCGCCCGCTCCAGCCCGAGCGACACCGTCTCGGGAAAGACGTTGGCGCCGAACACCGAGACGGCGTGGATCGCGCGGCCGAAGACGAAGACGAACGGCAGGTCGGGGCCGGTCTCCTCGTCGGGTTCGAAGCCGTGCGCCTTGCAGAACTCCACCAGGCGCTCGTGCGGGATGACGCCGCCGTCGTCGGCGATGTGATAACGAATCAGCGGCACACCGGAGTCCGCGGTGAACACCAGTGTGCCGTCGACGGTTTCGAAGTACCGGTCCGCGGGGTTGTACTGCATGAGGGTCGGCAGCCGCTGGCCGCCGAACAGTTCCCGCGCCGGACCGGGATGCTCGGCGAGGAACCGCCGGATGCGCACGCTGAGCGGGGTCTCGTTGCCGAGCACGCCGCCGTCCGCGGTGCCGTAGACCGCGGCGACGTCGCGGACCGGATCCAGGCCGGCGCGCTTGCCCATGAGATCGCGCCACTGTTCGCTGAAGACCTCGCCCGCGCACACCAGTTTCGGTGCGAAGCGCGACCAGACGACGCCTTCGCGCAAGCCGGTGTCGATGACGTCCTTGAGGAAGGGCGGATAACCGAACAGCACCACCTGGTCGAAGTGCGGACCGAGTTCCGGTATCACGCGCAGGATCTCGGCCTTGTTGTTGCCCGGCGCGACGATCGTCATAGCCAGTTCGGCGGCCAGCCCGCGCAGACAGGACAGCGTGTAGAGGCCGCCGACCCAGGTGCCGAGCGGGAAGCACACCACGGCGAGGGTGCGCCGGTGGGTGGCGTCGAAGCCGTGCACGAGGACCTGTTCGAAGCGCCGGGTCGCGGCGGCTTCGTCGGCGGCGGATCGGGGCCAGAAGGCGGGCTCGCCCGTCGAACCGGACGATACCGCGATCAGGTCGCACGCGCCGAGATCGCCGTCGCGGCACCGCTGCGGCAGCGGATAGCGATGGTGGTAGTTCTCCTTGGTGATCAGCGGAACTCGCGCGAATCCCGCGGCGTCGACGACCGAAGCGGGGTCGATGCCGTGGTGGTCGAGGAAGGCGCGATAAGCGGGTACGGTCGCCGCTGTTCGCTGGAACAACGCCACGAGCCGCTGCTGCAGATTCGAATCCATCTCCCGGCCCTTCCGCGAGGCGAAACCTGCGTCGGGAACCAACCGTACCGCCGGATGCCGCCACGCGGGGAGATCCGCGCCGATCGCCGTCGTTCGCGCGCTGCGCGGTCGCGCGACGATCCGAGCCGGATACGCAAGGGCGTCGTCCAATTCGAATTGACCGTTCGCGAAACGGAGTTCACCGGCACGGCGAACGACACCTTCCAGGCCCTGGACGGCACTGTCACCGACGGGCTCCTTCCCGCTCGGCTCACCGGACGCCGCTTCGACCCCTTCTCGCACTGACCGAAAGGCGACCTCCTCGGGACGACCGAGCCGCGATGCGCGGAGATCCATATGGATCGCCGCATTCTCGCTATCTTCGAGGGGGCCCTCCGTGAATTCTCGGTGGGCGCGGCGCGATACATCCGCCGGAGAACATCGCGGAGGATCGGGGGACGACAGTGCGAGCGAGTCGGTGCGTACTGGTGGCCGTGGTTGCGGCCATGGGATTGCTGGTGTCGGGATGCGTCATCGGGCCGAGGGTGGACGGCCGGGCCACGCCCTCCCCCGCCCCGCTGCCCACACTGCACGATTACGAGGCTCAGCGAATCGATTGGTCGTCCTGCGCGGGACTGCCCGGCGCCGAATGCGGCGAGATTCGCGTGCCCGTCGACTACGACCACCCCGAAACCGCCGCCATCGCCATGCCGCTGGTGCGTTTGCGCGCCGTCAATCCCGCCCGGCGCCTCGGCGTGCTCACCAGCAATCCCGGCGGTCCCGGCGAATCCGGTTACGAGAACGTGCTTTCCGCGCTCGACCCGCAGGACACCGGGCTGCGCAAGTTCCGCATCCGCTACGACCTGGTCGGTTTCGACCCGCGCGGCGTCGGCCGGACCGCGCCCGTGCGATGCCTGAGCGACCGCGCGATGGACGACTACCTGGCCACCGATTTCACCCCGGTCGACGAGGCGGGCCGCCGGTCGGTCGCCGAGGCGCACCGCCGCTACGCCACCGCGTGCCTGCGCAATACCGGCACCTTGCTCGGTTTCGTCGGCACCGAGTTCGTGGTGCGCGACATGGACATCATGCGTTCGGCGCTCGGCGAGGCGAAGCTGAATTTCTTCGGCTTCTCCTACGGCACCCGGATCGGGCAGCTGTATGCCGAGCGATTCCCGGATCGAGTCGGGCGGATGGTGCTCGACTCCGTGGACGACCCGAGTCTGCCCACCGACCGGTGGGAGGCGCTCGACACGTCCGGCCCCCCGGCGCCGGGGGAGCTCGCGCCGCGAGATCGCTTGGTGCGCACCATGCTCGACGCCTGCGCGCGACGCGCGGACTGCCCCGTCGGCAACGACGCGGACGCCGCCATGCAGCGGCTGCGCGGCCTGATCGATCGGGTGGACGCCGAACCCATCCGCACCTCCGACGGCCGCCGAGTCGGCTCCAATCTGGCGCTTCTCGGCATCTTCCAGGCGACCTACGACGAGCGTTACTGGCCGCGATTCGAGCGCGCGTTCGCCGACGCGCTGCGCGGAGACGGCACCGGGCTCGCCGAGCTGGCCGACCTCTACGTCGGCCGCGACCAGGGGCGCTACAGCTCGTCGGATCCGGCGTTCTGGTCGGTGGAATGCCTGAACGACGACCCGCGCGCGTGGCGGTCGAAGTCCGAGGACGTGATTCTCGGGGAACTGACGCGCGAGGCCGAATGGGCGGCGGTGCAGTCACCGCTGTTCGGCGCGAACCGCGTTTTCAGCACCCCGCTGTGCCTGTTCTGGCCGGTGCCGCCGACGCAGGAGTCGCAAGGCGTGCACGCGGCGGGTGCGCCGCCGATCTTGCTGCTGAACAACAGCGGCGACCCGGCCACCCCGCTAGAGGACGCCGAACATGTCGCCGCCGCCCTCGCCCACGCCGTGCTCGTGATCAACGAACACGACGGTCACATCGCCTTCGACAACGGTTCGTCCTGCGTGGACGCCATCGTCGTCGCCTACCTCTACGACGGCGAGCTGCCCGCGGATCGGACCCGCTGCACGAACTGACCGGGCGCCTCCGCGCTCCCGGCGGACCCGGTCCGGTCGCGTCCCTCTAGAGTCGACGGGTGACCTGGACCGTCGGTTTCGACCTCGACATGACGCTGATCGACTCGCGACCGGGAGTCTCCTTCGCCATCGACACCGTCGCCGCGGAGTTCCAGCTGCCGCTGAGGGGCGCCGACTTCGTGCAGCGCCTCGGCCCGCCGCTCGATCTGCTGCTGGCCGAGGCCGGCGCGCCGGACGAGCTCATTCCCGCCCTGATCGCCCGCTACCGCGAGCTGTATCCCGACGTGGTGCCGCGGGTCCCCGCTATGCCCGGTGCGGATGCGGCCCTGGACGCGGTGGCCGCGCGCAGCGGACGGCTGATGGTGGTGACCGGCAAGTACCAGCCGCACGCGCAGCTGCATCTCGACGAGCTGGGCTGGCGGATCGACCACCTCGCGGGCGGGCTGTGGTCCACCGGCAAGGCCGAGGCGCTGCGCGCGCAAGGGGCGACCGTCTACGTCGGCGATCACGCCGGTGACATGCGCGGCGCCAAGGCGGCCGACGCGTTCGCGGTCGGCGTCACGACCGGACCGTGCGACGCCGCCGAGCTGCGCGCGGCGGGCGCCGACATCGTGCTGAGCGATCTCACCGAATTCCCGTCCTGGCTCACCGAATACGCGGCCGCCTGAACGCTTGGTCGGCCGTGATCTCGAGGCTCGGCCGGTGCCTGCGCATCGCCTCGGTGACCCGAAGCAGCGGCACCGACAGCGAGGTCATCGGAATGGACGGCGCGGTGGCGAGCGCGTACTCCGGATCGGGGTGTGTGAGCACCAGATCGATGGCGTCGCCGCCCGGGCAACGGCGCACCCGGACGTGATCCACGGTCGACCACGCGATCCGGCCGAACGCCCGGTGTTCCACGACCTCGTCGGTGATCACCAGATCCGGCCTGCGCCGCAGCCCCGACCACGTGATCTCGGCGCCGATCGCGAGGAACACCAGTGCGCCGATCTTGCCCGCGATCACGGCCGTTCCGGTCACGATCGCGATCACGCAGATCACGGCGAGCATCAGGCAGGCGGCCGCCACGCCCAGCGTCGTCCGCATCGATCGGAACACCGTGTTCGACCGCCGCGACTTCCGCACATGCATGCGCGCATCCTAGCGGTGCCTCACCAAGGGACCGGCCCGCGCCGGTCGAAGAACCCGCCCCGCTCACCCTTAGGCGCGACACCATTCGAATAGTCCTCGACGCCACACCCTGGACAGGACGGTCAGCCACGTCCCTGATTCGCGAATTCTCCGTCGTCGTCGGCGGAAAGACTCGCGGCCGCAACCAATCTCGACGGTGCGGCCGCGGTCCCGGTCCGGTTCAGGCCGCTTTGTACTCGCGCAGGTACTCGCCGGTCAACGAGGTCGGGTGGTCCATGAGGTCGGCAGGGGTGCCGGTGAATACGATTCGCCCGCCGTCCTTGCCGCCGTCCGGGCCCAGGTCGATCACCCAGTCGGAGTGGGCGACGACGTCGAGGTTGTGTTCGATGACGACGACGGTGTTGCCGCGATCGACGAGTCCGTCCATCAGCGCGAGCAGGGTGTCGACATCGGACATGTGCAGTCCGGTGGTCGGCTCGTCCAGCACGTAGATCGACCCCGTGTTCTGCAACTGGGTGGCCAGTTTGATGCGCTGGCGTTCACCGCCGGACAGCGTGCTCATCGCCTGGCCGAGGCTCAGGTACTCCAGGCCGACCTCGTTCATGGTGCGCAACTTGGCATTCAGCGCCTTCTCGGGGAAGAAGCCGAGCGCCTCCTCCGCCGACATCTCCAGCACGTCCGCGATGGATTTGCCGCGCAGCGTGTGCCCGAGCACGTTCTCGGAGAAGCGGCGGCCGTCGCAGGCGTCGCAGTGCGTGGCGACCGGGTCCATGTAGGCGATCTCGGTGACCACCACACCGCGGCCCTCGCACTGCTGACACGCGCCGTCGGAGTTGAAGCTGAACAGGCTCGGCGACTCCCCGGTCGCCTTGGCGAACAGCTTGCGGATCGGATCCATCAGTCCCAAGTAGGTCGCTGGCGTCGACCGTGAGGACGCGGCGATGGGCGACTGGTCGACGAACAGCGCCTCGGGATGCTCGCGCACGAACACGTCGCGGATGAGGCTGCTCTTGCCCGAACCCGCCACGCCGGTGACGGAGGTGAGCACCCCGGTGGGGATGGCGACGGTGACATCGCGCAGGTTGTGCACGGTGGCATTCTCGATCAGCAATTTTCCCGTGGCGGCGCGGAAGGTGTCCTTGAGGGTGAACGGCCTGCGCAGACCGGCGCCGGTCGGGGTGTCGGCGTCCCGCAGTTCGGCGAAGCTGCCTTGGAACACCACCTGTCCGCCGTGCACGCCCGCGCGCGGGCCGACATCGACGATGTGGTCGGCGATCCGGATGACGTCCGGATCGTGCTCGACCACCAGCACGGTGTTGCCCTTGTCCCGCAACGCTTTCAGAAGATCGTTGAGCCTGCCGACGTCACGCGGGTGCAGTCCGACGCTCGGTTCGTCGAAGATGTAGGTCATCCCGATCAGCGTGCTGGACAGATGCTTGATCATCTTCAGCCGCTGGCCTTCACCGCCGGAAAGCGTCGAGGTCGGGCGATCCAGGCTCAGGTAGCCGAGCCCGATGTCGGCCACCCGCCGCAGCGCGGTCCTGATGGCGTCGGCCAGGCCGAGCGCCGCGGGGTCGGTGATCTCGTCCAGCACGGCCATGAGATCGGTGATCTGCATGCTCGACCAGTCGGCGATGTTGCGGTCGCCGATCTCGGTGGCCAATGCGGCGGCATTGAGCCGCGCGCCACGGCAGGTCGAGCAGACGCCCTCGGTGAGGAACTTCTGCATCTGCTCGCGGGTCTTCTCGCTGAGCGTCGAGGTGTCGCGTTGCAGCCGAGTGCGGGTGAACTTCGCGGCCAGTCCCTCGTATTCGGCCTTCCAGGTGCCCTTCGCGAAGGTCAGCTCCACCTTGCCGCCACTGCCGTACAGGAAGTCCTGATACTCGGCCTCGGTGTAGTCGGCCAGCTTCTTGTCCGGATCGAAGCGGCCGGAATTGCCGTAGAGCTGCCAATCACCGCTGCCCACACCGTAACCGGGGAGCAGGATGGCTCCTTCGTTGAGCGACTTGCCGCGATCCACCAAGCGCTCCGGATCCGCGCGCACCGTCATGCCGAGCCCGTCGCAGTCCGGGCACATGCCCTGGGGGACGTTGAACGAGTAGTTGTAGACGAATCCCGCAGAGGGCGAACCGAATCGGGCGAACATAGCACGCACCATCGAGTAGATGTCCGTCATGGTGCCGACGGTGGAGCGAGGGCCGCCGCCGACCGGCTGCTGGTCGATGATGACCGGCGCGGTCAGGTTCTCGATCGCCTCGGCGTGCGGGCGCTCGTATCGCGGCAGGAAGTTGAGGACGAATGCCGGGAAGGTGGCGTAGAGCTGGCGCTGGGACTCCACGGCGATGGTGTCGAACACGATGGACGACTTGCCCGATCCGGACACGCCGGTGAAGACGGTGATCTTGTTCTTCGGTATCTCGAGCGAAACGTCGCGCAGGTTGTGCTCGCTGGCCCCGAGCACCCGGATGACGTCGACCGAGGCGGCCGATTCGGTAGATGGCATGCCGAACACCATGCCATCGCGAACCGACAAAATGGCGAGTGCGCAGTGACGCAGATCACATATCCGAGCGGACCCGATGTGGCGATGCGGGACCCCGAGGAGACGCTCGACGACATTCGCGCGTGCGCGGCGAAGACCCTGCACGGCGCAAGGATTCGGCGACGCCTCATGTTTCGCTACACCCTGTTGTGGCAGCGCCCCGCGTAGCGTGCGAGCCGCTGCCGGTCAGCGCAGACGCTCGATGATCGGGCCGAACTGTTCCATGCTGTCCTCCAGCACGGTGAGGTAGCTGAATCCGAAGCGCTCGCGCAGTTCGCGAACGCGGTCGGCGCCCTCGTCGGGGGAACCGATCAGCAGGGTGGGAATGCGCTCGGGGTGGCCGGCGGCCGAGGGCGGCAGCGCCGGTGCGTACGCATCGGCCAGCGCGGGCCAGTCGGCGCGCGAGATCACCCGCTGGATGAGCAGATTGAGCTCCACCTCGCCCGCGCGGGGGCCGAGCAACCCGCCGACGTAGGCGACCCGCTCGGCGGTGGTGTCCTCGTCGGCGAGCTGCACCGGGCCGCCGGGCGTCGCTCCCCCGCCCGCGAAGGCGATGATGTCGGCCTGTTCGGCGGCGAGCTTCAACAGCCGGTCGCCCCACCCGGCCAGCAGCAGCGGCGGACCCGACGGCTGCGCCGGGCGCGGCTGGTAGTCCGGGTCGGCGAACAATCTCCGCAGCGTCGTGACGGTGCGCTCCAAGTGCCGCACCCGCTTGGCACCACTCTCGAAAGGGATTCCGGCGGTGTCGAACTCGGCCCGCACGTAGCCCGCCCCGAGCCCGAGTTCCACGCGACCGTCGGTCAGCTGGTCCGCGCCCGCCGCGTCGCGGGCCAGCAGCACCGGGTTGTAGAAGGCGGTGTTGAGCACGAAGGTGTTGAGCCGCACGCGTTCGGTGGCCTCGGCCGCCACGATCATGGCGGGAAACGGGGCGGGCAGGCCGAGATGATCGGCGACGCCGACCACGTCGAATCCGAGTTCCTCTGCCCTGCGGCACTTTTCGATCCACCGGGACCTGGACTCGGGGACCACCATGTTCACGCCGAAACGGAAGGGACGCTGCACAGTCACCAGTCCTGTCTACCCGGCGGCGCGGCCCAGCCGCCACCTGGCACCGGGTGCGCTCAGCACTCGGCCAACGCACTCGCCGTGAGGGCGACGCCGAGACCGAGACCGAGCAACGCCACCGCCGCGCTGAGCGCGGGCACCGGACGCCGCGCCAGCCCGAGTGCCGCGAGGATCGCGGTGACGATCACCATGCCCGAACCCCTAGCCGCCGATCGTGTTCGAGGCCGGACGCGGCGCGGCCGGACGGGGGCGGACGCCCGGCGCGTTCACGACACCGAAGGCGAGCAGGCTCTCGGCAGTGTCGAGCACGGTGTCCCGGACGGGGCGCATGGTCCAGCCGAGTTCCGCGCGCGCCTTGTCCGCGGTGACCATCTCGGTGCGGCCGAGCACCGGAACGGCCAACCGAACGCCCTTGTCGAATCGCGCGATGAACCGGATCAGCCAGTCGGGCAGCACACGGGTCGGCACCCGCAGCCCGCGCGGGTTGTATTCGTCGGCCAGGATCTGCGCCAGCTCGGCCATCCACAGCGGATCGGCCGCGCAGATGTACCGGTTGCCCGCCGCCTGCGGCAGTTCCATCGCGAGCCGATGCGCGACGGCCAGATCGCGCACGTCGACCGGGGTCCAGCCGGTGCGCACCGAGCCGGGGACGTCCCGTGCCATGAGCCGCCGGATCGGTTCGTGCGAGGTGCTGGTGACGGGGCTCTGCAGCGGACCGAGCACCATGCCCGGGTTCACCGCGGCCAGCTCGAGCCCGCGCTCGGCGGGCAGGTCGCCGACGAACTGCCACGCCGCCCGTTCGGCCAGCGTCTTGCTCTTCTGATAGGGCGGAATCCGCCCGACCACCGACCAATCCGCCTCGGTGCGCACGGCGTCGGCTTCGTGGCCGTACGCGATCGCGGCGATCGAGGAGGTCACCACGACCCGCCGCACGCCGGGCTCGGCGGCGGACGCGCGCAGCACCCGCAGCGTGCCCTGGACGGCCGGTTCGACGAGTTCGCGCTCGTCGTCGGGGATGTACGACGGGAACGGCGAGGCCACGTGCAGCACGTACGCGCAGCCTGCGACGGCCTCCGCCCACCCGGCGTCGCGGTCGAGGTCGGCGGCGACGAACTCGAGGTCCGCGCCGAGGCGGCGCGCGAGCTCGACGAGGTGCGCGCGCTTGCCGGTGTTCGCCAGGTCGCGCACGGTGGCGCGCACCGGGTAGCCGTGTTCGAGAAGTTCAGCGATCACGTGTCCGGCGATGAATCCCGTTGCGCCGGTGACGAGTACCTGTTTGCTCATGTGTCCCACCTGTCAGGGTAAGAGGGGCGCGGCCGGAATCTAAGCGCCGCTCAGATAATCTAAGCAGCGCATAGATAGGTTGGCCAGCCCTCGTCGCATACGCTCGGTTGGTGAAGCGGACCAGTTACCACCACGGCGCACTGCGTGATGAGCTGATCGCCGCCTGCCTGCGCCTGATCGAAACCGAAGGCATCGCGGCGGTGAGCCTGCGCCGGGTCGCCAGGGAGGCGGGCGTCAGCACCGGCGCGCCGTACCATCATTTCGCCGATCGGGCCGCGCTGCTCGCGACGCTGTCCACCAAGGGATTCGAGCTGCTCGCCGCCGAACTCACCGCCGCGCGGAACGCCACGACCGGCTCGCCGCTCGACACCCTCGGCGCGCTGGCGGGCGCCTACGTCCGCTTCTCTCGCGAGCAGCGCGGCTATTTCCGGCTGATGTTCCGCCCTGAGCTCTCCCAGCCGGAGAAGCACCCCGATACCATCGTCGCCGGCGACGCCGCCTTCGCGATCCTGGCCGACGCCATCGGCGAGTGTGTTGCGGCCGGTCTGCTGCCCGCCGACAAAGCGGATATTCTCGGCATCACCTGGTGGGGCATCGGCCACGGACTCGCCTCGCTGTGGCTGGACGGTCAGCTGGAGAAGCGGGCGGTTCAGCTCGGCACCACCGCGCCCGAACTGGTCGAGGACGTAATGCGCACGATGTCCGCACTCCTCGCGCCCGGGTCTTGACGCGTCGCGCCGCATTTCTGCCCTAGAGTGGGCGCCAGATGTTTGCTGTTCCGTCACTGCTCGACCCGAATACGTGATTCGAGAGGGATGACCGGATGTCCGTACAGCAGCAGCTCGACCCCATCGTGCAAGAGTTCGTCGACGCGCTCAACGCCAACGACCGCGACCGCTTCCACTCGGTGCTCACCGAGGACGCCACCATGTCCGACGACGGCGTGGAACGCGATGTCGAGCAGTGGACCGATTCGGAGGTCTTCGCCAGCAACGGCAGGATGCAGGTCGAAACGGTGATCGACGGCGGCATCGAATTGCTCGCCGACTACACGAACTCGCGCTGGGGATCGATGCGCACCTCGTGGCGTTTCACCGTGCGCGACGGCAAGATCAGCCGATTCGAGACCGGACAGGCCTGAAACCCTTGCCGTGGCGGCGCCGATCTTGACATTCTGACGTCGTGTTCGACGCGCCACGCTACGGCTCGGGTTCCCTGGCCGACCTGTTTCCCTCCGTCCTCGCCTGTCTGGGCGTCCCCGGCGAGGACGATCGGCTCGGCCTCGGCCTGTCCGCGCGCCGGGTCTGCGTCCTGCTGGTGGACGGGCTCGGCGCGGAAGCGCTCGCCGCGCACGCGGAAGAGGCGCCGTTCCTGTCCGGCCTCGCCGCGACCGAGCTGGCGGCCGGTTTCCCGAGCACGACCGCGACCAGCCTGAGCTCCCTCGGCGTCGGGGTGCCGCCGGGTGAACACGGCATCGTCGGCTATCTGATGAACGTGCCCGGCTACGACCGGTTGGTGAACGCACTGCGCTGGCGGTTGCACGGCGAGGGCCCGAAGGTGGACCTGCTGCGCGAACTGGTCCCTGAGCAGTTCCAGCCCACCGCAACGGTATTCGAACGCGCCGCCCGCGCCGGGATCAGCGTCAGCCAGGTCGCCCCGATGTACCAGGCGGGCTCCGGGCTGACCAGGGCCGTGCTGCGCGGTTGCGCGTTCCGCCCGAGCCTGTCGTTCGGCGACCAGGTCGACGGCGTCGCCCAGGCGTTGCGCACGGGCGACCGCTCGCTCGTCTACGCCTACCACGGCGACCTGGACACCACCGGCCATGTGCGCGGCCCATCCTCGGACGCGTGGCGGCTGGAGCTCGCGCACGTGGACCGCTTGGCCGCCACCATCGCCGAACACCTGCCGCCCGACGCCGCACTGCTGGTGACCGCCGATCACGGCATGGTGGAGCTGACCGGAACCGTGGACTTCGACGCCGTCGACGCACTGAGCGCAGGCGTCCACCGGCTCGGCGGCGAACCGCGCGCCCGGCACGTCTACACCATCGAGGGCGCGGTGGACGACGTCGCGGCGGCATGGCGAGAAACGCTCGGCCCCGACTTCGCGGTGCTGTCACGCGCCGAGGTGATCGAACGCGGCTGGTTCGGCCCCATCGTCGGACCCGCGGTGGCCGAGCGGATCGGCGATCTCGTCGTCGCCGCGCTCGGACCGCGCGGCGTCATCCGGACCGGCGCCGAACCACTCCAATCGGCCATGGTCGGCCACCACGGTTCACTGACCTCGGCCGAGCTCAACGTTCCACTGCGCACCTGCCTCGCCTGATCGCGGACAGACATCACCGCCTACTGCCCGTCGACTGGACCGAGTGGATAACGCCCGCCTCGGCGAAAGAGTGGTGGCAGGCGTGCAAGGGTTACGTTCTGCCCGGGCCGATGATGCCGTGCAGCACAAGGTCGAGAAGACGGTCGGTGGCCGCCGCGGTGATGTCGGACTGGTCACTGGTCCACGCGATTGCGCTGGCGATCTTGACAATGTCGTCGGTGGTGGCCTCGGAGTGCGCACGTCCTGCCCGTTGGGCTCGGACCAGCACGGTGTCGGCCGCAGCCAGTGCTGCGGCGCAATGCGGCGCCAATGGGCTGTCGGGGACCTCGAGAGCACGCACGATCTCCTCGGACAGCCCCCGCACACGGCGAATGTGCGACACCAGCGCGGCAACCCATAACGACAGGGCCGCAGCGGGATCGGGATCGGTGTCAAGGGTGCTCGCGAGTGTGGTGACCTCGTCGAGACTGGTGCCGACCACGGCGGCGATGAGGTCTTCTCGCTGCGGGAAGTGCCGATAGAGAGTGGCAGGGCCGACACCGGCGCGGCGGGCGATCTCGTTGAACGACACATCGACGCCTTCGCTGGCGAACATCGTGCGGGCGGCCTCGAGCAGTCGTGCGCGGCTGCGGCGGGCATCGGCTCGTACGCCGCCCGGTGGCAGTGAATCTGCTTGCTTCACAGGGCTCCTCGGCGAATCGGAATGCCACTCCGTATATTCGGAGTGGCATTCCGAATTGTAGTGGACGGGAGTCGACCATGATGTTGCCGACAAATTTGCCGCGCACCGGCATCTGGGTGAACGGGCTCGATCTGCAAGCACCGGCCGTGGCGACGGGGCTGGCAGCGGAGCTGGAGGAACTGGGTTTGGGCGCGATCTGGCTCAGCGAAGGGCTCGCGCACGACCCGTTCGTCACTGCCGCCGGACTGCTCGCCGCGACCCGCAGACTGCTGGTCGGCACGGGGATCGCGGTGACATACGGCCGCCATCCACACTGGATGCGAGCCTCGGCCCGGGCCGTCCTGGATGCCTACCCGGATCGGTTCGTGTTCGGGACCGGCACATCCAATCCCCGCGTCATCGAAGGAGTACTCGGACTCGAATACCACAGACCGCTGGCCACCTTGCGCGACTACCTCGACGATCTCGACACACCGGACACCTTGCGAGCCCAGCTCGGACTGCCGGACTCCGGTCGGTTACCTCGCGTGCTGGCGGCGCTCGGTCCGCGCGCCTTGCAGCTGGCCCGGGACAGGGCCGACGGCGCTATCACCTATCTTGTGACGCCCGAACACACCGCGCAGGCCCGCGCCACTCTCGGACCGGACCGGATGCTCGTAGTCGAACAGGCCGTCGTGGTCGGGGCCGGCGACGCCGACGCCCGCACACGCGCTCACGCACACGTGGGCGCCTACCTGTCCAACCCTGGTTACCGGGCGAGCTGGCAGCGACTCGGCTTCACCGACGCCGATCTCACCGCACCCGGCAGCGACCGGCTCGTCAACGCGTTGGTCGCGATCGGGGAAGACCAAGTGCGACAACGCATCGCCGCCCATATCGCCGCCGGCGCCGATCACGTATGCCTTCAGGCGCTACCAGCCGAGCCGTTCACCATCCCGGCAGAGCAGTGGAAGCTCCTGGCCTGTATCGATGCCAGCCTTTGCTGACAGATGCGTGTCGGGGGCCGCTCGAGGATCACCTGCGGACGGCAGGCGCCGAACGCGTCGACCAGCGCCCTCAGCGCGATGCCGTAGCCGCGGCGGTCTGGCAAGAAATGGCACCGCGACCAACCTCGCCCCGGCGGGAGACCCACGCGGCCCTGGTCATCGCCCCTGCACCGGCCACTGCGGCTCGAACGGCGGGCAGTACTGCTCGATTCGGCTTCGTTCGTCACCCATGCCGACGCGCGGCACCTGTCATGTCAGTTCTCCCGGTCCGGTTCGGGCGGTGAACAGGACGGCGACGAGCAGTATCGTCAGCAGAATCACGGCCAGCAGCACCTGGGGATGCAGACCGATGATCGACACGTTGTCGAATTCGGGGTCGTGCACGGCGGCGCCGGGGAACAGTATCGCGCCCAGCAGACCCAGCCATGGCGTGGCCAGGATCGCACAGGCCGTCCACACGCGGGATCGTGAACCGCCCCCGCGCTGCACAAGCAGTGTCAGTGCGACCACGCCGAGCAGGATCGAGAGAACGATGTACTGGGCGTCGTGAAACTTCGCGTGGGGCAGCCACGCGTCGTTGCGAAGGTGCTGGGCCGCGCCCGCCGGGATGACGAAATCGGCCAATAGTGCCCCGAACATGGTGGCGAGTGCGACGAGCACGGCGAGAACGCGTGCGACGGAAAGACTTCTGGTGGCCGGAGTCGTCATGTCACGAGGTTCCTTGCTGACGTGGGAGTTTCGTGGAATGGCAGCGCAGGAAGTCGTCGACGACCGCGTGCACGTAGTCGAGATCGAAGGTCCGGTTCGCGACCAGCCGCCGGAAGAACAGCGGACCGTGCAGCTGATCGATGGCGAGGTCGATATCGAGTTCGGCAGGCAGTTCGGCGCGCGCGATGGCATCGGCGAGGATCGCGCGCACCACCCGGGTGCCAGAGCGGTACAGCGCCTCCTTCACTTCCGCGAATTCAGGGTCGACAGCGGCTCTTTCGATCATCACGCGCATTCCCTGCTCGCTCGCCGGTTCGTGCAGCATCGCGCGGGTTGCCGCGAGTTCGGTCAGCAGGTCGGCGCGCAAGTCGCCGGTCGGCCGCGACTGCGACAGGGTGATGTGCAGTGCCAGCGTGGCGCGAACCAGATCGGGCGGCTCCGGCCAGTGCCGGTACAGCGTGGCCCGGCTGATCCCGCTGCGCGCCGCGACGGCACCGTGCGTCAGACCGGCCAATCCCCGCTCGATCAACAGCTCTCGGGCCGATGCGAGCGCGGCATCGCGACTGCGCACCGCGCGTGGATCCGGTGGTCGCACAGAACTCCTTGTGAGACAGAATGTTTCATATCTACAAAACAGACTGTATCGAAGTTCGGTCGAGATGAACAGAGGCACGGAGCGACTGGGTTATACGACGATCCTGTGGGCCGCGTGGCTCGCCTCCGACCCGGCACCCTTACCCTCGTACCGATCGCGGCGGCCCATCCGCTCGACCGATGCGACCAGGAGGAGCAGATGAACGCCACCGTGATACGGACCGGCCTCGGGATGGTGGCCGCCGCACTGCTGCTGGCGGGCTGCACCGATATAGAGCGGGCTCTCAACAAGGGCGGCGACACACCGTGCAACGAGTACGTCACCCAGGACCCCGACACCAAGCGCACGACGATCACGAAGTTCGTCAAACAGCAGACCGGTGACGACCGCGAACCCGCGGGCACCGTCGTCGACGCCACCATCATCTCCGTCGACCTGCTCTGCGCCACCCAGCGCAACGCCGAGACGCCCATCAAGAACGCCGACGTGGCGGGCATCTTCCTCAACAAATGAGGTGCGCGCGGCGGCGAGACGAGCGCTGTCGGAAGCGAATCGTCAACCCCGGCGCCACTACTGACTTGTCCGGTTCACCGGCGAAGAAGTCCCGACACGTCGTGCCGAGAATGCTTCGTACGCAGGACACTTCGACCACTCAGGCGAGCGGCGGGAGCCGATGGGCGGCGAGCCAGTCTGCGGCGCGTTTGCGGGATGCTCGGGCGAGCCAGGCGTCCTGGATGATCTCGGTGAGTTCGCCGAGGGTGATCTCGTGCAGGCGGCATGCGCGCACCAGCACCGAGGGGTGTCCGTCGAAGTGCGGTGTGGTGAAGAACGGCGCGTCCGGATCCTGTACGAGGGCTTGCTTGTCCGATTCCGAGGGCACCCAGAACACGATGACGTCGGGGTAGCGTTCGCCGGTCCGCGGATCAACGGCGTCCGGGCGCGGCGTGCGAAAGAACACGAACGACTTGCCGCCCACCTGGTAGATGGCGTTGCCGCGCGGGCCTGCCGCGTTGGTCACGTGCGGCATCCCGCGCGCGATGGCGTGCACGTCGGCGATCCGGGCCGGTCGCTCTCGCTTGTCCATGCGTACGAGCCTAGGCCCGGAAATCGGCGCGTCGCGCGGGCGCGTCGGCCATGATGGGTTCACGAGGCGAGTTCACTCGACGACAGAGGTTTTCCGAGGTGGCACCGTCGCTCACCCAGCAGCGGGCAGAACTGGAAAAGGAATGGACCCGGTGGGCATCGACCGCCGGGACTCGCGCGCGAATCCGGCGCGAGTCCGGCGTCCTGCGCACCGATGTGGTGCGCTCCTGGCAGCGCTCGCTGCACACCGTCGATCCCGGCCGCAAAGCCGCACCGGGGCTCGACCGGATCGATGATCGGTGGGCGGAATCCCCGCTCCGCGGGCCCATCACCGAACTGGCGGGCCAGATACGCGGCATCGCCGAGGACGCCGAGTACGTGGCGGTGGTCACCGACGCGGCGGGCACCATCCTGTGGTCCGCCGGTGACCGGAAGCTGCGCCGTCAGGCCGAGGAGGTGAACTTCGCACCGGGCGGCTGCTGGGACGAAAGCCAGATGGGCACCAACGGACTTTCCCTCGCGCTGCACCACGACCGGCCTGCCGCCGTGTTCGCCGCCGAACACCTCGTCGCCGCGCTGCACGGCTGGGTCTGCTATGCCGCGCCGATCCACGCGCCGGACGGCAGACTGCTCGGCCTGCTCGATCTGTCCAGCGACTGGAGCCGCTCGCATCCGATGGCGATGGCCTCGGTGCGGTCCCTGGTCACGGCGGTCGAGGCGGTGCTTCGCACGAGCGCGCCGCCGCCCGCCGAACGGGTGCGACTCGAATGTCTCGGCGCCGCACGGCTGTTGCGCCACGGCAGGCCGGTGCCGCTGCCGCCGCGACAACTGGAGATCCTCACCCTGCTCGCGCTGGAACCGGACGGCTACACCCCCGATCGGCTGCACGCCGCGGTGTACGGCGATCGCCCCGTCTCGGCGAGCACGCTGAAAGCCGATGTCTCGCATCTGCGCCGGGCCACCGGCGGCGAGATCGCCAATCGCCGCTACACGCTGACCGGACCGCTGTCCTGCGATGCCGTCGACCTGCTCGCCGCCATCACCTCGGGCGACACGTCCGGCGCGGTGTGGCACTACCGCGGCCCGCTGCTCCCCGGTTCCGACACCCCCGGAGTCGTCGAATGGCGCGACTACTTGGACGTCGGCATACGCACCGCGGTGCTGGCCAGCGACCGGCCCGAGCACGCCATCGCCTTCGGTGAGCGCGCCGGGGGCGATATCGCGGTGCACGAGCACGCTCTGCGACTGCTGCCCGCCGACGACGTGCGCCGCGCCGTCGTCGCCGCCCGGCTGCACAACGCCAGGAACGACTGAGCCCGGCCACCAACCTCCCGCCAACCTTCGCCGTTCATAGTGGCGTGCGCCGGGGGTTTCGCGCGAGGAGTGATTGCGATGATCTACGCCAAACCGGGTTCCGACGCCGCAATAGTCGGTTACGCCACCCGCTACGACAATTTCATCGGGGGCGATTGGGCCACTCCGATCGAGGGCCGCTACTTCGACAATCCCTCCCCCGTCGACGGCGAGACCTTCTGCTCGGTCGCCCGCTCCACCGCCGCCGACATCGATATGGCGCTGGAGGCCGCGCATCACGCGGCCGAGGCGTGGGCCGCGACCTCGCCGACCGTGCGCGCGAACATCCTCCTCGAGATCGCCGCGCGCATCGAGAACAGCCTCGAACCGCTCGCGGTCGCCGAGACGTGGGACAACGGCAAGCCGGTCCGCGAAACATTGGCCGCCGACCTGCCTTTGGCGGTCGACCACTTCCGCTACTTCGCGGGCGTCATCCGCGCCCAGGAGGGCAGCATTTCCCAGATCGACGCCGACACCGTCGCCTACCACTTCTCCGAGCCGCTCGGCGTGGTCGGTCAGATAATCCCGTGGAACTTCCCGATCCTGATGGCGGCGTGGAAGCTGGCCCCTGCCCTGGCCGCGGGGAACTGCGTGGTGCTCAAGCCCGCCGAACAGACGCCCGCCTCGATCCTGCTCGTGGTGGAGTTGATCGCCGATCTGCTCCCGCCAGGAGTTCTCAACGTGGTCAACGGTTTCGGCGTCGAGGCGGGCAAGCCGCTGGCCACCAGTCCCCGGGTCGCCAAGATCGCGTTCACCGGCGAGACCACCACCGGGCGGCTCATCATGCAGTACGCCAGCGAGAACATCGTCCCGGTGAGCCTGGAGCTGGGCGGCAAGAGCCCCAACATCTTCCTGCCGGATGTCATGGCCGCCGACGACGCGTTCCTGGACAAGGCCGTCGAAGGCTTCGTGATGTTCGCGCTCAACCAAGGCGAGGTGTGCACCTGCCCGTCGCGCGCGCTGATCCACTCGTCCATCTACGACGAGTTCCTGGTCCGCTGCCTGGAGCGGACCGCGGCCATCAAGGGCGGGCACCCGCTCGACGACACCACCATGATCGGAGCCCAAGCCAGTAACGACCAGTACGAGAAGATCCTGTCCTACATCGACATCGGCAGGCAGGAAGGCGCCCGCGTGCTCAGCGGAGGGGAAGCACGCAAGGTGGACGGACTGCCCGGCGGGTACTACATCCAGCCCACCGTCCTGGAGGGCGACAACACCATGCGCGTCTTCCAAGAGGAGATCTTCGGACCCGTGGTGGCGGTGACCCGTTTCGACACCGTCGACGAAGCGGTCCGGATCGCCAACGACACGCTCTACGGCCTCGGCGCGGGCGTGTGGACCAGAGACGGCTCCACCGCCTACCGAATGGGCCGGGCGATCAAGGCGGGCCGGGTGTGGACCAACTGCTATCACGCCTATCCCGCGCACGCCGCCTTCGGCGGATACAAGAAGTCCGGGATCGGCAGGGAGAACCACCGGATGATGCTCGACCACTATCAGCAGACCAAGAACCTGCTGGTGAGCTACTCCCCTACCAAGCTCGGATTCTTCTGATGCGGAATCGGATCACTCTCATGCAGAACCGGGTTCATCGCGTCGGCATGACCGACGCGGCGCGAGTGGTGCTGCGCCGGTTGATCGAACACCACGGGCCGGTACTGTTCCATCAGTCCGGCGGGTGCTGCGACGGCAGCTCGCCCCTGTGCTTCCCGGCACGCGAGTTCCGGGTCGGCGCCGCCGATGTGCTTGTCGGGCAGCTACCGTGGCACACCGAATTGTGGATGAGCGCCGATCAGTTCCAGTTATGGAAACACACGCATCTCACCGTGGACGTGGTGGCGGGGCGCGGCAGCGGATTCTCGCTGGAGGCGCCCCTCGGCGTGCGATTCCTCGTCCGGTCCCGGCTGCTCACCGACGAGGAAGCGGCGGCATTGGCGGCGGGCCCGCCGCCGCGCACCGGAGACGACCGGCTCACCTGAGAGCCGGCGACGGGGAACCTGGCCGGCTCGACCGCAGACCGAGCCGGCCAGGTTCCCGAAGACGCGGCCGAATTCAGGTCTGGCCGCGCGCGGATCAGCGGCCGGGCAGGAACCTGAGGCTACGCGCGACCAGCATCAGGAAGCGCTGCCACAGATCATGCGAAACCAGCGGCGGCGGATCCAGATTCATGAACCGGGTGACCACCACCGTCTGCGGCTCGGTGAACTTCAGCAGGCCGTCCGCGCCGTGCCTGCGCCCGACGCCGGAGATGCCCATGCCGCCCATCGGCGCCGCGGTCGTGCCCCACGCCGGGGCGTAGCCCTCGTCGACGCACACGGTGCCTGCGTGCAGTCGCTGCGCGATCTTCTCGCCCGCCGACTTGCTCTCCGCCCACACGCTGGCATTGAGCCCGTACTCGGTGTCGTTGGCCAGCCGGACGGCGTCCTCCACCGAGTCGACCGGGTAGATCGACACCAGCGGGCCGAAGGTCTCGTTGCGTCCGCACTCCATCTCGTCGGTGACGTCGGCGAGCACCGTCGGCTCGAAGAACAGCGGGCCGAGATCGGGGCGCGCCTTGCCGCCCGCGAGGACCTTGGCGCCCTTGGAGGTGGCGTCGGCGACGTGCTTGGTGACCGTCTCGAGCTGCGCCTCGGAGATGAGGCTGCCGATGTCGGCCGAATTGTCGTAGGCCGCGCCCAGTTTCGCGGCCCGCACCGCGGCGACGAACTTCTCGGTGAACTCGTCGGCGACCGCCTTCTCGACATAGAGGCGCTCGATCGAGATGCACAGCTGGCCCGCGTTGGAGAAGCACGCGCGCACCGCGGCTTTGGCGGCCTTGTCCAGGTTCGCCCCGCGGGTGACGATCATCGGGTTCTTGCCGCCCAGTTCGGCCGAGAAGCCGATGAGCCTGCGCCCGCACTGCTCGGCCAGCGCGCGGCCGGTGGCCGAGGAGCCGGTGAACATCAGGTAGTCGCACGCGTCGACGATGGCGGTGCCGACCACCGAGCCGGGGCCTGGCACTACAGCGAGCAGGTCGCGCGGCAGGCCGGCGCGGTAGAGCAGCTCGGCGGCGGCCAGCGCGGAGTACGGGGTCTGGCTGTCGGGCTTGACCACCACCGCGTTGCCCGCGAGCAGGGCGGGCAACGCGTCGCCGATGGACAGCACCATCGGGTAGTTCCACGGCGCGATCACGCCGACGACGCCCTTGGGTTGGGTGTGCACCGCGGCGCGGTTCAGCACCGGGAAGGCGCCAGGCACCTTGCGCGGGCGCAGCAGACCTGGCGCGACCCTGGCGAAGTAGCGGGCCGCGAACATCATGCCCATGATCTCTTCCTGGGCCGCCCAGCGCGCTTTGCCGGTCTCGGCCTGGATGACATCCATCAGGGATTCGCGGTTCTCGATGATCAGGCCGCGGAAGCGCTCGAATACCGCAGCGCGCTCCCCGGCGGGGCGGGCCGCCCAGCGCGCCTGCGCGGACCTGGCCTTCGCGAATGCCGACACCACATCCTCGGCGGTGCCGACCGGCACCGAGCCGAGCGGCTTGCCGGTGAACGTCTCGGCGATCGTTTTGCGCGAACGAGCCTCGTGGTCGTCGATCGCGGCGAGCGCGCTCAGACGGTCGAAGACTCCGGCTTCCGGCGCAGGCATCCTTGCCTCCTACTTGTGAGTAACCTCGGGATACACACAATCTACGCCCTCGGTGGCCCCGAACACACTCGGTCCGCCGACTCGGCGGACACTCGGTCCGCCCCTCGACGTGAACGGCCCGCGGCGATCCGCCTCTGCGCCGGATGGTCCGACCACCCGGTTCGCGATGCCGATCGGAAACTCGGAATCCTTCGGGACGAGCGGAGAGCCAGCCGCGTACTGATCCGCCGAACGGCTATTGCTGGCTGCCGCGGAGGATCCGGACGGCTTCGGCGTTGATCGCCTGTCGCAGTCGATCATTCGAGATGTCGTCGAGCCCGGCGGCGTTGCGCAGGAAGGGCTCGAACAATTGCCAGCCGAGTACGAACGCCGCGGCGTGTGCGACGGAGAGGGCGGCGTCGCGGTCATCGGCTCGATGCGAGCGGGCATGGTCGATCAGAGCCGTGATGACAGGGAATCGGCTCTGCATCTGTCCGACCGGATAGCCGTCGAGAATGCAGCGTGCCAGCACGACCCAGTGCCTGCGCAGCCGGGGATCATCCGGCAACAACACCCCGGCATCGGCGAGCTCGGCGGTCTCGCCGGCGAGGTGATCGAGTACGGCCGTCACAAGTTTGTCCTTGGCGCCGAAGTGCCGGAATACCAGCCCGTGGTTCACGCCCGCCCGCTCGGCGATGTCTCGGATCGACGTCGCGGCCGGGCCGCGTTCGGCGAACAGATCCGCCGCGTGGGTGAGCACCGCTGACACGACGGCGTCGCGACCGAGCGGATTGACGTCGTCGGGAGACGGCCTTGCGCCCTTTGTAGTCATGTGACTACAGTAGCTCAGACGCAACTGTAGTCGATTGACTACATCATCGCTTTCACTCCGAGAAAGAAGGTCGCCATGTCCGTGATCGCCGAAAAGGACCCGGCCGCCGGCTTCACACCTCGCACCGTTCAGCTGCCCGGATATCCGGTCCGGTCCGGCCCCTTCACGCATATCGCCGCCGAGCGCGACCGGCTCGCCCAGCTGAGCTGGCAGCATTTCGACGCCCGCCAGGCCGGCGCGACCCTCGGCGCGGAGATCTCGGGGATCGACCTGACCACCGAGTTGCCGAACGCGGTGATCGCCGAACTGCGGCAGGCCCTGCACGAGTACAAGGTGCTGTTCTTCCGCGACCAACCGCTCGCCGCGGAACGGCACGTGGCCTTCGCGCGGCGGTTCGGCACGCTCGAGGTCCACCCCTTCATCCCCTCCAACACCGACCAGCCAGAACTCGTGCGATTCGAGAAGAGCGCGCAGGTCGGCGGTTTCGAGAACGCCTGGCATCACGACGTCACCTGGCGCGAGCAGCCATCGATGGGCGCGGTCCTGCATGCGATTTCGGTGCCCGCGATCGGCGGGGACACGCTGTTCGCCGACATGTACGCGGCCTACGACGCCATCGACGAGGACACCCAGGCCCGAATCGAAAACCTGGACGCCATTCATGATTTCACTCGTGCGTTCGGGCACATGCTCAACGATGAGCAGCGGGAGAAGATGCGCGCCGACCATCCCGCGGTGGCCCACCCGCTGGCCTGCACGCACGCTGTCACCGGCCGCAAGCACCTCTACGTCAACCGGGTCTTCGCCGACCGCGTCCACGGCATGGACCTGGAGGAGGGCCGCGACCTGATCGACCGGTTGTGCCGGGCGGCCGACGCCCCCGAGCATCAGGTTCGCCTGCGGTGGGAGCCCGACACCGTCGCGTTCTGGGACAACCGCGCCGTCCAGCACTACGCCGCCAGCGATTACTGGCCCCACGTGCGCATCATGGAACGCGCCTCCATCGTCGGCCCCCGTCCCGCCCGTTGACGGAGATGACAGTCGACGACAACCGGTCCGGGACCGCGCACGACTCCGCTCGAGCACGATCGGACGCCAGGGCGCTCGGGCACGCCGTCATCGCGCGTGGCGGCGTTCGGCACCTCGTCGACGCCGCCACGCCGGTCGCGGCATTCGTGGTCGGATATCAACTGTTCGGGACCGGCCCGGCGGTCGCGGCCACGTTGACCGCGGCGGCGCTGCTCGCCGGATGGCGGCTGCGGCGGGGCGATTCACCGAAGGTCGTCACGGCCGCCATGGCCGCCGTCACCGCTTATTCGGCGCTGGTGTTGTTCACCGGTGAGGGCCGTGCCTTCTTTCTACCCGAGATCGTCGGCTGCGCGGTACTGACTGTGGCCTTCGGCGCCACTCTGATCCGGGGCCGGCCGTTGAGTCTGATTGTGTGCCAACGCTTCCAGATCGAACCCTCCGGTGTCGATCAGCCCCTGATCCGGAAGCACAGGCGACTGACCGCGGCCTGGGCGGTGATGTGGGCGCTGCATGTGCTGATACTCCTGCCGCTGTATGCCGCCGATCAGATCGCGGCCCTCGCTCTGGGGACCACGCTGCTCGGCAAACCCTCGGTGCTCATCGCCCTTGCGGCGTCGTGGTTGTGGATCCGCAAGCGATGACCGACGCGTCGCCGCGACAAGAATCCCGTCAGCGGCGAGCTCGCTGTTCCGGCCGAATCGCTTGCCACACCAAATGGTTCGCACCCGACAGCGGCACGCCCACCACCGGTGGATCAACTACACGACTGTTTGTCAAATCCAGTCCCGCTGAGCGAGACCGGAATTACAGCCGTGTAGTCCGCTGAATTAGGTTGTGCGGATGTTCAGAGCGAGGCTCGGTGTCCGGACCCGGATACTGGCGATCGCGCTCCTGCCGAGCCTGACTCTGCTCGTGATCGGCGTGAGTGCGGCGGGATACCTGGTCGACCAGGGCACAACCGCGAAAGACTGGGCGGCGCAGATGCAGGCCGCGATCCCGTCGACCAGGGAATTGATGGAGGCGACGCAGCAAGAACGCCACCTCACCCTGGCCCATCTGGCGGGCGACGACTCGACCGGCCCCGCCCTCACCGCCGCCCGGGTGCGACTGGACGGCGCGCTGCGCAAGCTGCTGGAGGCCGGCGAGGGAATCCGCGAGGTCGACGACTCCAAGATCGGCGACGACCTGGCCGGTTTCAACACCCTCGGCCAGCACTTGGCAGGTGTTCGCGCCCAAGCGGATTCGCGCCAGCTGCCCGCCGCCGAGGCGTACGCCTTCTACAACCGGCTGCTCGACGTGGTCTCGGTCGGCTCGCAGGTGGCTCAGCAGTCGGCGCCGGACGCCGAGATCGGTGTCGAGATCACCGAGGGCATGCGGTTGCTGTACGCCGCGGAGGCCATGTCGCGCAGTCACGCGCTGGCCATCGCCATGGTCATCGCCAACGGAGACGTGTCGGTGCCGGTGGAGGAATACCTGCGCCAGATCGGCTACTACCACACCGAGATCGCCCTGCTCGCCTCCGACATCGACACCGATCAGCGCGAGGCGGGCGCCGCGCTCGCGGGCTCCGCGGCCTGGCAGCAGCTGTCCGCGATGGAGAACGCCGTCGCCCGGCGCTACGTCGCGCCCGCCGAGCACGAGAACTCCTCGACCGGCAGCACAGGCGCAAGCACCGCCGCCGAACCGGCGCCGCTGCCGCTCTCGCCGCAGGACTGGCAGAACGCGGCCGCCGAGGTGAACCGTGGCCTCCTCGATCTGTGGATCGCCCAGAACAAGCACACCCAGCGCCTCGCCGAGGAGAAGTCGGCCGATTCCGCGCTCACCTCGCTCTTCGGCGGCGGCGGTGTGCTGCTGTTGAGCGGCGCGGCCATCGTGGTCGCGGTGCTGATGGCCAACCGGATCATCCGGCGGCTCAGGCGGTTGCGCGGTGAGACGCTCGCGCTGGCCGACGACCGGCTGCCCGACATGATGCGCAGGCTTCGCGCGGGCGAGGAAGTCGATCCCGCCGCGGAGACACCGCGCCTCGACTACGGCCACGACGAGATCGGTGAAGTGGCCCAGGCTTTCGAGCACGCGGCCGCGGCCGCGGTGACCGCCGCGGTCGACGAGGCGCGCACCCGTGAGGGCGTGAAGGCGGTCTTCCTCAATATCGCCCACCGCAGCCAGATCGTGGTGCACCGGCAGCTGGAGATCCTGGACGAAGCCGAAGCGCGCCAAGAGGATCCGGCGCTGCTGGAGACGCTCTTCCGGCTCGATCACCTGGCGACCCGCGAACGCCGCAACGCGGAGAACCTGATCATCCTCGGCGGCGGGCAGCCCGGCAGGCAGTGGCGCTATCCCATTCCGCTGATGGATCTGGTGCGCTCGGCGGTCGGCGAGACGCTCGACTACTCGCGCGTGCGGGTGGCCAAGCTGCCCGACGCGCGCGTGCTCGGCACCGTGATCGCCGACCTCGTGCACTTGGTCGCCGAGCTGGTGGACAACGCGACCGCGTTCTCCCCGCCGCAGTCGCGGGTGGAGGTGTCCGGCAACATCGTCGGCCGCGGTGTGGTCGTCGAGGTCAGCGACCAGGGCATGGGCATGCCGGAGGCGGAGCTGCTCCGGGTGAACGAGATGCTGCGCAATCCACCGGACTTCGGTGTCGCGACGCTCTCCGCGGATTCCCGTCTCGGCCTGTTCGTGGTGGCGCAGCTGGGCGTCCGGCACGGCGTCACGGTGCGGCTCGCGGAATCCGATTACGGCGGCATCCGGGCCATCGTGCTCATCCCGACCTCGCTGCTCGTCACCGACAGCGCGCCGACCGCGCCGGAAACCCCGGCGCAGGAGCAGGCGCGACGCCCGCGGCATCCGGTGCCGTTCATCGAGGCGCCGGGAACCGAGACGCCAGGTGGCACGGCGGAGTCGGCGGCCACGGTGCTCACCATGGACCCGCCCGAGCCGAAACCCGAACAGGCGCCGCCCAACCCGGCCGACACGCCTGCGACCACCGCCGATGGCAGACCAGTTCTGCCCAAACGCAACCGACAGGCCAATCTCGCACCCGAACTCGCGAAGCCATCGATCACCGAACCCGTCGTCGAACGCGAGCGTTCCGCCGAACAGGCCCGGGATCTGATGTCCGCCATCGAGAATGGAACCCGGCAGGGTCGCCGAGCGCAGCCCGCCGACGAAGAGGAAGGCGTGTAGTGACCGCTCCCAAATCCGGTGATCTCAACTGGCTGCTCGACGATCTGGTGGATCGGCTGGCCGGTGTGCGGCACGCGGTGGTGCTGTCCACCGACGGACTGCTGCTCGGCCGCTCCAACGCGATGAGCCGCGACGACGCCGAACACTTCGCCGCCATGTCCTCCACCCTCTACGGACTCGCGCGCAGCGCGGGCAGCCGGTTCGACGGCGGCGGAGTCCGCCAGGCGGTCATCGAACTCGACCGCGCCGTGCTGTTCGTGACCTCGGCGGGCGACAACGCCTGTCTTGCGCTGCAGGCCTCCGAGAGCGCGAATCTCGGCATGGTGGCCTACGAAATGAACGTCACGGTCCAGCGTGTCGGCTCCTATCTCTCCACCCCCGCGCGATTGCCATGACGCGCCGGGGTGAGCCGTGGTTCGACGAGGCGGCCGGACCGCTGATCCGGCCGTACGCGCTGACCCGTGGGCGCACCATGGGCGCAGGTCACGATTTGGACATCGTCACGGTGGTGGTCAGCGCCTCGCCCGCGCCCACTTTGCGCAGGCCGGAGCCCGAATACGCGGAAATCGTACGCCTGTGCCGTGATCCGCAATCGGTCGCCGAAGTAGCGGCGAACTTGAAACTTCCCCTTGCGGTGACCAAGATTCTCGTCGGCGACCTGATCGGCGAGGGACATTTGATCTTCCGGGCTCCGGTACAACCGGAGGCTGGCCCCGGCGATCTCAACATATTGCGAGCGGTACTGGATGGCATCAGAAAACTTTGACCCCGCCCGGCTCGATCCCGACGGGCCGCAGCACTTGGCCGCGTCGGTCAAGATCCTCATCGCGGGCGGCTTCGGCGTCGGCAAGACGACCATGGTGTCGTCGATCAGCGAGATAGCGCCGCTGCGCACCGAGGAACTCATCACCGAGGTGAGTACCGGCGTCGACGACCTGTCCGGCGTGGAGTCCAAAACGACCACCACGGTGGCGCTCGACTTCGGCCGCATCACCATCGACCGCGATCTGGTGCTGTACCTGTTCGGCACGCCAGGCCAGGACCGGTTCTGGTTCCTATGGGACGAGCTGTCCCGCGGCGCGCTCGGCGCGGTGGTGCTGGCCGACACCAGGCGACTCGGCAATTCCTTTGGCGCCGTCGACTTCTTCGAGCGCCGCGGCCTGCCGTTCATGGTCGGGGTGAACTGCTTCGAGGGAGCGCCGCGCTACACCGAGGACGAGGTGCGCGACGCGCTGGATCTCGACCCCAGCACCCCGGTCATGCTGTGCGATGCCCGCGAGCGCGAATCGGCGAAGAACGTGCTGCTGACACTGGTTCAGCATCTCATCGAGCTGGCCGGTCGCGAGCCGGTCACCACCTGAGGCTGCGTTATCCCGGCCGCGAGCCGAGATAGTGCCCGAGCACGCCGTCGACGGTCAGATCCTCTGAGGCAACCGACCAGGCGGCGCTCGGTGTGTTCGCCGAGCGCCGGTGCCGGCGTCACCGCCCACGCGTCGCCGTCGGGCACCGGTCCCGCGACGACGCGCACGTGGTTGACGCGGCTCGCGCACTTGTCCCACAAGCGCAGTGCGGGCTCCGAAGACACTCCGGTGTCCTTGGCTCGTGCGTCGAAGCGCACCACTTGGGTGCCGCGCCCCGATCGGTTTCGAACTTCATGCTGTCGGCCATGGCGAGCACCACCGTCACGATGAGCAACCCGCCCGCGCCGAGCAGCAGCATCCGCCGCATCGGATCACCGCCATGGCCGGACGAGTGGACGGTGCAGCAGGTGCAGCCGGTCCGCACTCGGAGTGAGGAAGCCGTTGGGCGGCAGCTGGAGTCGGTCCAGATTTCCACTTCCCTGGGTGATCGCCCGCGGTCGGGCGGTGCAGTCGAGTACGACGGTCACCGTCGCGGCGGCGGACGTCTACGCGGTGACCGGCGAGTCGGAGACGCTGTGCGCCACCGCGCTGGTGACGATGCGGAACATCGACCTCAACAGGTCGTGAAACTTCGCGGCGCACGAGCCGATCTCGACGGTCGCTCCTGCTCCCGAATGGGGGCGGGCTCGCTCACACCTGGGCGAGCCACGACAGGAAGAGGAAAGCACCGCCGAGGGCGACGACGATCGCCACCGGAATCGGCCACGCAGGCCCGGTGCGTTCGAAGAGCCTGCGTATGAGCCGCAATTGCAGTGCGCCGAGCCCGGCGAGCGCCGCCAGCCAGACCGGAAGCAGCCCGACGCCGAGCGCCGCGTGCACGGCCCACGCCCCGGCCAATGTCGGCCCGCCCCAGGAATTCTCGTAGTCGTTCGCCGCGACCAGCGGGTACGCGACCCCGCGGACGAAACCGAGACCCGCAAGGAAGGCGAGGAACCAGGCCAACAGGCCGACGCCCGCGCTCAGAATCGAATGCGCGACGACCCGGAGCGGTGTGATCCCACGCCGCCGGATCGGTTCACGCAGCCACCGGCGTGGCACGCGCATCCGGGCGGCGGCCCGCGCGCCGGCGAGCGGCAGCGCGGCCAGCGCGTACCCGGCCCAGCGGGCGAGCGAGCGAACCGACTTCATCCTGGGACCGTATCGCGGGGCGCGCCCCGGCGCGCGGTTGCGCCCACGAGTCCTTCGCCGCGCCGCCGATCGCGCTCGCACGGCTCGTGCGCGTCGCACCGGCCTGCGACGGCGACGAGCGCGCGGACCGCGTCGGCTGTCTCGCGCCGGAAGTTCCGCAGCCAGGGAGAGACCCCGGGGCGTCAGTGCAGCACGCCCGCCGCCGCGAGATCGTCGAAGAGCAACTGGTCGACCGGCGGCACCAGCGCCCGGTCGGCGTACCCGAACCAGGCCACTTCGTCGATCTCGCTGCTGGCGGTGAGCGTGCCGCGATAGTCGGCGGTGTAGCAGCTCATGCGCACGGTGACGCCGTCGTCCGGTCCGTGCACCGCCGCCTCGTACGTCCCCACATGGCGGGCGGTCTCGGGAATCAGCGCGACGGTGAGCTCTTCCTCGATCTCGCGCAGCAGCGTTTCCAAGTCCGTCTCCGCGCCTTCCCGCTTGCCGCCGGGAATGTAGAAGATGTCCTTGCCGCGGGGGCGCGCGCACAGGATGCGACCGTCCTCGACGCGCACCCACGCGACCGTATCGATGACCGTCTCCACTCGCGCGTCCGTCACGCGGGCAGCCTATCGCGGCGGCACGATGCGGGCCGCGTCCGCCGCGAGCGCGGCCGGGATCAGCGTCTTGTCGCGGGCGCCGGGTCCGTACACCGGTCGCAGTTCGCGAACATGGACGTGCTCACCGCACTCCGAGCACACCGGTTCGATCGTCGTCCGGTGGCCGCAGGTGGTGTGCACCGACTCCACCGGCGGACCGTCCGGCGCGGCCCACTCGTCGCCCCACTGCCGCATCGCGGTGACTACCAGCCACAGCGAACGCCCCTTCGGCGTGAGCCGGTAGTCGTGTCTCGGCGGATTCTCTTGATACGGAACCTTTTCCAGTATCTCGTTGGCCACCAGGTGCTCCAGGCGCTGGGTCAGCACGTTGCGGGCGATGCCGAGCCGGGCGCGGAAGTCGTCGAAGCGGGTGACGCCGAAGAGTGCGTCACGCACGATCAGCAGCGTCCACCATTCCCCGACCACCTCCAGGCACTGGGCCAGGGAGCAGTTCATGTCCTCGAAGCTCGTCCTGCGCATGCTAGTCAGCCTAGTCGGTTGCTTCAAAGAACTCACTACCCTAGTGTGCATTTTATGAAGCAACTCACTCAACAGTCGCTGGGCGACGTGTTCGCGCTCGGCGCGACCGGCCCCGGGACCTGGCATGCGCAAGTGGATCGGACGTGGCGCGGCTGGACCGGTCCGCACGGCGGCGTGCTCGCCGGGCTGCTCGTCGAGGTGGCGCGGCGCGCGGCGGGTGACGACCTGCCGGTGCGCGCCGTGGACCTGCGGTTCCTCGGCCGACCCGTCGACGGCGCGTTCACTTTCTCGGCCACCGCGCAGCCGGTCGGGCGCAGCACCGCGATCGTCGACGTGGTCGCGCGCCAGGAATCGGGACCGGTCGCGGCCGCGTCGATCATGCTCGGCCGGACCGCGCCGAGCTCGGTGCCGGACCGCGCCGAACGGCCCGCCCCCGAGGTGGCCACGGCCGATGCCTGCGCGGCCTTCCGGATGCCGCCCGAGATCGTCCCCGCCGCAGCGCATTTCGATATCCGCCCCGCAGCGGGCCCGTTGCCGTTGACCGCGGCCGCGCAGGCCTGGATGTGCGCGTGGATCGCCCTCGACCCGCCGATGGACACGGACGCGGCCACGCTCGCGATCCTGGCCGACGCGCTGCCGCCGGGCATCTTTCCCACTCTCTCCGCTCCGGTCGCGGTCCCGACGGTCGGGTTCTCGATGTACGTGCACACCGACTTCACCGAGCCCGCCTCCCAGCGGGTGCTCGCGCGCGTCGCCAACACCGGCACCGGCGGGGGCTGGTCGGTGGACGACGTCGATATCTGGGACGAGTCGGGGCGGCTGCTCGTCTCGGCCCGTCAGAACCGCCGAGTGCTCGGCTGAATCGGGAGACGCTCATGAATACTCTTGCCCCCGAGGCAGATCGGTCCGCGCCGGATTCGCGACTCGTGCTCGCGATAGTGTCGGTCGGCGTCCTGCTGTCGAGCCTCGACCTGTTCATCGTCAACGTGGCGCTGCCGGACATGGCGCGCGATTTCGGCAACGCCGAGCTGGCGGGCCTTTCCTGGGTGCTGAACGCCTACGCCATCGTGTTCGCGGCGCTGCTGGTGCCCGCCGGTCGGCTCGGTGACCGCGGCAGCAACCGCACCACCTTCCTGCTCGGGCTCGCGGTGTTCGTGCTCGGCTCCGCGCTGTGCGCGGCCGCGTGGAACGTCGCCGCGCTGGTGCTGTTCCGCGTGCTCCAGGCGGTCGGCGGCGCCATGCTCACACCGTCGTCGCTCGGGCTCGTCCTGGCCGCGACGCCGCCCGAGCGGCGCGCCACGGCGGTCCGGCTGTGGGTCGCGTTCGGCGGTCTCGGTGCGGCGCTCGGGCCGGTCATCGGCGGTCTGCTCGTCGAAATCGACTGGCGCTGGGTATTTCTGGTGAACGTGCCGATCGGCCTCGGCGCCGTCGTCGTCGGTCTGCGCAAGCTGCCCGACCCACGCGGTGACGGCGGCGCGCTGCCGGATCTGTTCGGCGCGGTCGCGCTGGTCGGGGCGATCGCCTCGCTCGTGCTCGGCCTGGTGAAGGGCGAGGACTGGGGCTGGACATCGCCGCAGACGCTCGGCGCCTTCGCGGCCGCGGTGGTGTTCGGTATCGCGTTCGTGATCTCCTCGGCGCGTCACCACAGTCCGGTCGTCGATCCCGGCTTGCTGCGCGCCCCGAATTTCGCACCGATGGCGGCGAATTCGGTGCTGTTCCAAGTGGCGTTCGCGGGCATGCTGCTGTCGGTGGTGCTGTGGGCGCAGAACGTCTGGGGGTGGTCGGCCTTGCGCACCGGGCTCGCCATCGCGCCAGGGCCGCTGGTGGTGCCGATCGTCGCCATCCTGGCGGGACGGTTGATCGGACGCGTCGGCGCGGGACCCGTGATCGCCGCGGGCGGTGTCGCGTTCGCGGCGGGCATGGCGTGGTGGGCGCGCGCGATCGAGCTCGCACCGGACTATCTCGCGGGACTGCTGCCCGGCATGGTCGTCAGCGGTCTCGGCGTCGGCCTGACGCTGCCGACCGCGTTCGCCGCGGGCACCAGCGGCCTGCCGCCGCAACGATTCGCCACCGGATCGGCCGTGCTGAGCATGGCGCGGCAGATCGGTTTGGCCGTCGGCGTCGCGGTGCTTGTCGCGGTGCTCGGCTCCCCCACCGATCCGCTCGCTCTCCTGGATGCCTTCCGGCACGCGTGGTACGTCGTGGCCGCTGTCGCGGTCGCCGCAGGCGTCGTCGGGCTCGGCGCGCGGATGCCGCGCCCCGCCGTGCAGACGGCGCCCGAAACGCCTGCGGCGGCACGCACATAGCGGCGGTTGCTGCCCGGCATTGCCGAAACGATGCCGGGCAGCAACGGTTTTCAGCGACTCAACCGCTGGAAGCGATGTACCGCGAGCGGCAGGAAGATCGCGGTCACCACCAGCGGCCACACCACCGCCATCAACACCGCGTGCTGCTCGATCCACGAATCCCCGCTGCCCACCGGCGTTCCGAACAGTTCGCGGCTGGCGGCCACGGTCGAGGAGATGGGGTTCCACGCCGCGATATGTCCGAGCCAGCTCGGCATGAGCTGCGGGGCGACGAAGATGCTGGAGATCATCGTCAACGGGAACGCGACGGCGAACAGCCCGCCCGCCGCCTCGGGGTTCGGCACCAGCAGCCCGAGCCACACACCGACCCAGATCAGTGCGAACCGCAGCCACAGCAGCAGCGCGAAGGACGCCGCCGCACCGAGGATGCCGCCGTCCGGCCGCCAGCCGATCGCGTACGCGGTGATCATCAGGATGGTCAGCTCAGCGCACGCCACGATCAGATCGGTCACCCCCCGCCCGGACACCACCGCCGACGGCGCCATCGGCATGGAACGGAATCGGTCGATGACGCCCTTGGTGGCGTCGTAGACGACGAGCGTCGCGGTGTTGACGAAACCGAACGCCATCGTCATCGCGAACATGCCCGGCATGAGGAAGTCACGGTAGTCGCCGCCGCCGGGCACCGTCATGGCGCTGCCGAACACGTAGCCGTAGAGCAGCACCGACAGGATTGGGAAGCCGAGCTGCCAGGCGATGTTCACCGGCTGGCGCTGATAGTGAGTCAGCCCGCGCCGCACCACATTCCAGCAGTCGGCCAGCGCCCAATACGCCCGGGAACGGTTACGCACGAGATCGATGGTGCCCATCAGGCGGCCTCCTCGGCGATGGTCCGGTGCCCGGTCAGTTGCAGGAACACGTCGTCGAGGCTCGGGCGGCGCAGCCCGATGTCCTCGACCGCGATGCCCTCGTCCTGGAGGGTGCGGGCCACCTCGGTGAGCGCGGCGACGCGGTCGGTCACCGGCGCGTGCACCCGGCGCTCGGCGTCGTCGGTGTCCGGCTCGCCGGTGCAGACCCGGGCGACCACCTTGGCCACCAGCGGCAGGTCGGCCGTCTCCGCGGCGACCACCTCGATCAGGTCGCCGCCCACGGTGTTCTTCAGGCCGTCCGGGGTGTCGTCGGCGATCGCGCGCCCCTGGTCGATGACGGTGATCCGGGAGGCGAGCCGGTCCGCCTCTTCGAGGTACTGCGTGGTGAGCAGCACGGTGGTGCCGTCGGCGACCAACGCGCGCACCGATTCCCACACCTCGCCGCGGCTGCGCGGATCGAGTCCCGTGGTCGGCTCGTCCAGGAAGAGCACGTCCGGCGCGAGGATCATCGAGGCGGCCAGATCGAGTCGCCGCCGCATGCCGCCGCTGTACTTGCCGACGCCGCGATCGGCGGCGTCGATCAGGTCGAAGCGTGCCAGCAGTTCGTTCGCCCGCTGCTTGGCCCGGCGTCCGCCCAAATGGAAAAGCCTGCCGAACATCTCGAGGTTCTGCCGCCCGGTGAGCACCTCGTCGACCGCCGCGTACTGCCCCGTCAGTCCGATGCGCGCCCTGACCTGCCTGGCCTGCCGCACCACGTCGAGCCCGGCCACCGTCGCGTGCCCGCTGTCGAGGCGGATGAGGGTGGACAGGATGCGCACCGCCGTCGTCTTCCCCGCCCCGTTCGGTCCGAGCAGGCCGTGCACCGTGCCGCGTCGCACGGTGAGGTCGAAACCGTCGAGCGCGTTCTTGTCCCCGTATCTCTTGCGCAAGCCCTCGGCCCGCACCGCGTAGTCGTTCACCGAATCCTCCCTGCCGAACCTTAACTGGGTACGTTGTACCCGGTTTAGAGTACAACGTACCCAGTTTTTCGCCAAGCGTTTAATCTGAAGCCATGACGTCCACGGAGACCAGCGGCAGCGGCGACCTCGCGCGCACACTCGATCTGCTCTGGGACACCGGTCATCGACCGAGCCGGGGGCCGAAACCCACACTCACACTCGATCGGATCGTCGAGGCCGCGGTGCGGGTGGCCGACACCGAGGGCTTGGCCGCGGTCACCATGCGACGCGTCGCCACCGAACTGGGCACCGGGACGATGTCGCTCTACCGCTACCTGCCCGGCAAGGCCGAACTGCTCGATCTCATGCTCGACCGGGTACAGCAACCTCCCGAGGGGGAGCTCGCGCCCGAGGGCTGGCGCGAAGCGCTCCGCGGGTACGCGTACGAATCGCTCGAAATGTATCGCCGCCATCCCTGGCTGCTCGAGGTCAACCAGACCCGGCCCGTCCTCGGGCCCGGCGCGCTGGCCGGCATGGAACACCTTCTCACGCGGATCGAATCGATGGGGCTCGCGGATCCGGAGATGATCGCGGTCCTCGTGATGATCTCCGGCTACGTCGCCGGCGTCGCCCGCACCCGGGTGTTCGCCGAGGAAGCCGAGCGCACGACGGGCATGACCGACGCCGAATTCTGGAAGGCGCAGGAACCGGCACTCGAGAAGGCCCTCGCCACCGGCCGCTACCCCGCGGTCGCCGCCCTCTCGGAGGAGGCGTTCGACACGTCCTTCGACCACTTCGACTTCGGTCTGCAACGCATCCTCGACGGGCTGGAGGTTTTCGTCGCGAAGCGGACGGGAGATTGACCCACGCGCGGTGTCCACCCACTGACGGCACCGTGCCGCGTCGGGAGTCCTGCCAGGCCGCTCACCGGGCTCGCTACCGCGACCGACCGCAATGCGAAATTCATTGCGGCCACGGCTAGTGAACTCGCGCAACGGCATTCGGAGCAGGTCGGCCGCCGCGTTGTACCCGGCGACCTTGCCCATCGGCGTGGCGCGCCGACAGGCCTGCATGACGGACAAGGTCACCAGCCAGGCCCCGTAGATCCCGCACCTCGGACGAATCGGCGGTGACAGCCCGCAACCACACGTCCTGCGCCACGTCTTCGGCCTCGGTGACGGTTCCGAGGATTCGGTAAGCCGCTCCGAAAACGGCGGGTTGATGCGATGCCCACTCGGCGTCCGTCGGTCGCGTCGGCTCCCCTCTCATGGCTCCTGACCCGCCTCGGAGAGCTACTTCTCGTATCGAACAGTCGATTACGGAACAGCGGCGACTCGGACGGCCGACTTGTCCAGCCCGGCCGCCTTCGCGACACGTTCCACGGCGGCATCGATGTTTTTCGGCAGCGGCGCACGGTCGAACATACTGACGACCACCTCGTCGCCCTCGCGCTCCCAGGTCCCCGCGATCCGCCCGTCCACCACGACGATCGGGGCGATCCAGCCCGCGGTCCGGCTGACCAGCGCCCGGTGCGCGTTCGGCAGCAGTTCGGTGTCGCCGGTGCCAGGGCCGAGCACGTACTGGTCGAAGGGGCCGAGCAGGTGGACGGAGGTCGCCGGTTCGGTGGCGGCGAGTTCGTCGGCGTGTTCGGTGAGTACGTAACCGGTGCGGCCCTCGACCTCCACCGGCGTGAGCGCGTCGCCGAGCTCGGCGAACCAGCCGCGAACGGTGGTCTTGCGCAGGCTGTTTCGGCTGAGCCAGGCGTCGAAGATCTCCGGCGTCGCCGGACCGTAGGCGCCGAGATACGCGGTGATGGCGGCCGGAGCCGCGACGTCCGGTCCGGCCGATCCCGGCCAATCCGGGATCAGCCGCGCGGGACTGGTGAAGGTCACCTTGTTGCCGCGCGCCGGTCCATGGCAGATCGCGCCCTGCCAGGCCAGCGGCTTGAGCAGCGCGCCCCAGCCCGAGCGCAATTCCTCCCCGAGCTTGTGGAACGCCTTGTCGGCGAGCAGCGCCTCCACCAATTCCTCGCGGGTGAGTTCGGCCTCGGCGAGTATCCCGCCCACCGCCTCGGTCAATGCGGCCACTTCCGCGGGCGTGGCGCCGAAAGTGCGCTGCCACGACGGCTTTTCCCAGGTACGGGCGGACGCGATGAGCGGGAGCACGGCGGCGGCGCCCGTCGGCGTCATGGCGTGCAGCGTGCCGCGCATGGCCCAGGTCTTGATCAGCGTGCCGTTCGACAGCGCGCGCACCACGGCACCGTCCTCGGGCGCGGCGCTGCGCAGCGCGACCGCCGTTTCCGCCGCGGAGGTGACCTGCGCCTGCACACCGCACAGGCGCCCGACGAGCTCCGGCACGCTCGACGCGGCGGGCCGCGAGACGTATTGGCGGGCCAGTCGCCAGGCGAAGACCTGTTCCCAGGTGACGCGCACCCAATCCTCCTGTGTCAGACGACGATCGTGCTCCGGCACGCTACACCGGCGGTCCGACAACCGCGGCGGGTCAGTTGATCATGGTGCTGCAGAACGAGAATGCCGACTGCGATCTCGAACAGGCCGGTCACGGTGGCCGCGATCACGCCGAGCAGGGCGGTGCGGTTGGTGGCGCGGCGCACGCCGGTCGCCGGGTCGACCAGTCGTTCGGCGCGCGCGAGCACCGC
>NZ_BDCF01000009.1 GCF_001613365.1 Nocardia xishanensis NBRC 101358
CGGAGGCCGCCCCCGTGGCCGCGCCCGGCGCAGCCCCCTTCGGCTTCAACAACCTGCCGCCCGAGATCGCGGGCCCGCTGGCTCAGGTCGAGGACATCCTGAAGGGCGTGCACCAGCAGGTCGCCCCCGCACCCGCGGTGCGTCCGGTCGCGGGCGCGATCAGCTCCGGATTCGGCAGCCGCTGGGGCGAATTCCACTACGGCCTCGACTTCGCCGACCAGCTCGGCGCGCCGATCCACTCCGTCAGCAACGGCACCGTGATCGAGGCGGGCCCCGCGTCCGGCTTCGGCCTGTGGGTGCGTGTGCTGCAGGACGACGGCACCACTGCGGTCTACGGCCACGTCAACGACATGTTCGTGAGCGAGGGCCAGCGGGTCCGCGCGGGCGACGTGATCGCCTCCGTCGGCAACCGCGGGCAGTCCACCGGCCCGCACCTGCACCTGGAGATCTGGGACCAGAACGGCGCCAAGATCGACCCGATGCCGTACCTCGCGTCCAAGGGCGTCCCGATGCACTGGGGCCCGTCCGCGCACTGACCCGCTGCCGGCTTGAAGTTCCCCCTTCACGCGACGGATTGCCTTCCGGCAGAGCCGGTTAGGCCTACCTCCGCATACGATCCGCGTCCCGCCGCGCCAGTTAGGCTCGGGCCGTGACCGAGCTGGGCGATATCTTCGAGCCAGGATCACCGCACGGGCGCGCCTACGCCGTGCTGGTGCACCATCCCCGATCCGGCCTGGCCGATATCGCGCGCTATCTCGACGTGACGCCGGAAGAGGCCGCCGCCACGCTGGAGATCCTGTGCGCGTTGCAGGCCGCCGTCCGGCTCGAGGATGTCGAGGGCGAACCGATCTGGGACGCGCATGCCCCGGAATCGTTGTCCGAGGCCGAGGCTCGGCGCCGCCAGCACGAGATCAACCAGATGCACGCCGCCGCCGCCCGGCTCAGTGAGACCTTCCGCTCGGTGCGACGGTCGCCGCGCGGCAACGGATCGATCGTCCCGGTCTTCGAACGCCTGGAGATGCTGGCCGATTTCGAGGAGATGCAGACCTCGGCGCGCAACTCGGTCAAGATCATCGAGCGCGGCCCTTACCTCAGCGATATCGAGCGCGAGAACCGGCAATACCTGTTGAAGCGGGCCAGGATCGGCGATGGCATCCGCTATCAGACCCTCTATCAGGACACGATCTACCAGGACGCGGAACGACTACGTCACGCGCTGTCCACCAACGCCAGCGGCGCGCAGGCGCGGACGCTGCCCGAGCCGCCGTTCAAGCTGATCATCGTCGACGACGAGCGCGCCAACCTGGTGCTGCACGCCGACGAACGCCGCCCCGATCCGATGGGCTTGCGCTTCACCGCATCTCCCGCGCTGCGGCTGCTGGTGCGCACCTTCGACGTGCTGTGGTCGCTTGCCGCGCCGATCTCGGTGAACCCCGCCGCCGACGAACTCGACGACCGCGACAAGGCCATCCTCACGCTCATGGGCCTCGGCGCCACCGACGACACGATCGCCCGCAGGCTCGGCATGTCCCGCCGCACGGTGGTGCGCCGGACCGCGCGGCTGCTGGAGCGACTCGGCGCGAGCACCCGATTCCAGGCGGGCGTGCAAGCCACCCGCCGCGGCTGGCTGTGAGCCGAAACGCTAATTTTTTAGCGGTATTCGGGTACTCGCACCACTTCCGCCGCGAGACCGATGGTTGCGTGAAGTTACTCGATAGATGGAGCCCGCCGCTCGGTCCGTGGCAGCAGTCGCCGGGGGGCGAGCAGCCCGCTGTTCGGTCAGCTGCTGACCGCGGCGGTGGAGTCGGCGTCCGATTCGATCGCGGTGCGCTACAACGCTACCGGCGCACCCGAGGACGACCGCGAGCTGACCTATCGTGACCTGGACGAATCCTCCGCTCGCCGGTGCGGCGTTGGCGCGCGGTTACCACGGCAGGCCGGGCCTCACGGCGGAACGGTTCGTGCCGAATCCGTGGGGCGCCTCCGGCGACCGGATGTACCGCACGGGCGACGTAGTGCGCTGGTTCGCCGAACCGGGGGAGCGGGCGGGCAACGCCGCGGTCGGCGCGGTGGACTGGCAGCTGGATTTCGCGGGGCGCTCGGACTTCCAGGTGAAGATCCGCGGGCTGCGCATCGAACTCGGCGAGATCGACGCGGTGCTCGGCCGCCACGAGGACGTCGAGTTCGCCATCACCCTCGGCCGGGAAACGCCAGCCGGGACAACCGCCTCGTGTCCTACGTACTCGCCGCGGCCGGTCGCCGGATCGACCCGGCGGCGCTCACCGAGCTCGCGGCGCGCAGCCTGCCCGGATACATGGTGCCCGCGGCTGTCGTGGTGCTGGACGAGGTGCCGTTGACGCCCGTCGGAAAACTGGACCGGCGCGCGCTGCCGGAGCCGGTGTTCGAGCAGGCCGTCTTCCGCGCGCCGTCGACGCCGCTGGAGGAGGCGGTCGCCACCGTGTTCGAGCAGGTGCTCGGCGCGCGGCGGATCGGCTTGGACGACGACTTCTTCTCGCTCGGCGGCACCTCGCTGCTGGCCACCCAGGTGGTCGAGCGGCTGCGGATGCGCACCGGCGCTGAGCTGACAATGGCGTCCTTCTTCACCGATCCCACCGTCGCCGGGATCGCGGCGCAGGTCGCCGCGGCGCTCGAGGCGGGGCACGACTACGACGCGAACGCCGAGAGCGCGCTGCGCGTGCTGCTGCCGATCCGGGCGGGCGGTACCGTCCGCCGGTGTTCTGCCTGCCGCCGATGTCGGGCATGTCGTGGACCTACGCGGGCCTGGCCCGGTTCCTGCCCGCCGACCAGCCGATCTACGGACTCCAGTCGCCCGCGCTGACCGAGCCCGATTACCGTCCGGTCACCGCGGCGGAGATCGTGCGCCGCTACGTCACGGAGATCAAGGCGGTCCAGCCGGAGGGACCGTACCGGCTGCTCGGCTGGTCGGTCGGCGGCGTGCTCGCGCACTCGGTGGCGATCGAACTGCAAGCCGGGCGCGACCGGGTGGACCTGCTCGCGATCCTGGACAGCGCCCGCGACGTGGACATCGCCGACTTCCACGCCGAGATCGGGAATGGCTTCGAGGCGCTCGGCATCGCGTTGCCCGCCGAACAGGACCTCGCCGAACTCGACGAGACGGCGCTGGCGACGCTGGGCGAGGCGCTCACTTGGGACTCGGCGGTGCTCACCGCCGAGCGCATCGGCGGCATCTATCGCGGCGCGCTGCGCACGGTGGAGATCGCGACGGCCGCCGAGCCCGGCGTGTTCGACGGGCGTGTCGATTACTTCCGCGCCACGATTCCGGACCCGAATGGCCGGGGCCACGGCGGTGCGCCCGCGTGGGAGCCGCACGTTTCGGGCGTGATCGAGGTGCATCCGATCGCGTCGACGCACCGGGCGATGACCACCCACGAACCGCTCGCCGAACTGGGACCGCTGCTCGCGGCCCTGCTCGAAGGAAAGGAGTGACTCCGTACCCGGCGGTAATGTGGCTGACGGTAGCCTCTGCGGGAATGTAACGCCGCGGCGCGGCGGCCGCGATTGGGTTCATAACCGAGTCGATCAGACCGGTCGGCCTGTTGCGGTCGCCCGCCTACACTGATGTGATTGCTCGGACCGCGCCGACCCATGGCAGTTCAGATGGGGCGGGGGACTGATCTGCGTTCGCTCGTGCGGCGCTAGCTCGACGAGAGGTGAATACGCTCGAATGGAAACTGCCCGCCGTTCTACACGTGGTAGTCGTCGCCGCAGGCCAGGTAGTCCACTCTTCGGGCAACTCCTCACTGCCGCGGTGGAGTCCGCGGCCGATGAGGTGGCGGTGCGTTTCGACCCCGCCAACAACCCCGAGACCGCAATCGAGCTGACCTACCGTCAGCTGGACGAGGACTCCTCGCGGCTGGCAAGGGAACTGATCGAGCGGGGCATCGGCCCCGGCGACGTGGTGGCCATCGGTATCGCGCGGTCCGTCGCGTCGGTCATCTCGGTGTGGGCGATCGCCAAGACCGGCGCCGCCTACGTTCCGGTTGATCCGAGCTATCCACCGGACCGGATCGCGCACATCGCCTCCGACTCCGGAGCCGTGCTCGGCCTGACCACCAAGGCGCACCGGCGTGCACTCGGCACCGATGTCTACTGGATCGAGCTGGACGATCCCGTGGTAGCCGAGCGCATCCTGGCCAGGGAAGAGTGGCCGATCACCTACGCCGATCGCGTGCGCGCCCTCAACGAGCAACACCCGGCTTACGTCATCTATACCTCCGGTTCGACCGGCCGCCCCAAGGGCGTCGTCGTCACCCACTCCGGCCTCGCCGGTCTGGTCGCCGCCGAGCGCGATCACTACGGGATCGACGGCGATTCGCGCGTGCTGCACGTCTGCTCGCCGAACTTCGACGTGTCGGTGCTGGAACTGCTGCTGACCTTCTCGGCGGGCGCGACCCTGGTGATCGCGCCGCCGAAGGTGTTCGGCGGTTACGAGCTCGCGGATCTGCTGCGCCGCGAGGCCGTCACGCACATGCTGATCACGCCGGGCGCGCTGGAATCGGTGGACGCCGCCGGACTCGACGACCTGCGCGTCGTGGTGGTCGCGGGCGAGAAGTTCGGCCCGGAACTGGTCGCGCGCTGGGCCGACGGGACCCGCGAGTTCTACAACGGCTACGGCCCGACCGAGGCCACCATCCTCGCCACCAGCACCGCACCGATGGTCCCCGACGAGCCGATCACCATCGGCTCGGCCATCCCGGGCGTCGGCGCGTTCGTGCTGGACACCCGGCTGCGTCCGGTGCCCGCCGGCGTCGTCGGCGAGCTATACCTTTCCGGTCCCGCGCTGGCCCAGGGTTATCTGAACCGCCCCGGCCTCACCGCGGAGCGCTTCGTCGCAAGCCCGTTCGGCACGGAGACCGGACAGCTGGGCGCCCGGCTGTACCGCACCGGTGACCTGGTGCGCCGCAGCGAGACCGACGGCACCATCGAGTACCTGGGCCGCTCGGACTTCCAGGTGAAGATCCGCGGCCTGCGCATCGAGCTCGGCGAGATCGACAACGCGCTGACCTCGCACCCGGACGTCGACTTCGCCGCGACGCTCGGCCGGTCGCTGCCCTCGGGCGCGACGGCGCTGGTGTCGTACGTGCTGCCGCGGCCCGGCGCGACCATCGACACCGACGCGCTCTCGGCGTTCGTCGGCCAGTCGCTGGCCGCCTACATGGTGCCCGCGGTGATCATGGTGCTCGACGAGATCCCGCTGACGCCGGTCGGCAAGCTGGATCGCAACGCGCTGCCCGAGCCCGTTTTCGAGGTCAAGGAGTACCGCGCGCCCGAGACCAGGATCGAGGAGATCGTCGCCGAGGTGTACGCGGCCCTGCTGCTGCCTGACGACCCGGAGGCCCGCGTCGGCGCGGACGACGACTTCTTCGATCTCGGCGGCAACTCGCTGCTCGCCGCGCAGGCCATCGCGCGGATCGGCACGGCGCTCGGCGCGCGGGTGCCGATGCAGCTGCTCTTCGACGCCTCGACGGTGGCCGGTCTGGCCGCGCAGCTGGAGCAGCACGCGGGGTCGGCGCTCGGCCGCGCGCTGGAGCCGCAGCCGCGTCCAGAGCGGATTCCGCTGTCGTTCGCGCAGCAGCGCATGTGGTTCCTGAACCGCTTCGATCCGGCCAGCGGGGTCAACAACATTCCCGTCGCCGTCCGGCTCTCCGGCGCGCTCGACGTGACCGCGCTCGGCGCCGCGGTGCGTGACCTGGTGCAGCGGCACGAGGTGCTGCGCACCGTCTACCCCGAATACGACGGCGCCGGATACCAGCTGGTGCTGCCCGCCGACGATCCGCGCGCGCTGCCGGAACTGGTCGCCGAGCCCGCCACCGAGGCGGAGGTGTTCGACCTGGTCGCGGCCGCCGTGACCGAGGGCTTCGACGTGACCGCGGCCGCCCCGATCCGCTTGCGCCTGCTGGCGTTGAGCCAGACCGAGCACGTGCTGGTGTGCGTGGTCCACCACATCGCCGGTGACGGATTCTCGATGGGCCCGCTGACGCGCGACCTGATGACCGCCTACGCGGACCGCGCCGCGGGACGCGCGCCGCAGCTGGCCCCGCTCGCGGTGCAGTACGCCGACTACACGCTGTGGCAGCGCGAAGTGCTCGGCAGCGAGGACGACCCGGAATCGGTACTCGCGCAGCAGATCGACTTCTGGCGCGCGGAATTGGCCGGGCTGCCCGAGCAATTGGAGCTGCCCGCCGACCGCCCGCGCCCCTCGGTCGCCTCCTACCGCGGCGACGTGCTGCGCTTCGGGGTCGACGCCGACGTGCACGCCGCGCTCGGCGAGGTGGCCCAGCGTCACCATTCGACGCTGTTCATGGTTGTGCACACCGCGTTGGCGGTGCTGCTCGCCCGCCTCTCGGGCACCAGGGACATCGTCATCGGCACGCCGGTCGCAGGCCGCGGTGACGCCGCGCTGGACGATCTGATCGGCATGTTCGTCAACACGCTCGTGCTGCGCAACGACGTCGACCCGGCGGCGTCCGTCGACCAGCTGCTCGACGCGGTCCGCCACGGCGACCTGGCCGCCTTCGGCCACGCCGACCTGCCGTTCGAGCGGCTGGTCGAGCTGCTCGATCCGGTGCGCTCCGCTGCGCGTCATCCGCTGTTCCAGGTGATGCTGACCTTCCAGAACTTGGCGCGGACCGAGCTGGAGCTGCCCGGCCTGACGGTGTCCGGCGTGGACATGGCGGTGCCGCTGGCCAAGTTCGACCTCCAGCTTTCGCTGGCCGAGCAGCTCGACCCCACCGGGGCGCCCGCGGGGATCTCGGCCGAGATTACCTACGCCACCGACCTTTTCGATCCCGCGACGATCCGCGGGCTCGCCGACCGCTTCGGGCTGATCCTGGCCGCGATCGCAGGCGATCCCACCGCGGTCATCGGCGACATCGATCTGCTCACCGCCGACGAGCGTGCCGCGGTGCTCACCGGCTGGAACGACACCACGCAGCCGGTGCCCGCCGCCACGCTGGTCTCGCTGTTCGAGCGCCAGCGCGCCGCGACGTCGTACGCGACGGCGCTGGTGTTCGAGGACGAACGACTGACCTACGCGGAGTTCGGCGCGCGGGTGCACCGGATGGCCCGGCGACTGCTCGCCGACGGCGTCGGACCCGGTTCTCTTGTGGCGCTGGCGATCCGGCGTTCGACCGAGTTGGTCGTCGCGATGTACGCGGTGCTGGAGGCCGGCGCGGGCTACGTCCCGCTCGACCCGGACCAGCCCGCCGAGCGGGTGGACTACGTCCTGGAAACGGCCAGGCCCGTTCTCGTGCTCACCACCGAGCGCGACGATTTCGCCACGGCCGCCGCGCCGGTTCTCGCGATGGACACGCTCGACCTGGAGGGCTTCGAGTCCGCGCCGGTCTCGGATTTCGAACGGGCGCGGCCGATTCGGCCGGGCGACACCGCCTACGTGATCTTCACGTCCGGCTCCACCGGCCGCCCCAAGGGTGTGGCCGTCACGCACGGCGCGATCGTCAACCGGCTGCTGTGGATGCAGCACGAATACCCGCTCGGCGCGGACGACGTGGTGTTGCAGAAGACGCCCGCGACGTTCGACGTGTCGGTGTGGGAGTTCTTCTGGCCGTTGCAGGTCGGCGCGCGCCTGGTCGTGGCGAAGCCGGACGGCCATCGCGATCCGGTGTACCTGGCCACGGTCATGGCCGAACAGCAGGTCACCACGGCTCATTTCGTGCCGTCGATGCTCTCGGTGTTCGTCTCGACGCTGGGCGACGGCGCCGCGGCGCCCGCGCTGCGTCAGGTTTTCGCCTCGGGTGAGGCGTTGCCCGCGCCGACCGCGCAGCGGTTGCGTGAGTTGACCGGTGCGCGTCTGCACAATCTGTACGGCCCGACCGAGGCGGCGGTCGACGTGACCTATCACGAGGTCGTCGATGCCGATGAGGTGTCGGTGCCGATCGGTCGTCCGGTGTGGAACACCCAGCTCTATGTGTTGGATTCGCGGTTGCACCCGGTCGCTCCCGGTATCGCGGGTGAGTTGTATCTGGCGGGTGATCAGCTCGCGTTGGGGTACTTGGGTCGCAGCGACCTGACGTCCGACCGTTTCGTGGCCAACCCCTACGGCCCGTCTGGTTCGCGGATGTATCGCACGGGTGACTTGGTCGCCTGGAGCAAGCAGGGTGAGCTGGAGTATCTGGGCCGCACGGACTTCCAGGTGAAGTTGCGTGGTCTGCGTATCGAGCTGGGTGAGATCGAGGCGGCGTTGCTGGCGCAGCCGGGTGTCGCGCAGTCGGTCGTGGTGTTGCGTTCGGATGCGCACGCGGGCGATCAGCTGGTGGGTTACGTTGTGCCCGAACCAGATTCGTCGCTCGATGCCGAGGCAGTGCGCAAAGAGGTCGGGGCGGTCCTGCCCGGCTACATGGTGCCCGCGGCGCTCGTCGTGCTCGACGCCTTCCCGCTGAACCCCAGCGGCAAGCTGGATCGCAAGATGCTGCCCGCGCCCGTGTTCGGCGGCGGCGCGGAGTTCCGCGCGCCGAGCACGCCCATCGAGCAGACCGTCGCCGAGGTGTTCGCGGCGCTGCTCGGCGCGAACGAGGTCGGTCTCGACGACGATTTCTTCGCCCTCGGCGGCAACTCGCTGCTCGCCACGAGGGTGGTGGCCAGGCTGAACGCGGCGCTGGACGCGAACATCGAGGTCCGCGAGATCTTCGAGGCCCCGACCGTGGCCGCGCTGGCCGCGCGGGTCGTGCCGGGCGAGTCCGGTGACGCCCGTCCGCCGCTGGTGCCCGCCGTCCGTCCCGAGCTGGTGCCGCTCTCGCTGGCCCAGCAGCGCATCTGGGTGCTCAACCAGATCGATCCGGAATCGGCCGCCTACAACATCCCGTTCGCCATCACGCTCGCGGGCAGGCTCGACGTGGCCGCGCTCCAGCAGGCCGTGCTCGACGTGCTGGAGCGGCACGAGGCGCTGCGCACCCGCTACCCGGCGGCGGCCGTCGGCGAGCTGCCGTACCAGGAGATCCTGACCGTAGCCGACGCGCTGCCCGGCGGGCTCGCGGTGGAACAGCCGACCGACATCATGGGCCGAGTCGTCGAGCTGATGTCGGGTGGCTTCGACGTCACCGCACAGCCTCCGGTGCGCATCGCGCTGCTCAACGGCGGCGTCGCGGACAAGCACCTGCTCGTCCTCGTTGCCCACCACATCGCCGCCGACGGCGCTTCACTGGCGCCGCTGGCCCGCGACCTGATGACCGCCTACATCGCCCGCACCGAGGGCGAGGCGCCCGGCTGGGCCCCACTGACCGTGCAGTACGCCGACTACGCGCTCTGGCAGCGCGAGGTCGTCGGCGTCGTGGACGACGCGGATTCCGTCGCCGCGCGGCAGCTGGCGTACTGGGCCGAACAGCTGGCGGGTCTCACCGGCGCGGCGGCGCTGCCGCAGGACCGGCCGCACCCGCCCGTGCCGTCGATGCGCGGCGCCTCGGTCGGCTTCCGGTTGCCCGCCGAGGTGCACGGCGAGCTGGCTCGCCTTGCGCGGGAACAGAACTCGTCGTTGTTCATGGTGCTGCACGCGGTGCTCGCCGTGCTGCTCGCGCGCCTCACCGGCGATGCCGACGTCGCCATCGGCACCCCGATCGCAGGCCGCGGCGAACGCGCGCTGGACGACCTGGTCGGCATGTTCGTCAACACGCTGACGCTGCGCACGACCGTCGACCCGGACGCCACCTTCGCCGAGCTGGTCCATGCGGCGCGGGAGACCGACCTGACGGCGTTCGCCAACGCGGACATCCCGTTCGAGCGCGTGGTCGAGACCGTCGCGCCCGGCCGCGCCAGCACGAACAACCCGCTGTTCCAAGCGGTTCTGGCCTTCCAGAACCTGGAGCGTCCGACCCTGGAGCTGCCCGGCCTGACCGTCGGCGTGCTGGACTCGGAGTCCATCGCGGCGAAGTTCGACCTGCTCCTGAACGTCGAACCGCGCCACCGCGAGGACGGCTCGCCCGCCGAGCTCGCGGCCGTCTTCACCTACGCCACCGACATCTTCGACGAGGCGACCGTGCGCTCGTTCGCGCGTCGCCTGGCGATGGTGGCCGGCGCGGTCGCCGCCGACCCGCACCAGCGCGTCGGCGCGATCGACCTGCTCGAGCCCGTCGAGCGGGAACGGCTGCGCCCCAACCGCATTCCGGTGTCGCGCGACATCACGCTGCCGCAGCTGCTGCGCAACGCCGTGCAGACCAACCCGAACGGCACCGCGGTCGTGGTGGCCGACGCCGCCGAGCGGTACGGCAGCCTCTCCTACGCCGAACTCGATCTGCGCTCGACGCTGCTGGCGCGGCTGCTCATCGACCGTGGCATCGGCCCGGACGACGTGGTGGCGGTCGGCATTCCGCGCTCGGTGGAATCGGTGCTCGCGGTATGGGCCGTGGCCAAGACCGGCGCCGCGTTCGTGCCGGTGGACACCAACTACCCGGCCGAACGCATCGGCCACATGGTCAAGGACTCGGGCGCGGTGCTCGGCCTGACGGTCTCCGACGCCCAACGCGCGCTGCCCGGCCTGGTCGAATGGCTGCTGCTCGACGACATCGAGTTCGTCAGCGGGCTCGCGGTGTACTCGGCCAAGCCGATCACCGACGCCGACCGGGTGCGGCCGCTGCGGCCCGCGCATCCGGCCTACGTCATCTACACGTCCGGCTCGACCGGCACCCCGAAGGGCGTCGTGGTCACCCACGCCGGTCTCTCGGGCTTCTGCGACGAACAGCGGGAACGCTATCGGGTGACCTCCGCTTCGCGGACGCTGCACTTCGCGTCCCCGTCCTTCGACGCCTCGGTGCTCGAGCTGCTGCTCGCCGTGGGCGGCGCCGCCGCGATGGTGGTCGCCTCGCCTGACGTCTACGGCGGCGCGGGCCTGGCGGAGCTGTTGCGGCGCGAGCGGGTGACGCACGCCTTCGTGACGCCCGCTGCGCTGGCGTCCATGGACGCGACCGGTCTGGACGAACTGCGCGTGCTCATCACCGGCGGCGAGGCCTGCCCGCCGGAGTTGGTGCGGCGCTGGGTGATTCCCGTCGGCCACGGCATGCGGCAGTTCTTCAACGCATACGGTCCGACCGAGGCCACGGTCATGACCAACGTGACCGCCTCGATGACGCCGGACCTGCCGGTGACCATCGGCGCGCCGATCCGCGGCGTCGCCGCGTACGTGCTCGACCATCGGATGCGTCCCGTCCCGACCGGGGTGGCCGGTGAGCTGTACGTCTCCGGTGCGCAGCTGGCGCGCGGTTACGGCGGCCAGTCCGGCCTGACGGCGAGCCGCTTCGTCGCCGACCCGTTCACCGCGGACGGCTCGCGGATGTACCGCACCGGCGACCTGGTGCGCTGGACTCCGAAGGGTGAGCTGGAGTACCTGGGCCGCAACGATTTCCAGGTCAAGGTGCGTGGTTTCCGCATCGAGCTCGGAGAGATCGACGCGGTGCTCGCCGCGCACGAGAGCGTGGACTTCGCGGTGACCGTCGGCCACGAACTCGACAGCGGCGCCACGATTCTCGCTTCCTACGTGCACGCCGCTCCCGGCGCGCAGGTCGACGTCGCGACGCTGACCGCGTTCGCCGAGGAGACGTTGCCGCGCCACATGGTGCCGACCGCCATCACCGTGCTCGACGAGATCCCGCTGACCCCGGCGGGCAAGCTGGACCGGCGCGCGCTGCCGGCACCGCACTTGCAGGTCAAGGAGTTCCGCGCGCCCAGCGGCCCGCTCGAAGAGCTCATCGCCGAATTGTTCGGCGAGGCGCTCGGCTCGCAGGAGCCGATCGGCGCGGACGACGACTTCTTCGCGCTCGGCGGAAATTCGCTGATCGCCACCCAGGTGATGGCTCGCCTCGGTAGCGCGCTCGGCGGTCGTCTCGAGGTGCGCGAACTGTTCAACGCCTCCACCGTGGCGGGCCTGGCCGCGCGGTTGGCGCAGAACACGGCGGCCCCGGCGCGGCCCGCGCTGATCGCAGGTCCGCGGCCGGAGACCATTCCGCTCTCGCCCGCGCAGCGGCGCTACTGGTTCCTCAACCAGTTCGACACCGCCGCGTCGGCCGTCGACAACATCCCGCTCGCGGTGCGGCTCATCGGCGCGCTCGACGTCGACGCGCTCGGCCAGGCGATCGCCGACGTGGTCGCCAGGCACGAGGTGCTTCGCACCACCTACCCGGGCTCGGACGAGGCGCCCCGCCAGCTGATCCATCCGGCGTCCGAGCTACCCGAACTGGTCCCGGTGGACATCCCCGAGGGCGAGTTGCAGTCCGCGGTGGTCGATTTTGCGCTGACCACGTTCGATGTGACGGCCGAGGTCCCGTTCGCCGTGACGCTGTTCCGGCTGGCGCCCACCGAGCACGTGCTCGCGATCGTGGTGCACCACGTCGCGGCCGACGGCGCCTCGATGAACCCGCTGGCTCGCGACGTCATGACGGCGTACGCGGCAAGGGCAGCCGGCGCGGTCCCGGTGTTCGAGCCGCTGCCGTTGCAGTACGCCGACTACGCGCTGTGGCACGACGCGGTGCTCGGCTCCGAGGACGACCCGGAATCCATTGCCGCCCAGCAGATCTCCTATTGGCGTGCGGCGCTGGCCGGGCTGCCCGACCAGCTGGAGCTGCCCGCCGACCGCCCGCGCCCCCCGGTGCAGTCCTTCCGCGGCGCCGCGCTGCGCACGGTGATCTCGGCGGACCGGCACGCCGCGCTGCAGGAGCTGGCGCGAGCCAACCACGCCTCGCTGTTCATGGTCGTGCACGCGGCGCTCGCGGTGCTGCTCGCCCGGCTCTCCGGCACCGACGACATCGCCGTCGGCACCCCGCTCGCGGGCCGCGGCGAACGCGAACTCGACGATCTGATCGGCATGTTCGTCAACACCGTGGTGTTCCGCACCAGGGTGCGCCCCGGTGAGCGGTTCGCCGATCTGCTCACCGAGGTGCGCGAACGCGACCTGGAGGCGTTCGCCAACGCGGACGTGCCGTTCGAGCGTCTGGTCGAGGTGCTCAACCCCGCGCGGTCGACCGCGCGCAATCCGCTGTTCCAGATCGGCCTGTCGTTCCAGAACCTCGCCGAGACCACCTTCGAGCTGCCCGGATTGACGGTCGGCGCGGTCGATTTCGACGCCAGGCTGGCCAAGACCGATCTGCAGCTGACGGTGACCGACCGCTACGCGCCCGACGGCACCCCCGCCGAGCTGGTGGCCGACTTCAGCTACGCCACCGACCTGTTCGACGAGGGCACCGTGCGTGGCTTCGCGGACCGGTTCGAGCGGGTGCTCGACGCCGTGATCGCCGACGCCGCCGTGTCGGTGGGCGAGATCGATCTGCTCTCCGCCGAGGAGAACGAACGAATCCTGCGGTCCTGGAACGACACCGCACGCTCGGTGGACGCAAGGGCGACCCTGGTGTCGCTGCTCGACGCGACCGTGGCCGGTTGGCCACAGGCTCCCGCGCTCGTCGCCGATACCGCCGCGGGTCTGCTCGAGCTGACCTATGCCGAGCTGGATGCTCGGGTGAACCGGTTGGCGCGGTACCTGATCGGTCGCGGTGTGCGTCCGGAGGATCGGGTGGCGTTGGCGATTCGCCGGTCGGCGGACCTGGTGATCGCGATGTACGCGGTCGCCAAGGCGGGCGCGGCGTATGTACCGATCGACCCGGCACAGCCTGCCGAGCGGGTGGACTACATCCTGAACACCGCCGCGCCGCGCTGCGTGCTGACCACCGCGGTCGACGGCTTCACCAGCGCCGCCGCGGAGGCGGTGTCGCTCGACACGCTCGACCTGACCGCCTACTCGCCTGCGCCGATCTCGGCGCGTGAGCGCAATGGTGTTCTGGTCGCGGCGAATACGGCGTATGTGATCTTCACGTCGGGTTCGACGGGTCAGCCCAAGGGTGTGGCGGTGCCGCACGGGGCGATCGTGAACCAGTTGCTGTGGAAGACGGCGGAGTTCGATCTCGACAGCGAGAACGTGGTGCTGCTGAAGACGGCCGCGACCTTCGACCTGTCGGTGTGGGAGTTCTGGTCGGCCGCGGTGAGCGGCGGCCGCCTTGTGGTGGCGACCGCCGATGGTCACCGTGATCCGGCGTACCTGAACGGGTTGATGCGTGCGACCGGTGTGACCACGTTGCACGTGGTTCCGTCGATGCTGGACGCGCTGCTCACCGAATCCGAAGGGCGGCTTCCGGAATCGCTGCGCCGGGTGCTCGCGATCGGCGAGGCGCTGCCCGCCGCGCTGGCCCAGCGGGTCCGCGCCGGCGGCACCGAGCTGTTCAACCTGTACGGCCCGACCGAGGCGGCGGTGTCGATCACCAACCACCCGGTCACCGATGCCGACGCGGGCTCCGTCCCGATCGGCGTGCCGGAGTGGAACAGCCGCGTCTACGTGCTCGACGCCATGCTGCGTCCCGTCCCGGTCGGCGTGCCAGGCGAGCTGTACCTCGCTGGAGCCCAATTGGCGCGTGGCTACTTCGCTCGCCCCGGTCTCACCGCCGACCGCTTCGTCGCCGACCCGATCGCCGCGGCGGTCTCCGGCGAGCCGGGTGCGCGTATGTACCGCACCGGCGACCTGGTGGTCTGGAACGCCGACGGCGAGCTGGAGTACCGTGGCCGCACCGACTTCCAGGTGAAGGTCCGCGGTTTCCGCATCGAACTCGGCGAGATCGACGCGGCGCTCACCGCGCAGCCCGGCGTCGACTTCGCGATCACCGTCGGCCGCGAATCCGGTACGCGGGCGATGACTCTCGTCTCCTATGTGGTGCCGGTGAAGGGCGCGCGGCTCGACCCCGACGCGCTCGTCGCGCAGCTCGGCGGGCAGTTGCCGGAGTACATGGTGCCCGCGGCCGTCGTCGTGCTCGACGAGCTGCCGCTCACGTCGGTCGGCAAGGTGGACCGGTCGGCGCTGCCCGAGCCGGTGCTGCCGACCCGCGAATACCGCGCGCCGCGCACGGCGGAGGAAGAGGTCGTCGCCTCGGTCATCGGCGAGGTGCTCGGCATCGACCGCGTCGGCGCGGACGACGACTTCTTCGCGCTCGGCGGCGACAGCATCGTGTCCATCCAGGTGGTGGCACGGGCGCGCGCCAGGGGCGTGCTGTTCACCCCGCGCCACGTCTTCGAGGCGCGCACGGTGGCGGCGCTCGCCGCGATCGCCACCTCGGCATCGGCGGCCGCGGAGCAGCAGACCGGCGAGCTGCCGCTCACGCCGGAGGCCGCTCGACTGCTCGCGGTCAGGCGAGACGGCGTCGAGGTGCGCGCGATCGTGCTCGACGTGCCCGCCGATCGCCCGGTGCCGATGGTGCGCGCCGCGATCGACGCGGTGCTGCAACAGAACCCGATGCTGTGGGTGCGGCTGCGCCCCGCGGCCGACGGCGTCCCCGCGGCGTTCGACCTGCCCGCCGCGCCGATGCCGACCGACCAGCCGTTCTATCTGCTGGAGGACACCGCGGCCGCCGCCGTCGCGCTGGACGACGTGGTGCAGGCCGCCGCCGCGGCGCTGGACCCGACGCAGGGTCGCAACATCCGGTTCGTCCGGATGGGTCCTGACACGGCCGCGCAGCTGGTCGTCGTCGCCAACGGCCTTGTGGTTGACGATCTCTCCTGGCGCACGGTCATCGATCAGCTCACCGCGGGCTGGTCGCGGCACCGCCACGCGGCGCCCGACGCGACCGAGTCCGGTCTGGGCACGGTGCTGCGATCCCTGGCCGCGAAGGCCGAGGACCCGGCGACCGTGGCCGAACTGGACTGGTGGCAGCGGGCATTGGCCGATGCGATCACGGAACCGCCTGCGGGAGCCGATCTTTCGGTCCGCTCGCGGGTGTCGCTGACCATCACCTCCGAAGGCGCCGCCGCGGTGACCACGATGGCGCAGGCCTACCACGCCACCGTCGAAGAGGTGCTGCTCACCGCGCTGGCCATCGCGCTGCGCACGGCCGAGAAGGAGAACTTCGCGCGCGCGGCGGGTTCGGTGGTCCGGCTCACCGCGGACGCACGCGACCGAGCGCATTCGGACCTGGTCGGCGGTTTCACCACCGACTACCCGCTGCCGCTGCGGCTCTCCGGCGTCGACATCGCCGACGCGCTGGTCGGCGGCCCGGCTGCGGGCGCCGCGCTGGGCCAGATCAAGGAGCTGCGTCGCGCGGTGCCTTCCGGCGGCGTCGGCTACGGCCTGCTGCGCTACCTGAACAGCGCGGCGGAACTGCCTGGAGCGGGCCTGATCCGGCTGCGCTACCGCGACCTGCGCCCGGCGAAGATGCACACCGACGCCGCGGCCGATGACCTGCTGCTCGACATCGTGGTGGAGACCACTCGCGAAGGACTGCGCGCCAGGTTCGACTTCGCCGTGGCCGCCTGCGGCGCCGACGACGTGAAAACCTTCGCCGAGCACTGGGTCCGGGCCCTCGGCGGGCTCGCCGAACACGCCCTTCGTCCCGGCGCCGGCGGCTACACGCCGTCGGACTTCCCGCTGGTGCGGCTCACCCAGTCCGATCTGGACCGGTTCGGCGGCGCGTACCCGGAACTGGCCGACGTCTGGCCGATGACGCCGTTGCAGTCGGGCATGCTCTTCCACGCGCAGCTCGCCGACGCCTCGATCGACGCGTACATGCTGCAGTTCGTGCTGGATCTGGACGGCACGGTGGACGCGGCGCGTTTGCACGCCGCGGCACAGGCGCTGCTGGATCGGCACGCGAACCTGCGTGTCGCCTTCGCCGACACCGGCGACGGACGCGCGGTGCAGGTGGTGCCGGATTCGGTCGCGGCGCCGTGGCGTCAGATCGCGCTCGACCACCTCGATCCGGCCGTCGCCGCGAGCGAGGCCGAGCGGATCAAGGCCGCCGACATGGCGCAGCACTTCGACATGCGGACCGCGCCGCTGCTGCGTTTCACGCTGCTGCGCACGGCGACCGATCGGTTCCACCTGATCGTCACCAGCCACCACATCCTGCTGGACGGCTGGTCGGTGCCGCTGCTGATGCGCGAGCTGCTGACCGTCTACGCGCTCGGCGTCCGCTCCCGTCATCTGCCGAAGATCCGGCCGTACCGCGACTACCTCGAGTGGCTGGTCGCGCAGGATCAGGACGCGGCGCGGCAGGCGTGGCGCTCGGCGCTCGCGGGCATCACCGAGCCGACACCGCTCGCGAACACCGCCAACCGTGAGATCTCCGCGGGGATCGGCGAGGTCGACTTCGTCTTCTCGCCGGACCAGACCGCGGCGCTGACCGGCGCCGCGGCGCGCGCGGGCGTCACGGTGAACACCGTGGTGCAGGCCGCGTGGGCGCTGCTCATCGGACGCCTCACCGACCGCGACGACGTGGTCTTCGGCGCGACCGTCTCCGGTAGGCCCGCCGAGCTGGACGGCGTGGAGACCATGGTCGGCCTGTTCCTCAACGCCATTCCGGTGCGGGTGCGCCTCGGCGCGGCGCAGACGGTGGCCGAGCTGCTGCGCACGTTGCAGGGCGAGCAGGCCGCGCTGCTGGACTACCACTACCTCGGCTTGAGCGAGATCCAGGACGCCATCGGGGTGGACGGGTTGTTCGACTCGCTGGTGGTGTTCGAGTCCTACCCGGTGGACCGGGAGGGACTGCGGCGGGCCAGCGCGATCGACGGCATGAGCGTCAGCGGCGTGCATGTCGCCGACGGCACGCACTACCCGGTGTCGGTCATCGTGGCGCTCGGCGAGCAGCTGCACGTCGAGATCAAGTACCTGCGCGATCTGTTCGACGAGGCCGCGGCGCGCACGCTCGCCGACCGGCTCGCCATGCTGATCGGCGCGTTCGTCGCCGAGCCGCGCGCCAGGATCGGCGAACTCGACGCGTTGCTGGCTCAGGAGCGCACCGCGCTCGCCGCCCGCAACGCCACCGAAGTGCCCGCGCTGCTCGATGATTCGACGCTGCTCTCGCTGTTCGACGCACAGGTCGCGCGCACCCCGCACGCGACGGCGCTGATCTTCGGCAACGCCCGGCTCAGCTACGCCGAGCTCGACGCCAGGTCGCGGCGGCTCGCGCGGGAGCTGGCCGCGCGCGGCGTCGGCCCGGAGTCGCTCGTGGCCGTGGCGATGCGGCGCAGCGTCGATCTGGTCGTCGCGATCTACGCCGTGCTGCGCGCCGGCGGCGCGTACGTGCCGGTCGATCCGGATCATCCGGTCGAGCGCAGCGAGTACGTGCTGGCCGGCGCCGCACCGGTGTGCGTATTGACCACGGCGCGTACCGGATTCGGCACCGCCACCGGCGTTCCGGTGGTCGCGGTGGACACGCTGGACTTCTCCGCGTCCGCCGGCGTGCCATTGGCGGCGGATGTGCGGGCCGACAACGTCGCCTACGTCATCTACACCTCCGGTTCGACCGGCCGCCCGAAGGGCGTGGCGATCACGCACCGGCAGATGGCCAACCAGTTCCGCTGGGCCCAGCGGACGTACCCGCACGACGGCTCCGACGTGGTGCTGCACAAGACGCCGATCACCTTCGACATCTCGACGTGGGAGTTGTTCTGGCCCTTGCAGACCGGCGCCGCCGTGCTGATCGCCGAGCCCGACGGTCATCGCGACCCGGCCTACCTGGCGCGCGTCATCGCCGAATACGGCGTAAGCACGGTGCATTTCGTGCCGTCCATGCTGGACGCCTTCCTCGACGGCACGGACGAGCACACCGAGTACCCGGCGCTGCGTCGCGTTTTCGCGGCCGGTGAGGCGCTCTCGGCGGAAACGGCCGAGGCCTTCGCCGCCGCGCTGCCTTCGGCCGAGCTGGTGAACTGGTACGGCCCCGCCGAGGCGACGGTTGTCACCGCGCACCCCGGCCGGGTCGACCGCGGTTCCGCGGTGCCGATCGGCACGCCGGTGGCCAACACCAAGGTGCTCGTGCTCGACCGCCAGCTGCGCCCGGTGCCGCTCGGCGCGGCGGGCGAACTGTACGTCGCCGGCGTGCAATTGGCCCGCGGCTACCACGGCGCCCCCGCGCTCACCGCGGAACGCTTCGTCGCGTACGAGGGCGGCCGACGGCTGTACCGCACCGGTGACGTGGTGCGCTGGCGTGCCGATGGCTACGGCGCGGCGCTGGAATACCTCGGCCGCAGCGACTTCCAGGTCAAGCTGCGCGGCCAGCGCGTCGAGCTGGGCGAGATCGAGGCCGTGCTCGCCGATCACGACGAGGTGCGCCACGTCGCGGTCTCGCTGGTGCGGCAGGCCACGGGCGACCGGCTGGTGGCCTACGTCGTTCCGGTGCCAGGTTCCGCGGTGGACGTCGACGACCTGCTCGCGCACGCGCGCGCCGCGCTGCCCGCGTACATGGTCCCCTCGGCGATCGTGCCCCTCACGGTGATGCCGCTCAACGCGAGCGGCAAGCTGGACCGCAGGGCGCTGCCGGAGCCCGAGCTCGCCGCTCGCGACTACCGCGCACCGGTGACGCCGATGGAGCAGGCCGTGGCCGCGGTCTTCGCCGAGGTGCTCGGCGTCGACACCGTCGGCGCCGACGACGATTTCTTCGATCTCGGCGGCAACTCGCTCGTCGCGACCCGCGTTGTCGGCAGGCTGCGCGCGCTCACCGGCGCCGAGGTGCGGGTGCAGTGGTTCTTCACCGACTCCACCGTCGCCGCGCTGGCCGCCAAGATCAGCACCGCGCAGGAGAACGGCGTCGACTACGCCGCCGATTCGGCCGCCGCGCTCGGCCCGCTGCTGCCGATCCGTGGCACGGGAACGGCCGAGCCGCTGTTCTGCTTCTATCCGATGGCCGGATTGTCGTGGAGTTACGCGGGTCTGGTGCCGCACGTGGACCGGTCGCGTCCGATCATCGGACTCCAGTCGCCCGCGCTCTCCGAGGACGACTACCTGCCCGAGTCGCTGGACGCGATGGCGGCGCGCTGCCTGGCCGAGATCCGCTCGGTCCAGCCGCAGGGCCCGTACCACCTGCTCGGCTGGTCGCTCGGCGGCATCCTGGCGCACGCGGTCGCGGTCCGGCTGCAGGCGGCGGGGGAGCGGGTGGCGCTGCTCGCCATGCTGGACAGCCACCACGACATCGGCGTCGCGGACTTCCGCACGGCGCTGCGCGGTGCGCTCGCCGAGATCGGGATCGGCGCCGACGACCTGCTCGGTGACGGCGACGTGCACGATCTCAGCGACGCTTCGCTCGCCGCGCTGCACGCGACCATCCCGCCGGAGCTGGCCGTGCTGACGCCGGAACGGCTGCGCCGCATCTATCGCAGCGCGGTGCGCTCGGCGGAACTGATCGCCCGGCACCGGCCCGGCGTGTTCCGGGGCAGGCTGGAGTACTTCAGCGCGCGGATCCTCGGCGAGAACCTGGTGCACGGCATCGACCCGGAGACCTCGGCGAACAAGTGGCAACCGTTCGTCGACGGCGTTGTCGCCGATCACCCGATTCAGGCCACGCACGACCAGATGACCTCGCCGGAGGCGCTCGCCGAGATCGGGCCGAGACTTTCGTCACGGCTCCCAGAGGCCGGTGAGGATCACAATTCGGCTGGTCGGGCATGATGAGGAAACGGCAAGGTAACAATCGCCCCTGGCCCGACGACTTCATAGGCCGTAGGGTCTGGCTTGGCGCCGGCCGCGCGGATGTCCGGCGGCCAGGGGGAACCCGTCCGTGATCCCGATACGAAGTGAAGGTGCGAAATTGATACGTCGACACACCCGGCGTCGTGGCACGCGTGCCGCGGCGATGATCGCGACCGCTACGGTGTTCGCGGGACTCGTATCCGGACTCGGCGCATCCTCGGCTACAGCTGACCCGATCATCGACTCCAAGGCGCTGCTGGCCGACCCGACCTCCTCCGACGGTTCGAAGATCGTCAAGGCGGAGGTCAAGGACTCCCGCAACATCCGGCTGCACGTGTACTCGGCCGCGATGGACGAGAACGTCGTCATCGACGTGCAGCGTCCGGCCGACGCGTCGGTGCCGCGGCCGACCCTGTACCTGCTCAACGGCGCGGGCGGCGGCGAGGACGACGCCTCGTGGGTGGCCCGCTCGGAAGCGCTGGAGTTCGTGAAGGACAAGAACGTCAACGTGATCCAGCCGATCGGTGGCAAGTGGAGCTACTACACCGACTGGATCAAGGACGACCCGACGCTCGGTCGCAACAAGTGGACGACGTTCTTCACCGAGGAGCTGCCTCCGCTGGTCGACGGCGCGCTCGGCACCAACGGCGTGAACGCCATCGCGGGTCTGTCCACCTCGGGCACCACCGTGCTCGCGCTGCCGATCGCCAAGCCCGGCCTGTACAAGGCGGCCGCGGCCTACAGCGGCTGCGCGCAGACCAGTGACCCGGTGGGCTCGGAGTTCGTGAAGCTCACGGTCGAGACCTGGGGCGGCGGCGACACCGAGAACATGTGGGGCCCGCTCGGCTCGGAGCAGTGGGTCAAGAACGACCCGTACGTGAACGCCGAGGGCCTGCGCGGTCTCGAGCTCTACATCTCCACCGGCACCGGTCTTCCCGGCCAGTACGACACGCTGAACGGCGAGTACGCGTTGCCCGGCGCCTACGGTCTGGCCAACCAGATCCTGATCGGCGGCGTGATCGAGGCGGGCACCAACTACTGCACGCACAACCTGCAGAACCGCCTGAACGAGCTGGGCATCCCGGCGACCTTCAACTTCCGTCCGGACGGCACCCACTCGTGGGGCTACTGGAACGACGAGTTCCCGCGGTCGTGGCCGGTCCTGGCCAAGGGCCTCGGTCTCTGAGCCTGCCTGAATCTCCCTCGACCGCCCCGGTCACACTCGGTGTGACCGGGGCGGTCGTTTTTGAAGGCCCATCCAATGGAAAAGTTCGGAAACCCGTAAAATCGAGTTTGTGAGCACTACTCTGGCGGATCCGGCCCAGTCGACCGGTCGGGCGCGTTCGCTGGTCGCGTTGCTCGGTCCCGCATTCGTCGCCGCCATCGCCTACGTCGACCCGGGCAACGTGGCGTCCAACATCAGCGCGGGCGCGCAGTTCGGGTACCTGCTGGTGTGGGTGATCGTCATGGCGAACGTCATGGCCGGGCTGGTGCAGTTCCTTTCCGCCAAGCTCGGGTTGGTCACCGGGATGTCGCTGCCGGAGGCGGTGCGCGAGCGCGCGAGCCGCCCGGTGCGCCTCGCCTACTGGGGGCAGGCGGAGACGGTCGCCATGGCGACCGACTTGGCCGAGGTGGTCGGCGGCGCGATCGCGCTGAATCTGTTGTTCGGGCTGCCTCTCGTTGTCGGCGGGTTGATCACCGGCGTGGTGTCGATGTGCCTGCTGGTGGTGCAGGATCGGCGCGGTCAGCGCCCGTTCGAGCGGGTGATCACCGGCTTGCTCGCGATCATCGCGGTCGGCTTCCTCGCCTCCGTCGTGATCGCGCCGCCCTCGGTGTCCGGCACGCTCGGCGGACTGGCGCCGCGCTTCGACGGCGCCGAGAGCGTGCTGCTCGCCGCCGCCATGATCGGCGCGACCGTGATGCCGCACGCGGTGTACCTGCACTCCGGCCTGGCCAGGGACCGCCACGGCCACCCGGCGCCAGGACCGGTCCGGGTCCGCCTGCTGCGGGCGACGCGGCTGGACGTCGTCCTGGCGATGCTGCTCGCGGGCACGGTCAACCTGGCCATGCTGCTGATGGCCGCGAATACGCTGCGCGGCAAGGAAGTCGACTCCATCGAGAGCGCGCATGCCGCGGTCGGCGACGCGCTCGGCCCTGTCGCGGCGCTGCTGCTCGCCGTCGGCCTGCTCGCCTCCGGATTGGCCTCCACCTCGGTCGGCGCGTACGCGGGCGCGATGATCATGCAGGGTCTGCTGCGCCGCACGATTCCGCTGCTGCTGCGCCGGTCGATCACCCTGGTCCCGGCGATCGTGATCCTGGCCGCCGGCATCGACCCGACCCGCGCGTTGATCGTCTCGCAGGTGGTGCTGTCCTTCGGCATTCCGTTCGCGCTGATCCCGTTGGTGCGCTTCACCAGCGACCGCGAGCTGATGGGGGCCGACGCCAACCACCGGGTGACGACCGCGCTGGCCTGGCTCGTCGCGCTGATCATCAGCCTGCTCAATATCGCGCTGATCTATTTGACCGTGACGGGCGCGTAGCCGCGCGGCTCACACCCAGTTCTCGATCCAGTACTTCCAGATCAACGGGGCGTACGCGGCCAGTGGCGGCACCTTGATATCGGTGCCCGCGAGCGCGGCGCTCGCGCGGACCGCGTCGAACCGGCAGGTGAACTCGCTGTGCTCGAGCACGTCCATCGGGACGCCGACGCGCGGCAGCATCCAATTGGCCCCGGGCACCCGCAGCACCATGTTCATGGCGCGCTTGGGCATCACCTCCACCAGATGCGGCGAGCCCGCCTCGTCGGCGAACAGATTCAGCGCCTCCACCGCGCTCATCCGGCGCGGATCGACGAGGTGGTAGGTGCTCGACGCCGGGCCTGCCTGATGGGCGATGTGGTCGAGCGCACGTGCCACGAAATCCACCGGAACCATGTTGGTTTCACCGAGTTTGGGCACCAGCACCGGGAGGATGCGCGGCAGCTGCGCGGCCATCCGCAGCAGCCGGAAGAAGTAGTAAGGACCGTCGATGCGGTCGATCTCGCCGGTCCTGGAATGGCCGATGACGATGGACGGGCGATAGATCCGCCAGTCGAGTTCGGAGTCGCGGACGATGCGTTCGGCCTCGAACTTGGCCTGCTGCAAGGGAGTTGTCAGCGTCTGTCCGTGGTCGAACATGTCCTCGGTGAACACGCCCTCGTACGAACCGGCCACCTCGACGGTCGACATGTGATGCAGCAGACCGGCTTCCAGCGTCTGCGCGGCGTCCACGACATTGCGGGTGCCCGCGCCGTGCTCGGTCAGGTCATAGCTCGCGGCTAGATGGAACACGTGGTCGATGGCGCCGCGATGCTGTGCCAGCCAGTTGCTGTCGATGCCGAGATTCGGCGCGCCGAGATCGCCGCGGACCGGGCGCACGCGGTCGCCCGAGTCCCATTCCCTGGCGCAGCAGGCGAACCGATCGGCCGATTCCTGACCGGGCCGGACCAGCACGTGGATGTCCGCATCGCGCTCGAGCAGCTGTGGGATCAGGAAACGACCGATGAACCCAGTTGCTCCGGTAACCAGGTAAGCCATAGCCGATCAACATAGTCGCCCGGGCCGCGCGGTTTGTGCCCGGGATCACACTGTGGCGGATCGGGTGGTGTTCGCGGGCCCGAGCTACCGGTTGGCGACCCGCGAACGACCGATCCCGCGCACGTCGTCGTGTCTGGGATTTCTCCGGCGGCGCGGCATCGGCCGCGCCGCCGAAGAGGACTCAGTCCGCGAAGACCGGCTTGCGCTTGGTCAGCATCGCGGTGGCGCCCTCGCGGAAGTCGGCGGAGCCGAGCAGCTCGCTCTGGCCGGACTTCTCGGCCGCGAGCGCCGCGTCGAGCGCGGTCAGGGTGGCCTGGTTGAGCGCCTTCTTGGTGAGCTCGAGCGCGCGGCGCGGACCCGCGGCGATCTTGGCGACCGCGGCCTCCGCCGCCGCGTCGAGCTCGTCGTCGGGCAGCACGGCGGTGAACAGTCCGGCGCTCTTCGCGGCGGGCGCGGGCAGCCGCTCGCCCAGCAGCGCCATCTCCGCGGCCAGTGGACGTCCGGCCGCCGCGGCGACCAGCGCGGCCGCGCCGCCGTCGGGCATCAGGCCGATGTTGATGAACGCCAGCAGCAGATAGGAGTCCTCGCTCGCGTACACCAGGTCGGCGGCCAGCGCGATGCCGACGCCGACGCCCGCGGCAGCGCCCCTGATCCGTGCCACGACCGGAACCGGCGCGTCCACGATGGCTTTCACCAGCCGGTTGGCCGCGTCCATCACCAGATCGGCGGTGATGCCGCGCTGCGCCTCGGCGGGGGATGCGGCCAGATCCGCGCCGGTGCAGAAGTCGCCGCCCTCGCCGGTCAGCACGATCGCGCGCACCGATCGGTTCTCGGCCGTCGCGAGGAACGTGTCGCCCAGCGCGACCATCGTGTCGTAATCGATGGCGTTCTTGCGCTTGGGTTTGGTGATGGTGATACGCAGTACCTTGCCGTCCTGCACCGCGGTGAAGCCGACGGTGGCCGCCGCGGGTGCGGAATCGGTATTGCTCATTTTTCGCTCCTGGTCTGCGATTCGGCGGACGCCGGACCATGAATAGTGGTTAACTTTGCGAATTGTGGTTAACTTATGTGGACTTGTCCGGCGCTGTCAACCAGGCGGCGCCGTCCCAGAACGGAGAGTGCATGGTCGCGGAACACGGCGAGGTAGACCTCGCGCCCGCGCGGCCCGAACCGAGCGGGGGTAGGACGGGCCAGGAGAACACCGGGGTGCGCCGCCGCCCCAAGGACCGCAAGGCGCAGATCATCCGGGCCGCCGCGCGCGCCTTCAGCGAGCGCGGGTACTACCCGGTCGGCGTCGATGAAATCGCCGCCGACGTGGGCATTTCCGGGCCTGCGCTGTACCGGCACTTCGCGAACAAGTACGCGCTGCTCGTCGCCGCCGCCGAGGAGGGCGCGCGCCACCTGCTGAATGTCGCGCGCAACGCCGACGATCCCGGGCTCGATCCCGAAGCGCGGCTCGAGCGCCTGATCAAGGCGCTCGCCGAACACACCATCGACATCCGCCGTGAGGCCGGGCTCTACCGCTGGGAACGCCGCTACCTGGAACGCGAAGATCGCATCCGGATCCGCAAGATCTACGACGATCTAAACGCCACCATCGCCGCGCCCATCGCCGGGCTGCGCCCGGACGCGCCCGAGGAGGACCTGCGGGTGCTCGCCGCCTCGGTGCTCAGCGTGGTGGCCAGCATCTCCGCGCACCGCACGGCGCTGTCCGGCGCCCGGCTGCTTCCGCTGTTGCGCGAGATGTGCTGGTCGGTGCTGCGCGCCGAGCTGCCGCCCGCTCCCGCGCAGCCGGAGCAGGGGCCGGCTGCGCGCGGCCTTCCGGTCACCTCGAAGCGCGAACAGCTGCTCGCCGAGGCCATCCGCATCTTCGGGCGCCAGGGCTATCACGAGGCCAGCATCGAGGAGATCGGCGCCGCCGTCGGGATCAACGCCTCCAGCGTCTACCGGTACTTCAGCAGCAAGTCCGATCTCCTCGCCGCGGCTTTCCATCGGACCGGCGACCGGGTTTCTGTCGCCATGACCGACGCGCTCGCGGAGGCGACGAACCGGCCGGACGCGGCACGCCTGATCGCAGCGCGCTACGCCAAGCTGAGCTTCGCCACCCCGGAGATCATGCCGGTCTACTACGCCGAGTTCAGCAACCTGCCGCAGGCCGAGCAGCACAAGCTGCGCGCCATCCAGCGCCAGAACGTCCTGGAATGGGCGAACCTGCTCGATGGCGACCCGGTCGAGGCCCGCTTCCGCGTGCACGCCGCCATCGGCCAGGTCATCGATATCGGCAGGCTCATCCGCTTCGACGCGAGGCCGGCCCAGCTGGCCCGCGTGACGGCGCTGATGGAAGCGGTGCTGCTCGGCTCAGCCCGGCCGTCCGTGGCGTAGTCGGAACATCGCCTTGGCCGTGCGGAGATGGCGGGGGTGCCGGTCGAAGGTGGCCAGGTTCATCGGCGCGGTGTAGCGCTTGCGCGCCACGGCGAGCGTCCTGCTGAACTCGCGCAGCCCGTGCTCGCCGTGACTGTGGCCCTGGCCGTATTCGCCGACGCCGCCGACGGGCAGCGCGGGAATGCCGAGATGGGCGGTGGTCGAGTTGATCGTCACCACGCCGGCGCGCAGCGTCTCGGCGAAGGACTCCACGCTGTGCACGTCCCTGGTGAACACCGAGACCGCGACCCCGTTCCCGGTGGCGTTGATGCGCTTGGCCGCCTCCTCGATGTTCGCCACCCGGTTGACGATCAGCACCGGCCCGATCGCCTCGCCGGTGATCGCGATGCTCTCCTCGGGCACCTCGGCGAGCACGATCGGCTCGACGTAGGGCTCGCGAATCGAGTCGAGTCCGCCGACCACCGCGCGCCCGCCCCTGGCGATCGCGTCGCGCACCTGCTTGCGCACCACGTCGACCTGGGCTTCCAGAATCATCGGCCCGTAGGAGGCGCGCTTGTCCGCGCCGGGGCGCAGCCGCCTCGCGTCCACGGCCACCAGGTCGAGGAAGTTGTCGTACACCGAATCCGCGACGTAGGCCCGCTGCACGCCGGAAGGGTTCTGGCCCGCGTTGGCCATCGCGCCGAACACCGCCGCCTCGGCCGCCTCGTCGAGTTTCGCGTCGACGTGCACCACCATCGCGCCCTTGCCGCCGCGCTCGACCACCACGGGCGTCATGGTCTGGGCGCACAGCGAGATCACCTCTCGCGCACCAGCTTCCGACCCCGAGTAGGCGATCTTGTCCAGCTTGGCCCGGCACAGCGCGGCCGCCGTGCCGCCGTCGCCGGTCACCACTTGGAGCACCGGCTGACTGGGCGCCAGCTCGGCCCAGCTCTCGGCCAGCCACACCCCGACGCCGGTGGTCAGCTCGTGCGGCTTGAACACCACCGCGTTGCCCGCCGCCATGGCGTAGGCGATCGAACCCATCGGCGTGAAGACCGGGTTGTTCCACGGCCCGAGCACGCCGACGACGCCGAGCGGTAGATAGCCCACCGAGGCCTGCTGGTTGCGGCTCAGCCAGCTGGAACCGAGCCTGCGCCGCCGCAGCGCGCGAGAGGCGTTGCGCGCGGCCCAATCCAGATTCTCGACCGCGAGCATCACCTCGATCGCGGCGTCCGCCTCCGGTTTTCCGGTCTCCTCGGAGACCAGCTCCACCAATTCGCTTGCCCGCCTTGCGATGCTGCGCTTCCAGTCGAGCAGCCAGCGCTTGCGAGCGCCGAAACCCAAATTGGCCCACCATCTTTCGGCGGCGCGCGCGGCGCGGACGGTGCGATTGAGCTCGCCCGCCCCCATCACGGCGTAATTTCCGACCACCTCTCCGGTGCGTGGATCATGGGATATCAGCACGTTCGATCGGCCCGATCCTCCCGGATGCGCCGCCAAGCGTGGCTGCGCGGACTCGGCCATGGTTACCTCTTCGCAGTCTCGACCCGCCGTGCCCCCACCCGAATCGAGCCGACCCCTGACGGACCGGCTCCCAGCGCGGTCCCGCCACAGACGAGTGAGTGCGTGTATGCCCCCGTCTAGCAGACTATGGTCGGCGTCCCCGGCCGACAAGGCTGCGCCGCCGCCAGTCCACTGCCCTTGCCATGCCTCGACCAGGATCGATACTGCGCCGTACTGCGGAGCGGCTTGTAATGTGAGGAATCCCACACATATTCGGTCTCGCGACTGGGTATGGACTGGTCGTCGGTCCAGGACGCGAGATGCCGGTAACATCACGCCCAGCGGCAGGGATCACCACCCCGACGTACTCGAGTGCGTCCGGCGATCGGATCGCCGCACCGGCCCGATAGTGGAGAGTTGATGCCGAGCTTGAACCAAGCAGAATCGCCGGCGCGCGAGCCAGAATTGACCGAGCGCGTTCCAGCGGTCCGCGTCCAGGACGTCCGCAAGTCGTTCGGCGACGTGCACGCACTGCAAGGGATCAGCTTCACCGTCGAAAAGGCGAGTGTGCTCGGCATCCTCGGACCCAACGGCGCTGGAAAGACCACCACGGTCAAGATCCTCTCCACGCTGCTGCGCCCGGATTCCGGCACAGCGGTCGTCGCGGGCCACGACGTCTGCGAGGACCCGGCGGGCGTGCGGCGCTCGATCATGATGACCGGCCAGTACGCCGCGCTGGACGAGAACCTCTCCGGCCGCGAGAACCTCGAACTGTTCGGCAGGCTGATGGGCTTGGGCAAGTCGGCCGCCCGCAAGCGCGCCGACACCCTGCTCGAGGAATTCGATCTGGTGAGCGCGGGCAAGCGCGCGGTGCGCCACTACTCCGGCGGCATGCGCCGCCGCGTGGACATCGCCTGTGGTCTCGTCGTGCGCCCCGAGGTGGTGTTCCTCGACGAACCGACCACCGGTCTGGATCCGCGCAGCCGCCAGGGCGTCTGGGATCTGGTGAACGTGCTCAAGGAGCAGGGCATCACGGTGCTGTTGACCACGCAGTACCTCGAGGAAGCCGACGTGCTCAGCGACAACATCATCGTGATCGACAGGGGCACGGTGATCGCCGAAGGCACCGCGGAGGAACTCAAGGAGAAGACCGGCGGCAGCTACTGCGAGGTGGTCCCGCTCGACCCGAAGAAGGTGCTGACCGCCGCGTACGCGCTCGGCGATCTGGTGCCCGCCGCCGTGACCGCCGAACTCGACGGCAGCGACCGGCTCTCGTTCCCGGCCCCCAACGGCGCTACCACCCTGTCCGAGGCGCTGCGCAGGCTCGACAGCGCGGGCGTCGCGCTCGCCGACATCGCGTTGCGCAGGCCATCGCTCGACGACGTCTTCCTTTCCCTCACCGGCCACTCGGGCGGTCATTCGTGACCGCGAGCGCCACCGAACCGGCCACCCCCGAGGCGGCCGAACTCTTCGCCGAGCTACCCGTCGCCCAGCCGTCCTCGTTCGCGCAGTGGCGGGCGCTGACCGGTCGCGTGGTGAAGACCATGGCCACCAAGGGCGAGCTGATCGTCGCTTTCGTCACGCCGCTGGTGTTCACCCTCGGTTTCTATCTGCCGCTGCGCTTCGTGATGAAGCTCCAGGGCATCGACTACGCGCAGTTCGTCATGCCGATCATCGTGTTGCAGACCATGGCGTTCACCATGCTGTCCAACGCGCAGCTCGCCGCGTTCGAGGCGATGACCGGCCTGAGCACCCGCCTGCAGACCATGCCGATCGGCACGCTGGTCCCGTTCACCTCGCGGATCTGCGCCGGCTTGGTCCGTTCGGTCACCTCGCTGACCGGCGCGCTGCTCTTCGGGTACATGATCGGTTTCGAGTTCAGCGCGGGCTTCGGCCAGGCCGTGCTGTTCTGCGGGTTCTCGCTGGCCATCGGCACCGTGCTCGCCATCGGCGCGGACGGTCTCGGCAGCCTCACCAAGAGCCCGGAGCAGCTCAGTCAGGCGCTCACCCTGCCGACGCTGATCTTCGGCATGCTGTCCTGCGGGTTCGTGCCGGAGCGCAGCTTCCCGGAGTGGATCCAGCCCTTCGTGCGCAACCAGCCCATCTCGCAGTTCTCCTTCGCGCTGCGCGACATGGCGGGCGACGGGGTGAGCTGGGGCGTGCTGTGGGTGCCGTTGGCGTGGCTGATCGGGTTGACGGTGGTGTTCACGCCGTTCGCGGTGTGGGCGAGTGTGAGGCGGTCATGAACGTGACGCAGACGACGGAGACGGCGACCGAGGAGCAGAGCGCGGGCTTCGCGCCGCTGCCTGCCGTGGCCGCGCGTTCGGAGAACGCGATCGGCACCTGGGCGCAGCACAGCCTGTTGCAGTGCAAGCGACTGCTGATCGGCTGGATGCGCGATCCCGCGACCACCATTCAGACGCTGATCTATCCGGCGCTCACCCTGCTCATGTTCGACGTGGTGCTCGGCACGACGATCACCAGGAACACCGGCATGGACGCCATCTACGGCCAGGTCCCGCTGATCACCTTGGTGGCGGCCATGTCAGGCGCGGTGGTGAGTGCGCTCGGCTTCAAGGTCGAGAAGGCCACCGGCCTGCTGAGCAGGTTCTGGACCATGCCGATGAACCGCGCGGCGAGTCTGTCGGGACGGTTGCTCGCCGAGGCGGTGCGCGTGCTGATCACGACGTTGTTCGTGATCCTGGTCGGCATGGCGCTCGGCTTCCGCTTCAACCAGGGACCGCTGGCGGCGATTGCGCTGATCGGCATCCCGGTGCTGTTCGGCGTCGGGTTCGCGGTGCTGTGCACGGCGCTCGCGACGCTCACCGAGGGTGTGCTGCTGGTCAGCCTGATCACGATCGTGAACACGCTGCTGATGTTCTTCAACACCGGATTCGTCCCGGTGTTCGCCTACCCCACCTGGCTGCAAGACGTGGTCGGCAACCAACCGATGAGCACCGCCATCGACGCCATGCGCGGGCTCTCCGCGGGCGGGCCGGTCGCGGAGCCGCTGCTGAAGACGATCGCGTGGACGGTCGGTCTGGTCGTCGTGTTCGCCTTGCCCGCGGTTCGCGGTTACCGCAGGGCGGCCGAAACCGCCTGATCGGCGAATAGTTCGGCGGGTCGACGTGGATCGTCGGCCCGCCGTCCTGTTTGCGCGACCGTGACGCGTGGATCGAGGGCTCGGCCGTCTGCCGGATCCCCGCGGCTACTCGATCTCGGTGGTCATCGGTTCGCGTGGCCGGGTGAACTCGTAACCGACCCACCGGTTGCGGTTCGTCCAGCCGACCAGGTCGTAGCGCCAGCGGAACGGCCAGGTGTGCGCGACAGTGTTGAACAGCACCGCGCCCAGCGCGGCGTAGTCGTCGTGCGCGGACAGCAGCGCGCGCTGGCCGCGTTCGGATTCGGTGAAGAACGCGTCGAACATCGCGATCGACTGCTCGGTGGTCAGCCTGCCGAGGCCCCACAGCCCGCGCATGCGCATCCAATAGACCAGCCGCGCGCGCCTCGGCCACAGCGCGTCGACCGGGTCGCGGCCGGTGCGCAACGCGTCGACCGCCGTGTCGACCCGCGCGAGCGAATCGGCCACGCTGTAGCCGGTGCAGGGGTGCATCATGCCGCCGCGCGATCCGAACGGAACCGCCCGCGCGACGCCCCGCTTCGGCGGCGGCTGATCAAGCGGATAGTGGGCGGCCTCGCTCGGTTCCGCGCCGGTGAGCCGAATGCCATGGGCCGCAAGCCGATTCAGCGTCCGCTTGCGCAGCTCGTGTTGCGGCATGCCGCCGCGGAGCCCGAGGCTGGTCTCCTCGAAGATCACCGTGCCGTCCCCGATCGGGACGGCGTAGAGGAACGACGGCGGCTCGCCGGAGCCGGCGCCGTTCTCCGGCCGCCAGTCCAGCAGCAGCCCCTCGCCCGCGCCGATCATCGGCGCGGCGGTCGCCTCGTCGACGAAGATGCCGTGCGCGCTGGCCGCCCTGCGCTGCCCGAGCGCGGGCAGGCCGCGGGTGTCGAACACCGCCGCGGCGCGCAACACCGTGCCGTCGGTCAGTTCGACCTCGTGCGTGTCGACGCGAGTGGCGCGCCCGGCGATCACCTGTGCGTCGTCGAGGGGCAGCGCGTCGTAGAGGCCCTGCTTGGACAGCACGCAGTAGGGACGGCGAATGCGGTGCTCGGTCGTGGTCCACACCGTCGGCGCTTCGATGCGCGATCCGATCGCGCCGGGCGGCAACCATTCCGGCAGCTCGTCGACCCAGCAGGAGTAGGTGGGCGGCCACAGCCGCTGCGGTCGCGGGTCGATCGCGATCACCCGCAATCCCGCCCGCATCGCCCGATGGGCCAGCGCCCGTCCGGTCGGGCCGAGCCCGACGACGCACACATCGGCCGCCCGGACCGCACCGTCACTCATATCCGCATTCAATCCGCTGCCGGGACGACGGTGCAACCAGCCACGGGGTCGCGAGTAATGAACTCCACGTCGGCAACCCCGCGCGCATCGAAGGGAAACGGCACCGCCCGATACCGGCGAGTCGGCTACTTCGGCGTGACCCAAGTCGTGATATCCGCATGCACGACCTCGATACCGTGCTTGTCGTAGATCGACACCGGCACGACCAGATCCCGGCCCTCGGTGACCTGCGCGAAGTCCGGTATCTCCGGCAGCTTCGCCACCGCGCGCAACCCCGTCTCGGCCTTGGCCAGGTACCGCACGTTCATCGCCTTCGGGATCCAGCGGTGCGTCGTCGGCACCGTGGCCTCGTTGAGCATGCCCATCGCCACCTCGGCCAGGTTGCAGGCCGCGATGGCGTGGAAGGTGCCCAGATGGTTGTGGATGCCGAACCACTTCGGCGACGTCACCTCGCACAGCCCCGGTTCCAGCCGCGCGACGCTCGGGAGCACCGTGCCGAAATACGGCACGCGGGCCACCATCCCCAGCGAGAACAGCGCATGTCCCAGCCGGTTGTCCGGCAGCTTCTTCCACCCGCGCAGCGTTGCGGTCTCTTTCGTCATGTCGCTATCTTACTCAAAAGTAAGTTCGCTGCGGCAAGGGTTGCTCGCACCGCCTTCGCGCGCGTCGTCGAGGCCGTAATCCCTGCTAGGGATGCGAACAGCCTGCGACGTCTCGGCTCCGCGCGGGGGTGATCGACATGACGGTGGGGGCGATTTGAAGTGCCTCGGGGGTCTCGGGCATACTGTTCGGGTTGCCTTGCACGGGGTCGTGCCTGTTTCCAATGAGACGGGTCGTGATCGGCGAGGCGAGCAGTACCCACTTGTGTACTTCGCCGGTTTCCGGTGTGAGTACGTCCGGGACGTTGTTCCGAGCCTGAGATGAAGTTTTGGATCCGGGCCGAGGAATGAGCGGATGGGCGACACGCCCGACCGCGTGGACCGGAAGAACCATGACAGATGAACAGCGGCGAGATCGGGCGTGCCCGGTCGTGGTCTCCACTGCGTCGGATTTTGCCCGACTGGAAGCCCTGCGTGGTTACGCAGGCTGCCTCCTCCGGGCCTGATCCACTCGGGGCTGAGACGTCTTCGTGTGTTCGGGCTGTGCAAATGAGGGTGGTACGGAAGCCCGGCTTCCGGATCACGAAGGAAAGCGGAGAAAAGGACACTTAGCGTGGCGGGACAAAAGATCCGCATCAGGCTCAAGGCCTATGACCACGAGGCGATCGATGCGTCTGCGCGCAAGATCGTGGAGACGGTGACCCGTACCGGGGCCCGTGTCGTCGGCCCGGTGCCGTTGCCGACCGAGAAGAACGTGTACTGCGTCATCCGTTCGCCGCACAAGTACAAGGACTCGCGCGAACACTTCGAGATGCGTACGCACAAGCGCCTCATCGACATCCTCGACCCGACGCCGAAGACGGTCGACGCGCTGATGCGCATCGACCTGCCGGCCAGCGTCGACGTCAACATTCAGTGACGGGGACTCGAGACATGACTGACAACAAGAACCGGCCCGCGGCCGGCATCCTGGGCACCAAGCTCGGCATGACCCAGGTGTTCGACGAGAACAACCGCGTCGTTCCGGTCACCGTCGTCAAGGCGGGCCCGAACGTGGTCACCCAGATCCGCACGGTGGAGCGCGACGGCTACAGCGCCGTTCAGGTCGCCTTCGGCGCCATCGACCCCCGCAAGGTGAACAAGCCGGTCTCCGGCCAGTTCGCCAAGGCGAACGTCACCCCGCGCCGCCACGTCGCCGAGATCCGGGTCGCGGACGCTTCCACCTTCGAGGTCGGCCAGGAGATCAGCGCCGAGGTGTTCGAAGAGGGCAGCTACGTCGACGTCACCGGCACCAGCAAGGGCAAGGGCTTCGCGGGCACCATGAAGCGCCACGGCTTCCGTGGTCAGGGTGCCTCGCACGGTGCGCAGGCCGTGCACCGCCGCCCGGGTTCCATCGGTGGCTGCGCCACCCCCGGCCGCGTGTTCAAGGGCATGCGCATGTCGGGTCGGATGGGTAACGACCGCGTCACCACCCAGAACCTGTCGGTTCACAAGGTGGACGCCGAGAACGGCCTGCTCCTGATCAAGGGTGCGATCCCGGGTCGCAAGGGCGGCGTCGTGATCGTCAAGAGCGCCGTGAAGGGTGGTGCGCACGCATGACCAGCCTCGAGAAGAAGGCCAACCTGACGCTGCCGGTCAAGGAGATCGGTGGCAAGACCAACGGCACCGTCGATCTCCCCGCGGAGATCTTCGACGTGACCGCCAACATCGCGCTGATGCACCAGGTGGTCGTCGCGCAGCTGGCCGCGGCCCGCCAGGGCACCCACGCGACCAAGACTCGCGGCGATGTCTCCGGTGGTGGCAAGAAGCCGTACCGCCAGAAGGGCACCGGTCGCGCCCGCCAGGGCTCGACCCGCGCGCCGCAGTTCGCGGGCGGTGGCACCGTGCACGGCCCGCAGCCGCGCGACTACAGCCAGCGCACCCCGAAGAAGATGAAGGCCGCCGCCCTGCGTGGCGCCCTGTCGGACCGGGCCCGCAACGAGCGCATCCACGTGATCACCGAACTGGTCTCGGGTCAGACCCCGTCGACCAAGACCGCCAAGAGCTTCCTGGCCGAGCTGTCGGACCGCAAGAAGTTCCTGGTCGTCGTCGGCCGCGAGGACATCGCCGCGTGGAAGAGCGTGGCGAACCTGCAGAACGTGCAGCCGATCGCCCCGGACCAGCTCAACACCTACGACGTCCTCAACAGCGACGACGTGGTGTTCAGCGTCGAGGCCCTGAACGCCTTCGTTCACGGTCCCGCCGAGGCGGCACAGGAGGAGAGCAAGTGACCACCATCGCCGACCCCCGCGACATCCTGCTGGCGCCGGTCATCTCGGAGAAGTCCTACGGACTGATCGAGGAAGGCACCTACACCTTCCTGGTGCACCCGGACTCCAACAAGACGCAGATCAAGATCGCCGTCGAGAAGGTCTTCGGTGTGAAGGTCACCAGCGTCAACACCGCCAACCGTCAGGGCAAGCGCAAGCGGACCCGCTTCGGTTACGGCAAGCGCAAGAACACCAAGCGTGCGCTCGTGACCATCTCGGCCGACAGCAAGCCCATCGAGATCTTCGGAGGCCCGGTCGCGTAAGCGAGCGGGAATCCAGAAAGCAGAGAAGAACTCATGGCAATTCGCAAGTACAAGCCGACTACCCCCGGTAGGCGCGGGTCGTCCGTCTCCGACTTCGCCGAGATCACTCGGTCCACCCCGGAGAAGTCGCTGCTGCGTCCGCTGACCAAGACCGGTGGTCGTAACGCGCACGGCCGCATCACCACTCGCCACCGCGGTGGCGGGCACAAGCGGGCCTACCGTCTGATCGACTTCCGTCGCCTGGACAAGGACGGCATCCCGGCCAAGGTCGCGCACATCGAGTACGACCCGAACCGGACCGCCAACATCGCGCTGCTGCACTACGTGGACGGCGAGAAGCGCTACATCATCGCGCCGAAGGGTATCCAGCAGGGCACCCCGATCGAGTCCGGCCCGACGGCCGACATCAAGCCGGGCAACAACCTGCCGCTGCGCAACATCCCGACCGGTACCACCATCCACGCGGTGGAGCTGCGTCCTGGCGGCGGCGCCAAGCTGGCCCGTTCCGCGGGCATGAGCATCCAGCTGCTCGGTAAGGAAGGCCCCTACGCCACGCTGCGTATGCCCTCCGGCGAAATCCGCCGCGTCGACGTGCGCTGCCGCGCCACCGTCGGCGAGGTCGGCAACGCCGAGCAGTCGAACATCAACTGGGGCAAGGCAGGCCGTATGCGCTGGAAGGGCCGTCGCCCCACGGTCCGTGGTGTCGTCATGAACCCCGTCGACCACCCGCACGGTGGTGGTGAGGGCAAGACCTCCGGTGGTCGCCACCCGGTCTCGCCGTGGGGTCAGCCGGAAGGCCGCACCCGCAAGCCCAACCGTCCGAGCGACAAGCTCATCGTCCGCCGTCGCAAGACCGGCAAGAAGCGCTGAAGGAGGAGGTAAGAAATGCCACGCAGCCTCAAGAAGGGCCCGTTCGTCGACGACCACCTCCTCGCGAAGGTGGACGTGCAGAACGAGAAGGGCACGAAGCAGGTCATCAAGACCTGGTCGCGTCGTTCGACCATCATCCCGGATTTCATCGGGCACACCTTTGCGGTGCACGACGGCCGCAAGCACGTCCCGGTGTTCGTCTCGGAGTCCATGGTCGGGCACAAGCTCGGTGAGTTCGCGCCGACCAGGACGTTCAAGAGCCACGTCAAGGAAGACCGGAAGAGCAAGCGGCGATGACGACTGAGACTCAGAACCCCACTGCCCGGGCGACCGCCAAGCACGTGCGCGTCACCCCGATGAAGGCTCGTCGTGTCGTGGACCTGGTCCGCGGCAAGCGGGTCGAGGACGCTCTCGCGATCCTGAAGTTCGCGCCGCAGGCCGCGAGCGAGCCGGTCGCCAAGGTCGTCGCCAGCGCCGCGGCCAACGCCGAGAACAACCTCGGCCTCAACCCGGCCACGCTGGTCATCTCGACGGCCTACGTCGACGAGGGCGCCACCATGAAGCGTTTCCAGCCGCGCGCCCAGGGCCGCGCGTTCCGGATCCGCAAGCGCACCAGCCACATCACCATCGAGGTCGAGAGCGTGCCCACCGCCGGTGCTGCTCGCAGCCGCCGGAAGGGAGGGGCAAAGTAAATGGGACAGAAGATCAACCCCCATGGCTTCCGCCTCGGTATCACCACCGACTGGAAGTCGCGTTGGTACGCGGACAAGCAGTACGCGGACTACGTGAAGGAAGACGTCGCCATCCGTCGGCTGCTGGCCAACGGCATGGAGCGGGCGGGCATCTCGAAGGTCGAGATCGAGCGCACCCGTGACCGCGTTCGGGTGGACATCCACACCGCGCGTCCCGGCATCGTGATCGGCCGCCGCGGCGCGGAAGCCGACCGCATCCGCGCCGAGCTGGAGAAGCTCACCGGCAAGCAGGTTCAGCTGAACATCCTCGAGGTCAAGAACCCCGAGTCGGACGCGCAGCTGGTTGCCCAGGGTGTGGCCGAGCAGCTGTCCAACCGTGTGGCGTTCCGTCGCGCGATGCGCAAGGCCATCCAGTCGGCCATGCGTTCGCCGAACGTCAAGGGCATCCGTGTGCAGTGCTCGGGCCGCCTCGGCGGCGCCGAAATGTCGCGCTCGGAGTTCTACCGTGAGGGTCGGGTGCCGCTGCACACGCTGCGCGCCGACATCGACTACGGCCTCTACGAGGCCAAGACCACCTTCGGTCGCATCGGCGTGAAGGTCTGGATCTACAAGGGCGACATCGTCGGTGGCAAGCGTGAGCTGACCGCCGCGAGCGCGCCGGCAGGCGATCGCGATCGTCCGCGCCGGGAGCGGCCGAGCCGCCCGCGTCGTTCCGGCTCCGCCGGCACCACCGCGACCGGCACTGAGGCCGGGCGTTCCGCCACCGCGGTTGCGGACGCCCCGGCAGAGAAGCAGGAGGGCTGACGCATGCTGATGCCTCGCAAGGTCAAGCACCGCAAGCAGCACCACCCGAGCCGTTCGGGTATGGCCAAGGGCGGCACGTCGGTGGCCTTCGGTGACTTCGGTATCCAGGCGCTCGAGCCTGCCTACGTCACCAACCGGCAGATCGAGTCGGCGCGTATCGCGATGACTCGCCACATCCGCCGTGGCGGCAAGATCTGGATCAACATCTACCCGGATCGCCCGCTGACCAAGAAGCCCGCCGAGACCCGAATGGGTTCCGGTAAGGGTTCGCCGGAGTGGTGGGTCGCGAACGTCAAGCCCGGCCGCGTGATGTTCGAAATGTCGTACCCGAACGAGGAGATCGCTCGCGAGGCGCTGCGCCGCGCGATGCACAAGCTCCCGATGAAGTGCAGGATCGTGACCAGGGAGGAGCAGTTCTGATGGCAACCGGTACACCGGCCGCAGAGCTCCGCGAGCTCACCGAAGAGGAACTCGTCTCCCGCCTGCGTGAGTCGAAGGAAGAGCTGTTCAACCTGCGCTTCCAGATGGCGACGGGTCAGCTGGACAACAACCGTCGTCTGCGCGTCGTTCGTCACGAGATCGCGCGCATCTACACGGTCATGCGTGAGCGTGAGCTCGGTCTGGCCACCGGACCCGCAGGTAAGGGAGATGCGGCATGAGCGAGAACACTGTGCAGCGCAACCGTCGTAAGGTGCGGATCGGCTACGTCGTCTCGGACAAGATGAACAAGACGATCGTGGTCGAGCTGGAGGACCGGGTGAAGCACCCGCTCTACGGCAAGATCATCCGTACCACCTCGAAGGTCAAGGCCCACGACGAGAACGAGATCGCCGGCATCGGCGATCGCGTTCAGCTGATGGAGACCCGCCCGCTGTCGGCCACCAAGCGCTGGCGTCTGGTCGAGGTCCTGGAGAAGGCGAAGTAATTCCCCGCTCCGCGGCTTGAATCTCGAAGGCCCGCTTCCCATTCGGGAAGCGGGCCTTCGCCGTATGCGGGAGATGGTCGCCGTGCGCCGTCGGCCTATTACTTGGTACACAGTGGTATGGCATTAACCATGCGACTGCCGGAAGCCGAAGAAGCCGCCCTCGACGCGCAGGCCGTCGTGGAGGGCCGATCGAAGAGCGATATCACCCGCGCAGCGCTGCGCGCCGACATCCTGCGCCACCGTCGGTGGGACGCACCGCTGCTTACCGACGAAGAGACCTTCGATCTCGGCAACCCGTTGGAAGAGTAGCCGCGGCAGGATCGGGTGACGAGGCCAAAAGTGGGGTAATGGGTGAGGCAATTCGAGGACGGGCTGGCGCGCCCGCGACTTGCGGCAGGCGCGCTGTTCGTGCGCGGTGAGCGAATATTCCTGGTGCACAAGACCTATGGCGATGGGTGGGATCTGCCGGGTGGGTTCGTCGGGGACGGGGAGTCGCCCGCGGCGGCGTGCCGTCGAGAGGTGCGTGAAGAGTTGGGGATCGATTGGGTTCCCGGTCGGTTGCTTGTCCACGATTGGGCTCCGTACCCGGGAGAAGGCGACAAGATCCTGTACGTGTTCGACGGCGGGAAGTTGGGCGTCGATGAAAAGGCGATCGAGCTTCAGGCCGAGGAGTTGGACGAATGGCGCTGGGTCGGGCTCGATGTGCTCGACGACCACGTCGTTCCACGGCTGGCTCGTCGCATACTCCATGCGCACGTCGCCAAAAGTGCCGGGCGCACGCGCTACTTGGAGCACGGTGAGCTGGTAGCGAACGCGAACTAGCGCTGTGCACCTCTGGGACGGGCGGGTTCACCGGTTGAATGACAGCGCGCGAATGCAACCCTCCTGAAGATGGATCGTCGCGGGTAACGTACTCGGTGATCGGCCGTTGCGTCGAGCGGCGATATTCGGCAGGCGGATGCCGGACCGCGCCGGACGGGCGGCCGAGCCAGTTCGGAGGGGTGCGATGGGATCGGAGTCGGTGTCGCGGGCGAAACTGCGGGAGCAGCTGGTACGTAGCGGAATCGCCGGGGAAGTGGCGACGCCGCGGGAGGGGAATCTGCGGCATTACCGGCGGATGGTGGCCAAGGATCCGCGGTATCAGTTCGGTTTGCGGCTGCGGGATTGGTCGTTCGACGAGACGTTGGCGATGATGGCGCGGCTGTGCGGCGTCGATCCGAATCCGGAACATACCCACGGCGTCGACACCATCGATCCGGATCGCACGCTAGACGCGCTCGACGCGATGGGGGAGCGCATCGGCGCCGCGGCGGCCGAGCGCGCGACGGTACTGCTGGCCACCGGACATCCGGATACTTTGCTCCACGTATACCGCGCGATCGAGGATGCGCTGCGCGCCGCCGGATGCACCGTGGTAACGCCCGCGGCGGGCTGGTCGTACGCATCCCGGCTCTGGGAGTCCGCACCGTACCGCGAAATCGCTTATGCCTCTGGCGTCGCCGCGCTGGTCGGCACCGACGGGCGGTGGCGGCACACGCACGATCCGGAGCCGATGCGTGCCGTGCTCGCGAGCCTCGACGGCGAACTCCCGCACCTGGTCGTCGCCGATCACGGCTGGGCAGGCGCGGCGGGGGAAGCGGGTATCGAAACCGTCGGCTTCGCGGATTCCAACGATCCCGCGCTCTTCGCCGGTCTCGACGAAGGCAAGATCGCGGTCACCGTCCCACTCGACGACGGTCTCAGTCCCCACCTCTACGAGCCGCTCACCGCATACCTTCTGCACCGCGCACGGCTGACCTAGCCGCCACCGGTTAGCCACCGTTGCACTCCGCTCGCTCGTGTATCGGGGCTGACTACGCCGGTCTTGCGCTATACGTATACATCTACTTATAGTGTGTCGAGACCGAGTGCGGACGAATGAACACGCACAACGTCATCCACAACCGCACAACGCCCGGCTACGACGGACCGAATGAGGGGCCCGCCGCTAGCTGACGCATGTCTTTATGCGCATTCATGAATGAAAAGAGGGACCTCGTGACCAACGATCAGCAGCTCGGCCCTTCCCAAGACCTCGACAACTGAGCCGATCCGGCCTGCGAAAGGATTTCCATGTTCGGCCGACTCGGGCGTCTCGTCGTCCACCATCCGTGGAAGGTGATCGGCGTGTGGCTGCTCGCCGCCATCGCGGTGGTGGCTTCCGCCCCGGAATTCACCTCGACCACCGACCAATCCCGCTTCCTGCCTTCGCATTACGAGTCGATCAAGGCGATGGAGTTGCAGGAGAAGGCCTTTCCGCAGAATTCGCCGCCCGCAGCGTTGATCGTCTTCGCCCGCGAGGACGGCGCCGCGCTCACCGAGAACGACTCGGCCGCCGTAGCCGCCGCGGCGAAGGCACTCGGTGGGAAGAACATCAAGGGCGTCTCCGGAATTCAGGCGACGCCGCCCTCGGAGAATCGGCTGATCCAGGTCATCGCGGTGCAGATGACCAAGGTCACCAGCGCCTCTGACAAGACTCAGGGCGACGCGGTGAAGAGCCTGCGCGACAACCTGAAAGAGCAGGTGCGCGACACCGATCTGAAGGCGGGCATCACCGGAGCCGCCGCACAGACGCTCGATCAGGCCGAGTCCGGCGAGCGAGGCCTGGCCATCGTCGGCGCGGCGACCATCGTGCTGATCCTGGCGTTGCTCCTGATCATCTTCCGCAGTCCGGTGATCGCGCTGCTTCCCGTGCTCGTGATCGGCGGCGTCTCCAGCATGGTCGGCAGCCTGATCGCCGTGGCGGCCAAGGCTTTCGACCTGGAGATGGACGCCTCGGTCAACTCCATCCTGGTGGTCGTTCTGTTCGGCGTCGGCACCGACTACATCCTGTTCCTGATGTTCCGTTACCGGGAACGGCTGCGCGCGGGTGAGGATGCCAAGACCGCGATGGTCAGCGCCGTCACCCGGGTCGGCGAGGCCATCACCTCGGCGGCGGGTGCGGTGATCATCGCCTTCACGGCGCTGACGCTCTCCAGTCTCGGCATGTTCCGCGCGCTCGGCCCCGCGCTGGCGATCGCGGTCGCGGTGGCGCTGGTGGCCGGTCTCACCCTGGTGCCCGCGATCGTCTCGCTGCTCGGGACCAAGGTGTTCTGGCCGTCCAAGGCGTGGCGGGTGGAGCCGAAGGGCGCGCGGTTCACCGCGGTCGGCGCGGCGATGGGGCGGCGGCCCGGTCTGTTCGCCGTCGTCTCCGGCGGTGTGCTGGTGGCGTTGAGCGTTTTCGCCATCGGGTTCAACCCCACCTTCGACCTCGGCTCGGGCTCGACCTCCGACGCGTCCGAATCCGTTGTCTACAACAAGGAATTGCTGAAGGGCATGCCCGCGGGCGCGACCCAGCCGTCGGACGTGCTGCTGCACGCGCCGGATGGGCCGTTGACGCCCGATGAGTTGCAGGGATACCGCGGGGCGCTGGCCCGGGTGCCCGGCGTCGGGGCGGTCGGCGAACCGATGGTTTCGGCCGACGGGACGATCGCGAACTTCCAGGTGACCCTCGCCGACGCGCCGGAATCCGACGCGGCGCTCGACACGGTCCGCGGACCGTTGCGCGCGGCGGCGCACGACGCGGCGCCCGCGGGCTCGACGGCGGCGGTCGGCGGCATCACCGCGGTGTTCGTGGACTTCCAGGACGCGATGAACCGCGACTACTCGATCGTCTTCCCGGTGGCGGCCGTCCTGATCATGCTCGTGCTCGCCCTGCTGCTGCGCAGCCTGGTCGCGCCCTGGTACCTGATGGCCTCGGTCTTTCTAGGCTTCGCCGCGACCCTCGGTGCGACGGTGCTGGTCTTCCAGCACATCCAGGGCGATTCCGGCCTGATCTTCACGCTGCCGGTGATCATGTACCTGTTCGTCGTCGCGCTCGGCACCGACTACAACATCCTGATGATCGCCCGGTTGCGGGAGGAGACCAGGGAAGGTCGCGACCCGCGCGAGGCGGCTGCGCTGAGCGTCCGGCACACCGGGCCGACGGTCGCCGCTGCGGGTGTGATCCTCGCGGGCACCTTCGCGTCGATGATGCTGGCGGGCAACAGCGTGCTTTCCCAGATGGGCTTCGCGATCTCGGTCGGAATCGGCATCGCCGCCTTCGTCATGGCGATGTTCTTCACCCCGGCGATCACCGCCCTCCTCGGCCATCGCGCTTGGTGGCCGGGGCACGGTGATCGCGCTCCGAAGTCAGCCGAAAGTGGTGTCGGCGAAGTGGATTACGTGCCTGTCGCGTAGTACATGACGTCCGTCGACGCCACGTAAGTGGAAGCTGTTCCTGATCGATTTACCGCTGGGAACCGGCAGAGCTGAAACATGATTCGAAGGGCTGTTCGTCGAAAGTTGTTCGACGAACAGCCCTTTCGGCATTCGGTAAATCCGGTTGCGCGTCGGACGGTGATCGCAAGTTACGGATGGAAGCGGCACAGCCGAGGGCTTCGAAACCGCAGCGGAGCTGATCGAGCCATTCGCGATGGTCGCGCGGTTCGACCGGAATTCGGAAGTCGACCTTCTGACGATTCAGTTGCTGGTCGCGTACGGGCGGCGGACCTTGTGCGCGGAGTCGATGACGCGGGCGACGGCGGAGCCGGAAACACCCACTTCCTTGGCGATGCCCGCGCTGGACCAGGACTGGTCGGCGAGGGTGAGGATGTCGGCGATCTGCTCGACCGGCAGCTTGGACAGGCCCTGTTCGGCGATGTTCCGCGCGACCAGACGGACCTCGTCCTCGGCGCTGTCCGGCTCCTGGCCGAGATCGTCGTCGGCATCCTCCTCGGCGATGGCGCGCTGGGTGGCGAGGACGATCTCGGTGCTGCGCGGACGCTGCGGTTCCGGTTCGGGCTCCAAGGTGAGCTGTTCGGCGGTTGCCTCGGTGCGCTCGCGCGGTGCGTCGTTCGCATCGGAGCCGTTGTCCCGCTGGACTGTTCGGCTCCGCGCCGATTCGAAGCCGGTGGCATCGACGGCGGGCTCGTCTTCTGCCTGCGCTGCTTGCTGGTCGGGCGCAGCCGTCGGCTTGCCGCCGCGGATCGCCTGAAACTCGGCGAAATCGACGGCACCCGTGGTGTTCACGGGTTCCGACGCTTCGGCTTCCTCGGATTGCGGATACGAAATCGTCTGCAAAGCATGGGATCCCGCCCACATGGACGGCGTCGTGCGGCCGTTGCCGTTGACCGGCCGGAGCCTGGTCTGCGCGATGTGAACCGGCTGGGCGGCGGTGTCGTTGGGCGTTTGGGCCGAGCGGCCGTTGGACGATCCGTTGCGTCGCGGCGTCCGCGGGGCGTCGTCCTCCTCGGCGAGCCCGCCGGTGAGCAACGAGAGCGGAACCAAGTACGACAGTCCGGCCATCGAGCCTCGAGCCGTAGCCGCGTCCGGTCCGGATTCGTCGTCGGTGGAAGCGGCTGTGTCTTCGGAAGTGGAAGTGCTTGCGTCTTCGGAAGCGGAGGTGTGCTCGGAGGTGGAGGTGCTTTCCTCGGAAGCGGAAGCGTCCGCAGAAGTGGAACTTCCTGCGGAAGTGGCTTCGGCGGCGGAACCGCCGAGCGGCTGCTTGTACGCGCCGGAGGACGCCACAGAAGTTGGCTGAGTTTTCTCGATCGGTCGCGATTCTGCGTCGCTCGTCCGGGATCCGGAAGTGGCTTGGGTGTCCGACGCCGCGATCGCGCTCGGTCCATCGGCCGAATCCACCACCAGTCCGGCGGTGTCCCACTGCCTCGTGTCCGTGTACGCCCCGCGCAACTTCGGCACCGCGGTGTCGTCGACGATCGGCACACTGTCGATGAGCTGCGCGTACCGCGCCGCGACCCACGCGTGCAACCAGATCACCACGCCGACCATCGCGGGCGCGATCGCGTATTCGGCCGCTCGCCCGAGATCGCCCGCGGTCAAGTGCGGTCCGGTGTTCAGCGCGATGGTGGTGCCGAGCAGGGCCGCCTCGAAGAGGATCACCTTGCCGCGCGGGAGTTCCCGGCCCCAGCGGGCCGCGGTCGTCGCGACCACCATGATGGTGATGATCGGGATCGAGATCATCGCCTCGATGCCGTAGCTGAGCCAGTACAGCGGATCCGACATATCGCCGCTCGGGACGAGGTTGTGCTGCACGTTCACCCCGGCCCACACCATGCCGAGAATCACGACGCCGATCAGCGCCCGCGAGGACCATTCGGCGCGACGGTAGAGCTGGGCCAGCCGCGCGTCCTGGTTGGCGACGCGGCGCCGGGCCGCCAGCGCTCGGCGGTGCCAGCGCGCGTCGGCTTCCTCGGCGCGGCGGAGGGCGGCCGTGGTGCGCCGGTCGAGCTTCTCGGCGGCCAGCTCGTCCTCGACGGCGCGCCGCCGCTGACCGCGCCGCTGGGCCCGGATCCATTCCGCGAGTTCGCGTTCCGCGGCGATCTCTGCCTCGGAAAGCACCTCGACCAATGCGGTGTCGTGCTGCAACGGCAGTTTCCCGCGCGCCGTCGCGACCCGTTGTGCCAGTGCCGCTATCTCGGAATTGCCGGTCGAGGGTTCGTCGGGCATCGCGAGCCTTCCCTGGAGCCGATATCGGGCCGATTGCTCGGCGTCGACAAGTGTGCTCGAACATATGTGTGAACGCGATGAGACTAAACCGACGGCACGCCAGGGTCAATGCGAACGGCGGCGGTGCTCGATGGCGCCCCTCGTCGGCCCAGGTAGTGCGGGCCGTTCGGGCGAAGGTCAAACGTCCTTATGACACACGGTTTCCAGCAGCACGCCGTCGTAGCCAATCCAGAAGGTCGCGTAATAGGGCGGCGGATACTCCGGGAATTCACGTGGCGGATGGACTATCTCGTCGCCGCGCGTGGCTGCCCACGAATGCACCGCGTCGACGTCGCCGCGCGTGCGCGCTATGAAGGCGAGGTGTTGCAGTCCCGGTTTCGCACGCGAATATCCCGGCTGTTCGGCCGGATAGAAGAACAGATAGGTTCCGACTTTGCCGCCGGCGGGCCGGTAAGCGAACTCGGTGTCGTCCAGCAGGAATGGCTCGTAGCCGACGAGCGGCATCAGTTCGTCGTAGTACGCGCGCGCCGAGGCGAGGTCCGTGACGTTGATGCCGAGATGTCCGAGGGGCACTACTCGAACTTAGAACCGCGGCCGGGGACTGGGAAGGATGCTTGACGCGCCAAGCGTCGCGGACGATCGCTAGGCGAGCGTCGTGTGCCAGACGAGGGCGGCGGCGAGCGCGCCCGCGCCGTTCACCGACCAGTGCAGGGCGATGGGGGCGAGGAGGCTGCCGCTGCGGCGGCGCAGCCAGGTGAAGACGACGCCCGCGGCGGCGGTCGCGGCGACCGCGAGCAGGATGCCGGCGATCTGTCCCGCCAGGCCGCCACCGAGGAACCCGGTGAGACCGCGGTTGCTGGTCGTCAGGCCGAAGGACGAGGCGATGTGCCAGAGGCCGAAGAGCAGTGACCCCGTCGCGAAGACGCCGCGTGCGCCGTAGACGCGATCCAGGGTTCCGTGCAGCACGCCGCGGAAAGCGAGTTCCTCGGGGATGACGGTCTGCAATGGGATGACGATCATCGACGCGATGAGCGCGCCGGAGATGGTGGCGTATCGGTCGGCGAGGAAGAACGGGCGCGTCGCCGGCAGCAATGCGCCGATGGCCACGGCCGTGAGCACGATGCCGACGGCGGCCAGTGCGTAGAGCGATCCGCGCCGCCAGTGCCTCGGGGAGAGGCCGAGTTCGGCCCAGCCGAGTCCGCGCCTGCGAACCATGACGAGCAGGACGATCGCGGCGATGGGGACGGTGACGATGCTGGCCCACGCGGTGGTGAAGTGCGCGATCAGATTGGTGCCCGCGAGGACGACGATCACGACCGCTACATCGATATAGGCATGCAGTTTGCCGCGGGCCGGGGCCGCTTCCTCGAGGTCCGTTTGACGCACCCGGCCCAGTCTAGGGTCCGGGCCGCGTGGTTCGCCCTGAGCGCCTGATCACAGTGTCGGTTTCGCAGTCGGCGCCTTCGCGGGAGGCTAACCTGTGGTCAATCTGAATGAAACATGTTTCAGTTTTTTCGCCAAACTCGCCCGTAGGGAACTGGACGGTCGATACAGTCCGCACATTCGCACCCGTGTGCGTCTCGAAGAGGAGTTTCCGAATGACTAGAACCCAGATGCGGATCGGTCGTCGGCTCGGCGTCGCCATGACGACGCTGGCCGCGGCGGGTTGCGCGGTGGTACTGACCGCGCCCTACGCGTCCGCGACGGTCGACGACCTCAGCGTCTCGACGGGCAGCCCCCAGGCGGGCTGCACCTATCAGCTCACCGCGAAGGTGAACCACTGGTTCGAGGTCTGGTTCTACGACAACGCGTTGGTCATCCCGGGCAGCCCGGTGAAGCCCGTGAACGGCGTCGCGACCGTCCAGTGGAAGCCGAAGAAGTCGGGCACCCACACCCTGGCCGCGCTGCAAGGCTTGGCCTACGAGATCAAGGTGAACGTGGCCGAGCCCACCCTCACCGGCAGCGCCACCTGCGGCGCCGGACCCTTGGCCTGGATGGGGTCTTGAGAGCCGCGCCCGCGATGGGCGGAGCCACCATCGCGGGCGCTCGGGCCGGCCGGCACCCCCTGTTCCGCCGGTCGGCCCGCTTTCCTCAGCTCGCCCAGGCGGCGTGGTCGGTCCACGCCTGAAGGGTCCTCGTCGTCTCGAATCGGCGCGGCTCGCCGGTGACCGGATCGGTGAACTCGAGCGAGGCGGCCAGCAGTTGCAGCGGCCGGGTGAAATCGTGCACCGGCTTGTCGGTGAGGATCGGATAGAAGTCGTCGCCGAGGATCGGCACGCCGAGACCGTTCATGTGCAGGCGCAGCTGGTGAGTCCGGCCGGTCAGCGGTCGCAGCCGATAGCGGCCGAGCCCGTCGCGGTGCTCGAGCAGCTCGACGACGGTTTCCGCGTTGGGTTCGCCCTCGACTTCCTGGGCGGCGAGCACCTGCTTCTCCTTGACTATGCGGCTGCGCACCGTCCGCGGCAGGTCCAGGTCGGCCCGATATGGGGCGATCGCCTCGTACTCTTTGCGCACCGCGCGCTTGTGGAACATGGTCTGATACGCCCCGCGCCGGGCCGGATCGACGATGAACAGCAGCAGTCCGGCGGTCACCCGATCGAGTCGGTGCGCGGGCACCAGCTCGGGCAGATCCAATTCCTCACGCAGCCGGACCAGCGCGGTCTGCCGGATGTGCTGCCCGCGCGGAATGGTGGCGAGGAAGTGCGGTTTGTCCACCACCAGCAGGTTCTCGTCGCGGTGGACGACGGTCATTTCGAACGGCACGTCGGTCTCGTCCGGCAGATCGCGGTGGAACCACACCGCCCCGCCGGGGACGTACGGCGCGTCCGGCGCGATGGGCCCTTCGAGATCGACGATCCCGCCCGCACGCAAAAGTTCATCGATCCGTGCCGGCGCGACCCGGGGAAGTCGCTCGACCAGGTGGTCGCGAATCGTCGCCCACTCGCCCGCTTCCGGCAGTCTCAGCCGGGCCGGATCCAAGCCGTACCGCTTGGGCAGCGGCGGCTGCTGCCTTCTTCTCATCGCTGACGACTCTAATCGCCCCAGGTCAACCGGCTGAACTCGGGAGGCAGGAGTTCTCGCGACGCCGCATCGCGGCAGTCGGGCGCCGAAACGGGTGGGCGCCGAAACGGGTGGGCGCCGAAACGGGTGGGCGCCGAAACGGGTGGGCGCCGAAACGGGTGGGCGCCGAAACGGGTGGGCGAGTATCGCGCCTGTCGGCGAGCGCCGGGCTCTTCTGCGAGCGCCTGGCACCCGTGAGATGGGCCCCGATTGCTTGCCGCCCGCAACGGCTCGATGCTCCCGACCGAATCAGAAGCCGCGCAACCGGTCCGGCGTAATCCGAATGGGCACAGAGTATTCCGCGTAGAACTCGTCCGCCGACATGTTGATGTCCGCCAGACCGTTGGTGTATTTCGCCGTGTACGAGGCGATTTCGTCGTCGGACGGCCTTTCCTCGACGATCCGAGCCGTCCCCGTCAACACCACCACGTCACCGCCGTGTTCGTTGCTGTTGAGGTTCAGCGAAACGCGCGGGTTGTGGGCGATATTGCGCAGCTTGGACTTGTTCGGCTGGCTGAACAGCAGGAACTCACCGTCGCGCCACTGGAACCACACGGGGTTCGGCTGCGGCGTCCCGGAGGGGCCGACGGTGGTGAGCCAGAGGACGCCCTCGCGGCCGAGACGTTCGGCGACCTTGGCACCGAATTCGGTGCCGGTGTCGACGACGGGCGCGGCGGGGCGATCGGATGCCGTTGTAGTCATGCTCTGGTCAACGCCGCCGAGCGGACACCGATTCCGGTCGGCGCGGATGTGTCCGAATACCGCGCGATCAGGGCTCGGCGCGTTCGTCGAGCACCATGCGCCGCGCCCCGACCAGCGTCTGCCGCGCTCGGCGGCGCACCCGGCACAGTTCGACGGAGCATTGCAGAGATGGATCTGCATCGCGCGATGGGCCTGGGGCGCGGAGAGTTCCCCGGATCGGCGTGGCAATCGGTAATGGGCGAAACCAAGCAACTTTCGACGCGGCGTCGGACGACGGTAAGCCGGGCCTCCCGCCCGCAACCTGCGCGTTCGCCTGCCAAGACCGTCATCGTGGTGGCGACCGCCTGGCCACCATCGCGCACGCGGACCAGATCCTGTTCGTCGACGGAGGTCGCATCGTGGAACGTGGCACGCACGCGGAGCTGCTGGCGCAGGGCGGTCGCTACGCCGACTTCTGGAACGAGCGCAGCCGCGCGTCGGGCTGGCGGCTGGAACCGGCCGCAGTCTGACTCGGCGACAACGAGAACGGGCCGCCGCGGAGTAATCCACGGCGGCCCGTTCGGCTTCCATCCTCGGTTCGCGCACGGCAGGCGTATTCGGAGGTACGCGCAGGTGGCGCTGCGTCCGCCCTAGCCCCGGTCGGAGCCGCGGCGTATGCGAGGAACGCTTACTTCCAGTACGCCTGGTACTTCAGCTGTGACTTCGGCAGATCGTGGGTCTGCTTGAGCGTCTTGACGATCGAGCGGGTGGTGTGGCCGTCGCAGGCGACCCACGCGAAAGCGTTGGCGGCGCAGGAGATCGATTGGGCCTGTTCGCGCAGTAGGCGGCCGTCGTCGACGCGCTGTAGCCAGGTGACCTGGTGGTGCGGCTTGTTGCGGACCGGCAGCGTCTGGTCGGATTCGTATTGCCATTCCAGCCAGACTCGGGCGGGCGCGTCGCCGATCGCGTCGAGCAGCGAGTTGATCGCCGGCAGCGAGGCGGTGTCGCCGAACACCAGGTATTCGCTCGGCGTCGTCGCGGGCAGCTCGAACTTCGACCCGAGCACCGACGCCTCGATCTCGTCGCCGACCTTCGCCCGCTGCGCCCACTGGCTGGCCGGGCCGCTGTGCACCGCGAACTCGATGTGGAAGTGATCGTTCGCGGGATCCTGATCGACGGTCGTGTAAGCGCGGTGGTGCAGCTTGTCGGTCTCCGCGTCCGGGATCCACAGCCGGATGAACTGCGTCGGATGCACCGGGTGGTCGGTCAGCAAACCGCCCGCGGTGAACCCGATCCGCTGGAATTTGTCGGTGATCGCCTCGGTCGACGTCACGCGCAGTCGGTAGTCGTCGGCGCGCCACATCTTCAACATGACGCCGTTAGCCCCTCGTCCCATACGGCTAAGGTTAGCCTATCCAGGCTTGCGCGCGTACCCGTGCTCGGCTTGCGCATTATCGCGGCGACGGTGGGGTACGCCCGATGGTCGCCGCACGCGGCTGGACCGTAGCTCGCGCATCGCCACACCGAACGAATAGCCCGCCGCTGACTGCGAATACGTGGCTCAGCGCCCGACGGCTCCGCCCCGGATATCACGGTGCACCCCGGCTGCCGCCACCACATCCGCGTGCGCCCCGCCCAGCGGTTCGCTCAGAAACGCCGCCACGATGTCCGCGGTCGCGCGCTGCGTCGGCGCCGGTCCGCGTGATCCGCCGATCATCTGCGACGCGACGAACCGGCCCGGCCCAGACAGGAACAGTGGCGCGTCGGTGAAGCTGTAGTGGTTGGCGTCGATGATCTCGAAACGGAAGCCGCCCGCGGCGAGCCTGCCCAGCAGCGCGGCGTTGCGCTCCAGGAACTGCACGGAGTGTCCTGTCTCGTCGTGTTCGCTCTCCAGCAGAAGAAAGGGTTGGTGCAGCGTGCGATTGGGAAGATCGCCGTACATGGTTCCGTCGATGTTCGCGGACGCGCGGATGCGGTCGTCGTCGGCGGCCGCGGCCACGGCGCTCGCACCGCCGAACGAATGTCCGATGGCGGCGATGTGCTCGGTGTCGAGATGGCCGGAGAGGCGAGGGCCGAGTGCGCCCGGCCGTTCCAGCTGATCGAGGACGAACCGCAGATCGCCTGCCCGAATCGCCTGCTGCTCGGTCATGTACCGCTCTCCGGCGGCCTCGTCGGACGGGAAGTCTTCCGGCGTCACGAGACGTCCGTCGGCGAGCTCGACCACCGCCGCTTCGTAGGGGTGATCGACGGCGAGGACCACGAACCCCCGGCTGGCCAGCTCGGTGATCAGCCCGGTGTAGAAGGCGCGCGGCGCACCGTATCCCGGTGAGAACAGCACCACCGGCCAGCGGTCGCGGTCTCGGGCCAGGGGCGCGCGGTAGTCGGCGTGCGTATCGATGCGGTCGTAGCCGCGCATGAGAAAGCTGGGGATCAGGCTGACCCGCTCCGGCAGTTGGCCGAGTCCGTCGAGGTAGCGTGAGCCGCTTCCGGTTGGTTCGGCCGCCGGATACCAGGCCTGCGCGATGACGTTGCGATGGTCGACCGGGTCGTCCGTCGCGGTTTCCGGCCGGTCCGGATCGACCCAGCGGAACGTTTCGGTCCCGACCGGATACGGCCCGGTCGGCACGGGCAGCGTGGGTACCGGCGGCAGCATCCACGCGAAAGCGGCTGCGACGACGAGCATTCCGACTCCCACGCGCGCGGCGATCCCGCCGACCCGCCCGCTCGGTCTGGCCGCCACGAACCACGCGGTGGCCATCAGCAGGAGATACGTCGGAAAGAACTGCCAGTAGAACCCTTCGCGCAGCCACTGGACCACCGCGACGAGCGCCACGGCGCCGAGAAGCCCGAGCGCAGGAGTACGCCCGATTCGCGCGGTGCACATCACCGCTACCGCGCACACGATCGCGGCCACGGCGATCACCGCATCGATCGGCGACATACCCGCCTCGCTTCCGCTCGGACAACGAATTCGAGCACCAGCCTGCCGGGCGACTGAACCATCGCGCGTCGGCAGCAGGTCGCGAGTGGATCGTCCGCGAGGATGACCGAAGGGGGTAGCGAAGGCGGAGTACGCACGATTTCACGCTGCCGGACGCAGTCCGTCGATAGCCCGCGCATGGCTGGAGCGAAGGCGGAGGTACGCCTACTTCCAGTACGCCTGCGACTTGATCGCGGTCTTGGGCAGGTTGTGGGAGGTCTTGAGCGTCTTGACGATCGAGCGGGTGGTGTGGCCGTCGCAGGCGACCCACGCGAAAGCGTCGGCGGCGCAGGAGATCGACTGGGCCTGTTCGCGCAGCAACCGGCCGTCGTCGACGCGTTGCAGCCAGGTGACCTGGTGGTGCGGCTTGTTGCGGACCGGCAGGTTCTGGTCGGATTCGTACTGCCATTCCAGCCAGACTCGCGCGGGCACATCGCCGATCGCGTCGAGCAGCGAGTTGATCGCGGGCAGCGAGGCGGTGTCGCCGAACACCAGGTATTCGCCCGGAGCCGCTTCGGGGAGTTCGAAACTGGAGCCGAGCGCCGTCGCGTCCAGGCCGTCGCCGACCGCAGCGCTGGCGGCCCAGCGCGCGGCGGGCCCGTCGTGCAAGGCGAATTCGATGGCGAACCTGTCGCCTTGGGGATCGAGGTCGACCAGCGTGTAGCCGCGGTGGTGCAACTTGCCGGTCTCGGCGTCGGGAATCCAGAGGCGGATCCACTGGGTGGGGTGGACCGGATGGTCGGCGAGCAGGCCGCCTGCGTCGAAGCCGAGCCGAATGTATTTGTCGGTGACGTATTCCGTCGCGGTGACGGTGTGTACGCCGAGACGACGTCGGCCCCCGCCGCGGCGGGGGCCGAATCGTGCGTGAACTCGGTCAGCAGCCCTGGCCGACGAAGTTGCCCATGGTGCAGACGGATTCGTAGCTCAGCTTCCAGGTGCCGTCGATCTGCTTCCAGGTCATATCGAAGGTCCACGGCTCGTAGCCGTCGGTCTCCGTGTACAGCACCGCGGACAGGGTGTTGCCGTTGACCGACACCGGGCCAACGATGTCCCAGCGCCAGCTCGGCGGGGCGATGGCGATGAGCGCGGCGGCGGTGTCGAAGGCGGGCAGGCCCGCCTCGCCGTTCTCCAGTTCGGCGGCGCGCGCGGCGCGCGGGGCGCCCGTGTTGAACAGCACCGCCATCTTGGCGCGCAGTTCGCCGGTGCTCGGCACGCTCTTGCGCAGCGGGACGGTGATCGGCGCGGCCTCGGCGATCGCGGTGGTGGTGACGGTGCCGAACGCGCCGACCAGGGCGGCGGCCGCAAAGGCGACGGCGCCCAGCTTCTTTCGGGTGCTGATCATGAGGTCCTTCCCATCGTTCTCGGTGTGTTCCCCGTTGCGGGAAGCGACACTGCCGTTCACTGTAAGGTAAGGCTATGCAAACATGAAGTCGGGGGTTCGGTCGATGTGGGCGCGAACACGGATGCGCGCGATGCGAGAGTGGGAGAACCGGTGGAAACACTTGTGGTGATCGGCGCGGGTCCGAAGGCGATGGCCGTCGCCGCCAAGGCGCACGTGCTGCGGACACTGGGGCTGCCCGCGCCACGGGTCGTCGTGGTGGAAGCGCAGACGGTGGGCGGCAATTGGCTGCCGAGCGGCGGCTGGACCGACGGCCAGCACCGGCTCGGCACCAGTCCCGAGAAGGACGTGGGCTTCCCTTATCGCTCCACCTGGGCGCGCGGCCACAATCGCGCGATCAACGAGGCCATGACCGCGTTCAGCTGGACCTCCTTCCTGATCGACCAGGGCACTTACGCCGAGTGGATCGACCGGGGCCGCCCGAGCCCCCAGCACCATGTCTGGGCCAAGTACCTGCAGTGGGTCGCGGCGCGAACCGATTTCGAGCTCATCCTCGGCACCGTGCGGTCCATCGCCGCGGCGGCCGACGGGTGGCTGATCACCGCGGTCGATGCCGACGGCATGCCCACCGAAATCGACGCCGACGCACTGATGATCACCGGTCCTGGCCGCAGCGAGAAGGCGCTCGCCAAACATCCGAAGGTGCTCAGCGTCTCGGAATTCTGGGACCTCGCGGGCAAGCGTAAGCTCCCGGTCTCCTCCCGCGCCGCCGTCATCGGCGGCGGCGAGACCGCGGGCTCCGCGCTGGACGAACTGGTGCGCCACGGCATGCTGTCCATCTCGGTGATCTCGCCGATGGCCACGATCTACACCCGCGGCGAAAGTTATTTCGAGAACTCGCTTTTCAGTGACCCGATCAAGTGGGGCTCGCTGAGCACCGAGGAGCGCAGGGACGTCATCCGCCGCACCGACCGCGGCGTGTTCTCGGTGCGAGTTCAGGAGAGCCTGCTCGCCGACAATCGGGTGCACCACATGCAGGGCCGCGTCGTGCGGGTCGCCGATCAGGGCGAGGGTGTCGCGCTCACCCTGCGCAACGAGATGCGGCCCGACCAGGTGCACAACTTCGATCTGGTGATCGACGCGACCGGCGGGCAGCCGCTGTGGTTTCTCGAGATGTTCGACGCCAACGCCGCCGACCTGCTCGAGCTCGCGGTCGGCGGACAGCTGACCCAGTCCAGGATCGAATCGTCCATCGGCTACGACCTGGCGGTCTCGGGTCTCGACGCGAAGCTGTACCTGCCCAACCTCGCCGCGCTGGCGCAGGGGCCGGGGTTCCCGAATCTCAGTTGCCTGGGCGAACTTTCGGACCGCGTGCTGGGTTCGGCTAGGACGCGCCAGGAAAAGCGGCCTACGGCCTCGGCGCGCGCGCAGGCGCGCCGCTGACCAAAGTCGCCCGGCGGGCGAGTCGGACTCGCCGGGCGCAAGCCGGGCTACTGCCGGATCGCGGGCACGTCTTCGGGTGTGCGAGCCCAGGTGACGAGGGTGATGCGCCGACCCGGCCGTACGTCGAAGACGCCAAGATCCTGCCAGCCGGTCTTGTGGATGGCTCGATGGAGCGACACGTTGCGGTGATCTGGATCGCCCATGATGCGGCGGCACAGTGGATCTGCCGCGAAGATCGCGGTCGGGAGATGGCCGAGCCAGGTGGACATCACGCCGCGGCCGACCACGTTCAGGTCTGCCGTCGCGATATGAATGCCCATGTCGTGCGGTTCGGCTTCGTAGAACCGCGCGATCTCGTCCTTCGCCGGGCGGTACAGCTCGATGTACGCCACGTCGCGGTGGCCGAGTTCGGGACGCTCGATGGCACTGAAGTCGAAGCCGAGAATGTATGGCCTGGAGTACGTTCCCGCCAGCTGTGCTTGCCAATCGGCACGGCGACGCTCGGCGGGCCACGCCTGTTCCCAGGTTTCGAGCAGATGCGGCCTGCTCATCCATTCGGCGAGCATTTCCGGATCGTCGCTGTCCGGGTCGGCGGGGCGAAAGCTGAACGGCGCCGCGAAGCTCGGCGTCACCGGCGCTGGACCGCTTCGCACCTCGTCCGGGACGTCGGTCAACTCGCGCGCAAGGACATACGGTGACCCGGTCTGGTTCATCGGAGTGCGGCTCCGTTCGGTGGTCTAGGGAACAGTGCGCCGTAAGGTTACCCTAGGCTTACATCGGTAAGGTTACCCTATGCTAACGTCGCTGAGTCAGTGTTGCCCGGCCGTCGCCAGATCGACGGCGCCGCCGGGCGCCTGGCGCAGCGATACCGTGATGCAGGAGCCGTGTAATGTCGAAAACCCTTGGGTGGATTCGCAAGTTCCACAAGCCGAGCTCTGACCCGAGCCCGACATTGCTGATGTTCCCGCACGCAGGTAGCGGCGCCTCCGCCTACCGCACCTTCTCCAAGGCGCTCAGCGAGAATTTCGACGTCGTCGTCTTCCAGTACCCCGGCCGTCAGGACCGGGCCGCCGAGCCGATGCCGGAGACCCTGCCCGAGGTTGCGGCCGGTGCGCTCGCTGCGTTCCTGGAGTCGGAATACCACCGCGGCGGCCCAGTCACGGTCTTCGGACACAGCATGGGCTCGATGGTCGGCTTCGAATTCGTCCGCCAGGCCGAGGCGGCAGGCGTCGAGGTCGGTCTGTTCGGCGCCTCGGGCGCGGTCGCGCCGTTCCGCGTCGTTGATATGCCGCAGCATCCGACCGAGGACGAGCAGCTGCTCGATCACCTCGCCGCGCTCAACGGCACCGGCGCGGACGTGCTCGCCAGCCGCGAGATCATGCGTATGACGCTGCCCGCGCTCAAGGCGGACTACGCCGCCTTCGACCGCTACGTGTGCGGCCCCGAGGTCAAGTTGCGCGCCAGGCTGCACGTCATGGGCGGTTCCGACGACGAGCACGTTACCGCGCGGCACCTGCAGGAGTGGGCGGCGCACAGCGAGCAGGACATCGTCGTCAGCCTTTTCGACGGCGGACATTTCTACCTGAACGACCACGTGGACGGCATCGCTGAATTGCTGACGTCCGAAGTTCTTTCCGCGAGATAGATCGCGATTCGCACGTGAGGTTTGGCATGGCACGCTCTTTTTTGGGGGATGAGGACCACATTGTCATCGCCGGTATGGCGGTGGAGGCGCCGGGGGGCATCGACAATCTGGAGGATTTCTGGTCGGCGCTCGCCGAATCACGGGAATTGATAGGACCTTTCCCGCGCGACCGGGAATGGCCACTGCGGGAAATGTTCGCCCTCGAGCGCGCCGAAGGCTGGGGATCCGTGCCCGATGCCGGCGGATTCCTGACCGGCGCAACGGAATTCGATCCGCAGTTCTTCGGCATCACGCCGCGCGAGGCGGTCGCGATGGATCCGCAGCAGCGGGTCGCGCTGCGGGTGGCCTGGCGCGCGCTCGAGCACGCAGGGATCAACCCCGGCGCCCTCGCGGGTGCCGAGGTGGGCTGTTTCATGGGCGCTTCGTTCACCGAATACGGCCCGAGGGTGGCCGACGCCAACGAGTACAGCGGGTACCGCGCCGTCGGCACCGCGCTCGGCGCGGTTGCCGGACGCATCTCGCACAGCCTCGGCTTGGCCGGGCCTTCGATCGTCGTCGACACCGCGTGCGCGTCGTCGCTGATTGCCGTGCACCAGGCGGCCGCCGCGATTCGGTCCGGCGAGTGCGACTGGGCCGTCGCGGGCGCCGTGTGCGTGATGGGCTCGCCCGGCGCGTTCTACGAGTTCGCCAAGAACAACGCGCTGGCCGTCGACGGCCACCTGCGCGCCTACTCCGCCGGCGCGACCGGCACCCTGTGGGGTGAGGGCGCGGGAGTCGTCGTGCTGGAACGCGAATCCAGGGCCCGCGAGCTCGGTCACCGTGTCTACGCGAGAGTGCTCGCCACCAGGGCCAACCACAACGGCAAGGGCGCGCCGATCGCGGTCCCGAGCGCGCAGGCACAGGAAGCGTTGGTGCGCAAGACGATCGACGCGGCGGGCATCGATCCGAGCTTGGTCGGGCTTGTGGAGGGGCACGGCACCGGTACGCCAGTGGGCGACCCGGTCGAGCTGACCGCGCTGCGCAACACCTACGGCGTCGACCCGGAGCGTGGGCCGCGGCTCGGCTCGGTGAAGACCAACCTCGGCCACGCCCAAGCCGCCGCGGGCATGCTCGGCTTGATCAAGGTGCTGCTGTGCGGCGCCAACGGCCACATCGCCCCGACCCTGCACGCGGACGACCCTGCCCCCGCGGTGGATTGGACCGCCACGGGGCTGCGGCTGGCCACCGAGCTCGAGCCGTGGGCGGCGCACGGGGGCGTCCGCTACGCCGCGGTGTCGTCGTTCGGCGTCGCGGGCACGAACGCGCACGCGATCCTGGCCATGCCGGTTCTGGAGGATGTCGATGCCTGATTACCGTCTCCCGGACGGCACTGTTCCGGTGCTACTGTCCTCCGACACCGCCGACGGGCTGCGCGCCGAGGCCGCGGTCGTGCTCGCCTACCTGGAGCGTCGCGACCACGTCACGCCGGATGCCGTGACGGACATGCTGTTCCGGACCAGGGTCGCGCGCCGCCGCCGCGCGCTGGCGATGGTGCGCACCCGCGCGGAGCTGCTGGACGCGCTGCACGCTATCGCCGCGGACGCGCCCCACCCCGCGGTGGTGAGCACCGTCGGCGTCGCCGCGCCGCGCCGCGCCGGGTTCGTCTTCCCCGGCCAGGGCAGTCAGCGCCCCGGTATGGGGCGGATCTTCTACGAGACCTCCCCGGCGTATCGGGCCGAGGTCGACGCTTGTGTCGCGATCCACGAAGAGCGCTACGGCCACATCGCGCCGCTGCACTACCTACTCGACAACGAGGGCGAATACCAGGACGTCGTCTGGGAAGTGCAGCCCGCGTTGATGTTCCACATGCTCGGTCTTTCCGCCATGTGGAACTCGTTCGGTGTGCGGCCGGTCGCGACGATCGGACACAGCCAAGGCGAGTTGGCGGCTGGCGCGGTGTCGCGGGTGATGACCCGACGCGACGCGGTGCTTGCGGTGACACACCGGGCCAGGATCGTGGACGAGGGCATTCCCGCCGGCATGTACTCGATGGCGGTGCTCGGCATGGATCGCGAGGAGTGCGAGGAGCTGCTTGCCAGGCATTCCGGCTGGGCCGAGCTCTCGGTGGTGAACGCGCCGCACATACTGGCCATCTCCGGCGAACAGGACACCGTCGCCGAGCTGGTGACGACAGCCAACGCCGCGGGGAAGTTCGCCAAGGAGATCAAGGTCTCCTACCCGGGGCACACCTCGTATCTGACCAAGATCCGGTCCGAGCTGGAGTCCATGCTCGGCGACGAGATGAGCGCGCCGACCTTCTCGCCCAGCGAGATCACCTGTTACGGTGGCACGCTCGGCGGGCCGATCACTCCCGACATCACGCACCAGCATTACTGGTACTGGAACCTGCGCAACCGGGTCCGTTTCGATCGGGCCATCGCCGCCGCGACCGCCGAGGTCGACACCTTCATCGAGATCGCCGATCACCCCGCGCTGCAGCTGGCCCTCCAGGAGAACCTCTCAGGCGTACCGGACGACGCGGCCACCGGCCCCCGCGACTTCCACGTGCTCGGCACGTCGCGGCGAACCGCGACCGGTCTAGAGGAATTCACCAGGAACCTGGCCACCGTCGCGGTGCACGACCTGAACTACCAGTGGGAGAGCCTGCGGATCGCCGACTCGGCCGTCCGCCTTCCGCTGCCGAACTTCCCGCACACGCAGATGTCGTCGAAGCGGCTGTGGGCGCCGTACCGGGCCGCCGCCGAGACGGCGAGACCGGCCGAGATCGCGCCGGTTCGTTTGGCGGAGAAGTGGACTCGGCTCACCCGGCGCACGCTGACGCCGCCGCGCACGGTCGCCGTCGTCGACCGCGACGACCGCTGCGCCGCGCTGGCCGCCGCATTGCGCGAGCGCGCCGAACGGCACGGCGCGACGGTGACGATGTTCGACGGTTCACCGGTCGAACAAGCCGACACAGTCGTCGTGCTGGTCCCCCCGGGCAGCGCGCAGGACGAGGCGGCGGCGGCCGCCGAGTTCGCCGACTTCGCCACGGATCAGGTCTGGCTCGCCGCCCTCGGCCCGCGCGCCACCGAGTGCTGGCTGGTGACGGCGGGTGCGGAAGCGGTGCGGGAGAACGAGATTCCCGCGCTCGCCGCCGCGGCGGCCGGCGCCGCCTTCCGCTGCGTCGCGCTGGAGCGCATCGGCGTCGCCTTCCGCCGCATCGATCTGCCCGCGGACTACCCTGCGCTGGAGCAGAAGCTGGCCGCCGACCGCATTCTGGAGGCGCTGCACCTCGCGGGTGAACCCGAGCTGGCGATGCGCGACGGCAAGCTGCACGCCAAGCGACTCGTTGTCGCAGAGGATGCGCCCGCAGCAACTGCCCCCGACCTGGGCGAGGTGCTGATCCTCGGCGGTACCGGGCACGTCGGCCTCGAGTTCTGCGCGCAGTTCGTCCGCGACGGCGCGCGACGGATCACCCTGGTGAACCGTAGCGGCGAGACCGCCACGCTGACCGAACGGTTGCGTGCCGTCCGCGCGCTCGGCGACACCGAGATCGAGGTGCTCGGCTGCGATATCAGCGATTCGGCCGCGGTCGGCGAGCTGGCCGCCAGGTACGCGGACCGGCCGGTGAGTCTGCTGGCGCACGCGGCCGTGGATTACGTGTACTCCGCGGCGGCCGATTCCGACGCCGAGGCCGTCGCGCAGGCCGCCGCGGCCAAAGTCGTCGGATTCGGCGAAGTGCTGCGCGCCTTGCCGACGACGCCGACGGCGACCGTGCTGCTGTGCTCGTCCTTCGCCGCCACTCTCGGTGGCTGGGGGCAGGCGCTGTACGCGGGCGCCAACCGCATGCTCGACGCCATGGCTTCGCGACTGCGCGCCGACGGCCGCGCGTGCACGTCGGTGCAGTGGGGTCTGTGGGTACTGCCCGCGGAAGCGGACGCGGCGGTCGAGGCCAGGATCGAAGGCGCCGGGCTGCTGCCCATGGCCGCCGCCGACGCGGTGGCCGCCGGACTGGCCGACACCTCCGCCAACAGCATCGTGCTCGCGGCGGATTGGTCGAAGCTGCGCGATGTCACCGAAACGGTCGGACTGGCAACGGTTTTCGCCCCCGCCCTCGACGCACTGGCCGAACAGGCTGCCACACCGACGGCGCCGGTCGCGCCCAGAGCGACAGCGCCGATCGAGACCGCGACGGCCCCGGCGGTTTCCGCGCCGTCGATGCCCGAAGCGGGCTTCGCCGAGCGTATCCGCAGGGAGCTGGACCGCGTCATGCTCTCCGACGGCAGCGAGACCATCGACGGCTCGGTCCCGCTGCTCTCGCTCGGCATGGACTCGCTGCAGGCACTCGATCTGCGCAAGCGGCTCAAGGCCGAACTGAACCGCGACCTTCCGGTCGCCGCCATCCTCGGCGGCGCGTCCCTCGACGACGTCGTGTCGCTGATGTCCGAGAACAAAGGCTGAGGAGTCCGCTGGAATGTCGAAGACCACGCAGACGCCCGAGCGCAAGGCGGCGTCCCCGCAGATCGAGGACGTGCTAGCGCTCAGCCCGTTGCAGGAGGGCCTGTTCTCGCTCGCCAAGCTGGCCGGTGACGACGACCTCTACAACATGCAGTTCGTCATCGACGTGGCAGGCCCGGTCGACGTCGCGCTGCTGCGCCGCAGTGTCGAAGCGATCCTGCGGAGGCACGCCAATCTGCGCGCCGCGTTCTGGGACCGCGACGTGCCGAAGCCGGTGCAGATCGTGCCCAGCTCGGTGGAGCTGCCGTGGTTCGAAAGGGCCGCGGACGAAAGGGAACTCGAGGCCATCGTGGCCTCCGAGGCGCGCCACGGCTTCGATCTGTCTCGCGGACCCGCGCTGCGCGTCGCGGTGGTCGCCCTGCCGGACGGATCGCGGCGGATGATCGTCACGGCCCACCACATCCTGATGGACGGCTGGTCGCTCGGCGTGTTCTTCCGCGAGCTGTTCGCGGTCTACCAGGCGGGCGGGTCGGTCGCCGCGCTGCCCGCGCCGCGCCCCTACCGCGACTACATCGGCTGGCTGGCCGCCCGCGATACCGACGCCACCCTGCGCAGCTGGGCCGGCTATCTCGCCGACGTGGACCCGCTGATTCTCGCCGACCGCGCCGACGCGGCGGTGAACACGATCGTGCCGACCATCCACAAGGTGGCGCTCGACCGCGCCGACACCGATCGGGTGCAGCGCTGGGCCCGCGCGAACGGGCTGACCATGAACACGGTCGTCCAGTTCGCGTGGGCGATCGTGCTCGGCAGGCTGACCGACCGCAGCGACGTCGTCTTCGGCACCACGGTCTCCGGCAGACCGGACGAGCTGGCCGGTGTGGAGACCATGATCGGGCTGTTCATCAACACCATTCCGGTGCGTATCCGGCTCGACGAGCTGGCGGCCGCGGGCGGGGTGGCGCAGGGCTGCGCCCAGTTGCAACGCGCGTCGGCGGCCATGCGCGACAACGGATATCTGAGCCTGTCCGCCATCCAGCGGGCCACCGGGCGTGGCGCTCTGTTCGACACGCTCTTCGTGTACGAGAACGCTCCGGTCGCCGACGTCCTCCAGGCGATCACCACCGCGGACGGCACCACCTTCCGTCCGACAGCCTCGGAGAGCCTCACCCACTACCCATTGGCGGTCGTCTCCTATCTCCTCGACGGCGAACTGGCCGTCGTGGTGGAGGCGGTCGAGGCGGTGCTCGGCGAGCTCTCGCCCGCCGATCTCGGCGCGCGCCTGGTCGAGGTGCTGCGTCAGCTGCCGAAAATCGCTGATGCGGACCAGGATTCGCTCGACGTGCTGTTGCCGGGGGAGCGGCCGCAACCGCCCGCGGCCACCGCCGACGACGTGCTCGGCGTGACGGTGCCGGAGCTGTTCGCCCGTCAGGTGGCCGCGACGCCGGACGCCTTGGCGCTCAGCACCGAGCACGAGCGCTATACCTACCGCGAGCTGTCCGAGGCAGCGCTGCGCCTGGCCGGTGGGCTGTCCGCACGCGGCATCGGTCCGGAAGACGTTGTCGCCCTCGCCATGCCGCGCTCGGCGGAATCGATCATCGCGATCATGGGCGTGCTGGCCGCGGGCGCGGCCTATGTGCCCGTCGACATCACGCTGCCCGCCGCGCGAATCGAATCGATCGTGCGGCAGTCCGATCCGCGCCTGATCCTGGTCGACGGCGCCGGCGTGCCCGCACTCGACGAAATCGAGTCGCTGCCGCCCGTCGAGGCGTTCAGCGCGGTCGTGACCGACTTCGCCGCGCTCCCGGCGCCGGTCGCCGGGCACCCGGAACAGCGCGCGTACCTCATCTTCACCTCCGGCTCGACCGGAGAACCCAAAGGCGTCATGGGCACTCATGCCGCGCTGGCCGCCTACTTCGCCGACCACCGCGATCGGGTGTACCGGCCCGCGACGGCCCGGCTCGGCAGGCCGCTGCGGATCGCGCACGCGTGGTCGCTGAGCTTCGACGCGTCCTGGCAGCCGATGATCGGCCTGCTGGACGGTCAGTCGATCCACTTGTTCGACGCCGAGGAGATGCGCGACGCGCAGCGTCTCGTCGACGGCATCGGCAGGCACGGCATCGACATGATCGACACCACGCCGTCGATGTTCGCCCAGCTGGCCTCCGCGGGCCTGGTGGACGAGCGCGGTGCGGGTCTCGCGGTGCTCGCGCTCGGCGGCGAGGCCATCGGCGTGCCGCTGTGGAAGCAGCTGTGCGCCTTGCCGGACACGGCTGTGCACAACTGCTACGGCCCCACCGAGACCACGGTCGAAGCGGTGGTGGCGTCGGTGTCGGACCCGAAGGCGACGCCGACGATCGGATCGCCGACCACCGGAATGACCGGCTACGTTTTCGATTCCCGGCTGCGCCCGGTGCCGCACGGCGTCATCGGCGAGCTGTATCTCTCCGGCACCCAGCTGGCGCGCGGTTACGCGGGCAAGCCGGGCATCACCGCCGAGCGCTTCGTGGCCGATCCGTTCCGGCCCGGTCAGCGCATGTATCGCACCGGAGACCTGGTGCGCCGCTTGCCTTCCGGAGATCTCGCCTACCTGGGGCGCGCCGACGACCAGGTGAAGATCCGCGGCTACCGCATCGAGATCGGCGATATCGAGGCCGCGCTGCACGCGTTGCCCGGCGTACGGGAAGCCGCCGTCCTGGTGCTGCGCCGCCCGAGCGGACCGGTGCTGGTCGGCTTCGTGGTGGGCGCGGAGGTCGAATCCGCCCGGCTGCGTGCGGAACTCGCCGACAAGCTGCCGGGTTACATGGTGCCGCATCGCATCCTGTCCGTCGGCGCGCTGCCGGTCACCGGTAACGGCAAGCTCGACGCGCGCAGGCTCGAAACGCTCGCGAACGTCGCGCTGGACAGCGCGGCGCAGACCACCGCGCCGACCTCCGACACCGAACGCGCGCTGTGCGCGACCGTCGCCGAACTGACCGGCGGCGCCGAACCCGGTATCGACGACCACTTGGTCGAGCTGGGTCTGGACAGCATCGTCGCCATTTCCCTGGCGAACGCCCTGCGCCGCAAGGGCATCGCCACGAGCCCGCGCGCGGTGCTCACCGCGGGATCGATCCGGGAGCTCGCGGCTGCCATCGACGCGAGCGCGAGCGGCGAGCAGACCGGCGCCGTCGCGGAGTACGGCTCCGTCGGGCGGGTGCCGATCCTGTCCTGGATGCACGAGCACGGCAACTACCGCAGGCTGGCGCTGAACACCCTGCTCGAGCTGCCCGCCGACGTGGACGGCCCGCGCCTGGAAGCGGTGCTCCAGTCCCTGCTCGACGGCCACGACATGCTGCGGGCCCGCTTCGTGGAGACCGCGGCGGGCTACGACGTCGTCACCCGGGAGCCCGGCGTCGTGGTCGCCGCCGACATCCTGACGAAAATCGAAGCGGGCCCGAGCTTCCCGGCGGAACTCGGCGCGTACGCCCAAGCGGTGGCCGACGAGATCGATCCGCTCACCGGCGATCTGGTGCGCGCGGTCTGGTTCACCCGCGCCGATGCGCCGGATCTGCTGCTGATCGACATCCACCACCTCGCGGTGGATCCGGTGTCCTGGCACATCATCTGCGCCGACCTGGCCGCGGCCTGGGATCAGGTTTCGGCGGGTACGCCGGTGGCCGAACTTGCGCCACCGGTCGAATACACCTCGTACCGCACCTGGGCCGAGCGGACCCGCGCCCGCGCGGGCAGCGCGGAGGTCGCGGGGCAGCGCGAGTACTGGATCGCGCAGACCACGGCGGCGGACCCGGTGCTCGCCGCCCGGCGGCCGGACCCGAGCACCGACACCTGGTCCTCGTACCGGGTGCAGCCGCTGTTCACCGCGCCGGAGACGACCAAGGCGGTGCTCGACGGGCTGACCGGCGAGCTCGGCGTGCGCGAATTCCTGCTCGCCGCGGTGGCCGCGACCCTGGCCACTTGGCGCCGCGAACGCGGCCAGGACGCCACCGGCGGCGCGTACCTCGCGATGGAGGGCCACGGCCGCGAAGACCAGGTGCTCGGCGCCGACGTCGACACCGCGCAGACGGTCGGCTGGTTCACCAGCGTCTTCCCCGCACGCTTCGGTGCGGGCGCCGACCCGGTGGATGTCGCTGCGGCGGAACAGGATCCGGCCGCCGCGCGGGCCCTGCTCGATTCCGTCGCCGCGACGCTCGCCGCGGTGCCGAACAACGGCGTCGACTACGGCGTACTGCGCTACCTCGAGGCCGACACCGAGCTCGCCGCCGCTCCCGAGCCGCAGGTGCTGTTCGACTACCTCGGCCGGATGGACCTGGCCGTAGCGCGCAAGCCGTGGTCGCCGGTCCACGAGGTCGAACTGTTCACCCAGCTGCCGACCGCGCCCGAACCCGATTTCCCACTCCGGTACGCCATGGATGTCATCGCGGGCGTGCAGCCCACCGACGCCGGGCCGCAGCTGGTCACCCTGCTGCGGTGGAGCGATGCCCTGTTCACCGCCACCGACGTGGCGCGGCTCGCCGAGATCTGGCACGCCGCCGTCGCCGCGCTGGCGCGCGCCGTCGCGCCCGTCGCCGTCGGCACACCCGCGCAGGCCGAGTGAACCCGGAACCACAAGCCCGTCAGTCGAATCGAAGGACCGTCATGTCAGAGGACATTCTCGAGCGTCGTAAGCAGTTGCTACAGCGCCGGTTGCGCGAAAACGCCGTGAAAGCGGCCGCGCCCGCGCCGGTGCGCGCCCGCACCAGCGGCGAGCCGAGCCCGCTGTCGGACGCCCAGCGGCGCATGTGGTTCGTGCAGCGACTCGACCCGGCCGACACCACGCTCAACGTGTGCGTCGCCTACCGGCTGACCGGATCGCTCGACGCCGAACGGCTGCGCGCGGCCTGCGCCACCGTTCTCGCGCGGCACGAGGTGCTGCGCACCACCTACGGTGTCGACGCGGACGGCGAGCCGTTCCAGGTGTCCTGCGACGACGCCGAATTGCCTTGGCAAGTATACGATCTCAGCGCTCTCCCGGAAGCGAGCCGGAGCCTGCGGGTCGAGGTGCTCGCCCGCCGCGAGTTCGCGCGCCCCTTCGACCTGACCACCGACCTGCCGCTGCGCGCGACCCTGGCCAGGACCGCGGACGACGAGCACGTGCTGATCCTCGTCGTGCACCACGTCGGCTGGGACGACGACTCGTGGCCGGTGTTCTTCGCCGAGGTCAACGCCGCCTACCGCGGCGAGGAGCTGCCGGAACTGCGCGCCCAGTACATCGACGTCGAGGTCGGCGCGGGCTCGGACGCCGACGCCGCCGCTCTGGCCTGGTGGCGCGAGACGCTGACACCGCTGCCCGAACGCCTCGAGTTGCCGAGCAAGCCCGCGGTGGGCACACCGTCGAAGAACGCCGAGCGCTGCGTGCGGCCGCTCGCGCCGGAGCTGATGGCCCGGGTCGCCGAGCTCGCCCGCCTGCACTCGGCCACGCCGTTCATGGTGCTGCTCGCCGCGTTCGAGGCGCTAGTGCACCGGTACACCGCCGCGACCGACTTCCTCGTGTCGGTGCCGGTCGTCGACCGGCGCGCGGGCGCCGAGGGCCTGATCGGCTACTTCGGCAATGCCGTGCTGGTACGCGCGGACCTGGACAGCTCCGCCGATTTCGCCGCGCTGCTGGACAAGACCCGCGCCGCCTGCATCGGCGCGTTCGGCCACCAGGGCGTCGGCATCGACCGCGTCGTCCGCGAGGTCGGCCCCGAGCGTGTGGCGGGCCGCGACGCGATGGCCCAGCTGGTGCAGCTCAGCTTCAGCGTGCGCGGCGAGGCCAACGGATTCGACCTGGCCGGTGTGACAGCCGCCGAGCTGCAGCTGGGCAGCGCGGTGGCGCAGGAGGAACTCGGCCTGATGGTGGTTCTCGACAGCGCGGGCGCGCGGGTCGAGGCCACCTACCTGGTCGACGCACTGGACGAGCACCTGATCGCTCAGTTCCTGGATCACTACGCGCAATTGCTCGACAGCGCGCTGGCCGCGCCGGACCTACCGCTGCGCGATTTCGACATCCTCGGCGCCGTCGATCGGGCCGGCATTCTCGCGGCCTCGCATGGCGAGCTCTTCGAGCAGCCGGTGACCACGCTGACCGCCCTGATCGAAGCGCAGGCCGCGGCGACGCCGGATCGCATCGCGCTGGCCTCCGACGACGTCGAACTCACCTTCGGCGAGCTCGAGCGACGCGCGAACAGGTTGGCGCACTGGCTGATCGGACAGGGATTGGGCGCCGAGCGCATCGTCGCGCTGCAAGTGACGACCTCGATCGAATTCGTCGTCGCCAGTACAGCGGTGATGAAAGCCGGCGCCGCCTATCTGCCGATCGACCCCGGCTATCCGGCCGAACGGATCGAATACCTGCTCGGCGACGCGCAACCCGACCTCGTCCTCGACGCCGCCGCGCTCAACGCCGCGGAGGCGCAGGCCGCCGCGCTGCCGGAGCGGAACCCGGACGACGCTGATCGGACGGCGCCGCTGCGGCCCTCGAACACGGCGTACGTGATCTACACCTCAGGCTCGACCGGCAAGCCGAAGGGCGTCCCGGTACCGCACGAAGCGATCGCCGACCATCTGGTGAGCTTCCACGCGGAGTGGGATTTCACCCCCGAAGACCGGGTGCTGCAATCGACATCGGTCAGCTTCGACGCCTCGCTCGGCGACATTTTCCTGCCGCTGATCATGGGCGCCCGGGTGGTCATCCCCAAACCCAATGCCTATCGCGATATTCCGTATGTTGCCGATCTCGTCACCCGGCACGGCATTTCGGTGCTGCACATGGTGCCCTCGATGCTGGCCACCTTCCTTGTGCTGCCAGAAGTCAACGAATGGCGTACGCTGCGGCACGTTCCGGTGGGTGGCGAGGCACTGCTCGGTGAGGTCGCCGATCGGTTCGCCACGCAATTCGACGCGCGGCTGCGCAACCACTACGGTCCAACCGAAGCCGTGGTGTGCTCGACGCACATGGAGGTGGACGGACCACAGGGCAACGGGATCGTGCCGATCGGTGTCCCGAACCGGAATGTCTCCCTGTATTTGCTCGATACTGCGTTGCAGCTGGTGCCGACCGGCGTCGTCGGTGAGATCTACCTCGGCGGTCGTCAGCTGGCGCGCGGTTACCTGAACCGGCCGGGGCTTAGCGCGGAGCGGTTCGTCGCGGACCCGTTCGCCGCCGGTGGCCGGCTGTACCGGACCGGTGACCTCGCTCGTCGTAACGCGCACGGCGAGATCGAATTCATCGGCCGCGCCGACGAACAGGTCAAGGTGCGCGGCCACCGGATCGAGCTCGGAGAGGTGGAAGCCACCGTCACAGATCACCCCGGCGTCGTGCACTGCGTCGTGATTGTCACCGAGCATGCCTCGCTCGGACCGATCCTGGCCGGATACGTGGTGCCCGCCCAGGGCATCGAACTGGACCTCGATCAGGTGCGCGCGTTCGTCGGCGCGCGGCTGCCGGAGTACATGGTGCCCGCGGTGCTGACCGTCATCGACGAGGTGCCGCTGACCGCGCACGGCAAGCTGGACAAGCGCGCCCTGCCGACCCCCGAGCTCGCGGTGGCGCGCAGCTACCGGGAACCGAAGACGCCCACGGAGATTCGCGTCGCCGCGCTGTACGCCACCCTGTTCACCCAGGACCGGATCGGCGCCGACGACTCGTTCTTCGAGCTCGGCGGGCACTCGCTGCTCGCCGCCCGCCTCATCACCATGATCCGCGCCGAGTTCGGCATCGAGATCGATATGCGCGTGCCCTTCGACAAGCCGACCGTCGCCGGTCTCGCGGCCTATCTGGTCGCCTCGTTCCTCGACGAATTCGGCATCGACCTGGACGAACTCGGTGCGGCCGAGGAATCGAACGCCGATCAGGCCGTCGCGGAGGCGCGCTCGTCGCGGCCCGAACTGGTGCGTAGGGAGCGGCCCGAGCACATCCCGCTGTCGTACTCGCAGCGCGCGTACTGGTTGCAGCGGCGCATGGAAGGCTCGATCGACGGTGAGAACGTCACCTACCCGATCCGGTTCGACGGGCCGATCGACCGCGCCGCGCTGTTCGCCGCGGTCGACGACGTGGTGGCCAGGCACGAATCGCTGCGCACCACCTTCCCCGAGCACGAGGGCACGCCGTACCAGCTCGTGCACCCGATCGCGCACGTCGATGTCCCGGTCCTCGACCTGAACGGCGACGAGGGGAAGCTCGACGAAGAACTCGCGGCCGACGCCGATTACGTGTTCGACCTACAGGCCGAGCCGCTGCTGCGGCTGCGGTTGCTCGCACTCGACGAGCGGACCACCGTGCTGTCGATCCTGATGCACCACATCATCGCCGACCGCAGGTCCTGCCAGATCTTCGTCGACGATCTCACCGCGGCCTACCGCGCCCGGGTGCGCGGCGCAGCCCCGGAGTGGCCCGAATTGGCCATTCAGTTCGCCGATTTCGCGATGTGGCAGCGCGAGGTGTTCGACCGCGGTACGGATCGCGAGGTCAGCGCCTTCGGTCAGGCGCAGCTGGACTACTGGCGCGAGGCGCTGGCCGGACTGCCGGACGAGATCGCCGTCGGACACGACCGGCCGCGCCCACAGGTGCTGGGCCGCAACGGCGTCGGCACCGCGCGCACCGTGCCCGCCGCGATCTGGGAGCAGGCAAGGGCCAGGGCCGAGCAGGCCGGGGCCACCGAGTTCATGCTCTGCCAGGCCGTCAGCGCGGTGGTGCTGAACGCGCTCGGCGCGGGCGACGACCTGGCCATCGGCGCCGCGGTCGCCAACCGCATCGGCGAGGCGACCGACGATCTGATCGGCCTGTTCGCCAACGTCGTCGTGCTGCGCAACGACCTCTCGGGCGATCCGACCCCGCGCGTCGTGCTGGACCGGGTGCGTGACTCGGCGCTGGACGCGATCAGCAAGCAGGGTGTGCCCTTCGAGCGACTGGTCGAGACCATCAACCCGGCCCGCTCCCTCGCCCGCAATCCGCTGTTCCAGGTGATGATGCACTTCCGGCACCGGCAGGCGCCGGTCGCGTTCAGCGAGGACGGCGCGACGACGCTGACGGGCATCGCCAAGTTCTACGACGTGTCGTTCATGGACTTCCATTTCGACTACACCGTGGACACCACCGGTGACCTGATCGCGCGCGTCGTGGTCAACCCCGACCTGTACGAGGCATCGACCGGCGAGATCTTCGCCGACGTGCTGGCCAAAGCGTTCGAGGCCTTCGCCGAACAGCCCGACCGCGCGCTCACCGAGCTGAATGTGCTTCCCGCGGAATGGGACAAGGCGAGGTCGGTCGTGCACATGACGCCCGCGCCCGCGCGATTCAGCGATGGCGAGAGCGAGGCGCCGCAGACCCACACCGAGCGCACGCTGGTCGCGATCCTGGAGGAATTGCTCGAGATCACCGACGTGGGGCGCGACGACGGCTTCTTCGGCCTCGGCGGCGACAGCGTCATCGCCATCCAGTGGGCGGCGCGCGCGGGCGAGGCGGGTCTGCCGTTGACTCCGCAGCTGGTGTTCGAGTACTTCACCATCGCCGAATTGGCCGCAGCCGTGGACGAGGCAGCCGCGAACCCGCCCACCGAGGACGAGCACCGGCACGAGGCTATGTCGGTGTCCGGCCTGGATCAGGATGCCCTTGCCGCGCTGCAGACTTCGTGGGCAGCGCAGAACTGATGTGCTCCGGTCGGCCGGTCTCCGATCGGCCGACCGGAACGTCCGGCGTGCCTCCCTCTGCGGCCGGTTGGTGAGCTGCGACCAGCGCTGTACGGTCGGTGGTGATGAACTCGACGCCCGCCTCGGTCCTCGTTCCGGTCCTCGTGATCACGTCCGCGATCATCGGCGCACGATGGGTTCTGCTCCGCCACAGCACGATCGACCTGCTGCTCAATCGTGCCTTGACCTGGAGCGTCGGTGGGGTGTTCGCGTACGGCATCGTGGTATGGCTCGGGTTTCCCGAACTCGCGCCGCAGGTGTTCATCACCAGCGGATTGCTCGCCATGGCCAACGTCTACGGTCTGGCTCGGCTGCTCGACCGCGGCGACACCGAGAACGCGGCGGTCCGATTGCGGAACTATCACTTGGTCGCCGTGACGGTAGCGGGCGCCGCGATCGTCGCGGTGTCGCCGATCGGCCGCGTGCTCTCCATCGATCGAATTCTCGATTGGTACACGGTGGTCTGGGTGGCGGCCGACATCATGATCGCGGTGTCCGTGGTATTGATCGCCCGGGCGTGCGTGCGAGAGCTGCGCGGCCAAGTCGCCACGGTGCAGGAAAGATTGACCTACTCCAGCCTGCTGGTGCTCGCCTGCTCCTCCGGCGTGCTGACGGTCACCGCGCTGATCAACATCGCGGCGGGCAAGCCGCCGACCGAGCCGGGCGCGGCGGGCAGTGTCGGCGCGTTCATCTGTCTGTTGCTCTACGCGGTACTCGTGGCTGTTCCGCTGGTCACAGTGGTCCTCGAACGATTGGGGTTGGACGGGGCCGGTCGTGACTGCCGCCAGTTGCGTCCGATGTGGCTGGACCTCACGGCGGTGGTGCCGGGAGTCGTCCTCGACCGGAAACTCCATCACGCGGACTCGGTCGCGCGGCGTTACCGCATGATGGTCGAAATCTCGGACGCTCTGCTCTATCTCAGAAAACTGGATCTCGAATCGCCCGGAGATACGCACGTCGGCGACGAGCGCGAGGCGCTCGCCCGGCAGATGCCTGAGCTCGTGCGGAAAGCGCTTCCTGCCGATGGTGTGGGCGACGGACTCTCGCGTGGCGAAGGGCACCGTGCTGCGGACCTTCAGATGTTGCTGGAACTGGCCCGCGAATGGCCCGCCCTCCGTGCGGACGTCATCCGGTCGTCCATGCGGTGAATCGGCTGGACAAGGACGCACATCCGATGTCGATGCCCGGATGTCCGGCATGAGCGGCGCGGCGCCGATAGGGCTTATGGTTCCGGCGTTCGGGCTGCAGGTCGCGGTGACCGTCGGCCGGTGGTCGCTGGTGAACGAGACGCCCGCCGACCGACTCATCAACCGGGCGTTGAGTTTCAGCGCGATCTGCGTGTTCGCCGCGCTGTGGGACACCGATCTGAGTGCCGACGGCTACCCGAGCAGGGTCTTCCTCGTCTGCGGTGTGCTGGCGTTGGCCAGTGTTTACGGCTTGGCCGAATTGTTCGACGGCGCCGACCCACGAGCGGTCCGTCGCAGGCAGTGGGGATACGACGTTTTCGCGGTGAGCGGCGCGGGGTTGCTGTTGCTCGGTGACGGTCTCGCCGCGCCCGCGAACTGGTGGCGGACTTTGCTGTGGGTCGCGGTCTTCCAGCTGCCGATGGCCGGGGCGGGAGTGCGCATTATGCGCGCTTGCCTGCGCGAAATGCCGCGCGCGAGTTCACGATTGGAGCGGATCGCCTACTCGGCGTTGATGGTGACCGCCGCTTACTGGTGCGGCGCGGCCCTTTTCGCCGCGGCCATATCGGTCCTGCGCGGCGTCACTTATCCCACCGAATGGACCGTGGCCTCGTGCCTGGTCTACCTGTTCGTCACCCTGCTCACGGCGGTGCCGCTGGTCAGGGCCGTTGGCGTGTACAGCGGACTCGACCGCACCGGGCGGGAACTACGCACGCTGCGCCCGCTCTGGCGCGACCTCACGACCGCCGTTCCCGAAGTCGTGTTGCCCGCGACCGGACGGATCACCGAACCGGACTCGCGCCTCTACCGCATGGTCGTCGAGAGCAGGGACGCGCTACGGCAGCTGCGGATGTACATGCCGCGGGACGACTCCGGCGAGCTCGGCATCGCGGCCTACGCGCGCCGGATCGCGCAAGCCGTCGACGCCAAGGCGGCCGGGGTCGCGCCGTCCGCCGAGCTGGCGGCGGGGGAGAACCCGTACGCGGGCCAGGATGTGGACGCCGAACTCGGGCACCTGCTCGAGCTGGCCAGGGCCTGGCCGGGCGCGGTCAGCGAGCCCGCGCGGGCGAACCGACGATGATGCTGCCGACGTTGCATTCCTCGAGCTCGTTCACGCCCGCGGCGGAGACGAACGCGGCGGTGTCGCTGAAGCCCTGCGCGCACGCGCCGAGACCCATCGCGGTGGCCGCGAGATACACCGTCTGCATGAGCACGCCGACGTGCTTGAGGATGCTCGCGTAGGCGACCTGCTCGTAGGTCCACATCACGCGCCCCGAGCGCGCGGCCATCAGCAGGACCAGCTGCGGTTCGCCGCCGTCGACCAGCGTGGCCGAGGTGGAGCGGATCAGCTTCTGCACGGCGGGCGAGTCGGCGGGGGCGACGGGACGCAGCACGTGGTCGAACGAATCGTAGTGGTACATACCGGGTTCCAGACCCGCGACGTTGCGCACGATCGGGTACAGCTCCAGCTCGTACACGCTGCCGCCCGAGGGGTACGGGCGCGAGGTGAGCTCCTCGCCGTCGGCGACCTGGCGGACCGAGCGGGTGCGGGCGGTGCGGTACAGCAGCTCGCCCAACTGGTCGACGTTCATCGGCGCGGCGTCGTCGAAATCGCGGCAGGAGACCCGGTCTTCGAGCACGTCGGTGAGGCTGGGGTCGGCGATGCGCAACTTGTCCAGGTCGGGCTCGGCCAGCGTGATCGCCGCGCCGGGGTAGTTCGGCTTGCGCGCGGGCGGCTGTGGGAAGGACGGCTTGCCCCACTTGGTCGGGCCGAAGTGCTCCCAGGTGATGGTGCGCGGACCGAGCGTGCTGCGGCGGTGGAACCACAGGTCGGGCGCGCTCCAGCTGCGCGTGGTGAACTCGCGTTCCTCGGCGTCCGGATCGGCGACAAGGAATCCGCACCAGTGCAGGTCGTCGGCGAGCTGGGACTTGATCCCGACCGGCAGGGTGGAGTCGGCCGCGCCGGGGCCGTCGAGCAGGCCGAGCAAGCGCGGGTCGTGGATGCGCAGATCGCACCAGGCCAGCGGATGCTCCAGCACGAAGCCCTCCGAGTCACGGTGCAGCACAGCGAATTTCGAGAGGGTGGCCGACCACGGCAGCGGGGTCTTCGGCCGGGCGGGCGGGTTGGCGAATGGCCGGATGGTGTAGAGGTCGCGGCCGCCGTCGCGCACGGTCACCGACAGCCAGCCGCCGTCGGTCAGGCGCTCCACCAGCTCGCCGACCCCGTCGCCGCCGTCCGTGCCCGCCAACTCGCCGAGCGTGGACGGGCCCTGGTTCAGCGTCTTCAGCGCCCGCACCTGGTCCGCGCCGAGGTCGGTGAGCTTCTGGTTGTTCGGTGGATTCAACAGCACCGCACCCGTCGGCACGGTGACGCAGGTGACGCCGTCGCGCAGCGCGAACCGGGTCTGATCGGGGTAGGTGGTGACGGCGGGCACCGGGAACTCCTCTTGCTTCTTACTTCGCGACGTTGGCCAGCGCGGGCGACAGCTTGTCCAGGATGAACGGGATGCTCAGCACGGTCGGCTGGTTGACCCCGGTGATCTCCTGCGTGGTGAGGAAGACGACCGCGTCCTTCTTCACCGCGGGCAGCTCGGCGTAACCGGGCAGCTGGCGCCACTTTTCGTCCATGCCCGCCGAGAAACCGGCCAGCAGCAGGTCGGCGCTGAGCTCGTTGACGCGCTCCGGCGACAGCGCGACGCGGCCCTGGTTGGCGGGCAGATCGACGAGGTTCTTCGGAATGCCGAGACCGAGCTGGGCGAACACCTTGCTCGATCCGTCGTTCGGGTCGTTGAGCACCATCAGCTGGGTCATGCTGGCCAGCCAGGTGCTGGCGAAGGTCTTGCCCTTCAGGCCGGGGTTGGCCGTCGTGATGCCCGCGATCTTGTCGTTCACGCCCGCGATGAGCTTCGTCGCCTCGTCCTGCTTGTGCAGCACCTTGCCGAGCGTGGTCACCAGGTCCTGCCAGGGCGTGACGATCTCCTTGCCGAGGCCGGGCAGAGTCGGCGCGACCCTGGAGAACTCGTCGTAGTTCTTCTGATCGGCGATAAAGGAGTCGGCCAGGATCAGGTCCGGTTCCAGCGCGGCGACCTGTTCGGCCAAGTTGCCCGTGGTACTCAGCGGTTTCGCGCCCTCGCCGATCTTGGGCTGCCACGGCGGCGCGCTTTTGCCGAGCACGGCGACATTGTCGATGTAGGCGGCGGGCGTCACGCCGAGCGCGATGCTGGTGTCGAGCCACTGGTTGCCGAGCACGACGATCTTCTTCGGTACCCCGGTGATGGTGGTCTCGCCCCTGACGTGGCTGACGGTGATCGACTCGCCGTCACCGCTCGCCGCGTCACTCGACGATCCACACGCGGTGACGCCGAGGGCCATGGCGCCGGCCAGCACGGACACCACCGCCCGCGCCCAACCGCGGGACGCCCGAACAGACCTCATCGCCGAACCCTCCTTCACCGAGGAACCCCTCGATCTGCCCTTCCGAGCCACCAGATTTAGTCAGCCAAGCCTAACCTATCCCTGAAATGGCCCTCGGCCGGATACGACGAGGACGACTCCCAGCCTGGGTACGCTGCGCGCATGTCCGAGCATCTGCCGCACGAGATGACCGAGGAGCAGTACCGTCGGCTGCCGGAGAACATCGCCCGCGAGATCGAAGTGGTGCATGGGCACGTGATCGTCTGCGAGTCACCGGTGCCCGAACACAATCGAGTTGCCCGGCGGCTGGCGAGCGCCATGGAACAGCCGCCGAGCACCGAGCCGTGCATTCGGGTCGAGACCGATATCGATGTGGTGCTCTGGCGGATCCCGAAGTTCACGTTCCGTCGGCCCGATGTCACGGTCTACCGCTGTCTGCCCGAGCGTGGCGCCAAACCGGAGGCGTCGGACGCATTGATCGTCGTCGAGGTGTCGTCGCCCTCGACCGCGGCCGAGGACTTGCTCGACAAGAAGGCTCAGTATGCCCGGGTGGGAATCCCTCTCTATCTGGTGGTTTCACTCGACACCAAGTACGAGATCGAGGAAGTACGCGAGTTCCGCCTTGACGCGCACGCGGGGGAGTACCGCTTGCACCGGCTGCACCGAGAAGGCTCTCTCGAGCTGGAGCACGTCATCATCGGAGAAATAAGCTTCGCCGACCTCGTCCGCTAGCGGGCTCAGCGGAAGCGGTCCCAGGCTGTGTCGGTGCCGGGTGGTTAGGGTGCTGGCGTGAGTACTTTGCCGCTCGCGGGCGTGGGGGCGGTGGCCGTGTTCATCGCCGCGATAATTGTGGGGCGTTGGTTCCTGGTGAACGAGTTGCTGATCGATCGGCTGATCAATGCGGCGTTGAGCTGGGATCTGGCGGCGATCGTCGCGTACGAGATCGCGAGTGTGCTCGGCGTGCGCGATCTCGCGGAGCGCTTGTTCCTCGGACTTGGTGCGATGGCACTGGCCTACGGGTACGGGTTCGCCAGGCTGCTCGCCGGCATGGACCCCGAGACGCTGCGATCCCGGCAGCCTCGATACAACAGAGTCGGCGCGATCACGGGAGCGCTCATCCTGTCGGGCCCGGCGCTGGCCGGTCTGCTCGGCGCTCCCGCCGCCCAGAGCAGAGTGATCTGGACGGCGGGCAGTCTCGTCATCGTGAGTTGTGGAGCACTGATCGCCAAGGCGTGCGTACGAGAACTCCGCACGGCCGACCCGACGACCGGGGAGCGTTGGGCGTACTACGCTCTGCTCGTCTTCGGGTTGTACTGCTGCTTCGCGTCGGGGGTTGGTGCGTTCCGCACCATCGCGGGGACACCGTACGTGGAACCCGGTTTGCCGTGGGCCGTAGCAACTTTCGTGATGCTCGCCGTAGTGACGGCATTGATCGCGATCCCGCTGTTCAGTGCCGCGCTTGTGCGCAGCGGGTTCGATCGAAACGGCCGCGCATGCCGAGAATTGCGGCCACTGTGGTGCGACCTCACCGCCGCCGTCCCGGAAATCGTGCTGCTACCGGATGATTCGCACCCCGGTGAGCCGATGCAGCGGCTGTATCGGATGACGGTCGAGATCCAGGACGCGTTGCTGCACCTGCGGCCCTACGAGCCGGAACCGTCGGGCGAGCCGAGCATGGCCGACTACGCCAGGCGGATCGCGCACGCCGCACGAGCGAAGACCTCCGGCGAACCACCCCGCACGCGCGGCGGCGCACCCGCGAGCGCCGTACAAGCGCTCGGGGTGGACGACCGCGCCGCGGGTCTTCGTGATTTGCTCCGGCTCGCCAAGGCGTGGCCGAAGGAACGGATCAAGGTGTGACCGGTTCCTGACGGGTCTCGGCGCGCAGGCCGATGGACATGATGTCGGAGGGCTCGTCGAGTTCGATGCGGTGCCAACGGTTTCGGGGAACGACATAAGCGCTGCCCGCACACAGGGGCACCACGGTTTCGGGATCGCCTGCGTTCTCGGGGCGCAGGTAGAGGCGGAATCCGCCGGAGAGACAGCAGACGGCCTCCTCGCTGGACGGGTGGATCTCCCAGTGGTCGGCGTGCACGTCGGCGTCGGTTTCGACGTGGAAGGCGGCCAGCTGCCAGCCGCCTGAGTCGTCGGCCATACGGCGGGGGGCGGTTCCGACGTTGCCGTCGGGGCGGAACTGCAGGGCCCTGCTGAACAGATCGATGGACTTCATGGTGTTTCCTTTCATCGAGTGACCGCGGGAAGTTCTTCCAGCAGTGGTTGTTTCGCTTTCGGCGCGCGGCGTGCGGCGGGCAGTACGAGGGCCGCGACGGCCGCCGCCCCGACGAAGAGCAGTGCGGCAACGGCCAAGCCGAGCGCGTAGCCGTCGTTGAGGCCCGCCGGATCCATCCGGTCCCCGGTGCGGGCGGCGGCGAGGGTGGCCAGGGCGGCGACGCCGACGCTGCCGCCGAGTTGCCTGGCGCTGTTGAAGACTCCCGAGGCCATTCCGGCTTCGGCGCCGGCGACGCCCATCGTCGCGGCGGTCGCGACCGGCGCGAGACACAGTCCGAGCCCGAATCCGCCAACCAGCGACGGGCCGAGTACGTCGGCGATGAACCCGCCATCCGGACTGATCAGCGCGAACCATCCGATCCCGAGCGCGGCGACCGCTCCACCGCCGATCAGCGGCCCGCGCGGCGAGCGCCGCGCCCCGAGCTTGGTGGCGGCCACCGTGCCCGCGATGACCGCGAGTGAGAACGGCACGAACGCCGCACCCGCCGCGCCCGCGCTCATGCCGAGCACCTGCTGCAAGTACAGCGATGTCAGGTAGAAGGCCGCGAATTGCGCAGCGGCGGCTAGAAATACGAAGGTGTTCGCGCCCGTGACCCAACGGCTGCGGAACAGCCCGAGGCGAAGCAGCGGGTCCGCGGCGCGCCGCTCCCACGCGACGAACGCCGCGAGCGTCACCGCCGCGGCGGCCAGTGTCGCTCCGGTAACCGACGAGAGCCAGCCGTACCGCTCGGTGCGGATCACGCCGACAACCAGCAGGCCGACTCCGCCGGTGGCCAGCGCCGCCCCGGCAATGTCCAGCCGCCGCGCCGCGCCGCCGGACGTATCGGCGGCGACGCCGGCCAGCACCGCGACCAATGTGACCACCACGATCGGCGCGTTGATCAACATCACCCAGCGCCAGCTCAGGTACTCGGTGAGCAGCCCGCCGACCAGCACGCCCATCGCGCCGCCCGCCGCGTTCACCGCACCCCAGACCCCGAGCGCCCGAACCCGCGCGGGCCCCTCGGCGAAGGTGGTGGTGAGGGTCGCCAGCGCGGCGGGTGCGACGGCCGCGGCGGCGACGCCTTGAATCGCCCGCGACCCGACCAGCTCCCACGGCGCCTGTGCCAATCCGCCTGCGAGCGACGCGATTCCGAAGAAGACGAGCCCGCCGAGAAACAGCCTGCGTCGCCCGAACACATCCGCGGCCTTGCCGCCGAGCAGCAGGAACCCGCCGAAGGTCAGCGCGTAGACGTGCACCACCCAGGCCAGATCGAGGGGCGCGAACCCGAGATCCGCGCGAATCGCGGGCAGCGCCACGTTCACCACCGCCATGTCCAACGCGACCATGAACTGCGCGACGGCCACCGCCGTCAACGCGACCCCAGGTCTTCGATTCGAGTTTTTATACATGTATAAAAACTAACCGCGCGGCGGACCCTTGTCCACACCTTCGCCTCGCCGTACGCGAAGATGGGGCCCATGTCCCCTTCGTCGTCGCAGCGTGAGCCGGGTGAGCGCACCGCACCGGCGCGCCGTAAGCCAGCCGGTGCGAAGGCGGACGACCATGAACCGTCGGCTGACCGCGCGTCGTCGGAGCGCCGCACCGGCAGGCCCGCGCGCATCTCCCGCGCGGAGATCGTCGCGGCCGCGCACGCGGTGCTCGATGCGGAGGGCGTCGAGAAGCTGACGATGCGCAGGCTGGCCACCGAACTCGGCTGCACGCCGATGGCGCTCTACCACCACGTGCGCGACAAAGAGGACCTGCTGCGTGTGCTGCTCAACGACTACGCGGACCAGGTCGCCTTGCCGGATCTGCCGGCCGATCCGAAACAGCGAATCCTGGTCGCCGCCACCGCGATGCACGACGTGCTGGCCGCTCGTCCGTGGATCGTCGAGGTGCTCACCGAGGGCGATTTGTTCGGGCTGTCCGCACTGTGGTTCAGCGAGAACATCATCGACGCTGCCGTCGCCGCAGGTCTCACCCTCGACCGTGCCGCGCACGCGTACCGCGCCATCTGGCACTACACCGCGGGAGAAATCCTCATCCGCGGCAACGCCGTTCGTCGCGCCGCCGACGAACGGCCCACCTACCGCGACGAGGTCTTCGCCGACCTCGACCCCGAAACGCTCCCGCGCCTGGCCGAACTCGGCCCTCGGTGGGCCGCGCTCAGCGCCGCCGACACCTACGCCGAGGGCCTGCGCGCCCTCGTCGACGGCCTACTCGCACCGGGATCCGGCCGGAGATGACGATCGCCGCGCGACGGCGCCGGCGGTGACCCTCGGCCGAATGCCGGTGCGGCTCAGAGACTGACCCGCTGCTCCGGCGGCAGGAACAGGTCGTCGCCTTCCTTCACCTCGAAGGTCGTGTAGAACTCCGCGATATTGCGCACCACCTGGTTGCAGCGGAATTCGTTGGGGGCGTGGGTGTCTTGCAGCCGGGAGACGGTGGACTCCTCGGTCTGCTTCTCGCGCCAGGTGCGGGCGTGCGAGAAGAACATCTCCCGGTAGTCGGGCGTGACGCCCTCGCGTTCGGCGGCGATCCGGTAGGCCGCCAGCGCGATCTGCAAGCCGCGCAGGTCGGCCAGGTTCTCGCCGACGGTCAGCTTGCCGTCCACCTTGTACTTGGGATCGAGGCCCTCGGGCACCAGTCCGTCGAACTGCGCGATGACCTGATCGGTCTTGGCCTTGAACGCGGCCAGGTCCTCCGGGGTCCACCAGTCGCGGCGGTTGCCCTCGCCGTCGTACTTGGCGCCCTGATCATCGAAGCCGTGGCCGATCTCGTGGCCGATGGTGGCGCCGACCGCGCCGTAGTTCACCGCGGTGGTCGCGTCCTTGTCGAAGTACGGCGGCTGGAGATACGCGGCGGGGAAGGCGATCTCGTTGTTCGTGGGGGAGTAGTAGGCGTTCACCGTCTGCGGCGACATCGCCCACTCCGACTTGTCGACCGGAGTGCCGAGCTTGTCGAAGGCCCGCTTCACCTCGAAAGCGTTGATCGCGCGCAGGGATTCGATCAGCTTGCCCCTGGTGATCTTCAGCCCGGAGTAGTCGACCCACTTGTCCGGGTAGCCGATCTTCACGTTGATCTTGGCGAGCTTGGCGAGCGAGGCCTCGCGGGTGGGCTGCGACATCCAGGACGAATTGGTGAAGTTCTCCCGGTACGCGGCCATCAGGTCGGCGATCATCTCCTGCGCGCGCCGCTTGGCCTCCGGCGGGAAGTGCTCGTCCACGTACAGCTTGCCGAGCTGCTCGCCGAGATTGTCGTCGACCACGCCGACCGCCGACTTCCACAGCTCCGGCCGCTCCTCGAGCCCGCCGAGCACCTTGCCGACGAAGTCGAACCGCGCGTCGGCGATGGCCTTGGGCAAGAACCTGCCGTAGGCGTTGGTGACGTGCACGCGCAGGTACTCGCGCCACTGCGCGATATCCACCTCGTCCCAGAGCTGCCCGGCCGCGGTGACGAACGACGGCTGGCCGACCACGATCTTCTCGAACAGCGATCGCGGCCGGTCGGTGTTGCCCGCCAGCCACTGATCCCAGTCGAATTGCGGTGCGAGAGCCTTCAGTTCGTTCCAGCTCATCAGGTTGTAGGTGGCGTCGGTATCGCGCGCGCGCACGCTGTCCCAGTGCGCCGCCGCGATCCTGGTCTCCAGGTCGAGCACCCGTTGGGCCAGCCCGGCGGGGTCGGGGAACCCAGCGCCGGCGGCCATCTTCTCCAGGTAGACCTTGTAGCCGGCGATCCGGGCGGCGAACTCGGGCTTGCGGTACTCCTGCTCGCCGAGCATCAGACCGGACTGCCCGATCGAGGGGATGTAGGCGCTGGAGTTCTTCCGGTCGACGTTGATGCCGAGGCCGATCAGGCCGCCGATCGGCAGCTCGGCCATCACCTTGGCCAGCTCGCTCTTGTTCGCCGCGCCGTCGATCTTCGCGAAGAGGTCGGCCAGCGGGCTCATGCCGAGCCGCTCGATCTCCGCCAGGTCCAACCTGGCGTCGTACAGATCGCGGATCTGCTGCGCCTCCGAGCCGGGCTTCGGGTTCTCGATGCCCTCGATGATGGCGCGCAGCTGCTCGTTGGTGCGATCGATCGCCTCGCTGATCGCGCCGACCTCGGACTTGTCCGGCGGTAGCTGGTAGTCGCGCAGCCAGGCGCCGTTGACGTGCCGGTACAGATCGTCCTGTGGTCGGACGAGCTGATCGGCCCCGCCCATGTCGACGCCGGTCAGCCGCACGGTGCTGGCGTCGCCGTCGCTCGTGCAGGAGGACAGCAGCGCCGCGGCGGGAGCGGCGACGCCGAGTGCGATCAGGAAGGCGCGGCGGTCCAGCTGGGCCCGGCGACCGTTTGATGTCACGTGAATCCTCTCCCCGATGCGGTTCACGCCCGCACGTTGTGATCGATGGCGACGTTCGTTCGCGCCGAGGCTACCGGCGCGGCCGGTCGCGGGCACGGATTCCTCGGCCTGCGCTCCCGATTTGGGAACGACCTGGGGATTCCCATACACTAGACCGGTTGCCTGCGGGAGCTGTGCCCGCATCCTGGCCGCGAACCCCCAGTGGTTGGCTCTCGAGTTCTTGCTCAGACCATACGAAACCGCTGGCAGGCGCGCGTTCGGGTGGTGACACGACCATGCCCGTCGGGTCGGCAATCCGGCGTGCGTATACGTCCAGGTCAAGGAGGCTGAAGTGATTCAGCAGGAGTCGCGACTGCGCGTCGCCGACAACACGGGTGCGAAGGAAATCCTCTGCATCCGCGTTCTCGGTGGTTCGTCGCGTCGCTATGCCGGTATCGGCGACATCATCGTCGCCACCGTGAAGGACGCCATCCCCGGCGGCAACGTCAAGCGTGGTGACGTGGTGAAGGCCGTCGTCGTGCGCACCGTGAAGGAGCGCCGCCGTCCGGACGGTTCCTACATCAAGTTCGACGAGAACGCCGCCGTGCTCATCAAGGCGGACAACGACCCGCGCGGTACTCGTATCTTCGGCCCGGTCGGCCGCGAGCTGCGCGACAAGAAGTTCATGAAGATCGTCTCGCTGGCTCCGGAGGTGCTCTGACATGAAGGTGCACAAGGGCGACACCGTGCTCGTCATCTCGGGCAAGGACAAGGGCGCCAAGGGCAAGGTCATCCAGGCCTACCCGGCGACCAACAAGGTCCTCGTCGAGGGCGTGAACCGGATCAAGAAGCACGTCGCGAACTCCGCCAACCAGCGCGGCGCCTCCTCGGGCGGCATCGTGACCCAGGAAGCCCCCATCCACGTGTCGAACGTGATGGTTGTCGACTCCGACGGCAAGCCGACCCGTATCGGCTACCGGACCGACGAGGAGAGCGGCAAGCGGGTCCGGATCTCCCGTAAGAACGGGAAGGACATCTGACATGACCACCTCTGAGAAGACCCAGCCGCGCCTGAAGCAGCGCTACCGCGCCGAGATCAAGGACGCGCTGAACAGCGAGTTCAACTACGCCAACGTGATGCAGATCCCTGGCGTGGTCAAGGTCGTCGTGAACATGGGTGTCGGCGACGCCGCCCGCGACGCCAAGCTGATCAACGGCGCCGTCGAGGACCTGGCGCTGATCACCGGTCAGAAGCCGCAGATCCGCAAGGCGACCAAGTCCATCGCGCAGTTCAAGCTGCGTGAGGGCATGCCGATCGGCGCGAAGGTCACCCTCCGCGGTGACCGCATGTGGGAGTTCCTGGACCGCCTGGTCTCCATCGCGCTGCCCCGTATCCGCGACTTCCGCGGCCTGTCGCCGAAGCAGTTCGACGGCAACGGCAACTACACGTTCGGCCTGAGCGAGCAGTCGATGTTCCACGAGATCGACGTGGACAAGATCGACCGCCCGCGCGGTATGGACATCACCGTGGTGACCACCGCGACCAACAACGAAGAAGGCCGTGCCCTGCTGAAGCACCTCGGCTTCCCGTTCAAGGAGAACTGAACACATGGCTAAGAAAGCACTGGTCAACAAGGCCAACGCCAAGCCGAAGTTCGCGGTGCGCGCCTACACCCGCTGCCAGCGCTGCGGCCGCCCGCACGCTGTCTACCGCAAGTTCGGCCTCTGCCGCGTGTGCCTGCGCGAAATGGCGCACCGCGGCGAGCTGCCGGGCGTGCACAAGAGCTCCTGGTGAGCTCGCGCTCCTCGTGAGCGCGCACGGATAACCGAACACCGCACGAGGGCACGGACTCCGACGAGTCCGTGCCCTCGCGCGTTCGGGGCGCGCGTTGTCGATGCCGAAGTGGCCATCGCCCGGCTCGACACCGAGGCGGTAGCCCTGGTCGAGACAGAGGCGTTGTCTCGATCGCTGCTACGCGCCGAAGCTGTCGCATCGTCGCGGATCGAGGGGCTGGAGATCGGTGCCCGGCGGCTCCTGCGCGCGGAGGCGGCGCGACAGCTGGAGGGTGAGTCCTCGGATGTGACGGCCACCGAGGTGCTGGCGAATATCGACGCGATGGCAGTGGCCACTAATGCGGTCGGTCGCGGCGAGTCGATCGGCGAGGGCGTTCTGCTCGAGGTGCATCGTCGACTACTGGCGGGCACCAAGCTGGCAGAGCACGGCGGATGCCTACGCGACGTACAGAACTGGATCGGCGGCAGCTCCTTCAACCCCTGCTCGGCCGCATTCGTTCCGCCGCCGCCGGAATATGTGCCGGAGTTGATGAAAGATCTGATCGACTTCTGCAACAGCGACGACCTGCCCGCTGTCGCGCAAGCGGCGATCGCGCACGCCCAGTTCGAGACGATCCACCCGTTCATCGACGGCAACGGCCGCACCGGGCGAGCGTTGATCCATCTCGTCCTGCGTCGGCGTGGCGTGGCCGAACGCGTCATCGCGCCGGTGTCGCTGGTCCTCGCTACCTGGAGTGATGGCTATATCGACGGCTTGACTCGCTTCCGTCACATCGGTTCGACTGAATCAGTGCAGGCTACCGACGATCTGAACACGTGGGTGGCGCGCTTCGCCGCGGCCTGTACCCGGGCAGCCGAGGATGCCAGAGCTTTCGAAGTGAAAGCCGCTGATCTGCAACGCTCGTGGCGGGATCGAGTGGCGCCGGTGCGGGCGAACTCCGCACTGGACCTGCTCCTCGGCAAACTCATCGGAGCCCCGATCCTCACGGTGTCCACCGCGGCCACTCTGATCGGCCGCAGCTTCCCCGCCGCGAATGCCGCGGTCGACCGCTTGACCGAGGCCGGAATCCTGCGCCAGCTCACCATCGGCCGCCGCAACCGGGCCTTCGAGTCACCCGAAGCGATCACCGCGTTCACCGCCCTGGAACGATGCCTCGCCAGTCCGGACGGCGACACGCGGACTTCGGATCCGAACCGTCCTGTACCCCGCCGTCCGACTCGCTAGGGGTATCTCCGCCTCCGTTTTCAGCCAAGCGTGGTTGCCTGGGCAATGTTAAGAACAGCTTCGGATCGGGGCGTTATCTCAATATGTAGTAACAGACGTTTCTGATTACCGATCTTCCGTGTGGACCATCACATGGAGGATGAAATGAACCATCTCGCAACAAAATTCGCTGTCGCCGTCGCGTCCGTGGCCATCCTGGGCGCGGGTGCCGCGCCCGCGATGGCGGCCCCGGCTCCGGTGGCGCCGCAGGCCGCACCGGTCGCGGATTCCGGTTCCTCGGGCACCGGCTCCGCGGCCATCGACTTCCCGCTGGGCCTGCTCAAGCTGCTGATGTGTGGTCCGTGGGGCAGCACGCAGCCGCACCCGAACCCGGCTTGCCGCTGAGCGTCGGCCAGGCGAGGCGAAAGCGCGGATAACCGGAGCCCGCGCTTTCGCGCGTTCGATGCCATGGCCGTGGCCACTACTGCAGAATCGAGTATTACCACGACCCGAAGGCGGCCCGGCCGAAATCCCTTTGTGCGAGTTCAGAATTCGAGTTCGGACCAGGGGATGTGGATGGGGAACGGGAAGTCTATCGCGATGGCGTCGGAGTCCTTCGGTGTCCATTTGCCGGTCAGTAGATAGTTGGCCGGGTAGAGCGGGTGGACCCCGGGCGGGAGCTGGCCGTGCGTGGTCTCCAGGGCATAGGCGTGGACTATGGCGATGGCGCTGTTCTCGCGCTCCAGGGTCACTTCCCAGTACCAGGGAATTCCGGCGCCCGCGTAGCGTCCCTTTTTCGCCTCGATATCGGACTGGGTGTTCGAGGGTGAAAGGACTTCGCCGACCAGCAGGGTGTCGGCGGCGCGAAGGTCCTGGTAGGGCTGGTCGAGGCAACGATGTATGAGGAAGTCCGGCGTCAGGAAGTCGGACTTACCGCTCTTGCCGAGGAAGACGTTCGTCTCGGTGGTGACGCGCCAACAGCGTTCCGGGCGGTCCGGCAAATCCGTTTGCGCGCAGCGCCTGAGGGCGCTCCACATCAGGTTCGTAAAAGTCTGATGCTCCGAAGGACCGCGTCGCGGCCAGACGACCCGGCCGTTCCAGAGTTCGATCTGCTCCGCGATCTCCTCCGGCAACTGCTCGAGCTACTCCCATGTCATGTACTCGGGGAGGTCGGGGCGTTCGATACGCGGACTCGACATGTCCTCATCGTAGTGTCCAGCTGACGCCCTGCCACCGCTTTCACGGCGCTGACCAGTGCCGATAGCGCCGCAGTCAGGTGGCCGCCTCGCGGATGGCGCGCAGCGGTGGCTTCAGCTGCTCCGAGGCGACAACCGCAGCTTGAATCCCGAAGGCTTGAGCGTGATCTGCTCCTTGATGTCGAGCTTGTAGCCGGGGTCGTGCTCGAAGTCGAATTCGCGCAGGAGGTGGGCCAGGGCGAGCATCACTTCGTGGTACGCGAACTGGCGGCCGATGCAGGCGCGTAACCCGGTGCCGAAGGGCTTGTAGGCGCGCTGGTCTCGCTGGCGGCCTGGCAGCCAACGGTCGGGATCGAATTTCTCGGCGTCCTCGCCCCACACCGTCTTGTCTCGGTGGGCCTGCAACGTCAGGACGAGAACCCACTCACCGGCCTTGAAGTGATAGCGGCCGTCTCCGATCACCACGTCGTGGCGGGCTTCCCGGAAGTATCCCGGCGCGACCGGCCACAGCCGCAGCGTTTCGTCGACGATGCGGCGGATGTACCGCAGTTTCGCGACGTCGTCGAACGCGATTGTCAGGTGACTCTGGCCGGGGAACCGTTCGGCCAGCTCCTCGCGCGCCCGCGCGGCGATCCCTGGATTGCGTGCGATCTCGTACAGTGCGAAGGCGAGCACGCCCGCGCTGGTCTCGTGGCCTGCGACGAGGAAGGTCAGGATCTGGTTGCGGATGTTGAGGTCGTCGAGGGTCTCGCCGGTCTCGGGGTCGGGGACCGTGAGCATGCGGTCGAGCAGGTCACTGTGCTCGCCGACGGTGCCGCTGGACTTGCGGGTGGCGATGATCTCGTCGACGACCTCATGGACGTAGGCGATGTCGCGTTTGTGCTGGATAGACGCGCTGCGGCCGACCGTCTTCTGGATGATCGGCGGGAGGTTGGCATTGCTGTTGATGTACCGCAGTCCCCGCAGCATGGTCGCCACGAACGGGTGGGTCTTCTCGCGGGTGAACGAGTCGAAGGTGAAGTCGAATCCGCACTTGCTGATGACTTCGAGGGTGAAGCGGTTCATGTCTTCTGCGACGTCGACCCACTGGCCTCGGCGCGAAGCCCAGTAGGCGATCAGGTCTCCGGCCACCGCATTCATCGTGTCGTGGTAGCCGATCATGGCCTCCTTGGTGAAGGAGGGGGCGAGGATGTTGTGGGCCTTCTGCCAGTTCGGCTCACTGTTGTACGCGGTGAACAGGCCGTCACGGGCGACGGGCCGGATCTTCTTGAACAGCACCCCGACGTGCTTGGTCCAGTTCTTCTCGTCGTTGATCTCGGCGATCAGGTCCGCGCCCGAGACAACGATCATGGGCCAATCCATGATCCGGCGTTCGAAGATGGGCCCGAGCGCCTGTGCGTCACGCATCGACATCTGCGTGGGCTTGATCGGGTCGGTGGTGAGGAGATCGCCGAATACCGGCAGCCGCCACCGCGGGTGCGGAAGCGGAGCTCTGGACTCCGTGGTCGAGGGCGTGCGAACTGCCATTGAAACTCCTATCGGGCCAGCGACGTGTCGCGCCGGTGGCCGTGGGTGGTGATCTGGCCGCGTACCTGCGGCCATGCGTGGGCGAGCGCGAGCAGTTCATGGAGCTCGGCATTGAGGTCCCGGACGCCGGGTTGCGCACGGTGCTTGGTTTTCGCGATGTTGTCGACAGGCGGTCGACCTGCGGCCTTCGCGACGATGGCCTCGGCAATGCGGCGGGTATAGACCTGCGGATCCTGGTAGTCGGCATCATCGATGGTGACGTAGCGGCGCAGGTGCAGCAGGCTGTCGCGGATCTCCATGGTCATGCGGTGGAGCCGGATGGCGGGGTCAGGCTGTCCCCGGCTTGTCGTGCTATCGAGCACTACCTCGGGTACGGCGGCGGTCAGGTCGGTCCACAGCGGCCGGAGCCTGCGAAGGTAACGCCCGGTGCGATCGCGGCCGAGGCGCACGGTGAGTGTGCTGATCAGGGGGACAGCCGAGACGCTGACCGCGAAGAATGTCGAGGTGGCGAAGGACCACGCCTTGCGGTGCATCTCCGGATCCAAGACCGGTCGATCCGTCAGCACACATCCGATCGTCTCGATGACGATGGTGCTCACGTCGAACCCGAGCGCGACGGCGGTACACAGGATGACGACGAAGACCGCACGCTCCTGGCGGGTGATGTCGCCTGTCAGCATCTCCCTGATGCAGATCCGGCCGACGAGTACGGCGGTAATGCCCACGGGCAGGCAAAACGCGATCCAGAGCACGACAGCCGGCCGGCCGAGGAGCTGATCCACCAATAGGTTCGCGCGGCGGGCGGGTGTTCCGGCGATGAGGATGATGACGGTGGCGGTGGCAACGACCAGGTCGTAGATGCGCTGTCGTTGGTAGGCACGGTCAGGGCCCGCGCCGTCCCATAGCTTCGCGATGCCGTAGAGATTGGACACGATGAGCAGGATCGCGCCGAAAGAGAGCTGGCGGGCGAGGTTCACCACAGTGTCGTCGTCGCCGGGAAGCGCCCAGGTCAAGGCATGCTCGAACCACGATTCGCGCAGCAACATGCCGACCAGCGATGCGGCGATCGCACGGTTGATCAGCCTGTCGACGATGGTGTCGCGTAGCAGTGACCACCGACCGATGAGGGTCAGGACGATGCCAACGATCACGGGCACGGTGAGGTATTCCGGTATCGGAGAGGTCATATCACCGATGCTGTGTGCGAAAGAAGGTCGACCGTAACCGGCTCGCACGCCGGCGGGGCAACATTGCATGGACCATCAACAAGTCGGCGAAAGCTTCCGCGTCGTGCTCTCGATCGCTGCCGTAGTCGTCACGTCGCAGCACGCTGCGGATCGCGTCGGCCGACAGCGACGGCATCAGTTCGTGTAGCGGAAGGTCTGCCGCGTCGTCGGCGTTGTCGGCATTGTCGAGTCCGTGTCCGAGCAGCATGTGCCCGATCTCGTGAGCGATGATCTGGTCGTTGTGCCACGGTGTCTCGCCGCCGTACATGATCACATCGTCGTGTTCACGGGCGATCCACAGACCAGATCCTGTACCGCAGCCTGTTCCTGCCAAGGCCTCGGGATCGATTGGGCACAGCTGGATTGCTCGCCCCCGGTACTCGGCCACACGGGCGACATATGCCGATGCGTTCCACGGATAAGGGATCGCTATAACGCTGGCCAGCTCCTCGAACTTGGCGGTCAGTCGGTCCACTACACCTCCAACCGCTGCGTGCCGTCGTTCGGCCGACAAGCGTGCTTCGCCGATCTCGCGACGCCCTGCTCAGGTTCTGCGTGGGGCCGAAGGTGGTGGATCGCTGGTCGACTCGGTAGCGAACAGGCCGGCGAGAACCCCCCACTGACCGGCATGTGCTTCACCTCTTTGCTGCGCTCGGTGCTTGCCTTCGAACGCCGGATTCCTGCTCGCGGCGCTGACCTCATCGTCGATGTGCCGCCTTGTACGCGACGGCGATACAACCGATCCCGGGCATCGGGGTGTCGCGAGGACGGCGGCTCATCGAGAACCGTCTCAGGCCGCAGCATGCGCGCCCCACTGAGTTCGGTTGCGCTTCAGGCTATCTGATGAAGCGACGATTGGACACGCTTCGTGATCGTGCTGTGTGGCGGCGAGTAGCACGGCCGTCGGATCCAGGAAGAGGTTGTGGCGCACCCGAATTGGGCGAACTGGTCGCTGCTCGGCCTGCCACCCGTGCGCGTCACAGCGCCAGGTTCGGTGGTGCGGTCGTTCGGTCGACTCGATCGGTGCGGTGCGCCCGCTCGGACTGCTTGGTGCGCCGATTCTCGACGCGTCGACCGTTCGGGGGTCGGTGGTGGTGCGGTCGACGCACCGAGACGGACGACGGGCGCGAGCACCGCAGCGTGACGAATCCTCGCCGCGCTGCCGGAAGTCGTCGCGGAGGTCGCCGCCTGGCGCGCCTCAGTAGCGGTGAAAAGTGGACCTGCTCGTTCAGTCGCGAGTCGAGACGACTCGATCAGAGGTCGTCCGGAAGGACCCGAAACGCCGTGTGTGATGTGAGCGGTGTGAGGGCTCGGAAATCTCGGCGGTCGAGTGTGAGGATCGCGTCGGTTTCGTACTCGGCCGCGAGTGCTACGCCGACGGCATCGGCGAGATCAAGACGTAAGGCGGGGTAAAGGGTCCGTACTGCATTCGCCTGATCGAGGACGTCCGTACTCAGGGTCGCGATTTCGAACAGGCCGAGGCGCGCTTGAGCTGTTATGTCCTCGATCATCGAGACCGCATGCGCTTGCCCGAGCGCGCGCCTGCCGACGTGGTCGAGTTCGGCGAGGATAAGCGGCGACAATACGATCAGGCCAGCGGCTTCGAGCACCTTGAACGCGCTGTCGCTTTCGGGCGAGGAAGTGTCGAAAGCGGCAAGGATGCCGGAAGTGTCGGCGATGACTATGCCCGCGCCGGTTGCGTCGATCCCATGGGATCGCGACGTCACCGCGTGTCGTCTTCGACGAGGATTTCGTCAACGCGTTCGGCCAGGGTCGGATCACCGCTGGCGAACCGGCGTAGCCGTAGAGGCTCCGAGCGGCGCCGCACTCGCATCGCCGCCAAGTGAATTGCGTCCCTGATGATCTCCGCCTCGCTGACGTGGGTGCGCGCAGCAGCCTCCTTGATCGTCGCGAGGTCGTCGACGTCGGCGTAGACCATGGTCCGCTTGAGAGGCATATGTGTATGGTGGCATATGTTGTAGATACCAGCAAGGGCGGTTGTCGGTGCCGGCGCGGGTGATCGGGCCGCTCGACCCCGATTTTGTCCTGGTCAGACCATTGCCTACACTAGAGCGGTTGCCTGGGCGCCTCCATGTCCGCATGTGTACCGATCCGGGCGATACGTACCCCGCCGGTCGGCAGTTGCCGACCGGACCAGCCGAATTGTTGTAGGCCCACCATCAGCGCGCTCCCGGGCGCGCGGGTGCTGTATGGGAACCGCAGCGAGAAAGGTGTCGAGGTCGAACTATGACCATGACTGATCCGATCGCAGACTTTCTGACCCGTCTGCGCAACGCCAACTCGGCGTACCACGATCAGGTGAAGGCTCCGCACTCGAAGCTCAAGGCGAACATCGCCGAGATCCTCAAGCGTGAGGGCTACATCGCCGACTACCGGACCGAGGACGCGCAGGTGGGCAAGACGCTCATCGTCGACCTCAAGTACGGCCCGAGCCGTGAGCGCAGCCTCGCCGGCGTGCGCCGCGTTTCCAAGCCCGGTCTTCGTGTGTACGCGAAATCCACCAACCTGCCCAAGGTCCTGGGCGGCCTCGGCGTGGCCATCATCTCCACGTCGCAGGGTCTGCTCACCGACAAGCAGGCGGCACAGAGCGGCGTGGGCGGCGAAGTCCTCGCTTACGTCTGGTAAGGGAGGTCAGGACAATGTCGCGCATTGGTAAGAAGCCCATCGCAATCCCGTCCGGTGTCGAGGTGAACATCGACGGCCAGAACGTGTCGGTGAAGGGTCCCAAGGGCACCCTCTCGCACGTGGTCGCCGAGCCGATCACCGTCGCCCGTGGCGAAGACGGCCAGCTCGAGGTCGTTCGCCCGAACGACGAGCGCCGCAACCGCTCGCTGCACGGCCTGACCCGCACCCTGATCTCGAACATGATCGAGGGCGTGACCAAGGGCTACGAGAAGAAGATGGAAATCTTCGGCGTCGGTTACCGCGTGGCGGCCAAGGGTTCGAACCTCGAGTTCGCGCTCGGCTACAGCCACCCGGTGCCGATCGAGGCGCCCGAGGGCATCACCTTCGCGGTGGAATCGCCCACCAAGTTCTCCGTGTCCGGAATCGACAAGCAGAAGGTCGGCCAGATTTCGGCGGTCATCCACGGCCTGCGCAAGCCCGACCCGTACAAGGGCAAGGGCATCCGCTACGCAGGCGAGGTCGTTCGCCGCAAGGTCGGAAAGACGGGTAAGTGATCATGGCGCAAACCGAAAACCAGAAGGCCAAGCGCATTCCGCTGGGCAAGGACGTGTCGACCCAGCGTCGTCTGTCGAAGACGCGCCGTCACTTCCGCTTGCGCAAGAAGGTCGCGGGCACCACCGAGCGTCCGCGCCTGGTGGTCAACCGCTCCTCGCGCCACCTGCACGCGCAGCTGATCGACGACTCGCTCGGCAAGACCATCGCCGCGGCGTCCTCGATCGAGGCCGACGTGCGCGCGGTCGAGGGCGACAAGACCGCCAAGGGCAAGAAGGTCGGCGAGCTGATCGCCGCCCGTGCCAAGGCAGCCGGTGTCGAGGCCGTCGTATTCGACCGTGGTGGCCACGACTACCACGGCCGCATCGCCGCACTGGCCGATGCCGCTCGCGAAGGCGGGTTGAAGTTCTGATGATGATGATTGCGAACGGAAGGAACGTCTGATGCCGGGACGTCAGCGGCGTGACGGCGGAAACGGACCCGCCGGACAGAATGGCAGCAACCCCGAGGGCGGCCGCGGCGATCGTCGCGGCGGTGGCGATCGTCGCGGTGGCGGCGACCGTCGGGACAACGCGGCCGAGAAGAACCAGCTCGAGCGCGTCGTCGCGATCAACCGCGTCTCCAAGGTCGTGAAGGGTGGTCGTCGCTTCAGCTTCACCGCCCTCGTGATCGTCGGCGACGGCAACGGTCTGGTCGGCGTCGGCTACGGCAAGGCCAAGGAAGTTCCCGCGGCCATCCAGAAGGGTGTCGAGGAGGCTCGCAAGGGCTTCTTCCGCGTCCCGATGATCGGCTCCACCATCACCCACCCGGTTCAGGGTGAGGCGGCGGCCGGCGTGGTCATGCTGCGTCCGGCTTCCCCCGGTACCGGTGTGATCGCCGGTGGCGCGGCTCGTGCCGTGCTGGAATGCGCTGGCATTCACGACATTCTGGCCAAGTCGCTCGGTAGCGACAACGCGATCAACGTCGTGCACGCGACGGTTGCCGCGCTCAAGCAGCTGCAGCGTCCGGAAGAGGTGGCGGCCCGTCGTGGCCTGCCCCTCGAGGACGTCGCTCCGGCGGGCATGCTGCGTGCGCGTGCGGGACAGGGAGCCTGACAATGGCAGATCTCAAGGTGACCCAGATCAAGAGTTCGATCGGCGCCAAGCAGAATCAGCGCGACAGCCTGCGGACCCTCGGCCTGCGTGGCATCCGCAAGTCGGTCGTGCGTGAGGACAACGCCCAGAACCGCGGGCTGATCAACGTCGTGCGCCACCTCGTGACAGTTGAGGAGGTCTGACATGACCATCAAGTTGCACCACCTGCGTCCCGCCCCTGGCGCCAAGACCGAGAAGACCCGCGTTGGTCGCGGTGAAGGCTCCAAGGGCAAGACCGCGGGCCGTGGTACCAAGGGCACCAAGGCGCGCAAGAACGTCCCGGCCGCCTTCGAGGGCGGGCAGATGCCGCTGCACATGCGGCTGCCCAAGCTCAAGGGCTTCACGAACCGGTTCCGCACCGAGTACCAGGTCGTGAACGTGGGCAAGATCGCCGAGCTGTTCCCGCAGGGCGGCGAGATCGGCAAGGCCGAGCTGGTCGCCGCCGGCGCGGTGCGCAAGAACCAGCTGGTCAAGGTTCTCGGCGATGGCGAGATCGGCGTCGCGGTCCAGGTGACCGTCGACAAGGTGACCGGCGCCGCCAAGGAGAAGATCACCGCGGCCGGTGGCACTGTCACCGAGCTGGGCTGACGGTACTCTGCAACTAGTGGCACCGGACGAGTGACGAGCTCGTCCGGTGCCACTGTTAGAGTTCAATTGTTGTCTGCCAAGCCACGTCATGGCTTTCGGCGTCCCCCTGTACGCCAGGGAATCGGGCGAAGCTGAAACTGCCATGTCATGACCATGTCGTTCGCGCCAGGAGGATCAGTGCTTTCCGCCTTCGTATCGGCCTTCCGGACTCCGGACTTACGGCGGAAGATTCTCTTCACGCTGGGGTTGGTCGCGCTGTACCGTGCCGGTGCCGCGTTACCGTCTCCCGGCGTCGACTACAAAGCCGTCCAGGAATGTGTCGACCTGGTCTCCGGCGGTGAGAACGCGGGCATCTACCAGCTGATCAACCTGTTCTCCGGTGGTGCGCTGCTGCAGTTGTCGGTCTTCGCGATCGGCATCATGCCCTACATCACCGCCAGTATCATCATTCAGCTGCTCACGGTCGTCATCCCGCGGTTCGAGGAACTGCGCAAGGAAGGCCAATCCGGCCAGACGAAGATGACGCAGTACACGCGGTACCTGTCGATCGCGCTGGCCATCCTGCAGGCGACCGGTCTGGTCGCGCTCGCGGCGCGTGGTCAGCTGCTCCAGGGCTGCCAGAAAGACATCCTCGCCGACACCAGCATCTTCGGCATGATCATCATCGTGCTCGTGATGACCGCGGGCGCGGCGCTCGTCATGTGGTTCGGCGAGCAGATCACCGAGCGCGGCGTCGGCAACGGCATGTCCCTGCTGATCTTCGCGGGCATCGCCGCGCGCATCCCCACCGAGGGCAAGGCCATCCTGGACAGCCGTGGCGGACTCGTGTTCGGCCTGGTGTGTGTCGCCGCGTTCGCCATCATCGTCGCGGTCATCTTCGTCGAGCAGGGCCAGCGCCGGATTCCGGTTCAATACGCGAAGCGCGTGGTCGGCCGCAAGATGTACGGCGGCTCCTCGACCTACCTGCCGCTGAAGGTCAACCAGGCGGGCGTCATCCCGGTGATCTTCGCCTCCTCGCTGCTCTACCTGCCGAACCTGGTCGCGCAGCTGACGGGAGCGCAGAACGAGCCCGAACCGAGCTGGTGGCAGGAGATCATCCAGAAGTACCTGGTGAACCCGGGCAACCCGGTGTACATCGCCATCTACTTCGGCTTGATCGTGTTCTTCACCTACTTCTATGTCGCGATCACCTTCAATCCGGAGGAACGCGCCGACGAGATGAAGAAGTTCGGCGGCTTCATCCCGGGGTATCGTCCCGGTAAGCCGACTGCCGACTATCTGAACTTCGTCCTGAGCCGCATCACCCTCCCCGGCTCCATCTACCTCGGTCTGGTAGCAGTCCTGCCGAACCTGTTCCTCGATATCGGCAACTCCGGTGGCGCCCAGAACCTCCCGTTCGGCGGTACCGCGGTGCTGATCATGGTGAGCGTCGGCTTGGACACCGTGAAGCAGATCGAAAGCCAGCTGATGAATCGAAATTACGAAGGGTTCCTCAAGTGAGAGTTGTACTGCTCGGTCCGCCGGGTGCCGGCAAAGGCACCCAGGCCGTCCTGCTGTCGGAAAAGCTGGGCGTCCCGCACATCTCCACAGGGGATCTTTTCCGCGCGAACATCGGCCAGCAGACTCCGCTGGGTCGCGAAGCGCAGAAGTACATGGACGCGGGCGACCTGGTGCCCAGCGACGTCACCAACCGCATGGTCGAGGCGCGAGTCAACGAGCCGGACGCCGTGAACGGCTTCGTGCTGGACGGCTACCCGCGCACCATCGATCAGGCCGAGGCGCTGGAGAAGATCCTCGGCGACATGGACAAGAAGCTGGACGCTGTCCTGTGCTTCGTCGTGCCGGAGGACACCGTGGTCGAGCGGATGCTCGCGCGTGGCCGCGCCGACGACAGCGAGGACGTGATCCGCAACCGGCTCCGGGTGTACCGCGAGGAGACCGAGCCGCTGCTTCAGCATTACGACGGCTTGGTCGTCACGGTCGACGGCGTCGGCGAGGTGGACGAGGTCAACGGACGCGCGCTGCGCGCGCTTGGCCACTGATGTCCTTGTCTCGGGAACGCTGAGCCATGGTCTTCGGGCGCAACAAGAGCAAGAAGGTGGTGCCGTTCCGCACCGCCGGTGAGCTGGACGCCATGGCGGCGGCGGGCGCGGTGGTAGGCCGCACCCTGGTCGCCGTGCGCGCGGCCGCCAAGCCCGGGGTCTCGACCCTGGAACTGGACGAGGTCGCCGAGCAGACCATCCGCGATGCCGGTGCAGTGCCGTCCTTCAAGGGCTACCACGGCTTCCCGGCCTCGATCTGCGCGTCGGTGAACGACCGAGTCGTGCACGGGATTCCGACCGGGGAGGAAATCCTCACCGAGGGCGATCTGATCTCGATCGACTGCGGCGCCATCCTGGACGGCTGGCACGGCGACTCCGCGTGGACCTTCGGCGTCGGCGAGATCATCGAGGCCGACCGTCTGCTGAGCGAGGCCACCCGGCTGTCCATGGAGGCGGGCATCGCGGCGATGCTGCCGGGCAACCGGCTGACCGACGTGTCGCACGCCATCGAAATGGGCACCCGCGCCGCGGAGGAACTGCACGGCCGGGCCTACGGCATCGTCGACGGTTACGGCGGGCATGCCATCGGCCGCGAGATGCACATGGACCCGTTCCTGGCCAACGAGGGCGCGCCGGGCAAGGGCCCGAAGCTGGTGGTCGGCTCGGTGCTGGCCATCGAACCCATGCTCACCCTCGGCACCACCCAGACCAAGGTGCTCGACGACGACTGGACCGTGGTCACCCTGGACGGCAGCCGCTCCGCCCACTGGGAACACACCGTCGCTGTCACCGAGGACGGCCCGCGCATTCTCACCGTGCGCCCCGAGTAGCGCGAAAGTTCCGCACGGCGGCTCCCGATAGGATCGGGGGCCGCCGTTTCGCTTTCCGCGGGCAGCCACCTCTCGTCCAGACAAGGAGCACGCCGTGACGTTGCGTTTCGGGATTCAGCTCGCGCCCAAAGCTACCGAACTGCATCGGATCCGGGAGCTGGCCAAGATCGCCGACGCGGACGGGCTCGATTTGCTCGGCATCCAGGATCACCCGTACTCCGGAGCGCTGGTCGACACTTTCGCGCTGATCGCCACCGTGTTGGCGGAAACCGAGCGGCTGCGGGTCTTTCCGGACGTCGCGAGCCTCCCGCTGCGCGGGCCCGCGATGCTGGGCAAACAGGCGGCGACATTGGATCTGCTCAGTGGCGGACGGTTCGAGCTCGCCCTCGGCGCGGGCGCGTTCTGGCCCGCCATCAAGGCGATGGGCGGCCCGGAGCGCACGAATCCCGAAGCGCTGCAAGCGCTGGAGGAGGCTACCGAGATCATCCGCGCGATGTGGCGGCCCGACGCGAAGGCCACTGTCGACGGCACGCACTATTCCGTGCACGGCGTGCAGTCGGGTCCGGCGCCGGCACATCCCGTCGGGATCTGGTTCGGCAGCGTCGGCCCGAAGGCCAACGCGCTGACCGGACGGATCGCCGACGGTTGGGCGGCGCCGATCCCGCACTATCTGCCCTACGAGAAATGGCAAGGTGCACAAGACACTATTTCCGCGGCCGCCGTCGACGCCGGACGTTCCCCGGCGGACATCACCCGCATGGCACAGCTGGTCGGGACGATCACCGACGCGCCCGGCCCGGTGCGCTTGCGCGGCGAGGAACCGATTCGCACCGACGCCGCGGGCTGGGCCCGTATCTTGGTCGATCTCGCCGTGACGACCGGCTTCGACACGTTCGTGTACTGGCCTGAGTCGCCCGACGATACCCAGCTTCGCCGCTGGATCGGTGACGTCGTTCCTTGCACCCGCGCCCTGTGCGCTTAGCCGAGACCTTCGGCAGTGCAGCGGTTTTCGGCGGTTCTTCTCGGTACCTCCCAGGCTCGGTCGTGAACTCTCCGACGATGCAGTCAGATTAGGTTCCGCACCCGGATAGGTTCCCGAGTAGCGAACTACTCGAATCTCGTTGCGAGGAGCCGCAGCTTGCCCGTGAGGGCGCGCGGCGTGCAGCGGTCGGCGCTACCGAATACGCTGGGGCGGACCGTGATTCAGCTCTGGCCGGTCTTGCGGAAGAACAGCACGTGATCGTGATCGATCAGCGCTATCGACTTGCGCATCTGCCGGATGCCCGCGCCGGGCAGATAGGTCAGGTTCGAGAAGGACTGCGTATTGCCGAACGCCGAACGCACCTTGTTCTCGGTGGCGTGCGACGCGCCGTAGGCGGCCAGTACGCCGAAGTCCAAGGGCGCGAGCGGCTCGTCGAGCGACGCGGGACCGGCCGGGCGGCCGAGCGCTGCGTACTGCGTCGCCTTGCCCTGCTCGTACCGGCACAGTTCGTAGGACATGTTCGCGGTGGCCGTGACGCCGACCACCGGCCAGCGCTGGGAAAGCCGCAGTGCCAGCGGATGTTTTCCGACGGGAGCGAGCTCCCAGTTCAGGCTCATCACGTTCACCCAGCCGCCGTAGGACATCTCGATCAGCACCACGTCGTCGCCCAGCGTGGTCGCGGTGTTGAACTCGGCCTCGCCGATCACCCAGTCCTCGTCGTCGGCATTGAGGTAGGTGGCGCTGTCGACGGGGTGGATGTCGTCGTCGGCGTAGGCCGCGATGATGGCGGCGCGCAGTTGCGTCATGGCGTCCCGGTCCGGGCAGCGCACGCCGAGTGCCCCGAAGGTCGGTCCGATCTCGAGCGGCGTCGACGGCGGCTCCGGGTCCTCGCCCGGCGCGAGCGGGCGCAGCCCGACCAGCGCCAAGCGCCAGTTGATCTCCTCCACCGTGGACAGGTCGCCGGAGGACTTGCGGACGATCTGCTGCTGCGTCAGCCGTCCCGCTTGTTCCAGGGTGCGGCACTCCAGTTCGACCAGCGCGTTGTAGGACTTCGGCGTGAGGTCCAGATCGCGAATACCGCACGCGCGCAGGCGGATCGACATGCTGGTGGAGGTGAACGCGGCATACCGTTCGCGGTACATCGCCAGCGCCTGCTTGCGCGAGCGGCCGACCATGAGGGTGCGCAGCAGCGTGCTCAGGCTGGCCAGGTACTTGCCCGCCAACTCGGGATTGGCCGCGGCGAGCTGGGCGCGGATCCGTGCGGCGTCCTCCACCGCGGCAACGGCCGCGTCCTGGTCCAGCCTGCCGAGCCACACGCCGCACTTGCCGAGCCCGTCGGCGCACATTCCCGACACGTGCGGATGGGTCTGCGCCACTTGGCGATACGTGGCGCAGGCGCCCCGGATGGTGCTGGTCGCCAGATCGCGGCGGCCCGCCTCCCGCGTCACCTGCTCGAAGATGCGCAGGGCCTCTTGCAATTCGCCGGCGAACCGCGCCTCGACCATTCCGGCGGCCAGCCAGTGCAGCCGGATGCCGACAGCTTCCTGGGCAGGCGCCGGAGCTTCCAAGGTGCGGTCACGGCGGGCGGTGGGATCGTTTCGGGTGGCGATCAGCGCCTTGGCCAGTTCGGCGAGCGAGGTGGCCAATCGAAGTTCGGAATCGACCGTTCGGTCTCGGGCCGCACTGCGATCGACCGCTACCTGTCGTTCGATAGCACTCAGATCCATCGCGACCCCAACTCCCGCATCACCTTTCACAGACGGTCGTGCCTTCGGCCACATCTGTTCTCGCGGAGAGTCTGCCACAAATCGGGTGTCGTCGCCCAGGAACGATCAGGCATGCTGCTAGCTCCCAGCTAATTCGGCGCGAACCCCGTGCTCACGCCTCCAGCAGCAGCGTTACCGGGCCGTCGTTGGTGAGCTCGATATGCATGTGCGCGCCGAAACGCCCAGTCGCGACGGTCGCGCCGAGGGCGCGCAGTGCCGCGGCGAAAGCGTCGACCAATGGTTCGGCGATCGGGCCTGACGCGGCCGAGGACCAGGAGGGGCGGCGGCCCTTGGCGGTGTCGGCGTAGAGGGTGAACTGGCTGACGACGAGCACCGGCGCGTTCAGATCGGCCGCGGAACGCTCGCCGTCCAGAATCCGCAGCCGCCACAGCTTGTCCGCCAGGGCTTTCGCGATCGCCTCGGTGTCGTCGTGGGTAACGCCGACCAGCGCGACCAGCCCTTGCGGATCGGGCTCGATCCGTCCGACGAGTTCGCCGCCGACGGTCACCTGCGCGGCGGTCACACGCTGTACAAGAACTCGCATGCGGTGATCCTGCCATCCGGTGAATCGGGAACTCTGCGCGCGCGCCCCCATCAATCCGTGCCGACCGATCTCGACACCGCCGCCCCTCCGCAGATGACGTGGGACGCGGAGGACTACGGCATATCGTCCAGTTCCCACCGGTATCCGAAGCCGCGGATGGTGGTGATCAGCCCAGGCCTGCCGAGCTTGGCGCGCAGCGCCGCCATGTGCACGTCGAGCGCCCGCGACACCGCCGCGAACGCGTCGCCCCAGATCCGGTCCATGAGCTGTTGCCTGCTCACCGCCGCCCCCGGTCGTTCCAGAAGGATGCGGATCAACTGGAATTCCTTGTGGGTGAGCGTGATCGGTTCGCCCGCGACCTCGACTCGCCGCGCGATCAGATCGACGCGGACATCGCCGGTGACGATCACGTGCTGCGGCGGCGGAGCGTGCGCGGCCGCGCGCCGGGTGACGGTCTCCAGCCGGGCGATCAATTCCGCGATGCGCGGCGGTTTGACCAGGTAGTCGTCGGCCCCGGCGTGCAACCCGCGAACGACTGCCCGCTCACCGCCGCGCGCGGTGAGGATGACCACCGGCACCGAGCTGACCTTCCGCAGCTTGCGCAGCACTTCCAGACCGTCCATGTCCGGCAGTCCGAGATCGAGGACCACCGCGTCGTAGCGGTTGTGGAAGAGCAACAGATCGCTGCCGCGTTTGATGTGATCGGCTTCGTATTTGGTTCGCAACGCCTCCAGCAGCGCGCTCGCCACCCCATCATCGTCCTCGACTACGGCAAGCCTCACGCACCGATCCTCGCAAATCGAAGGATCGGTGCGCAGGCGTTTCGGTTCCGCGTCACGCCACCGGGACTTCGGCCGTGTCCTCCCGCGTGGCGTCGGCCGCGCGTTCGGACTCGAGCACCGAGGTCGCCGAGGTCTCCCGCATGAAGTAGTAGATGCACAGCGAGATCGCGATGCATCCGGCTACGTAGTAGAAGAACACGGATTCGTGACCCGCCTTCTTCAGAGCGAGCGCGATGGATTCGGCCGTGCCGCCGAAGATCGACACCGTCAGTGCGTAGGGCAGGCCGACGCCGAGCGCACGGATCTTGGTGGGGAAGAGCTCGGCTTTGACGATGGCGTTGATCGAGGTGTAGCCGGTGATGATGATCAGGGCGAGCATCATCAGTCCCCATGCCGCGACCGGGTTCGAGGTGTGCGCGAGCACGGTCATGATCGGAACGGTGCACACCGTGCCGGTGATGCCGAAGAACAGCAGCAGTTTCCGTCGGCCGATCTGGTCGGACAGTGCCCCGGCCAGCGGCTGGATCACCACGAACGCCAGCAGCGCGATGAAGTTGATCCAGGCCACCGTGCCCTTGGAGATGCCGGAGGTGTTGATCATGAACTTCTGCATGTAGGTGGTGTAGGTGTAGAACGCCACCGTGCCGCCGAGGGTCAGGCCGACCACGACCAGGCATTCACGCGGGTATTCCAGCAGCACGCGCAGCGAACCGCGCTTCTTCTCCTGCGCCGTGGCGTCGGAGGCGGCGGCCTCGTAGTGCGACGACTCGTCCATCCCGCGGCGCAGCCACATGATCGCCACCGCGCCCGCCGCGCCGATCACGAACGGAATGCGCCAACCCCAGCTGTTCATCTGCTCCGAGGTGAGGATGTGCTGCAAGATGATCTGCACGCCGAGGGCGGTGAGCTGACCGGCGACCAGGGTCACGTACTGGAAGCTCGAGTAGAACCCGCGCTTGCCGGGGGTGGCCACCTCCGACAGATAGGTCGCGCTGGTCGCGTATTCGGCGCCGAGCGACAACCCTTGGAGCAGGCGCGCCACCAGCAGAATGATCGGCGCGGCGATGCCGATGGTGTGGTAGCTCGGCGTGACCGCGATGATCAGCGAGCCCGCCGCCATCACCGTCACCGAGAGCGTCAAAGCCGTTCGGCGACCGGCCCGATCGGCGTACTGGCCGAGCAGCCAGCCGCCGATCGGCCGCATCAGAAAGCCGAGCGCGAAGACCAGCGCGGACTGCAGGAGCTGGGCGGTGGAATCGCCGGAGGGGAAAAACGTCTTCGCGAAGTAGACGCTGAACGCCGCGTAGACATACCAGTCGTACCACTCGATCAGATTGCCGAGCGATCCACGCATCACGTTGCCGACGACCCTGCGTTCGCCGGCGGCTTGTGTCGCAGTCATGAGAACTCCTTTGGACTCCGCACACTTTTGGGCAACCCCACTGTGTCGCCGGTCACTGGAAATGCCACGAGTAATGCGAAATCTCTAACCGTCCCTTAGGGAAAGGACGCGGAGGTTATCCGAGACCTTGACACGTTCTTAGGAAAGTCACCGCTCGTGAGGGGGACGAAAACCGCCCGGTGCGCGAGAATTGCTTCTCAGTTGCTTCCTTCGAAGTAGCCGATGACCAGCGGCCCCGGTCCGCCGGCAGCGCCGCGGCCTCGTCCTGCCCTGCGGAGGTCGGCCGAGGCCCGCCACGGCGGGTCCGTAAATCCTCCTGAGGGGTGTGGGTTTCGGCTCCGGGTCGGTTTTCGACATCCTGTGTCAGGATGAAGGACAGCAAGTCGGCTCTAGCCTGCGACCGGACGCCCCGTCGGGATTCCGGTCACGGGTGCGTGGATGAGGAGATAGCTGCACCGTGACCAGCCAAGAAGGCCCGAACAACGAGGCCGGCGACAACCAGGTCCCCGGCGATCAGCAGCCGAATCGCACACCCGAGCAGCGCGCCGACGAAGAGTTCCGCCAGGAGTTCCAGCAGGCGTTCGAGGAGAGCAGCGACGAACCCGATGTGGAGTTCTCGCTAGGTGATTCGGAGCCGGAGCCGGAGCCGGAGCCGGGGCCCGAAACCGTCGACCCGGCCGAGCAGGCCCGCGAGATCGGCCACAACCTGGCCCGCGAATTGGCCACCGGCGCTCCGCAGGGCTGGTCCAAGCTGGACGCGGTGTTCGTTTTCACCGCGGTCGCCGAGGTCGCGCAGATCGTGTTCAGCGACGATCGGGAGCGTTCGGTCCGCATCCAGCCGTCGGAGGCGGTGCTGGAGCTGGTGCGCAGGCACCGCGAGGTGTCCGCCGCCATGGGCGACGGCCCGTGGTGGCGGCTGCTGTTGCAGCTGACGCCTGCCGGTCAGCTGGATATCGACTACGACTACGGTGACGAGCCGTTCCCGGACGAGCACCTGTTCCCGGCCGAGGTGTATCAGGCCGACCTGGAAGCCAATCCGCGGGAGCGGCTGCCGGTGTGGCTGGCCGCGTACGTGAGTCACGGCAACCGCCAGTCCCGCACCCCGGCCGAGGCTGCCGTTTGGGCGCGTGCGGATCGAGAAGCCGGTGTGCGCGGGACGATCTCGGAGCGTGATTTCCCGGCGCTGCCCACACTGTGGGCCCGCTGGGCGGTGTTGGCGGCCGCGTTCGTCGCCGTCGGTTCCGAGTGGGGGCCGCGTATCCTGCCCGCGCTCGGGTGGTTCGAAGGCGCCAAACGGGGCGGCTCGACGCTGTACATGCTGCCCGGTGGCCGAGCGGTGTTCTCCGGTGGTGTCTGGAACGCGCCCGCCTTGGACGCGGCGTACAACCAGGGCGCGCAGCTGCCCGCGTACTACGCCGGTGCTCCGGCCTGGGTGGCGAACCCGGTGCTGAACCCTCGGGCCGCCAGCGGTTTGCTGTCGTTCTGCTACTGGTGGGAGGGCGGTCGCTGGTACCGCGCCGAGTCGCCGACGGCCGATCAGCTCGCCGAGGCCGTGCCCGGTATCTGGACCGCGCAGACGGTGACCAACGTGATCTCCAGCCTGGTCGCCGCTGAGCCGACCGACGGCCAGGTCGCCGCCGTGGCCACGCTGGTCTCGGCCGCGGAAGCCGGTGTGGTGACAAGGGATACGCTGATCAGCGTCTTCGGTGACGAGGGCGACTACGATATCGACAGCGCTTTCTACCAGCTCACCATGGCCGGCGTGGCCACCACGCTGCCGGATCCGATGCCCGAGGACGAGGCCATCGATCAGGTGCGCCGCTACATTCTCGAGCGCGATCTCGACACCACCGGCTATCCGCTGGATCAGCTGCGCGCCGACCGGATCAGCTGCGGCTGGATGGTCTACGTGCCTACCGCGCCGGGCGAGATCGCCATCGGCCGCGCGCTGTTCTACATCGCCGATGACGGTGTGCTGGAGCAGTCCTCGTCGTCGATCGCGCCCTCGCGCTACATCGCGGAGTTCGAGCAGCGCTTTCAGGAGCGCAACGGGATGGTCGACGCCTGACCCTGGTTACCCGCCCATTGCGGGTTAACATCAGGGAACGGATCGATGGCGAATTTCCTTACGGGTTCTTAAGCTTTTCGGACCGGTGAATCGGCCCGCATCGTCGGCCGAGGTGCCAGAATGGTCGGAAAGCTGTGCTTACCAGCGGCTTTCGTGGCTGGTACGAGCCTGTGAGATGAGAGGTGCACTGTGGACGTCGAGAGTTTTGTGGAGAAGCAGCGCATCGCGGGTACCGACACCGGCAAGGTGCGCGACCGCATGGACGAACTCGCCGATCGAGTGCAGGCGCAGCTGGATTCGCTGATCTCGATCGTCAGCTCCGACCCGGTATTCGGCAAGAAGTTCATGGATGACCCGAAGGGTCTCAAATACCAGCTCGAGGGCGCCGTCGAGGGCACGCGGACCATGGCCAAGTCCTGGGGCAAGCTCTCCGATGGCCAGTTCCAGAACGCGACCAACGCCGAACGCGAAGAGCAGAAGCGCCGAGAGCAGTTCGAGAACATTTGAGCCGCACCGCTTGTTGGTAGTCGGCCGGCGGTCCACTCGGACCGCCATGAGAGTTTGTGGAGTGGGTGAGAACTAGATGGCCAGACGCGATGCCGAGATCGCCGGTGTGATGGAGGAATTCCGCAGCCGCATCCGCGAGATCGCCGAGATGCAGCAGCAGCGGGTCAAGCTCACGGCCACCGCGAGCACAAGGGACCGGCAGATCTCGGTGACGGTGAACGCCAACGGGGTGGTCATCCAAACCAAATTCGGCAGCGGCATCGACGAATACAGCTACGAGGACATCGCCAAATCCATCACTCGGCTGGCCCAGCAGGCCGCCGAGGATGTGTTCGAGCAGAGCAAGCGAGTCATGGCGCCCTTGGCGGAGGAGCGGGCGCGGCTGCCCAAGCTTTCCGACGTGATCCCGGGAATGCCCGACTTCCAGAGCGAGATCCCGATGGAGCCGCCGGTTTCCGTCGCGCCGCCGGGTGACGCCGAGCGCGAGGACGCGGAACTGGTTTTCACCGATGTGGAGACCCTCGAGGGCAAGTCCGAAACCGGAAAGGGCGTCACCGACTCGGTTTGGTGACGTGCGTACGGTTTAGATGGGTTACTGGCATATCCCCGACGAGTTCGCCTGGGTCGGGTGGGTGGCGGGTGCGGAGATCACCCACATCGATCCCAACGACCTGGACGGGATCTCGGATGTGCTGCGTGAGGTCGGCCGGGAGATCCTCGAGCAGGCCATCGCCGAGGCCGATACCGCCAGCCAATCCGTCCGCGTGTCCTACCCGCAGGGCAGCGGCGGCGAGAAGATATTCGAATCGCTCCAGAGCGTAATCCACGGCCAAGACCCGAAACACGGCTCCATCGAGCTGATGGGCAAGTCCTTCGACCAGCTGGCCACCGCGGTCGACGACTTCACCGGCGAGGTCCACAGCAACCATTTGAGCGCGATCTTCGCGCTCGGCTGGCTGGTCATCGAGCTGGCCTGGGCGCTGGCCTCGGGCCCGGCCGCGCCCGCCGTCGAGGCCGGTGCGATCGCTGCCACCCGTGCCGCCTTCCGGGTGATCGGCGAGATTCTGGAGAGCGCGATCGCCCGGATCATCGGTCAGCGCTTCCTGTCCGAGGCGGCGCGCACCGTCATCGCCAAAGTCGTCTACGAGATGCTTCAAGAGGGTTTCGTCGAGGTCGTCCAGAGCACCATCGAGGAAGCCGCTACCCACTACATCCTCAAGGCGGAGGGCCTGAAGTCGCAGCCCTTCGACTGGGGCGGCTACCTGAAGAACGTCGGTGTCTCGTTCGCGGCGGGTGCGGCGGGCGGCGGCGCCGGTTATGGCATGGGCCACATCCCGGCGCTCAACCGGATGATGATGAGCGACAACCGGTGGACCCGCGCCATGGCCGGTGGGCTGGTCGGTATCGGCGCGGGTGTGGTCGGTGCGACGGCAGCGGGCCTGCTGACCGGTCAGTGGACTCTGGAGTCGTTCGTCGGTGGCGGCCTGTCGGGCGCGATTCCCTCCGGTGCGTCGAGTTTCCGGGGAAATCGGCAGTACGCGGGTGCGCCCAACGTCGGCGGCGGGAACTTCAACGGCGGAAACTTCAACGTGAACGCGCCGGACGGTACCGCGTCGCCGCCGGGCGGGCCGACCAACGGGACCGATCCGTCCAATTCCACTGGTTCCGGAAATAATTCGGGCGCGGGACAGAATGGGGCCGGAAGCCAGAACGGTGCCGGGAACCAGAATGGGGCCGGGAATCAGAACGGCGCCGGAAGCCAGAACGGTGCCGGAAACCAGAACGGTGCCGGGAACAACAGCCCGGGCACGAACGCCGCCGGTGCCAGCGATACCTCCGCGCCGCAGGCCGGGCAGCACACGAACGCGCCGCAGGCCAGCGCCGCTGACTCGGGCGCGGGCAACCAGCAGCAGACCGGCGCCGGGCCACAGGCGGGTCAGCCGAGCTCGCAAGCCGGTGCTGGCGACAGTAGCTCGTCGAATTCCGGTGGAAACCAGAGCAATTCGGCACCGCAGACGGGCGATTCGAGTCCGGCCGCCAGCAGTCCCACCTCCGGTGTTTCGGATCCCGGTGCTGGAGCCGCTGTTTCGGACCCAGGCGCAGGTGCTTCGGACCCGGGTGCGGGTGTTACGGATCCCGGTGCGGGGGCCGCGCAGGTCAGCCCGGTCACCGATCCGGGCGCGGTCAACAACTTCGCCGGTTCACCGCTGGGCGACCCCCAAATCGCAGGCATTTCGGGCGATCCCAACTCGAGCCTGAACACCGGCTCGAACACCAACGGGGCTGGAACGACGGCGCCGGGAGCACCCGCACCAGGAGCGACGACGGCGCCGAGTGCGAGCACGCCGACGCCGGGCGCGTCGATGAGCACGGGCGCGTCCAGTGTCGCGCCGGGCAGCTCGTCGTCCGCGCCGGGGTCCACCTCCACGTCTCCGGCAACTGGCCAGTCGAGCGCCGCCACCGGCCAGCCGGGCGCCGGGCGGCCGTCGACGCCCAACCTGCCCGGTACGCCCCGGGCCGGGGACACCTCCGTCGCCGGTTTCAACGACGGCACGTCCGACGTCGCCCCGAGTACCGACGCCGAGTCGCCCCCCGCGTCGCGCGCGGGCTCGTCCGCTCGGGCCGCGACCCCCGGCGCCGCCCCGGCCAGTCCGGTGCAGACGCAGATCTCGGATACCGAAGCGCCGCAACGGAATACCACCGTGGACTCGGCGAGCGACGCCGACACCCAGGTGCAGGTCACACCGGAGAGCGATCCGCAAATCGTCCAGGCGCGGACCGACAGCACCCTGGATCCGGCGACACAGAGCGACAGCGACGAGGATGCTCCCGCCCGTCCCCGCAGCGATCAGGATCCGGCGGCGCGGCCGCACAGCGACGAGGATGGTCCGGCGCGTCCCGATAGTGACGAGAGTGCGCCCGCGCGCCCGGACGGCGACGAGGATCCGGCGGCGCGTTCGGATGCCGACGAGGAATCCGCGCTGGTTGCTCCGCCGCCTCCGCCGCCCACTCCGGCGGCCCCGGCTCCGGCGCGCCCCAGTACCGATCCGGATGCGAGCACGGACCCCGACACGGACACCGATACCGACAGCGATCCGGAAACCCTTAACCAGCCCGATGATTCGGCGGGCCAGAATCCCGACACCGACGAGAACGCTCGCCCGCGTAGGGTGCCCGACGCCAGGCCACCGACCGACGCGGAAAAGCAGCAGGCCGCCGCGATCCTCGACAGCATGGAGGGCAAGCCGAAGCCCGCCGATTTCCAGCTCGACCCCAAGGCCACGAAGGCCGAGGCGGATGCTTTGGCGCGCAAGAACTCCGAGCGGTGGAACTCGCTCACACCAGAGCAGCAGCTGGTCCTGCTCCAAGTGCATCCGGCCAGCTTCGGCAACAATGCGCCGGGCATCCCCGCGCCGGATGTCGACATCGCCAACCGGATACAGATCGTCCGGGAGTCGCAGAGTCTGATCGCTCGCAGCGGGTTGACCGAAGACCAGCAGGCGCAAATGGTGCGTCTGCTGGCCGAGCAACAGCAGGCGGCGGCCGACTTGGCGCAGGCGAAAGCCGAGCAGCCGCGGGCGCGGACACAGGTGAATCCGGACAGCAGCCGGGCGGAGAAGGCGGCGGCACGCCGTCAGGCCGCCCAAGAACGAGCCGAAGCCAAACAGCGGATCAACGAAGCTCGCACAGAGGCCGCGAAGACGGTCAAGCGCGTCGAGAACGAGCTCAGGAGTCTGATTCAGCAAAGCAAGCTGGACTCCGCCTCGCACAAGCAGCTGGTAAACCTGCTGCGTACTCGAGAGGCGATTGCCATGGCGCAGGGGGTGGCCAGAACCGTCGCGCCGAATACGCCGGTGTACGTCATGGCCTTCGACTCCACCGCGTTCAACGGCAGCGGCCGGGCGGCCATCGCCATGGGCCACATCGACACCGCGACCCAGGTGTCCTGGCACGTCCCGGGCCGGGACGCGTCGCTGGCGAATATCGGCAGCACCGTGAACGAGATGGCCGGCCAGTATCAGGCAACCGCCGGTCGACTACGCCCTGGCGAGTCGGCGGCGTCGATCGCGTGGGTCGGTTACGGCACGCCGAACAAGGCCCAGTCCATGACCACCTGGCATGCGCGTCAGGGTGGCAAGCTGCTCGCCCGGGATCTGGCCGCCTTCAGCGCGACTCGAGCAGCGCTCAACGAGGGGCGGGTGGCGCAGGGGCAACCCGAGATCGCGGTCTCGAACAAGATCATCGCGCGCGGCTACGGCGTCGACGTGGTCGAATCGTCCGGCCACAAGGGGCGTTTGGAGCGCCTGGTCGACGACGTCGTGCTCATCGGTTTCTCCGGCGAAGAAGGCGAACCGCTGATCCGGGAGAAGCACTTCGGCGACGACGTCCGTGTGCACATCCAGGATCGCGCCAACGGCCTGTTCCACCGGTTCGACGCACCGGAGACCACCGGCCCGAAGCCGCCGGACAACGGCGTGCCGGTCGACCGCATGTACCGGCTGGAGAACATCGCCGCGGGCACCACCGAATTCCAAGCGCCCGACAACGAGTCGTTCCTGGACACCGATCGGCCCCCGCTGCGGGAGAACGGGTGTTCCGAGCAGGCGCTGTACCGGGCACGCCAGCGCACCGGTAACCCGGACATCACCGTGCCGACCGATGTCGGCCTGGACGGTGTGTCCGTGCGCCAGCTCGAAGAACACGCCGATTCCCAGGCGACCGAGGTCGAGGTCGGCAAGCGCAAGTCGCCGCACAAGGCGATCGCCGAGGCGCTGGACTTCATGAAGGGCAAGGCGACGGTCATCGTCGTCGACCAGAACCAAACGGTCGACGAGCACGGTGTCGGTGCGCACGCGTACGTCATGTACCACGACGCCGAGACCGGCAAGATCATGGTCGACGACCCGTACAAGTATCCGGACGGCCCGGTCGAGTTCGACCCCGGCAATCTCCCGGACGCGAAGAAGACCTGGGTCATGGTCTACGACGCGAACGGCAACTCCGTGCGCCCATTGGCGGCGCGCCCGCTCGCGGTGGGTGCCGCCACCCAGGACCACGACGATGACGATCGGAACCTGCCGCGGGTCGGCGACGATCAGGGCCGGCGGGATCCGATGCGCGACCTCCGGCGCTTCCTGGACGAACAGCGGCAGCAAGAGAATCAGCGCAGGAGCGAGGGAGAGCGCGGCGCCAACCAGTCTGCGCCGGAACCGGATTCGCAGCAGAACCCGGACCCGGGTGCCCAGCCTGATTCGGAGCCACAACAGACTCCGGACCCCGATGCCGAATCGGCGTCCGGTCCGCAGCTGATCCCGGCTCGCCAGACGACGCCGACGGGCGACCTGTCCTCGCTGACCGACGCCGACCGCGCCCGCCTGACCCGCCTCGCGCAGGCACTCGGACTCGGCGACTCGCTGCCGAGCCTCGCGGACCCGCGCCGCGTCCTCGCGGATCTGGCCCAAATGGCTTGGGCGCGTGGATTCCTCGACCCGACCCCGGTCACCGGGCACATGAACGAGCTCATGGGCCCGCCCGATTTCGCTCCATTGAGCATCGACGAGCAGCATCTGGGCGAGCGGTACTGGAACTACTCGCCGGACCCGAGCGACCCCGATTTCGCCCTGCAGCGCGACGAAGCTCACGCCCTGCCGGTTGTCGATCCCGATGCCCCGGCGCCCGCCATGCCGATCGCCGTGCCGGACGCGATCGCACCCGCGCTGGGTCCGGCGCAGGCCCGGCCTGACTCCCGGACCCCGCATCCGCTCGCGCCGCAGACGGCGCAGGCGCAGCTGCTGCGTCAGCTGAGCCTGAACGCCGACCAGGTGACCCAGGCGAATCTCGCGGAAACCATCGCGGAGCAGCGGTATCGGACCATGCTGCGTGCGGGCGCGATCGAGTCGCTCGCGTACGCCAAGGCCCGGCTGGATGCCGCCGTCGACCCGAACCAGCAGGCGGATCTCACCAAGATCGTCAACCAGTGGGCAGATCTGCTCCAGCTCTCGGACAGCGACCTGGCTGAGGGCCAGGTCGACACGACGCTGGAGCGGCTGCGTGACAACGTGCTGGCCCGCGTCGTCGCCCTGAACGATCTGGCCGATGTCGCCCAGGCGGTGCACGCGGTCGAGGGCCGGGCCACCCAGGTGGCCGAGGGCGAGACCCGCCGGTACACGGTGATGGTGGACGACCAGCGGGTGCCGGTGCTGCTGACCGCCGATGGTTCCGGAGGGTGGCGGGTGCGGCCCGCCGAGCCGCTGGCGCCGCCGCCGGTGCCGGGCTCATCGAGCGACCCCGGCGCGCAACCGCAGAGCCCGGGGAAGCGGGCGGTAAAGCTCCTGCGCACCCATCTCGGCAGCCACGGCACCGGCCGGCCGATCCAGTACGCGCTCGGTTCCGGGAACAACACCGATCTCTACAACGCGTTCGGCGCGGAGATCGAGTTGTTCTTCGGTGACGCGGCGGCCGATGTCAGTGGGTTCGACTGGGATCCGGCGTTCTTCGCGTTGCAGGCGTCGAAGCTGTGGAAGGGCCGCGAGGCGTTCTGGGCCATGGTCACCGGCAACTACTCGGCCAGTCCCCGGATCGGTGATCCGCAGGCGCCGGATCCGGTTTCGCCCGACGAGCGCGCCGGAATCGATGAGGACGTGGTGCCGCCGGTTCCGGACGCGGAACCGCAAGGCCCGGTACCCGATCCGGATCTGGCGCGCCGAGGCGCGGAACTCGGCGACGCCATCGCCGCACGCAATGCCGCCGGTATCGCGCTCTACGAGGGCGCGGACGCGCTGTCGCTATCGCTGGCCGATCTCGGCCCCGACGCGGTCCGCACCGCGGTCGGTGAGGCGAACTACCGGGCGATGCGGCAGGCCGCGGCGGCCGCGGCCTACGCGGAGGCCGCCACGCGGTTCCACAACGAGAACGAGCGCCTGGGCTATCTGCCGACCAACGACATGCGTCCCGATCCGCTCGAGCGCTATATGCGTGAGCAGTCCGTTGCGGCCGGCCTGCCCGGTGCGGACTCCGAAGCCAGTGGCGTCAACAACAATCCGACGCGGCTGAAGCTCTGGTGGGATCCGGAGGGCAACCCGAGCGCGGAGGCCCGCGAGGCGTTCCTCGAGGCGATGCAGCGCGAACAGGTGCGCGCCGAACTGGGCACATGGGCCAACCTGCTCGATGTCGATCCGGCCAAGCACAGCCCGGCCGATGTCGCCCGCGCGCTGACCGCGCTGCACGACCGTGCTGCCGAATTGGCACGACAGGCGACCGAATTCGCGCAGCTGGCAACCGCCTACACCGATGCCGACACCGAGTTCGCCCGGATCGCCGAGGAGATGGCGGCCGCGGCGGGGCACCGATGGTTGCTCGACCAGGGCGGCGACCTGCTGGATCCGGACAGCGCGCCGGGTATCGGCCTGCTGGACGGCAATCCGCAGCGACTGGTGGTGATCAACGACGGCGGCGATCACGACCAGCAGCTGGCCAACGCGCTCGCCGACCCGCGCAATACCGATATCGCGCAGATGCTGACCCAGGGCGAGCTGGAGCTCGAATACCGGGTCGCCTGGGCCGACCGCACCGGCGTCATCCATGTGGCCGAGGTGGACGCACCGCAGGTCCGGCATTTCTCCGGTGCTGCGGATGGTCGCGGGCTCGAGCTCACCATGGTCCGCGACAACGACGACAGCCCATGGCGCGTCATCCCCAGCGAAAGCGCGCTCACACAGCCGGACAACCGGATTCCGGTGCCCGACCCAGCCACGCTGTCGACCGCGGAGCTGGCGGCCCGCGTCGAGGACGCGGCGGCCCGGCAGGGTGTGCAGCTGGCCGATCTGGCCCCGGACCGCGTCGCGGACACCCTCGACGCGGCACGCGCCGCGAACCGGATGCGCGCGGTGCGGATCGAGGCCATGGCCGATCTGGCCCGTCTGCACGCGAACGTGGCCCGCTTCAACGCCTTCGAACGGGCGCTGCACGAAGCCGGGGTGAACCGGTCCGAGCTGCGCGGGCGCCCGCTGGCGGCGGTCGAGGAGCTGAAGCAGCGGCATCCCGAACGGGCGGCGAAGCTCGACGCGCTGGCCCGGCTGCTGAGCCAGGACCCCGACCTGGTCGATTTCGATCCGAACCTCTACGACGCGCAGGATCAGCTGCGGCCCGGCGGCTTGCCGATGCATCACGACACCCACGCTCAGGTGGGGTTGCTCGTCGACGATCTCGCGGACTTCCTGGCGCTGGCCAGGCACGGCCAGACCCTGCCCGGGCCGGAGCCCGGCATCCCGGACCCGGACGCCGACTGGGTGCACCTGCTCGGCATCGATGTGGACACCGCGACACCGTCCGAGCTGGAGTCGATCTACAAGAACTTCCGGGCGGGCCGGCTCGACGTGGCCACGCTGCGCACGCCGGAGCAGATCGCGGAGGCGCTGGCGGAGTTGCGTGCCGATGTCCGCCAAGACGCCGCCGATCTCGCCGCCCTGGCCGCGCTGGCCGAAACGTACTATCGACTGCCCACCGGCGGCGCCCTTATCAACCACTGTGTGCCAAGGGCTTTCGACCAGCTGGCCGTGCGGCACCCGAACGTGCTCGGCGGGTTCGCCGTCGATCCCGGCCGGATCAGCGGCGTGCCGTGGGGTGAGCTGTCGGACCACTTCGGCACCGCGCAGCCCGAGCCGTTCCTGCCGGGGGAGGAGGGCGGCGCACACGCCCGCCTGCTGACCACCTTGCGCGCGCAGGGCCAAGGCGCGTCGGCCGTGGTGATCGACCAGCGGACCACCGTCGACGACTACGGGGTCGGCGGCCACGCCTACACCGTGACCTACCTGGGTCGCGACGTCTTCGACGTGGACGGCCAGCGGGTTTTGCTCGCCGATATCGATGCCGAGGGCCAGGAGCAGCTGTTCGACCTCGGCCCCAATGGCGGCACCGATCCGCTGTCGCTGGCCGAATTGACCGGTGGCACACCGGCGGAGACCGCCGCCACCTGGGCGAGCGTCTTCCAGAACGACGCGCATGTCCCGGGTCTCGGCGACGAGGGTCCGATGCCGGACGCCGACCTGCGTATCGGCCAGGATCCGCCCGCGCCGCGCCGGCCCGAGGACCCGGTGCATCAGGCGGCACGGTTCTTCGACGAAACACCGAGCCTGCGCACGGAACCGGAGTCAGGGGCCGAGCCCTCCGCTGCGCATCTGGCCTACGCGCGAGACCTCGCCGAGCGCCTCGGTCTCGCGGATGCTCTCGGGGCACTGCCGGATCCGCAGTCCGCGCTGCAGGACCTGGCGCAGATGGCGCTGGCTCGCCGCTTCCTGGACGCTTCGCCGGATGGCCTGGCCGACCAGCACATGCTGTTCCCGACGAACTTCGACACGCTCACAGCGGACGAGCAGTTCCCCGGCGAGCACTACTGGCGCTACCCGTCCGATCCGTCCGATGCCGAGTTCCTCGCCCAGCGCGACGCGGCCGAGGCGTTCCAGCGGTCGATCGGACAGCCGCCGGAAACTCAACCGGCGCCGCCGATCCCGCTCGCGCACCCGGATGCCGTCGCGGGCCCGCTGGTCTCGCCGCCCGATCCAGCCGACCCGCCACGCCCGCTCACCATGGCGCAGGCTCAGCAGTCGCTCGCGGACCAGCTGAATCTCACTGCACAGCAGCGGGACCCGGCGAATCTCGCGAGCACCATCGCGCAGGAGCGCTATCGAATCCTGTTGCGCGCGGGTGCGATCGAAGCACTGGCGACCGCCGTGGGCAGACGCGATCTCGCGCTGGACCCGGATCAGCGGACCGAGATCGGCAAGATCGTCGAAGTCTGGGCCGACCTGCTCGCGATACCGAACAACGGCCTGGCGCCGGCGAACCTCACCGAGACCATGGAGCGGCTGCGGTCGGAAACGCTGGCCCGCGCGCAAGCGGTCGCGGATCTGGCCGATGTCACCCAGGTGCTGCAAGCGGGACGGACACCGGGCGGCCCGGTGCGGATCGACCTGGAGGTCGGCGGCGAACGAATCCCGGTTCAGCTGACCCCGGACGGTTCCGGCGGCTGGCGCGTCGAACCGGCCACCCGCCTGGCCGCGCCGGAGGTGCCCACCGCCGCGATCGTCAAGGCTCCGGAGGCCCATCCGGGTCTGCTCCAGACCCTGCGGGACCGGCAGGGTGTGGTCAACCCGCAGCATCCGCCGTCTGAGCTCGTGTCGGCGGGCCAGTCGTTCACGGTCCAGACTGTCGGTCACCTGGCCGACAGCGACTTCTGGGGAAACTTCGAGGCCAACCCCGCGGTCACCGCACGCGAGGTGGTCAACCTCAAGCGCAACTGGCCGAAGATCAAGGCATTCCTGCTCGGTCAGGTCACCTCCGCGGAATCGCACGGGCCCGTCTCGCGCACCGGCGATGTCTACGACTACGCCCGCGAGGACGGCGACCCGCAGAAGATCAGCGAGCACGAGGCCGAACTCCGCCGTCTCGGACTGGCCGGCCGCTTCCTCGCGGGGCCGCCGGTGCCGCAGGCACTGCTGGCGGCGCAGCCCGCGCCAGGCATCGACGCCTCGCTGGAGCCACCGGTCTCCGCCGACGCCGAGCACACCCCGTCGGTGCCGGCCCACGACGATCTCGCCGAATGGGGCCGTGAGGTCGCGCAGGCCGCGCAGGAGCTGGACACACAGGCGCGGGCGCTGCTGGCGCTCGCGGGCCCGCTCGGCATCGAGATACCGGATCTGAGCTCGGAATCGGTCCGTACCGCCGTCGCGCAGGCGCGGTATCTGCTGACCCGCGAGGGGGTTTCGGCAAAGGCGTTCGAGGCCGCGCTCGCCCGATACGACGCCGAGAACGCGGATATCCCGTTCCGGACCGATATCGATCTGTCGCATCTGCTGCCCGCCGCGGTCATCAACCGCCCGAGCCCGCTGGAGCGGTACGCGGCGGAGGTCGCCGCGGCGACGAGTGGACGCACCGGCACCCTGCGCTGGACGGGCGTCAACAACAACATGCAGGGCGGGCGCATGTGGTGGGATCTGTCGCACCGCGATACGCCGGAGGGCCGCAGGTTCTTCGAGGAGGCGCTGCGCCGCCACCACATCCGCACCGAGCTGGATCAGCGCGCGCACCTCCTAGGTGTCGACCCCGAGAACCCGAATGTTCTTGCGCAGTTGCAGACGCGGCTCACCGACCTGCAAGACGCCGTCACGGCTTTCCAGCGGCAGGCGCAGCAGTTCCTCGACGCCGACGACAATTTCGGCCAGCACGCCGAGGTGATGGCGAATATCGCGGGCAGCGAATGGATCCGGGTCAGCGGCGGGTTCCTGATCGATCCGGTCAACCATCCTGGCATCGGGCTGGCCGGGTCGCCGATGAAGCTGGTCGTCATCGACAACGCCATGAATCATGACGCGGCACTGGCGAAGGCGCTGGCCGATCCGGCGAATTCCGAGCTGGTGGAGCTGATCGACAACGGCAGCCTCGAGGTCGAGTACCGCGTGGCGTGGCCGCGCGAGGTCGGCGGTACGTGGCGGGTGGCAACGGCGGCGGTGGATTCCCCTGCGGTGCGCCATATCTCCGAAGACTTCGGCGGCCGGAACCTGACCGTCACCATGGTGCGCTACGAGGGTGGCCCCTGGCAGACGGTCACCGATCCGGCGCAGGCGGAGCCGAGCGGCCCGGCCCTGGACCTGTCCCGGATGTCGCGCGGCGAAATAGAGTCGGCGATCACGGAATTGGTGGGCCGCCTGCCGATCGGACGGGTCGATCTGACCCCGAGCCAGATCGACGCCACCCTGGAGCGGCTGCGTTTCGACAGCGAGGTGCGCGCCGCCCAGATCGAGGCGCTGGTCGAGTACGCGCGCACACTGCACGCCCTCGACGCCTACCACCAGCTCGACACCGCGCTGAACAAACTGGAGCTGTCGCGGGCCGACCTGGCGACCGACCCCAAGGCAACGCTGGAGGCGCTGAAGACCGCGAAACCCAAGCTGGCCAAACAGATCGACGCGCTCCTGACGAAGCTGGAAGCCGACCCGGAACTGTTCACCCGGGACCCGCGCGTGGCCGACGACATCGCCCCGATCAACCTGGCCGACGCCCCCGCACACCTGGCCGCCGTGATCGCCGACGTCGATCTGCTGCTCGTCCAACTGCAACTGGCCGGTCCCACCGCCGTGCCGGGAGTGCCGGTACCGGATCAGGATTGGGTGCGCCTGCACGGCGCCGACATCTACAACACCACCGACGCGCAGTACAAGGCGGCCTTCGGCAAGTTCAAGACCGAGAAGTTCGCTGACCTGTTCGTCCGCGACCCCGCCACATTGACCGCGCTGCACCAGGCGCTGCGCGCCGAGGTTCGCCAGACCGCCGCCGAGATCGAGGCCCTTTCGGCGTTGGCGACCTACTACACCAGCGAGATCGATCCCGCAGGCCCGGCGGCGATCAACACCTGTGTCTCCGACTCACTCAGCCGCGTCTTGGCTGATCAAGGCGATATCGTCGGTGTCCCGATTCCGGTGGCGAGCAACCTTTCCGGCCTCGAGTGGCAGGACGTGCGGCCGATGCTGCGCGGCGCCGAGCCGGGCGCGTTCGACAACGGTGACGCTCGCGGCCACGTGCGGCTGATCCAGGCGCTGCGTGAGCAGGGTGGCCCCGGTGCGATCGCCTGGGTGCTCGACCAGCGCTGGACCGTCGATCAGCACGGTGTCGGCGCGCACTCCTACACCGTGAAGTTCCTGGGCGGCAACCAGTTCGAGATCGATGGCCGACGGGTGACCTACGACGAGATCGGCTCCAAGCGCAGCAATCTGGAATGGTTCGTCGCCCCAGACGGGACCCGGGTCTCGCTGGCCGAGCTGACCGGCGGCAGCCGGTACGAGACCGCCACCACCTGGGCGGTGGCCTGGAAGGGCGGACAGCAGGTGGCGAACTTCGGCGACCTCGCCGCCGCGCTGCCCGCCGCCGATCTCGCCATCGGCCAGACGCCGGACCCGAACGCCCCGATTCCCGCGCATCGGCAGCCACCGGCCAACGCGCCACCCAGCCCGGCGGCCGAGGTGGCCCGGTTGCGCGCCGAGATGGCCGCCGCGGTGGCGGGCGAAGCCGACCTGCGCGCCGAGATCGCGGATCTGCGGCAGCAGGCCATGGCCGCGCAGAACGCCGGGGATCGCGAGCTGGCCAGTAGCTTGGCGGCCGACATCGAGCAGCTCGTGACGGACGCCGGGGCGGCAGAGGTAGCGCGGGCCGCGGCGGTCGAGGTGTGGCAAACCTCGATCACGCAGTCGGACAACGATCTGCAAGCCCGCATCGAGGCGCTCGAGGCCCAGCTCGCCGCCCACTTGGGCGGCGACACCGAGATCGCGCAGTTCCGCTCCGATATCGACCTCGTGGACAACCTCGAGGCCGCGTTCCAGCTGCGGGACCGTATCGAGACCGCCGAGCAGGTTCAGCAGACGCTGGAAGCGCAGATCGAACGTGGCAAGGCGTTGCAGGACAAGCTGCGTGCGGGCATCGCGCTGCTCGAGGCCGACACGGTCGACACTCCGGAAGCGGAGCAGGCCCGGAACCAGGATCTGGCCGCCGCTCGCGCCGAACTCCGGCAGGCCACGCACGCACTCAGCGAGATGGAGCGCTCGCTGGAACTGCTGCGGCAGAAGCTGCCGCCGGGCGATCTGACCATGCTGAAATCCGCGCTGACGACGGAGATCATCTCCGCCACCAACGCGCGGGCCGCGCTCGCCCAGGTATTCCAGATCAGCGATATGGACCACCTGAACCCGCGGTACCCGGGACAGCGGGAACCCGGCGCGGAGCTGGTGCAGCAGTTGCGCGAGGTCGCCAAGCAGCTCGCCGACGCGCAAACGCGACGAAGCGAGCTCGCCGAGCGGCAGGCCGCGCTGGACGCGATGAACGACCTCGGCCTGCTGCCGATCTCGGACCGGGTCGGCGTGCGGCCGGCCGCGCAGCCCACTGGGCTGTTCGGGGACAGCGAGATCGTGGTCGTCGGTACCGACACCGACGTCAACGACTACCGGCAGGCGCTGCGAGCCACGCTATCGGCGCGAACCGACCTGAATCTGTTGCTGGGCATGGCGAAGTCGGACACCACGCCGCTCACCGTGCGGTTCACTCAGGTACAGCTCGACGCGCAGGGCCACTACCAGAGCACCGTCGATCTGCCGTCCACCGATGCGGAACCCACCCAGCGCGCGGGCGCCTGGGATCCGGCCAAGCATCCGCGTAAGTGGGAGAAGGAGAAGTGGACCGACCCGCAGCCGCCGTTCTTGTTCAAGGTGTCGATGATTCCGAGCTTCGACAAGATCATGGCGGGGTTGCACGAGTTCGAGCCGGGTGAGGTTCCGGCGTTCCTGTTCCCGCAGAACTTGCCGTTCTCGAAGACGATCTACAACGTGCCCGATGGCGTGAACGCCTGGAGCTCGGACGTCGGCCTCAACCTGTTCCACCTGCGCATCCTCGCGCTGGGCGTCCTGGACCGGATCCCGGGCCATACGTGGACGAAGAATCTGATCCAGAACCGGCCCTGGATCGGCAAATTCGTCCTCTCGGCCACCCGGTGGCTGCCCGCGAACACCGCGCACGGGCAGTCGGTCCCACTGCCGCTGTCGGTGGACTTCGTGAACCGGTATCCGCATGTGGCCCAGGCCATGGCCGATGTGACGCAATGGATTCCGGCGGTGCGCAACGGGCGCTGGATCCACCTGATCCCGGTGGTGCGCGGCACCCGCACCTACGCCTGGCTCGACACCAGCCAGCCCGATCCGCAGCCGCTGCACAACACGGAACTGGCGCCGCCGCAGCTGAATTCGGAACAGGCTCGGCTGGACGGTGCGCACACGCTGCCCTACACCGGCGAGAGCGTCGAGATTCCGGAGACGCTGCGGCAGCGCTGGGCCGGCAACGAAGCCGAACGAGCCGAGCTGCGGGAGCGGACCGAGGCCGCCTACGAGGGTTTCGAGCACAACCGGATCTTCGAGGCGGACAGCAACCTGGCGCGGATCGCCGACCACGCCCTCGCCGATCCGGACCGCTACTCCGGCGGCGACCCGAAGCGCTGGGTGCGCGGCAAGGGCAATGCCTGGGTGCGCGACCCCGGCGGTTCGACCATGGCCAAGCACGGCGACGGCTCGACCTGGCTCAAAGACCACGCGGGCAACCTGCGTTCCCGCGACGACGTCATCGAGACACTGCGCCAGGTGCGCGACTACCTGCTGCGCAACACCGAGATCCCGCAGAACGCCGACATCGCCGCCATGTGGCAGCGGCTGCTGTCCAACCAGGCGGTGCGCGAGGACATCGTCGGGATCGAGGCCGCGCTCGCCTCGATCGAGTTCATCGCGCAGCATCCGGGCGCTTCCGTGCAACAGGCGACGGCGGCGGCGAAAGCCGCTGGTTACGACTGGGATCAGCGCCCGCACCACCCGCGCGAGCGCACCCTGTGGCAGCGCCTGACCGGCGCGCGCCCGACACCGCTCGGGTTCACCTCCGAGATCGACCCGATGGCCAACGATCCGGCGCGCACCCGCCGGTTCGGCAGCACGCTGTACTACGGTGTGCAGGGGCTCGGCCATATCCGAGATCAGGTGTCCGCCATCATGTCCGGCTGGCCGGCCGCGAAAGTCGAGACGGCACTGGACGAGGTGACCGATCTCGTCGCCTTGGCGACGCAATCCCACGAGGGTGATCACGGCATCGCCCGCGGCGGTGTGCATGTCTCGGCGCGGGTGACCGGAGAACCCGGTCTCGGCGTGCTCGAGGTGAAGATCGTCTCCGACGGCGACGGCACCCTCGGCCCGCAGCGCTACCTGCTCGACGAGCACGACAACAACTGCGTCCAGCTGGCGGGCGAGCACGTCAACGCCGCCCAGGGCGGTGTCGTCACAGATGCGGATCTGCTGGCGCCGTCGACGCTGGCCGGTGTGCGATTCGGTGACCTGGTCCCGGCGCTCGACGGCGCGCCGCTCCAGGGTTTCACCACCACCGCCCAGACCAGCGGCCACGCCCGCTTGGTCCAGGGCCTGATCAACGCGGGCCCCGGAACCACCGCCTACGTCATCGAACAGCGCGGCACCCCGGACCGGCACGGTGCCATCGGTCACGCCATGTCGCTGCACTACGTCGGCGAGGAAAACGGCAGCCACGTCTTCGAACTCAACGGCGAGCGGGTCACGCTGAACCGGGTCGAGAACGGCCGCGAATACTTCGACGCCCCAGTGGCGGCCCTGCCGAGCGGCCGACCCCAGCAGGTCTCCCTGGCCGATCTCGCTGGCGGCACCCGCGAGGGCACGGTCGCCCTGTGGGCCACCGCCTACCAGAGCCAGCAGGCCATCGTCCTCGACACCGGCGACGTCAACGCGCCGCGGCCCGGCGACGAGGTCTACATCGGCTCGGATCCGGCCGACCGATCAGGTGATTCGCAGGACGCGCAGCAGTCCGACACCGAGCAGGACAGCGACGAGGCTACGGCCGAACCCGCGCAGCAGGCGCCACCGGAGGGGTGGATTCTGTCCTCGGAGATGCCCCGTACCGCGATAACGGTGACGCGTGAGCTCATGATCGAGGGCCAGTCCGCGGTGCTGGCGGATCCGAGCCGGGCGCGGGAAATCATCGCCGAGATCGGCGAGCGGTTCCTGGTGTCGAACGCGCCGGTGAAGGTGAACGGGCCGGAGCGACTCATCCGGGACATCTTCCCACCGCAAGAGCTTGCGTATCTTCGGTATTCGCTGGAGCGGTCGATCGCCTCCGGGGTGCTGCAATACAAGCTGACCCAGACCGCGTTGCAGCAGATGATGGCGCATCCGGAGCGAATCGCCGTCGCGGTGCGTAGCGACTACACGACCACCGAGCCGGACTACTACGCCTCCACCCTGCGCGAGGACTACGTGATGGTCGGCCAGGACGGCTACCCGCGCGATTCCGGAATGCACGCGTTCATGCAGGCCGCGGTCGAGCATCTGACCGCGACGTGGCCGCTGATGTCAGATCCGGTGTGGACTGAGCTCGCCGCGATCAAGGAAGAACGGTCCGCCGACCGCAAACCGCTGCTGGAGGCGATCCCGGCGAATCGGCGCCAAGAGCTGGATCTGCCCGCGCATTCGGTCGGTGTGTACAACGCGCAGGGCGACAAGACGGTGCTCAGCGCGGCGACCAATATGGAGAGCATCGCGCTGGTGCTGCGCGGGTTCCTGACGAGTCTGTCCGAGCACGCGGATGTGATCGCGGGTTGGTCGTGGGCGAGCATTCAGCATGCTTTGTTCCAGTTCACCAGCCAGTTCAGCGTGATGGCCGGTGTCACCTTCAGCACTCTGGGCATGTTCACCGCGCCGCGGAACCCACCGCAGTTCGCCATCGAGTTCGATATCCCGAACCAGAAGATCACCAAGGTGCGGATTACCGGCGAAACCATGACGACTCGCCGTGACACCCGCAACGGCGTGTGCCCGGGCTTCGTCGGGATCAAGCCGGACGGCCAGGCCGTCGAACCGATCGAACAGCTCCAGCAGTCCTTCGACGAGCGCGAGATTCCGACGAAGGGCCACAGCTCGGGCTCCAATATCGCCATGCGACTCGGCGGTTTCCTGCTGCCGCTGCTCGGCCGGGACTACCCCGCGCTGCGGGTGCTCGTGAATCCGGCGCTCAGCGAGTACAACACCGGCATCAACACCTGCTTCGTGGATTCGATGACGCGGGTGGCCGACGACCAGAACACGCCGGGGCGGCCGAACGTCGTCACCGTGCCCGCGCTGGATACCCGTAACCTGTCGGGCATCTCGTGGTCCGATGCGCAGCCGAGCCTGCACGGCGCCGTGGCCGAAGGTTTCGACCACCCCGGCATGTCGGCGCACGCCAACCTGATCGACGGTTTGATGCATCGCGCCGGGCCCGGGTCGATCGCCTGGGTGCTAGATCAGCGCACGACCGAGGATCGCCATGGCGTGGGCGCTCACTCCTACGCGGTGAAGTACCTGGGCGAGAACAACTTCGAGGTCGACGGCGTTCCGGTCACCTACCAGCACACCGACGATCACGGAGTGGCCTGGTTCACCACTCCGGCCGGTGACAGCGTCACGCTGCTCGACCTGACCCATGCCACCCCCGAGGAAACCGGGAGCACCTGGGCGGTGGTCTGGCGTGATGGCGAAGTCGTCGAGAACGTCGGCGATCGCACTGCCGCGCAGCCCGACGCCGATCTGCGAATCGGTCAGACGCCGGAACAGAACTCGCCTGTCCCCGCGCATCGGCAGCCGCCCGCGCACGCGCCGCCGCCCGCGCAGATCGCCGCGTTGCGTGCCGAGATGTCCGACGCCCTGGCTCGCGAGACCGAGGCCCGCGCGGAATCGATGCGTTTGGCGGCGCAGTCGCGGGAGGCGATCGAGGCTGGTCGTCCTGGGGACGCGCAGGCCCTGTCGACGCAGGCCGAACAGCTCACCGAGACAGCGGAACTCGCGAAGACGGAGGCCGAAGCGGCCCGCACCGCCGCGGTGCAGGCGCACGAGGACGCGCTGAACCGGACAGAGGCGCAGACGCGGGCGCGGCTGACGGAACTGGGGACGCAGGCCGCCGCCTTGCAGGCGCAGCTGGACGGCGAGCTGGGCGGCGAGACCGAAAGTGCGCAGTTCCGCGAGGATCTGGAGCTGGTCGACAACCTCACCGCGGCGTTCGAGCTCCGCGATCGGGTGGATCTGGCCCAGCAGCTCGACCGCGCCCTCGACGAGCAGATCACCCGCGGCCAGGGCACGGCGCAGACGCTGCGCGAGGCCATCCGCGATCTCGAAGCGGAACCCGTTGACACGCGGGCTTCCTCGCGCGCCAAGCAGGCCGATCTGGCCGTGCTGCGGCTGAAGTTGCGCGACGCGCTGCACGCGCTGGCACAGCTGGAAGCCGCGCAGACGATGCTGCACGAAAAGACCCCGCCCGGCCCGCTGATCGAGATGCGCGCCGCGCTGACCCAGGAGATCCTGGCGGGCACCAGGTCACGCAACGCCCTGGCCGACGTCTTCCAGATCGTCGACGACAACCAGCTGAATCCGGAATACCAGGGTCCGCTGGAGCCGGGTACCCAGCAGATCCAGCAGCTGCGCGCGCTGATCAACCAGATGCAGGAGCTGGAAGCCGAACAGAATCAGCTCACCGAGTATCTCGACAAGCAGATCGCCGAGCGGCGGTCCGCGCTGGCCGCGCTGGACGAGCTGGGCATGCTGCCGATTTCCGATCGGGTGGGTGTGCGGCCGTCGCTCAGCCCCACGGCTCCGAACTCGCAGACGGTGGTTGTCGGCACCGACACCGATGTCAACGACTACCGCCAGGCCCTGTCCGCGGCGCTGCCGCCGCAGACCGACGTGAGTCTGCTGCTCGACATGGCGAAATCGTCGGTAATTCCGGTGAACGTACAGTTCCGTCAGGTCGAGGTCGACGCCGACGGTGGGTACCAGCGGTCGGTGGCGTTGCCGTCCACCGACGCCGAACTCACCGCGCGGGCCGGTTCATGGGATCCGGGCAAGCATCCGCGTAAGTGGGAGAAGGAGAAGTGGACCGACCCGCAGCCGCCGTTCTTGTTCAAGGTGTCGATGATTCCGACTTTCGACAAGATCATGGCGGGGTTGCACGAGTTCGAGCCGGGTGAGGTTCCGGCGTTCCTGTTCCCGCAGAACTTGCCGTTCTCGAAGACGATCTACAACGTGCCCGATGGCGTGAACGCCTGGAGTTCGGACGTCGGCCTCGACATGTTCCACGCCCGCATCCTGGTCATCGGCATCCTCCAGCGGATACCGACCCATCCGTGGGCGAAGAACCTGATCCAGAACCGTCCCTGGATCGGCCGGACGATCCTGCGCACCACCCAGTGGCTGCCCGCGAATACCGCGCACGGGCAGTCGATCCCACTGCCGCTGTCGGTGGACTTCGTGAACCGGCATCCGCATGTGGCCCAGGCCATGGCCGATGTGACGCAATGGATTCCGGCCGTGCGCGACGGCAAGTGGATCCATTTGATCCCGGTGCTGCGCGGCACCCGCACCTACGCCTGGTTCAACGACGGTCAGCCCGACCCGCAGGCGCTGCACCGCGAGGAGCTGGCGCCGCTCGCGCTGAACTCCGAGCAGGCGCGTCTGGACGGCACGACCGCATACCCGTACACCGGCGAGAGCGTCGACATCCCGGAGTCGCTCGCCGCCGAGTGGCGCGCCAATGACCTCGCGCGCCAGCGGATTCAGCAGGAGACCGACGCCGCCTACGCGGAGTTCGAACACAATCGCGTGCACGAGCACGACAGCCTGCTAGCCAAGATCGTCGACAACGCGCTCGCAGACCCTGACACCTACTCCGGCGGCGACCCCAAGCGCTGGGTGCGCGGCCCGGGCAAGGCCTGGGTGCGCGATCCCAAGGGCGCGCACATGCCCAAGCGGTCCGACGGCTCGACCTGGCTGCGTGATCACGCGGGCAACACCCGCACCCCCGACGAGGTGGTGCGGAACCTGAACCGGGCGCGCGACTACCTGCTGCGCAATTCCGAGGTCAACCAGATCGCCGACGTCGTCGCGATGTGGAACCGGCTGATCGCAGGACACCCGGTGCGCGAGGACATCATCGCGCTCGAGGGCGCGCTGTTCGAAGCGGAGTTCCAGGCGCGCAATCCGAAGGCGACCGGGCATCAGGCGCATGCGGCCGCCAAGGCCGCAGGCTACGACTGGGACGCCAACCGCCCACATCTGCCCGGCAAGCGCACGCTGTGGCAGCGGCTCACGGGCCGCCGCGCCGACCCGCTCGACTTCACCTCCGGGCTGGACCCGAACGTCAACGATCCGGCGCGCACCCGCCAGTTCGCGCTCCCGCTGTACTACGGCGTGCAAGGCCTGGACGGGGTGGACAGCAGGCTGCGCGCGGTCATGGGCGGCTGGCCCGCGGCCAAGGTCGACCAGGCGCTCGCCGAGGTGAAGGACATCGTCCACCGGGCCACCCGGTCCTTCACGACCAACGACCACGATCTGGCCCGCGGCGGCGTGCACGTCTCGGCGCGTATCACCGGCAGTCCCGGCGAGCAGGTGCTGGCGGTCACCGTCGAGGTGGACGGTGACGGCGCCTTCCCGCGCACCCGGTACTACCTCGATCAGCACGACAACGACTGCGTGCCGGTCGCCGCGCGGTTCGTCAACGAGGCGCAGGGCGCCACTGTCACCGACGCCGACCTGCTCGAGCCCTCGCTGGCGGGTGTGCTGTGGAGCGATATCGTCCCCGAGCTCAACGGCGCACCGGTTCAGGGCTTCGTCAGCGACGCCGACTCCACCGCCCACGCCCGCCTCGTCCGCGGTCTGCTCGACTCGGGCCCCGGTACCACCGCCTACCTCTTCGAACAGCGCGCCACCGCCGACCGCCACGGCGCCATGGGCCACGCAGTCGCCCTCACCTACATCGGCGAAAAGGCCGACGGGACACACACTTTCGAACTGAACGGGCAGCCGGTCGTCCTGAACCGGGTCGACCCGAACGGCCGCGAATGGTTCCAACGCCCGGCCCCCACCGGTACCCCCCAACTCACCACCGGAACCCCCACCACCACAACTGAAGTGTCGCTGGCCCACCTAACCGGCAGCAGCACCGACCAAACCACCGCCCTGTGGGCCACGGTGTACAAGGACGGGCAGGCCATCCTGCTGCCCCCTGAGTTCGCCGACCCGAACGCGGCACCGCCCGCCGACGATGTCTCCTTCGGGACGAGTTCCTCTGTCGACGCCTTGATCGCGGCCAACTTGGCCGCGCTCGGTATCGACACCGAGGCAGGGCGGCTGCTCGAGGCGGGGCTACTGCTCGAGGAGCGGTATCTCACCATTGCCGTGATCGCCGAGCAGCCACAGCCGGAAATCGCGCTCGGCGAGCGCAGGTGGGCCGGGCACCTGGCTGCCAGGCTGGTCGCCCGGCAGCACGGGGACCAGGAGCTGACCGTCGACTTCATTCGCGCGATGCACGACCAGTTGACGATGTCGGCACCGCCGGAAATGGAGTTCGGTGCCCCGACACCGCGGATGGGTGTGCTGTCGACGCCACTGACCGCGGACCAGATCGCCACCATCGAGGCGAACCCGCTGCTGTCCTACATGCCGCCGCCCGCCGGGCCCGGCGAACACGGCGTGATCGTTTACCCGAACTACGCGTCGCAGGCGGAGGTCGACCAGGCCCTACAGGAATTGTGTGACTGGTACAACGCGGCCCGGCGTGGATCCGAGTACGACCCCTTCGAGCTCGCCGCGGAGCTGCAGCGCAGGTTCGTGTCGCTGCACCCACTCGACTTCAACGGCCGCGCGTCGCGCATCCTGATGAACTGGTCGTTGGAGCAGAATGGTCAATTCCCCAGCGCGGTCCGCGAATTCGATGCACTGCACCTCCCTGCGGCGGATTGGGTGGCAGCGGTCCGGGAGGGCAGCGCCCGGTATGCCGAATGGCTGGCGAATCTCGCCGAGCACGGACCCGGTATCGACCCCGTGGATCTGTTCGGGCTCCAGGCGGAGCAACAGCGCTATCGTGAAGTCGGCGGGGAAAAGGCACCTTTCGCTCCCGGCCAGCCGCGCAATCGCGCGAAGTATGAGCAGTTGCTGGAAGCGGTCACCTCGCCGGAGGCATCGGCGCCATCGGCCCCTGTTCTCATCGACCCACCGGACCCGGCCACGGCAGATATGGCCGCGCTCCAAGCGTGGGCAAGTTCCTACGACGATCCCCAACTTCGGTACTTCCTGGCGCAGCAGCACGAGGCCGTGGCCGCGCTGCTCGCCGATCCGGCCTCGCCTGCCGCCGACTCGATCGGGCCGCGACGCGAGCTGGAAGCCACTGTGCGAGAAGGACTCTCGCGGGTACTAAAGACGATGGGACGCCCAGGACCGGTGCCCGCGGATGCCGCCGCTCTGGCTGCGCTGGCGCAAGAACTTGTCGACACCCACCCCGCGGCGGCGGACCTGGCTGCCGCCGCGCGCACCTTGGCCGGCGTCGTCGGCGCTGAGGCCGACGTTTATCTGCCGCTCGCACAGCAGGATCTGGCCCGCGCCCTGGGCGTTGAACCGGAGCTGATGCAGCGACCCGGCCTGCTGCGCCAAGCCGTCGATGTCGTGCAGGGGCAGTTGCGTGCGCTGGATGCCGCGGCATGGCAGCGGGCGGTGGACGCAGGTCGGTTGCCGGAATTGCAGCAGTGGATCGGTCGGCGCATGACCTGGGACGACGCCACCCAGTTGCTTCAGGCCGGGGAACTGCGGACCGGGTCGGTCGACGCGGTGGCCAGGCAGCGCCAACGGGACATCCATGCGGTGTTGGAGCAGGAGCTGGCCGAGCTACTCGCGGTGGATGAGCTGAGCGGCTCCTCCGCGCAGGCCGACGCCGATCCCGTGGCCGAGTTGCGCCGCGTCGCGACGGCGATCGGCTCACCGGAGTTCGCCGCGTTCGTCGACCTATGTGCTGAGGTCTTGCCGCCGAGCCCGCCGGCCGAACTGGACCCTGATACCCAGCTGGCAGCGGCCCGGGAGAACCTGGCCGAGATGGCCGGGCTGCTGTCGGTCGATCCAGCCGAACTGACCGCGAATTCGCCCCGACCGGCCGGACCGATCGCGGATTCGCCACGCCTGGCCGAGTTGCGCGCCGAATGCGCTCGCCTCGCCGACGCGCTGGCGCAGGCGCTGGACTCCCCGGTCGCCGAGCTGGAAACCGTACTGGAACAACGGGACCTGTCCGGCGACCCGGATACCGCCCCCGAGACGCTCGCCCTGTACACCGACTGGCTGACCCACGCCGGGGTCCTGGAAGCCGCCGACCTCTACAACAGCCTGCTCGGCAACGCCGAGACCACGCCGCCTGATGCCGCGCCGACCCCGGCGCAGGTGGACTCCGCCGAGCATGACAACGCGCTGCTCGACGCCGCGACCCCGCCCAGCAGGCCGACCTACGAGATCGCCGAACTGAACGCCGATTTCACGGCCAGCCTGCCGTCGGTTGCGAGCGTTGTGTACACCGGACTCGCATTCGACGCGGATGGGCGATTGATCGATCCGGAGACCGGTCAGCGGTACAACAGCCACGCGACCGGTGACCGGTTCATCATCGGCGCCACGCCGGGCGAGATCCGGACCGCGAGCGCTGCCACGCATTACGAACTGTTCCGCACGCTCGGCGATCCCGCCGCCGGACCCGCGGGCTTCGGCGTCTGGCACATCGTCGACGGCCGGATCACCAAGATCGAGCCCTACACCCAGGCATTCTCCAACTCCAACACGGACCCGAAGTTCACCGCGCAATTGCGCTACGAACTGACCAGGCTCGGTGTCGACCTGTCCGGCGTCGATTTCAACGCGGAGAACCAGGGCGCGGTCTGGATCGGCACGGACGGTCCAACCGTCGACGCCCTGATCGGCGGCGACATATCAACGGCGACAGCACTGTTCGCCGGATATGGGGACAGTTTCTGGACGAACGTCACCGAGGTCACGCGGACCGCCGAGGGCGTGAACGTGACAGTGCGCCTGTCTCCGGTGCGCGGCGAACCCGGACAGGTCACCCTGTCGATCACTCCGAACGGTGCTCGGCTGACCAACATCGATCTCGGTCCGGAGCCAGTGCGGACCGGTATCGCGCTGCACCGCCTGCACCACCAGGTATCCGGTTGGCTCGCCGCGTCGAGCGTGGCCTGGTCCGCCGATACCGCGACGCAACTTGCCGGGATTCCCGGCGCGGAACTCGCCGCCGCGGAGCTCGCTCGGTCGACCCCGTCGGCTGTCACCGATACCGCGCGATCGCTGCCGAGTGACCCGGCCCTGGCCCGCGCCCAACTGGACCGGGTCCGCGCGAACCGCGACGACCTGGCCGAGGCAATAGAAGTGGATCCCGGCGATCTCGGCCCGGACTCGCCCGTGCTCAGGGGGCTGCGCACCGAACGCGACGAAGCCGCCGCGGTCTTGGCCTCGGTACTCGAAATCGACATCGCGCGAGTGGATTCGACACGTGTCGAGCGGTTGTTGATGGGCCGGTCCAACCCCGACAGCGACGAAGCCGCCGAGCGCTTCCTGGAACTCGACGCGTTGGTCGACGCCGCCGACGACACCAACCGCCGCATCGTGGCGCTGGCCGAGCTGGAATCGTCGGCTCCGGAATCGCCCGCGCCACCACAGCATCCGGCATCGGCGGCGCAGCCGGTCACCGACGCCGATGCACTGGACCGTCCGGTACGCAAGCCGCGAAAGGGCCGCGACCCTGGGACGTTCTTCGCCTTCGATCCCGAAATCGGCCCGGAGACGCATGCGCACCGCGCGCCGGGCGGCGGAAAGCCGAAGGGCGCAGGCAATGTCGTGCGCGACGTGCTGCGCGCGTTCGTCCCGGATTTCGAACCGGGCCGCGACTTCGACGCCGCTACCCGAACCCAACGTGCCGCGCACGGCGTGGTGGACTACCTCGCGGGCTTCTGGGAGAGCTCGGATTTCGTCGCGTCCTCGCTCTTCCGGCCCATCGACGCGGCGGTGTTGGATCAGGTCGCGGCGATCGAGTCACAGCGGCTGCGTCAGCTGCTCGAACAGGGTGGGCTCGGCGCGACCCAGATCGAAGGAGTGCTGAACCGGCTCGACGAGATTCGCACCAACGGACGCATCCACGGCGATCACGTCGGCGACGCCGACTCCGAAACGGACGCGGAGGACGAAACCGATTCCGATCAGGCCAGTTTCGAGCCTGTCGACCCGCGCACCCTCGGACCGGCTCACGAATCCGCCTTCACCGATACCGCACTCAGCACGCACGGACTCATCCGGGTCACGTTCGAGGGCAGCGACACCGTCTGGGTGTACAAGCCGTTCCACGGCGACGCGGACGCCGCGGGCATCCCGCCTTCGGGCCGCGCGCTGCGCGAGGTCAAGACCCACCTGCTCGACCGGCTGCTGAAGTTCCACCTCAAGCCGCCCACCTATCTGTGGGAAGGCAGCAAGGGCACGGGCATCCTCCAGGAGTACGTGCCGGGCGCGGAGAGCGGACGTGCGGTACGTGGCCACGACCGGCTGATCCGCGACATGATCGCGATCGTCGACTACATCGCGGGCAACCGCGACCGCCACGTGGGCGACATCATCACCACCCCGTCCGGTCGAGTCGCATCGACCGACGACGAAGCCACCTTCCCGGTGGACGAGAACTCCTTCGCCCAGTTCGAGACCCAGTCGATCTTCGTGGCCGACGCGCTGGGTCGAGACCTCCACCCCGACGCGATGGCGCTGGTCACCGCGGCCACCGAGGCGGACGTGCGCGCGATCCTGGACGGCCTCGAACCCGAAGCCATTCAGGGCGCGGTGGACAGGTTCAACGAGATCAAGAACAACGGCAAGATCACCGGCGACAACTGGCCGTACCGCGGCGGACTGCCGGGCCTGGTCGACAACATGGTTGGTGACGACCGTCCGCGGGCTGACCCCGACGACGGTCCGGAGGGCGGATCGCCGGTCGATCCGACCCCCGGCCCGGCCGGGCCCGATCCGCGTCCGCGGGGTGGGGGCCGCGCGATGGATGTGGACACGCCCGATACCGCGGCTATGGGTGTCGCGAACCCATCAAGCCGATTCGATCCGGGCAACGATCCGGACGGGAACAGCTCGGGGCACGAGGCGCCGAAGCAATCTTCGGCCACCACGGACCGCGCAAAGGTGGCCGAGGAACGCTGGTTCGACAGCTTCCGCAAGCGGCTGCGCGACCAATTGCACGCGGTCGCGCCGCACCTGTCGGAGAACGGTCCGGAGAGTCAGGCGTTGGCTACGGCGAGCCGTTCCGACGTACAGGCAGGGCTCGAGGGGCTGCGACGGGACCAGCGCCGGTGGTTGATCCTGCGAGTACGCGACGCGATGTCCTTCGAGGACGCATGCGCCGCCTTGAACCTGAATTCCGAGCAGGCAAGGGCGGACGCCCAGGTCACGGAGAAACGGGCGATCCGGGATCTTGCCCAGTCCATTGCCGCCGCGCTCGAGGAGCGGAACGATCCGGAATCGCGCTTGATGCGCGTCGCGCAGGAGCCGCGTAATCGGCGGACGTTGGAACGAGCGATCGCGAAACTATCCCCGGCGCAACGGCAGTTCGCCGACCTGCGGATCCTCCAATCCCGCGAATGGCGCGCGGTAGCAGCCGAGATGGGCCGGGAACCGGCACAGCTCTCGCACATCAGGAAGCGGGCCGTGGAGCGGTTGTCGGATGCGCTCACCGGCGTCCCGCGTCCGGACGCCGACCCGAACTGGGAGGCCGTCGAGGACGCGTACCACGAGCGCAACGACCAGCTCGCTCGGCACCTGGCCAGAATTCCGGTCGCTCGTCGTGCGGTGATCGAATTGGCTCTGCGGGGCAAAACGACGGAAGAGATTGCCGCCGACCTGCATCGCAGCGAGAACGCGGTGCGCAAAGCACGCAAACGAGCTGCCGACCAGCTGGCGGACCTACTGTCGGAGAGCTCGGTACCGCTGACCGTGGACGAGGCTTTGGCGGCGGTGCGAGAGGCAGATCACGCCGCACTGGAGCCGTTGCTCAGCTATCTCACCGCGAATCGACGGCACGTCATCGAGGGTGTACTGCACGGTGACACGCTCGCGGAGATCGCCGCTCGGATCGACAGCACCGAGAACGGCGTACGCCAGCAGCGCAACCACGCCGCGCGGCAACTGGCGGACTGGCTTGTCAACGGCGCACCGGAAAGCATCACCGCGGCCGATTCGGCCGTCGACGTGGCCGGCGAACGACCCGAGAGTGCGACGCCCGCGGAGCCGGACTCTGCCGACAGCAGCCCCGCGATGGCGTTGGTCAGAGACCCGGCCAACCGAGATGCCGTGCTGGCAGCCGCTGCGAAGCTGTCGCCCGCGACGAAGGAATTCGTCGAACTGCGGTTCGGACAGGGCCTGAGCATCCCTGAGATCGCCGCGCTGACCGGGCGCAAACAGGGCGCGTTGTGGACTACGCAGTACCGGGTCGTTCCGAAGCTGGCCAGAATGCTGTCCGGCGGCCCCGACCCGATACCGTCCGGAAAACCAGGCAACGCTTTGAAGCTGGTACAGGAGACCCAGCGGACGAACAAGAAAGCACTGTCCCGGGCGATGCAGGTGCTCAATGCCAACGAAAAGCGCATTGTTCGGCTGCGGATAGTTCAGGGCATGACGCGTGCCGAAGCGGCTGAGGTCATGCACCCGCTCTCCGTGAAGCGCGTCGACAGCATCTTCGGTGAAGCCGTGCGGAAATTGGCCGGCGAGTTGACCGGGCGTCCTGTGCTGACCGACCCGGAATCCGCCGCACTGGTTTCAGCCGCTCCGCGGGAGGCGCTGCGGCGCAACCTATCCGGGCTCACCGAGCTGGAGCAGCGGTTCATTACACTGCGTATCTTCGAGGGTCGCAAACACGTGGCCATCGCCGCTGCGCTCGGTAAGCCCCAGACCGCGATCCAAAATCTGCAACGTCGCGCCTATGCGCGAATGGCGACGCTGCTCGTCGGCGATCTCGGCACCGAATGGAGCACCTCGATCCATGGCGCAATACGGCAGTCGAATGTCGAAGACGGCCAGTCTGGGGCAACGCGGCGGCAGCCGGTGTCGCGGCTGGCGCCGGCCGAGGTGGAATCCTCGGCTCCGGACTCGTCCGCGCCACCACAGCATCCGGCATCGGCGGCCCAGCCGGTCACCGACGCCGACGCACTGGACCGTCCGGTACGCAAGCCGCGGAAGGGCCGCGACCCGGGGATCTTCTTCGCCTACGACCCCGAGGGCCCGCACGAGGTACAGGCGTTCCAGGCTCCAGGCCGGGAGACCAAACGCACTCTGGGCCAGGAAATGGTCCAGGTGCAGGCGGCTGTCGACGCCGACCAGGACAGAGTGCTCGAGGTCGCGCGACAAATGTCGCCCGCCTTCGCGGATTTTGTTCAGAAGCGCTTTGTCGACGGCATGTCGGTCGCGCAGATCGCCGCGGAAAGCGGGGGGAACAAGAACACCCTCAACGCAATGCAGCGTCGGAACCTCCCGCGCCTGTTGAAGCTGTTGTCCGGAGAGTCGCGCAATGCCATCGATGGTCGCTCCACCGATGTGTTGGGACAGTTGCTCCGAGCCCGACCTGATGATGTGCGCGCTGCCATGGCCGAGTTGTCGCAGACGGATCAGATGGTTGTTCACATGCGGGTGCTCGAACGGAAATCCGCCGCGGAAGTCGCTGCTGCCCTGGGCAATACATCAGGCCAGCGCACCACGCAAAGTCGCGCACTACAGCGGGCGCTCGCGCAGGTCACCGGAGATCACACGCTGAGCCCGGATGAGGTGCGCGCAGCGCTCGCGACCGCTCGTGCCGAGCAGCCTGAGAAGTACGCGGCCGACCTGGCGCGGCTGCCAGACCAAGAGCAGTGGGTTCTGCGACTTCGTGACGCGGGTCTGTCCCAGGCCGAGGTAGCGGCCGCGCTGGAGATGTCCGCGACACAGGTGCAGGGCATCGAGCGCCGCGGCAAGGCGCGCCTGGCTTGGTTGCAGTCGGACGACCCGAAGGCAGCGCTGTATCAAGGCGGGCGCCAACGCGATCCGGGCCAGGCATCGGACTTCTTGCGAGACGTCATCGATGGCACGAGCGCGCGAAGCGAACCGAGCGCACCGGCGCAGCGCACTCCCGGGCAGATCGTCCGAGATGCGCAGCAGACGCACGTTGGTCGGACCCAACTTCGGCGTCTGGCCCGTGAGCTGCCCAGTCCGAGGCAGAAGAACGTCTTCCGGTTGCGCGCGGTCCAGGGCATGTCGCACATCGAGATCGCCGCGGAGCTCGGAATCGAGGTCGCGCAGGTGCGCCGGTCCTACGAGCGGGCTGTTGGAACACTCGCCGCCTGGCTCACCGGAGCAGGCAACAGAGCGTCAGGTCCGGACCTGACGCTGGTCCGACAGGTTCAGCGCACGCATCCGATGGACCTGCAGCAGGCACTCGCCGATCTGGGGCGAGAGCTGAAGCTCAACGCAGCAGATATCGAGGTCGTTCAGCTACGTGTCGTGCAGGGACTGTCCCCGACCGAGGTGGCGGAGTCACTCGGGCCTACCGTTTCTCCGGCTGCGGTGAACATCCGGCTGGGTCGGGCGGCGCATGTGGTCGCCGAGCGACTTCGGGGTGAGGGTCTGACCTATCCGAATCCGGAGGCACACTCCTCGTTCGGCGAGTACCTGGCCGAACTCGGTCGTCTGAACAACCTCAGCCTGACAGCCAAAGCACGCATCGTCGGCATGAGTGTGCGCAGCATCGCGCTCTACGAATCCGGAAGCTCCCACGCACTCCGTGAGTTGGACCTGCTCGAGATCTATGATCGCGCGCTGCATCGCGCCGGTCCCTGGAATGCCTTCGCCGATGCGTGGGGACATGCCCTTCCCAATGGCTACAGCTATCGGATGGATCCGCGGGGAGAATCGGTCCCCGACCCGGCGGATTTCGATTCGGTGGGTGGCTGGCTGAAAGCGCTGCGGTTTTACAACCGATTGACACTGGAGGAATTCGCCGCCCGCATCGACACCGCCTACACGAGCACGAACGAGGCGCACAAACGGCTACGCCTGCGTTCGCTGCGCCAGGTTCGTGACGGCATGGGTGTTCCAGCCGACTTCCTGGAGCGGGCGGTCCTGAAGTATTACACGCGCACGGATATCCCCGTGGTCGATCAGGCCGAACACGACCTGTTCTGGAGCCTCGTCGCGACCAAACCGGGATCGGCGGAGGAAATGGCCATCCGCGAGCGGATATTCGAAAAGTACGCGTGGATCGCGCATACGATGGCAGGACGCTGGCGGCACATCGGCGAGGTCGGGGACCTGACACAACGAGCCAGCATCGCGGTCTATCGAGCAATCGTGAACTTTGCGCCGGGCGGAGGTCGCTTCTCCACCCACGCCTGGGCCAGCGCTCGCGGCGCTATGCTCGACGCCTACTTCGAGCAGAAGTTCCCGAACGTCGACCAATCCACTCGCAAGTTGCTCATCGCGGTCGACACACACATCGCACGGCGGCTTCAGGCGGACGGGCGCGAACCGGATGACGCCGCTGTCGCGGAAGCGCTGAATCTCGATCCGGCCAAGGTCGCCGAAGCCCGAGTTCTGCTGGCGCAGCGGTCGACGATTTCGCTCGATGACACCCCTCCGGGTGAGCGTCGGCTCGAGATCGCGGAGAACGAGGCGGCGTTCACCGACGTGGAGTTCGAACAGACGGTGCGCCGGGCGGTCGCGGATCTCCCGGATCCGGAACTGGCACTGAATGTTGTGCGCCTGCATTTCCTGGGCGGGCTCGATATCGACGAGGTGAGTGCCCAGCTCGGTGTCTCCCGCGAGATCATCGAGGACAATGCGGCACAATCTGGTGCTCTGCTGCGGGAAGCGTTCGCGGACAGCGAGTTCGCGCCTGACTCGGCCCGCAGTACGCCGCGTGCGGCGACCGAAAGCCGGGTTTCGGAGCCGCCTCGCCCTGCGGCCATGGGCGTGCCGCGCGGTGCGGCCGACCCGACGATCGCCGACGGCGAGCACGGCTTCGCAGAGCCGGAAAGCACAGCCCCACCGATCGTTTCGGACCAGCGCGCCGAGCCGGAAACCCAGCAACGGTGTGCGGATGACGCCGTCGACACGGTGATCTCGGAAACGAACAGCACGGTCGCGCAGTCGTTCACCGATCAGCCTGGCCTCGGCGGGCGGACCGGCACACAGCTGGAGGAGCGGACGAAGGGGCGGTTGCAGCCGTTCGGCAGCCGGAACGAGGTGGCCGCGCGCCTTGCGGATCCGGGCGATCCGCTGTCGATCGCGATCCTGGTCGATCACTATGCCGCCGCGGACGCGAACGGTATCGGGGCGCACGCCTACGTCATGGCCAACCGTGGCGGCCGGATCATGGTGCGGGACCTGAACGACAACAACGGCGCGTGGCGGCCGTTCGCACGGGACGAGGCCGGTGCCGACGCGGTGGCGATGTCGGGCATCGCCTTCGACCGGGAAGGCAATCCGTTGCGCCCCACCAGCGAATTCCCCGCCGACCCGGCCGCGCATCCGGAGTTCGCGATCGGCGCCACCGATCCGGACTCGAACGGGGACCGCGCGCCACCCACTCGAGTCCACACCGCTGATGACCTTGCGCTCGTGCTCGCCGATCTGACCGGATCGGCCGCTGGGCTGGGTGAAGCGCAGATGGAGACGGTGGGCGCGCTGCTGCGCGGAGTGCTCGGCAACGGCGAGGGTCGAGTGCGGGTTCAGGTCTCGGGTGATCCAGTGCCTACACGCCTGCGGGTGGAGATCACCCCCGCGAGTGGCGCCGCTGTCGTGGTAGTCACGGTCACCGGTGTGGGCAGCAGCCCTGCGATCGGGCTGGAAATGCCAGTGCGACAGGAGAATCCGGCGGACGTCGAGCTTGCCGGCCGGTTGACGCCGCTGCTGATGCACGGCTGGCGGGTGTCCGACGACGTGGTCTCCTCGGGCAGGCTGGCCGAGGAACTGGCCCGCAACGTGCGGGTGCACACCGATGGTGACGGCACCCTCGAGGTACGGGTGTCCGGTGCCGCAGGTAACCGTCTGATCAGTGTCGAGATGACCGACGACAGTGCACAACTCCCGGTCGAACCGATGGGCGACGAGATCACCGGTGTGGCGCTGCTGAAATCGCTGGCGCACCGGGCCGGGTGGCATCTGGTCGAGGACGCCGACACCACGCCCGACCCGGGGAACGTCAAAACCGTATGGTTCGAGTTCGACGAGAACCCGCCCATGCCAGTGGATCCCGATCCAGTGGCCGAGCCCGAACGCGCGCCGGAACCGCTGGCTGGACCGGTACCGAGCCGCGACGAATACGAGGTCGCGCGGCCGGACGATGACGACGCCTACCGGCCGCAGACGGCGAGCGAAACGGACTACCGCATCATTCGCTTGGGTGCCGACGGGCTGTTCCGCTGGGGTCCGGACAACGCGCTGTACAACACGATCGACCCGGACGGCGACTTCTTCATCATGGGTGCCGACGGCGAGTTCCGGACTTCAGCCGGCGCCGACCACGCCGCGCTGTACAGCACCTACAGCGATATCGACGAGGGACCGGCCGCGTTCGGCAGCTGGAAGATCGTGGAGGGCAGGGTCGTCCACGTCCAGTCGTTCAGCACGACCTTCCAGCAGGCGAGCGCGGATCCGAGGTTCGCCGCGAACCTGAAGTTCGAATTGGCTCGCCACAATGTGAATCTCGGCGCCGCCCCGTTCGCCGGGGACCTCACTGCCCCCAGCCTAAGGGTCGACGGCACCCCGACCATCTCGGTCGGCGATCTGCTCGACAGCAACGGCGCGCAGCCATTCCAGTTGGCCGGCGCCGGAACCCATTTCGCGGTGCGGGTCGAGAGCGTGGACATGCAGCACTTGGAGACCGCCGATGGGCCGGTCGACACGCTGTCGGTGACGATGGCGCTCGACCTCGCACGCGGTGGCTCGGGCCGGGTCACGCTGGAATTCACCCGTGACGCGAACGGCACCACGATGCGGTACCGGGACCTCGATCTGGGTTACGCAGGCGTCGACACCAAGGATCCGGCCTTCCAGCCGGGTTCGGACCCGATCCGGCTCGCCGACGCGTTCGTCGAAATGCACGAATCGGTGATCCTGCCGTGGCTCGCCCAGTCCGGTGCGGTGTTCGAGGGGCATCCCGGTCACTATGCGGAAACGACCGTGGGCGAAGAGGTTACGGATACCGAACGCCCCGATGACCTCTACGAGCACGACCACGCCAAGAGCGAGCGCGTCCGTCCTGCCGGAATCGCGCGTCGCTGGCTGCGGGATCAGCTCGCGTCCATCGGCTGGAGCGCTGACGCACCCGTGCACCTCCAAATGGTATGGCTGGCGACCAGCGAGGCGGTCGCGAACTCCCTGGAGCACAGCACCGGCCCGGTCCAGGTCACACTGCGCGTGCTGCCCGGTACCGGTCAGCTCGTGGTGCACAGCATCGACAATGTCGCGAGCCACCCGCCGAGCGGCCCGATCCGCGAGAACGCCAACCTGATGGAGGAGCGGGTGGCGGCGGCGGAGGAGCGCCGCCTGGCGGAGGAGGCCGCCGCGAAGCAGGCCGCCGAACCGGAGCTGTTGCAGGGTGATGACCTTGACGCGTTCTTGGATGGTGTGGACGAGGACGCCATTGCGAATCTGGATTTGGCGGCGCTGGCGGCCGCGGATGCCGATGGCGATGTGAAGCCGGAGCTGTTGCAGGGTGATGACCTTGACGCGTTCTTGGATGGTGTGGACGAGGACGCCATTGCGAATCTGGATTTGGCGGCGCTGGCGGCCCCGGATGCCGATGGCGATGTGAAGCCGGAGCTGTTGCAGGGTGATGATCTCGACGCGTTCTTGGATGGTTTCGATGAGGACGCCATCGCGAATCTGGATCTGGACGCGCTGGCCGCCGCCGAAGCCGGCGACAACGAAGCACCGGCGGCGCCCGAGCGGACCGAAGCCGAGAAGCAGGACGCCGCGGCATACGACGAGCGCGGTCGCGGAATCCAGATCCTGCACACGCAGACCGACGCCTGGGACTACGCGCCGCTCGCGAACGGCCGCGGCAAGTCGATCTGGTTCATCCGCTCGATGGCCGACAGCGACCCGGATCCCGGCACCGACCCCGATCCCGGAACCGACCCGGCCGGACCGACCGATCCCACTGCGCCGCGGGGTGATACGTCCGCGCCACCGGAAACGGGCGATGCCACTCCCGAACCTGGCACTGGCGGCGGCTCCGGCTCGGCGACCCCGGACGGCATGCACCGCGACGAATTCGAACAGAAGGTCCGCGAGACGGACCTCTCCTCGCCGGAGGCGGTGGCCGAGGCGCTGTACGAGCGGGTCGGGCGGGACGCGGTCACCGACGCCTACGAGACCGGCCCGGTGGATCCGGCACCCGTCGCGGGTGTGCTCGTCGACGGGGAATCCGTGGGCTCGCTCGTCGGTCAGCTGCTGCCCGAGCTGTCCACCTACGAGATCGTCGGCGACGATCCGACCGCGACCCTGCTGCCGGGGGAAGCCGCCGTCCTCCTGAAGGAGACGTCGCGGCCGTCCTGGGTGCGGGAGAAGGCGAATACGCGCACCGCCGCCCGGCGTGCGCTGGCGGAGCGCGGCCACGGGGAGGTCGAGATTCCGCGGGGCCCGTTGGGCGAACCGGTGTTCCCGGAGGGGCTCGTGGGCAGCCTCACCAACAAGATGATCGACCGGGCCACCCAGCTCAACTACTACGCCGCGGTGGTGGCCGACGCCGAACAGTTCCGGGCAGTCGGCATCGACGCCGAAGACAACCGGTCCGTCCGGCACATGATGTACGGCACGGGCCGGGTCGAGGAATTGCTCTGGGTGCAGGAGCAATTGGACTGTCTGCCGGACAGCGGTGTGGCCTGGGACAAGGTGCTGTTCTCGGTCAAGGAGAGCATCTTCAAGGCCTGGTACACCGCGACCGGTGACCGGAGTCTGCGCCTGAACCACGTCTTCCAGGGCTCACTGGTCACTTTCGACATCGAGGCCGGTACGTTCCACGTGCAGCTGATGGTGGAGGCCACCGGTAGAGACGGCCTGCCGCTGACCGAGATGCACGGTCGATTCGTGGTGCGCGGCAACGCGATTCTCACCGCGGCGCTGGTGCCCAACACCGCCGAAGCCACGCTCGAACCCGTGACCGCCGAGCCCGCGGTCGATCCGAGCCGCGCCCGCGCCGCCTATGCCGAGGCCGCCTACGCACTCAAGTGGCTGCTCATGGCACGCGGTTACAACGCGCACGGCATTGTCGAGCTCGCGCCGCCGCTGGGCGCCAACCAGATCGTCGCCACGACGCTGACCGACTGGGGACAGACCCATCCTCAGGCCCTCGCGGCGGACGCGGAACTGCGCACCCTGTGGCGGGCCTTCCAGCTGATGTTGCCCCAGGGCGAGCACGCGCAGATCCTGATGCCCGTCCGGGTACCGAACCAGGGCGACCACGCGGGTGTCCTGGAGCTGACCCTGCACGAACACCTGCTGTGGGACGCGCACGGCGCACCGTTCGACCAGGCGGCCGATGCCGACCGACTCGCCGAAATCGTTGCCCCGCAACGCCTGCGAGCCCTCGCCGCCCTGATGCCGAACCCCGAGTCGGCCCGCGTCCTGCACGCTGTCGCCGAGGTGCTCACCAACCACCCCGCCGCGGCCGACGCACCCACCACCCTCGCCCCGGTAGCCGACCACACCGTCCACTACGACGAGAAACTCGCCACGGGCACCGGCAAGGTGGCTCCGATCAGCCTGGACCTGTCCGGCGCCACGACCGCACCGCACCGCACGGGCGACAGCGCTGTGGATTGGGATGCCGCGCACACGGCCGGGATCGGTGGTGCGATCGGTGCCACTGCTGCGTCGAAGCTCGCGGGTTCGGCGACGACTGCGGCTGTTGATTGGGATGCCACGCATAGTGCCGGTGTTGGTGGTGCGATCGGTGCTACTGCCGCGCCGAATCTCGCGGGTGCGGACATCACGCAGGCCGCCAAGGGGCTTCGCGGCTGGGACGGCGCCGCGCACGATCCGCGTCTGTCCGGGCTGCCGGTCCGGAACCCGGCGGCTGCGGCCGCCGGGCAGATCGGCGATAGTGCGCACGGGTTCAGTGAACCGGATGTCGTTGCAACGCAGCCGGTTCCCTCCGAAGTGGACACCGCGACGCTGCCGGTCGCCGACTGCGTCGACCGGTCGCTCGGCCGAGTTGTCGCGGATCAGGGTGATGTCGCGGGGCTGCCGGATCCGGAAACCCGGAGTCCGTTCGGGCGGCGCTGGCTGGACGTGCAGGGGCTGCTTCGTGGCGCTCGGCCGGAAGGGTTCGATACCGCCGGGGCGCACGAAGCGCACGCGAACCTGGTCGAGGGCCTGATCCACCAGGCGGGGCCGGGGGCGATGGCCTTGGTGCTCGACCAGCGCCACACCGCCGACCAGCAGACCGGAATCGGTGCGCACGCCTACACGGTGAAATATCTGGGCGACAACGTTTTCGAGGTCGACGGACAGCGCGTCACCTACGAGGGAAGCCCGGACGCCGATGGCCTGGCCTGGTTCCGGACCGCCGCGGGCGACCTTGTTTCGCTGGCCGAGCTGACCGGTAGCTCCCGCGCGGAGACCGCCGGCACGCAGGCCGTCGTGTGGCGCGACGGCCAGGTCGTCCAGAATGTCGGCGACCGCACCGCCCCGCTGCCGGACGGCGATCTGCGAATCGGCAAGAGCCCATCGGATCAGGGGCCTGCGCAACCGGATCCGGACGACCCGTTCGCGGATGAGCCGCGGACCACGCGGGTGCAGCTCCGGTCGCAACCGCCGGACCCGTTGCTGGGACCGCCGGTCGCCGGTCAACCCGACGGCACCACCCACCCGGTGTGGGAGTTGTTGTTCCGCACCGCCATCGGCCAGGAAGCCATGGCGGTCCTGCACAACGCCGAGGCCCACGTGCAGTTCGGCGACCGGGATCATTTCCACGGCCGGGTCCGCGCGATCACGATCGGCACCACCGGACGCGGTTTGATCGCAGTGGCCGAGGAGGTGCTCGCGCACGCGGCGCGGATGCAAGCTGTCGCCGCCGACGCGGTGGAGACCGAGCCGATGCTGATCCGCGATATGGATCGGGACGCGTTCGTGCGGCCGTGGCTGCGCGCGGAAGCCACGGCGATCGCCTGGCAGGCCGAGTTCGATTTGCAGATCCAGGAAGCCGGTTTCGCCCGGACCGATCTGTCCGGCGCCGACCCGGCCGATCTGGCGTTCCGGCGTGGCCTGTTCGCCCGTTACCTCGCCGCCTACGCGGAGGCTCCGGTTGCCCCGGGCACCGACGACGCGCTGGCGAGCCGGGTGCGGCGGGTGGCCGGAGTCGACGCCCTGCTGGAGAGCGCGGAGTTCAGGGCAACGGATCTGCGCGAAACCCTCGAGGGGCAGTGGCAGAGCAGGCAGGGCATGAGCCGCGGCCTCGACCTGTCGGTGGAGCAGGTGCGGGCCCGGCAGCGTCTGATGCGCGAAGGTGCGGCGGTGCAGCGGGAGATCGAGGCTCTCGAGACCGCCTTGGATCGGGTCCAGAGCCAGATGAGCGCGATGACGCCCGCCCGCGTCGACGCGATGCCCGACACCACCGACCGGGTGGCGCGGCTGCGCTCCGTGCTCGACGCCATGTACGACCACTTCCGGGGCGCCGAGATCTACATGTGGGCCGCGCATTCCCGGCAGCAGGTTGGTGCTCTGGTCGAACTCACCGAGCTGTGGCAGCGGGCGCGGGCGCGTTACGCGGGGATCGAGAACGGGATAGCCGCCATCAACGGACGCCCGGACAACCGGGTCGAGGTTCCGGCGGACGACCTGGATATCGCCCATCGGTCGATGCTGCCGTCGCTGGATCAGACGGCGAACAGCGAAATGAGCATCGTCCGGGCCGAATTGCAGGCAACGGAGACCGGCCGGTGGGCAATGCGGACGCTGGAGCGCCTGAATGTCCGGATCCGGTTCGGTTTCGAGTCGACCGGATCGACCGGATCGTCCATGAATCGCGAGAACTTGGCGCGCGAAGCGGGCTATGACGCCACCACCAATACTCTCGTGCTGCCCTTCGGCCGCGGGGCGATATCCAACGGTGACCAGTTGGTAATCGCCGCCTACCTGGCGGATGCGGCGCGTTCGGCCGGCGGTGACCCACTGGTTCTGCTGACCGAGAGCCGCGACGACTATGTGGCGGCGATGCAAGATCTGCGCGCCGAAGCCGAAGCCCGCCGTTTCCAGCACCGGCGCGAGTTGAGCGGGTACGGGCGCTACACCAGTAGTCCACTGGCGCAAGCCTTCAACGCCGCCTACGACCGAGCCGAGAATGTGCTGCGCAACGTCTACACGGTGGAGTCGGACTACTCGAATCTCCGCGACGACAGCCAGGTGCCGAGAGCGGCGACGCGCGCGGTGGCCTACCGGTTCGCGGCCCGCACGATCCGTGAGCAGCTGGCCGCGAACGGCCCGATGATCGACGGCATCGATCTGACGGAATACTTCGGCTCGGAATGGGACCGCGCACACGGCATTCCGTCCGTCGCGGCTGCCTCCGAGGCTGTCGCGGAGCGCGAAGCTGCCGCGGAGCTCACGGACGCCCAGCTGGACAAGCAGGCCGCCCGCTTCGTCGAGGCTGTCGAAGAGCTGATGCGGCAGCGCGCCGAGGGCGTGTTCGTACCGCGCGGTCCTGCCGAGCAGGTGTATCTGGCCGCCGAGGACACCACCGCGCGGCGACTCGCGGCGATGAAGGCGTATTTGGTCGAAACCGGTCTGGCGGATGCGCAGATCGCGTTGGACCTGGCCCGCTTCGCCAGCGAGGACCTGAACCGACGGCTGCCGTGGGATACCGAGGAGACTCCGGGCACACACCTCACGCTCGACGCACTGGATGCCGCGATCGAAGCGGCCATCGCCGTCGAGCTGGAGACGGCCGCGCAGGGGATCGACGCCGCGGTCTTCGGCCGGGAAATGGCTCGCGTGCTGGCCGAAAACCCCGGCGCGCAAAGGGCAGTGGACGCGGGCCCGCTCGCGGACCGGCTCGCGCTGCTCCCGCCGCATCCGGGCAGTGACAAGGCGCGCCTGCTGGTCCTCGCTGAACCAGGGGAGCACGTCGACCTGCTGCGCGACCTGGAGCTGGAGCACCCGGACTGGGATGGCGTGCTATGGCGGGGCTCGCACGAGCTCGAATACCTGTCGGTCAGCCTCGGACCCGACGGCGAGGTCGTGGTGGCGGAGATGCTGCCGAACGAGGCCGAAGGCATGTTCCGCGCGCCGGGGTACGACGAGGTCGCGCCGCAGATGTTGAATCGCTATCTGCGTTACCGGCTGCGGGCCGAGCTGGATCCGTCGTTCACCTTCGATCTCTCCATCCAGCAGTGGCTCGAGCTGCTCGGGCCCGAGGCCTACGTCGTCGCCCGTGACGACGGAACCGGCACGCTGGCACACGGCTACGAGCACGTGGGTTTCCGTATGGTGCAAGCGGATCCGTCGATCACCGAACCGCATCCGGCCGCGGTCGCCCACCAGCTGGTCACTCGACAGATTCCGCTCCCGATCCGCGATCACAGCGAATCCGCCCGTCCCGCGGGCAAGGTTGTCGAGAAGGTGCTGCCGATCCCGGCCGCGCACTTCGAGGTCCGGCTGCAAGCCGATGGCGCGGGCGGCTGGCGGGTCGCGCCGCCGACCCATTCCGGTCATCCGGCGGATGTGCTGTCCCTGTGGTTCCAGGGCTTGCCCGGGACCAGCCCGCTACAGCTCACCGAGTACCTCGCCCAGTTGCTCCAGGATGGGTCGGCCCGGATCGCGCCGCTGGTCCCGCCGTCGCTGATCGCCGCGCGCACTCCTTCGCCTGCGTCGGCCGTGGACAACACGGTCGAGTCCGGGGCAGCCGTAGAGCCGCGGTCCCAGACCGACAGCCGCGCAACGCAATCCGAGGACGCGGCGCCGAAGAAGGGCCTGCTGCGGCGTTTCACCGATCGTGTTCTCGGGCGGGAGTCGAGCGGCCCAGGCAGCCGGCCGCCGTCGGCGCAGCCATTGGATAGCGGGCCCCGTACGGCCTCGGACAGCGTCGACGGCGGCTCGGCGTTCACCAGTCCGCAACCGGTTGCGCCACAACCGGGGCCGGAAGCCGTGGCCGAGGATTGCGTCCGCCAGACCATGCGCACCGCCGACGAGGCCGGGCTCGATGTCACCGTCCCCGCCGAGTCGAAGCTGTCCGGCCGGACACCGCTCGAGGTGGAGGAGAACTACGCGCACGGCCGGATGCGGCAGATCGATTCCAGGGACGCGGCCGCCGCCCGGCTGACCGACTCCGACGATCCGGCGACCGCGATGCTGCTGGTCGAGGAGTACTCGATCGGCGACATGGAGGTCGCGCACCTGTCCATGATGCGGCTGGACCACGGCAAGGTCATGGTCAGCGATCCCAATGTCGACAACGGCGCGTGGCACGAGTACGTGCCAGGCACCGTGACACCCGGCTCTCGCAAGCTCTCCGCAATCGCATACGGCGCCGGTGGAAAAGCGCTGCTGCCGAGCGCCGAGCACGCCGCCGACCAGGCGGCCCACCCGGATCAGCTGATCACCCACACCGACCTCACCGCCAGGGAAACCGAAGTGCTGGAGCTGGTGGCCGAGGGCCTGACCAACAAGCAGATCGCGCAGCGGCTGTCGATGGCCGACGCCACCGTGCACACCCACCTGACCGGCATAGCCAACAAGCTCGGCACCGGCGATCGGGCCGCGCTGGCGGCCATCGGCGTGCGCCGAGGCCTGGTGCCGTTCTCCGAGCCGGATGTCGCCGCGAAGATCGAAGGCGGGCTGGGGCCGGACGCGCTGGATGCCATCCAGCTCGAGGTGCTGGCGCTGGCCGCCGACGGCTGGTCGAACAAAGAGATCGGGCTGGCTCTGGACGCCACTGAGTCCGTGGTGAAGAACCACCTGGTCCGGATCGGCCGCATTCTGGGTATCAACAGCCGGGCGGGCATGGTGGCGACGGCGTTGCGGGCGGACATCCTGCCGATGGATGCCGATGTCGCCCTCCGGCCGTCGTCCGGTGCAGGGCACGGCGGTTTGAGTCCCCGCGAAACCGAGGTGCGCACCCGGCGCCTCGCCGGTCGGTCGAACGCCGAAATCGCGGCGGAGCTGGGGATTTCCGAGCACACCGTGGCCACCTATGTGGCCAGGATCGCACACAAGCTCGGCATCGACCCGGCCGCGGAGCTGGTGGCGAGCGCCGAGACGATCACCGCGATTCCCACCCCGGCCACGCCCCCGGCGCCGCACGCGCCAACCATGATCGACACCAGCGTCGCCCCCGCCGAGCAGTTCGACCAGGCGCAAACCATGCCCGGTGTCGGGCTGCCGGGCACCGTCGAGCCCGGAACCTCTACTCAGCAGGCATCCGGCCCGTCCACCGAGTCGAGCGAATCGAGTCTCGGCGGCTCGAATCCGGCGCCGCCGACTCAGATCCTGCCCAACGCGCCGAGTACCGAGGGCCCGGAATATCTCGGTGCGGACCCGTCGTTGCCCGCAGCGGTCGTGCCGGGCCGGGGGGTCGAGGGACCGGAGTACCTCGGTGCGGACCCGTCGTTGCCGGCAGCGGTCGTGCCGAGCGGGGAGCTCGAGGGACCGGAGTATCTCGAGCCCGAACCGGACACCGAAAGGCCGGAGTACCTGGAGCCGTCGCAACCGCAGACGGCCGTCCTACCAGACGGCTTCGGCGAAATCATCGACGGCGTAGGCAGCTTCGACGGCAACGGTCGCACCGCCGACGACGGCGTGCTGACCACCAAGGTGGCCAGGCAAGCGGTGCAGAACATGCTCCGCGCGATCACGCCCCCCGAGACCGACTGGCATCGCGACGGCCACTTCATGCTGCCCGACGGCCGCACCGTTCACGTGCAGGTCGACACCGCCATCGGCGACGAGGTCGGAAGCTTCCAGCTGCGTCCCGACGGTGCCGCGTTCGACATCATCCTGTCCGACCGATTGCGCACCCGGGACGTGCCCCGTGCCGTCGCGCACATGCTCACCCGGATCCGGCAGCTGACAGACCCCGAATTCCAGCACCCCGGTCCGCGCTTCGCGGAATTGAAAGTGCTCGCCACACAGCTCGATCAGTCGATCTTCGACCCCGCCCGTAGCAAGCTGACCCCCGAGATCCGGGCGGACTTCGACGACCTGATCGCGCACCTGGGCATGGACGTGGACCCGGTCGGTCCGGCGGCGGAAGCGCTGGCCGCCCACGATCCGGAGCTCTCGCGCCGGATCGGGCTGGAATACGGGGGCGCCGTCGCCCATCGGCCCGTCTTCGGGAAGACACTGACCGACCCGGCGTTCCAGCAGGCCGCGCTCACCCACCTCGGCCAGCTGTCCCGCTTCCTGACCGGCGAGCACGCGTCCGAAGTACTGATGGCAGAAGGTCTTTCGCTCAATGCCCGGATGCGCGAGGAGCAGTGCCGCCGCCTGTTCGAACCGATCTTCGCCAACCGTGACGTCAGCGCCATCCGCAAACAGCTCGAGGCGGCGGAACTGTTCAGCGCCGACGACCTGGTCGCCGCCCTGGCTCCGATCAAACGCGCCTTCAACGATCCGATGCCCCCGGAGTGGCGGCGGTCCGCGCTGGAGGCCGCGATCACCGAGGTGCAGAACACCCCGGGCCACATGCAGCAGATCAACCAGTTCATCGATTTCGAACGGATGCGGCAGGCGGCCCGCGCCTATACCCAGATGCCCGACCGGGTCGGCGGCCTGCTCGATCGGTCCACCGGTCAGGTGTACTTCCCAACCACCGCTACCCAGCCGGGCGGGCAGACCATGACCATGCTCGAGTTCTTCCACGCGATGGACCGGGCCAACCGCGGCGCCGAAATGGCCGGCCTCGACGTCGAATACGTCGTGGTGATCCATGACGAGGCCAACGGCCGCTCCTCGGCCGACGTGCTCTCGCGTCCGCGCGCGCAGTATCGACTGCCCGCTCAGCAGAGCCATCCCGTGCGGTTCGTGCCGCGTCCGTCGGTGCCCGCGGCGGTCGAGGGCGGCCACACCGTGGACGTGGGTGTCGGTCGCGGAGGGTTCGCGGTCGAATTGACGCCGGCGCAGGACACCGCCGGTCGCGGCCTCATCCTGCAAACCGAACTGCCCATGGATTACGCCGACGCCGGCCAGCGCCGCCGCAACCTCGGCATCCTCGACGCCGGTCCGCTGACCCGCCCCGGTTCGCTCATGGTGTGGGCCGACTTCCTGCTGCACGGCGCGGTGCTCAATGTCGGCGGCAACGGTGGCGTGGCGCGCTACTACATCAACAATGTCAGCGCCCACTACGGCGACACCGACTACGACACCCTGGCCCGGCAATTGCCGCACACTCTGGTGCCCGGCGCGCACATCGAGATCCAGTGGGATATGAAGTCGGAACTGGTGGAGGGTGGCGAACCCGGCGACCGCGGGCATATCCAGGGCGACAAGCTCATGCTCGCCATCAGCCGTGTGCTGCCGCCCTCGCTCGCGGCCGCCTTCGAGGTGATCGAGCACACCGAGTTCGAGGGGGACGGCAGCGACGAATACCTGTTCACCATCGACACCGGCGCCAGCAATGTGCTCAACCAGGACGCCATGGCCAGATACTCGCCGCCGCAGCCCACCGACCGTATGGTGATCGTGTATAAGCCCGCCGGTTACCGTCCGGCAACGGCTGATCTCGAAGGTGGTGCGCGGTAATGGCGGAGATCGAGGGCGTGCGCGAGTGGCTGAACCGCTCCGCCGAGTTCCTCCGCGACCAGATGCGCTGGTTCGCCGCCCAGCTCGTGCCCGGGTCGGCGCCGTACGTGGTCATCCCGAAGCATCCCAGCCAGGTGGACTGGGCCGATCCGCCCCGCCACCGATTCGAGGCCCTCGCCAACCTGTCCGGCCCGCCGGATCCGTCCCGCGCCGACCGCGCGGCTCAGGTGCTGCACACCGCAGGCTGGGCCGTCCAGGTGCATCGTGATCCGCAGGCGCCGACGGTTGTCGTCGTCCGCGGCGATCGCGAGGGCTACTGTCTGCAAGCCCGCATCGAGGACGGCTACGGCGGCATCGTCCTGCTCGGCGAAACACCCGACATTCAGCTCCACCAACCGGATCCGCCTGCCGCCCGCCCCGCCCCGGCCGTCACCCCGGACACCGTCAGCGAGGGCGCCGTCCTCTGCTACGAATGCGACGGCCAGGGCCTGTGCCCCACCTGCCACGGCACCGGCTGGACCAAGGCGCCCACAGCCACCGGCCGCCACCGTTGCCGCACCTGTCAGGGGTCACGGGTGTGCCCGATCTGCGGGGGAGCGGGCGAACTCCGCATCACCGAGTTGTCCGACGACGACCGCATCCACTACCCGCATATTTCCTAACCGTTTCTTAGGACTTTCCTTGGCGGCCACCATGTTCGGATAGCAACGAACGAGCGATAATGTCCGAACGTTCGGACCTCTTGCGCTGCTGAGGCTTACGGGTCGTCCGTAGATGTTCGGACAGTGATTCCGTGACAAGATGGACGTAAGACGGCACACGGGCGCACGTGACAGTCCCGGAGTTTCGGAGATAGTCGAGGAGTACGAGTATGCCACCCAGAGACGACGATGGCGGCACCACGAAGCCCCCGATCCCTGAGCTGAAGGTGCCCGGTCACTGGGGTGATCTGAAGAACCGTGTGTCCGGTGACAAGGAGTGGCTCAAGTTCGACCCGCAATCCGCGGTCCAACTGGGTCAGGCGATCTCGGACCTGCGCGAGGAATTCCGGGCGTTGCGCCGTACCACGGAACTCATCCAATGGCTGCCGAACTTCGCCGAAGTAGCCGTCGGACTGCATTCCGGCAATGCCCTCGCCAGCAAGTTCGCTCAGCAGGGTGTCGAGATGTATCGGATTCTGGACGCGCACACCAGAGTTCTCGACGACATGCTCGACACAGTAGTCGCTGCGGGCAAGAACATGGTTAACGCCGAGAGCACCAACGAGGAAGAGCTGCGTCGGCAGTTGGACACGATCAGCTCCACGACCAAGAGCACGCCGATGGGGGACTACTCGAAGCGCAACATCCCGAAACCAACGGATCAATTGGATACCGACCTGTGGGGGGATGGCAAGTTCGAAAAGACTAGAAACGGAAAAGACGAGCACGGCAATAAGAGATACGACGACTGGGTACCCCCCGCCAAAGACAACCCCTACAAGGTCAAAGGCGATCGAGAACAACCGGATCTCAAGGCTGCCGGATACGAGAAGACCGCGATAAACGCCGAGCCGGCGCCGGGCTGGGACGCGCTCTACCAGAACGGGAAGTACCTGGAACGGTACAAGCCTTGGACGGATGTGGTCGATGCCGCCGCGAATTGGGGCGCCATCGGCGACACTCTCAACACGCAGAAGACCGCTTTCGGCAACAAGGTGGAGAGCGCGGTCAACGGCCAGTCGAAATGGGAGGGGGCCGGCGCCACGGCGATGCAGGCCGCGCTCTCGGCCTACGGCCGGTCCATCGAGCCGCTGGCGCAGAGTGCGAAGCAAACCCAGTCGATTCTCGGATATGTCGCGGGCTTCCTGGTGGATACCGAATACTGGGCGCCTGATCAACCGAAGGAAGAACTGGACGATTCCTATTGGTTGTCGGACCGGCAGAGTCTTTTCCAAGAGACCTATATCCGCGGTGTCGACTTCACCGCCGACAAGATCCCTACGCTCAGCCCGCCGACGACAGCTTTCAATGGGGTGGAGCCGGTCCAGTTCGATCCGAAGGACACCAATAGAGACGGCAAGGTCGACAAAGGCGATTTCGACCCCAGGGACAAGAACCAGGACGGCAAGGTCGACGAAAAGGACTTCGATCCCAAGGATCTCAACCGCGACGGCAAGGTCGACGAGAACGAGCAGAAGCTCGGTGGTCCCGGTCCCGGTCCCGGTATCGGTCCTGGCCCTGGTCCGGCGAAACTCAAGGCAGGCCCTGGTCCCGGTCCCGGCCTGACAGCGGAACAGAAGAAGGCGCAGGCGAAAGCGACGGAGCGCGCCGAGGAGGAGCAGAAGAAGGCCGCCGAGTTCGCTGAGCAACAGCGCAGGGACGCGGCCCGGCGCGCGAAGGAACAAGAGGCCTACGAGAAGACGCAGCGGGCCGAGAACGATCGTCGGCAGGCCGAGGCCGAGCAGCGCGCCAAGGACGCGGCCGCGCGGCAAGAGGCCGACCAGCAGCAGCAGCGGGCGCAAGCCGCTGCGAGGGAAGGCGCGTCGGCGGCACAGCAGGCCGCCCAGCAAGGTCTACAGGCCGCGCAGCAGGCTGTGCAGGAAGCCCTCCAGGGCGGCCAGAAGGGTGCGAGCGAGGCGCTGGCGGCCGCGCAGCAAGCCGCGCAGAACGCGTTGACCAACGGCATGCCGAAGGTGGGCGACTTGGCGTCGAAACTCGGTGGCCCCGGGCCTGGCCCCGGCTCCCTGGCAAAGGGATTGGGTCTGACCGAAGCCGCGAAGCTGTTCCCCCGCGCGGGCGCCGCCACGACGGTGACATCCGCCGGAACCGGTCTCGGCGGGATCGGCCGGGCCGGGGCAGCCGCGCAGGCGACGCCCGGTTCTCCCGGCCCCGCCGGTGCCGCGGGTCAGGGCGCGGGCCAGGGCCAGCAGAACTACAAGCGTCCTGCCTACCTCGAATCCGACCAGCACCTGGACGAACTGCTCGGTGAGGCGCCGAAGGTGGTCAGGCCGGTGGTCGAACAGTGAGCCGCACTTGGAAATTCACCGATCACGAGTTCATGGCTTTGTGGTCGCGGATCAAGGGCGCCAACCTGCCGCAACCTTTTACCTTCATCAGCGACCTGCCCAGCCATGAAGCCTATGTCCGGGAATTGCGCCGGGTCCGCGAGAGTTGGCGTGGCACAGAGGATCTGGTCCGCGATCGGATGGCCGAAGATGTGCTGAGTCCGGATCTCGGCTTGATTGTTCGTGCCTTCGACCCGAGTGACCACCGGCGCATCGACGGCCGCATCCGGCTGCTCGCGGTGCGCCGGGAGGAACGCGGATACGTGGTGAAGCAGTTGCCCGGCCGGACCTTCGAGCACGCGGGCGGTTACACGGTGACCGAATGTGATCCGCTCGCGTTGGCGCGCTTGGTGGTCGAGGAACTGCCGAAGGTCGACGCCGGGAAGAACGGCAGTATCAAACTGCCGATGCCCAATGACCAGGAGATGGACCACAGTGCCGGGACTTCCGGCCTGTGGGACGACCCCTACGGCGGGTCCAGCTCGGCATCGACCGCTGCCGCGAAGTTCGAGAGCACGGTCGCGACGATGCAGGGCACGATCGAGGTTTTCCAAGGCAGGTCGATCTTCGGCCCTCGCGGACAGATCCAGCGTGTGCTCGAATGGCGTGACCTGCCCGACGACGGACGGTACGTGATCGCACCGTCCTCGCCACCGATCGCTCAAGCGGCCGACGCGGCTCGGTTCGTCACCATGATCAATACCGAGATCGCGACGGTCGTCCGAGCCATCAAAGACGAGCGAATGTCGCAGGGCGCATACGACTTACCGGCGTGATCGATGTCGCGGTCGCCGAGGTGATCCGGGCGGTCGAGGACGAGCGGATGAACCTCTGAGATTGGGACATACACTGAGCAACAGGCGATGAGGGGTTGATGCGATGTCCACAGCGGCGAATATCAGCGGCACGATTTCGGTGCGCACCACCGAACAGGGCTTGCCGCTGGCTATTTCGGTTGAAACGGATGAGCTGCGGCGGAATCCGGCCGAGCTGGCGAATCAGATCATGCGGTTGTGCCGTCAGGCGGCGAACCGGGCCGGGCTGGCGCGGCGGGAGGAGTTGCAGGCGGCGGGGTTGACCAACCAGCAGCTCGCGCTGACCGGGTTGCCGAAGCCGGAGGATGTCGCGGCGCAGGAGTGGGTCGAGGAAGAAGAGTACGACGAAGAGCCGCAGAGCTGGTTGAGGGAAGCTTGACATGAGCGAACGCAGAGAGCGAATCGTGTGCCAGTGTGCGGTACGCATGCCGGAGCCGAGCGTCAGCGAGGCGGAGGCATGAGCGAACGCAGAGAGCGAATCATGTGCCAGTGTGCGGTACGCATGCCGGAGCCGAGCGTCAGCGAGGCGGAGGCATGAGTACCAACCCGGTGATGGACGAGATCGAGGCGCGGGCGCAGCGGGCGCTCAATCGGTTGCGCGATCTCGGCGACGAGATGGCGAAGGTGCGCGAGCAGGAGTCGTCGGAGTACGGTGCGGTCACTGTCGAGGTCGACGGCAGCGGAGCCTTGCGGGACTTGCGATTCACCAGTGCGGTGTCGCGAATGTCACCCGGTGAATTCGAGCAGGCGGTGGTTTCCACGGCCCATCGCGCGGCGGCCAAAGCCATGGCCAGGATGGGTGAACTCATCACCGAGTTCAATGAAGAGTCCGCAGCTCAGGCATGATGCGGCACCAAAGATTTACTCTCCCTTAAGATTTTCCACCCGAATGTTTACTGCGTGACTCATCCTGTGATCCGGTATATTCGGACTGGTCGTTCCAATCATATTCGCGCAGAGGGTGTTTCCGATGCCTCACGGTTTTGACATCAATCCCTGGCCCCATGTGGTCGCCGAACCTGACGCGATTCGGGCCTACGCGGACACCGCTGCGGCGTGTGCCGCCAGCGTGGCGAGCGCCGGCTCGGTGAACCAGGCGGCCACCATGGCGGCGGCCATCCCGGTGTTCGGTTTGATCGGTCAGGATTTCCTCGCCTCCTTCGCGGTGGCGCAGGCCAATCACCTCACCTCGGTCGCCGAGCTGGCCTACGTGCACGGCATGACGGCGCTGACCTGCCAGCAGGCCGCCGCCGAATACCAAGTGACGGACGGGCTCTCGGGCTCCGATATCGATACGGTCGGTCGAGCCTGATGTCGGAGCTGGTCGATCAGTCGGTATTGGACATGCTGCGCCAGAGCGCGGTGGGTCCGATGTTGGACCGGCCGGTGAACAGTGTCCTCGCGGACATGGGCCTGCCGCAGCTGCCCGAAATTCCGCTGATGCCACCGATTCCCGGCCTGCCGCCGCTACCGGTGATCGACCTGTCCCTGTTGGCCAAGCCGCTTACCGATCTGGCCGCCACCTTCGGCACCGGCCAGTTCCCCGCGCCCGCACCGGCCGCCGCGCCCGCGGCCACCGGCGATCCGGCTGCGCAACCAGTCGGCGCCGACCCGGCCGCCGCTCCTGTCATCGACCCGACCCAGGTACTGAGCCAGGTCTCCAGCGTCGTCTCGACGGTGGTGCAGCTGGGCAGCACGGCGCTCACGATGGCGATGCAGCTGTGGCAGAGTCAGGCCGCGGCCGCCGCCGAGGAAAAAGGCAAAGAGGCGCAGAAGGACGGCGGCAAGATCGCCGCCCAGGCAGCGCAGGAGTCGGTCGGCGTCGCCTCCGCCGCGACCTCGGTCGCCATCGGCGGCGCGACGATGGCGGCCATCATCGCCAAGTACATGGCACAGGTCGCGGCCTCCGCGCCGTTCCTCTCGACCCCCGGCGGCCAGGCCTTCCTGGTCGCCTCCACCATCGAGACGATGGCCGAGGCCACGGCGACGGTGGCGAAGACGCGCGCCGAAATGACTGTGCACAGCGCCGAGATGACGGCCACGGGTCAGAAGGTGCCCGTCACCGATGCCCCCAAGGGCATGGACCAGATGCAGATGCTGAGCATGCTGATGCAGATGATCCCCACGCTGACCAGCGCGGTGAAGTCCGGCATGGACTCGGCTGTCTCGCTGCACAAGACATTGAATCCGGTGGCCTCCGCCAATCCGGCGCTGGAAAAGGACAAGGCCGAGCACGCGGAGCTGGGCAAGAGCGCGGCGAAGTCCGGTGGTGGTGGCGGGGGTGTCGGTGGTGGCGGCGGTGCCGTGGCCGCCGCGGCGCGCCAGCTCAGCCCCTGGGCCGGTGGCCGCACGGTCGGCAATCTGGGCGCGGCCGGCGTGAACGGCGTTGGCAACCCGGCCTCGGCGATGCAGGCCGGCGCCAGTTCGGCGGCCCGCAGCAGCAGCACCACGGCGGCCAGCTCACCGGGCGGCATGATGCCGATGTCACCGATGGCCGCGGGCATGGGCCGCGGCGCGGAGGACGCCGCGAACGGCTTGCGCGGCGAGCTGGTGTCCGCCTCGCACGGTAACGAGGTGGTGGGCGACATCGAAGGCGCCTCGCTGCCGGTGGTCGGCGCGGCCAACGCCGATGGACTCAACGAACCGCCGGACCAGGCACTCACCCTCTGATAGGAGGACGTCATGGAATTCGATCGCGCCGGGGCAATCAAGTCCGCCACCGCACTGGACGCCCTCGCGGACCGGCTGGAAGCCGATCTGAAGGCCAACACGCCCGCCCTGGCCGTGGAAGCCGCTGGGCTGGACGAAGTTTCCCAGCGTGCCGCGCAGACCCTGCGCGGTGTGGCCGCCTCCTACGACGAAGCCGCGACCGCCGGCGTTCTCGAACTACGCAAACTGGCCGCCGCGCTGCGCTCGCAGTCGCAGTCGCTGGTGGGTATGGATGCCGAGAACGCCGCTGGTCTCGGGGCGTCGGCCTAGCGCGAAGCGGGGGACATATGGTCGAACCGCCGATTCCTGGTTTCACCGGCGTGGTCTGGGAAGCCAGGCCAACGGAGAAACTCGCCCAGGATCTGACCACCGGTCGCGGCGCGGCGCCGATGGCCGAAGCGGCCCAGGCATGGACTCGGCTCGGCGTGAGTTTCGGCGCGGCCGTGCCCGAGTACGACCAGATCGTCAAGGCCATCGGCGAATCGTGGCGTTCGGAGACGAGCCCGGAGATCCTGGACCGGATCACCAAACTGCGGGAGTGGCTGCTGGAGGCGGCCGGTTCCGCGGCCCAGAACGCCACCAAGACCGGCTCGCAGGCGCTGGCCTACGAGGTGGCCAGGCTGGCCATGCCGCACGTCGCCGAGATCGCCGCCTTGGAAGAGGCGAAGAAGGCGGTGGAGGCGATCGGCGCCGGGTTGGGTGCGCCCCTGGTTGGCGCGGCCGCCGATATCGACGCCGAACAGGATCTGGCCAAGGTCAACGCGGCCCGGGTCATGCGCGTCTACGAAGAGGCGACCAAGCCGCTGGAGGCGCCGTGGACGCAGACCGGGCCACCGGTCATCGCCAATAGTGCCGCTCTGGAAGCCGAGCGGGCCGCGTCCGAGGTGCGTCCCACGGCCATGCCCACGACCGCCTTGCCGACCTCGTTCGCCGCGGCGTTCGCCCGGGCCACACCACCGCCGCGAGCGAAGACGGCGTTCACCACGCAGGCCGTGGCCGCCTCCGCGACCGCCGAACCGACCCCGTTGCCCGTGGAAACGGCTCCGGTGGCCGGAGATTCGTTGTCGGCGAGCCGCATGGGCACCCCGGCCGCGATGGCGCCCGCAGCGGCGATGCAGGACGACGACCGCACCGTGCGGGCCGGCGCCGCCTCCGCGCAGCCGGACAAGCCGTTCGAGGTCGAAGCCGGTTTCGCCGCTAGCCCAGCGGTACTCGGCGCAGCCGAACCCGCACCGAAAGCCACGGCACCGGGGGCGGCATGACGACGATGACCAACGATGGGCTCCTGGCGGTGTCCGACCTGATCGGCGTGCAGACCCTGCCGCTGGTGCTGGGGGTCGGACCGCAGCAGGATTCGGTCGACGCCTGGCAGGCCGCACGCGACCAGGCGATCGCCGACCTGCGCGCGGCCGGGCTGGTCAACACCTACGACGATGTCGACGCCGACCTGACCGACGCGCTGTTCGTTCTGGCCAACCCGGAGCGTGAGCTCGCGGCCCGGATCTACACGGAGTCGGGGATCCGCCAGGTCTGTCTGGCGCGCAAGGGAGCTCAGCACGCGCTGGCCACCCGCACCGGCGACACCTTCGACGTGGGCACCATCTGGTGCGACGGCGGCGGTCAAGCGCTGGCCCGGCCGGTACTCGAAGCGCTGGGCCGCGCACCCGCCGCCGAAATCCCGAGCATCAGCGCCCCCGTCGACGAACTGCGCGAAAGGCTCGACGAGGCAACGCGATCCAGCGATTACTCCGATATCTTCTACGCCCGCGGCGTGGCCGAACGCGATGCCATCGAGTTCGGGCTGGCCATGTCCAGCTGTCACGCGCACGCCGAGATCGTCGCCTATGCCTACGACGACGGCGTCACCACCAGAACGTCCGGAGCGGTAGCGGTTTACGACACCTCGCGTGGTCGGATCGCCGCCAGCCCCGGCGCTGCGCCGGACCTGCGGGTCTGGTCGACCTTCACCCCGGGAACCGATCACCGGATCGCCCAGGCGATCTCGGCGCTGATCGAAACCTTGCCCGGAGGAAGGTGGATGCCCTAGTTAACGCATCGGAACTCACGAACCGACCGAACCACCGCGGCCCCTGCGCAGCGGAAAACCAAGTACCCACCGACATGATGAGGTGAACAATGTCCGGACAGACCAGTTATACAGAGGCCGAAGCTGCTGCGGTCGTCGACGAATACATGCAGGCCGTCGAGGGCATCAAGAAGACCATCTCGGCCGTGCAGGAAACCTTCGACGCGGCCCGCTCGGGCTGGGAGGGTGACGCCGCCGTTGCGGGACAGAAGGCTTCCACCGCTTGGCAGGAGGAGACCACCCGTATCAACACCAAGATCGACGAGATGAATCAGACCATCTCCGAGGGCAATACGACCCTCGGCAACGTCGATCCGGAAAACGTGGACGCCCTGACCAACCTGATCTGACACACCACTCGAAAGGAGACTGCCATGAAGTACACCAAACAGGTCCACGACCAGCTGATCAGCGAAATGGACCAGTACTACAAGGATCTCGACGGCTACAAGGACGCCTTCGTCGCCGCCAAGGACAAGCTGGTCACCAAGGGTTGGGAAGAGAGCGAGGCGCTGGAGTCCTTCACCGTGAAGGCCAACTCCCTGCTCGAGGAGCTCAACGACACCCACACCAAGATGCAGGCCCTGCGCAACGCCATCGACGGCGCGTTCAACAACGCGTTCGCCGCTGACAAGAAGGTCTACAACTCCTTCTGATCCGGGTTGGCAACGAGAAAGCCCCGGTCACCCTCGCGGGTGGCCGGGGCTTTCCGGTACTCCGGCTAGCGGGCGGCGGCCAAAGCCGTGTGCAGGTACTGCATCTCGTCCGGTGTCGCCACCATGTGCACGCGGGTGGTCACACCTGCCGTGCGCACGGTGACGAGGTTGGCGGTCTCCGGGTCCTCGGCGAGGGTGACGTCGGGGTCGAAGTGGTCCTCCATGGTCGCCGGGGCATTGCGGAGCAGCACGGTGGTGGCGTCGGAGTGGTGCCCCGTCGGCTGAATGCCGTCGTAGACGATCACATTGGCGGAGCGGTGCGCGCTCGCCTGCTGCCCGGCCGCGGACCAGGCCGCGATGGTCAGGGACTGGGGCACACCCACGTCGGCCGCCATCTGCCGCCACGCGTCGTGACGGTTGGTGTGCACCACGACCGAGGCGCCGAGCGCGATGGAGCGCAGGATCATCTGCTGGGCGACCAGCAGCGATCCGATCACCTCCACGCGCCGCACCTGGTGCCCGACCAGTGGCAGGGCCACGCCCTGTCCGGAGGTGTCGGCGCCGATCAGCTGCCCGCAGCCTGCGATCGGCATCGGCAGTGTGAGCAGCGAATCCGGCTTGCCCAGATAGGTTTCCGGGGAGAATGGGCGGCCGCGCTGGGCGATCGGCAGCGTGTACAGCAGGGCGCGGAACTGCTTGCCAGGCAAGGGAACCAGGCCCTCCGCCTTTACCACGGCGGGCTTGTCCGGGGTGTCGAAGCGCACTACCGCGGTCACTTCGATGCCCGCGGCACCGGGTGTGGCGGCCTGGTCGCGCGGTGCCTGTGCCGCGGCGCGTTGAAGACGCATGGTGACGGTGGTCGCCAGCGTCGGCGTCGACCACACCGCCGCGAAGCCGCGCGGCCCCAGCGCCTCCGGCGCCATCCCGTAGGTGGTGTAGTGGATGCCATCGCGTTCCACGCTGTGCGCGGTCTCGGTGAACTCCTCCAGCGGCGTGTGCCGGGTGAGCTGGTTGACCGCCGCGGTGATCTCGGCGGCCGACAGTACCGCCGTGGAGATACCCTGGGCGGCAAGCCGATTCGCCACGCGGCGGGTCGCGACGATGGCCGAGCGCAGTGTGCCGGTCGCGCCGCCGCCGCGCCGCGCCACCGCGGCCGCGTTGGCCAGCGGGTCCAGTCGCAGCACCACCCACACCGTGCGGTGCGCCACCGCGGGCAGCGGGCCGAGGATCTGTTCGTAGAGGTGCGAGATCCGGCCGGGCCCTGCGGTGCGCGCGCCGGTGCTGATGACATCGATGGAGGCCAGTTCGATGTCGAACTGGTCGAGGCAGTGCGCGATCTCTGGCAGCGGCATCATGTCGTCGGAGATCAGCGACCGCGGGCTCAGCAACGTCACCGTGCGCGGATGCGCCTCCACGCGCAGCATGATGAGCAATCGGGAGCCGTCCCAGCGCATTCCATAGGTGCCGCCCTCGGGCAGCGGTACGTCGAACGGCGCCTGATTGACGGTTGCGGAACGATTGCGGAACGCTCGCCAACGGAAGGTGATTTCCTCGTCCAGCCAGCCTGCCAGCGACTTGCGGCGCGGCAGTGGCGTCAGGCCGAGCAGGAGCACACCGACGCATACTCCGGCCGCGATCCACACCGAGGCATCGAAGATCACCGCCACCAGCGAGGCCGCGACCGCGACGAGGGCCACCGGAATCACCCAGCGCAGCGGCAGAATTCGGAACAGCCAGAAGTACGGTGAGCGCAGGGGAGTGGGCGCAGGTTCGGCCGACGGGGCAGGTGAACTCTGCGGCGCGGCGTCGCGATTTTCGCCGCCGGCTGTGGTGGAACCCATGCGGACATAATGGACCGAACTCGTTCGGCTTCGCTACCGGGGATGGCAGCCGGCGAAGCTTGCGTAGCGGGCGGGGTGGGTAGGTACTGGGGGATGGCAGCCGGCGAAGCTTGCGTAGCGGGCGGGGCGGGTAGGTACTGGGGGATGGCAGCCGGCGAAGCTTGCGTAGCCGGCGGGGCGGGTAGGTACTGTAAAGCTCGTGCCGGGTGAAATACTCGGTCCGTTGTACCCGCGTCAGTTCGGAGGCGTTTCGTGCCCGCACAGTTGACTACGAAGGCGCAAGTCAACGGTTACCGGTTTCTGCTGAAACGGTACGAGCACGCGCTGATCCGGCGCGATGTCCGGATGCTGCACGATCCGATGCGCTCGCAGTTCCGCTCGCTGGTGGTCGGCGCGGTGCTCGGCATCCTGGTGGTCGCCGGTGCGGCGATTCTGGCGTTCCTGCGCCCGGTCGGCGCGATCGGCGACGCGACCATCGTGATGGGCAAGGAGACCGGCGCGCTCTACGTGATCGTCGACGGCACGCTGCATCCGGCGCTGAACCTGGCTTCCGCCCGTCTGATCGTCGCCAGCAACGAAAAACCCACCTCCGTCAAGGAATCCAAGCTGACGATGCCGCGCGGCCCGATGGTGGGCATTCCCGGCGTTCCGGCCACCCTGCCCGGCGCGGCCTCGCCGGACTCCGTCTGGAGCCTGTGCGATGCGGTGGAACTGTCCGCGGCAGGCAGCGCCGCCCGCTCCGCCGGCGCCAAGTCCACGGTCATCGCGGGCGCGCTCGACTCGAGCGAGCCGAACACCGGCCGCCCGCTGCGCGACAACGAGGCGCTGCTGGTGACTCGCGGCGGCAAAACCTTCCTGATGTGGGACGGCAAACGCGCCGAAGTGGATCCGAACGATTCGGTGATCTCGCGCTCGCTTGGCATGCGGCAGTACAACCCGCGTCCGGTCAGCGCGGGCATGCTCAATTCCGCCACCCAGGTCCCCGCGATCGTCCCGCCGAAGATCGATCGGCTCGGCGAACCCGGCCCCGGTCGCTTGCAGGGCGTGCCGATCGGCGGCGTGATCCGCGTGCAGCGGGTCGACTCCGAAGAGCTGTACGTGGTGCTCGCCGACGGCGTGCAGCGGCTGACGCCGTTCGCCGCCGAGGTGATCCGCAACGCGAACTCCCAGGAGATGAACGAGATCATCTCGGTGCCGCCGGACCGGGTGGTGGGCGTGCCCGTGGTGAGCCCGCTACCGGTGGACCAGTTCCCTGGCCCGGTGCCGACCATCCTCACTCCCGAGGAGAACAAGGTCAGCTGCATACAGTGGGCCAAGAAGGCCTCCGATCCGGCCGCCACGATCACGCTGCTCGCCGGACGTGAACTGCCGCTGCCGAAGTCGGCCAAGGTGGTGGATCTGGCCAGCGGCGACGGCACCGGCGACCGCATCGACCATGCCTACATCCCGCCGAACTCGGGGGAGTACCTCCAGACGACCGGCATGTCACCGGACAGCGTCCGCATGGGCAGCCTGTTCTACATCTCCGACAACGGGATTCGCTACGGCATCCCGGATCAGGACACGGCCACCCTGCTCGGCCTGGCCGACAAACCGCGGCCCGCACCGTGGCCGATCATCAGCCAGCTGGTGCCGGGGCCGACGCTCTCGCGCGAGGAAGCGCTCGTCAGCTACGACATCCTGCCGACCACCAATTGACCTGCTCCGCACAGCAGTACGCTCCGAGAACTCACGGCCGTACTGCTGTGTCCGGATATCAGCGCAGCGTGGACAGCACGTTGTCCAGCGCGTTCTGCATATCTTCCGCCTCGATCCGCATCAACACCGATTCGTCCACGGCGCTCAGATCCAGGTTGATGTCATTGGCCAGCCGGAACTCGCGCTCCTCCTCGGCCGCCTCGATCACGTTGCGGATGAACCGGCCGTTGCCTGCCATGTCGATGCCGCGCCGGATCTCACCGCTCTGATCCGTTGCCTCCTTGCGGTAGAGCTCACCGCAGGCGGCGACCAGCAGCGCCTGCGCGTCGTCGGCCAGTTCCGAATCCCGTTTCCGCGCAATGAAACGGCCGATTTCGCCGAGCTCCTCCGGCGAGTAGGAATCGAACTTCACCCGCTTGGCGAAGCGGGACGCCAGACCGTCGTTGGAGGCCAGGAATCGGTCGATCTCGCCGTCGTATCCGGCGATGATCACCACCAGGCGATCGCGGTCGTTCTCCATTCGCGCGAGCAGCGTATCGACGGCTTCGCGACCGAACGCGTCACCGCCGGACAGGCCGGTTTGAATCAGCGTGTAGGCCTCGTCGATGAACAGCACGCCGTCCATAGCGCTATCGATCAACTTGTTCGTCTTGATCGCGGTACTGCCCAAATGCTGACCGACGAAATCGGAACGTTTGGCTTCGATCAGCTTATCGGTCTTGAGAATTCCTAAGCCACAGTAAATTTTTGCCACCACGCGGGCAACGGTGGTCTTACCGGTACCCGGCGGGCCGGTGAATGCCAGATGTTGGCCGCGGGATCCGCTCGCCATTCCTTTTTCGGCCCGGATCCGCGCTAGCTGAGCGGTTGCCTGCAACTTCGCAACCTGCATTTTCACACCGGCGAGACCGATCTGCTCGTCGAGTTCGCCGCGCGCCTTCTCGAGGATCAGCTTGGCCTTGTCGTCGCGCTCCTCCTGGCCCATCTGTTCCAGCGTCGGCGCCGAGGCCGGATCCCACTTGTTGGTGCGCGCGTCGATGAGTTCCTTGGTGGTCACCGTGATCCGGTATTTGCGGTCGCGCATGGCCATGGTGTTGGCCTCGAAACCCGGCGCCTCGGAGAACACCTTCTCGAACAGCGCCTGCGCCTTCTCTTCCTCGCCGGTCTCGCGCAGGGCGAGTCCGCGGCAGAAGCGGGCAGTGGTCGCCGCGGCCGGAATCGGGCCCTTCTCAGCGGCTTCCATGCGACGGATGGCCTCGCCGAACAAACCCAGCTGGGCACATGCGGTGCCGACCATGACGTGGGCGCCCGCGGCCAGGTAAGGATCCTCCCAGTCCGCCGAACCGGCCAACACGGTCATCACATCGGGCCAGCGCTGCGTGGTGAAGTGCAGCACGCCACGGACGTAGGCGCAGATCCGGTCGTCGATCTCGCGATCCGACGAGGAGACCTGTGCGGACCGGTGTTTGGCCAGTTCGTCGAGGACCTTCTCGGCTTCGTCGTAGTCGCCGTCGGTGATCAGCTGCGCGGCCTGCGCGAGCCAGATCTCGGCATAGCTGGCCAGCGGGTAGTCGATGTACTGCCCGACGGTGAAGCGGCCCGCCAGCACCCGCGGTTGCAGGCCGAGCCTGCGCTGCTCACGGAAGAGCGTCGAGGTGCTGGTCTTGAAGAGATTGAAGATCACCTCACGGGTGTGCTCGCCTGCGGCCGCGCGTCCGAGCCAAGCGTCGCACATACCGGGATCCCATTCGGTGGCGCGCTGGAAGGCTAGCTGAGCGTATTCCAGATCGCGGGCAGATTCCTGTCCGTCGATCACAATGCCCAAGGACAAGACACCAGCGTCGAACGCGCGTTGTGCCTGGCGATTGCCGGTCATGTGGGTTTGCCCCTAAAAACGAACGGATGTGCTGTTCCTCGTCAAGCATAGCTACTGGGGGATGGAAAGCCGACGGAGTCGGCGGGGTGGGAAGAGCACTTGGGGGATGGAAAGCCGACGGAGTCGGCGGGGTGGGAAGATCACTGCGAGGTGGGGACTTCTCCGTTAAGTTGAGTACGTTGCATGGCGTTGAAGTGTGTTCTAGGTAGGGAGTCATCCGAGCTGTGACCGATCCGTCTAGCAGCGCTGTGGCTGCCGTTGATCCGGAGTTGTGCCGAGTCTCGGTGATCGGCGGCAATACCCAGCTGGACTTGGGTTTGCCTGCCACAGTTCCGATCGCTGCGTTCATCACCGACGTGGTCGAGCTGATCGAATCGCGCAACCCCGATCTCACCGAGCACGAGGACGGGGCGCCACTGCAAACGCAGCATTGGACGCTGGCCCGGATCGGCCGCGACCCCATCCCGGCAAACCAATCGCTCACCGAGGCAGAGGTTTTCGACGGCGAGTTGCTGGTATTGCGCTCGGTGACCGCCAAGGAGCCACCGGCGCTGTTCGACGACGTGATCGACGCCGTCTCCAAGCTGACCGCGACCTCGTTCCGGCACTGGTCGCCGCTGTCGGCGCGCTGGCTCGGTCTGTCCATGGGCCTACTCGCGGTGCTGGCCGGGAGCTACCTGCTCGCGGTGGCCAAGCTCGACGGTGCCGGTGCCGCAGTGGGTTTCATCGGTCTCGGCGCCGGACTGATCGCCGGTGGCGCGGCCGTACTCGTCGCCCGCCGGTATCAGGCCGAAGCGTCCTTGCCGGTGATCATGCTTTCGCTGTACGCGCTGCTGCTGATCTTCGCGGGCACCGCGCTGTTCGTGCCCAACGACTTCGGCAGTCCGCACGCGATGTTCGCCTGTGTCGCAACGCTGACCGCCGCCGCGGTCCTCTACAGCCTGGTCCGGGTCGGGGCGACCATGTTCACCACGGTCATCACCCTCGCGCTGTTCGGCGGCGTAGCCGCGATGGTTCGGATGATCTGGGATCCCGCGCTGTCCAAGATCGCCGCAGGCGTGCTGGTCGGTGCGCTCATCGTGATCACCATGGTGCCGCGCCTGGCCGTGGCGGCGGCGCGGCTGCCGGTGCCGCCGGTGCCGACCGCAGGCGCCGCCATCGACCCCGCCGACCACGAACCCCGTCCCACCGTCAAGGACATCGGCGCCATCGGCGCCACCGCGCTACCCTCGGCCGCCGGTCTCGAGCATCGAGCCCGCGCGGCCAACGAATACCAGTCCGGCATGATCATCGGCTGCACCGTCGCCGCCGCGATCGGCGTGGTGCTGGCCGCGGATCCGCTCGGCGCGGCCCGATGGCAGGGCATCACCCTGGGCGTGGTTGTCTCGATCATCCTGTGCCTGCGCGGGCGCGCCTTCGCCGACCTGGTGCAGGCGTGCACGTTGCTCGCCGGTGGCGCGATCGCGTTGATCGCGCTCGGCACCGGCGCCGCGCTCGGCGAGGAGAACTGGCTGCTGCCAGTCGCAGGCATGCTGCTCGTCGTGGCCACGGCCGCGGTGGCCTTCGGTGTGATCGGGCCGCACACCGAGATGTCGCCGCCGATGCGCCGCGCCGGTGAGATCTTCGAATACCTCTTGATCTGCACCATCATTCCGCTGGTGCTGTGGATCATGGACATCTACTCGGCCGCCCGGAACATCTGACATGGCACCGCTCCTACGGCGGCTGCTGCGGGCGGTGACGGTGGCGGCGGTGCTCGCGCTCGCCACCGGAACACCCACGCCCGCACTGGCGGTCGGGCCGCCGAAGATCGATGACGGCGCACTCGGCGCCGTGCTCGGCCTGGCCGCGAGCGCTAGACCGCCGGACGAGACCGAACAGGCCAAGGTCTGCGCCGAACCCACCCTCCAGGGCGGGGTGCCCCGCGATCCGCCACTGGCGCAGCGGATCCTCGATTTGCCCGAGGCGTGGCAGTTCAGTCGCGGCGCGGGTCAGAAGGTCGCCGTCATCGATACCGGCGTGAACCGGCACTGGCGCCTGCCCGCGCTCCAGGCAGGCGGCGACTTCGTCTCCACCACCGACGGCACCGTCGACTGCGACGGCCACGGCACCTTCGTGGCCGGGATCATCGCCGCTCAGCCCAGCCTGGAGGACGGATTCGCCGGTGTCGCACCGGAAGCCGAGATCCTGGCCATCCGCCAGCTCAGCTCGGCCTACGAGGCCAAGGACCGCAATCGCCGGGAGGAGCCGGGTGTCATCACGCGCGAAGGCTACGGCACGGTCAACACCTTGGCCGCCGGTGTCGTCCGCGCGGTCGACATGGGCGCCACGGTGATCAACATTTCCGAGGTGGCGTGCATGGCCGCGAGTGCGGGCGCTGCCGACGGCGCCTTGGGCGCCGCCGTGAAATACGCCTACGACCGCAATGTGGTCGTAGTCGCCGCGGCCGGAAACATCATGCAGGGCACTGCTTGTGAGAAGCAGAACGACCGCTCGGGCTGGTCGGCGGTGGGCACCGTGGTCACCCCGGCCTGGTTCACGCCCTACGTGCTGTCGGTCGCCTCGGTGGATCCCGAGGGCGCGGTCTCACCGTTCTCGCTGCACGGCCCGTGGGTCGGCGTCGCCGCGCCGGGGCGCGAAATCGTCTCCCTGGACAGCAAGCCGGGCGGCGCGGGCCTGGTCAACGCCACCCAGACCAACGAGGGCTACTCCACCATCGACGGCACCAGCTTCTCCAGCGCCTACGTCTCCGGATTAGCCGCGCTCGTCCGGTCGCGCTTCCCGGAACTGACCGCCGCCGAGGTGATCGATCGGATCAAGCTGACCGCGCAGGCACCGGACAACGGACGCAACGACAAGGTCGGGCACGGCCTGATCGATCCACTGGCCGCGCTCACCGCGCAACTGCCGCAGCATCCGATCACCGTCGGCTCCGATATACCGCGCAAGATCGCCGGGCCGTCCCCGGCGCCGTACGTCGACCCGGCCCCGCGCCTGGTCGCCACGATCGGCTCGATCACGCTGCTCGCCCTGCTCGGGCTCGGCTACGCCGCCTCGATCCCGTTTCGGCGGGGTAAGCAGGTGAGTGTGGATCCTGGCGCGGAGCAAGAAATTCGCGACGCGAGATCAACGCCCGGAGGAGGTAGCGCAGCGTGACCACAAAGGGCGTGACACAGTGCGCCTCCGCGCACGACGGAGCCGAGCGTCAGCGAGGCGCAGTCGTGAGCGAGCGTCAGCGAGTGAACCATGGACACAGCGCGCCTCCGCGCACGACGGAGCCGAGCGTCAGCGAGGCGCAGTCGTGAGCGGCGCCGATCAAACACCGGAAGGGTTGTAGGACATGGCAACCGAAGGTTTCGTTCGCCGCCCGCGGATCGCGCCGCCGCGCCCGCCGGGCGGCGAGGTCGCGTTGTCCGCGCCGCCGGAACTCGATCGTCCCGTCGTCGGCAACCTGTTGATGAAGCTGATGCCGGTGGTGATGGTGGTCGCCGTGGTCGGCATGATCGCGATGATGGTCATGATGGGCCGCAACCTGCTGGCCAACCCGTTCATGATGATGTTCCCGATGATGATGCTGATGTCGATGTTCGGCATGATGGCGGGCATGCGCGGCGGCGGCGGGCCGAAGAAGGCCGCCGAGCTCAACGAGGAACGCAAGGACTACTTCCGCTACCTCGATCAGGTCCGCAAGGATGTGCGCAAGACCGGCAACCAGCAGCTGGCGGCGCTGCGGTGGAGTCATCCCGAACCCAGCGACCTGCAATCGGTGATCGGCAGCCGCCGGATGTGGGAACGCAGGCCCAACGACCCGGATTTCGGGCACGTGCGGGTCGGCGTCGGCAGCCACCGCCTGGCCACCAAGCTGGCCCGTCCCGAGACCGGCCCACTGGAAGACCTGGAACCGGTGTCCACCGTCGCCTTGCGCCGGTTCGTGCGCACCCACTCGGTGGTGCACGGCCTTCCCACCGCGATCTCGCTGCGCGCGTTCCCCGCCATCAATATCGAAGGCGATCGTGAGGCCACGCTCACGCTGGTGCGCTCGATGCTGATGGAGTTCACCACCTTCCACGGCCCCGACCACGCCGCGGTCGCCATCATCTGCGCCGACCCCGACGGCCCGGCTTGGTCCTGGGCGAAATGGCTACCGCACCTGCAACATCCGGTGGACCGCGACGGCATGGGCTCGGCCAGGATGATGTACCGCTCGCTGGCCGAACTGGAGACATCCATGTCCGCCGAGCTGGTCGAGCGCGGTCGGTTCATGCGTAACGCGCAGCCGACAGCGGGCCGGATCCATCTGCTGGTGATCATCGACGACGGCTACGTCAGCGGTTCCGAACGCGTCGTCAGCGACGCGGGCCTGGACTCGGTGACCGTACTCGACCTGACCGCACCGCAGAGCGGTCTTGCGGTGCGCCGCGGCCTGCAACTGGTCGTCACCGACGACGGCATGGTCGCCGCGAAATCCGCGGCGGGCGTGGAGAAGTTCGCCACCGCCGACCAAGTGACCAGCGCCGAGGCGACCGCGCTGGCCCGGGATCTGGCGCGCTTCCGCATCGCGACCGCCGCCCAGATGGTGAGCCTGGGCGCTGAGACCCGGGCCGATCCCGGCCTGATGGCCCTGTTGAAGATTCCCGACGCCGCCCAGATCGATCCCGCGGTGGTGTGGCGCCCGCGCAGCGACCGGGAACGGCTGCGGGTGCCGATCGGCGTCACCCCCGACGGTACGCCGGTCGAGATCGACATCAAGGAGTCCGCCGAGAACGGCATGGGCCCGCACGGATTGTGCATCGGCGCGACGGGTTCGGGTAAGTCGGAGTTCCTGCGCACGCTGGTGCTTTCCATGGTGACCACGCACTCGCCCGATCTGCTGAACCTGGTCCTGGTCGACTTCAAGGGTGGTGCGACCTTCCTCGGTCTCGACTCGCTGCCGCACGTCTCCGCGGTCATCACCAACCTCGAGGAGGAACTCGCCCTCGTCGACCGCATGAAGGACGCCCTCTCCGGTGAGATGACCCGGCGCCAGGAGCTGCTGCGCGCGGCGGGCAACTTCGCCAATGTCACCGAATACGAGAAGGCTCGCGCCGCGGGCGCCGACCTGGATCCGCTGCCCGCACTGTTCGTGGTGGTCGACGAGTTCTCCGAACTGCTCTCGCAGAAGCCGGATTTCGCCGACCTGTTCGTGATGATCGGCCGCCTCGGCCGCTCGCTGCGCGTGCATCTGCTGCTGGCTTCGCAGCGCCTGGAGGAGAACAAGCTGCGCGGTCTGGACTCGCATCTGTCCTATCGGATCGGCCTGCGTACCTTCTCCGCCAACGAGTCCAGGGCGGTGCTCGGCATCACCGACGCCTACCACCTGCCCAGCGTGCCGGGCTCCGGCTACCTCAAGAGCGACGCCGACGATCCGCTGCGCTTCAACGCCAGTTACGTCTCCGGGCCGTATGTTTCGCCGCGCAGTACACGGAAGGTGGACGGCAAGACCGTCGGCGGGCAGTCGCCTGCGGTGTTCACCGCTGCGCCGGTCGCGCTGCCGGAGATCGTCGAGCCCGAGCGGAAGGCCGTGCCGAGTGGCAGGCCCGAGCTGCCGCCGCCGCCCGGACGGATGGGTCTGCCCGAATTGCCGCCGCCGCCAGGGCGACTCGCGGCGGAGGGAGCCGACGACGAGCAGACCACGGTGCCGGTCGCCGAGGCCGTTCCCGCGACGCTGCTGACCACCGTCGTCGATCGCCTGCGCGGCCACGGCCGCCCGGCGCACGAGGTATGGCTGCCGCCGCTGGACGAGTCGCCGTCGGTCGACATGTTGCTGCCCGACCCGGACTGGCGCTCGCCGCTCAACCGGCACGGTCAGCTGTGGTTGCCGTTGGGTGTCATCGACAAGCCCTACGAGCAGCGCCGCGACGTGCTGATCGTGGATCTGTCCGCGGCGCAGGGCAATGTCGCGGTCGTCGGTGGTCCGCAGTCGGGTAAGTCGACCACCCTGCGCACCATCATCATGGCCGCGGCCGCCACTCACACACCCGAGCAGGTGCAGTTCTACTGTCTCGACTTCGGTGGCGGCACACTCTCCGGTTTGGCGGGGATACCGCATGTCGGTTCCGTCGCGGGTCGCATGGAAGTCGATCGGATCCGCCGCACCATCGCGGAGGTGACCGGCATCCTGCGCCACCGTGAGGAGCTGTTCCGCGAGCTGGGCATCGACTCCATCGTCGAATTCCGCAGGCGCAAAGCGCTGCTGGCGGAGCAGCCGCAGGCCGACCGGCAGGCCGACCCGCTCGCTCAGGATCTGCACGGCGACGTCTTTCTCGTCATCGACGGCTGGCCCACCATCCGCGCCGATTACGACACGCTGGAACCGCAGCTCAATGCCATCGCCGCACAGGGTCTTTCCTATGGTGTCCACCTGATCGTCTCCACCACCCGGTGGCCGGAGATCCGCCCGCAGATCAAGGACCTCATCGGTACCCGCATCGAGCTCCGCCTCGGTGACCCGTCCGACTCCGAGATGGACCGGCGTACCGCGGTGCTCGTGCCCACCGGGCGCCCTGGCCGTGGTCTCACCGCGCAGAAGCTGCACCTGCTGGTCGCGTTGCCGCGCTTGGACTCCGACTCCGATCCGCGCACTCTGTCCGAGGGAATCGGCATCGCCAAGCAGCAGCTCAACGAGCTCTACCCCGGCCGGAACGCGCCCGAGGTCCGGATGCTTCCGATGGAGCTCTCGCGCGAGGCCGTGGTCGCGGAGGCGGCGCGGCGGGGCATCCAGCAGAGCAAGACGCTGGCCGTTATCGGCATCGGCGAGACCGACCTGCAACCGATCGCCATGGATTTCGCGGTGCAGCCGCACTTCTACAGCTTCTGCGATGTGGAGTGCGGTAAGACCACGCTGTTGCGCAATATCGTCGCAGGCATCACCGAGAACTCCACCTCCGAGGAAGCCCGCGTCATCCTGATCGACTACCGGCGCACCATGCTCGGAGTGCTGGAAGGGGCGCAGCTGGCCGGCTACTCGACCTCCTCGCAGACGTCCTTCGGGATGATCAAGGAAGTCGCGAACTACCTCCAGAAGCGGATCCCGGGCAATGACATCACGCCACAGCAGTTGCGCGAACGCAGCTGGTGGACCGGGCCCGAGATCTACGTCGTCGTCGACGATTACGAGATGGTGGTCTCCGGTGGGCGCAACCCGCTGGAGCCGCTGATCGATTTCCTGCCGCAGGCACGCGACCTCGGTCTGCACGTGGTGATCAGCCGCCGCGCGGGCGGCGCAAGCCGGGCCATGTTCGACAAGGTGCTCGGCACGCTCAAGGAAATGGGTGTGGACGCGCTGCTGATGAGCGCACCCAAGGACGAGGGCAAGATCATCGGTGATATTCGCGCGGCCAAGCTGCCGCCCGGTCGTGGCACGCTGGTTACTCGCGGCGGCAACGAGATGATCCAGGTGGCGTACCTGCCGCCACTGTAGGCGCACCTCCGCCTTCGCTCCGGCCATGCGCGGAGTAAGGGCGGACTCCGTCCGGCTCTGTGGCTTTGTGCGTACTCCGCCTTCGCTCCGGCCGTGCGCGGATTGAGGGCGGAGTACGTCCGGTTCCGTCGCCGGCGCTGCCTGGTCAGTTCGGCAGCGCCGGGGGAGCGAGGATGGTGTCCGTCGGCGGGTCCAGCCGGGGCGCCGCCGACGGAAGACCCGTGGTGGGGACGGCGAGCGTCTGCTCGAAATCCCAGCTGTCGGTGCGTCGTTCGAAAAGCGCGCGGGACGGTCCGCGCGCGACCGGCCCCGCGATACGCGCCATACGGAAGCCCGCCCTGCGGTAGTAGTCGTGCAAGTCGGCGTTGGTGGTCCAGGCGTCGAGACGGACCCAGTCGCGGTCGCGCTCCTTGGCGAGCTGCCCGGCCTGCGCGAGCAGGCGATGGCCGAGACGCTGTCCGGCGAAACGCAGGTCGACGATCATGAAGTGCACGACCATCGCGTCGGCGAGCTCCCACTCCGACCACAGTCCGGGGTCGGCGCGGTCGTTGACGGTGATGGTGCCCGCCGGTTCGCCGTCCACCTCGGCGATCCAGGTCTCGCCCGCGTCGAGTGAGCGGCCGACGGCGCGGGCGAATATCTCGATGGGCAGGCCGCGGCCTGCGACTGTCCACTGGTCGGAGCCGCGGGCGGTGAGCCATGCGGTGCGCTGAACGCGCAGGCGGCAGATCAAGCCGAGATCGCCGAGGGTGGCCTCGCGGAAAACGGTAGTCATAGCAAAGAAATACCTGGCCTATGCGACTCGCCCAATATCTGCCGGATCACGGCGGTGCCCTCGGCGTCGCCGAGTTCGTAGGCCAGGCGGTTGCGCGTGGCGATGGAACGCTGCCGCGTGGCCCGGGTGATCCGGCTGTGGTCCGCCCCGATTCGCAGATGGTCGAGCAGGATCGTTCCGGTCGCGACGCCGAGCACGATCGCCTCCTCGGCGCTGGCGGGTCGCGCGACCAGCGTGTCGCGGTGGGCGGTCTCGGGATAGCCGCGGTCGGCCATCCGGCGGGTGGTGCCCTCGGGGATGTCGTGCGGCGAATCGATGCCGGTCGCCTCGGCCAGGTCGCGCGGATAGAAACTGACCTCCCACGACCACGGTTCGTTGTCCAGGTACTGCACGACGGTGCGGGCGAGCACCCAGGTGTCCTCCGCCACGCCGAGCCACTGCGCCACCTGGGCCGTCGCGGGTTCCATCCGCGCGCTGAACTCCTTGGCGGGCGCGCGATTCGCGGCGCGGGCGGTCTCCTCGAAGATGTCGTGCGGCGACTTGGGTCGGTCGGGGCGGATGTGATCGGTCATCACCGACTCGAGCACTTCCTGGTTTCGGACGATGGTCCCGCGGGAAGTAGCTGTATAGACGAGATTTTCGGCAACGAGAACCTGAATCGCGTTGCGAGCCGTTGTGATCGAAACCTGCATCTGCTCGGCCAGTTCGGTGTGACTCGGAAGTCGATCGCCCGGATGCCATTTGCCTGCGCGGATCTCCTCGCGGAGGAGGTCTGCGATCCGGTGATACGTCGGACCGTCCGCCATCTTGCTCCTCGGTTGGTCGTGCAGGTAACGAAGTGTACTCTTCGTGACTCCCTACGGCCCGGTAACGCTTGACAGGTGCCTTCAGAGGTTTATTGTAATGAACGTCCTGATCCGGTGTTGTGCGGCGATGAACGGCGAGGCAACGTGGCAGGTTCGGATTCATCAACGATTGTGATGGCAGTTCCCGACACATCCCGGTGTGTCGATTCGGCAGTGCAGTCCGTGTCTACCGGGCTACTGCCCACTTCGGATCTACTTGTTCGGGCGTGTCGCGGGCATCGGGTCGTAGGTGGCCCCCTGCTCTGGTTCGCTCGTGATCTGGCGGTATTGCACGAGCGGCGACTCGTCGGTCGTGGTGGTTCGGTGAACACCGATCCCACTCATATTCTCGAAAACGAACGGCGCCGAAGCGAATTGGTCATGGCCATCGACGACTGGGTGACGCGCAGCGTCCCCCAGCATCGGCTCGGCGCTACTTTGCACACCGAGACTGTCGGCGCGGTGATCGATCGGCTCGCGGAGTCCTCGGTGCGTGCGCACCACGCACTGATGACGCTCGACGCGCACGACGAGCTACTGCACTGCGCCTGGCACCACCTCGCCGAATTGGCGGACGCCTACGACGACCTGGTCCGCGACGTGCTCGCGGGGCGGAGGCGGCTGCCCGAGTGGTGAGGTGGTTCGTTCGGTCGGGTGTCGTCACCCCCTCCTCGGCACCCGACCGGCGAACCTCTTCGGCGCGCAGTATCTATCGAACCAGGCGTTCAGGCGTGGAAGCGGCGATGGTCGACGGCGAATTCGTCCGCGACGGTCGCGGCGAGTTCCACGTAGGCCCGCTTGGCTTGCTTGCTGAGCCGGTGCAGATCGATCTCGGCGCCCTCGGAGAGGTGCGAGTCGTACGGGATGATGTGCACCGCGCGGCAGCGGGACAGGAAGTACTCGCGCAGCTGCTGCACGCCGACATTCGGTGAACCTTCGCGCGGCAGGTTGATCACCACGACCGCGTTGCGCACCAGGTGATCGTGACCGTGCAAGGACAACCAGTCCAGCGTCGCCGCGGCACTGCGGGCGCCGTCGATCGCGGCCGAGGAAATCAGCACCAGCGAATGCGCCAGGTCCAGGACGCCTGCCATCGCCGAGTGCATAAGACCGGTGCCGCAGTCGGTGAGGATGATGTTGTAGTAGCGCTGCAGGATGCGAGCGACTGCCCGGTATTCCTCGTCGTTGAACGCCTCCGACGCCGCCGGATCTCGTTCGCTGGCAAGCACTTCGAGTCGACTGGTGGCCTGCGAGGTGTGCCTGCGCACATCCGAGTAGCGCCCGATCGACGGATCGAGCAGCAGGTCGCGCACCGTCGACCGGGTCTGCAGCGGCACGCGCTGGGAGAGCGTGCCGAAGTCAGGGTTCGCGTCGACCGCGATCACCCGGTCGCCGCGAATGGACGCGAAGATCGAGCCGAGACCCATGGTGGTGGTCGTCTTCCCGACGCCGCCCTTCAGCGAGAGCACCGCGATGCGGTAGTCGCCGCGGACCGGCTGCCTGATCCTGGCCACGAGTTCCTGGAGCCGTAGCTCCTCGGCCGACATACCGGGATTGATCGCGCCGCCGGACATGTGGTGCACGGCCTTGCGCCAACCACTGCCAGGCGCTTTCTTGGCGCGGCGCAAGGGAACATCGTCCAGGGAGGGCTGACCCGGCTGGGACGGGCGCGGACCGCCGTATTGCGGCTGCTGGCCCCAACTTTCACCGGTCGGTCCGTGCTGCGGCCGACCCCAGCTCTCGCCCGTCGGCCCCTGCGGGGGCGCGGGAGGTTGCGTGCCTTGGTTCCACGCGGGCGGTGCGGGCGGCTGCTGATCGGCAGCCGGAGGCGCGACGAAGCCGGGTGCGTTGTTGTTGGCGGGCTGCACCGGTTCCGGCCCGGACTGTGTCGGATAACCCGGTTCGCCGGGCCGCCTATCGCCGGGGATGTGGTAGGCGTCGGGGCCGGGCGCCGGAGCGTAACCACCCTGGCGCTGGTCGGCATAGCCGTAACCGGGCTGCGGGGCGTTCTCCTGAAGCGGTGGCTGAGCGCCGTATCCCGCCTGCGCCCATGGCATTTCGCCGCCGGGAGCTTGGCTTCCCTGCTGTGCGAACACGCCGGGGTCCCGGCGCACCTGGCCGGGAGCGGGCTGATCGCTGACCGGGGCACGGTGTCCGCCTCGAGCCGGACCCGGTGCGCCCCATTGACGCTCGCTCGGTTCGGGCTCGCCTGGCAGTCGATGCCTGCCGCCACGTGCGGACTCGGCGTCCTCGGCCGTACCCGTCGTGCCGGCAGGGTTGCGGGTGAACTCGTCGCCTTGGCCTCGACCGACCGCAGCTGGTCCGTACACGGATTCGTCAGGGCGCGGGGGAATTCCGCCTTCACGCCGCTCGTCCGGCCGAGTGGAGGAGACCGGAGCCGCCTCGTCGCCGACCGGCCGCGACACGGAGTTCGGACGCTCGGCGATCTTCGCTGGATCGGCGGCAGCGGACGTGCCACCCGCGCGCGCGGCGGGCGAGAACGCGCCCGGTCGAGCGATGTCGCTCGCGGACGGCGGTGTCTGCGGCGCAGTCGGCGAAGGTACCTGCGGCCCCGACTGTTCGACGGGTTCCGCGGGTGGCGGAGGGAGTTCAGGGCGGGTTTCCGGCCGGCGCTGTTCGGGGCCGCCCAGCCAGGAGGGTGGAGCGTCGTCGCTCGACGGCGTCGACCCAGCGTGTGTGCGTAGCGGGGGTCCTTGCTCGGGCGGTGCGGCCGCGGCAGGTCCCGACGACGCGGCCGCGCTCGGGCCCGCGAGCCACGGTGGGGCGGCGTCGAATTCGGTCGCCGCACGGTCCGCGTCGGCCGAGGCGTTGCCCTCGGTGGACGCGGCGGGTGTGCGGTCCTGGCCCGTCGAAGCGGAACCCGTGTTCGTCCGAGCGGGAACGTGATCCACCGCCGGCGGAGGCGTGACCGATTCTCCGGCCGGAATGCGTTGCGCGGCAGGTGAATCGGCGACGTGGTTCTCCGTCGCCCGGTTCGTGACGCTGTGCTCGGCTCGCGGATCGGCGGCGTTGTTCTCCATCGGCCGGTCGGTGACGCCGTGTCCGGCCTGCGGATCGGCGGCGTGGTCGACGGTCGTCCGGGCGGCGCTCTCCTCGGCAGCCGGGGACGGGCGGACGTCGCTCGGCGGCGGTGGCGGCAGGTCGGGAAGCTGACGCTGGTAGCGCGTGGTCGCCTCGTTCGACGGAGGCGGCTCGGGGGCCGGTGCAGTCGGCTCGGGCGGCTCGGGAGTCGGCGCGGGCGCGCGCTGTCCGAGCGGTTGGAAGGCCTCGGAAGGCTCGCTCGGCTGCCTGGTGGGCAAGCCCGGATGCCCACCCCGCCCTTGCGGTGCGGACGATCTCGGGTCGTCGGGGTGCGGTTGCCCGCCCCACGCCTCGCCCGGCCGCTGCCCGGCTTGGCTCGATCCGTCGATCGGCGGCTGACCGGTGCCAATCGGCTGCTGAGGCTGGGGTCCCGGCCCGCCCATCGGCTGGTACCCGGGCGCGCCGGTCTGCTGGATGGCAGGGATGCCGTGCTGTTGCGGCATTCGACCCGGCCCGCCGAACGGCTCCGGCGCGGCACCCCACTGCGGTCCGCCGTCACCGATCGGCGGCTGCCCAGACGCGCTGCTCCACTGCTGCTGGCTCGGTCCGCCTATCTGGTCGGGACGTGCCTGACCGGGGCCGCCGATCGGCTGGCCTGGTCCGCCGGTCTGTTGCTGGCTCGGTCCGCCGATGTGGTCGGGAGGTGCCTGACCGGGGCCGCCGATCGGCTGGCCCGGCCCGCCGGTCTGTTGCTGGCTCGGTCCGCCGATGTGGTCGGGAGGTGCCTGCTCAGGACCGAGGGTCGGCTGCCCTGGTCCGCCGAACTGCTGCGGCGGCGTAGGGCCCCGTCCTCCGGTCGGCTGCGGCGCTTGCTCGTGGGCGTCGAACCGCGGCGGGGCCGCGTGCTCCGGCCCGCTCATCGGCTGCTGCGGAACCGGACCTTCGTTCTGCGGCTGCCGGGGATCGCCGGGCCGACCGGCATTCGCGTCGGGACCGGACGACCAACCGGACTGCGGCTGTCCCCAGGAGTCGGCGGGCGGCTCTTGGCGACGCTGCTCCGCGGCCGGTGGCGCGGTCTGCGGTTCCTCGACCGGCTCGTCCTTGTCGCGGCCGAGCCACCTGCGCTTCTTGTCCTTGCGGCCGGAAGCCTGATTCGCGTCGCCGCGACCGTCGGGCGCCTGGGACTTGCGGCGTTTTTTGCGGTCGGGTGCGTCGTCGATGAGCTCGTCGTGCGGAAGATTCTCTACCGGTGCCTCGTAACCCCCGGTCACCTCGCTGTCGGACAGCCACGGCGGCAGCATCGGGAGGTCGTTGTTACGACTCACGCATCGCCTCGCTGTCCCGCGGCTTCCGTCGTACGCTCGGCGTCGCTCGTGCCCGAGATGACCCGCCCGCGACGCTCGTGCTCGGCCCTGTCGTGGCCGAGGGGCGCGGTGCCGACAGCTGGCCCGGTACGCTGGCTCACGGCATCCCCCTAAGTCTGCTCGACCGTTTCCTGGACCCGGTCAGTTTACGTGACGCGCCCCACCCGGCGTGGCGCAGGGAGCCGCCGCGCTGCGACTTCGCGGCAGGGCGTTTTTGCCGGATCGGATGCCTCCCGGTAAGCTGGAGCGGCGGTGCACCTATGCGCCGCCTGTTTGCATGCCGCCGGTCCGGATGACGCCGCCCGGTACATACAAGCAGACACCAGGCAATCACACCAGGTTCGAGCGGCAACGCTCGGTGAACCGGGATCGCGGAGGACATGGCGAAGAAAGACGGGGCCATCGAGGTCGAGGGTCGAGTTGTCGAGCCGCTGCCCAATGCGATGTTCCGTATCGAGCTCGAGAACGGGCACAAGGTTCTCGCGCACATCAGCGGAAAGATGCGGCAGCACTACATTCGCATCCTTCCCGAGGACCGGGTCGTCGTCGAGCTTTCACCCTACGACCTGTCCCGCGGCCGCATCGTATACCGCTATAAGTGAATCGAGTCGGCGAGCTTGCGTAACGCGCTCGCCCGAGTCGACTCATGTGGCCACCGTCCGCGAGGACGGCACAACAAAGACTTCCCCAGTCGCCGACTGGGGAAAAACTGTGTTCACACCTCTGTGAACCACAACGAGATTGGACGGACGTGAAGGTTCAGCCGAGCGTCAAGAAGATCTGCGAGAAGTGCAAGGTGATCCGCCGCCACGGCCGGGTCATGGTGATCTGCGACAACCTGCGCCACAAGCAGCGCCAGGGCTGATCAAGGGCTCACCGCCAAGCACCGAACGCGGTTCGGATTGGCACAAAGAAGAACTCCCAGCTCCAGCCGCACGCTGTGGAAATCCGGGCTTTCGAGAGAAGGACCGGGGCGTGCAGGCCAACCACCGGCACGGAGGCCGGTGCCCCACCCAAGACGGGGGAACGGACAGGGAGCAGACCTCCGCAACGATTAAGGAAACTGCCACATGGCACGTCTCATGGGCGTCGACCTCCCGCGCGAAAAGCGCATGGAGATCGCGCTGACCTACATTTTCGGCATCGGCCGTACCCGCTCCAAGGAGATCCTCGAGGCCACCGGCGTCAGCGCCGACCTGCGTTCGAAGGACCTCAGCGACGACGACCTGACCAAGCTCCGCGACTACATCGAGGCCTCGGAGTTCAAGGTCGAGGGTGACCTGCGCCGCGAGGTGCAGGCCGACATCCGCCGCAAGATCGAGATCGGCTGCTACCAGGGCCTGCGCCACCGTCGTGGCCTGCCCGTGCGTGGCCAGCGGACCAAGACCAACGCGCGCACCCGCAAGGGCCCGAAGCGCACCGTCGCAGGCAAGAAGAAGTAAGGGACACGGATGCCTCCTAAGAGCAGGGCCTCCGGCCCCAAGAAGACCCAGAAGTCGCGCCGCAGGGACAAGAAGAACGTTCCGCACGGCAACGCGCACATCAAGAGCACGTTCAACAACACGATCGTGTCCATCACCGACCCGAACGGCAACGTCATCTCCTGGGCGTCGTCGGGTCACGTCGGCTTCAAGGGTTCGCGTAAGTCGACCCCGTTCGCCGCTCAGCTGGCCGCCGAGAACGCGGCCCGCAAGGCGCAGGAGCACGGCGTCAAGAAGGTCGACGTGTTCGTCAAGGGCCCGGGTTCGGGCCGCGAGACCGCGATCCGCTCGCTGCAGGCCGCGGGCCTCGAGGTGGGCACGATCTCCGATGTCACCCCGCAGCCGCACAACGGCTGCCGTCCGCCCAAGCGGCGTCGCGTCTAGCGGGAAAGGAAGGTAGAGCGAAATGGCCCGTTACACCGGACCCATCACCCGCAAGTCGCGTCGTCTGCGCGTCGACCTCGTCGGCGGCGACCAGGCGTTCGAGCGTCGCCCCTACCCGCCCGGCCAGCACGGCCGCGCGCGGATCAAGGAGAGCGAATACCTGCTCCAGCTGCAGGAGAAGCAGAAGGCTCGCTTCTCCTACGGCGTCATGGAGAAGCAGTTCCGCCGGTACTACGAAGAGGCCAACCGCCTCAAGGGCAAGACCGGTGACAACCTGCTCCGTCTCCTGGAGCTGCGTCTGGACAACGTCGTGTACCGCGCCGGTCTGGCGCGCACCCGCCGCCAGGCCCGTCAGCTGGTCAGCCACGGCCACTTCCTGGTCAACGGCGTCAAGGTGGACGTGCCCAGCTACAAGGTGAGCCAGTACGACATCATCGACGTCAAGGACAAGTCGCTGCCGACCCTGCCTTTCCAGGTCGCGCGCGAGACCGTCGGCGACCGCCCGGTTCCTGGCTGGCTGCAGGTGATCCCGGGCCGTCTGCGGATCCTGGTCCACCAGGAGCCGGAGCGCGCCCAGATCGATGTGCCGCTGCAGGAACAGCTGATCGTCGAGTACTACTCGAAGTAATCAGCGAATGCCGCTGGTGCTCGATCGTCCGGTTCGCCCGGCGGTCGAGCACAACCCCTTAAAACGAGGCGTCAAATAGCGGGCGCCCTAAAAGGAGGATGATCCTCATGCTGATTTCCCAGCGTCCGACCCTGACCGAAGAGGTCGTCGCCGAGAACCGCTCGAAGTTCACCATCGAACCCCTCGAGCCGGGCTTCGGCTACACCCTCGGCAACTCGCTGCGGCGTACCCTGCTGTCCTCGATCCCGGGGGCCGCGGTCACGAGCATCCGCATCGACGGCGTTCTGCACGAGTTCACCACCGTTCCCGGCGTGAAGGAAGATGTCACCGACATCATCCTGAACCTCAAGGGTCTGGTCGTGTCCTCGGAGGAGGACGAGCCGGTGACGATGTACGTGCGCAAGCAGGGCCCCGGCACCGTCACCGCCGGTGACATCGTGCCGCCCGCCGGCGTCGTCGTGCACAACCCGGACATGCACATCGCCACCCTGAACGACAAGGGCAAGCTCGAGATCGAGCTCGTCGTCGAGCGCGGTCGCGGTTACGTCCCGGCGGTGCAGAACAAGGCGTCCGGTGCGGAAATCGGCCGGATCCCGGTGGATTCGATCTACTCCCCGGTGCTCAAGGTGACCTACAAGGTCGAGGCCACCCGTGTCGAGCAGCGCACCGACTTCGACCGGCTCATCCTGGACGTGGAGACCAAGAACTCCATCAGCGCGCGGGACGCGCTCGCTTCGGCGGGCAAGACCCTGGTCGAGCTGTTCGGCCTGGCTCGCGAGCTGAACGTCGAAGCCGAAGGCATCGAGATCGGCCCGTCGCCGGCCGAGGCGGATCACATCGCCTCGTTCGGTCTGCCGATCGAGGACCTGGACCTCACCGTCCGGTCCTACAACTGCCTCAAGCGCGAGGGTGTGCACACGGTGGGCGAGCTGGTCGCCCGCACCGAGTCGGATCTGCTGGACATCCGCAACTTCGGCCAGAAGTCCATCGACGAGGTGAAGGTCAAGCTGCACGCGCTGGGCCTCTCGCTGAAGGACAGCCCGGCGTCGTTCGACCCGTCCTCCGTGGTGGGTTACGACGCGAGCACCGGCACGTGGAGCGACAGCGGCACGTTCAGTGACACCGATGGCGGCGAGCAGGACTACGCCGAGACCGAACAGCTCTAGGCCGCTGGGGTAGGCGCCCCGGCCCGGCCGCATACAAGGAGAATCAACAATGCCTAAGCCCAAGAAGGGTGCCCGCTTCGGCGGGTCGGCGTCGCACCAGAAGGCGATTTTCGCCAATCTGGCCACGGCGCTCTTCGAGCACGGCCGGATCACCACCACCGAGGCCAAGGCCAAGGCCGTGCGTCCCTACGCGGAGAAGCTCATCACCAAGGCGAAGGGCGGCACCCTTGCCGACCGTCGCGAGGTGCTGAAGGTGATCCGCAACAAGGACGTCGTCCACTCGCTCTTCGCGGAGATCGGACCGTCGTTCGATGGCCGCGAGGGTGGCTACACCCGCATCACCAAGACGCTGCCGCGTAAGGGTGACAACGCGCCGATGGCGATCATCGAGCTGGTCCGGGAGAAGACCGTGACCAACGAGGCCGATCGCGCCCGTCGCGTCGCCGCCTCCAAGAAGGCCGAGGAGCAGGCTCCCGAGGTCGTCGAGGAGCAGGCCGACGAGGCTGTCGCCGAGGCCGAAACTCCGGCTGCCGAGGAGAAGGCCGACGAGTCCGCCGAGGACAAGAAGGACGCCTGACCTGGGTCGGGTTTTCTCGAATGAGCCCGCCGCCCCTGTGGGTGGCGGGCTCATTCGCGTTGTGATCGGCCCGAACCGAACGGCCGACCGTGCTGACTCCGCGGGCTTGTTCGCGTTCGACGAGGAGTCGTTGTGACAGTGGAGGATTCGATGGAGACGGCGAGTTCGCAGCCCGAGCCCGCGCCGACGCAGACGGTCGCGGCGCCGCCCGCCGTGCGGGTGCGCCTCGACATCTCCTACGACGGAACGGATTTCATCGGCTGGGCGCGCCAGCCGGGGTTGCGGACCGTGCAGGGCATCTTGGAGGAGTCGCTGAGCAAGGTGTTCCGTGAGCCGATCCAGTTGACCGTCGCCGGCCGCACCGATGCCGGGGTGCACGCCGAGGGGCAGGTCGCGCACTTCGACACCACCGCCGAGTTCGACGGTGACAAGCTCGTTCACCGAATGGCTCGGTTCCTCCCGAAAGACGTGCGTATCAAGGCGGCTCGGGTCGCGCCGCCGGAGTTCGACGCGCGCTTCTCGGCGATTCGCCGCCACTACGTCTACCGGCTCACCACCGCGCCGTACGGTGCGGAGCCGCTGAGCGCCCGCAGCGTCGTGCCGTGCCGCCCCGGCGTCGATCTGGAGGCGATGCGGACGGCGTCCCGAAGCCTGTTGGGGTTGCACGATTTCGCGGCGTTCTGCCGCCGCAGGGAGGGCGCGACCACGGTCCGCGAGTTGCAGCGCTTCGACTGGGAGCGCGAGGGGGATTCGCTCATCGCGTCCGTCAGCGCCGACGCGTTCTGCTGGTCGATGGTGCGCAGCCTGGTCGGCGCGGTGCTCGCCGTGGGCGAGGGCAGGCGCACCGCGGAGTGGATCGCAGGTCTGCTGGCGGAGACCGAGCGTTCGAGTGCGGTAACCGTCGCCCCGGCCCACGGACTGAGCCTCGTCGCGGTCGACTATCCGGCCGACGCGGACCTAGCGGCACGCAATGCCGAGACCAGGGAGATGCGGGTCGTGCCGGACCGAGGGTGCTGCGGCGGAGACTGATAGGGGACCGGTACCGCGGCCGGTCTCAGCGAACCGCGGTACCGGAGTGGTTCAGTCGCCGGTGCTCGCTTCGATGGTCTTCGGCCCCGAGTGGCCGGAGATCTCGATGCGGCGCGGCTTGGCCCTTTCGGCGACGGGGATGGTCACCGAGAGGACGCCGTTGTTGTAGGTGGCGCTGATCTTTTCGGTGTCGACGTTGTCGCCGAGGGACAGCTGGCGCATGTAGGTTCCCGCGAAGCGTTCCGAGGCGATCCACTGGACGCCTTCGTCGCTGGGCAAGCTGCGCTGGGCGCGCAGCGTCAGTGTGCCGTTGTCGACGCTCACGTCGACCGAGCCGGGATCCACGCCGGGCAGATCGGCATTGAGCACGTAGTGGTCGCCCGCCTTGAACAGATCCATCGGCATGAAGCGCGGTGCGCGTGCCGACCCGACGTTTTCGCCGAGCAGCTGCCGGGCGACGGTGTCGATGTCATGGAATGGATCGAATCGCAGCACAGCAATCACCTCCATCTCAGTCCGTCGGCGACCGCCACGGCGGCGGAAGCCGGAAGCTGTGCACCATCTAAGTTAGCACTCTCGTGCCCTGAGTGCTAATACTTCGGGGGGAGTGGGGCCACGGTTTCGCGGCGTGGAATAGGAACGGGGACAGCCGAGGTTCGTTTCCGACATGACAAGCGATGGGCTCGGACGATTCGGTGTATGGCGCGGCTACCAGGGGGTGACGCCGGAGGAGGCGCGTGAGCTGGAGCAGCTCGGCTACGGAACGGTGTGGCTCGGCAGCTCCCCGCCCGCGGAGCTGCCCGTCGTGGAATCGCTTCTCGCCGCGACGGATTCGCTCACGGTGGCGACCAGCATCGTGAACATCTGGTCCGCCTCGGCGAAGATCGTGGCCGATTCGTTCCATCGCGTCGAGGAGCGCTTCCCCGGTCGCTTCCTGCTCGGTATCGGCGCCGGCCACCCGGAATTCAACGGCCCTTACCGCAAGCCCTACGACGCGCTGGTCGAATACCTCGACGAACTGGACGAGGCCGGGGTGCCGAAGCAGCGCCGGGCCCTCGCCGCGCTCGGCCCGCGGGTGCTGGAGCTGGCGCGCGATCGGACCGCGGGCGCGCTGCCGTACCTGGTGACCCCCGAGCACACCCGCCGCGCTCGTGCGGTGCTCGGCGCCGACGCACTGCTGGCCACCGAGCAGAAGCTCGTCATCGACGAAGATCCGGAGCGGGCTCGCGAAGTCGGCCGCACCATCGTGCCCATGTACCTCGGACTGGGCAACTACGTCGCGAACCTGCGCAGGCTCGGTTTCGACGACGTCGACGTCACCGCCCCCGGCAGCGACCGGCTGGTCGACCAGCTCGCCGTGCACGGCAGCGCGGAACGGGTGGCCGAACAGCTGCGCGCCCATCTCGACGCGGGCGCCGACCACGTCGCCCTGCAAGCGCTCGGGTCTGACTACCTCGGAACGCTGCGCGCTCTGGCGCCCTTGCTGCGCTCCTGACCTGCGCAAGCGTGCGGCGGCGATCGTACTAAGAGACAGTTAGGAAACCTGCCGCACGCTTCCGAATCCCTTGTGACTGCCGACACACTCTCTTTCGGCTGACGCGAAGAAGCGTCGAAGGAGGAGATTCGGTGACTACGACACAGTCCGGTGGTGAACGCCGCGTCGTCGCGAACGTGCTGCGCGGATCGATCGGCAACCTGGTCGAGTGGTACGACTGGTACGTGTACGCGGCGTTCAGCGTGTACTTCGCGAAAGCGTTCTTCCCCGAAGGGGATTCGACCGCCCAGCTGCTGTCCACCGCGGCCGTGTTCGCGGTCGGGTTCCTGATGCGCCCGCTCGGCGGCTGGGCGCTGGGTCGTTACGCGGACCGGTTCGGCAGGCGCGCCGCCCTGACGCTGTCGGTGACGGTGATGGCGGCCGGTTCGCTGCTCATCGCGATCACGCCGAGCTACCACACCATCGGTATCGCCGCGCCGGTGCTGTTGCTGCTGGCGCGACTGTTGCAAGGTCTCTCGGTCGGCGGCGAGTACGCCACCAGTGCGACGTACCTGTCCGAGGTCGCTTCGGCGGGCCGTCGTGGGTTCTATTCGAGCTTCCAGTACGTGACCCTGGTCGCCGGTCAGCTCACCGCGCTCGGCGTGCAGATCGTGCTGCAGCAGGTGCTCACCTCCGCGCAGATGCATTCCTGGGGTTGGCGAATCCCGTTCCTGATCGGCGCTACCGGCGCGATCGTCGTCATGCTGCTGCGGCGCGGGATGGACGAGTCCGCGTCGTTCGAGGCGGAGACCTCCGGGGCGAAGGAGCCAAGCGGGTCCTCGCGCGGTTCGCTGCGGGTGCTGCTGAAGTACCCGAGGGAGTGCCTGCTCGTCGTCGGCCTGACCTTGGGCGGCACGGTGGCGTTCTACACCTACACCACCTACATGCAGAAGTTCATGATCAACACCTCCGGCATCTCCAAGGGCACGGTGGCCTGGATCAACTTCGCCGCGCTGCTGGTGTTCGTCGTATTGCAGCCGCTGGCGGGCGGCCTCTCCGACAAGATCGGCCGACGCAAGCTGCTGATCTTCTTCGGCGTGAGCGGCACCGTGCTCACCGTGCCGATCATGACCGTGCTCGCGCACACCTCGAACCCGATCGCGGCATGGGGTCTGATGATGGTCGCCCTGCTGATCATCACCGGCTACACCTCGATCAACGCGATCGTGAAGGCGGAACTCTTCCCGACCAAGATCCGGGCGCTCGGCGTCGGCCTGCCTTACGCGCTGACCGTCGCGATCTTCGGCGGCACCGCGGAGATGATCGCGCTCGCACTGAAGAAGGCGGGCATGGAGTCGGTGTACTTCTACTACGTGGCGGGCTGCATCGCGCTCTCGCTGGTCACCTACTACTTCATGCGGGAGACCTCGGCGGAGTCCACCATCGACGCCGACGACGAGGAGCGCGCCGCCACGGTGAGCGCCGGAACCGGTGACGACCGCCCCATGGCCGCCGTGCGTGGCTGAGCGGCTCGTGTCCGCGCCGATCCCGCCCATGTGGCAGGATCGGCGCGTGCGGCTTGCGGTGGTCGAAGATGACGACGGCGTGGGCGACGCGCTCGTCGAAGCGCTCAATGCCCGCGGTTACTCCGCCGAGCGCAAGCGCCGCGGCAGCGAATTGCTGCTCGACCACCGCGGCTACGACGCCGTCATCCTCGATCTCGGTCTGCCCGACGGCGACGGCTTGCAGGTGCTGCGGCAGCTGCGCGAGATCAGTTCGGTGCCCGTGCTGATCCTGACAGCGCGTAGCGACGAACGCTCCATCGTGCGCGGATTGCGCGGCGGCGCCGACGATTACCTGGTGAAGCCGCCGCGGATCGCGGAATTGATGGCGCGGCTGGAGACCGTGATGCGCCGGGCGGCCGCGGTCGCTCATTCCGAGCGCACCGAGGTGATCACCGGCGACGTGCGGGTCGATCTGGCGGCCAGGGTCGTCGAGGTCGGCGGCGTGCCGATCGCGCTGACGCAGAAGGAATTCGAGCTGGTCGAGGCGCTCGTGGAACGGCCGGGCGCGGCGGTGAGCCGCCAGCAGCTGATGGACCGGATCTGGGGCGACGCGTTCGTCGCGGTGTCGCGTTCGCTGGACGTGCACATGACCGGTCTGCGAGCCAAGCTGAACCGACCCGGACTGATTACCACGATCCGCGGCTATGGATATCGGTGGGGTCAGTGAACGTGGAGGTCGAAACGTCATGCGGCGCAGACTGCTTGCCGCGCTGACGGTGTTCGCGGCGATCGCCGTTCTCGCGTTCGCGGTGCCGCTCTCGCTGACCTACGCCACCAGCCGGACCCAAGAGTTGGTGCTCGGCCGGTCCGGTGACGCGGATCGGTTCGCCACGCTTGCCGACGCGGTGGCGCTCGAGGGCAACGACGCCGCGCTGGCCGAGGAGGTCGCGCGCTACCACGAGCTGTACGGCGAGAACGTGCTCGTGGTCGACGCACGCGGGGCGACCGCGGTCAACGCGGGCGTCGACATCATCGAGCCCGCCGTCGTCGCGGCCGTCGCCGACGCGCGGCGCAATCAGCGACCGCATCCGATCGACCGGCTCATGCCGTGGAGCGGTCCGACGATGCTCGTCGCGCGACCGGTCGGGACCGGGGTGCAGGTCAACGGCGCCGTCGTCATCGAGGCGTCCACCTGGCAGGCGCGGCACGACATCACCCGCGCGTGGCTGATCATCGGCGTCGGCGGCGTGGGGGCCATGGTGCTCTTCACGCTGCTCGCGCTGACGCTGAGCCGCTGGGTACTGCGCCCGCTCGCGGCACTCTCGCGGGCCGTCGCCGAGTTGACCGCGACGCTGCCGAAGGCGCGGTCCGCGCCGCAGGCCGCCGACGACGCACCGCCGGCATCGATCGCGCGCCACTATGGCGGACCTCCCGAAATGCGCGCTGTCGCGGAATCTTTCGACGCCATGGCGCTGGCGGTGGCGGACTCGACGGAGGCACAGCGCCAGCTGGTCGCCGACACCGCACACGCGATGCGCAATCCGCTGGCCGCCCTCACCATCCGGTTGGATTCGCTGGAGTACGCGATTCCGCAGACCGCCGCCGACACCTTCCGCGGCGCGAGCGCGGAGGTGGAGCGGCTGACCACATTGCTCGACGGTCTGCTCACCCTCGCGGTCGCGGAGACGCCGGATGCGTTCGCGACAACGGCGGCCACGGCGGAACATCATTGCGACGCGGGCCAAGTCGTCGCGGATCGCATCGACGCCTGGCATTCCGCGTTCGCCGCCGCAGGGCAGTCGCTGCGCGCCGAACAACCGGGGCGACCGGCCGAGGTCGCGGTAACCGCGGATGTGCTCGCCCAGATTCTCGATGTCCCGCTGAGCAATTCCAACCGTTACGCCGGATCCGGCGCGCACACCGTGGTGTCCGTCGGGATCGAGCCGGAGTGGGTCACGGTGACGGTGCGCGACGACGGCCGCGGCGTGCCCGCCGACGAGATCCACAAGCTCACCACGCGGTTCTTCCGCGGTTCTTCCGCGCAGGCAGGCGGTTCCGGCCTCGGCCTGCCGATCGCCGCCGCGCTGGCCCAGGCGCGCGGCGGCGCGCTCTCGGTGTCCGCGGTGGCTCCGCGCGGGCTCGCGATCACCGTCCGTCTTCCCGCGGTGGTGGTGTCGTGACGGGTCGGCTGGACCGGCGAAAGTTCTTGGCGCTCGCGGCCATCGGCGCCGCTGGCATCGCGGGCGCGGCGGGCGTCGCCGGTTGCGGAAGCGGCAACGATCCGGTGGTCCGGTTGGCCTCGGGTGAGGTCGGCGGCTTCTATCACGCGTTCGCGCGCCTGCTCGCCGCCGCGGCCGCCGACGCCGGAACGGTGCGGATAGAGCCGATCACCACTTCCGGATCGCAGGACAATCTCGCCATGCTGGCCAGGGGCGAGGCGGAAGTCGGTCTGGCGCTGGCGGATTCGAGCAGGGATGCGCCGGGCGGCGTCGTCGCGCTCGGCCGGGTCTACGAGAACTATCTCCAGCTCGCCGTGCGGGCGGACAGCGGGGTCCGCCGGGCGGCCGAATTGCGGGGAAAGCGGGTGAATCTGGGCGCTCAGGGTTCCGGCGCGGCGCTGACGGGGGAGCGGATCCTGCTCGCCGCGGGGCTGGACCCGGCGACCGATGTCATCGTGGAACATCGCCCGCTGCGCGACGCCGCGGCAGCCGTGCGCTCCGGTGCGGTCGACGCGCTGCTGTGGGCCGGCGGCGTGCCGACCGCCGCGCTCGAGGTGCCGCTGCGGATGCGCTTGGTGGATCTCGGCGAGCTGGCCGTCCCGCTGCGTCAGCGCTACGGGCACATCTACGACCGCGTCGAGATCCCGGGCAACGCCTATCCGGGAGCCTCCTCGATCCAGACCATCGGTGTGGCGAACCTGCTGCTCGCGGCTCCCGCGTTGGCGGACGAGGCCGCCGCCGCGATCGTCGATCTGCTCGCCGGTCATCCGGACGCGCTGGTCCCGGCGGAGGCCGCGGGCACCCAATTCCTGGACGCGCGTTCGTTGATCGGCACCGGTCCGATCCCGCTGCACCCCGGCGCGGCCGCGGCCTATCGGCGACGCCACGGATGAGTGTCGATCAGGAGCGCACCAGGCGGGCGATCGCGTCGGTGGCTTCCTTGATCTTGGCCTCGGCCTCGGGACCGCCCGCGACGGCGGCGTCCACCACGCAGTGACTGATGTGGTCCTCCAGCAGGCCCATCGCCACCGCCTGCAACGCCTTCGTCATCGCGGAGACCTGGGTGAGGATATCGATGCAGTACTTCTCTTCTTCGACCATCCGCTGCAACCCGCGGGCCTGCCCCTCGATGCGGCGCAGGCGCTTGAGGTAGTCGTCCTTGGCGGTGATGTAGCCGTGTGCCGAGTGGTCGTGGCCCGGCTGGTCCTGGGTGGTCTTCGTGTCCGGGGTGGTCACCGACTGTCTCCTTGCTGCCTGCCGGAAGATTCGATCATCGATTAATACCCCCCTAGGGTACAGTTGTTCCGGCGTGTTGTCAGGTCAGCGCGCGGCCGGGCTCGGGCTGCGTCCGCCGTGTCACGCGCTGATCGGCACCGTACCTGGCCAGCGCGATTCCGCCTATTACGAGCACCGCGCCGGACATTTGGACCGGCGTGACCGCCTCGCCGAGCAGCAGCCAGGAGAGCGCGACCGCGAACAGCACCTCGCTCAACAGGATCAGCGACATGAGCGTGGCCCCGATGCGCGCCGCGCCCGCCACGCCGCAGAGGTAAGCCACGACGGTGCTGAGCAAGATCAGCAACGCCAGGGCCGCCCAGGCCGGGAGGCGACGCTCGCCCATGGCGGCGGTGGCGCTGCCGATGTGGAACGGCAGCACGGTGAGTGCGCCGAGTACCCAGCTGGTCACCGCGGCCACGGTCAAGCCGGCGCCCAGTAGCACCACCGGGCGCAAGCTGTCCGAGGTGCGCGCGGAGAGCAGGAAGAACGCGGCGTTGCACAGCATCGACAGCGCCGCCCAACCCAAGCCGGGGAGACTCAGCCCGCCCGCGCCGAGGACGTCGATCACCAGCGCGGCCCCGGCGAGCGCCACGATCGCGCCGAGCAGGGTGGCGGTGGACGGCCTGCGTCCACGCACTGCCCAATCCCAGCCGATCACGGCGATCGGCGCGAGGAACTGGATCATCAGCGACACCCCGACCTGGAGATACTCCAGCGACAGGAGGAACGTCGCCTGCACGCCCGCCACCGCGATCACGCCGAACGCGCCGATGGTGCGCAGATGCCGCACGCTGCCACGCAGGCCATCGGGTTCGACTGACGCGGCGAGCACGAGCATGACCGCCGCCGCCCCGGTCAGCCGCACGGCCAGCACCGCGCCGGGCGACCACTCCGCGACGAGCACGGATTTCGCGAGCGGTCCTGAACTGGCGAACGCCAGACCGCTTGCCACGGTGAGCCAAACGCCCGCGCGCGACACTGCCACCTCCAGTTGGAACCGATGAATCGTCCCATCATTGCCCATACGACCGAGTGGTCTCGCTCACGGATCGGTTCCCGGGCCGGTACCGGTTGCGCGGGAGGGGCGGACGGACGGAAGAATCGAGCGCATGAGTTCGCTTCCCCGGCCCGCCCTCGCCGTCATCGGCGGCAGTGGTTTTTACGATTTCTTCGACAACGACGCCACCCAGGTCGACGTCGACACCCCGTACGGCAAGCCGAGCGCCCCGATCGCGGTGGGCGAGGTCGAGGGGCGGCCGGTGGCGTTCGTGCCGCGGCACGGCAAGCAGCACGAATACGCCCCGCACACGCTGCCGTACCAGGCCAACATGTGGGCGCTGCGGTCGCTCGGTGTGCGCCGGATCCTCGCGCCGTGCGCGGTGGGCAGCCTGCGCGCCGACTGGGGACCGGGCACCGTCGCGGTGCCGGACCAGCTGGTCGACCGCACCTCGGGCCGTCCGCAGACCTACTTCGACGGCGGCGGCGTGCACGTCTCCTTCGCCGATCCGTACTGCGAGGAACTGCGCACCGCGGTGGCGAAGTCCGAGGTGGAGGCGCTGTCGCTGAAGGCGGGCGGCACCATGGTCGTGGTGCAGGGGCCGCGCTTCTCCACCCGTGCCGAGAGCCGCTGGTTCGCCGGTCAGGGCTGGGACCTGGTGAACATGACCGGTCACCCGGAGGCCGTACTCGCCCGTGAGCTGGAGATGTGCTATGCCGCGGTCGCTCTGGTGACCGACCTGGACGCGGGTCTGGAGGAGGGCGACGGGGTGCACGCCATCGACGTCTTCGCCGAGTTCAAGCGCAACCTGGCCCCGTTCAAGGAGCTCATCCGGGCCTCGGTGGCGGCGATCGACGAAACGGACACCTGCGATCGGTGCCGTGTCCATACCGGCGTGTCGCTGCCTTTCGCACTACCGTAACCGCATGGGACGGTGCGACGTTCGTGCCGCCATCGGCTCGGAGTCGGCCGTGGGCGGCGGGGTGTGGCTGCGATGAAAGTACTGCTCACCGGAGCCGCCGGATTCCTCGGATCACACGTGCGCGGTGCGCTGACGGCCGCCGGGCACGAGGTGATCGCGCTCGACCTGATGCTCGGCGATGTGCACGGGCTCGACGCGCAACCGCCAGAAGGCGTCGCCAGGGTGGACGTCAGAGACGCCGACGGGCTCGCGCCGCTACTGCGCGGCGCGGAAGTGGTCTGCCACCTCGCGGCCGTCACCGCGCCGAGCGCGGAATCGGACTCCGGCATCGCCGCGTTCGCCGCGCACAACGACCACGGCACAGCGGTGCTGCTCGCCGCCATGAGCCAGGTGGGCGTCCGGCGGCTGGTGCTGGCGTCTTCCGTCGCCGTGTACGGCGAAGGCCGCTACCGCAGCGTGCGCGGCGGGCCGTTCTTTCCCGGCCTGCGCTCGCGCGCCGACTTGGATCGCGGCATGTTCGACCACCGCGCGCCGCGTACCGGCGAGGTGCTCACCTGGGAAGCGGTCGGCGAGGACGCGCCGCTGCGACCGCGCGGCTTCTACGCCGCGAGCAAGGCGGCCCAAGAGCAGTACGCGCTGGCCTGGGGCCTGAGCACCGGGGCGGCGGTGACCGTGTTGCGCTATCACAACGTGTACGGCGAGGGCGCGCGCTCGGGTCTTGCCACCCGGTTCCGTGAGGAACTGCTCGCGGGTCAGGCGCCGCGGGTGTTCGAGGACGGCGGGCAGGTTCGGGATTTCCTGCACGTCCGCGATGCCGCCGACGCCACCTGTGCCGCGATCGAACGACAGCTGCCGGGCTTCGTGCCGCTCAACATCGCCTCCGGCCACCCGATCACGCTGTGGGAGGTGGCGTCCATCATGGCCAAGGCCCGCGGCGGGCCGTCGCCGATCGTGACCGGTCAATACCGGATCGGCGACGTGCGCCACTTCGTCGCCGATCCCGAACGGGCCAGGCACGCACTGGATTTCAGCGCACAGGTAGTTCCGGTCGACGGACTCGCCGAATTCGCCCGGAGCGCAACGGAAGTCGCCGCCGCAGGCTGACATGCGCGATCGCGGCGGCGCGTGCCGGCTGTCAGGAAGATGCCGTCCGGAAGGCGTCGGCATGCGCTTGCGCCCATTGCCGGAAGGTGCGCGGAGGCCGACCGGTCACCTCGCGCACCGTCGGGTGGATCTCGGATTCGTCCAGCGTGCCACGCGGGGGCGCCGGAATCTCGCGCTGGGCGTAACTCCGCTTGTCACGCGGCCGTTCGGGGACTGCTTCCCGCAGCGTCTTCTATGCTCGCCGGATGGACACCCCGCTGCGGCTCGAGGTCATCGTGGCAAGCGTGCGCCCGGAGCGGTTCGCTCCGGTGGTCGCCGACTGGTTCCTGCGCGTCGTCCGGGCGCGGCCCGAATTCGACACCGGCGTCATCGATCTCATCGATACGCCGCTGCCGACGGACCTCACTGACACGCCCGAGGCACGGGCCTATCGGGAAAGGCTGGCCGCCGCGGACGCGTTCGTCGCGATCACCTCCGAGTACAACCACGGCTACCCTGCTTCCCTCAAAACCGCCTTCGACACCGCCAAGCACGAGTGGCGCGCCAAGCCCATCGGCTTCGTCTCCTACGGCGGACTTTCCGGTGGTCTGCGCGCGGTGGAACAGCTCCGCCAGGTGGTCGCCGAGATCCACATGGTCTCGATACGGGAGACCGTCAGCATTCACCAGGCCAAGCGGCAGTTCGATGCCACCGGCACGCCGACCGACGGCGCGGCGATCGACGCGAGCGAACGCCTGCTCCGCCAATTGCACTGGTGGGCACGGCATTTGCGGACGGCACGGGCGGCCGATCGCTACCCGGGCTGACGTCCCTGGTCAGTGCGCAGCGTTCGCGACGGGCCGACGCCCGCGCGGATGCCCGATGTAGGTGGCCTCGCGCGGAATCGAGACGAGGGTGAGGTCCACCTGCGCGGTCCCGGTACGCAGCACCACGCGGTTACCGATCGCGCCCGGCTGGTGGATGGACAGGTCGGGCCGCGTCGCGGGCCAGCCCATCGGGTCGCCGGTCACGTAGATCGTCGTGACACCGGCGTGCGGCGCGGGCGCGAGCACACCGTCCACCACGGTCGCGGTGAAACCCGCGTCGGACTGGTGCGTTTCGACGGCGATGGCGAGGCGTTCCGGATTGCCGATGGTCTGCACCAGGTTCTCCCACGCGTGCGCGCGGTCGGTGCGGATCAGGATGCGCTCGCCGACGGCCAGCGCGCGGAACACCAACTGCTGCGCCAGGTAGAGCTCACCGGCCACGTACACCGTCGAGATGCCGGTGCCGATGATTCGGACGGCCACACCCTGGTTGTTCTCGTCGGAGCCGATGAGCTGACCGCATCCGGAGGATGGCAGGTGCAGCGCGCCGATGACGTCGATCGGGTACTCGGTCATCGGCACGGTGTCGTCGAGTCCGGGGACGGCCAAAGGCAAGTGCGCGAGCAGGCTGTCGCGGTGGCGTCCGTTCATCGACACCATGCCTTTGAGCTTGCCGTTCTCCGGCAGTTCGCGAGCGGTCAGCCGCCAGGCCGCGCCGATGCTCACCGATTCGGCGGAGCTGCCCGGCCGCAGCCGCACGGTGACGGTGGTGCCGCGCGAGGGCGCGACCCACAACTGCGCCAGCAGATCCGAGCCGAGTTGCTTGGGATCGACCGCGCTGCCGATGTTGACGGCGTTGCCGATCTCGGCGTAGCGCCAGCGGTGGGTCAGGGTGCGCGGGTCGAAGCCCGCGGTGATCTGCAGGACCGCCTTGCGGATCTCGGGTGCGGTGAGGATGCGCGCGCTGCAATCGGCGTCCTCGAGCGCGCGCATGATGCGTTGCGTCGCAATGGTTACCGCGCGCGAGGCGCCTTCGCTGCCGCCGCCGCGGCGCGCCGCGGCCTCCGGGCATGCGATCGCGTCGAAGCCGATCGCCAGCCAGACGGCGCGGTGCGCGGTGGCGGGCAGCGGGCCGAGCAGCGATTCGTAGATCTTGCCCGCCGGGGTGCCCGCGCGGCTGCGGTGACCGTGGCTGATGATGTCGATGCCGCTGAGCAGGATGTCGTGCTGGTTGAGGCAGGCGGCGAGTTCCGGCAGCGGTAGCAGGTGCGAGGCGTGCACGGTGCTGCTGGAGATGCGGGTCAGCCCGCCCTTGGGCGGCAGCACCTCGACCACGGTCACCACGCGGGTGCCGTCCCAGTACAGGCCGAGCGAGCGATCGTCCGGACCGCGGAAGTCGACGGTGTCGCCGATCTCGTAGTCGCGGTGGGTGACATAGCGCCACCAGGTCGCGATCCAGTCCAGCACGGTGCGTTTCGCGATCGGGATCAGCGGCAGCAGGCCGACGACAAGGGCGACGCCGAGTGCGATCCACCCGCCGAGCCCGGCCACCAGTGCGATCACCGCCGCGATCAAGCCGATCACCTGTGCGATCAACAGATTCGACAGCGAGATGCGACCAAGCAGCGGGCGCGGTCCCACCCCTGTGGCTTCGGCCATCAGCGTCCCCCAAAGTACCCGGTATCGACCGTCTTCCACCGGCCGAGCTGAACAAGAGTCCCAGGGAACTGTACTGTGTTCCGCGAACGTGAGCACTGTTCGGGGGAGGAACCATGCCTTCAAAACCCACCACTCGCTGGCAGGTGAGTGGTTATCGCTTCCTGGTTCGGCGGATGGAGCACGCACTGGTGCGCCGGGACGTCCGCATGCTGCACGATCCGATGCGCTCGCAGTCCCGCGCCTACGCGGCGGGTCTCGTGCTGGCCTGCGTCGTGCTCGCGGGTTGCGGCATCCTCGCGCTGCTCCGCCCGCAGGACAAGATCAACAACAATGTGCTGCTGATCGGCAAGGAATCCGGCGGCGTCTACGTGGTGATCGACGGTGTGGTGCACCCGGCGCTGAACCTGGCCTCGGCCCGCCTCGCCTCCGGTGAGTCGGGCAAGGCGGTGATCGTCAAGGAGTCCGAACTCGGCAAGAAGCCGCGCGGCCAGCTGATCGGAATCCCAGGCGCGCCAGCGGCTTTGCGCTACGACAAGGACGGCAAGGGCCGGGCATGGACCGTCTGCGACGTGATGAAGGTCGACGGTTCCAAGGACCTCACCACCACTGTCCTCGCGGGCGATCTGGAGCTCGGTGAGAAGGCCTCGGCGCTGCCCGCGGACCAGGCGCTGCTGGTGAAGGTGAAGGAGCAGGCGTACCTGGTCTACAACGAGACCCGCGCCCGCGTCGACATGACCGACCGCAGGGTGACCGACGCGCTCGGCATCACCGGCGCCACCCCTCGTCCGGTCAGCGAGGGACTGATCAACGCGATTCCCGAAGTGCCGCAGATCATTCCGCCGAAGATCAACGATCCCGGCGCGAGCGTGAGCTACCCGATCGGCGGGCATCGCGTTGGCGACGTGGTGCAGGTGTCCAGCGAGCCGGACGTGGATTACGTGGTGCTCCAGGACGGTCTGCAGCAGGTGTCCAAGCTGACCGCCGACATCATCGGCAACACCCACCGCCCGTCGTCGAGCAACACCGTCATCGCCCAGACCGACAAGGTGAGCGCACCGCCCGCCAGATCGCTTGCGGTGGACACCTATCCGCGGTCGCGGCCGAGCATCGTCGAGGTCAAGGACCGTCCGATCAGCTGCCTTTCGTGGAAGCCGAACCCGGCCGCCGCCGACAACAAGGACGGCGGCAAGCGCGCCGATCTCTCGGTGATCGCGGGCGTCGCGCTACCGATGCCGGACAAGGCGAAGGCGGTGCCGCTGGCCCAAGCGGACGGATCGGGGCCGAACGCGGACTCGGTGTACGTGCCGCCAGGCACCGGCGTGTTCGTCCAGACCACCGGCATCGAACCCGACAGCAGGCGCAAGGATTCCCTCTTCTACGTCGCCGACACCGGTGTCCGCTACGGCATCAAGAACGCCGACGCGCAGAAGGCACTCGGCATGGACGCCGAAGCCGGGGTGAAACCCGAGCCCGCGCCTTGGCCGATCATCGGTCTGCTCGCCAACGGGCCCACCCTCGGGCGTGAGGAAGCGATGGTGGCGCACGACGGTGTCGCGCCAGACCCGTCACCGGCTGCCAAGCCTGTCGGCAATCAGCAGAAGTAGTGGTCCGCCGGGTCAGCGCCGGTCGGCGTCGGCTTCGCGCAGGGTGGCGACTTCGCCGCGGAGCGCGCGGACTTCGTCCAGCAGCACGGCGATCTCCCGATCGGTGCGCTCGGTGCTGGCCTCGACGGACTTCAGCTGGTCGATCACCCAGCTCGTCGTGGTGCCGATCGCGAAGCTGATCAGGCCGATACCGAAGGTCATCAGGATCAAGGAGATCAAGCGGCCCTCGGTGGTCACCGGGTAGATGTCGCCGTAGCCGACGGTGGTCACCGAGACCGCCGACCACCACAGCGCGTCACCGAAATCGGTGACCTTGCTGTCGGCCGCACCGTACTCGGCATCGAAGAACGCCAGGCTGCACAGCAGCAGGATCAGTGTCGAGCTGGCGCCGACGAACACCGCGAGCCGGGCGCGCGTGACGGTGTTGCGATTCAACGTGTCCAACAGCAGCAGCGCCGCCCGCAACAGCCGCAGCGGGCGGAACGGCGGCAGCGCCACGATCAGCAACTCCAGCGGATGACGCCGCACGAACCGGAGCCGGTCCGTCGACAGCCACAGCCGCACCCCGAAGTCGACCGCGAACAGCGCCCAGATCAGGACGTCGACACCGGTCAGCCAGGAGTCGAGCCGCGGCGAGGCGCCGGTGTCGAGCACGTGCCACGCGTAGACGCCGAGGAACGTCACCGCCAACGCCATCATCGGGACGTTGGTGGCGCGTTCCCACGCCTGCCTGCGGGTCGGTTGTCGAGAGTCGGTCATGGAACTGCCTACGTGCCTGGTGGAAGGTCCGCCGCGCCCTCGGGCGCGAACTTTCGCAGACACTACGCGAGACCGATCCGCCCCCGCGGGCGGGCGGTTACATATCGTCCGAGGTGACGCCGAAGCGGCGGCGGATCGGGAACGACGCGAGATAGCCGAGGATCAACGCGGTCGCGATGACACCGGTGCCGATCAGCGCGACATTGCGCGCGGTGTTGTCCGGCGGCGGTGGCGGCGCGGGCACCGCGAGCTGTTCGCTCCTCGGCGGTGTCGGCCGCTTCGGCGGCAGCTTGTCCGGCACCGCGTTGGTCAACGCCGCGATCGGGTCGACCGCGCCATAGCCGATGTACTGGTTCCAGCCTTCGGCGGGCGCGTGCGCGGTGGCTTGGATGCGCCGGATGACCTCGCGCGCGCTCATTTCCGGGAAGCGAGCCCGCACCAGCGCGACGACACCGGAGACCAGCGGAGTGGCGAAGCTGGTACCGCTGATCGGGTTCTGCTGTCCGCGCTGATCGACCGCGCCGATGGCGGTGCCGTCGCCGCGCGGGTTCAGCGAGATCATGTTCTCGCCGGTCGCGGCCACGCTCAGCCATGGGCCCGGCACGGTGAACTTGGACGGCGAGCCGTTCTGGTCGATCGAGCCGACCGCGAGCACATAGTCGTCCCAGCGCGCCGGGCTGACGTTGACCTGCACGTTGCTCCACGGATCCGACGTGGGATCGAGCGGGTCGATCACCTTGTTCACCGGCTTGCACGGCTCGCTGTCGTTGTTGCCCGCGGCGGCGACCACCACGACATTGCTGTCGAGCGCGTACTGCAGCGCGGCGCCGATCGATCCGTCGACCTCGTTCGACGAGCCGCACCACACCTCGGAGATGTTGATGACGGTCGCGCCCTTGTCCACCGCGCGCACGATCGCCGACGCCATGGTCGCGAGGGTGCCGTAGCCGTCGGGCATGGCGTCGGGAGCCTTGTTCCTGGAAGCGCCTTCGCGCTGATACATCTTGCTGGTCTGGCGGATGCTGATGATGCGCGCCTCCGGCGCCACACCGGCGAAGCCTTGGCCGTCGACCTGCGAGGCCGCGATCAGCCCGGCGACGAATGTGCCGTGGCCGTCGCAGTCTTCGGTGCCGTCCCCGCCCGCGGCCACGAAATCGCCGCCCGCCTCCATGCCGGGCAGCCGGGGGTGCCGCGCCACGCCGGTGTCGATGACCGCGACCACCTGGCCCTCGCCCTTGGAGAACTTCCAGGCGTGCTCGAGATCGAGCGCACGCTGTGCCGCGGGAATGGTCGGTCCGTCGCCACCGGTCACGATGTCGGCGCAGTTCGAGTTCGGCGGGCGTTCGGTCTTCTCCGGCGGCGCGGCGGGCTCGCCTGCAGGCCGCAGCCCGGGATTCACCGCTGGTGGCCGATCGGCATGCGCCACACCGTATCCGGAGCCGACGCCGAAGGATGCGGAAAGGCCGAGCGTCACCGCGACCGCGGCGACGCGCCAGTGCGCGTTCACAGCCCGCGGACGAGGGAGTAGAGCGAGGCCACCCAGAACACCAGCGGCAGCACCGCCGCGACGAACGCGTACTCGAGCAGCTCGACGCCGCGGCGCATCGGCGGCGTCGCCGTCTGGTTCGGGATGATGATGCCCAGGATCAGCGCGGCCACCAGGATCAGCATCGCCGCGCCGAAGATGGCCAGCGGCATGTCCATTTCGAAACTCGCGCCGATCAACATGATCAGCACGATCGACGCGCCGCCCGCGATCAGCACGACAGCCTGCTCGGCGCCCGCGTAGGTACGGCTGCGGAACATCAGCACCGCGGCGCAGACCAGCGCCAGCGCGATGCCCTGCCAGTACGGGTCGCCCGACTCGGGATCGGTGGCGGCCAGCGCGCCCGCGACGGTGACCAGCGTGGTCGCGGAGACCAGGCCGGCGAGGTACATCCTGGCCCGTTCCGACTTCACCCGCAGCACCTCCATGGTGGGCAGCGCGCGGTGGTCGTCTGGATCGTCCTCGGTGGGGTCGATCGGGGTGCCGGGCGAAGGCACCGGCGGCAACGGCAGTTTCGCCAACAGCATCGAAACCCGTGGCGACAGCGAAAGACCCGCGAGTCCGAGCGCCGCGGCCACCGCGCCGATGGCCTTCAGCGGCTGATCGGTGAGCAGCCCGACCAGCGCTGCGGGCACCGCGTACACCGCGAGCGTGGCCGCGCCGATGAACAGCGCGAGACCGACGCCGGTGACGCGCCACGCCAGGATAGCGGTCGCCCCCACGAGCACCGCTCCGAGCAGAATGTGCGCCCAGCCGTAATGATCTGGTACATAGAGCATTCCGGCCGTGAAGGCGGCGGGAAGCGCGCAGCCGCCGAGAACGAGCGCGGTCCGCGTGTCGCCGTACATCCGGCTCAGCACCATGCCCGCGACGACGAGCAGAATGGCCACCGCCAGTGCGATCGAACCGCTGACCCACTCCGGTAGCTCCTCCGGCGCGAGCAACAGGCCGAGGCAGCCGACGATCATCGTCAGCGCGGCCAGCACGGAGCCGGTGATCCGCGCGACCTTCGGGGTCCAGCTGCGGTAGTGGTCGGTGTCCGCGATCGCGACGTTGTACATGATGTCGTCGAACAGCGGTGTCGGCGCGGTGTGCGAAGCGCTCTCCAGCATCAGGAGTTCGCCGTCGCGCACGCCGTGCTCACCGAGGCTGAGCGAGTTGGAGAACGGCGGGTGGCCGATTCTGGCCAGCACCCACTCGGCGGGCTCGAAGCGCTCGCCGTCGTTGTCGAAGTCGTTGGTACGGCTGTGCTGAGCGACCATGTCGACGACGCTCGGGATGACCAGCGCGACCGGCACGTCAACCGGAATCGCCATGTCCACCTGGGTGTGCTTCGCCAGGATCGTCACCCGCGCCAGATCCGGCGCACGGACGATACCGCGCGAGGAGTCTTCGTCGATATGGTCAAGTCGCGCGTGCGTCAAACTTCCCCCAACCTGGTGTTCTACCTCGATTTTCCGCTGACCCGTCGCGCTGGGGGGCGAGCTTGCGACCCTGACGTCGGGGCAGCAGAATGCAGGTCGAACTGTACGACATGTCGGCGGTGGCCTCTACACTGAGCCCGAAGTCGCAGCATGTGAAAAGGGGGGAATTCTTGAGCACCGTCCGGTTCCAGCGCCGTGCTCGTCGGGAGATGCCGCGTACGCCGGGTGGCGAGGTCACCCTCCAGCCGCCGCCCGAAATCCCAAGGGTCACACCGGGCAATCTGCTGATGAAGCTGATGCCCGTCGTGATGGTCATCGGCATGGTCGGCATGATGGCGCTGATGTTCACGCAGGGCGGCGGTATCGCGTCGAACCCGATGAGCATGATGTTCCCGGTCATGATGCTGTTCTCCATGGTCGGCATGTTCGCGGGCCAAGGCGGCGGCAAGGGCCAGAAGGCCGCCGAGGCGAACGAGGATCGCAAGGACTACCTGCGGTACCTGGACCAGGTGCGCAAGGACGTCGACGAGACCGCCAAACAGCAACGCGCATCGGTGGAATGGAGCCACCCCGAACCCGGGCTGATCTGGATGCTCGCGGGTACGAGCCGCATGTGGGAGCGCCGCGCGGGGGACAAGGACTTCTGCCACGCCCGCATCGGCATCGGCGGGCAGCGCCTCGCCACCCGGCTCGTCGCGCCGGAGACCGGCCCGGTCGAGGAATTGGAACCGATCGCCGCGGTGTCGCTGCGCCGTTTCGTGCGCGCCCACTCGACGGTGCCCGACCTGCCGACCGCGATCGCGGTGAAGGGTTTCGCGACCATCGCGCTGGACGGCGACCGGGCCGAGGCGCGCGACATGGTGCGCGCGATGTTGTTGCAGCTGTGCATGTTCCAGGGTCCCGACCAGGTGCTCGTCGCGGTCGTCTGCGGCCCTGACACCGCGCGCGAGTGGGAGTGGACCAAGTGGCTGCCGCACACCCAGCATCCCGACGCCCAGGACGGCATCGGCACCCAGCGCATGTTCTACGGCTCGATCCGGGAGGCCACCGCCAGTCTGCATCCGCTGCTGGCCAATCGCGTCCGCTATTCGCGTAACCAGCCCGCGAACGCCGGTCTCGTGCAGGTCATCATCGTGGTCGACGGCGGTCTGCTCGAGGCGGAGGACGACCATCTGCGCGAATCCGGGTACGAGGGCGTCACCATCATCGATCTGTGCGGATACGCGCCGCGGCTGGCGGTTTCGCGCGGCATCAAGATGATCGTCGAGAACGGCGAGTGCGTCGGCCGCGGCGCCACCGGCAACCAGGAGCGGTTCGCGCTCATCGACCGGGTCAGCGCGCACCAAGCGCAGCAGGCCGCGCGCAGGCTCGCGCCGTACCGCGCAGCCACCCAGCGCAGCAGCGACGTGGAAACCGAGGACGCCGAGGTCATCTCGACGTGGGCGCAGCTGATGAGCCTCGGCGACATCGGCTCGTTCAACCCGGAGAGCGCCTGGCGTCCGCGCTACGGCAGGGAGCGGCTGCGCGTCGCGTTCGGTGTCGACGCCGCCGGTCTGCCCATCGAGCTCGATATCAAGGAAGCCGCCGAGAACGGCATGGGCCCGCACGGTCTGTGCATCGGCGCCACCGGTTCCGGTAAGTCCGAGTTCCTGCGCACCCTGGTACTGAGCCTGCTCGCCACCCATTCGCCCGATCAGCTCAACCTGGTGCTCGTCGACTTCAAGGGTGGTGCGACGTTCCTCGGTCTGGAAGGCGTGCCGCACGTCGCGGCCGTCATCACCAACCTCGAGGAAGAGGCCGACCTCGTCGACCGTATGAAGGACGCGCTGGCCGGTGAGATGAACCGCCGCCAGGAAGTGCTGCGCCAAGCGGGCAACTTCGCCAACGTCTCCGAATACGAGAAAGCCCGCGCGGCGGGCGCCGATCTCGATCCGCTGCCCGCGCTGTTCGTGGTGCTCGACGAGTTCTCCGAACTGCTCACCCAGCACCCGGATTTCGCCGAACTGTTCGTGATGATCGGCCGCCTCGGCCGCTCGCTGCACGTGCACCTGCTGCTCGCCTCGCAGCGGCTGGAGGAGGGCAAACTCAAGGGGCTCGAGAGCCACCTGTCCTACCGGATCGGTCTGAAGACGTTCTCCGCCAACGAATCCCGTCAGGTGCTCGGCGTCCCCGACGCTTACAACCTGCCCAACAGCCCCGGTGGCGGCTACCTCAAGTCCGACTCCGGCGAGATCCAGCGGTTCCAGGCCTCCTACGTCTCTGGCGCGTACGTCGGCGGCGGCTCGCAGCGCGAGGTCACCCAGGCGGGCGTCGCCGGCGGCGAGATCGACGTGAAGGCAAGGCCTTTTACCGCCCATCACGTGGACTTCCGCGCCATCGACCGGGTTCCGCTGCCCTCGCAGGCCAACCACGAGCCGGAGGAGCACCGCACCGAAGAGGGCGAGCAGATCTCGAACCTCAACATGCTTGTCTCGCGCATCCGCGGCCACGGCCGTCCGGCGCACGAGATCTGGCTGCCGCCGCTCGAGGAGGCGCCGACCCTGGATCAGCTCATCCCGCGCTCGATCCTCACCGGCGAGTACTCGGCCGTCGCGACGCTGCGCGCGCCGATCGGCATCGTCGACCGCCCGTACGACCAGCGTCGCGATCCCTTGGTCGTCGACCTCTCCGGTTCCCGAGGCAATGTCGCGGTGGTCGGCGGTCCGCAGTCCGGCAAGTCGACCGCGCTGCGCACCATGATCATGGCGATGTCGATGACGCACACCGCCGAGCAGGTGCAGTTCTACTGCCTCGATTTCGGTGGCGGTACGTTGGCCAGCCTCGAGGGCCTGCCGCACGTCGGCTCGGTGGCCAGCCGTCTGGACGAGGACAAGGTCCGGCGCACCATCGCCGAGATGACCACCATCGTCCGCCAGCGCGAGGCGCGCTTCCGCCAGCTCGGCATCGAGTCGATGGCGGAGTTCCGTCGCCTGCGTTCGATGGATCCCTCCAGCAGTCCGGCCGCGGCCGGCGCGCACGAGGACCCGTTCGGCGACGTCTTCCTGGTGATCGACGGCTTCGGCTCGATTCGCCAGGACTTCGACCCGCTCGAGCAGCCGATCATGAACCTCGCGGTGCAGGGTCTTTCGTATGGCGTGCACGTCGTCATCGCGCTGGCCCGCTGGGCCGAGGCCCGTCCCGCACTCAAGGATCAGATCGGCACCCGCATCGAGCTGCGGCTCGGTGACCCGATGGACTCCGACCTCGGCCGCAAGTTCGCGGCGCTGGTCCCGATGGGCCGCCCCGGCCGCGGTATGACGCCGGACTGCCTGCACATGCTGACCGGTCTGCCGCGCATCGACGGGAGCGCCGACCCGACCACGCTCGGCCAGGCCGTCGCCGACGCCGTCGCGACCATCGCGCGCCTGACCCCGGGCAGGCACGCGCCCGCCGCGCGCATGCTGCCCGAGGTACTGCCACGGGAGCAGCTGCTGCAACTGGCCGGGAATTGGCCATCGCAGCTCAACGCGGGCGTCAAGAACGTGCGAATCCCGCTCGGCATCAACGAATCCGAGCTCGCACCGGTCTACATCGACTTCAACGAGAGCCCGCACTTCGTCATCATCGGTGACACCGAGTCGGGCAAGACGACGCTGCTGCGCTCGATCATCGAGGGCATCGCCGCCGCCAACTCGCCGAACGAGGCCCGCTTCATCCTCGGCGACTACCGGCGCACCATGCTCGGCCTCGTGCCCGACGGCTACCTCGCCGGATACGGCTCCACCGCACCGCAATTCACGCAGAACATGAACGACCTGGCCGCCTACGTCGCCCAGCGCACGCCAGGCCCGGATGTCACGCCGCAGCAGCTGCGCGAAAGGTCGTGGTGGAGCGGACCGGAATTGTTCGTCATCGTCGACGACTACGACCTGGTGGCCACCTCCATGGGCAACCCGGTCTCGGCCCTCGTCGAGCACCTGCCGCACGCCCGCGATCTCGGCTTCCACCTGATCGTCGCCCGCCGCGCGGGCGGTGCGAGCCGGGCAATGTACGAGGCCACCATGGCGCGAATGAAGGATCTCGGCTCGGCCGGTCTGATCATGAGCTGCCCGAAGGACGAGGGCGTGCTGATGGGCACGGTGCGGCCGAGCCCGCTGCCGCCCGGCCGCGGTACGTTCATCACCCGTAACGCTCAGGAGCTGATCCAGCTGGCATGGATGCCGGCGGCCGAGTGATGTCGACCGTCGACCTGGTCCTGACGGACACTCGCGTCTGGGCGCGTGGCCCGGCCACGCACTGGGACGCGCCGCCCTCGGTCGTGTTGGGCAGCAACGGAAATCTGGTCGTCGGCGAGTCGTTGAACCCGCCGACCCAGGTCAGCTCCGCCGTCCAATTCGTGCCCGCGGAGCGGATTGCGCTGCTGCCGCGCGTCCCCGCGGTGTCCGAGGCGTTGACCGCGGTCTTCGGCACGGCGCTGGAGAACCTCGGCGTCGCCGTGCCGTGTGAACGCATCACCCTCGTCTGCCCGACCCAGTGGGGCGGCCCCCGGCGCGCCGTGCTGGACGCCGCCGCCCGCCGGTTCGCGCACGACGTGGCGTTCGAGGACATGGCCGCGCGCGCGGTGGCGACCGACGAAGGCACCGCGCGGAGCCGCCGCACCGTCGTATTGGAATTCGGCGCCATCACCACCACCGCCACCGCGGTGACGCGTAGCCACCTCGGCGTGCACGTCGAAGCCTGCGAGTACGAACCGAATCTCGCCGTGGCCGACCTCGGTATCGAGCAGCGCGCCTTCGACATGTTGACCGCCCTGATCACCCGTCTGCTCGACGGCCGCCCGGCGGATGTCGTTCAGGCCGTTGGCGTCTCGGATCCGGCCAAGCTCGACCTCATCGGCGCCGCCGCGCAGCAGACTTGCGGTCCCGACGCCGAGCTGCGGCCGATCTCCGGGGCCGAACTGGTCCGCGGGACGCAGCAGGAACCGGAATACCGCCCCGAAGCGGCCCCGGCGTTGCCCGCCAACGAATGGCTCCAGCCGCTGCGCGAACGCGCCGCCGCCCAGGCCCCGGACCGCCCGATCGCCAAGTACGTCCTCGCGGGCGTCGCCGTTGTCGCCGTAGTGGCAGCGGTCGTCGTAGGTGGCGTCGTCGTATCCGGCGGCTCGGACGAAGCCCCGGCCGCGGCGCCATCCAGCACCGCACCGATCACACTGTCGGTCCCACCCATTCCCTCGCTGCCCCCGACAGACTCGCCGGGACCGCAGGAAACCGTGGGCCGCATCCGTTTCAAGGTGCCGGACGGCTGGCGCCTCACGCCGCCCTCCGGCCAGAACGGCGGCCGCGTCGACCTGTCCCCCCAAGACGGCGCCCGCTATCGAATGACCCTCGTCCAAACCCCGGTCGCCCCGGACGCAGGCTACGAACAGATCGCCGCCAATCTCGAAGCCCAGATGAAACAGAAGCCGTCGATGAGCGACCTCCGCCGCGACGTGGTCTTCGGCGGCCGCTCTGGACTTGCCTATTTGGAACGGCCGGAAGGTTCCACGGTCCAGTGGCACGTGCTCGTGGAACATGGAATCCAGGTCAGCATCGGCTGCCAGTACGTGGGCAACACGTGGAACGGATTCGAGCCGACGTGTGAGAACTTCACGTCGTCGGTGCATGTGGTTCCTTGAGCGGGGAACCGTTCGGCACAAGCTGATTCGGGCCCCCAGCGAAACGCTGGGGGCCCGAATCGCTCGAGTCGATCCAGTCCGAACTCAGAAGAGGTTCGCGAGCGCGGAGTCGGTGCCTTGCAGCTCGGCGTTGCCCTTGCTGACCAGATCCGCGGCACCTTGCAGAGTAGTCTGCAGCTGCGAGGCATGCTGGCCCCAGCTCTTCTGCATTTCCTGGAAGGCCTCGGTGGCAGCACCTGCCTTCCAGCTGTTGTTGACGAAGCCGACAACCGCATTATGGAATTCTTCGAGCATGTTATTGATTCCGTCGGCCTGTCGCTTGATGTCCATTGCACCAGCTTCGACTGCACCGAAATTGGCGGAAATGTTCTGGCTTGACATGTGGGCTCCTAGAATTTGGCGTGAATGTTAGGGAATCAGAGCGGAGGCAGATCCAGGCTGGATGCGTGCTGCTGAACACTCTGTTGGAAGACCTGGTCGCTGTCGGTGAACTTGTTACTGGCTTTCACCATGTTCTCGACGGTCTGGAGGAGCTTGTCGTTGACCTTGTCCGCCTGGTAGTAGTAGCGCTCCATGAAGGAGTCGAAAGCGCGACGGGCGTCACCGTTCCAAGTCGCGGTTGTCGCGTCCTCATGCGCTTTGACGCGATTGATCTCGGCTACCAGTCGAGCGTGCCGGTCTTCGCACTGTTGAGCGAAAGCCTTGAGCGCCTCGGCATCAACGTCTGTGCTTTGTGCGGTCCCTGACATCGGGGAATCCCTTCGTTTCGAGTTATGGTCGATAGGGGCCGAGCCGCTGTCGACCCTTCAGATAGTTGGACGCGCCCGGGGCTCAATCGGTTCCAACCAGTCCAACAATCCCAAGTCCAAGTATCTGTGAAGTCCGCCACCTCTGGGCGGGCTAGGAGCTGCCTGAACCACGGATAGCTGAATGCCCCGGACGTCTCGATCGAGGTATCGACGCATCGATCACCGCCAGCCCCCTGGATCCCCTCCTTCCCCCCTGCTCGGTACGTCGGAACCGGCGAGCGGGCTAGCTTGGATCACGATACCGAATGGCATCCCGATGCGCTAGCACGATCGTGACAGCTGAAACGGCGGTCGGAGACATTGGCGTGATGGACGTGGCGGTACGGGCCTACTTCGTGACGACTTTCGCGATTGCGGGAACAACCTTGTCGACCAACACATTAGGTGATTGGTTTGTCCATACCTGAAAGGCTTGAACGGCGGCAAGATCATCAATAACCACGATCTTGGCAGAGCTGTTCATGATGCCGGCCGGTATGCCGCGAAAACCCCCATTACCGGCCTCGCGGTCGGTCCTCAAGACCAACACGACGTCGGAGTGGATGGTGAGAAAGCTGCTGATAGACAGCTGGCGCGGAGACTTCTCGTCGCCGACCTTCTTGTACTCTGTATTGTATTGGAAGCCGATGTCCTGCAAGAAGTCCGCCTGATCACTGGGAGTCAATGCCACGGTCAGAGTGGAGTCTCCGAGATTCAGGGCAGTGATCGTATTTCCGCTGAACTGAGGATATTTGGTGCGGGTTTCCGCCAGCAGGTCTACTCCTCCGGCGTTGGGGGAGGCGGACTGTCGGGTGAAGTAGAACGTCCCTGCTGCGACTGCTGTCGCGATCACCAGGGTCAGGATCGTCGGAACGAGGATCTTGCGAACGCGTGAGCGGCGACGGGTGCGGTCGCTGCGGACGGTTGTTTTGAGGCTCGGATCGGTGCTCCCCGGAGCGTGTGCGATCGGAAAATTGGGTTCGGTTGGATTCGGGGCCAACGGAATCCGAGGATTGTTCGCGCGCCCAGCGAACGATGCGCCGCGATCTAGCAGGTGTGTAGACACCGGCGCTTGAGGAGAAGGCGTGCCGTAGAGCGCGGCCTCGGCATCATGGGTGAACGCGCGACATGTGTTGTATCGATCGGCGGGGTCCTTTGCCATGGCCTTCTCGATGACCGCATCGAGCGCGGCGGGTAGTCCTGGACGGGCCGCGCTCACCTTCGGTGGCGGCTCGTGCAGATGGCCCATCATGACCACTGCGGGCATCGTCGAAGGATATGGGTTCTGACCAGTCAACAGCTTGTAGAACGCGCAGGCGAGGCTGTAGATATCGGCGCGATGGTCGAGCCGGTCACCGACGAGTTGCTCGGGCGGTGCATAGGCAACCGTCGCCATGAAATTGCCGGTAGCCGTGAGGTCCTGGCCATCCTCCGCGGACTTGGCGACGCCGAAGTCGGTCAGCAGGACGCGCTCTTCTTCTCCTTCGTCGGCAGCGGAGAGCAGGAAGTTCGCCGGCTTCACGTCGCGGTGTAGAAGCCCGCGCCGATGCGCGTAGTCCAAGCCTTTGCCGACTTCGGAAACGATGCGTAATGCCCGCTCGGGTGGCATGGCCGAGGGGCCTTTCTGTACTTCCGCGGCGGCGTCCGTCCCGTCGACGTACTGCATGGCGATCCACAGTTGGCCGCTCTCTTCGCCGCGGTTGTAGACCGCGACGATGTTCGGATGGTCCAGACCCGCAGCAAGATTGGCTTCTCTCTCGAACCGTGCTCGGAACTCTGGATCCGTCGAGAGGTCGGCACTGAGGACCTTCAGAGCGTCGCGTCGCGGCAGTATCGGGTTCTGGGCAAGATACACCGTCCCCATGCCACCGCTGCCAAGAAGTTGTAGCACGCGATAGCCGCCCACGATTGTGCCGGGGCGCAACGCCATTCGGTCCTCCTCGACGGATGTTGAGAGCCCGGAACTTCGAGCCTTGGAAGAATCTAGCAAGCGGTGGGATCTCGTGCGGCCGACCGCCACTCGGGCAGACATCGTCTGCCTTGCCTCGGGTCAGGCGCTGACCAAGAGCTTGTACTGTGCTGCTGTGCGTTGGTGTAAGTCCTGAACGTTTCGCCCATATACCTGTGCCACGTGGCGATCTACCGCAAACCAACACACAGGCGGATGTTCCCATGCGGATGAACTCCCAGGTTTGGCGCCGAAGCACTGGGCAATCGGCATGTTGGGAGGACTGTCCACCTTCACGTAATTCTCATCCACTGCTACGAGCGGACGGAGTGCGGCAATCAGCCGTGTTGTGCTGTCGTGATCTCGAGTGCGGTAGACGAAGGTCCTTCCGCTGACCGTGAGGTAGTCGAGACCGGCGTCGTCGTAGGCCGCCCTGGCCAGATCTGGATGGGACTCGGGATGAAGCGCGGCGCGTTTGGGGTAGACCCCGGTCGGGTCTGAGCCCTTGGCGGGGAGCTCCTCTTTGGTTGGTGGCATCGTTCGACTGAGCAAGCCGTCCACATCGATGGGAAGCGAACCGATCTTGTCGACCGGTGTTGGCGAGTAGCTCTTCAGCATCTCGATCTGCTTATCGAAGGCCCGCTTGACCAGATCGGCCGCCCGGGCCGGCTCGAATGGGCTGCTGATCGGATCCTCGATGCGCAGATGAACGACAATGTCCCCAAGAGCGATCCAGGAGTTCATCGCGGCGGGGTGGTATTCGAACCTCTCGACAACTTTGGTGCGAGCCTGTGGGTAGCCCGGGATGCCGAAAGATTCGCCGCTGGTCCGATCGGCGAGAGCTTGGAAAGCTGAGTTGGCCTGCTCCGGGGTGGCGAATCGGATCACGTACAGTCCGGCTGAACTGCCGAGTCCGTATTCTTCCCGTCGTTGACCGCGGGTGTGCCAACCGGCAACCACGCCTGGCGCCACTGAATTGAATTCATCGAGGCCTATTCTGGTCGCGGCGTACACATCCGGTGGATCGTTTGGAGTGATGATCGCTTGGCCGAATGATCTGCTGCGTTCATGGATGAATCTACCGTCGATCTCCATGAGGAGTGGCATGGCGCTACCGATTCTGATCGCTTCCAAAATCGCGCCCGTATCGGAAGTTCTCGTTTTCTCGACATCTGATGGTGTAACGGGATAGTTCCCGGAGTCCAGCTTTGCTACATCGATCTTGTCTGGTTCCGCGGCAGAATTGTTTCCGTCATTACCTCCGCAAGCGCTCGTCGTGAGCGTCAGAGCGATCAGTGCGGCAAACGCACGAAGGTGTGGTCGCATGGCTCGGTCACTCACTCTTCACTAGAATCGAGTATTGTGCGGCTGCGCGCTCTTGGAGCGGTCGATCGACCCTCGATAGTTGGGGGGTTGATGAAATTACAACCGCGACGTAGCGGTTGTACACAACGGCACATAAACTCGTGTAGCTTCGATTCGGGTCTGGCAGGTCGAGTTTCAAGCACCGTGCATCGATCAGGCCAGGAGGGGGATCCATTATTTGGTCGTCTTTCCCCGGTCGCGTCAATGCGGTCTGTAGTTGAATTGCGGCAGCGAGGTCACGTGACCTATACACCGTCCCTGCGCGGTTTCCGACGAGATCGACACCGCTTCGTTCGAACTGCTGGCGGACCTCGATGGGGTTTCGTAGGAAGTGGAGAAACCCTGAGGGTTCGAAGACTCCGAAATCTTCCTCGAAGAGACTCATGAAAGGGTCGCTGTAGTCTTTGGCCTTCGGAGCGGCGCGTCGCATGATGCCACCAGGATCAATCGGCAGGTCCAGGAGATCATCGAGCGGTATCGGTTGTTGCTTGTCGAGCTGGGTGATCTGCATGCCGATCGCCTTCTTCAAGATGTCGGCCAGTCTGGCTTCGCCGGGTTCCGGCAACCCTGCGTTCGTTATCACCACATAGGGACCGTGCGGCTGGAATGATATCGCTGTGAGCCCATCCGCCGAGGTTGCGTGTGCATCGGGGTATCCGTCGATCGGAATGGTATGGCGTTCGCGCTGTTCCCTCGTGATTCGGTCGAATTCGTCGGCCGCATTCTTTGCTGCGGTATCGGTGGGGAACCGCAGCACGGAGATGATCAACTTCTTGGAACTGCGCAAGCTGCCGTTTGTTCGGCTCGAGTAAGCACCCGCAATCAGGCCGAGTTTATCTGCGACTGGGCCATACTCTTTTGGGAATGCGCCATCGACTGTCATGCTGAAAGAATCGGCCATCAACCGGACGTAACCGAGATGAGTAAGATCGCTGTCCACATCGAATGGGTGTACAAGGACATTCAATATCCGCCGAGCTTCGATGAATTGTACGTTCCTCGTGCTGTCGAGTGTGCGGAGCTCGAACGCGGTGGGTTCCTTCTCGTGGCCTCCGGTGGTGAGTGAATCCAGGTCGACCGGCGTGAGTCCAGGTTGTGGATGTCCCTCGATGGAGCTCGCGCAACTTGTACCGACGATCAACGCGACTGCTAATGTGGCGATCAGCCCGAATCTGGTTTTCACGTGAGAATCCTCATTTTCGGGTGAGTAGCACGTACTGTGCTGATGTCTTCTGGTGCAGATCCTGCACTTGTTCCGCCCTGGTCAGAATGATATATCTATCGACCTGGAATACGCATGAGCTGTAGGCCATTCTTTCGATGCCGAGGGAATTGTAATACTTTCCCTCGCATTCGGCATTCGACCCGAGTCCGGCGGGCGCGTCCAAAAGCTTTTCATCAGATTCTAAATGTGTCGATGGTCGCCATGATTTCCACAATGATTCCGCACCTTTGCTGGACTTGCTGCGAAAGATGACCGCATCGCCGAAAGAAATCAGCTCAATACCCGCCTTCTCCAGTTCCCCCAGCGTGGTCTGGTCTGGATTCGCCAACAATGGAAGTGAGCCGCGGCCGGTGTAGAAGCCATCGGGTTCGGGCCGACTTGGCGATTCCGGATCGCTCGGCAGTGTGCGTCCGAGGATGCCATACGGATCCAAGGGGATTCGCGCAAGCTGATCCGCCGGCGTCGGCGCAAACTTCTGGAGCAGCGGTATCTGAACGTCGAGCATGCGCTCGACCTGCGAAGTCAAAGCAGGGAGGTCGGGTAATGAGGTGTCGTCCACGACTTTGATGAAGATTACATAGCGGTCGTGGACTGTCCAGGAACCAATAGAGGAGACTGTCGGCCGCCAGTGGGCGGAAGTGTTGGGGTGCTTGGTGATCGAAACCGGCTGATTGTCGCGGTTGTAGGTGAAGTCATCACGCTCCAGCGCCGGGCCGACCCCCTGCGCGGTCTGGGCGTCGGGAAACATCAGCACCGCCAGGTTCATCGTTCGCCGCTTGTCTTCTGAAGCCCCGCCGGTGGACCAGGCATTGACCCATCCTGTGACAAGATCCTTCGCGACCTCGTCGAACGTGTCATTGATGACCAGGTTGCCGAGGGTCTTGCGGTTGAGCACTATGTGCGGTCGGAGATGCCAGGAGTCCTCGACATACGATTGGTCCGCTTCGTAGGGGAGAGCAACGTAGTCGGCGAGCCGCTGGGCTTCACGCGCGCGAGCCTGCTCACTGCTCTTCGCGTTGCCTATTTCGCGCGGCTCTGTCCGATAGTTGCCGACGTCGAGTCCGGATGTATCAGCTTCTACTCGGACCGCTCGTCCGCTCACTTCAGCGCCGCATGCGCTCGCGGTGAACGCCAAGGCTGCCGTGATGGCCACTGTGATGGCAGCACGAATTGGTATGGGCTGCACAGGTATACCCCCCTCATTTCACGAACCTCGCAGGATATTACTGTGCAGCCCGCCCTACGTCAGCGTTGGGCCGACACAGCAGCCGCGGTCTATGAGGCGGCCGGATCGGTCTGAAGCCTGGTGGGAGTTGCGGTCGGGAAGGCCGGTTCGAGGTCGTGGCTCACAAGCTATTGGCCAGCAACGCGTATTGCGCCGCCACCTTCTGGCGGACGTCGGGCTCCTTGTCGCTGGTCACCACGCCGACGTAGCGCTTGTAGGGCACGTAGCAGCGGTACTTGTACTCGCGCTCCGGGTCGCCTTTGCTGTTGAGCTGCAGGCACTTCGCGCCCGGGACGTCTCTGGGGGCGTCGATGGGATCGAACTGGTCGCCGACGGTGTCGATGAGGCCGGTGACGAGTTTCTGGGCGGCGTCGCTGTCGCGGGTGCGGGTCACCGAGCTGGCGTCCACGATGGCGATCTTGTCGACGCCCGTCTCTTCGATGAGGCGCTGGGTGGCGGCTTCGTCGTCGGCGGAGTGGATGCCGTGGTTGCCGCTGTAGATGGCGAAGGTGACCGGGTCGGGGGAGTGTCCGCCGCGGTCGGCGACGGCGACGCGGGCCAGCAGGCCGTCCGGGTCGACCTTCAAGGTGTCGAGTTTGGCGACCGGGGTCGGCTGGAATTTGTCCAGCGCGGGCACCTGGGCGGCGAACGTCTTGTCCACCCAGTTCACCAGGTCGGTGCTGTCGGCGCGGGGACGCTGCACGAACAGCGAGATGACGAACTCGCGGTGGGCGAGGAAGGCGCCGACGTTGGGAACGCCTGGGCGCCAATGTAGATAGGCGTCGGGGTACTTGGTGGACCCGAGCCTGCGGTTCTGGTCGGAGACGCCGATGTCGGCGTCCTCCAGTTCGCGGGCGGCGAGCTTGGCGGTGGCCTCGTCGGGGAAGCGGAACACGACGTTGGTGACCGCGGTGGCGTCGGCGGCGGGGCGGGTCTGCCCGGCGGGATCGGCCTTGTCGGAACCGCTCGCGGCGAAACCGGTCACCATTTTGCGGTTGTCCAGGACCGGTTTGGAGACGTTGGCGACGAAGTCGAGTGCGGCTTCGGTGTCGGTGAGCACGGTGCTGCCGCGCCCGAAGTTCAGCGACGGATCGATGCGCACGGTGGGTACCACGGCCTCGGACATGCGCATGCCTTCCAGCAGCGCGCCGTCGCCGCCCGAATCCTGGTCGTAGGCATGCTTGTTCACCGGATAGGTGCCCACTTCCAGTTTGCGGACGTCGAGTTCGCCAGGTAGCGCGGTGCCCGCCACGCCACTGCACCCGGTCAACGCACCGGCCGCCACCACACACGCCGCCAAGATCGCGATGCGCGAAGTCCGAACCATGACAGGCCCCTCGTTCCTCCCGTACCTGCCCTTGAAGTTACCCGACGAACGCCGGGCAGAGCGACCGATCGGACACCGATTGCAATACGCTGGGGGACATGGCGACGACCTTGAACCAGACCACCGGTGGAGGCCGATTCCGGTGAAGGATCGGCAGGTCGAGGTCGTCGCGGGGAATCACGCCGTCGCCCGGGTCGCGGGCGCGGTGCTGGTGGTCGCGCATCGGGGCCGGGACAAGCCGACCGAGGACGCGCCCGCCGTCATCGCGCTGGAATCGCTGGCGGAACTGGTCAGAGCGGCCGTCGAGCAACAGCCGAACGGTCCCGGCGCGCTGGTCGCCCGCGAGGCGACGCGCTGGCTCATGAAACACGCGGAGCAGATCAGTCCCGGTGTGCCGATAGATTTCGGCATTCTCTCCACGGCGGAGAACGGCGGGGTGGCGATCTTCTTGCACGGTGCGGTGACCGCGGTGCTCGCCGGAGACGGCAGGGTCGAGCGGTATCGGGGCAGCGACGCGGCGTTCACCGTCGACCGGGTCGCGTCCGTTCCCGCGCTCGGCGTCGCGCTGTTCATCGACGACGACAAGGGCCGGGTTCCGGAAATTCCCGAGCGGCGCGGAATCGGCTGGCTGGTCGAAGGTATCGCGCAGGCCGGAGGCGCGATCGTGTGGTCGGACGGCGCTCGTTCACGTTCGGCGCAGGCCGCCCGGCCGGACACCGCCGAACAGCGTGCGCCGCAGCACCATCGCACGCCTGTCGCGCCGCTGCCGACGGCCCGTATCGATCCGGAACCGCGTCAGCGGCCGCGCCCCGAACCGCAACCCGCGGCGACGCAGGCGTCGACCTCGATGCTGGACTCGGTGGCCGACCAGCCCGACCCGCACGAGGCCGACACCCAGATCGGCGGCACCAACCCGGCGCCGCAACCCGATCCGGATCTGCAGCGCCGCCTGGAGGCCACCGCCAAGGCGACCGCGCTCACCGTGAAGGTGATGGGATTCAAGTGCGCGCGAGCCCATCCCAGCGATCCACGCGCGGCGTTCTGCACCGTCTGCGGCATGCCGGTCGATCAGACCCAGGCGCTGATCGAGGTGGTACGCCCGCCGCTCGGCATGCTGATCCTCGACGACGGCATGACCTACATGCTGGCCGCCGACGCGGTGCTCGGCCGCGATCCCGAGCATTCCGAGGCGGCGCAGCGCGGGTTGATTCCGCTGAAGGTCGAGGACAACTCCGGCGGAATGTCGCGCGCGCACGCGGAGATTCGGCTCATCAACTGGGATGTGGCCGTGGTGGACCGCGGCTCGACCAACGGCACCCGCACGCGGCCGCCCGGGTTCCGCGACTGGATCCGCCTCAATCCCAACCAGCCGATGATCCTGGTACCCGGCACCGAGGTGATGCTCGGAAACCGGGTGCTGCGCTTCGAGCCCGCCGCGCCGCCGCCGTTCGGAGGCTGACGGGCCGCCGCGCCCCGACCGGAGCACTTGCCGGACCTAGGAGTACCGGGACATGCAGGTGTTCTCGCCGTTGAGTACGCCCGCGCGGAAGGCGTCCACCCTGGCGAACCCGCTCGGCACCGTCTTGCCCTGCGCGTCGCTGGCCGCGAGGCCGTCGGTGAGCAGACCCGACACCGCCTCGTCGAGATCGCCCGCGGCAAGGGAGATGTCGCCTTGGGTGCGTTGGCGATTCGGGTCGGCGAGCTTGCCGGTGACCACGCCTGCCAGGCAGGCGGCGCGCAGCCCGGTCTTGGCGCCGACCAGCGACTGGCCGTGGCTCTGCTGCACCGCGAGGGTGTAGCGGGCGATGAAGACGACGTAACCGTTGTAGTCGCCGGTCACTTTGAGCGGCAGCGGGTTGTCCTCGTCGAAGTCGGCGGTGCCGCGTTTGGCGAGCTCGGGGATGTCGGTGGCGATGAGATTCTCGGCGGGACAGTAGGAGACAGGCGAGGTGGTGGTTCCGTCGCGGCAGTCGATCTTCGCGCCGCTGTAGTTGTAGGTCGGGCTGTCTTTCACGGGCAGGATCGCCGCGAGCGCCTTGGTGAGCTCGACCAGGCTCTCCTTATCGATCGGATACTCACCGGTGCTGCCGCCGAGCGTCTGCGGCAGACCGCCGCGCCGCTGGTTGATCTCGTCGATGTCGATGCCCTTGCACGCCTTGGGGCCGTCGGTGAATCCGATCTGCACCGCGGTGACCCGCTCGAACGCGGAGCCGTGCACGCTCTCCGGATCGTCGGGGTCGGAGTCGCGGATCGCGACGGTGGCGGCGAGCACCGTGTTGAGGCCGTCGGAGGTGTTGATGGTGAAGTGCTTCGACTTGCCCTCCGCCACGTGACGAATGAACGCGCCCGCGAAGCAGTCGGCCTGCTGCTCCTTGACGATCACCGGGTCCTTCGAATCGACGATCTTGGCCTGCGCCTGCACGGCGTGCCCGTATTCGTGGGCGAGCACCATGACCACGGCCATCTTGCCGAAGGTGTCCTCCATGGTGGGCAGCAGCACCGAGCGGTCCCAGCCGATGGAGTTGTCCAAGCGGCAGAAGGCCGCGTTCACCAGCCGGTAGGTCGTCTCCTTGCAGAACTCGGGTGCCTCGTTGCGCGGCGCCTTCGCGCTCCAGGAGATGCGCCGTTCGACCGGTCGGAATTCGCCGTCGAACTCCTTGCCGTACTCGGCGCGCCAGTAGGTCTGGATGTCGTCGATGGCGTTGAGCGCCAGGGTGTCGATCGCGCCGCCGTCGCCGTTGGCCGCGGTGAGGTCGGAGTCGGGCACCCCGGCCCGCGGTCCGCTCGGGCCGCTCGTCGTGGGCAGTCCGGCCACCTTGAACGGATCGTCGTAGACCGAGACCGCACGGCCGTCCACCGTGCGCGTACACCCCGCGAGCAGGGCCATCGCGCACAGCACAACCGTAATGACAGCGGTCGCTTGGAGTTTCGGCAAAGCTCCCCCTAGTCGGCCGGTAGCACGTTCTCGTCGGTCGCCGGATCGGGGCGAGAGGCGCGTCGGGGGCACCGCCGATGTCCGGTTGATGGCATAGTATCCGCTGCATGTCTTTACCGGGGGCGCAGACCATCACCGTGCGCCATGATGGAACTGAACGGGTCTTCGATTCGAATCAGAAAGTCACCATGGGCCGTGCGCCCGAGGTGACGCTGTTCGTCGACAGCCCGCTGGTGTCGCGGGTGCACGCGACACTGGCCTGGCAGGGGAGTGGCTGGGTTCTCACCGACAACGGCAGTACCAATGGCGTTTTCGTGGACGCGCGCAGGCTGAGTCAGCCGGTGTCCATCGACCGACCGACGCAGGTCAGGCTCGGCGACGCGATCAGCGGTCCGCTGCTGCACCTGCTGCCCGCCGCGGCGCCGGTCCGGCCCGCGCACACGCCGCAACCGTCGTCGCAGCCGCAGCAGGCGGTTCGGCAACGGCCGAATTACCAGCATCCGAACCGTCCGCCGGTCGGGCAGCCCGCGCATCAGCCCGCCCCGTCGCACCACCCGCCGGCGCCGCATCAGCCGCTGCCCTCGCATCAACCGGTCGGGGCGCACCAGCCGCCCTCGCAGCCGACGCCGCAGCAACCCAACTTCAACATGACCACCAAGGCCGACACTTCCGCGCTGCCGCCGCTGCGCGCGAGGGCGTCGACCTCGCCGATCGCCAGGGCGGACCGGATCCCGTCCAGCGGCCTGACCATCGGCCGCACCACCGACAACCAGATCGTCGTCAACGATCCGCTGGCCTCCCGCAAGCACGCCCGCCTCGTCGCGGACGACGGCGGCCTCACCATCGAGGACCTCGGCTCGGCGAACGGCACCTTCGTCAACGGCACCCGCCAGCAGCGAACGGTGCTGCGCGAGCGCGACATCGTCACCATCGGCAACGTCGACTTCGTCGTCCAGCAGGGCACCCTGGTGCATCGGCAGAAGCCGGTCGCCGAACAAGGTCTGCACGTGCACGGCGTCGGATTCACCGTCGAGGGCAACAAGCAACTGCTCGTCGACGTGAACATGCAGGCGGGCCGCGGCACGCTCACCGCGCTCATCGGCCCATCGGGCGCGGGCAAGTCGACGCTCTCGAAGCTGATCGCCGGCACCACTCAGCCGTCCGGCGGCGTGGTGACCTTCGAGGGCCGTAACCTGCACGCCGAGTACGAGGCGCTGCGTTCCCGTATCGGCATGGTCCCGCAGGACGACGTGCTGCACCGGCAGCTCACGGTGCGCCAGGCGCTCGGCTACGCCGCCGAGCTGCGGCTGCCGCCGGACACCACCAAGGCCGACCGCCAGCAGGTGATCGACGGTGTGCTGAAAGAGCTTTCGCTCACCGAACACGCCGATACCAGGGTGGACCGGCTCTCCGGCGGTCAGCGCAAGCGCGCGTCGGTGGCGCTCGAACTGCTCACCGGTCCCTCGCTGCTGATCCTGGACGAGCCGACCTCGGGTCTCGACCCGGCGCTGGACCGGCAGGTCATGGTGATGCTGCGCGAGCTGGCCGACGCGGGTCGCGTGGTCATCGTGGTGACCCACTCGGTGGCCTGCCTCGACATGTGCGATCAGGTGCTGCTGCTGGCGCCGGGCGGCAAGACCGCCTTCTGCGGGCATCCGGCCGGTGTCGGCGGGGCTCTTGGCACCAGCGACTGGGCCGAGATCTTCGCGAACGTGGCGGCCAATCCGGATCAGGCGTTCGCGGCCTACCGATCCAGACAGGCGTTCGCGCCACCGCCGCCCCCACCGCCGCGCTACGGACCCGCGGGCAGCCCGCCGCAGTCGAGCGGGTTCAAACAGTTCTCCACGCTGGTGCGCAGACAGATCCGGCTGATCTTCGCCGACCGCGGCTATCTGGTCTTCCTCTTGCTGCTGCCGTTCATTCTGGGTGTGCTGTCGCTGGTTGTGCCCGGCAAGAACGGTTTCGCGCCCGGCGGACTGACGACCTTGCCCACCGGCGAGATCGTGCGCGTCGGCGGCGGCGAGACTCAGCAATTGCTCGTCGTGCTCATTCTCGGCGCCTGCTTCATGGGCGCCACGCTTACCGTGCGCGACCTGGTCGGCGAGCGCACGATCTTCTATCGCGAGCGCGCGGTCGGCCTGCTGCCCTCGGCGTACCTGATGGCCAAGATCGCGGTGTTCAGCGTCACCGCGTTCCTCCAGGCCGCGGTGCTCGTCGGGATCACGCTGGCGGGCAAGAACCCGCCCGGCGCGGGTGCGGTGTTGTCGTCCGGCAGTTTCGAGCTGTACATCGACATCGCGCTGACCGCGGTGTGCTGTGTGGTGTTCGGTCTGCTGATCTCGAGCCTGGCGAAGTCGAACGAGCAGGTCATGCCGATGCTCGTCGTCATGATCATGGTGCAGCTGGTGATGGCGGGCGGGCTCATCCCGGTCACCGACCGTGTCGTCTTGGAACAGCTGTCCTGGTTGTTCCCCGCGCGCTGGGGTTACGCGGCGGGCGCGTCGACGGTCGACATCAAGACCATCTTCGCGAACGCCCAGCAAGACAAGCTCTGGGACCACACCGCGGGCATCTGGATCCTCGACGTGACGCTGTTGCTGGTGATCACCGCGCTGCTCGCGTTCGTGACCTGGCAGCGGCTACGGCTGAAGAAGTCGGCGGCGTGACCACCTACTCGAGCCGCCACGACCCATGGTCGGGTGGGATCGCGAGCGTGTCGCTCACGCAGCAGGCACACTTATGACTGTGACGGTGCGAGTAGGGGCAGTGCATCTCGGCTGGGATGTGGTGTCCGTGGCAGCGGGCGGTGGACGTACTCCGATCCGGCCGGTGCAGGTGGAAGGTACGTACACGCCACCGGCGTATTTGCTGGCCGATTCGTCGGGACGGCTGCACACCGCGGGCGTCGACCGGCAGCGTCCCGATCTCGGGATGGCCATCGCCGACGTCCGCGACATCCTCGGTCACCCGCAGATCGTGGTGGCCGGGGCGACCTGGCCCGCGGAGATGGTCTTCCGCGCAAGGATGTACAACCCGCTCGCCGCCATCGGCAAGTACCTACGCGGCAAACCGGACGTGGTGGCGCTGCCCTTCCCGGACGGCTGGCCGGACGAGAAGGTCGAGGTGTACGCCGAGCTCGTCGAGACGCTCGACGTGGTGGTGGAGCCGCTGCCGGAGAGCGTCGCGCTCTCGGGTTACGTGCGGGCTCTCGGTTTGGTGCGCGCGCCCGACGGACGCAATCCGCGCGGTGTCGGCGCCACCGGCGTGTACTCCGACGGCCGCACGATGCTCGTCGTCGCGGTGCACGGGGACGACGAGCAGCCCACCGAATCGGTCGACGTGCCGGTTACCGGCGACGCGATGCGCGACGCGCGCTCGGCCGACAACGTGGTGATCGAGGTCATGGCCGCGGCCCGCTCCATCGGAGCTGACACCTCGACGGTGCTGCTGAGCGGCAATGTCTGTTTCAACGAGGCGTTGCGCTTCGCTTTCCAGAACCACCTGGGCCACCGGTTGCATGTCGCCGATCATCCGATGCACGCGCTGGTGCTCGGGGCCACGCACCTCTTGGTGACCGACAGTGAGTCGGGTGAGCCGGAGCAAGGGGGCAGGCACGCCGAGGGCGGGCAGCGAAACGACTACGCCCCGCCGCAGCAAGCGCATCCTCAGCAGCAGATGCAGGCGCCGCAGTGGCAGGCGGACGCGGGGCAGCGGCCGGTCGAACCGGCGCAGCGTCCCGTCGAGCCTGCTCAGCGTCCACCGGAAACAGCGCAGCGGCCCGACCTCGGTCCGCCGTCCTCACCGGGATCGCCCGTGGTCACCTACGGCCCCGGCTACCCGACCGCCCCGCCGAGCGCCGAACCGCAGCCCAGCGAGGAGCCGACCACCCGCGTCACCCGCGAGGATCTGGCGCGCAGTCTGCCGCCGAACCTGGCCGAACTGGGCAGCCGGTTCACCAGGCCGCCGGGTCAGCAGCCCGACGATCAGCGGACCACCGTGCTGGGTCGTCAGGCGCCCGCCTCGCAGCCGCCCGGTTCCGCGTCGCCGTACCCGCAGGCCGGCCACAAGGGTTCCTGGCAGGAGCCGTCCGCCGAGGACGCCGAGGACGGCAAAGAGCACAAGGGCAAGCTCTGGAACAAGATGAAGGGCAATCTGTTCGGTGCGCAGGCCGTGGTAGGCGCGGTGGCGCTCGCCGTGGTGGCGATGCCTTCCGAGGGCGACAGGGTGGAGCTCACTGGCGCCGCCCAGCCGGTCCGCTCGGTGCTCGGCGAGCCGGCGCCCGCGTCGTGCGGGCTGACGCCGCACATCGCGCCAGAGGATCGCAGGCAGGGGATCGCCACGGTGCGGGTGCCCTCGTCGGCGGAGTCGGAATGCGCCCCGCCGAACATGGACACGCTCCGATATGTAGTGCCGGGACCGCCGGGCGCTATCGACCCGGGGGCTCCGGTCGAGATCTGACTGGATTCGGGTCCCTCGATACCTTCCTGGTATCGTTCTGCGTTGGCGTGTGGACGGCCGGGAGATTCCCCGTGGATCACCAGGTCGCACACCGAGGCCCGGGTCTCAACCGGCCGCCGGGGTTCACCTCGACCGCACGCTTGGCCGGCAACACCGACGACAGACAGGGAAGCACTGTGCCTACGTACAGCCCCAAGGCGGGTGACGTGACCCGTAAGTGGTACGTCATCGACGCCACTGACGTAGTGCTCGGCCGTCTTGCCGTCCAGGCAGCGAATCTGCTGCGTGGCAAGAACAAGCCGACCTACGCGCCGAACTTCGATGGTGGCGACTTCGTCATCATCATCAACGCGGACAAGATTGCCATCTCCGGCAACAAGCGCACCGACAAGCTCATCCACCACCACTCCGGGCACCCGGGCGGCCTCAAGTCGCGCACTGTCGGTCAGGTGTTGGAGACCCGTCCGGAGCGTCTCGTGGAGAAGGCCGTCAAGGGCATGATCCCGAAGAACAAGCTGGGCAACGCGATCGCGGGCAAGCTCAAGGTCTACGCGGGCCCGACCCATCCGCACGCCGCTCAGCAGCCCGTTCCGTTCGAGATCAAGCAGGTGGCCCAGTGACCGCTCCCGAGGAATACAACGAGGACTTCTCCGAAGAGGCCGCCGTCGAGGTCGTGGAGGAGGACTACGGCTACGAGGCCGAGCCCGCCGCCTACGCCCCGGTCGTCATCGACCGTCCGGTGCAGACCGTCGGCCGCCGCAAGGAGGCCGTCGTCCGCGTCCGGCTGCTGCCCGGCTCCGGCAACTTCGTGCTCAACGGCCGCACCATCGAGGACTACTTCCCGAACAAGGTGCACCAGCAGCTGGTCAAGTCGCCGCTGGTGACCGTCGAGCGCACCGAGTCCTTCGACGTGCACGCTCGCCTGGTCGGCGGCGGCCCGTCGGGCCAGGCAGGCGCCCTGCGTCTGGCCATCGCCCGCGCGCTGATCGAGGTCACCCCCGAGGACCGTCCCGCCCTGAAGCGGGCGGGCTTCCTGACCCGTGACCCGCGTGCCACCGAGCGCAAGAAGTACGGTCTCAAGAAGGCGCGTAAGGCGCCTCAGTACTCGAAGCGCTGATTTTGGCTTCGTCGATCCCCGCCATCCGGCACCCTGTGGGGGCCGGGGGCGGTATGGTCGGCGCTGCAGCTGTACGAGAGCAGGCTTCCAGCACCGCTGGTCGCCTGCTCTCGCTGTATTGAGTCGCGGCGTTCGCGCGCCACGCACGGTTGCGCAGGCCAACGCCTGCAGGCCCATTCGCATGTCGCGAAACCACCGATGAGGGGCGAGGTATGGGACGTTTGTTCGGCACGGACGGTGTCCGCGGGCTTGCCAATGGATCGCTGAGTCCGGAGCTGGCACTGCGGGTTTCGGGAGCGGCGGCGCAGGTGCTCGGCCGCGGCAAGAAGCGCGCGCTCGCGGTGGTCGGCCGCGACCCGCGGGCATCCGGCGAAATGCTGGAGGCCGCCGTGACCGCCGGGCTGACCGCGGCGGGTGTCGACGTGCTCTCGGTGGGGGTGCTGCCGACTCCGGCGGTCGCCTACCTGACCGGTCTCTACGACGCGTGTCTCGGCGTGATGATCTCCGCCTCGCACAACCCGATGCCGGACAACGGCATCAAGATCTTCGCCGCAGGCGGTCACAAGCTCGACGATGCCGTCGAGGACCGGATCGAGGCGCTGGTGGCCGAGGACGCCATGGCGCGCCCGACCGGCGCCGACATCGGGCGGGTGCTGAACGCCTCCGGCGCGCGCGATCACGGGATCGTCATCCCGGACCAGTACAGCCTCGAAGGCACTCACGAGCGGTATGTCGAGCACCTGGTCGAGGCCACCGCGCAAGACCTGAGCGGGCTCACCGTGGTGGTCGACTGCGCGCACGGCGCGGCCGCCGAGGTCGGTCCCGCCGCGTACCGCGAAGCGGGCGCGACGGTGATCGCCATCAACGCCGAACCCGACGGCCTCAACATCAACGAGGGCTGCGGCTCGACCCACTTGGAGCAGGTACAGCGCGCGGTGCGCGAGCACGGCGCCGACCTGGGCCTGGCACACGACGGCGACGCCGACCGCTGCCTCGCCGTCGACGCCGAAGGCAATATCGTCGACGGCGACGCGATCCTCGCGATCCTCGCCATCGCCATGAAGGACGCGGGCGACCTGGTGGGCGACACGCTCGTCGCCACCGTCATGAGCAACCTCGGCCTGCACATCGCGATGCGCGACGCCGGAATCACGCTGCGTACCACCGCCGTCGGCGACCGCTACGTGCTGGAGGAACTGCGCCGCGGCGGCTACAGCCTCGGCGGCGAACAGTCCGGTCACGTGGTGCTGCCGAAGTACGGCACCACCGGCGACGGCATCCTCACGGGCCTGCGCCTGATGGCCAGGATGGCCCAGACCCACCGCACCCTCGCCGACCTGGCGAGCGTGCTGCGGACCGTGCCCCAGGTGCTGGTCAACGTGCCGGTCGGCGACAAGGCGGCGGTCGCCGCCGCGCCGGAGGTGCGGGAGGCGGTGCTGGAAGCGGAGCGCGTGCTGGGAGATACGGGACGGGTTCTGTTGCGTCCCAGCGGCACCGAGCAGCTGGTGCGGGTGATGGTCGAGGCGACCGATCTGGTGCAGGCCAAGCAGCTCGCGGACGATCTGGCGAAGCGAGTCGCGTCGGTTTAGGTTTCGCTGATCGGGCGGTAGGAGCCCGATTCCGCGACGGTTGTCCACAGCACCCGAGTTATCCACCGCTCGACGGTTTCCGCAGGTCACCGAAACCGCGTCATCGGCGAGGTAGCCGATGGTGGTCTCATGCGACCGGGACTGACGGAAGTTCGAGACAAGCAATTCGGCGCCTTCACCGCATGGCAGGCCCTGTGCGAGTACAGCCGCGCCGAGATGCGCACCCGCGTGGATCGTGGCGATTGGGTGCGCGTGTTCCACGGCGTCTATCGCGAAGCCGCGACACCGCCGACGCCGCAACTGCGGGTGGAGGCGGCTCGGCTGTCGATCGGCGCTCAGTCGCTGACAGCCGCCTACGAGACCGGGGCGGAACTACATGGATTCGCGGTGGGCGAGAGCCGGGTGACGCATGTGCTCGGTGCCCAGCGATCGAGGACCTCGCGCCTGGTCGTGCACAGTGACCGGATCGAGCCCGGAGATCTCGACCTGATCAAAGGCACCGTGACGACGACCGCCGTCCGCACCGCGGTCGACGTCGCGCGCACCACCGATCGGCTCGACGCGCTGGCGACCCTGGATTCGGCGCTGCACCTGGGGATCTCACGCACCGCGTTGCTGACCGAGAGCGAACGGCACCGAGGACGTCGTGGCTACGTGCAGGCGGCGGAGCTGATCGAGCTGGCGGACGGTCGCGCGGAGTCGCCGATGGAGTCGCGGACGCGGCTGCGCTGTATCGACGCCGGATTGCCGCGCCCTGAGTCTCAGGTGGACGTGCTCACCGGTAACGGGCCACGTCGGCTCGATCTGGGCTGGCCCGAATGGCGCATCGGTCTGGAATACGACAATGCGGTGTGGCATTCGGGCGATGCGCCGACAGCGCGCGACGAGCTGCGTCCCGAACTGTCGGCGGACGGTTGGACCGTCTACTACGCCACCGCCTCCGACGTGTACCTGCGACCAGAGAACTTCGTAGAGCCGATTCGCTGCGCGATGGCGGGGCGATAGCGAATGGTTGCCTGCCAACGGTTTCGAACGCTCGAGGCGCGTCGCGGATCAGTCCTCGGTGAGCCGTCCGTTGTCCATATGCCAGCGGCGGTTCGCGCGGACCGAATCCAGCATCCGCCGGTCGTGCGTGACCAGCAGCATGGTGCCGGTGAAGGATTCGACGGCCTGCTCGAGCTGCTCGATCGCGGGCAGGTCGAGGTGGTTCGTCGGCTCGTCCAGCACGAGCAGATTCACTCCGCGCGCTTGCAACAGCGCAAGCGCGGCGCGGGTGCGCTCGCCGGGCGAGAGGGTGTCGCAGGCGCGCATCACGTGCGTCCCGCGCAGCCCGAACTTGGCCAGCAGCGTCCGCGCCTCCGCGTCCGGCCAGTCCGGCATCTCGGCGCCGAAAGTGTCCGCGAGCGAGTTGGTTCCGCGGAAGAGTCCGCGCGCCTGATCGACCTCGCCGATCTCGACACCCGAGCCAAGCGTCGCGGTCCCCGAGTCGGGCCGGATCTTGCCGAGCAGCAGCGCGAGCAGCGTCGACTTGCCGGAACCATTCGCTCCGGTCAGCACGATCCGGTCCGCCCAGTCGACCTGGGTCGTGACCGGGCCGAGGGTGAAGTCGCCGTGGGTGACCGTCGCGTCGGAGACCGTGGCGACCACCGACCCGCTGCGCGGTGCCGCGGCGATGGACATCCGCAGCTCCCACTCCTTACGCGGCTCCTCGACCACCTCCAGCCGCTCGATACGACGTTGCGTCTGACGTGCTTTGGCCGCCTGCTTCTCGGTCGACTCCGCGCGCATCTTGCGGCCCGCCTTGTCAGAGTCCAGCTTCTTCGGGTCGCGCGCCTTGCGGCGGGCGTTGCGCACACCGTGCTCGAGCCAGTTGCGCTGCATCTGCGCACGCGCCTCCAGGCCCGCTTTGGTGTCGGCGTACTCCTCGTAGGCGTCCCTGGCGTGCTGGCGGGCGATCGCCCGTTCGGCGAGGTACGACTCGTAGCCGCCGTCGTAGATACCGACCTGCTGCTGCGCGAGATCCAGTTCGACGATCCGGTTGACGGTGCGCGCCAAGAACTCTCGATCGTGACTGATCACCATCAGCGGCACGCGTACACCGGTGACGAACTGTTCGAGGCGAGCGAGTCCGTCCAGGTCCAGGTCGTTCGTAGGCTCGTCGAGCAGCAGAATGTCGAAGCGGGACAACAAGACCGATGCCAGACCGGCCCGCGCCGCTTGACCGCCGGAGAGACCGGTCATCGGCGTTTCCAGCCCGCTCGCGAGGCCTGCGGTGAGTCCGAGCTCCGCGGCGACCTCCTCGGCCCGCTGATCGAGGTCGGCTCCACCGAGCGCGAGCCAATGCTCCAACGCGGGTGTGTAGTCGTCCGCGCCACCCTCGGCGAGGCGCTCCGCGGCGGAGTCCATGGCGTGCTGCGCCGCCGTGACCCCGGTCCGGCGGCCGAGGAACTCGAGTACGGTTTCGCCGGGAATCCGCTCCGGCTCCTGCGCCAGGTAGCCGACCGTCGCGTCCGGCGGGCTGAGGGTGATCGCGCCGGTGGGCGTCTTCCGGTCGGCGAGCATGCGCAGCAACGTCGACTTGCCCGCGCCGTTGACGCCGACCAAGCCGATCACGTCACCGGGAGCGAGCGTCAGGTCCAGTTCGTCGAACAGGGTGCGTTCGCCGTGTCCTGCGGAGAGGCCGCGCGCATGCAAAGTGGTGCTCACTCGAAGAAGTCTGCCGTGCTCGCGTCGGCGCACCGCACGGGGTCGCCGTCGAAAGATCCCCACCGGCCGCAGGACGAACCGCGTTCACGCTCGTACTCGGGGTTTCACCCTGAGCCGGGGCTCCGAGAATTCAGGGTGCCGATGGGTCAACGGACCGATGTGCGCGAGCGCGTTCACGCGGAAAGTGGATGGCACAGCGTTCGACACCAGAGAGGGAAATCCGATGACCGCACCCGCCCGCCGCCTCACCCGCAGCTCCCACGACAAGTGGATCGCCGGAGTCTGCGGTGGCATCGCAGAGTACTTCGGCTGGAACGCGGGCATCGTCCGGCTGTTGTTCGTGCTGTCCTGCCTGCTGCCCGGCCCGCAGTTCATCCTGTACCTCGTTCTCTGGCTGGTGATTCCGAAAAAGTGACCGCCGCGACCGGGTCGGGGCTGCGCCAGGGACTCGTGGATGACAGGATGGAGTGATTCCCCGCGTTTCGCGGGAGTTCCGTCCCAACGCACGAGTCCCGTCCGAGGAGGAGCCATGATCACGTCCGGCGAGTTCCCGGGTCTGGATTTACCCGACATCGACGCGTCCACGCCGCTCGGTGGCCTCGGTGAGGTCGAACTGAACCAGCCCACCCAGGACATCAACGCCGACGGCGTCCTGGACTCCATCACCACCCAGGGCGACGACGCGATGCAGGTCTGGACGGACTACGACCACGACGGCTTTGCCGACCACGTCACCGTCGTGGAGAAAGACGGCGACTACGCCGCCTGGGAATTCCACCGCCACCCGGACGGATCCTCCGAATGGGTACGCACCGATCAGGGCAAGCTCGGGAAGTAGTCGACGTTCGCCAGCGGGCGTACCACCAAAAGGTGCCTGCCACAGACTCTTCCGAGAGTCACCGTGTGGCTCACAGGACTCCGTGCCGACGGGAGCCTCCCGGCTCGGCCGAACGAATCCCATCACCAGGCCCGAAAACGCGCGCCGCCACGCGACTCCGGCGCGCCGACTACACTCACCTCCATACGGTCCCCGAACGCCGACCCCATCGAGGGGTGAACCAGGCCGCAGGCTGCGATGATCCGCATATCATGTGCGGATCATCGGAACCTGCGTCCACGCACAACGGCCCCGATTGAGCCGCGCCGCCTCGCCCAGTAGGTTTCTGGGTACGACTGCGGCGAATCGCGTGGATCCGATGGAACCGAGTGCAGGCCAAACACGTCGAAGAAGGTATGGCGATACTCGGCGTGCCTAGGCCACCTAGGGTTCCGATCTGGGGATCGGACGAAGCGACTACGGAGGGGCCCCGTACTGATGACCAACACGAGCAGCACGCTTGGTGTCAAGACCGGTGAGCTCGGCAGGTTGAGCAATGAGCTTCAGGCGTCGACCGACGTCGTCAAGAATCAGATCAAGAAGATCAGCGACAACCTGTTCGGGCCGGGCGACGCCGGATCGAAGTACACGAGTAAGGGCAAGGACATTCAGGCCGGGCTGGAGGAGCTGCGCCAGCGCATCGATGACTGGTCGAACGCGAGCGGCGCCACCGCGGACGTGATCGGCGCGGCGGTGGTCAGCTACTCCACCGTGGACGAACAGCGTGCCAGCGAACTGAACAACAAGTGACCTGGGGGACCGAAGAATGACTTCCGATGCTCCTGTATCCAGCACTGTCGCTCAGCTGCTGGAACACGGATCGAAGATGCTGCGGTACTTCGAACACTTCGAGCCTCGCTATACGCGTGCCTTCGGCAGATTGTCCGGCGACCTGAAGAGCTATAAAGAGCTGCACGAGCGGTTCTATGAGCAGAACGGGCTGAACGAGGACAAACTCACGCACACGGTCGACGCCTTGAAAGAGGTTGTCAAGGCGATGCAAGAACAATACGGTGCGCAATCGAGGACATCGCAGAGCATTTCGCAGGTTTGGCAGGGTGATGCGGCGACTGCGGCGCTGAGCATGATGTCCACTCAGCTCAGGTTGGCAGACGCAGATGCCAAGATCGCTCAGGAAATCCTCGGGGCCTTCGAAAAGGCACCGCAGAGTCTTCGTTCAGCCGTCAAGATTAAGTCGGACCAGGTGCTCCATATTCTGGAGAATGGCGAAGAGATAAGGATCGGCGGCAAGTCGCCGGAGGATATAGACGCGATCATTTCTGGGGCCCAAGGGATCGGCTTGTCCAACAACTTGTCTGGAGAGACTGCGGTCAGAAGGATCGAACGGATCTTCCCGGATATGCGTGAGGGATTCGTAGATGGGATCAACTCAGCTGCGAACGACCTGATCTTCCGCGGTTTGACCATAGGAGGTACTCCTTATGCGGAAATGATCAAGGAGCGGTGCCAACACTGGCTGGACAACGTCTTCAAGCCGGACTACGCATCGAAAACAACGAAATTCCTCGAAGCCTGTAACCAGACGGATATCAAAGTCACCGAAGCATACGATCTGATCATCAACGCGGTGAAGAAGATCCCCGAGGAGTCGTATCCCCGACCTGCCGGGACACCCAAAGCCACCAACCCCTCGCCGGGAGATCCCGGCCCGGGTCCCAGCCCAGGTCCTAGCCCCGGTCCGAGCCCCGGACCCAGCAACAATCCTGGTCCGAGCACCACACCGGATGACACGACGACCGACGACGATGACGACTCGACGCAATCGACGTCGTTGGCGGGTCTCGCGAGCTTGGCCTCGTCGCTCTCTTCGGCGGCGAGCACCATTGCCACGGGCTTGACTTCGGGTCTGAGCGCGTTGAGCGGTGTCATTCAAGACGGCGTCGACACGGCGTTGGAACAGCTGGAAGAGGTCACCAAGCAGGCGGAAGACGACGCGAAGACCGACGAGGAGAACAAGGACGACAAGGCGAAGGCCGAGTTCGATCTCGCGGGCAAGCATCTGAAATTCGAAATGGGACCGGATGGTCAGCTGAAACTGGTCGCGACCGATGCCGATGGCACCTCGCACGAATACAACATGAAGTTCGACGAGAACGGCAATCCGGTCATCAGCGACACCGGGCAGAAGCCCGCCGAGGGTGAGGCTCCTCCCGGAGACGGCAAGCCCGCCGAGAATCCGGAGGGCGGTACCGGCAATCCCGGTGGGTCCACGCCGGTTCCGCCGGGTACCAAGCGGGAAGAGGATGGCGAGTACAAGCCGGAGCCGATTCCGGCGCCGGTCATCGAAGAGGACACCAAAGAACCGGAAGAACCTTTCGACAGCGGTGCGCAGCTGGCGGAGGCGGGACCGCTGTGATTCCGGCTCGCGCAGCATGATTGGGATCGGCTAGGAGTGCAGGCATGGTGAATTACGCCGAGGAGATGGACCGGATCGCTGACGAGTGCCGCCGGATATCCGCAGCGATCTCAGAAGATTTGATCGAGATAAACCGGAGGACGGCCGACAAGAGCCGCGAGCTCGCCGAGCAGTCCGCGGCCGCGATGCGCGAGTTCTGGGAAGAACACGGCGAGGAGATCGCGAAGGCCCAGGCCGAGGCCGAGGAAAGGGAACGGCAAGAGGTCGAGGCCAGGGCCGAGCAGGAACGGCTCGCGGCCGAGGCGCGGGAGCAGCGCGAGGCGATCGCCAGGTCGATCGCGGCGCGCAAGTCGAAGGGTGTCGTCACGCCGATCGACGAGGACGACGATCCCGAGTCGGAGTACTACCGACGGAAGAGTTGGTTGATCTGACGGCTGGGGGCATCTGAAAGCGGGGAGCGCCGCTCGCGTTCGAGTGGGCGGCGTGTCGCCTTACTTGCGCAGCAAGTGGGCGAGGGTGCCGATGGAGAGCTTCGGCTTTTCCTCTTCCTGCGGCGCGTTCGGGTCGACGAGCTGGGTGTGCGGGATGACGGCTTCCGGGTCGGCGAACGGCTTGTAGGTCTTGTCGCCGAGCAGGGTGTAGTTGAGGTAGCCGACGAGGAGCGCGCGGGTGGTGCGGGCGGTTTTTGCTTCGTGCTTGCCCGCGCCGAGCGCGGCCAGTGCGCGGCGGCCCTCGATGATGCCGTTGTGCGAGGCTCCGTCGATAGTGCGCAGCAGCGCTTCGCCGCCCCACGCGGCGGTGAGTGGCAACGCGTTGGAGCTGACGGAGGAGACGTCCGTCGCGCCCGCCACGATGAGCGCGGGGATCTCGAGGTCGGGGGCGAGCGTTTCCGCGGCGGGGGCGGTCGGCGCGGGGAAAAGGGCGGCGTACGCGGCGACCTTGCGCTGCGCCGCGGCGATCACAGCGGCGCCCGCGCCCATGCCGTGCCCGACCAGGGCGAGCTTGTCGGGGTGCACGCTGATCTCGCCGTCGCCGAGGCGAACACCGGTGCAGATGTCGAGGCTGGTGAGCAAGTCGGTCGCGAGGCCGAGGTGTGACGGAATCGGACCGCGCTCGGTGTCGGGCGCGGCGACGACGAAACCCCAGGACGCCAGGTGTTGCAGCAGGTCGCGATAGTTGCCGACGCCGGTGAGCCAGCCGTGCCCGAACGCGACGGCGGGCAATCCACGTCCGTTCTCGGGCGTATAGACGACCCCGGGCTGGCCCGCGATAGCCAGATTCCCCCGCAGCACCCGGTGCGGGCCGCGGCTGGTCAGGGTGCTCAGTAGCGATTTCACAGACGCCGACACGACGTGAACGTTAACCGATAAGTACTCTGGGGAGCCATGTGCGGAATCGTTGGCTACGTCGGGTACCGGGACGCGCTCGGCGTCGTCGTTGACGCCTTGCGCCGCATGGAATATCGCGGGTACGACTCCGCGGGCGTCGCGATCCTGGACGGACAGGGCGCTCTCGCGGTCGAACGCAAAGCGGGCAAGCTGGCCAATCTGGAGGCCGAGCTGGCCGAATCCGGGGTGGCGAGCTTCGCGGGCACCACAGGTATGGGCCACACGCGCTGGGCGACGCACGGCGCGCCGACCGACCGCAACGCGCACCCGCACCGGGATGGCAGCGGCAAGATCGCCGTGGTGCACAACGGCATCATCGAGAACTTCGCGCCGCTGCGGCGCGAGCTGGAGGACGCCGGGATCGAGCTGCACAGCGACACCGACACCGAGGTGGCGGTGCACCTGGTGGCCCGCGCTTACGCCGACGGCCCGACCGCGGGCGATTTCCCGGCCAGCGCGCTGGCCGTGCTTCGCCGCCTGGAGGGCGCGTTCACGCTGGTCTTCACGCACGCCGATCACCCGGACGTGATCGTCGCGGCGCGACGCAACACGCCGCTGGTGGTCGGTGTCGGCAAGGGCGAGATGTTCATCGCCTCGGACGTCACCGCGTTCATCGAGCACACCCGCGAGGCGGTCGAGCTCGGTCAGGATCAGGCCGTGGTGATCACCTCCGACAGCTACCGGGTCACCGACTTCGCCGGCGTCGAGGAAGGGGTGCGCACCCGCCCGTTCACCATCGACTGGGATCTGGCCGCCGCGGAGAAGGGCGGCCACGACTACTTCATGCTCAAGGAGATCGAGGAGCAGCCGACCGCCGTCGCCGACACCCTCATCGGGCATTTCACCACCGACGAGTCCGGCGGCCGGATCGTGCTGGACGAGCAGCGGCTCGCCGATCAGGAGCTGCGCGAGTTCGACAAGGTCTTCGTGGTGGCCTGCGGCAGTTCGTATCACGCCGGTCTGCTGGCCAAGTACGCGATCGAGCACTGGACGCGCCTGCCCGTCGAAGTGGAGCTGGCCAGCGAGTTCCGCTACCGCGACCCGGTCCTCGACCGGTCGACGCTGGTGGTGGCGATCTCGCAGTCCGGTGAGACCGCCGACACGCTCGAAGCGGTGCGACACGCCAAGGAGCAGAAGGCGCGCGTGCTCGCCATCTGCAACACCAACGGCGCGCAGATCCCGCGCGAGTCGGACGCGGTCCTCTACACGCGCACCGGCCCGGAGATCGGCGTCGCCTCGACCAAGGCGTTCCTCGCGCAGGTGGCGGCGAACTACCTCGTGGGCCTGGCGCTGGCGCAGGCGCGCGGCACCAAGTACCCCGACGAGGTCGCGCGCGAGTTCCGCGAGCTGGAGGCCATGCCGAAGCTGGTCGAGCGGGTGCTGGAGACGGCGCCGCAGGTGCGGGCGATCGCCAGGGAGCTGGCGCACGTGCCGACCGTGCTGTTCCTCGGCCGCCACGTGGGTTACCCGGTGGCGCTGGAAGGTGCGCTCAAGCTCAAGGAACTCGCGTACATGCATGCCGAGGGCTTCGCCGCCGGTGAGCTCAAGCACGGCCCGATCGCGCTGATCGAGGACGGGCTGCCGGTGATCGTGGTGATGCCGTCGCCGAAGGGCCGCGCGGTGCTGCACTCCAAGCTGCTCAGCAATATCCGCGAGATCCAGGCGCGCGGCGCGCGGACGATCGTGATCGCGGAGGAGGGCGACGACACGGTGCGTCCGTTCGCCGACGATCTGATCGAGATCCCCTCGGCGCCGACCCTTTTCCAGCCGCTGCTCTCGACCGTCCCGTTGCAGATCTTCGCCGCCGAGGTGGCGCAGGCCCGCGGCTACGACGTCGACAAGCCGCGGAACCTGGCGAAATCGGTGACGGTCGAATAGACATCGGCGTGGCGTGTCCTCCCGGCGAACCACCGATCCGCGAGCCGTCATGGCCGTTGGCCGCCTTGGGCGTAGACGACGACCGCGGCTGACGACCGAACCCCGCCGCGCTGCACCCTGACCACCTTCTGTCGAGCCGCCGACTCGGCTGGCAGAGTGCCGGCGCGCTGCGGAACCGGCAGCCGCGTGTCGCAACCGGCTCGGAGGCAAACGCCGACGGGCCGCCGACGCGGTGGTGCTCAGTCAGAGCGTGACGACCCGGCTGGTCTCTCGCCTCGAGGACCGCAGAATGCTCCAGCGCTACCTGTTCCCAGACGACCGTCGCGGCAGCGATCGGCAGAGGGCCAGCGGTTGCTCGATCAGGCTCGCCGAACCTCCGACACCGCGCTGTCCAGAGGTCGCGCCGACTCTGAACTCGCGTCGCTCGTCGCGGCAGTGGGGGCGCTGAACGCGGCATCCACGCGCTGGCCGGGCGTGTCGGCCGGGTATGACCGGAACTACTGCACGGTGACGGTGCCGCGCATCTCCGGGTGCAGGCTGCACAGGTAGCGGTAGGTGCCCGCCTGGGTGAAGGTGTAGCTCCACTCGCCCTTGTCGAAGATCGGGCTGTTGATGCCCATGGCCTTGTCGCCGATGCCCTGCACGGAGTGCGGCGATTTGTCGGAGAACTTCCAGGTGACGGTGTCGCCGACGCCGACAGTGACGTTATCGGGGGAGAACTTCATGTCGTCCACGTCGACGGTGACGGCGGCCGCCTTGCGTTCGCCGGTCGGGGCGGCGGTCGCCGACGTGGCCCGCCCGGTGGTGGTGGGCGCGGTGGCGGAATCGTCGGAGCCGCAGCCCACCAGCAACAGCGTTGCCGCCACGGCGAACGCGGTGACGAACGGAGCGGGCTTGACGCGGCGGACCATCGGCATGATGTCTGAGCCTAGTCGCCGGGCGAGCCGGGAACAGCCGGGGCTTGCGGCACGGCGGATTTCGCTGTGCCGGACGGTAGTGTCCGACATGCGGGCGGTAGGCCCGCGGCAAGCGGGTTCCGAACCAGTGGAGGCGCCGATGCCCGTTCAACGGGGCTATTTCACCGCCGACGAAGTGCGCGCGGCCGAAGCCGAACTGTTCACCAGGGTGCCCGAGGGTGTGCCCATGCAGCGCGCGGCGCACGGTCTGGCGACGATCGTCGCCAGGGAGCTCGGAGCGCGCGCGGGCGGTGTCGCCGGACGGGCCGTCACGCTGCTGGTCGGTTCAGGAGACAACGGCGGCGACGCTCTGTGGGCCGGAGCGAAACTGCGCCGACGAGGCGTGGCGGTGACGGCCGTGCTGCTCGATCCCGCCCGCGCGCACGCGAAAGGGCTTGCCGCGCTCCGCGCGTCGGGCGGCCGGGTGAGCGAGGAGGTCGGCGCGCCCGATCTGATCGTGGACGGCATCGTCGGCATCTCCGGCCGTGGTCCGCTGCGGCCGCGCGCCGCGGAACTCGTTGCGGGGGTGAACGTTCCGATCGTCGCTGCGGACCTGCCGAGCGGCGTCGACCCGGACACCGGCGCGGTGGCCGGGCCCGCCGTGCGCGCGGCGGTGACGGTCGCCTTCGGCGCGTACAAGCCGGTGCACGCGCTGGCCGCGCCGTGGTGCGGCCGAATCGAGTTGGTGCCCATCGGTTTGCGGCTCCCCGAGCCCGAGCTCGCCGCCCTCGAACCGGCCCATATCGGTGCGCGATGGCCGGTGCCTGGGCCGGCCGACGACAAGTACACCCAGGGCGTCACCGGAATCTGCGCGGGCAGCGCGACCTATCCCGGTGCGGCCGTGTTGTGCACGGGCGGTGCGGTGGCGGCCACCTCCGGCATGGTGCGCTACGCGGGTACCGGCTCGGCGCAGGTGCTCGCGCACTTCCCGGAAGTGATTGCGGCGCAAAGCGTGTCCGAGACCGGTCGGGTGCAGTCCTGGGTGTTCGGCCCGGGGGCCGGAACGGACGCGGACGCGCGCGAACGGCTCGAGCAGATCCTCGCCGCCGACCTGCCCGTGGTGGTGGACGCCGACGGACTGACCCTGCTCGCCGCCGCGCCCGAGTTGGTGCGCGACCGCGCCGCGCCGACGGTGCTGACGCCGCACGCCGGGGAATTCGCCCGGCTGACCGGGCAGGAGGTGGGCGCGGATCGCGTCGGAGCGGTCCGCGACCTGGCCGAGAAATGGCAGGTCACCGTGCTCCTCAAAGGCCGGGCGACCCTGGTCGCCGCGCCGGGCCGCCCGGTGCTGGTCAACGAGGCGGGCGGTTCATGGGCGGCCACCGCGGGCGCGGGCGACGTGCTCTCCGGCGTCATCGGCGCACTCCTCGCGGCGGGGCGTGACCCGGCGTGGTCCGCCGCGGCCGCCGCCCGTGCGCATGCCCTGGCCGCGAACCTCGCCGCCCACGAGAATCGCCCGACCGCCGCGCCCACTTCCGCGACCCCGCTTCTGAACCACGTTCGCGCGGCGGTACGCACCCTGCGTTCGTTGAGCGACTGAAGCCGCCCGACTCCTTGTAGAGCCGACTCGGGGGCGGCTCCGAGGAAGTGCCGTCGAGGTCGATGTTTCGGCCGGAGTCCGATCGAACGGTTGCCGCCCGCTCAACCGCAGCACTGGGCGACCAGCTGTCCTGTTCGCTCCGCCGCCGCGTCGAGTGCGGGCGCGGAGCGACGTGCGCCGATTGCCGAAGATTGGCTGCGCACGAGGACGACATCGACGAGGGTGAACGCCACCCTGGCGGACGTCGGAGTTTCACTTCTTCGGCCGCGCTCGGCCCATCGGAAAGGGCGTCGACACCGTGTTCCCGCCTCGCCCGCCGACGCCCGGCATTCCTCGATGACCTGCGGAATCGATACTCCCTCGCGAGGCGGATCCGCGGAATGGCAGGATCGGCAGCTGTGAGTGCGCAAGTGGAGACCGTTGTCGATCTTGGTGCCATTGCCCACAATGTGCGGGTTCTGCGTGAGTACGCGGGGGACGCGGCGGTGATGGTGGTGGTGAAGGCCGACGGCTACAACCACGGCGCGGTGGAGGTCGCGCGAGCAGCATTGGCGGCGGGGGCTCGGGAACTCGGCACGACCACGATTCCGGAGGCGCTGCAATTGCGGGCCGCCGGTATCGACGCGCCGATTCTGTGCTGGCTCAACAACTCCGACTCCGACTACGCCGCCGCGATCGCGGGCGACATCGAGATCGGCGTCTCCTCGCTGGCGCATCTGCGGTCGGTCGAGGCGGCGGCCCGGCGGGTCGGCCGGACGGCGACGGTCACCCTGAAGGTCGACACCGGATTGAACCGCAACGGGATCGCCCCGGACGAATACCCGCGGGTCCTCGCGGCGCTTCGCGACCTGGTGTCGGAGGGCGTCGTGCGCTTCCGCGCGATCTTCTCTCACCTGGCGCACGCCGACGAGCCCGACCACCCGTTCCTCGACGTACAGCGCGACCGGTTCATCGCGGCCATCGCCGCGGCCGAGCGGCACGGTCTGCCGCCGGAGGTCGCGCACCTGGCCAACTCCGCCGCCGCGGTCACCCGGCCCGACCTGGCCTTCGACATGGTGCGCCCTGGCATCGCGGTGTACGGCCTGAGTCCGGTCCCCGAGCTGGGCGACTTCGGCCTGCGTCCCGCGATGACCTTCCAAGCCAAGGTCGCCCTCGTGAAACGGGTCGCCGCCGGTGAGGGCGTCTCGTACGGACACCAGTGGATCGCCCCGCACGACACCACCGTCGCCCTCGTCCCGGCCGGGTATGCCGACGGCGTGTTCCGCCCGCTGAGCGGCCGTTTCGACGTGTGGCTCGGCGGCATGAGACGCCCTAACGTCGGGCGGGTGTGCATGGACCAGTTCGTCGTCGACCTGGGCGACAACGCCGCGGGCGTGGCGGAGGGCGACACCGCGATTCTGTTCGGCGGCGGCGCCGGCGAGCCGGGTGCGCAGGACTGGGCCGACCTGCTCGGCACCATCCACTACGAGATCGTTTGCTCGCCGCGCGGACGGGTCGCGCGCCGCCATATCGGGATGGATCCGGCTTGCCCGCGCTGACGCCGTGTGCTGGACTCGTCGGCGTGTGCCGCTGACAGGTGAGGGGATCTCGATGCGATCGCGACGTCCGAAAATATTGCGGGGCAACAACAATCACTCCACCATCTGGCGCGGTGGGATGGCGACCGCCGGTATGGTCGGCGCGCTCGCGAGCGCGCACGCGTTACGCCGCGCAGGGGCGAAGGTGCTCTGGCCCGCGCGTCGCGACGAATACCGCGACGAGAACTTCGCGCTCATGGCGGAGGACCGGGCCGGTGCGGTGATCGCCGAGGACGGTGTCCTGCTAGCCACCAGCGAATGCGGTCCGGCCGACGCGCCGCTGACCGTCGTCTTCGTGCACGGCTTCTGCAACAGCATGGAGTCCTTCCACTTCCAGCGGCGCGACCTGGAAGAACGCTGGGGTGGGCAGGCCCGCCTGGTGTTCTTCGACCTGCGCGGGCACGGACGCTCCGGCACGCCGGCAACGGAGAGCTGCACCGTGGCGCAGCTCGGCCGCGATGTGGCCGCCGTCGTCGAGGCGAGCGCGCCCACCGGACCGGTCGCGCTCGTGGGTCATTCGCTCGGCGGCATGGCGGTGCTCGCCGCGGCGGCCCAGTTCCCCGAGCTGTTCGCGCGCCGGGTGATCGCGATCGCGCTGCTCTCCACGGCGGCCGCCGAGGTCACCGCGGCGGGCATCACCCAGCTGCTGCGCAATCCGGCGATCGATGGTTTCCGGCTCGCGGTGCACACCGCGCCCGCGCTGGTGCAGGCCGGTCGATCCACGGTGCGACATCTGATCACGCCGTTCCTGCACGTCAGCTCGTTCCGCGGCCCCGTGAGCCCGACGCTGTCCAGGTTCACCACGCTGATGATCGACGACACCCCGGTGGAGACGATCGTGAAGTTCCTGAAAGCCATTGAGCTGCACGACGAATCGGCCGCCTTGCCGACGCTGGCCGGGCTCCCTGTGCTAGTGCTGGGCGGCGCGCACGACCTGGTCATCCCGTTCCGCAACTCGCGGGCGCTGGCCCGTGAGCTGCCGAACAGCGAACTGGTCCGTCTCGCCGAGGCCGCCCACATGCCGCATCTCCAGTTCCCCGACACCGTCAACGACGCGCTGCACCGGCTGCTGGTGCGCGCCGGGTTCGTCCGCGCCGAGGAGGCGGACGGGCCCGACGAGGCCACGGCAGGGTGAGCGAGGCCCGCCGCGGCGATCCCGAAGCTGCCGACGGCCGGATCGACCCACGCCGGTACGCTCGACGCGGATCAGCGGCAAGGCGAGAAGGGATCGGAGGCCGGCGGTGACGCAGCAACGGCGAACGCTGCCGACCGTGGAAGACACCGAGGCGCTCGGCCGCGAACTGGCGAGCGGACTCGGCGCGGGCGATCTCGTGGTGCTCGACGGTCCGCTCGGCGCGGGCAAGACCGCACTCACACGCGGCATCGCCGACGGCCTCGGCGTGCAGGGCAGGGTGAGCTCGCCCACTTTCATCATCGCCAGACAACATCGCGCGGGCAGGCGCGTCGGCGCCGCGCCGGTGCCGATGGTGCACGTGGACGCCTACCGGCTCGGCGGCGATCTGGACGCACTCGACGCGCTCGATCTCGACACCGATCTGCACGAGGCGGTGGTCGTCGTGGAGTGGGGCCTCGGGGTCGTCGAGCACCTGGCCGAGCGGCACCTGCGCGTCCTGCTGACCAGGGAACCGGAATCCGATGTGCGAACAGCGGTCTGGGAGTGGGTGGAGTAGACGCAGGTCACAGTGGGCGCGGGCCGGATCGGCCGCCGGGTTTAGCTACCCGGTAGCTCCGCACCGCCGTGAGGTACCACCCGGTATCGTTGGGCCAATCATGCTTGTACTAGCTGTCGACACCGCGACACCCGCCGTTACAGCGGGATTGGTGGAACTGGAGCAGGCCGCGCCCGATGCGGTCACCACGGCCGAGCTGCGTACCGTCGCCACGCGGGTCCGGGTCGATGCCCGCGCTCACGCCGAGGTGCTGACCCCGCAGATACTCGAATGCCTCACCGAGGCAGGCCGTTCCAGGACCGATATCGCCGCGGTCGTCGCCGGTGTCGGGCCGGGCCCGTTCACCGGGTTGCGGGTCGGCATGGCGACGGCGGCCGCCTTCGGTGACGCGCTCGGCATCCCGGTGTACGGCGTGTGCAGCCTGGACGCGATCGCCTCGGACGTCTTCGCTCAGGGCGAGTTCACCGCCGACGGCGAGCTGCTCGTGGTGACCGACGCGCGCAGGCGCGAGGTGTACTGGGCGCGTTACCGCGCCGGTCTGCGGGTCGCTGGGCCGGACGTCGTCAAGCCCGGCGCGTTGGACCACGACTCGGCCACGGCGATCGCGGGCTCCGCCTCGCACGTCGACCTGTTCGATCTGCCGGTGCTGCCGGTGGAGACGCCATCGCCCGCGGGACTGGTGCGCGTCGCCGCCGCCGAACTCCTCACCCGCGCCGTGCCAGAACCGCTGGTGCCGCTCTACCTGCGCAGGCCGGACGCCGTCGAGAACGCCTACCGCACGCTCGACAGGACGGGAGCGTGATGGTGGACGACGAAGTACGCACCGCCGCCTTCCACATCGTGCCGATGAACGTGGACGACATCGAGCGCTGCGTCGAACTCGAACAACTGCTGTTCCCGGAGGACGATCCGTGGCACGCGGTCGCCTTCCGCTCGGAACTGGCCGGACGGCACAACCGCTACATCACCGCGCGCGACGAGGACGGACGGATGGTCGGATACGCGGGCGTGGCGCTGCTCGGTGACGCCGCTCACCCCGAGGCCGAAGTGCACACCATCGGCGTCGACCCGAACTACCACCGCGCAGGCATCGGCACGCTGCTGCTGGAGGCGTTGCTCGCGGAAGCGGGCAAGCGCGGCGGACCGGTCTTCCTCGAGGTGCGCACCGACAACGCGCCCGCCATCGCGCTCTACGCCAAGCACGGATTCCACATCATCGGCTTGCGCAAGAACTACTACCACCCCAGCGGCGCCGACGCCTACACCATGCGCAGGCCGGAACTGACCGCGCTCCCGCTTCCCGACGAGGTGCTGTCGTGATCGTCATGGGCATCGAGTCCTCCTGCGACGAAACGGGAGTCGGCATCGTCCGCCGCCACCCCGACGGCAGCTGCGAGCTGCTCGCCGACGAGGTCGCGTCGAGCGTCGACCAGCACGCGCGCTTCGGCGGCGTGGTGCCGGAGATCGCCTCGCGCGCGCACCTGGAGGCGATCGTTCCCGCCATGCGCCGGGCGCTGTCGGCGGCGGGCATCGCCAAGCCCGACGCGCTCGCGGTCACCATCGGCCCCGGCCTGGCCGGTGCGCTGCTGGTCGGCGTCGCGGCCGCGAAAGCCTATGCGGCGGCCTGGGACGTGCCGTTCTACGCGCTGAACCACCTCGGCGGACACGTCGCGGTGGACACCTTGGAGCACGGGCCGATGCCGCCCTGCGTCGCGCTGCTGGTGTCCGGCGGGCACACCCATCTGCTGCACGTCACCGATCTGGCCGAGCCCATCGTCGAACTCGGCAGCACGGTCGACGACGCGGCGGGGGAGGCCTTCGACAAGGTGGCCAGGCTGCTCGGTCTGGGTTTCCCGGGCGGACCCGCGCTGGACGCGGCCGCCGCGAGCGGAGATCCGAAGGCGATCGCGTTCCCGCGCGGCATGACCGGGCCGCGCGACCCGCGCTACGACTTCTCTTTCTCCGGCCTGAAGACCGCCGTCGCCCGCTACGTGGAGGCCGCGCAGCGCAGCGGTGTCGCGGCCGAGGACCTGCCGATTCCGGATATCGCCGCGTCCTTTCAGGAGGCGGTCGCCGACGTGCTGACCATGAAGGCCGTGCGCGCCGCCCAGGACGTGGGTGTCGGCACCCTGGTGCTCGGCGGCGGCGCCACCGCCAACTCGCGGATTCGCTCGCTGGCCGAAGAGCGCTGCGCCGCGGCCGGTTTGACGCTGCGGGTGCCGAAACCACGGCTGTGCACCGACAACGGCGTGATGATCGCCGCGCTCGGCGCGCACGTCATCGCGGGCGGGGCGAAGCCCTCACCCCTCACCGTCGCGACAGACCCGGGGCTGCCGGTTTCGGTCAGCCAGATCGGCTGAGACCGTCGGGCCTGCCGATCTGGCTGTCCGCGGGGCGAATCGGATCATCTACCAGCGAAGGGCATTCCGTCCGGCGGTGATTCGCTCGGTCGAATCGAGCGTGCGGTTCAGTGGTGCGGAGCGAACTCGACCTCGAGCAGCGGCAGTGCGCTCGTCGTGCCCTGCCGGGCGGAGCCCGAGTTCGAGCGCGGCATCGGGATGGGAATCCTGGTGTGCGCGGGCGCCTGTGGCGGACCGCTCGCAGGCGGGGGCGCGGGGCTCGTCGACGGCCCGTATTCCTCGCGGTTCTGCTGCGTGGGCAACAGGGGATTACCGGGGGAATTCAGCAGCGGGCCGAGCAGCTCCGGGAACGGGATCGGCGGCAGGTTCGGATCGGGGCGCAGCGTCGGCTGGACCGACGGGATCGGCGCCGGTGTCGGTGTCGGCGTCGGGGTGGACACGGCGCCGGTGCGGGTCGACGGCAGGCCGACGTCCTGGGTGACCGGCGGCGGTGCGACGGTGGCCACATCGGTGGTCTCGCGGCCGCCGGAGGTGACGGTCCCCGCGCCCGTTTGCGGGGCCTGCGTGACCGCCGGCGTCGGCAGCTGGGCGCTGCTCGTCGTGCCCGCGGGCGAGACCTCCTCCTCCGACGTCGGCGCGAAGGTCTTGAAGCCGTAGCCGACTACGAGGCCGACCACCACGATGGCTCCCGCGAGGGTGCCGATGACCTTGGTGAAGGTGCCAGCGGGCGCGTCGCCGCCGAGCCCGGCCGTCACCGGAGACGCGGAAGGCTGCGCGGCGTCGGCCACCAGCGCGGCGCCCTTGGCGATGACCGCCTCCGGATCGTCGACGGTGAGCACCGGCACGTCGAGTGCGCGTTCGAGCGTCTCGAGCACGGCGGGGATGTTGGCGCCGCCGCCGATCACCGCGACCGCCTCCGGAGATTTGGGCGCCCGCGCGAATACAGCTTCGGTGAACAAGGCGGTGTCGCGCAGCAGATCTCCGATCAGTTCCTCGAAATCGGCTCTGGTGAGCTTGAGCGGACGGCCTGCGACGTGGTCGAGGGTGACCGCGGGCGCCACCGAAAGATGTTCCTTCGCGGTGCGGCCGCGGTTGGTCAGCATGCGGCGGTTCGGCCTGGTGCCGCGCCGGGCGTAGTGGAGGTCGACCAGGTGGTGGTAGATCAGGTCGTCGATCGCGTTGCCGCTGATCGCGTGGATGCGTTCGGAGCGAAGCACGGTGCCGTCGCCCTGTTCGGCGACGGTGACGCTCAGACCCGTCGCGCCGAGGTCGACAACGGCCACCGTCTCGTAGCGGTCGAGCAGCCCGGTGTGGCGCAGGAAGGTCAGCGCGGCAGTGCCTTCCGGTACCAGTTTCAGCTCGCGCTGTTTGCCGGTGGCCGAACGGATCACCTGCGCCTGCTCTTTGCTGCGGTAGGCGACGGCGACGCTGGTCGGCGGCTTGCCCGCGGCCGCTTCCAGCCCGGCCGATCCGGTGCCGGCGAACCGGACGCCGACCGGCTGGGCGGGCCACGCGATGTCGTGCGGCACTTGCTGACTCGGCAGCTGGGTGGTCATCAGGTCGATGGAGGACGCGACGAGATCACCGACATCGGAATGGGCCGCGTCGGCGGAAACGACTCGGTAGTCGAAGCTTTGGGCGCCGTTCGGCGCGGTGGCGACCAGCGCCGAGCACACGACCTCGTTCCCGGCGGAGATGCCGAGGGATGTTCGCATGTTCACCTCCCTTCGAGCGGATGGTCATCGTGTCGCCGACCATCTCGAATGGACTTCCGGACCGTCGCGTGGTCGGCGAGCGATCCGGACTCGGGATCCGGCCGGACCGACGTCCGGGTGGGTCGCGAGAACCGGCCTTGGATCACGTGTGGGCTTGCCCTCTGGTGAAGCTCTGTGGCGCAACGGAATGTGTGACGCCGTGCTGGTTCTTTCGTAACGCTCGATGCCTCCCTCGGACGCCGGTTCGTGATGAACTCGGCGGCCGAGGTACGACCGTCGTCAATACTGTCACAATCCGTTATCCGAACGTTACAGATTTCGCGAACCGATGGAAAGCCCTGAGGGCGTGGGGCAACCAACCCTGGTGAGTGCATATCCGAACCAAGGCGGGCGCCGAGCGGGGCGTCGACGCGCATTGGCACCGCCCGGCCTTGAGCGCTGGCACTCTCGTGTATAGAGTGCTAGTGGCACTGGTGAACGTGGACGGCCGGGTAACCGTCCGCCCTCCGCATTCGCCGGGTGTCAGCAGTTGTGACTACTGAGCAGGGGTCCCGGCACCCGCGACGACGGGGCTATGCGCAGGGTCAGCACCGTGACCGAACCGATGGTCCGGGACAACAGTTCCGGACGACCGTAAATCCCCTGAAAGTGGAGGGCTCAACGTGGCGAGCGTGAACATCAAGCCGCTCGAGGACAAGATCCTCGTCCAGGCCAACGAGGCCGAGACGACGACGGCCTCCGGCCTGGTCATCCCGGACACGGCGAAGGAGAAGCCGCAGGAAGGCACCGTCGTTGCCGTCGGCCCCGGCCGCTGGGACGAGGACGGCGAGAAGCGCATCCCGCTGGATGTCCAGGAGGGTGACGTCGTCATCTACAGCAAGTACGGCGGCACCGAGATCAAGTACCAGGGCGAGGAGTACCTGATCCTGTCCGCGCGCGACGTGCTGGCTGTCGTCAGCAAGTGACCGCGCTCGGCGCGATCCGGGTCGGATCGCGCTTCCCGGCCACGCCCGGGATCGAGTCGTAACGACGTTGCCCCGGTTCCCCTCCCAGCGGGGCCGGGGCAACGTCGTTTCAGCCCACCGGGCGGCGTCCGCACGGCCCCACCGGGCCGGACCCCGCCCAGGCATCCAAGGAAAAGGACTTATGGCAAAGCAGATCGAGTTCGACGAGAAGGCTCGCCGGGCTCTGGAACGCGGCGTCGACAAGCTCGCCGACGCGGTGAAGGTCACCCTCGGCCCGCGCGGTCGCCACGTGGTGCTCGCGAAGGCGTTCGGCGGCCCGACCGTCACCAACGACGGCGTCACCATCGCGCGCGACATCGACCTCGAGGATCCGTTCGAGAACCTGGGCGCGCAGCTGGTCAAGAGCGTCGCCACCAAGACCAACGACGTCGCGGGCGACGGCACCACCACCGCGACCGTGCTGGCCCAGGCGCTGGTGCGCGCCGGCCTGAAGAACGTCGCGGCGGGCGCCAACCCGATCGCGGTCGGCGCCGGCATCGCCAAGGCCGCCGACGCGGTCTCGGAGGCGCTGCTCGCCGCGGCCACCCCTGTCTCCGGCGAGAAGGCCATCGCGCAGGTCGCCACCGTGTCCTCGCGCGACGAGCAGCTCGGCGAGATGGTCGGCAAGGCGCTCACCACCGTCGGCAAGGACGGCGTCGTCACCGTCGAGGAGTCCTCGACGCTGGAGACCGAACTCGTCGTCACGGAGGGCGTGCAGTTCGACAAGGGCTACCTCTCGCCCTATTTCGTCACCGACGCCGACACCCAGCAGGCGGTGCTCGAGGACGCCCTGGTGCTGCTGCACCGCGAGAAGATCAGCTCTCTGCCGGACTTCCTTCCGCTGCTGGAGAAGATCGCCGAGAGCGGCAAGGCCGTGCTGATCATCGCCGAGGACGTCGAGGGCGAGGCGCTGTCCACCCTGGTGGTCAACTCCATCCGCAAGACCCTCAAGGCCGTCGCGGTGAAGGCGCCGTTCTTCGGTGACCGTCGCAAGGCGTTCCTCGACGACCTGGCCGTGGTCACCTCGGGCACCGTCGTCAACCCTGACCTTGGCGTCACCCTGCGCGAAGCCGGTCTGGACGTGCTCGGCAAGGCCCGGCGCGTCGTCGTCACCAAGGACGACACCACGATCATCGACGGTGCGGGCTCCGCGGCGGACATCGCCGCCCGCAGCGCGCAGCTGCGTCGGGAGATCGAGGCCACCGACTCCGACTGGGACCGCGAGAAGCTCGAAGAGCGCCTGGCCAAGCTGGCAGGCGGCGTCGCGGTGATCAAGGTCGGCGCGGCCACCGAGACCGCGCTCAAGGAGCGCAAGTACCGCGTCGAGGACGCGGTGAGCGCGGCCAAGGCCGCGGTCGAGGAGGGCATCGTTCCCGGCGGCGGCACCGCGCTGGTGCAGGCGGGCGCCAAGCTCGTCGAGCTGCGCGACTCGCTGTCCGGCGACGAGGCCGTCGGCGTCGAGGTGGTGCGCAAGGCGCTGCAGGCGCCGCTGTACTGGATCGCCACCAACGCGGGTCTGGACGGCGCCGTTGTGGTCAGCAAGGTCGCCGAGGGCAAGGAGGGCTTCAACGCCGCCACCCTCACCTACGGCGATCTGCTCACCGACGGCGTGGTCGACCCTGTCAAGGTGACCCGTTCCGCGGTGGTCAACGCCGCGTCGGTCGCGCGCATGGTGCTCACCACCGAGAGCGCCGTGGTCGACAAGCCCGCCGAGGAGGCGCACGACCACGGGCACCACGGTCACGCGCACTGACACGTCGAGCGTGTGAAAGGCCCCCGGATGCCCGCATCCGGGGGCCTTTTCGTCGATTATGGGAGCCGGTGCGTTCGGCAAGCCGGAGGGCGGCGGATCGTGAGAGATGACAAATCGTCGGGTCGCTCGCGCGGACGGGACCGGCGCTTCGCATCGCGACGCGGCGGGACACGGCCCTGTGCCGAGACTTCCAGCGGACGCGACGGTCGCGCGCGTGAGCTCCGGCGGGATGGCGAGCGACCGCGCACGGAAGCTTCGGCGGGATGGCGAAGGGTCCCTCGGGCGATCGGCGCAGGGCGCGCGAGGTCACCGGAAGACGGTGCCAGGCGCAGCCCTTCGGTGCGCCGGCTAGGGGTGGAGCTCAGGAGGCGACGGGGGGTTGCTCGGCAGCGATAGCCGCGAGCAACCGGCCGCGAAGCGCGGCGGGCGGCGCGGTGGCCGTTACCGCCGCGAGCGCGGCCAAGGCGTCCTTGGCCTGCCGCACCTCCGCGATGAACTCGGCGTGTAGCACCGAGTCCTCGCCGTCGAGCAGTTCCTGTACCGCGTGATGGTCTTCGTCGTCGATCGATCCGAGCGCGACGGTGTGCGCGAGATCGATCTGGGCTTCGTTCATCTCACGTCACCCCCAAACTTTTCTTCAGTCGTGTCAATCCATCCCGAATCCGGGACTTGACGGTCGGTAACCCTACGCCGAGGTAGTTGGCCACTTCCGCATAGGTTCGGCCGCCGTAGTAGGCCAGCGAGATGGCTTCTCGCTGGGTTTCGGTGAGGCCGGTGAGTCCTTCGAGGACCGCCTGCTGTTCGAGCCTGCGCTCGACCTCCTCGGTCACCTCGTCGAACTCGTTGCCGAGAACCCTTATCCCGTACGCGACTTCGCGCTGGGTATGGGCCTGCTCGGCGCGGACCCGGTCGACGGCGCGCCGATGGGCGAGCGTCATCAACCACGTCACCGCCGACCCCTTCGCGGGGTCGAAACTGGCTGCGGTACGCCAGAGCTGGAGATACACCTCTTGCGTGGTCTCCTCCGCGTACCCCGGATCGTGTAGCACCCGGAGCACCAGACCGAACACTCGCGCGCTCGTCCGGTCGTACAGTTCGGCGAAAGCCTTCTGGTCGGCCTGGCCGCAGCGATGCAAGAGAGCGGCTAGTTCGATGCTTTCGGCTGCGCGTGCCGACACCGCAGAATCCACACTCGGTGGGAAGGCTTCTCTTCGGAACGAGTCGCCCTCTGCGGCCGACGGCCGCGTTGTCACAACGCTCCATTCTGTGTCATCGGTCACTACCGTAGCGTGCCGCTATCGCCTCCCTCCAGTGGGGTGCCAGCAAACCGCAAGCAGCTCAGCTACTTTGCGGTGAACTGCCACACGCCGGGCGAATTCAGATGTGACACGCCAACAGCTACCGCTCGCCACCGGGCCGACAATCGCGCGGCTCCTGCTCGCCGCGACCGCGGATATGGCGGTGGTGACCGCCTGCTGCCGCGCGTCGGCGTCGGTTCCGAACGGGGACAGCGGTGTGCCATCACGGTTCGGCCGGGATCGTGTATCTGGTGCTTCAGTGGCCGGTTATTTTGCTAGGCATTCGGCGCGCCGCGCGATACGGATGGGTCGCGGATTCGCGCTCTGGCTGCGGCGACGGCCGGTCGCGGCTCAGACGGCCATACGGCGGCGGTTGCGCCGCGCGTGCATCTCGCGCTCGGTCTCCGACATGCCGCCCCAGATGCCGTAGGGCTCGCTGACTTTCAGGGCGTGGCTGCGGCACTGCATGAGGACGGGGCACGCGCGGCAGATCTCCTTGGCGCGCATCTCGCGCGCGGTGCGGGCGCGGCCACGTTCGCCGTCGGGATGGAAGAACACGGCGGAGTCCACGCCTCGGCAGGAACCGCGCATCTGCCAGTCCCAGACGTCGGCGTTCGGTCCGGGGAGGTGGGTCGGCATGGGCATGGTGAACTCCTCGTAATGCGAGCTCGTCGGCGTTGTCGAGCAGTTGTCTGCAACAGGTGTGGGGGACGCGTGCGATCGGCGGTGTCCCTCGGCTCGCCCTTCCGGTCGCTGCAATTTCGCGCGGCGCCGTCCGTGGCGATGAGTTACGTTAGGGGTAGCCGCGAAATTCCGTCAATAGTTCGACGCATCGGTTTTCGAAATCTGGCAATGGCGAGATTTAACCTACCCGCTGTTTACTTTTAACGAGGGTTCCGGTGATACTGTTCGGTTGGCCAGAACGCGGCGGGTAGCCTCCTGTGTCGAGTATGTCATGGTTTCCGCAGGTCGACCGCCTTTTTTGGGACCGCTCACAGGTTACTGGTCCCATGGGGGACAGGTAACCGGCGTGATGATGGCCACCGTGCGGGCTGTGCGCGAGCACATCCCATATGGCGGAAACGGGGCGCGGAGGTTAATTGCGCGAAACGCGCGTGAATTTGTGTCGCGGATGATCTCGCAATGGCGAGGCGAGATTTACCTGATGGAAACATGGTCGGCGTACCAGAAATGCTGGCAGTTAACCAAGTCTCCGAACCGGCTTTACTGCGCGCGGTCGTCGGTCGTGGCCGGGATAGGGTTCGGACGTGTTCGCGCCAGTTCCGACCATGGATGTCCGATATGAAGTCCTCGCTATGGGGGCCTTCGGTGGCCGCCCAGGGCTCGCCGCTGCCGAGTTGCCGACCGCGAAGGACGCCCCGAGTTGCTGGCTTCGGGCGGTGATTCTCGGGGGGCAAGGCCGCTACGCCGCCGCCCGCGCGGAATTGTCGGCGGTGCGGCGGCGGACCGCCGATCCGGTGCTGCTCTCGTTGGCCGCGAGCACCGAGGGCTCGCTGCTGCGTCAACTCGGCTGGCATGCGGCGGCGTCCGGTCCTGACGGACGTGCGGCCGCGCTGGCGCTGCCGGGAGGTGAACTCGCATCCGTGCCCGCCGGGTCGGCGCCGGACCGCGTCGACGCGGTCTGCGACGCGCTCACCGGCTTGGCCGCCGACGCGCTCGGCGCGGGCCGCCTCGCATTGGCGCGGCGACTGCTCGACCGGAGCCGCGCCGCGCTGGATCCGGACGGCCTGCGATGGCGGGCATGGATCCGCTGGCACTGGGTCAGCGCAGAGACCGCCTTGGCGTCGGGCGCGCCCGGGGAAGCGTTGCCGCACACGCGCGAAGCCCTCGCCATCGCGGAGGTCGCGCCCTCGGTGCGGCACCGAGTCAAGTCCCGGCTTCTCGTCGCCGCTGCGATGGCCGCGTCGGGTGACGCCGAACATGCCAGGACGCTGGCCGACACAGTCGCCGCCGAATGCCGGGAGCACGACCTGCTTCCGTTGCGCTGGGCGTGCGCGATGCTGCGTTCCGGGCTGTCGGATCCCGGCGCCGCGGGCGAGGCGACAGAGTATGCCGCCGGAATCGCCCGGCGTGGCGGGCGTTTTCGTCCGCACGGCGCCGCGTGACGGTCGGCGATTCGTTCTCGAGACAAGTGACCATGTTGCTCGGTTCCTCGTCGGCTATCGCTATTGTTAGATCCGTTCCGCCGCATCCGCGGAAGCACAGGTCATCGGGCCAGTGCCACTTGTAACGCCAGGAATATCTCTGACGATGACGCACACGGGCGAAGAGTTGGACCTCGCCGTCGCTGCCGCAGCGCAGGGCGACAGATCCGCTTTAGCTCAGGTACTAGAGCTGATCCGCCCGCTGGTTGTCCGGTACTGCCGCGCGCGTATCGGCGCGGCGGAGCGTGGACAGCTCTCCGCGGACGACGTTGCGCAGGAGGTATGTCTGGCCGTGATGACAGCCTTGCCCAGGTATCAGGACCAGGGCAGGCCCTTCATGGCCTTCGTATACGGAATCGCTTCGCACAAGGTCGCCGACGCACACCGCAACGCCGCCCGTAACAAGGCGGAGGCGATGGCCGAAGTACCAGATGTCATATCCACCGACCAAGGACCGGAGCAGCGAGCTCTCGAATCGGAGACGAGCAGGCAGATGAACCGTTTGCTCGCGACACTCCCCGAAAAGCATCGAGAAATCCTGATCCTGCGATTGGTCATGGGTTTGTCAGCGGAAGAAACCGCGGTCGCCGTGGGCAGTACGGCGGGCGCGATACGAGTGGCCCAGCACAGGGCACTCGCGAAACTGAAGTCACAAGTGGCGAGGGCAGGTGAAATGTATGGCTAGGGATGGCGAGCGCGGTCGGGGTGACTGGAAGGCGCGACGTGGATCGCGAAATAGCGGTCCCTACGCCGGGGGGACTGGTGACACCGGACCGGTGGACATCGCCGCGGTACGCCGTGACGATGCTCTGATCGACGCCATCGCCAGCGATGGACCGGTACAGACCGATAGTGCGGAGGAGTTTCAGCTAGCAGCACTGCTGGCCGATTGGCGTGCGGAACTGATTTCGCCGCCGCTGCCGAGCACACCGGATCTGGACGCGGTCGTTGCCGCGGTCAACCAGGAGATCGGCGCGCGCAAGGTTCGAGTCGGCGCAGTCAACCGTGGCCGTCTTCGGCTTGTCGGTCCGATCGCGGGAACCGCGGCGGCATTGGCCCTGGTCTTCGGCGGTGTGACAGCGTTCTCCTACAGCGCCGAGCCCGGCGATCCGCTGTGGCGGGTCAAAGAGGTCGTGTTCAGCGAGCAGGCGCAGACCACCGTGGTGCAGCGAGCGGGCACCGAGCTCGACCAGGCCGAGCAGGCTCTGGCACAGCGCAATCCGGCGCAGGCGAGGGCGCTGCTCGAACGCGCGTCGGTGAACGTCGACCAGGTCAGCGACTCGGGCAAGAAGCAGGATCTGGAGGCCGAGTGGCAGAAGCTGCTCACGCAGCTGCGTGAGCTGTCGCCGGAGGCGGCGGCCGCGCTGGAGCAGGCCACCACCACGAACCAACCGCGGCCGACTGGCTCGCCCGCTTCCACCACCACGCCGACACAGCCTGCTCGTGAGACGACCACTATCACCAACATGATGGTGCCGCCGGCCTCGGCGACCACGCCGCCTGCCACCGCGGAGCCGGCCGGACCTACCGGGCCGACCGGAGGTCCGACCGCGCCGCAGACGCAACAGCCGGTGACCACCGTGCCGACCACGCCTGTCGAACAGCCGCCGACCCAGGCGCCGCCGCCCACCACGCAGGCGCCGACGACGGGCGGCGGCGTGCCGACCGGCGGAGATACCGAAGCCCCGACCCAGCCTGCGACGAGGTCGCCGATCCTGGAGGACGGGCCGGGCACGGTGAACGTTCCGACCGTTCCGACCACTCCCTCGGGCGGCCACACTCCGAGCAACTGAGCTCGGGCGTAAGCGAGTTCATTTTCCAACGGTGACTGCCGGGCGTCCGGCGTGTCGCAGGTTGGAATTACTGTGATCGCGTGTCGCCGATCGTGTGTCGTTCGACACCGAGACGGGGAGTGCGCGCACGCCGTGCGTCGGCGTGTCGCGGAGGCCGTGAGGGATGTCACCCGAATACGCGCGCGCAGACCGATTGCCGACCAGCGGTCGGCATTTCGTCGTTTTCGGGTGTCCGGATCGCGCGCGATCAGCTGTCGAAGCCGTCGAACCCGTCGCCGTGGAATGCTTCGTTCATCGACGCGTCCGCGTAGCCCCTGCAGTAATCCCAGGTGACGTACGCCTCGGGCGTCGGATCGTAGGCGGGCTCGTGCGGCCGCACCGTGCCGTCGACCAGCAACTGAAGCAGGTTGGCGCGCAACATGTCCCAGTCGTGGTAATGGTCCTGCCTACAGTCCTCGCAGCTGACTACGAGTCCGCGGATTCCACGGTGCGCGAGCAGCGCTTCGTAGACAGCGAGGTCGGCGAGATCCTCCTCGACCGCAAGGCGCTCGTGGGGATCCAGCGGTTCGCCGGGCTCGATGGCGTCGAGCGCGGCGGACGGGTCGGAGGGGTCTCCGGCAAACGGATCCGGCGGCAAGCCAGGTGGTAGATGGTCACGCACACACCCACGGTACGCAGAACAGGGTGGTCTGCGCCAGCTATGTAGGGTGCCAGTTTCGCGACTGGCCTCAGTTCATCGACGAGTTTGCGGGACAGATACCATAGGTGGCAGGCGCCGGACAGTTTCCCGACACGCTGACCTCGCCGTCACCGTCCATCCCATCAGTTGTGCGCGACGCCGGTCCGTCCGGCGTCTCTCGCTTTCGACGTTCCAGGAGGGGTCGATCCGAATGAGTAATCCCGTACCGGGCGAACGACTCGCAGTCCGCCCCCCTACGGGTGGCGACGACCCGAACAAGATCGCCATGCTCGGCCTCACGTTCGACGACGTGCTGCTGCTGCCCGCCGCATCGGATCTGATTCCCAGTTCGGTGGAGACCTCGAGTCAGCTCACCAGGGAGATCCGGCTGCGCACCCCGCTGGTCAGTTCGGCCATGGACACCGTCACCGAGGCGCGCATGGCCATCGCCATGGCGCGCGCGGGCGGCATGGGCGTGCTGCACCGCAATCTGTCCGCCGCCGACCAGGCCGCTCAGGTGGAGACGGTCAAGCGCTCCGAGGCGGGCATGGTGACCGATCCGGTGACCTGTCGCCCGACCGACACGCTGGCCGAGGTCGACGCGATGTGCGCGCGGTTCCGCATCTCCGGCCTTCCGGTGGTGGACGAGACCGGCGCCCTCGTCGGCATCATCACCAACCGCGACATGCGTTTCGAGGTGGACCAGAACCGCCGCGTCGCCGACGTGATGACCAAGGCGCCGCTGATCACCGCTCAGGAGGGCGTCACCGCGGAGGCCGCGCTCGGGCTGCTGCGCCGCCACAAGGTGGAGAAGCTGCCGATCGTCGACGGCAACGGCCGCCTGCGCGGGCTCATCACCGTCAAGGACTTCGTCAAGACCGATCAGTACCCGAACGCCACCAAGGACCGCGACGGCCGTCTGCTCGTCGGCGCCGCGGTCGGTGTCGGCGAGGACGCCTGGTCGCGCGCCATGACCCTGGCCGACGCGGGCGTCGACGTGCTGGTCGTCGATACCGCGCACGGACACCAGGTGCAGGTGCTGCAGATGGTCGCCAAGGTCAAGGCCGAGGTCGGCGACCGCATCCAGGTGGTCGGCGGCAACATCGCCACCCGGGCGGGCGCGGCCGCGCTGGTCGAGGCAGGCGCCGACGCGGTGAAGGTCGGTGTCGGCCCCGGTTCCATCTGCACCACCCGCGTGGTCGCCGGCGTCGGCGCGCCGCAGATCACCGCGATCCTCGAGGCCGTCGCCGCGTGCAAGCCGCACGGCGTTCCGGTCATCGCCGACGGCGGCATCCAGTTCTCCGGCGACATCGCCAAGGCCATCGCGGCGGGCGCGTCCACCGTGATGCTCGGCTCGCTGCTCGCAGGCACCGCCGAATCGCCCGGCGAGCTGATCCTGGTGGGCGGCAAGCAGTTCAAGAGCTACCGCGGCATGGGCTCGCTGGGCGCCATGCAGGGCCGCGGCCAGGCCAAGTCGTTCTCCAAGGACCGCTACTTCCAGGACGACGTGCTCGCCGAGGACAAGCTGGTACCCGAGGGCATCGAGGGCCGCGTTCCCTTCCGCGGCCCGGTGAACCAGGTGATCCACCAGCTCGTCGGCGGCCTGCGGGCCGGCATGGGCTACACCGGCGCGCAGTCCATCGCGGAGCTGCAGCAAGCGCAGTTCGTGCAGATCACCGCGGCGGGCCTGAAGGAAAGCCACCCGCATGACATCACGATGACGGTCGAAGCGCCGAACTACACCGGCCGCAGCTGACCCGATCGACGCGAGCCCCGGTAGCCGAGGACCTGCCATCGCTGGTCCCGCTGCCGGGGGCGGGTGAGCCCCCTGACGAACTCGGCAGTCGAGTTTCGAACGCCGGCGCTCATCCGGTTTCGGCACGAGGCGCAGGACGCGATTGCGATCCGAGTGGGTACCGCGTGCATGATTAACCTGTTCGCGAGGCGAAGCGCCTGGACCGGGCGCTCCCTCCCGATCACCCCGAGGGCGAGTCTTACGAGCCCGTTCGCGGCTGTCTCGCTTCCGAGCGGTCGAAGCGCATGCGACGAAGTCGCGAGTCTCGACCGCTCGGAAGCGAGACATAACAGGCCGCGGACACGCGCGCGCCAGCGCGCAAATAAATACCGAAAGGACAGACAAGTGCGCGACATGGTCGAGATCGGCATGGGCCGGACGGCCCGGCGTACCTACGAACTGGACGACGTCGACATCGTTCCCTCGCGGCGTACCCGCTCGTCGAAGCAGGTGTCGCTGGCCTGGCAGCTCGACGCCTACCGGTTCGAGATTCCGTTCCTCGCGCACCCGACCGACGCCCTGGTGTCGCCGAGGTTCGCCATCGAGCTCGGCCGTCTCGGCGGGCTCGGCGTGATCAACGGCGAGGGCCTGTGGGCCAGGCACGCCGATGTCGAGGCGAAGATCGATCAGCTGCTCGAGCTGGTCGGCAAGGGCGGCTACGAGCGCGCGGTCGGAATGTTGCAGGAACTGCACGCGGCGCCGATGCAGCCGGATCTGCTCGCGGCCGCTGTGGCCGAGGTGCGCGCGGCGGGCGTGACCGTCGCCGTGCGGGTCAGCCCGCAGAACGCCCGCGCGCTGACGCCCGCACTGTTGCAGGCGGGCATCGATCTGCTCGTCGTGCACGGCACCATCATTTCCGCCGAGCACGTCGGTGACGGCGAGCCGCTGAACATGAAGACCTTCATCGCGGAGCTGGACGTGCCCGTCGTCGCGGGTGGCGTCAGCGATCACCGCACCGCGCTGCACCTGATGCGCACCGGCGCCGCCGGCGTGATCGTGGGCTACGGTTCCTACCCCGGCGCGACGACCACCGGCGAGGTGCTCGGCATCGGGGTGCCGATGGCCACCGCCATCGCCGACGCCGCGGCCGCGCGCCGCGATTACCTGGACGAGACCGGCGGCCGCTACGTGCACGTCATCGCGGACGGCGATATCGCCACCTCGGGTCAGCTTGCCAAGGCGATCGCCTGCGGCGCCGACGCCGCCATGCTCGGTGTGCCGCTGGCGCTGGCCGCCGAGGCGCCCGGCCGCGGCTGGTACTGGCCGTCGGCGGCCGCGCACCCCTCGGTGCCGCGCGGTTCGCTGCTGCACGTGGACGATCCGTGGGATCTCGGCGGCGAGTCCACCGAGCAGGTGCGGCCGAGCCTGGAGCGGGTGCTCTTCGGTCCGTCCGACGACCCGTTCGGCTCGCTGAATCTGGTGGGCGGCCTGCGCCGCTCGATGGCGAAGGCCGGGTACTCGGACCTGAAGGAATTCCAGAAGGTCGGACTCAGCGTTCGCGCCTGAGGCCGCTCGCCGCGAGCCCGCGCCGGATGAATCGGGCGCGGGCTCGCCGCTGCTCGCCGGTCGTCCGCTCCTGCGTCACCGCACGTGCGTTGGCATCACTTGATCGCGGAGGAACTGCCGGATCGTGTGATTCACCGGTTCGGCGTGGGTCATGGTGACCGCGAGGCGGGCGCCCGCGATCTCCACGTAGGTCGCCGACGCCAGACCCTGGGCCAGTTGCTTGGCGCGGTCGTGCGTGATGCCGCTGTCGGTGGCGTGGATGACCAGTGCGGGACAGGTGATTTCGGGAAGCCGGTCGAGCACCGACTCCCTGGCGAGCAGGCAGCCCGCGGCGACCTCGATATCGTGCCGGTCGCGGCCGAGCCAGCGTTTGGTCCAGATCGCCCGGTACCAGTCGTCGTCGCCGATCAGCCAGGTGGCGAGCCGGTCGACCGCTTGCTCCCTGCTGTCGTCGTCGTACCACTCGTCGAGGAAGCGCTGGGTGGCCGTCGACTGCTCGGGCGTCGGCCCGTGCGCCTCGGTGCTGATGAGGATGAGTCCCGCGATCCGCTCCGGCGCGATGAGCGCGGCGCGCAGCGCGGTGAAGCCGCCTTGCGCCGTGCCGCCGACCACCGCGCGCTCGGCGCCGAGCTGGTCGAGCACGGTCAGCGCGTCGCGCGCCGCGGTCCAGTACGTGAAGGGTAGGCCCTGATCCCTGGTGCGTCCGTGGCCGCGGGCATCCCAGGAGACGATCCGGAATTCCGGCGCTAGCGCGGCCATCTGCGAAGCGAACATGGTTCGGTCCATGAGGAATTCGTGCGCGAGCAACACCACCGGACCGTCCCCGCCGCTGTCCTCGTAATGGATGTCGGCGTCTATCGCACGGGCGAAGGGCACGAGCAAGAGGATAACGAGCCGCGGCGGGCTCGACGCGGGATTCGCGTCGCCCGCTTCGAGAGCACACAACGTGCCTGCACAGCGACGTGCCCGTTGGTTCGGGCGCGCACCAGGCTCACTAGACTGTGGCCGTGGCAGAATCCCAGAGACCGGTCCTCGTCGTCGACTTCGGCGCCCAATACGCTCAGCTGATCGCGCGGCGGGTGCGCGAGGCAAGTGTGTACTCCGAGGTGATTCCGCATACCACCACCGTCGAGGAGATCGCCGAGAAGAAGCCGCTCGCGGTGATTCTGTCCGGCGGCCCCGCCAGCGTGTACGCCGAGGGCGCGCCGCAGCTGGACGCTCGGCTCTTCGATCTGGGGCTTCCGGTCTTCGGCATCTGCTACGGCTTCCAGGCGATGGCGCAGGCGCTCGGCGGCACGGTCGCGCACACCGGCACCCGCGAATACGGCCGCACCGAGCTGAACATCGACGGCGGTCTGCTGCACGGTGGTCTGCCCACCATCCAGCCGGTGTGGATGAGCCATGGTGACGCGGTCACCGACGCGCCGGAGGGCTTCGAGATCACCGGCACCACCGCGGGCGCGCCGGTCGCCGCGTTCGAGGACCGCGCCCGTCGCCTGGCAGGCGTGCAGTACCACCCCGAGGTGCTGCACTCGCCGCACGGCCAGCAGGTGCTCAGCCGCTTCCTGCACGAGCTCGCGGGCATCCCGTCCGCGTGGACCCCGGCCAACATCGCCGACGCGCTGATCGAGCAGGTCCGCGAGCAGGTCGGCGACGGGCACGCGATCTGCGGCCTGTCCGGCGGCGTGGACAGCGCCGTCGCCGCCGCGCTCGTGCAGCGCGCCATCGGCGATCGGCTGACCTGTGTGTTCGTCGATCACGGCCTGCTGCGCTCCGGCGAGCGCGAGCAGGTGCAGCAGGATTTCGTCGCCGCGACGGGCGCCAAGCTGGTCACCGTCGACGCGGTGGACAAGTTCCTCGGCGAGCTGAAGGGCGTCACCGATCCCGAGGAGAAGCGCAAGATCATCGGGCGCGAGTTCATCCGCTCCTTCGAAGACGCGGTGAGCGAGGTCGTTGCCGAGCACGGCGCCGAGGACGGGCAGACGCCCGAGGTCGAGTTCCTGGTGCAGGGCACGCTGTACCCGGACGTGGTGGAGTCGGGCGGCGGCAGCGGCACCGCGAACATCAAGTCGCACCACAATGTCGGCGGGCTGCCGGAGGATCTGGAGTTCGACCTCGTCGAGCCGCTGCGGCTGCTGTTCAAGGACGAGGTCCGCGCGGTCGGCCGCGAGCTCGGTCTGCCCGAGGAAATCGTTGCGCGCCAGCCTTTCCCGGGCCCGGGCCTGGCCATCCGCATCGTCGGCGAGGTCACCGGTGATCGTCTCGCCACGCTGCGGCAGGCCGACGCGATCGCCCGCGAGGAGCTCACCGCGGCCGGGCTGGACCGCCAGATCTGGCAGTGCCCGGTGGTGCTGCTCGCTGACGTGCGCAGCGTCGGCGTACAGGGTGACGGCCGCACCTACGGTCACCCGATCGTGCTGCGCCCGGTCTCCAGCGAGGACGCCATGACCGCCGACTGGACTCGCCTGCCCTACGAGGTGCTCGAGCGCATTTCGACCCGCATCACCAACGAAGTCGCCGAGGTCAACCGCGTCGTGCTCGATGTCACGAGCAAGCCGCCGGGCACCATCGAGTGGGAGTGATCCCTGAGACTTCGACGGCCCCCGCACACGGTGTGTGCGGGGGCCGTCGGCGTTTCGGGATTCAGTCAGTCTCGGCGCGGCTCCAGCCGAGGCCGAGGACGAGGTGGCCGAGTAGCGTGCCGCCTCCGGCGGGGGCCCTGGTCGGCGTGACCGGCACGACCCGCGCGATGGGCGTGCCTTGCCGTGGCCGCGGTGTCCGGTCGTCCGCGTCGGTCTCGAATTGTTCTCGCGCCATGGGGTTCTCCTGTACGAGGGCCATCGCGGTCAACGCCCCTTGCGGGGAGAGATCACCAGCAGGACGCCGACGACTATGGCGGCGATGACGACGATCCAGCCGAAGGAGATCGCTCCGCCGGCCGTCGCGGCGTGGCCGATGAAGCCCCAGACGCTCACCGCCAGCGCCAGCAGGCCGACGATCAGCAGTGAGGCCGACGGTCCGCGGCCCTCGTTCGTGTCGTTGGTTCCGGGCTGCTCAGCCACGTTGCACCTCCACACTGCCCATCTGGACGTCCACATCGAGATCGAGCACCGGGGCGCCCGGCGTGTTCGGGCCGGTGACGCCGCGCGGGCACATATTGTCGCCCATGTCGACGGTGCAATCGGTGCGGACGGTCATGTTCTCCGGCACCAGGATGCGGACCTCGCCCAAGTGCACGTCGAGGTTCACGGTGCGGTTCTCGGTCAGGTTCAGCGAGCGCAGGTCGAGCGTGCCCGAACCCATCGAGATCCTGTAGTCCTGTTGCAGTTCGGCCATCGTCGCCGGAGTCCACACGTGATCGCCCATGGCGCCCCTGTCGAATTCGATGGGGCCGATCATCGAGGCGAGCAGAACGAACCCGGCGAGCGGAGCGGTGACGACCAGCAGACCGTAGCCGCGCCGCAGGAACGCGCCGAGCACCAGGCCGAGGCCGATGACGGCCAATGCCACCGCGGCGATGCGACCGGGCGTCATCCACTCCACGCCCGCGGCGGCGAGCGCGCCCGCGCCCGCGGCGGCCAGGATGGCCAGCCCGAGGACGACCGGGGTGAGCCGGGAACGAGGGCGCGTCGGAGGCATGGCGACCACCGGGCGGGCCGGGGTCGGTTCGGGCAGGTCCCAGGCCAGCGGCGCCACGCCGAGCGGATCCCACGAGGGCGGGGTCACGCCGGGGAAGGCCGCGGGTGTCGGGTGCGCGGGCTTTTCCGCGAGCGTCTTCGGTTCGGCGGGAGCTTTCGGCTCGGCGTCGGGCTTCTCCAGCGAGAGCGAGTCCCCGGTACTCGGCTGCGGTGACGAGGTCCGCGCTTCGAGCACTTCGGTTTTCGCGTCGGTCACCTCGGCGGGTTCGTCGGCGCCTTTGTCCAGCGACACGGTCTCCGGCGCGACGGCGGGCGGCACGGTGGTCTCCGCCTCCGGCTCGCGCGGGGTGTCGGGAACGTACGCGTCCGGCAGCTTGGTGTACGGGCTGTACACCGGCGGGACGTCGGGCACCGGGTAACCGGGGTTGCGCAGCGGGCCGGTCGGGAACACCGCTCCCGGGTAGCCCGTCGCGGCGAGGCCGTCGGCGAATCCTCTGTCGGCGAAACCGCCGTCGATGGCGCTGGTGCCGGGCGGCGGCTGCGGGCATCGCATGAACAGCATCCACCAGCCCGCGAGCATCAGGGCGAGGCTGATCATCCCGGAGCCCGCCAGCCCGACGCCGATCGGACCGACCGTCGTGACCGCGATGGCCAGCGCGACGATCAGCACGACCGTCTTGGTCTGCGACTGCGAGCTGTTGCCCTTGCCGAACAGCGATTCGGCGGCGGAGGACTGGTCCCCGGATTCGTTCAGCATCAGCCAGGCCAACAGGTACAGCACGATGCCCGCGCCGCCGAAGAGGGTGGACACCACGAACGCGACCCGGACCAGCACCGGGTCGACGTTGTAGCGCTGCCCGAACCCCGCCGCGACGCCCGCGACCGGACCCTGCCGCGGCAACCGGACGGGCCGCGTCTGCCACATCTGCTGCAGCTGATCGCCGAAGGTTGTTCTCGTCATAATCCCCATAGTGCGGCTGACCAGCGGCGCGGCACATCGGGGTGAACCCTGAAAAACATCCTGATCCGGTCGACGCCGCGGGTGTCGGTCCCGGCGATCACATCGTGAACGGATCTCCGAACACCGCGCCGTCCGCGGTCACCTCCGGCGTTTCCACGGTGACGATCGCGTAGGCCTGCACCGTCAACGGTCCTCCGCAATCCTCGACGTGGATGCGCCGGTCCCGGCTGAACACGTATCCCGTGCTGCCCGGCAGCAGCTCCTTCTCGCCGACCGGCACGTCGACCACCTTGCCCGGGCTGATCGAGAGATCGACGCCGATCCCGGCGCTCAGGTACGGGCCGACGCTCACGTCGACCCCTGGCAGCAGCGACTCCGGCGTCAAGCCCAGGTGCGCGCTCGCGTCCGCGTTGATGCCGACCTCGGCGCCGAGATCGAGCGTCGCCTTCAGATCTACCGCGCAGGCCACGAAGTAACCGGTCTTCAGGTGACCTGTTCCGTCCGACGCCTCCCCGTAGAACGTGTTGTCCAGGAACACGTCCCGATTCGTCGGCATCCCGTTCAACGATCCCGTCGGCCGGGCCGCCTGCTCCCTGTGGCCCACCGTGAACTCCAGCCCGCCCGGGGCGGAGTACGTCTTCTCGTGCGGTGCGAGATCGACCGCCGCCGCCTGCGGTGCGAGCCCCGAGAGGCAACCCACGGCAATCGCGACAGCGGCCAGCCCAGACTTCCCATACATTCGGGTATCCCCCTCGTTCCACGCCCGGGCTCCCTACCCGGCGAGATCACGGACTGCCCCCGTGATCGCTTTCAGCATGGTTGGCCGTCCTGAAGGAATGCTTGGAAAGTCCCTGTAAGAGAGTGTGATTCAAGCGCAAGGTGGGCGGTAGGGGAGTTGGGGGAGGTGGCGTTGCCACAGGTCCTCGGTCAGCAGGGATCCCGTGACGTCGCAGATTCGATCGATGGAGCGGGAGACGTCGAGATCCCAGACGCGTATGCCGCCGCCGGAGATGACGAGGTGGTTGCCGTCGGGGAGGAATTGGGCGGTCCAGTCGTCATCGCCTTCGCGTGGCAGTGTCAACGGGTCGCCGATTTGTTGTGGTCGGGCGCGATCAGTCAAGTCCCACAGCGTGATTCGACCGTTCTCGCCGGTGATTACGGCCCGCCGGGAATCCGGCGAGAAGGAGATCCGGCCCGCAGAGAGGCTGTCCGCGACGATCGGCGCACTGATCGATCGGATATGTGTGCGGTCGCCGATGTCCCACACCTGTATCTTCGGGCCGTTGACCAAGATCATAGTTCGGCCATCGGGGGTGAACCGGACGGTGTTGACGCCGCCGGCTATCTCGGGAAGTTTGTCCCCGAGTGGGGCTGGGTGCAGGGGATCGGCAAAGTCCCACAACGTGAGGGGTTGCCGGACGATGTCACCATCCGACTCGGACGTGCGGACTGCGAGGATTCTGCCGTCGCCGCTGAATTCGATGTCTCGCGCCTCTGCCAGCGGTATCTTTTCGCCGAGTGGCGTGGGGTGTCCGGGTTCCTCGATGTTCCATACCCGCAGCGAGTCGTCATGCGATGTCACCATGATTCGCCAGTCCGGCCGGATGGCAATGTAATTGGCGCTTCCCAGGCTGGTCTCCCAGTCGATCCGAAGACGCACGTTCGCTGGATTGGATAGGTCGTACACGCTGAACTGGCTTCCGTACAAAGTGGTCACCAGGGTCGCTCCGTCCGGGCTCACCGCATATGGATGGTCACCATCGCGAAGCGCGAAACGACCGAGCAGCCGCCACCGTCGCGGATCTTCGGTGTCCCAAATTTCACCGGTGGCGCCATCCGAGGTGACGATCGCGCGATGACCTCCCGCGTCGAATCGCGGGAACGAGGCCTTCTCCGGAATGCCGGGCACCAGCGCGGGCGGCAGAGACCATACTCGTAAGTTGCCGTCCCATCCGCCCGCGGTAATGGTCCGTCCCCCGGCACCGAAGGCGAGGCTGGTGGGGCCGCTCCGGCAGGGCAACGCGATGCCGTTCGAGAAACGGCAGGTCGTAGGGCTCGTGGTCACTGGCTCGCCGATCAGCGCGGGCCGGGCCGGATCCGTCATGTTCCACAGCGAGGCGTGCTCGGAGGTGGCAACCGCGAGTATCCGGCCGTCGGGGCTGAAAGCCACCGAGTCGAGGGTGTATTCGCCTGCAGTCATCGGTGCGCCGAGCGGTGTGGGCGGGGCATCCCGTTCGATTCGCCATAGATGTACCGACCCCCGGTTTCCCTGCTCCTGCCCCAGTGACCCGTTTCCGCCGCCTGCGGCCAGAATTCGGCCGTCGGGGCTGAAATCCATATCGGCCAGGATCGTCGTCGCGGTCTCGATCGGCGGTCCAAGGGGAACGGCGCGATCGACACCGTCGACCTTCCATAGTTGAATCCGTCCCGCGTATGCGTTGGGGAGCTTGTTGTTCGTCAGCACGGCCAGCACCGGCTCGCTGGGACTGAACCGCACCCGGGGCCTGACCTCGTGCCCGGCGGGCAATATCGTGCCTGCTCCAGGCCGGGCGGGATCGGTGACATTCCACAGCGTGACGGTCTCGGAATTCGCCGCCGCGAAAATATTTCCGTCCGCGCTGAAGCTCATGTTCACGTACGGTCCCCCGGAGGTCGGCGGCAATTCGGCCAGCATTCGGGGTGCGTCGGGCTCGGTGATGTCCCACAGCCGGGAACCCCCGCTGCTGGTGGTGGCCATGACGCGAGGATTCGCGCTGAATTCCGCCTTCGCGATATCGCCGGGGAGCTGCACCAGCTTGCGGGGGTGCTGGGCGTTGCTGTCGTCCCATAGGTAGGCGATGCCCTCGTCGTCGACCGATGCCAGGAGGGCGCCTCCTGGTTGCCGAGTCACCTCGACGTAGCCGTTCACATGTCCCGGGACGATGGTCGCGAGAGGCTGGTCCTGAGTGCCGAGTAGATGGGTCGACACCGTCGCGTCGCCGGGCCGCATCCGCTCCGCGACGAGGTAGAGCTGGGCGGACAGAGACGGGTCGATACCGCGCATCCGCTCCGCCTCCGTCATGACGGCCGCGAAATCCTTCTCCTCCCGCTGCCGCTGCCCGAATTGGGTCTGGGTGTAGGCGGTCAAGCCGAAGACCAGGAGTATCACCCCCGCCAGCGCCAGGCCGATCCTCGCGAGCGTGCCGCGTCGGCGGGTCCGGCCGCGCGATGCGCGCGAGGCGTGCAGGAAGTCGCGGACTACCCCGTCGGCCACCGCCACGTGTTCGAGCGCCGCTTCCAACCGGGACCCCCGATACAGCAGCGCCGGATCACGCCCCGTCGAATCCCATTCGACCGCATCGGCTTCCAGCCGCTGCCGGACCAGATAGCCGACCCGGTTCTCATCGATCCACGCGCGCAGCCGCGGCCAGGCGTCGAGCACGATCTCGTGGGTGAGGAACACCGAGTCCGCGTCCAACGTCACGAGCCGGGTGCGCGCGAGCAGTTCCAGCGCGGCCGCGGCGGAGAGTGGGTCGGCGCTGCGCTGCTGGAGCGCGGGGCGCGCCGCGATGCGCCGGGTGTCGCGGGAGTCGCGCGCCACGGTGACGAGTCCGAGCAGGACGTCCTTGGCGGCCGACTGCTGCGGATCGGACAGCTCGCTCCACGCTTGTTCCGCTGTGGCGGCGACGGAACCGACCACACCGCCCGCCGCGCGATAGCCCGCGACGGTCAGTTTGCGTCCCTCCCGGTGCTGCCAGGTGGCGGCCATGACGTGGGAGAGCAGCGGCAGGGCTCCGGGGTCGTAGCTCTGGCGGGTCCGATGGTCGCCGAGGCCGCAGAGCTCGGTGACCACGAGTTCGTCCAGTCCCGGTTCGAGTTTCAGACCCGCGCGTTCGGCGGGGCCGGTGATGGCCTCGGTCAGCTCGTCGACGCGCATGGGCCCGAGCAGGTAGCTGCGCTTTTCCAGAGACTCTTGCAGGACCGGGTAGTCGAGGCAGCGGGCGTAGAAGTCGGCGCGCAGGGCGAGCACGACGGCGACGTGGTCGGTCTGCGTTGCGTGCCGATCGAGCGAGGCCAGGAACTCGTCGCGTTCTTGCTCGTCGGCGCAGACGGTGAACAGTTCTTCGAATTGGTCGATGATCAGCAGGCGCGATCCATCGGTCGGCCAGGTCGCGGCGGCGCGGTCGTCGCCGGGTGCGTCCACCGCGTCGGTGCTCGCGAAGTTCTCGCCGTGCACGCCCACAGACTTCGCCGAGGCGATGCCCGTGGAGTCCGTGTCCGCCGTGCCGGGTGCTTCCGCCGAGCCGGTGTTGACAGAGTTCTTGCCTTGCGCGCCAGGGGACTTCGCCGGGTTGGTGTTCGCGGTGTCCTTGTCCTGTACGCCAGAAGACTTCGCCGCTTCCGTGTCCGCGGCGTTCTTCTCCTGCACGCCAAGGACCTTCGCCAACGCATCCATCGGATGCGTACCGGGTGTCACTGTGACGATGTGCCAGTTACCTTGTCGCTGGGCAACTTCGGCCGACAGTCCCGCCGCCAGCAGCGAAGATTTACCGGCTCCGGACGCGCCGATGAGCGTGACGATTCCGCCACCGTCGCGCGCGGTGTCGAGCACCAGTTCGGTGAGCTCCTCGGTCGCCCGCCGGCGTCCGAAGAAGATGTCGCTGTCGGTGTTCCGATAGGACTGTAGGCCCAGGTATGGGCACGCGGAGTCGTCGGCGTCGTCTGGCGTCCAGGAGTTCGACGCGGTCCACAGCCGCTTCCACTCCTGTGGGTCGGCGAGTTTCGCGGGCAGCGCGGCGCCGCGCTTCTTCGCGATATCGATGAGCGTCAGTACCACCGGCAGCAGGGATTCGAAGCGGGCGGGCACATTTCGGCCCGCCTTCCAGTCGCTGATCCGCTGGGCGGACGCAGGGTTCGCCGCCGCGGCGGCCCGCATGCGGTTCTCCGCCTGGGCGGCGACCCTGCGCAGCGTCGGATTGCCCGCGGCGGCATACAGGTCGGCGAATCTTTCAGCGAAAATCGCTCGTGGCGAACGATTTTCCCCCCGCGGCGCGTCCCCTGTCACGCGTGCCCACGGAAACGTCTGGGCGGTACGAACACAGGGACAATTTACCCGGCCGGACCGCCGCGTATCTTCTCGGCAGCGGCGGTGCGCCGCGTCGCGCACCGCCTTCCATCGCGACCTCACAGGAAGATCGGATCGCCGTAGACCGCTTCGCGCCCGCTCACTTCCGGCGACTGCGCGTCGACGATCGTGTACGAGCGGATGGTCAGCGGACCGCCGCAGTCCTGCACCGCGACGTGGAAATCGCGGCTGATCAGATAACCGGTGCCGCCGGTCGGCAGCTCTTTGGTGCCGACCTCGAAGGGCTGCACCTTGCCCGGCGTCATCGACAGGTCGATGCTCGCGCCGATGTGCAGGTCGGGACCGAGGCCCGCGTCCACACTCGACGAGGCCGAATCGTCGCTGCTCGAGCCGCCGACCCGGAATCCCGCCTCGAAGCCGATCGCGGCGCCGAGGTCTATGCCGACGGTCAGGTCGACCGCGCAGGCGACCAGGTATCCGGCTTTCAAGGTGCCGGTACCGTCCGCCTCGACCCGGCCGTAGAACGTGTCGTCGAGGAACACCTCCCGATTGGTCGGCATGCCGTTCAGCGGAGCGACCGGATGGAAGGCCTGATCGGAGTGTCCGACGGTGAACCGGAATCCGTTCGGCCCCTCGACCGTCTTCTCGTGCGGCGCCATCGGCGCGGCCCCGGCGAACGGGCTCCCCGTCAGGACCATGCAGACCACCAGGACGGCGGCCGAGAATGCCAACGTGAGTACCGATAAGTGCTTCATGTGTTCCTCCCCGAAGTGCTTTCCCGCCGAAATGCGGGTGATCGAAACCGAGTGATCCCGGTGGTGACCGGGTCTTCGGCGACCCAACGGAAAGGTATGGGGCGGTCGGTGTCCGGGCCCAGCGCCGCAAGCGCGTGGTCAGCGGGAAAGCCCTGGTCGCGGCGTCGGCGCGGATTTTCCGGACCGGCGAGGCGTGTGAGAGTGGCCGCGCCTCCGGTCGGACTCGACGGCCGGGCGGCGCCTCGGTGGATGTTTTGCGTCTACGCAGCTCAACGGGGTCTTTTGTCCGGTCCGGACAACGTGGTACGCCCGGACTGCGACCCCCGCGGGTATGAGGGCAAGATCAGGGTGATTCCTGATGGCCGGGGTCGGGGGAGCGTGCCAGTATCGAAGCATGCACCCGACTGGTCCCGTGTTCGACGCTGCCCGCGGCGCGGCTCCGGGCTTCGGGGGCGCTGCTGGTTTCGGGGGCGCTCCTGGCCTCGGAGGCGCCGCGGGGTTCGGGGGCGCGCCCGGGTACGACGCCGCCCGCGACTACGGCGCGGGGCGCGATCTCGGGCCCGCTCCGGTGCTCGATCTCGGCAGGCATCCGCAGCTGCGGCTGGTGCGCCGGTCGGGCGGACGGATCGTCGGTGGGGTCGCGGGCGGTCTCGCCGACCATCTCGGGCTCGACGTGTTCAAAGTGCGGATGGCGTTCGTGCTGTTGTCCGCGCTGGCGGGGGCGGGGATCATCGCCTACGGCCTGCTGTGGATCTTCACCCCGAGCGGCGCCGATTCGGCCAAGCCGACCGGCGCCGAGCGGCGTCAGGCGGTCGGCCTCGCGCTGCTCGGGCTCGGTCTCTCGGTGGCGGTCTCCTGGCTGATGAACGGCACCGTCGCGGCGAAGGTGATCGTGCCGATCGTCGTAGTCGCGGTCGGCGCAGCGCTGGTCTGGCGCGAATACGACACCGACGGCCCGCGCTCGCTGCTCGGCCTGCCCGAGCGGCCATCGGTGGTCACCTGGGCGCGCATCGTCGCCGGGGCCACCATGGTGGTGCTCGGGCTCGGCGTCGTCGTGCTGGCCAGGATCGACCTGAGTTCGCTCGGTTCCGCGCTGATCGCGGTGGCGGTCACCCTGATCGGCGCCGGGTTGCTCACCGTCCCGCTGTGGTTGCGCATGATGCGCGCGCTGAACACCGAGCGCGCCGCTCGCATTCGCAACGAGGAACGCGAGGAGATCGCCTCCCATCTGCACGATTCCGTGTTGCAGACGCTGGCCCTCATCCAGCGTCAAGCGCACGATCCGCAGGAGGTGGCGCGGCTGGCCCGCAGCCAGGAGCGGGAACTGCGCAGATGGCTGTTCGAGGATTCCGGTCCCGCGCAGTCCAGCCTGGCCGCGGCGCTGCGCACCATCGCGGGCGAGGTGGAGGACCAGCACGGCGTCAAGGTCACCCCCGTGACGGTCGGCGATGTATCGATGGACGTGGACGACTCGGGAAACGGCCTGCCCAAGGAACATTTCACCGCGCTGCTCGGGGCGAGCAGGGAGGCGATGGTGAACGCCGCCAAACACGCGGGCGTGCCGACCATCGATCTGTTCGCCGAGGCCGAACCGCACCAGGTGAGCGTCTTCGTGCGCGATCGCGGCGCCGGATTCGACGTCGCCGCGGTGCCGCAGGACCGGCAGGGCCTCGCCAAATCCATCCGCGGCCGGATCGAACGCCGCGGCGGCCAGGTGGAGATCATGTCGACCCCTGGCCGGGGTACCGAGGTGCGGATCTTCATGCCGCGCAGCGACTCCGGATCGCCGGAAGGCGGTGACACCGCGGCGTCGGCCGATGATCCGTCGACCGAGCGCAACAGACAGTCGGTGCGGTCCGGGAAGTAGACGCGGTGCGGAATGGATCGCGCGCCTTCGCGATGCGCCGGGGCGCGGTGTGATCGGGTTGTGCGGTGCGGTGCTGAATGTATCGCTAGGCCAGTCCTTACAAGTCCGAGCCGCGCGGAGCAGGAGCTGCGGATCGGGCACCTTCGGCAGTTCGCCGCTGTGGTTTCCCACGGTGCGACGAGTGTTCTCGCTGCCCGGGAACAACAAGCGGGTCGTCGGCTCGGCAGCGGTCCGCGCCCAGGCGTACTGGCACGACCGATCGGCGAGCGGTCGCACTCGGTCGATGCCGTCGAGCCGAGGGCGGTGGACACGGCGTGGCCGGGCCCGCGGTGTGGTACCGATGGAATGCGGACTTCCTCAGGATGGTCGGCGCAGTCAGGGTGGGTCGTTCCACCGAAGGGTGAGGAGAAGCAGGTGAGCGTGCGGGTCTTTCTCGTCGACGATCACGCCGTGTTCCGTTCGGGTGTGCGCGCGGAGCTGAGCCGCGAGGCCGATATGGAGGTGGTCGGCGAGGCGGGCGGCGTGTCCGAGGCCATCGCCGGGATCGAGTCCACCCGTCCGGACGTGGTGCTGCTCGACGTGCACATGCCAGACGGTGGTGGCGTCGCGGTGCTGGCCGGCATCGAGGATGGTCCGGTGTTCTTGGCGCTCAGCGTGTCCGACGCCGCCGAGGACGTGATCGCGGTGATCCGCGCCGGCGCGCGCGGCTACGTCACCAAGACCATCTCCGGCGCCGAACTCGCCGACGGCATCCGCAGGGTCGCGGGCGGCGACGCCGTCTTCAGCCCGCGGCTGGCCGGATTCGTGCTCGACTCGTTCACCGGCAAGTCCCCGGTCCCCGAACCGCCGCTGGATCCCGAACTGGACTCGCTGACTCCGCGTGAACTCGAGGTGCTGCGCCTGCTCGCCCGCGGCTACACCTACCGCGAGATCGCCGAGAACCTCTTCATCTCGGTCAAGACCGTGGAGACGCACGCCTCCAACGTGCTCCGCAAAACCCAGCAGTCCAACCGCAACGCCCTCACCCGCTGGGCGCATCGCCGCCGCATCGATTAGTCCTCGCAAACCTTCCGCACGCTTCGCAGCGGATGCAGCCCCTGCGAGGCGTGTGGAACGTCTGCGAGGTGCGGTTACAGGGCGATGATGATGACGCCCATGATGATGAGCAGGCCGATGAAGAGGCCGATGGCGATGGCGAGGGGGGCGTTGGTGGGTTGGTTTTTCGGGGCTCGTTGCGGGGGTGCGGGGGTGGCGGTTCGCGGAGCCGTGCGGTGGGGGCGGGGGAGGGGCGCAGAGTGCGGGCTGCGTAGGCCGGAGGCCGAATTTCGTGCCGCCCAGGGCGGGATGGTGCCGTCCTCGGTGCGTACGGGGGCACCGAGAATATAAGGACCGGTACCGGGACCGAAAGCGGCGGTGAGGATTTCGTCGCGCGCCTCGGCCATGGTCGGCCTGCGCTGCGGCGCAGGCTCCATCATGTGCAGCAGGGCGTTGGTCAGGATGCCGCTGCGCGAGGGCGGAATGATCTGGGCCATCGCGGCGCGCTCCACCAGGACGTCGCTGTTCTCGTCCAAGCCGAACGGCGGCTGGCCCTCGATCGCGGTGTACAGCGTGGCGCCGAGCGAGAACACGTCGCTGGCCTCGGTCGGCTGCGCGCCGCGCGCCACTTCCGGCGGGAGGTAGGCGGGGGTGCCGGTGATGATGCCGTCCGGCTCGTCGGAGATATCGCCCGCGCCGCGCGAGATGCCGAAGTCGCTGAGTTTGGCCATGCCGACGGCTTGGCCGCGATCGGCGACGAGGATGTTGCCCGGTTTGATGTCGCGGTGGACGATGCCGACGGCGTGCGCGGCGGCCAGCGCGTCGGCGACCTGGGCGCCGATCTGCGCGACCTCGATCACCGGAAGCGTGTCGACCAGCGCCAGCGCCCGCGCCACGCTGCGCGATGGCAGGTGTTCCATCACCAGCCATGGCTCACCCGCTTCGAGCACCACGTCGTAGACGGCGATGGCGTGCTCGTGCGAGAGCTTCGCCGCGACCCGGCCCTCGTGCATGATCTGGTTGCGCACCGCGGTGGCCTCGGCCTCGGGCAGCCCGGCGGTGGAGAGCACCTGCTTGATGGCGACTTCCCGATCGAGCAGCCGGTCGTGCGCGAGCCACACCGCACCCATGCCGCCGCCGCCGAGCTTGGACTTCAGGCGGTAACGGCCTGCGACCAGATACTCGGGGCCGACGATGGGACGGGGGCGATCGATCATGGTGTGCAGGGTATCCGAATATCCCCGCGTCGCCGCGTCTCTTGCGCCGACAAGTGACGGTGGGAGAACAAGTTCCGGCGATATGCCGGATTTCCGGCGGCTTGGCGTTCGGCGGCGGGGAAAGCGGCCCAAGGGCGCGCGGTGATCCAGGGCGCGTCCGATGCTCTTGACGACATTCCGGGGGTGGGTTTCTACTGAAGGCGTATCGAACGTATATTCGATAAGGATCGATAGCTGGATCGGTGCTGGCTTCCGTTCCTCCGCGTGGAGGTGGGGTCGGTCCGCTCGCTTCGCCTCGGAGTCCATCGTGGGAAGTAGGTGGTTGTGATGGGTTCGGACGTGCGGGTGGGGGAGACAGATAGACAACAGAAGCTGACCGAGCTGCGCAGTCGGATGGCCGCCATCCCTGGCCGCGGCGAGTCGGCGGCCGCACGCGCCCCGCATGCCGATGACATGCGCCGCGAACCGCTGCCAGTGCCCCGAGCCCTTGCGGAATTGTTGCCGGAGGGTGGTCTCGGCAAGGGTTCCGTGGTCGCCTACACGGGAGCGCGCTCGCTGCTCGCAGGCATGCTCGCAGCGGTGACCGAGCACGGCGGGCACGCCGCGGTGGTCGGGGTACCGAGATTCGGTCTGCTCGCGGCGGCGGAGATGGGCGCCGAGCTGGCGCGGCTGGCCGTGATCGCCGATCCCGGCCCCGACCCGGTCGAGGTGGCCGCGGTCCTGCTGGACGGTCTCGACCTGGTCGTGCTCGGGCTCGACGGCGTCGCCGTCCCCCCGGCGCGCACCCGCGTGCTCGCCGCGCGCGCCCGCAGCAAGGGCGCCACTCTGGTTGTCGCCGACGGCGATTGGCCCAATCCCACCCTGCGCCTCGATGCCCGCATCGCCGGATACGTCGGTCTCGGCACGGGCCACGGCCGGCTGCGCTCCCTCAGCCTCGAGATCGAGGCGCGGCACCGGGCGAGCCTGCCCCGGCGCGGACGGGTCGAACTGCGTCCAAGCGGTGGTCGCGTCGAATGGTTCGCCCAGGAGACCTCGCCCGCGCCCATCGAACTGCCGATCGCGCGGGGTGCGGCGTCATGAGCGGCGGCGGAGCCTCGCCTCGAGAGTCGGCGTGCGGCACTGTGGTTCGGCCGAGTCGGATGTGTGACGCCGCGCGGATGCTCGCGGCGTGGGGTCGAGACCGGCCCGCGGTCGCGGACCAGCCGCGGTGCATCGCATCTCCATTGCGCGGGTTCGGGGTGCAGGCTGGAAGCCCGCGGTTCCGGTCGGCCCGACGCTGTGGTGCAGACCGCCAGGAGCGAATGTCCGGCGGCGGGGCCGATGAGAGCGGCGGTGCGGCATTGTGATCCAGCCGAGTCGAGCGCGCGGAGCTACTCGGGTGCTCGCGGTGTGGTGCCAGGACTGGCCCGCGGTCGCGGCGGCGGCCGTGGCCGAGCTGCCGCCGACGCGGCCGGTGGCGGTGCTGTCCGCCAACCGGGTGGTGGCGTGCTCGGCCGTGGC
>NZ_BDCF01000010.1 GCF_001613365.1 Nocardia xishanensis NBRC 101358
GCGGCCGCCGCTCCGGCTCCCGCGCCTGCTCCGGCTCCCGCCCCGGCCCCCAAGCCTGCTCCCGCCCCGGCCAAGGCTCCGGCCGCCGACGGCAACGGCGCGACACCGTACGTCACCCCGCTGGTGCGCAAGCTCGCCGAGGAGAACAACGTCGACCTGGCCACCCTGCAGGGTTCCGGCGTCGGCGGCCGCATCCGCAAGCAGGACGTGCTCGCCGCGGCCGAGGCCAAGAAGGCGCCCGCCCCCGCGCCCGCGGCCGCTCCGGCTGCCGCCGCACCCGCCAAGGCTCCGTCGGCTCCGGCCGCCGCGCAGCTGGCGCACCTGCGCGGAACCGTCCAGAAGGCCAACCGGATTCGGCAGATCACCGCAACCAAGACCCGCGAATCGCTGCAGACCACCGCGCAGTTGACCCAGGTCCACGAGGCCGACGTCACCAAGATCGCGGCGCTGCGCGCGCAGGCCAAGGGCGCGTTCAAGGAGCGCGAGGGCGTCAACCTGACGTTCCTGCCGTTCTTCGCCAAGGCGGTCGTCGAGGCGCTCGGCGTGCACCCGAACGTCAACGCCTCCTACGACGAGGGCACCAAGGAGATCACCTACCACGCCTCGGTGCACCTCGGCATCGCCGTCGACACCGAGCAGGGCCTGCTCTCCCCGGTCATCCACAACGCCAGCGACCTGTCGCTCGCCGGTCTGGCCCGCGCCATCGCCGACATCGCCCACCGGGCACGCAACGGCGGCCTGAAGCCGGACGAACTGGCCGGCGGCACCTTCACCATCACCAACATCGGCAGCCAGGGCGCGCTGTTCGACACCCCGATCCTGGTTCCGCCGCAGGCGGGCATGCTCGGCACCGGCGCGATCGTCAAGCGCCCGGTGGTGGTGACCGACGAGACCGGCAACGAGTCGATCGGCGTGCGCTCCATGTGCTACCTGCCGCTCACCTACGATCACCGCCTCATCGACGGCGCGGACGCCGGTCGCTTCCTGACCACGATCCGTCACCGCCTCGAAGAAGCCGCGTTCGAGGCCGATCTGGGTCTGTAACCCGGGGAAGGTTCGTCCCGCAATGAAGGTCGTGATCGCCGGTTCGTCCGGGCTGATCGGGACGGCGCTCGTCGCGGCCCTGCGCCGCGACGGGCACGAGGTGGCGCGGCTGGTGCGCCGTCCCGCCGCCGCACCGGACGAGTTCGTCTGGAATCCCGTCCGCGCCGAACTCGACGAGCGGGCGTTGCGCGGGGCCGACGCGGTGGTCAACCTGTGCGGGGCGAGCATCGGCAGGCGTCGCTGGAACGGCAGCTTCAAGCAGGAGCTGCGCGACAGCCGCATCACCCCGACCGACGTCCTCGCCAACAGGGTGGCCGCCGCGGGCGTGCCGGTGCTGGTCAACGCCAGCGGCGTGCACTACTACGGCGGCGCCACCGGCGACCGCGTGGTGGACGAATCCTCCCCCGCCGGTTCGGGTTTCCTCGCCACGCTGTGTCGTGACTGGGAAGCCGCGACCGGTCCCGCCAGTGCTGCGGGCGTGCGCACGGTGCTGATGCGCAGCGCCGTCGTGCTGTCCAAGCACGGCGGAATGCTCGGCATGCTGCATCCGCTGTATTCGCTCGGCCTCGGCGGGCGGCTCGGCACCGGCCGCCAATACACGCCGTGGATCTCGCTGGACGACGAGATCGGCGCGATCGTCTTCGCGCTCACCAACGACACCGTGTCCGGGCCGATCAACGCGGTCGGCCCGGCACCGGTCACCAACGCCGAATTCAACCGCGCCCTGGGTCTCGCGCTGCACCGCCCGACCCCGCTGGTGATGCCCGCGTTCGCGCTGCGCGCGCTCGTCGGTGAGTTCGCCGACGAGGCCATCCTGCGTGGGCCGAGGGCTATCCCGACGGCGCTCGAAGAGGCGGGCTATCCCTTCCGGCACCCCACGATCGGCTCCGCACTGGCAGCGACCATCGGGCGCGACGCCGACGACAGGTGAGCCGTTCCTCCACGTGACGTTGGTGGATCTCCACGTGGCGTTCCCAGAGTTGTGAGCGATTGACGCCAACCATGGGCAGCTCGCGACTATGGCCATTCGCTAGCCAGCCCGAACAGACGGCACTGCTAAGAACATGACGCGGCTCATTAGCTCGCTCCGCCCTCGGATGGGTGGCTGTCGCGCAACCGCCCACCCTTACCGGCCCGGACGCGCGGCCCACAGGTGACCGATCCCGCATTGCCGCGTCACCCGTGACGCGCGATGATCGAATTTCGAACACCGACCGAAAGCCGCGTCGGCGAACACCCCGCACAACGCGCAGATGCCGACCTCCTGCACCGAACCACGGAGAACCTCGTTGACCGCCACGGACACCCGCCACGCCACCGTCATCCGCGACGCGCGCGAAGGTGACCTGCCCGCGATCCTCGACATCCACAACGCCAACATCGCCACCTCCACCGCCATCTGGGACATCGACGAGGTCGGCATCGACGAGCGACAGACCTGGTTCCGCACCCGCACCGCCGAGGGCATGCCCGTCCTCGTCGCCGAGGTCGATGGCGAGGTCGCCGGGTACGCCAGCTACGGCCAGTGGCGGCCGAAGGTGGGCTACCGGTACTCCGTGGAGAACTCCGTCTACATCGCCGACCGCTTCCAGCGCCGCGGCCTGGCCAGCGCCCTGCTCACCGAATTGATCGACCGCGCAGGGCAATCCGGCCGAGTTCACGCCATGATCGCCGCCATCGAATCGGGCAACACCGGTTCGATCGCGCTACACGAGCGGTTCGGATTCATGGTGGTCGGCGAATTGCCGGAGGTCGGCCACAAATTCGGCCGCTGGATGGACCTGACGTTGATGCAGTTGAGGCTGCCGGTCGACCCGCGGGACTGACCCGGGCATGCCGCAACCGTGTGGCATCCACCACACCGGCCCTTTGCCGGCGGCGCGGTCACTGGGCGTACCGTCAACGACGTGAACGACACGCGCACCACTCGGTCCGCCCGCTTCGATCGCACCCCGATCGTTGTCGAGGACCTCGGGCTAATCGACTACCACTCCGCCTGGGACCTGCAGCGCACCATCGCCGCCGAACGCGCCGACGGCCTCGGCGCCGACCGGCTGCTGCTGCTCGAACACCCCTCCGTATACACCGCGGGCCGCCGCACCGAGGAGGAAGATCTGCCCGTCGACGGCAGCCCGGTGGTGCAGGTCGATCGCGGCGGGAAGATCACCTGGCACGGGCCCGGCCAACTCGTCGGCTACCCGATCGTCCGGCTCGCCGAGCCTGTCGACGTCGTCCAGTATGTGCGCCGCCTCGAGGAGGCGCTGATCTCGGTGTGCACCGACCTCGGCCTGGTGTGCGGCCGTGTCGAGGGCCGCTCCGGCGTCTGGCTGCCCGCCGACGACTGGAACCCCGAACGCAAGATCGCCGCCATCGGCGTGCGCGTGCAGCGCGGCGTTGCCCTGCACGGCATCTCATTGAACTGCAACTCCATGGACGGCTTCGGGGCCATCGTCCCCTGCGGTATCCGCGACGCGGGCGTCACCACGCTCACCCGCGAACTCGGGCGCGAGGTCACCGTCGCGGAGATCAAGCCGCTGGTCGCCGACGCGATCGTGCGCGCACTCGACGGCGAACTGCCGGTCAGCGATCACAACATCGGCCGTACCACGGCGCTGGTAGACGGCTCCGCGCATCCGGCCACCGCAGCCAAAGCCGCCGACGGAACTCCTGACGTGGCCGCGAAGGCCGTGGACATCACTGCCCCGGCGAGCGCCGTCGACAACGGCACGGCAATCACCAGCGCCGGCACTGTCCCGAGCACCCCGGCGACCGCCGAAACCCGAGGCGTAAGGTCGATGAAGTGACCTCAGTCGACACCCCGACACCGCACAACGCGTCCGCACCCAACGGCCGCAAACTCCTGCGCATCGAAGCCCGCAATGCGGAAACCCCCATCGAGCGCAAACCCAAGTGGATCCGCACCCGCGCCACCATGGGCCCCGAGTACACCGAACTCAAGGGCCTGGTGAAGCGCGAGGGTCTGCACACCGTGTGCGAAGAAGCGGGCTGCCCCAACATCTTCGAATGCTGGGAAGACCGCGAGGCCACCTTCCTCATCGGCGGCGAACAGTGCACCCGCCGCTGCGACTTCTGCCAGATCGACACCGGCAAACCCGCCGCCCTCGACCGCGACGAACCCCGCCGCGTCGCCGAAAGCGTCCAGGCCATGGGCCTGCGCTACTCCACCATCACCGGCGTCGCCCGCGACGACCTGGAAGACGGCGGCGCCTGGCTCTACGCCGAAACCGTCCGGGCTATCAAGGCTTTGAACCCCAACACCGGCGTGGAGCTGTTGATTCCGGACTTCAACGCCGACCCGGACCAGCTGGCCGAGGTCTTCTCCTCACGGCCGGAGGTCTTGGCGCACAACCTTGAAACGGTTCCGCGGATCTTCAAGCGCATTCGGCCTGCGTTCCGCTACGAGCGCTCCCTCGCGGTGCTCACTGCCGCGCGTGAGGCCGGGTTGGTCACCAAGTCCAACCTGATCCTCGGCATGGGAGAAACGCCGGAGGAAGTCACCCAAGCGATGCGCGACCTGAACGAGGCGGGCTGCGACATCCTCACGATCACCCAATACCTCCGCCCCTCCCCGCGCCACCACCCCGTGGACCGCTGGGTCAAGCCGGAGGAATTCGTGGAACACTCGCGCGTCGCCGAAGAAATCGGCTTCGCCGGCGTCATGGCGGGCCCCCTCGTCCGCTCCTCCTACCGAGCAGGCCGCCTCTACGCCCAGGCGATGACCCACCACGGCCGCGGAATCGCCCCCACCATGGCCCATCTCGCCGAAGAAGGCACGGCTTCCCAGGAAGCTTCCTCCGTCCTCGCCCGCTTCGGGAGCTGACGGCCGAGCAACGGCCTTTCCACACCGTGATCGCATGCAAGACAACGAGTTCATCGAACCGGAGCAATCCGAATTTCTGGAGACCTTCGGCGCCGATCGAGTTGCGATTTCGGGCGACGTAGCTTCATTTCTCGTAAAGATCGACGCCGACCCGGATAACACGATCGAGTTGACCTACGACGTCATCGCGCGATCCGTCCGGGTTCGTTGGCTACACAACGCGGCTGTAGTTGCCGACCTGTACAAAGAGCGGGTTGACCGCCTGAGCGTCGACAAACACGGCTCGATCGAGATCGCGAGCCGAGGAACGGATCTCGCAAGCAAGTTGACCATCGAGGTCTACCCCATTCGTATCTCCGAGGTGCAATTAGCGTTTTGAGGAGAGATCAGCTCCCGGCGCCGGTCTGCTTATGTCCACCGTGCATCTGGAGCTTCCTGCTCTGATCACCGAGCTGGCGCCGAGCCCTCTTCGTCAGCGGCACTGTCGAGGAGGCACCCGGCGGATACGTGAGTGCGCAATGGCGTGCTATCGCCCAAGCGTTGATCTCGGTCAACACCCCGCCGTTCGCGTTCGAAACCGGGCTGCTCATCCAACGCGATGACCTCGGCATGCTCGGTGATCAGCTTGATCGCACACGATACGTTGTCGTTGCGGCGGGCCTTTGCTTCTTCCCAGCCTGAGTCTCAACCGTTCCAACCCTTTCGGCCACGGACGGACTCCCATCACCGTTCTGGAAACCGCTGCCCACATCCGTCCGACTCGGAGGACAATGTCGGCCATGATCGATGCGGTCGAAGCCACCCGCGCGCCGGTGAGGAGTGCTGAGTCGAGTGCCGAACGGGCGATAGCTCGGCTTTCTCCGGATCTGTCGCCGCTGTGGGACGCGCTGTATCAACGCTTCTCGTCGGGTCGGGCGGTCCAGCGGGTGCGCGTAGGCCCCCTGACCGCCGCGCAGCAGGCCGCAGTGGCCGACCTACTCGGGCTCGCTCGTCTGCCCGGTGAGTACGCGACCGTGCATCTCGTCACCATCGACAGCGCGTTGCGCGAGATCGCGGGCTGTGACACCAGAACCGCGCTCGAATTCCGGACCGGGCCGATCCCGGACCGGTCTGCGCAACGGGCGGCCGCGATGGCGGAGCGAGATCTGTTGTGGGAGTGGCTCACAGACCATGACGTGGTGCGCGCCCAGCCCGCCCTGGCCATGTGGGCAGCGGCGATGCGGCGCAACGGTCTGATCGCGGGATCGGTGACGCGCACGAAGACCGAACTCGACCGCGCCTTGCGAGTCCTGCGCGAACTGCCCGGCACCGGAGTACAACTACCCGTGTTCGCGGCGAATGTGCTCGGCGATCCCCACGCGCTCGACGACGGCTCCCGCCTGCACACCATCGTCGTTCGCGCGCTGACCGCCCTCTACGACGCGCAACCTCCCGCCGACGCGGTCGGACTGCGGCGACTGTGGGCGCGCGCGGGCATCTCCGACGACGAACTGTCCTCGACGGTGCTGGCCGCCGGCCTGCCGACCACCCGCGGCGACGCCGCGGTCGGCCCCATCCTGCGGACCTGCGCCGGCTCCGGCCTCGCCGCAGTGCTCAGTCTGCAGCAACTGCGCACCGTCCGCCGAGATCCCGAGGTAGCCGAAATCGTCTGGGTTGTCGAGAATCCCAGCATTCTCGCGACGGCTCTGGCCCGATTCGGTCCGCACTGCCCGCCGATGGTGTGTATATCCGGCTGGCCGAGCAGCGCCGCCGCCGTCATGCTGGAGCTGTTGTCGAACGCGGGCGCGAAACTGCGCTATCACGGCGATTTCGATGGCGAAGGCCTACGCATCGCGGCCAACATCGTCGCCAGATTCGGCGCCCTCCCGTGGCGTATGACCAGCGAGGACTACCTCTCCGCCGTCGGCAGCGAAGGCCCGCCCGCGGGCCGGGTGACGCCCGTGCCCTGGGACACCGAGCTGTCCGACCACATCAGCCGATCCGGGATAGCGTTGCCGCAGGAGCGCGTCATCGATCGGCTGCTGGCCGACATAGCACCGTGAGCTGTCGGTCCCCGCGCTTATGGTTGCTGCTGACCGCCAGCCGAGGGGAGGTTACATGGATCCGATTCGGGTGCCACCCGAGATGTTCCGGTTCACCGCCGGAGATCGCGCGGGCCTGTATGTGTCCATCCTCCATGCCTTCGGCGAGGCCAACGAACGGATGGAAACCGCTCTCGGGATCGATGACGTCCGGTCCCGGCTGCGCACTGTCGGCTGGCTCGAAGCCATCGAGGACGACGACCTGACCCACGCTCTGGGGCAACTGCGCGACTGGAACCTCGTGGACGTCGTCCAGAACCACACCGAGAACTACCGCACCGCCGCCGAATACGAGCGCCGCAATCTGCAGTACTCACTGACCAAACAAGGTGAGGCGGCTTTCGCCGGAGTCGTGCACGCGATGACGGTCCTGGCTTCGACCGGCGCGTTGCAGACCGCGGTCCTCGACGCGATCGCCGACCGCCTTGCCGATCTGCTGCGAGAGCTGGAATCGGATTCGGATCGCCGAGTGTTCACCACACTCACCGAACTCGAGGCTCACCTCGAGGCGTTGCGCGGCAACACCAAACAGTTCAACGGCGAACTACAACGCCTGCTGCGCGACGAGGGCGTCGACCTCACGGTATTCCACGAGGTCAAGGCCGCCACCGTCGTCTACCTGCGCGAATTCCTCACCGATATCGAGCACCGCACCCAGGCCATCGCCGCGCGAATCCAGGCGGTGGAGGACCACGGCGTCACCCGTGTCCATCAGCGTGCTCTCCTCGGCGCCGATCTGCCCCGGCTCACGGGAACCGATCCGGCAGCGGCCTGGCTCGAGCAGCGCCGCGCACGCTGGGACGGACTGCGCGCCTGGTTCCTCCCGACAGACGGGGCGGCGCCACGCATCGACCAGCTCCGCGTCGTCGGACGCAAGGCGATCGTCTCCCTGTTGCAGGTGCTCGACCGGATCACCGAGTCGCGTCGTCGTTCCAGCAGCGCCGTATCGGACTTCCGCGAGCTGGCGCGCTGGTTCTCGATACTGTCCGACCAGGACGATCTGCACCGTCTGTGGTCGACGGTGTTCGGCCTCGGGTCGGCACGGCACGCGCACCTGGCGCACGCGGACCCCGAGCTGGTCGGCTACACCGAATCCTGGACCTCGGCGCCCGCCGTCGAAGTCTCACCGTTGCTCCGCGCCTCCGGCCGCACCGAACGCTACGGCCGCACCGGAGCGATTCCCGATGTCGCCGCGATCAGAGCCGAGCGCAAGGCACGCGCCGCGATCGAACGCGCGGAGCTGGAGGCGGCGTGGGACATGCTCGACACCGGTGGCGCCGTGCGGCTTTCGTCGTTCGGGAAGCTCGAGCACGGTGTGTTCGAGCGGCTGCTAGAGCTGCTCGGCCGTGCACTGGCCTGCGCCCCCGGTTCGGGCGGCGTGCGTCGCGGCAGCACGTCCGACGGTCGCGTCGAGATCGCGCTGCGCCCACCGTCGGATGGCGCGATCGCCGAATTGACGACCCCGCGTGGCGTCTTCCGCGGTCCCGACTACGTCGTCGAGATCGTCCGCGGCGGAGGCCTGCGGCGTGGGGTGTCCGCTTGAACGCCGGACCGGAAGAACGGGGGGCCGCGGATGAGTGACCTCACCAATCAAATGGTGATCGCCGAACGCACAGAGGTCGCCCGCGGCGTGCGGCACCTACTCGCCGCCCCGCTGATCGTGGAGCGCGACGCGCCGGAGGTGTTCGACATCGTCCGGCGGCGGCGCGATCCGATCGCCAAGTGGTTCGACTACTACTGCGGGTGGACGCTCATCGTGGAGCCACGCCTGGGATACGCCCGACTGGTGAAGGTGCGCGCGGCACTCGACCCGACGCGTCCGGCTCGCCGGATACGCTCCAGCCGAGCCGAATTCGACAGGCTGCGGTATGTCCTGCTGTGTGTCACCGCCGCCGAGCTCTTCGCGGCGCCGGTGACGACGATCGGCTTGCTGGCCGGCCGCGTGCGGGCAGCCACCGCCGAGGACCCACTGCTCCCGAGCTTCGACTCCGCCGCACGCGCCCACCGCATGGCGTTCGTGGACGTCCTGCGGCTGCTGGAGTCGTTCGGCGTCCTGCAGGTGATCGACGGCGTCACGGACTCCTACGTGGATTCCGATTCCGCGAAGGTTCTCTTCCGTGTCGACGCGACACTGTTGTTGCGGCTGCTCGCCGCGCCGACCGGACCGTCCCAGCTCGCCGTCTCGGCCTCGGAAGTGCCGCTGCGCGTGGACGAACTACTGGACGAACTGGTCCGGGAGCGCCGGTACGGGCCCGCGAGCTACCCCGGCAAACACACCGACACCTCCGGTATTTCGGAAACTCAGCGCAACCTGTGGTTGAGGCACAGTGTGTTCCGCCGTTTGATCGACGACCCGGTCGTCTATTTCGACGATCTCACCGCCGACGAACGCGCCTACCTGGCGTCCCCGACCGGCAGGCAACTCCTGCGCAGAGCCGCCGACCAGGGTGGTTTCGTGCTCGAAGAACGCGCCGAGGGAGTGCTGTTCGTCGATCCGGAAGCCATCTCCACCGACTCACGTTTCCCCGACGATGCCGCGACGGCGAAGGTCGCGGCGCTACTCCTGCTGGACACGATGTCCGGCCCCGCCACCGACGAGCAGCTGCGCCGCGCCGCCGCCGACCTGCTGACGAAGTTCCCGCGTTGGGCGCGCACCTACCAGGGTGAGGAAGGCGCCCGGCAACTGGTGGCCGATGCACTGATGGTCCTGAGATCGTTCGGACTCGTCCGCATCCATGCATCGGGCCTGGTCGTTCCCCTTCCCGCTGCCGCCCGCTACCGCGTCACCGGCATTCGCACGTCCCCAGCTTCCGAGGACCCCTCATGACCGTCACCACATTGCCGAACCTCGTACCGACCGCCGAACGGGAACCGCGATGGGTGCCCACCAGGGCAGGCATCGTGAATATCTGGCGTTACTACGACGAGATCCTCGAATTCCACGACGGCCGACTGCTGTTGCGCGGACCGAACGGCAGCGGCAAATCCAAGGCGCTCGAGTTGCTGTTGCCCTTCCTGTTCGATGCGAACCTGCGGGCGAACCGGCTGTCCACCTTCGGCACCAATGAGCGCACCATGCACTGGAACCTAATGGGGGAAGGCGCTTCCGGAGCCACTCGAGTCGGGTACGTGTGGCTGGAGTTCCGGTTCCCCGGCGAATCGGGCCGGTGGTTCACCTGCGGGGCGCGCCTGCAAGCGACCTCACGGACGACGACCGTGCACGCCGACTACTTCACCACCGCGCTGCGCGTCTCAGACCCGGACGCACCGGATTCCCTCGCACTGACCGACGCGAACCGCCCGCTGACCAAGGCGGCCCTCGCCGAGCGGCTCGGTGAGCAGGGGACGGTGCACGAGAATGCCACGGAATACCGGGCGGCGGTGCGCTCGACCCTGTTCCCGGCCATGGGAGCCGACCGCTACGACGCGCTGATCACCGCGTTGCTGCAACTGCGCACGCCCAAACTGTCGCAGCGGCTGGACCCGGCCCTGCTGTCGTCATTGCTGTCCAGCGCGCTGCCCCCGCTCGATCGAGACGAGATAGCCGACCTGGCAGAGGGATTCGAACGTCTCGACGCCCAACGCGAACGACTCGCCCGGCTGGGCGAGGAGGTGGCGGCCACCCGAAAGCTGGCACGCCAGCAACAAACCTACGCGCAGCGGGTATTGCGGTCCGCGGCCGCGACTCTCAGCGCGGCGACCACCGAGATGGACAAGCTGGCCGACGCCGCGAAGTCGTCCGCGGCCGAGTACGAGCGGATCGCGGCGCTCGAAATGGAAACCATTGAGCGCGTGGGGAACTCGGAAGCCGATCTCTCGATCGCCGAAGGCGAGCGCGAGGGATTGATCAAGTCGCCCGCTTACCAGAAGGGCCTCGAACTGGACGACCGTCGCCGCGAGACCGCGAAGGCGCGCCGATGGGCCGACGACGCCGAGGCGAAATCTGCCGAGCTGCTCAGCCGGGCCGAGCGGGATGGGGCGAAGCACGCCACGGCACTCCAGGCCGTCGACCAGTGGGAACGAGTGGTGGCCACCGCCGGAATCGAGGCCGGTCAGTCGGGTCGCCGCGCGGGTATGACCGGCATCCACGACGAGCTCGCCGCCGACCCCGGTTCCCGGCAGAGCCGGACACTGCTCAGCGCCGCCGTCCGCGCCAAGCGCGGCCAGGTCGACGACATGCTCAAGGTGCTCACGCGCCACGACAACGCCGTCGCGCGACGCACCGACGCAGAGACGGATCTCGACAAGGCTCGCGCCGCACTGCTCGCGGCCGAACACGAACACGCGGAGTCCGAGCGCGCATTCGAAACCGAACTCGGCACACTGCGCGAGGCCGTGTGGTCCTGGGCGGGCTCGTGTGACGCGCTGTCGTTCGACGACCCGGATACCATTTCCGATCTGGTCGAGGACCGGCCCGCGTTGGTCGAAGCGGCCAATCGCGCCGCGACCCTACGCCTGCAGGAGGTGACCCGGCAAGAGACCCTGCACCAGAACGAGATCGACGCCGTGACGGCGCTGCGAGACGCCTGTGCGGACGAGCGCGAACAGTTGGCCCTCGAACAGGACATCCCGCCGGAGCCACCGCGCTGGCGTACCGCCGACCGCGCGGGGCGAGCTGGCGCACCGCTGTGGCGGTTGATCGATTTCGCCGACGGTCTCGCGCCCCGAACCGCGGCGGGCGTGGAAGCCGCGTTGGAGTCCTGCGGACTGCTCGACGCATGGGTGGGGGCACGAGGCGAGGTGGCCGGCCACGATCTGTTCGCCGATCCGTCAGCGGTCGAACCTGTTTCCGGCCGCTCGCTCGCCGAGGTGCTGGTCCCGGTGCCCGGCGCGGACGTCGCGCCGGAGCAGGTGAACCGGTTGCTGTCGAGCATCGCGTTCGGCGAACGTCTTCCCGGAGAAGCGGTCGCCGCCGTCGGGGCAGACGGCGCCTGGCGCTTGGCCACCGCGACCGGCTCGTGGTCGAAGGATCACCCCGCCTTCATCGGGGCATCGACCCGAGCCAAGGCACGCGAGGCGCACATCCAGCGCTTGCTCGCCGAGATCGCCTCGCACGACCGCCGCCTCGACGAACTGCGCGAACAACTGGACCACTGCGCCGCCCACCGCGCACTCATCGAGTCCGAGCGAGCGAACCTGCCGGCGTTCACCGAGGTGGACGCGGCCGAGAAACAGCTCACCAGAACGGAATCGGCGCTGTCGACCGCCGACGCGCAGGTACGCGACCGCGCGGCCACACTCACCACCCGCGAAGTCGAGGTGCGCCAAACCCAGCACGCCTTGGCAGTCGCCGCCGCCGAGACCGGGTTACCCACCGACCGTCTCGCGCTGGGACTCGTCGTCGAGGCCATCGAGAATTTCGCCGGTCAGGCCGGTGCGTGGCTGGACTCTCACGCAGACCTGCGCGCCGCCCGAGGCACCGCGGACACGGCTCAGGCTCTCGCCGAACAGTCCGCGGCCGACGCCACCACCTACGCCAAGACCGCCGCCGCAGCTGAGGACGAATACCGCCGCGCCGCAGCCGAACTCGCGGCGATCGAGGAATCCGCCCGGCAGGACTACCAGGAGACGCTGACCCGGATCAATCAAGTGCGCGCACGAGTCCGCGCACTCAACGATTCGATCAAAACCGACCGCGCCACCCTGACCGACCTCGCGCACCGGCTCGGCAAACTCGATTCCCAGCGCGCCACCGACCTCGCGGCCCGCGACACCGCGATCGCGTCCCGTGACGAAGTCGCGCTGCGATTCCGCCACCTGGCCGGCGGCACCTTCCCCGAGGACGGCCGGTTCCCCGACCTGCCGAAATTCCGCGCGACCCTCACCGCATCCGAGGGCGTGCGGGCCGCGCTCGACGCCGCCAGGATGATCTCGGCGGCCTGGCCGACCATCCCCCATTCACCGACGAACATCAGCGAGGCGATGCGCAGACTCGCCGACTCGGTCCACGAATGCCGGACCGCCTTGAGCACCCGCGCCGACCTCGATCTCGAATCCGACGGCGAGGTCCAGGTATTCGCCGCGGTCATCGACGGTGTGCGCGTGGGTTGCGCCGAACTGCTGCGCATCATCGAAGACGAAGCCAAGCAAGCCGAGAACGAGATCACCGAACACGAACGCCGCCTGTTCGACCACACCCTCACCGGCGACACCCGCCGCCACCTGGCCGCCCGCATCCGGCAGGCCAACGAGCTGGTCGACGGCATGAACACCCGGCTCAAAATGGTGCGCACCGCGTCCAACGTCGCCGTCGAACTCGTCTGGCAAGTCGGCAAAGACCTGCCACCGGGCACCAAGGCCGCGCGCGAACTGCTGCTAAAGGACCCCGCGCGACTGACCGAGACCGACCGCGAATCCCTGCACCGATTCCTGCGCGAACGCATCGAAGCCGCCAAGGCCGCCGACACCGCCACCAGCTGGGAGCAACAACTCACCCAGGTCTTCGACTACACCAAATGGCATCAATTCATCGTCAAGGTCGACCGCGGCTCCGGTGACGGCTTCCAAGAGCTGACCAAGAAACTGCACGGCGCCCTGTCCGGCGGCGAGAAGGCCATAGCCCTGCACCTCCCCCTGTTCGCCGCGGTCGCCGCCCACTACCAATCCACCCCCAGCGCACCCCGCGTGATCATGCTCGATGAAGTCTTCGTGGGCGTGGATACCGCCAACCGCGGCCAGATCTTCGCGCTGCTGTCGGCTTTGGATCTGGACTTGGTGCTGACCTCGGACCACGAATGGTGCACGTATGCGGAGCTGAGCGGTATCGGGATACACCAGATCATCAGCGGGGATGGGCAGGACGCGGTGACTACGGCGAGGTTCACGTGGGATGGGGAGGAGCTGCTGCCGGTGTGAGCGCCAGCGGCTGCGGGAGGTAGCTGACACACACCACCGGGCGCGACGGAAGCACCATGCTTTACCAGCCGTAGACCGAAAGGAGTCGCCAGCCGCGATGCACTCCATTGCTGTGCGACAGTATCCAATCATGCGGTCGGGCAGCACATCCGTCGCGAACCATCCCAGCGCACTGCACTTTTCAGGCTCCAGGTTGGTTGGCTCCCCACGCCACGTGTGAACCATGAAGAAGAAGGCCATCCGCCCGCCCGACGACGAGTTGTGCATGATGTGGCGGAAGTGCACATCGTCCGCCGCGATGGTCACGCCGCACTCTTCCTCGGCCTCGCGGATCAGGGCGTCGACCACCGATTCGTCGGCTTCGAGATGGCCGCTCGGCAGGTGCCAGGCTCCGTCCTCGAAGCCGGTGTTCTGGCGCTGGCCCAACAGTACTTCGTTCCCGCGGCGCAGCAGCAGGTGAATGTCGCCAGTCACCTTGTGCCGCTGCGGTTTTGCTTGCTGAGTGATCCGGGTCGTCGTGTCGGTCATTGGTTGGTTTTGTCTCGTCTCGTCGCGATTGAACTGGTTGTTCAATACGTTGAACCCGTAAGCGCACCGAGCCTAGGTCCCTCGCCGGCGGTGCGATATCGAACCGGATTGGTCTGTGTCAATTGGCAGCCCGCATGCTGACCCGCGGTCCGCACCCAGGCCGGTGCCGACGAACGGTGACCCGGACGCCACACCAGCGGTGAGCGTCCGGCCACCATGTCACATCCGTTGCGGTGCGGCGATCCCCAACTGCCCCAAACCGAGTTCTAGAGTGCGAGCCGTCAACTGGCACAGTGCGATTCGATTGGAACGGATAGGCTCGTCGGCCGCGATGACTGGGCACGAGTCGTAGAAGCTGGTGTAAGCGCGGGCAAGATCGTAGAGATAGCCAGCCAGCCGGTGTGGCTCCAAGACTTCGGCGACCTCGCCGAGGACGGCTCCGTAGCCGTCGAGGGCCAAAGCGAGCTCCCGCTCCGCCGGTTCGAGAGGACCGAGAGTGTCGACCGTGGCTCGGGTCGCGGCACCGGCCTTGCGCAGGATCGAACACACCCGAGCGTGGGCGTATTGCAGGTAGACGCCGGTATTGCCGTTGAGCGAGGTCATCCGGCCAGCGTCGAAGGTGTAGTCCTTGACCCTGGAAGTAGACAGATCCGCGTACTTGACCGCACCGATACCCGCTTGCTCAGCGATAGTGTCGAGTTCCGCCGAAGTCAGGTCGGGGTTCTTCTCGGCGACAACCGCACGGACACGCGCGACGGCCTCGTCCAGCAGGTCCATCAACCGAACCGTTCCTCCAGCACGAGTTTTGAACGGCTTGCCGTCCGGCCCCAGGATGGTGCCATAGGCAACGTGGTCGACACCGATCGCGTCGGTGAGCCACCCCACTCGCCGTGCCGCTTCGAAGACCAGCTGAAAGTGCAATGCCTGACGCGAGTCGGTGACATACAGCAGCCGGTCGGCGTGCAGCGAGGCGATGCTGTACCGGATGGTAGCCAGATCAGTACTGTCGTAGCCGTAACCGCCGTCGCGTTTGCGGGCCATCAGCACGGCAGGCTGGTTGTCGGTGCCTTTGACCTGTTCGGACAGCACTACGATCGCGCCGTCGCTGTCGACCGCCACGCCCTTGTCGACGAGTTCGGTGACGGTGTCGGCCAACTGGTCGTTGTAGAACGACTCGCCGATGTAGTCATCGGGTGTCAGCAGGACACCGAGGCGGTCATAGATCGCACCGAACGCTTTCTCGGACTCGGCAACGATCTCCCGCCATCGTGCGACAGTTTCGGGGTCACCGGCTTGCAGGGCAACCACGCGGTTCCGCGCCCGGTCGGCGAAGGAAGGATCGGAGTCGAACTGCGCGCGGGCGGCCTTGTACAAGCTGTCCAGCGCAGACACCGAGCTGGTGTCGGAATCGAGTTCCTCTGTGTGCCAGGGCGATTCGGGGCGTTCATCGATGTATTGGATGAGCATGCCGAACTGGGTGCCCCAGTCGCCCAAGTGGTTCGCGCGGACGACATCAGCGCCGAGGAAGCCGAGGACCCTGGCCAGGCTGTCACCGATGATGGTGGTTCGCAGGTGGCCGACATGCATTTCTTTCGCCACGTTCGGGGCCGAGTAGTCGATGACCACCCGACGCCCGTCCTCCGTGGTCGGGACGCCGAGCCGAACGTCGGCCAGTCGCGCCGCGACTGTCTCCCACACGGCCGAGTCCGTCAGGGTGATGTTCAAGAAACCTGGGCCAGACACCTGCACATCAGCGATCACCCCGTCTGTGACATCAACATGGGTGGCAAGCTCGCCGCCGAGCTGGGCCGGCGGCATACCAACCCGCTTCGCCAACGGCAACGCGGCATTGGACTGGAAGTCCGCACGATCGGATCGTCGCACTACCGGGTCCGCATCCGCCGTTTCCGGACGGACTCGGGCGATCGCCTCCGACACAGCGGCAGCAACACGTCCGAGCAGCGGCACAACACCGGCAGAGCTCACCTTCGATTCCTTTCGATGATGATGGTGAACCGATTGTCGCAGGTGCATGATGTGATCTCGAGTGTCCCGAGCATAGAGACCACCAGCAACGCCAAAGCCAGCTCGGCTCGTGGCGGTCTCCCATGATATGCAGCCCGAACCGTTCAATGTGAGGCACGGACCTCAGTCGACTTCGATACTTCTGATCAACCTCGCCAGCTCGATGACGCGACGATCCTGCTCTCCGTACCGAACCGCCATCTGACTGTGCAGATGCTGGAGCCTCGCCACCGCAGCCTGGACATCACCGTTCTGCACATCGCAACTCGCCAACTGCCGCTGGCAGAACATGACCTGCTCGTCGTACGGCCCACGCTCCGTGGTGATGTCGTCGGCGAGGCTCCGGTATACCTCGGCAGCGCCGGAGTAGTCGCCGATTTCGAAGCGGAGGTGGGCGAGCTGCATCCGGGCTTCGACCACATCCGCATCGCGCGACCCGAACAGGGGAACTGCCAAGTCCACCATGGTCTCCAGCGCATGAAGTGCCGGATCGTACTGCGAGTCGTCCGCGAGATCGCGTGCGCGTTCGACTGCCCGGTGCAGATCGCCGCGACTGAAATCAGCAGTCACAGCGACCTCTTCGAACACGTCGGCGCGTCTGCTGTCAGCCGGAGCGGATGTGCGATCGGCCGCATCACCAGGTGACATCCCAGTCGCGCCAACGGCTTTGGCGTACATAAATGCCGGACCATGCAGATCACCGACTTCCGGCAGCGACCCTAGCTCGGTCGCGTACCTGAGCAGCACCGTATACACCGTGGCCGCATCCTCGGGTCGCTGGTCGGGCGACTTGGCGAGCATGCTCATGATGAGACCGGCCATTTCGGCGGGCATCTCGGGAAGTATTTCGCGAATATCGGGCGACGGCAGGTGGACTTGGTTCTGCCACACCGAATACGGCGTAGTACCGGTCATCACCCGATCTCCGGTGAGCAGCTCGTGCAGCACCAACCCGAGCGCGTAGAGATCGGTCTGCGGCACCACCGGTCGGCCCTCGACCTGCTCGGGTGCCATGAAAGCGGGCGTACCGAGCGTGTGCCCGGTACTGGTGTACCGGGTCATGTCGGTATCGAGGATGACAGCGAGGCCGAAGTCCAAAACCTTCACGGTCCCGTCGGCGCACAGCATGAGGTTCGACGGCTTCAGATCGCGGTGGTAGATCCGATTTCGGTGGGTCGCCGCAAGCACGGCCGCCGCTTGTGCTCCGAGCGTCGCGACCACTCCGATCGGCAGCGGCCCGCGCCGGTCCAGGAGCTCACCGAAGGTGATTCCTTCGATGAATTCCATCACCAGATAGGGCCGTTCCGGGTCGCCTGGAACCGTGCCCGCGTCGTGGATCACGGGCATCCCGGGATGACGCAGGCGCGCCATGAGTTCGGCCTCACGGAAGAAGCGCTTGGTCCAGTCCGGATCGCTGTCGAGGCCCGGTTGCGGGAACTTCACCGCGATCCGCCGTTTCAGGTGGCGATCGAATCCCTCATAGACCTGCCCCATTCCACCGGCGCCGATCTCCCTTATGAGTTCGTACCGATCTCCGACGACCTGCGGTTGCACCGCCGCTACCTCCGTGAGTCCCGATGGGCTGGCACGCCGAGCTAATCGGCTGGGCTGGGTCGCAGTGCCCCTGCCGCCAATCCCCCGATGCCCGCGCGCACCACTTGTTCGATGCTCGCACGTCGTCGCCACCAGGACGACTCGAGTTCGGTCAGCTGCTCGAAAGCTGCGCCGTAACAGCGTTGCTCAGCCAGCGGGACACGGGGGACCTCGACTTGGTACAGATCGAACGGAAGACCGTCAGCGACATCGACCGCGCTCCGCAGCACACACGCGAGAAATCGTGAATCGAACGTGTCGGGGTTCCCACGGACGAGGTGAATACCCGGCCCGAGCAGTACGCCGTCCTCGGCGCATACTCTGACCGCGGCACCGCTTCCGATGACGACCGCGACGTCGCCGGTACGCACCGTAACGGTGCCCGGAGCATCGGCCGCGCCCCATCTCGAAGGCGGCCGAACGAGGCGGATGTCCTTCGCCGACAGCATCGGAAGGTCACCACATCCGGACCTGATCACCGCTGGTGACTCGTGAACGGAGACCGCCCCGGCCTCGACCAAGTCCTCGAGCGAGACGGTGCCACGGGACGCGAGGTTCGGTAGCAGCGCGGGCGGCATCGGCATCGGCTGGTCGAGCAACGCGGCCCGCAACGTGGCGTAATCGTCCCAGCCGTCGGTCACCGTCGCACCTCTCCGACATCGATCGAGTCATCGGGCACAAGTGCCCCCGCCGTGAGTCCAGTAGTCATGAGTTCGGTGACGTCTTCGGCGGCAGCGAAAGCGCGGCCCGCGGTAGCTCGCAGCAGGAACAGCCGACGAAAGATGGCCCCATATCGTTGTTGCTCCGGTAATGAAAGCACCGGGACCCGAAGTCTGCTCGGGTCGAACCGAACGGTAGAGGTCCTTGTCGCGGAGACATTCTCGGCCCCGGTCAGAAAGCCCGCGACAAACCACGGGTCGAGCCGTTCGCCGTCGAGACGCAACGCGTGCACATGCGGACCCAACACCGCACCGGCGTCCTCCGTCCCCGCCACCCGCGCGGCGCGTCCTGCACTTCGATCACTGCGCACGGCCGGAAGCAGGACGTCCCCGGCTCGGACCTCCATCACATCGGACGGCCGCGCGGACGCCATCGTCCCCGACGCCGGGTTTCCGGTGGCCACATCGGGCGCCGTCAGCACCCGCCTCGTATCGGTGGGTTCGCCGTGATCCGCATCCGCTGGTCGCGCGCGGATCCACTCCAGTTGGCCGTGGGACGCCAGATCGGCGACCGTCACGAACCGCCACGATTTGCCAGCCGCCTCGGACCAGCCGGTGACCTCCGCGGCCAAGGACGTCAACTCCGACGCCGCGGCGGCGAGTCTGCTCATCGCGTCACCGACCTGATCGGAGACCGCCCCCGAGTCCAGCGACGATCGCACATATCGCACCGGAGTGAGATCGACCTCGTCGTCGAGCACGTCCACCAGTCGCGCCGCCGCGGCCACACCTGATGTCTCCGCTCGATCGGGCGCCCCGGCATCGAACGCCTGCCACATCTGAACAACGTTGTCGGCGACCAGCTCTCGGTCGATCCGTTCCTCACCCGATACATCCTGGGACAAAGTCGTGGTGTCGACGAAGAGCAGTGCGTCGGGCACCGCCGCTCCGGGCACCGGGCGACGCAGGATCCAGATCTGCAGTCCGATATGCCACGGCTGTGCCGCGCCCGGAGCCAGGCCGATCACCGCGCGCAATGCCCCGGTCCGCACCAGATTCGCCCGAATCTTACGGCCCGAGGATCGAGTAGCCACCGCCGGTGGAAGCAACAGCACCGCATAAGCTCCAGGATGTAGATGGGCAAGCGCGTGCTGAACCCAAGCGAGTTCCGGTTCGCCGCGCGGCGGCAGGCCGTAGTCCCACCGGGTGTCCAGCGCGAGCTCGCTGGAACCCCAATCCCGTTGACCGTAGGGCGGATTGCACAGCACCGCGTCGAACTGACGACCGGCAAATGCGTCAGCCACGAGACTGTCGCCCAGTCGTATATCGGCTTCGAGTGCGGCATCCGCCTCTATCATGAGCCGCGCGCGATCGACCTGAACCCGCGAAACGTCCTGACCGTGCAGCTCGGCGGCGCCGACCTCGGCGGCCGCCAACAAGAGGGAGCCACTCCCGCATGCGGGGTCCAGCACGGTGCCGACCGCCTGTTTCGTTGCCGACGACAGCGCCGCCATCAGTTTCGCGACTTCGACCGGCGTCGTGTACACACCGGTGACAGGAGTGCCCTCCATTGCGCGCTCCGCCAGGGTGTCGACCGCGATCCGAATGCCCTCCTTGCCGGCTGTCCGCGCGACCGACTCCGCCACTTGCGCCGCGAACACCGCGTTGTCTCCGTCCAGGCTTGGCGCGACCCAGCCGTCATCGGAGCGGTGCAAGACTTCCATGACCTGTCGAACGAGCTTGGGCTCACGAGATCGAACCAGCGTCCGGAGGTCGGTCGACGGTGATTCCGACACCTCCACCCCATGCTCGGACAACCACCCCTGCACCTGATGCAGGTCGAAGAGCGGACGCGCGTCGGTGCCTGCGATGGCTTGGGGAAAGTCGTCGTGCCTCCGGCGCCAGTTGCTGACCGTCGCGCGGGTGACACCTGCGAGCCGAGATATCTCAGCCGCACTCACCTCAGACATGCCCTCTCCTCTCTGTTCTCTCCAGGCCACCCTGGCCCAGCGATGAGCAAAAATCAATCTCCTAAATCGTTTGACATTGCTTTCAGTCGAACATACAGTCTTACATCATTCGAACGACGATTCGTCGAAACCAATCGCTCACGACGAGGAGTTGCCGTGACTACGGAATCCGAAGGACCACTCGACCTGTGGAAGACCGCGGAATCACCGGTCCAGCGCTCAGCGACGGCACCGGCCGACCCGGTCGCGCCGCGTCCGCTGCCGGTTCACCACACACAGGGACCGCACCCGACCCCGGCCGTGGAGCCCGAACGTTGACCCCCCACCCGCAGCCGGGACCGCACTACCCACAGCACCATCCGGCACAACCGCCGTACCCGCCGATGCCGTATCCGCAGCCGCCGCCGGTTCCACTGGTGAATGTGGTGCAGCACAACGCGAATCGCGGAACCGGCCCGATCGTGGTGCGCCCGGCTTTCCCGCACGGACTGCACTTGGTGCTCTCGCTCATCACCTGCGGTATGTGGCTGCCGATCTGGCTGATCCACTACCTCATTTCCGGCAACCGCTGACCCACTACACCGCACTACGAGGTATACGAAACATGCGTACCGTCTCGACCCTGCTCGCGATCGGCGCGACCGCTATCGCCCTCACCGCCGCGGCGCCCAACACGATGGCCGCGCCCGACACCGGTTCAGCGAGCGGCTCCAGCAGCGGATGTGGCCCGCGCAGCGACGCGGACCGGCTCTTCCTCCGCGAGTCGTATCACGACGAAGAGAGCTGCGAGGTCCAGGAAGCCGCGATTTGGCTCGCCCTGTCGGAATGCCGGTGGCTCGACGCACACGGCAACTCAGCGCACAACCAGATCGTGCTCGCGGAGGACACGAGCGACACCCTTCAGTACCCCTACATCTTCCTCGACGCCGCCATCGCGGCCTACTGCCCGCAACACCAGCTCTGAAGTCGTTCGAAGGAACCGGAAACACCATGTACCGCAGACTCTCCACCGTTCTCGCCGCCAGCGCCCTCAGCATCCTGGCAACCGGCATCGCCAACGCCGAACCCGCCGCCCGGCTCCACGAGGGCATGCAAGTGGTCGGCCAGGACGTCCAGGCCGGCCTCTACCACACGTCGGGCCCGCGCCCCGACGACTACGGCGCCTGCTTCATCGAATGGCTGCCTTACAAGGGAGCGAAGTCGTCGGAACTCATCGACATCGAGTCCTACACGGGCGCTTCGTACGTCCACCTCGACGACGGCGACGTCGTCGATGTCACCGGCTGCGTCTGGATCCACGAGTAGCTCGCGCTCGAATCACTCTCGACAAGAACAGGTAGATACACCGTGGTTGACAATCACATGGGACTGATGGAACACGACGGCCTGGACAAGGCCCTGACGGCGGCGTCGGCCGACGCCGCCGCGGCGGGAGCGCGGGTGTTCCCCTGCACCGTCTTTCGCCAAGGGCAGCGCACGATGATCTCCACCTCGTTCCCTTACTCCTTCCTGGCGCGCCAGGTCGTGTCGGAGTCCGTGGACAAGGGCGGAGACCCGGCGAACACGACCAACCGGCCGCTGCTCACCGATCACGTCAAGACGATCAACACCTACGTGCGGGAGAACCAGGACAACTACATCCTGCCGCCGGTCACCCTCAACGCCCGTGAGCTGCCCGCACTGCACATGTCGCGCGGCAACTTCAAGAACCGGCTCGGTTTCATGGTGATCGGCGACAACGTACGCTTCTACGTCACCGACGGCCAGCACCGCATCACCGCGATCAAGGGCCACGGCTCGGGACGCTCGGCGATTCCGGGGCTGGTCGACCTGGGCACCGGCTTCGAGGACGACAGTCTCGCCGTGCTGATCGTCGTCGAGGACGATCTCAAGCGCATCCATCAGGACTTCGCCGATGCCGCCCAGACCAAGCAGATCCCGGCTAGTCTCCTCGCGGTCTACAACACCCGCGAGCCCGTGAACGGTGTCCTGGCCGATCTGGTGGAGCAGACTCGATTCTTCCGCGGCCGCGTCGACGCCACGGCCAAGACCCTGCCGAAGGCGTCGCAGTCGGTGTTCCTGCTGAACCAGGTGCGCCAGTTCGTCAAGGAGCTGCTGTTCGCCGATTACGCGCTGGCCGAGGAGTCGGTGGCGCGCCAGAGTGCTCAGCTGCTCGGTGACAAGGCTGCGCGAGACGAGTTCGTGGCCGATGCGGTCGCGCTGATCGATGCTTTGTCCGCGCACATGGACCCGTGGCAAGAGATCTGTTCGCTGCCGACCACGGGCGGACCTGCCAACCAGGTCGCGGACTTCCGGCAGAAGTACATCAACATGACGGCGACCGGGCTGGTGGTCATCGGCCGTGTGGGCTACGAGATCCGTAAGAGCCCCGACTTGGCGTGGCGTGCCCACCAGTACAAGCGGCTGGCCACGGAGATCGACTGGCGTCGAAGCGCGAGCATCTGGCGCAACAACGTCGTCGTGTCCGACGACGGCAAGGTGTCCACCCAGCGAGCACCGGTACGCGAGGCAGTCGAGAAGGTAAGGGAGCAGCTGGGTCTGCGGCCCGGTCAATAGGCGCGCCTCGGCTCGGCGAGAAACAGAACCACGGATCGCGCCGATCCTCCTGTGAAGAACGGCACACAGCCTGCCGAACCCGCTTGGTTCGGCAGGTCGTCCGATGCATCGGTACCTTGCCCGAGCAGGCTAATGTTGCCTGCAACAGGTGGGGCCGTATCGGCGGTGAACTGCCCGATATGCACGTACCGCACGAGCGGTGCGGACATCGCACGGTCTGTCGCGTTCGCGGGGGATCAGGCGACGTTTGGAACGACGAGACAGGACTGCGCATCTATGGACGAGGGTCGGTGGACAACGGTCACCGAGTCGAGTTTCGAGCATGAGCGCCGGGGGCTGGAAGCGATCCGGACGCAGCTGCCGAACGTCGATCCGTGGTACGCCTGGTCGAACTTCACCTTCACCGCCAAGACAGGGCACGTGCGTGAGGTCGACCTGCTGGTGATCGCCCCGAACGGCGTGTACATGATCGAACTCAAGGACTGGAGTGGAAGGCTCACCGGCCAGGGCGGAGATTGGGTTCAAACCACCACACGCGGCGATCGCCGGTTCCACCGGAATCCACTGCATCTGGTGAACCAGAAGAGCAAGGAACTGGCGGGCCTGCTCGGCGACAACGGTGCGCGCGTCTTCCTGAACTCCGCTGTGTGCCTTACCAATGCAGGGCTGCGGTTCGAACTTCCGGCGGGTGACCGCTCGAACACGCACACGATCCGGGAGCTAATCGATCGGCTCGACGCACCGGTCCGCGACATCAAGCACACGATCAACGCCCAGCGCGCGAAAGCGATCAAGAAGGCTCTAGAGCAGGTCGGTATCCGGCGCAGCGACGCGGATTTCACCGTCGGCCCGTACCTGTTGGAGCGCAAACCGTTGGACGCGGGCCCGACTTGGCAGGACTATCTGGCCGCGCACACCGAGCTGCGTGAGCCCGTCCGCGTCCGCATCTACCTGCGTGAACGTGGCGCCGACGAGCAAGCCCGCAAATCGGTTGACGCGGCCGCTCGGCGCGAAGCCGCTGTGCTGCGCAGGTTCCGGCATCCGGGTGCCGTGCAGCTGGAGCTGTTCGACCCGTCGGGCCACATCGCGGGGCCGGCTCTCATCTTCCGCTATCACCCGGACACGCTGCACCTGGACGATTACCTCTCCCGCCATGGCGAGTCGCTTGATGTCGGTGACCGAATCGAACTCGTGCGCCAGCTCGCGGAGACGTTGCGGTCGGCGCATTCGGCCCGCCTGTATCATCGGGCGTTGGCCGCTCGCTCGATCCATGTGATTCCCCGCGCTGGTGCGGGCGAAGGCCAGCGGTGGCGCTCACCCCGGCTGCAGATCTCGGACTGGCAGGTGGCAACCCAGCGCTCGGCCGGTACGGCGCTGACCATGACGCGGCACGCCCCGACTCTGCTTTCGGCGCACCACCTGTCCACCGGTTCGGACGCCTACCTCGCGCCGGAGGTGTCGGCACCCTCCCCCGACCCCATCGCCATGGACGTCTACGGCCTGGGCATGCTGACCTACCTGCTGGTGACGGGTAGAGCTCCCGCCACCACCCAGGCGGAGCTGCTGGCCCGATTCGAGGCCGGTGAGGAACTGCGCCCGAGCGCACTGGTCGACAACCTGCCGTCGGATGTCGATCTCCTGGTGGCCGCGGCGACGGACTATCGCCCATCCAAGCGGCTCACCTCCATGGACGAGTTCCTCGAGCTGCTCGAGGATGTCGAAGAGTCGCTCACCGCTCCCGTCGAGGAAGAGGTCGTCGCCGAGGAGAAGGACCCCCTGGAAGCCGTCCCCGGTGACGTGCTCGCCGGACGCTGGCTGGTGCGCCGCCGCCTGGGCACCGGCTCGACCAGCCGGGCCCTGCTCGTGCGCGACCTGCAGGCCGAGACCGACAAGCGCGGCGCCAAAACCTATGTGGTGCTGAAGATTGCGCTCTCCGACGACCGAGCCGATGTGCTCGAGCGCGAGGCCGGAGTGCTGCGCGGCCTGCGGCGGCATTCGGGCGTGATCAACCTGGTCGACCCGGGCGTGCTGACACTCGGCGGCCGCACCACCCTGGTCCTGGAGTATGTCGGCGACGAGCAGGGACTGGACCAGGACTCGGGCCATCGCACCGAAGAGACCGTCGCCCGCGAGCTGCGCGACAACGGCCGCCTGCAGGTCGGGCGTCTGGAGACCTACAGCGACTATCTGTTCGCCGCCAGCGATTTCCTGGAGGGTGAGGGCGTCTGGCATCGCGACCTGAAACCGGACAACATCGCGATCCGCGTGCGCCCCAACCGAACCCGCGAACTCGTCCTCATCGACTTCTCGCTGGCGGGGTACCCGGTGCAGAACACCGAGGCAGGCACCGACGGCTACTTGGACCCGTTCATCGGCACCCTGATTCGCAGCGTCTACGACGCGCAGGCCGAACGCTACGCGCTGGCGGTGACGCTGCACGAGATGGCGTCGGGCGAGCTGCCACGGTGGGGCGACGGCAGCGTGTTGCCGCGCCAATTGGATCCGGCAGAGTTCCCGTACCCGGCGATTGCCGCCGACGCATTCGATCCCTCGGTGCGCGACGGGCTCGTGGGGTTCTTCCGTAAAGCACTGCATCGCGATGTCGCACAACGCTTTTCGGATCTGAAGCCGATGCGCGATGCCTGGCGCAAGATCTTCCTCGACATGAGTCGCTCGGTGCCGCCGCGGCCGCTGAGCACGCACGCTGCGCCATCCGCCGATGTGGACGAGGTGTCGCCGGAGGACCAGCGTCGCTTGATCGCCGAGCAGGCGACAGTCGAGACCCACCTGTCGCAGGCGGGTCTGACCGCCGCCACCGAGCAGTTCCTCTATGGACTGGGTGTGAACACGGTCGGTGAGCTGCTCGACTACGGCCGAGGGAAGCTGATCAACGCACCCGGCCTTGGTGCGCGAGCCCGTCGCGAGATTCAGGACCGGCTCAAGGAATGGGGTCGCCGCTTCGGCAAGGACGAGCCCGCACCGCTCACTCCGGAGGCGCGCAAGGAAGCGAAGGAGGAGCTCAACGCCGCCGAGGCCGATCTCGGCGCAGGCCTGTTACGCACACTGAGCTTGGATACTCTGGCCGCCCGTTTCGTCCCGGAGCGCAATAACAATGGCTCCAACACCAGCAAGGTCAACGCGGTGGCTCGACTGCTGCGGATTCCCGGCGCGGGCGATCTGCCCGAACTGGATGCGTGGCCGACCCAGTCGGCGGTGGCCGAAACCCTCAACCTGACCTCGGGTCGAGTCGCGCAACTGCTGAAAGCCCAACGGCAGCAGTGGAAGAGGGATCCCGCGGTGCAGGCCCTGCGCGCGCAGGTACTGGAACTGCTCGAGGGATTCGGCCGGGTCGCCGCGGCCACCGAACTCGCCGACGCCTTGATCGCCCGGCGAGGCACCCGCCTGTCCGACCGCGCCCAGCGCCGCGCGCTGGGCCTTGCGGCCGTGCGCGTCGTGGTGGAGGTCGAGCAACTGACACCGGACGAGGCCGCGCTCTACACCGCTCAGAAACGCGACTCCGGCGCCAACCCGGTGGTGGTGCTGGCCCTCGAAGCAGGCGAGGACGCCGACCCTGACACCCCGGCCGCACCGGCACTCGCCAATTACGCACTGCGCCTGGGCAAAACGGCTGATGCGCTGGCAGCGCAGGAGACTCTCCCGACAGCGGCGACCGTGTTGGATCGGCTGGGCGCGATCGATCCGCCCGCAGGCACTCCCACCTTGGACGAGCGCCGCCTCGTACAAGTGGCTGTCGGCGCATCCCGCAACGCCGCTGTGACGCCGCGCCTCGAGATCTATCCGCGCGACCTCCCGTTGGTACGCGCCGTCCGTTTGACCCAGGCCGGTCTGCTGACCCTCACCCCGGGCGTTCCACTGAAGCAGCAGGCCGGGCTGCGGGCCGAGCGCGTGTTCGAACGGATCCTGGCACGGTTCCCCGAGCTGACCATCGCGGGAAGCGACCGCGACGTGCCCACCCCGGAGTTGACGAAAGCGTTGCGCGAGGCCGGGTTCGACCTTGTGGTGGCGACCCATCCCGAGTCCCGCGTCCAGCGCTACATCCCCGAGCACGCCGACCTGCAGTCCAGCTACACCGCGCACGCACCGCGCTGGACGACCGCCGTCAACAGCCACGCGGCAGGCAGGTACGCCGACGACCCGAACCTTGCCAAGGCCGCCCGCGCCGAGGAACTGCTTACCGGAGCCGCGCCACGGGACGGTTTCCGGGTGCTCACCTCCCCGACCACACCGACCTCGGCCACCCCAGCTGCCATTCGCGAACTGCGCGAACGGTTTTCGGTGCGCCCGATGTCCGCGACGGCCCTGTTCCTGGCGAACATGCACGATCTGGTCCCGCCGGGCACCAAACCCACCTGGGAAACCATCCTGCGCGCCGATATCGCCGAGCCGGGTTCCCGCGCGGCGCTGAAGTTCAGCGAATACGCGCGCACCGCGTGGGGCCGCATCGAAACCGAGATCGCCGACAACATCGCGGGCGACGGCCCGCTGCTGCTCACCGACACGCTGGTGTTCGCCCGCTACGACGCCATGGGCGTCCTCGGCCGCCTGGCCGAACAGGCCCGCCGTGGCAAGGGCGGCCTGTGGCTGCTGTGTCCGCAGTCCGACCCCCTGCGCCAGCCGCACCTCGGTGCGGTAGCGGTGCCGTACCAGTCCGCTCTCAACGAGTGGATCCAGTTGCCCGAAGCGTGGATCCGCAACATCCATCGCGCCACCGCCTCGACCGACACAGGAGTAATCGCATGATCGACCGCGCCGCACTGCTCGCCGACCTGAAGAAGCAGGTCGTCGCGGTCGAGACCGACCTCGAGAAGCAACTACGCATCCTGCCCGAGGTCAAAGCACGCCTGCACGACGAATGGGCCCAAGCTCGCAAACTCAACCGCACCGCCGCCACCGAAATCTCGTGGCTCGGCGAACGCATCACCCAGGTCGCCGTCGCCTGGGTTCTGGGCACCGTCTTCGTCCGCTTCTGCGAAGACAACCACCTCATCGCCGACCCCTACCTCACCGGCCCCACCGACGACCGGCGCGAACTCGCCCACGCCCGCTACGACGCTTACGTCGAAACCGACCCCGACCCGACTTACCGTGGCTGGCTCGAACACGCCTTCGCTGAACTCGGCGCGGGCCAAGCAGGAAAGCTCCTCTTCGACCCCAACCACAACGCCCTCTACCAGATCCCCGTCTCCCACGACGGCGCACGAGAACTCATCGAATTTTGGCGTGCCCGCGACGAACACGGGGTTCTCGTCCACAACTTCACCGACCCCCTCGACGAAGACGGCATCAACGGCTGGGACACCCGCTTCCTCGGCGATCTCTACCAGGATCTCTCCGAGGACATACGCAAGAACTACGCTCTCCTCCAAACGCCCGAATTCGTCGAAGAGTTCATCCTCGACCGCACCCTCGAACCCGCTATCCGCGAATTCGGTTACGAGACGATCCAACTCATCGATCCGACCTGCGGATCGGGGCACTTCGTTCTCGGGGCGTTCAAGCGGTTGACACAGCGATGGGCCGAAGAGCAGCCGACGAAAGATCGGCATGAGCGCGTCCACGCCGCGTTGAACTCGGTGCACGGCGTCGACATCAACCCGTTCGCGATCGCCATCGCCCGCTTCCGCCTCCTGGTCGCCGCTATGGCCGCCGCCAATGTGCGCACGCTCGCCGAAGCCGCGCGATACGAGTGGCCGATCAAGCTGGCGGTCGGTGACTCGCTGATCAAGGCACGGCAGCTGGAGCTCACCTTCGACGGCGACCAGCGCGACCTGCTGGCCGAATTCTCCTACGCTACCGAGGATGTCCACGACTACCCGGGAATTCTCGAAACGGGCCGGTACGACGTCGTTGTCGGCAACCCGCCTTACATCACTGTCAAAGACAGGAATCTCAACGAGCTGTACCGCGGCCTGTATGACGCTTGCTCAGGCAAGTACGCACTGTCAGTGCCCTTTGCACAGAGGTTCTTCGAACTCGCAAAGCGCGGCGATTCCGAAGGCAACGGCTTCGGTCGAGTCGGACAGATCACCGCAAACTCCTTCATGAAACGCGAGTTCGGTACCAAACTAATCGAGAACTATTTTGCACACTCTGTCGAACTCACCGAGGTGATCGATACCTCCGGCGCATACATTCCAGGTCATGGCACACCGACTGTCATCCTTGTGGGGACGCGGCGCTCGGGCAAAGATCGCGCTGCGACAGTCCGCACAGTTCGAAGCGTGCAAGGTGAGCCCAAAGCTCCCACCAATCCCGAAGATGGGCTGGTTTGGCGCGCAATTGTCGAACAGATTGATAATGCCCCCAGCCTGAGCCAGTGGGTCTCGGTCGACAACCTCGATCGCGAACGATATTTCGGCAAACAACCTTGGATTCTACTTGACGGCGGCCTGGAAATGGTTCAGCAGATTGACGCCAATAGTTCAGGCCGATTGCGCTCCGTTCTGGTACGCGACATCGGATTCGCCAGCTTTCCTGGTCAGGACGATGCCTTCATCAGTACACCGGACTCACTCGCACGCCGGGGCATCAGTAAACCGATTGCCCGGTGGCTGATCATCGGGGAGGCTGTGCGCGACTGGGACACCCATTGCCGCGAACAAGCGATCGCACCTTACGATTCCGAGCTCCGACCGCTAGCCTACGACGCTATGAGCCCGTGGGGCGCCCTCCTGTGGAGAGTTCGGAGCCATCTTCGAGCAACCACCGACTTCGGTGGCAAATCCCAGCAGGACCTTGGCAAGCCGTGGTGGACGTGGTACCGATGGGTCGCGGAACGCTACCGGGTGCCGCTTTCAATCACATATGCCGAAGTTGCAACACACAACCATTTTGCACTGGACCGTGGCGGAAAGGTGTTCAATAGGACAGCCCCGGTAATCAAGCTGCCTATGGAGGCTGGCGAGGACGACCACTTGAGACTCCTCGGACTACTTAACAGCTCCACCGCCTGCTTCTGGCTGAAAATGTCGTGCCACAACAAAGGCAGCACCGTAGATTCGCGGGGAGCGCGTCAATCTCGCGTACCGTTTGATGACTTCTACCAGTTCAACGGCACCAACTTGGCAGACTTTCCACTGCCGACACGGTATCCACTCAAACTGAGTATTGAACTCGACCGACTCAGCCAGAAGCTCAACCAATCCACCCCTGAAGTTGTGTCCCAAAACCAAACACCCACGGCAGAAGCGCTCCGTGACGCGAGGCAGCACTGGGAGTCGATTCGCCGTCAGATGATCACCCTCCAAGAGGAGCTCGACTGGCATGTGTACGGGGTTTACGGACTCATTGAAGCCGGAGACCTATGCGCGCCGGGTCACGATATTCCAGCGCTTACCTTGGGCCAGCGCGCATTTGAAATTTGCCTTGCACGCCAGGTGGCCAATGGTAAGTCCTCTGCGGAGTGGTTTTCTCGCCACGACTCGAGTGCCATAACCGAAATCCCCACTCACTGGCCGGACTCGTATAGACAGGTCGTTCAACGCCGGATCGACGCGATTGGGTCAAACCGGGCAATCGGCATGATCGAGCGACCAGAGTACAAACGCCGCTGGAAGTCCGACGGCTGGGATGATCTGCAGGAGAAGGCGCTGCGCTCTTGGCTCCTCGATCGCATGGAGCGCGACCTGTGGTTCGGCGACAGCGGTCAACCGCAGATGCTGACTTTGTCCCAAATCACCGACCGCCTCGCCGCTGACGAAGACTTCGTCTCTGTCGCAACGCTATACGCACCCCGCAACGACCTGGCCCAGGTCGTGGCAGACCTGATCACCGACGAGCACGTCCCTTTCCTCGCCGCCCTGCGCTACAAGCCCACCGGCTTGAAGAAACGTGCGGACTGGGAACACGTCTGGGGCATGCAGCGCCAAGAAGACGCAATGCCCGACGGCCACGAGAAGAACAAATTCCGGGACTCCATCCCGGTACCACCCAAATACACCTCCACGGACTTCCTGCGCACCTCCTTCTGGCAGGCGCGCGGCAAACTCGACGTGCCCAAGGAGCGGTTCATCTCCTACGGCTCCACCAACGTCGCCACCCCCGCGCTCTACGGCTGGGCTGGCTGGGACCACCGCGAACAGGCAATGGCCATCGCCATCTACCTCGCCGAGAACAGCCTCTCCACCGAGGAGATCACCCCGTTCCTGGCGGGCCTGCTCGAACTTCAGCCCTGGCTGGATCAGTGGCACAACGAGGTCGACCCCAACTACGGCATTGCCCCCTCGTCCTTCCTCTCCGGCGACCGCCGAAGCATGCAAGGCGAACACGGCCTCACCGACGACGACCTCCGCAACTGGCGGCCTCAGCCCGCGACCCGAGGTCGCCGCACCACCACCAAACGCACCACGAAGAAGAAGTCCGCTGCGGCGGAGGGGGACAACTGATGGACCAGCGCCCACTTCTGCGTGACCTCATCGATATCAAGGAGCACGTCGCCGGCTCGGACTACGTGCTCACCCTCGCCGATGCGGTCACCGAGGAAGGCTCCACGAAAGCGGTTGAGGACTACGTTCTCACCGACCGACTGCTCAACAACTTCGAGGAAGCCCTCGCGCTGATCAAGTCCGCGCTCGACGGGAACACCTCGAAACCGGCGTTCTTGCACGGCTCGTTTGGTGCCGGTAAGTCGCACTTCATGGCCGTCCTCTACGCCCTGCTCTCCGGCAACCCGGTCGCCCGCTCCCGCGGCGAGTTCGATCCGGTCATCACCAAGAACGATTGGCTGTTGTCGGACGGCAAGAAGTTCCTGATGGTGCCGTATCACATGATCGACGCCAAGGCGATGGAGCAGCGGGTGCTCGGCGGCTACGTCGAGTTCGTGCGCAAGAAGCATCCGGAGGCACAGATTCCTCCGGTGTATCGCACGGACGCGCTGTTCACCGACCTGCGGGCACTGCGGGCATCGATGGGCGAGGAGCGGTTCCTCGCTGTCCTCAACCAGGATCAGGCCGACGAGGACGACGAATGGGGTGAGTCGACCGCCTTTTGGACCACCCAGAAGGTCGATACCGCCCTGGCCGCTGAGGAATCGCACGACGGCGGCGGCCTGAATCTGGTGAATCCAACGACGCCGCCGGAGTTGCGCGCCAAGCTGGTGCACGACGCGGGCACCCATCTGCTGCCGGGGTTCGCTCAGCGCGCCGCCGAGGACGAGAGCGGATTCATCTCCCTCGATGCCGGGCTCAGTGTCATTGCCGCGCATGCGAAATCGCTCGGCTACGACGCGATCATCCTCTTCCTCGACGAGCTGATCCTGTGGCTCGCCAGCCTCATTCACGACGAGAAGCGGGTGGCGCGCGAGGCCAGCAAGATCACAAACTTCCGCGAGGGTGGTGATGCTCGCCGCGCGATCCCGATCGTCTCGTTCATCGCCCGCCAGCGCGACCTGCGCGAGCTGGTCGGTGAAGAGCTCGCGGGCGCGGCGGAATCGGCGATCCAGGACGCCCTCAACCATGCCTCCGGCCGGTTCGACCTGATCAGCCTCGAGGACCGCAACCTCCCGCAGATCGCCCACGCTCGATTGCTGAAGCCGCGTGACGCCGCCGCGAGCGCGGAACTCGACGCCGCGTTCGAGAAGACCAAGAAGCTCGGGCCGAAGGTGTGGGACACGCTGCTCGGCTCCGATGAGAGCACCACCGGCGCCGACGAAGCGTCGTTCCGGTTGAGCTACCCGTTCTCCCCCGCGTTCCTCGACACCCTCGTCCATATCTCGGCGGCCCTGCAGCGTTCCCGCACCGGTCTGAAGCTGATGGGCCAGCTGCTCGCCGACCACCGCAACGAGTTGCGCCTCGGCGACCTGGTTCCGCTGGGTGATCTCTACCAGCAGCTCACCCGCGGCGGTGACCGGCCGTTCGTCGCCGACAAGAAGGTGCTCTTCGACGCCGCAGACAAGCTGTACAAGACGCGGCTGCGCCCGTACCTGCTCAGCTCGTGCGAGGTCACCGAAGACGACATCGACGCCTACGTCAACCGGCGCGAGACCATCACCGATCCGAAGCTCGCAGGCAACTGCAAGAAGTTCGTGGGCCAGAACCGGCTTGCCTGCACGGTACTGTTGGCGGCACTGGCTCCCAGCGTTCCGGCGTTGCGCGACTTGACCATTCGCCGTCTCGGGGCGCTCAACCACGGCTCGATCACGACCATGATCCCCGGGCGGGAGGAGGGCGTGATCAAGGACATGATCGGTGAGTGGGCATCCCGATTCCCGGAGATCAAGCTCACCGGCACCGACGCGAATCCCGGTGTGCGCCTGGAACTCTCCGGTGTCGATGTGGAGTCGGTGATCGCCAACGCGCAGGTCAACGACAACCCGGCCAACCGGCTCGCGCTCGCTCGCGACCTGCTCGCGGAGGAGTTCGGGCTGGATCGCGCCAACGGCCGATTCGATGCCGACGAACTACGTTTCGTCTGGCGCGGGTCGAACCGCATCGCGGAAGTGGTCTTCGGGAACGTCAGCGATGAGGATGCCCTGCCCAACCACGACCTGCAGCCCGCCTACGAGGGCCGTTGGCGCATCGTCGTCGACCTGCCCTACGACGAGGGCATCCTCGGGCCGGTCGAGGACGCCGACCGCATCCGGCGGCTCAGGGAGGAACAGGGCGACAACCATCCGCGCACCGTCGCCTGGCTGCCGTCGCACCTGACCAAGCCACGCTGGGAGGACTTCCGCCGCCTGCTCGTGGTCACCAAGGCACTCGCCGACCCGTATCGGTTCGACACCCAGTACGCCCAGCACCTCAATCCCGACAACCGGGCCAGCGCGAAGCAGCTGCTGGAGTCCCAGCGCGAGACCCTGCGCAAGCGAGTGCTGGCCACGTTCAAGCAGGCGTACGGCTTGGCCGAACGCAAGCCCGACGACGTGACGAACGAATTGGACCGGCTGTTTCACCCGCTGCCCGATATCGACGGTCTCACCGTCTCCATCGGCCAGTCGATGCACGACGCCATCCGCACACTCGCGAGCAAACTACTCGCTCACCAATTCCCGGAGCACCCGAACCTCGACCCGGACGGCACCGGGACTGCGGTCAAGGCCGCCGACGCGAAAACCGTTCTCGCGCAGGTGAAGGGCGCGGCCGAGGCGCGGGACAACCGCTTCGAGGTCCCGGCGAAGGACCGCGCGCTCATGCGCCGGGTCGCCGAGCCTCTCGGTCTGGGCCAGCAGAAGGAGGCCTACTTCGAGCTGTCGAAGCGGTGGGCCGACCACTTCCGCAAGTCGGCGCAGAACGCGGGCAGCACCGGCGACCTGTCGGTGATCTCGCTCGGCGACTGGATCGACCTGCCGCAACCGCGCGGCCTGGAGCAGCACATCGCCAATCTGGTGATCGCGTCCTTCGCCGAAATGGACGACCGGATCTGGGTGCGCGGCGGTGTGCCGATCGACGCGCCGGAACTCACGAAAATCCAGGCCGGCGACGCGCTGCGCACTCAACCGCTGCCGAGCGAATCGGATTGGGACACCGCCCGAAACCGGTTCGAAGTCATCTTCGGTGAGAAGGCGCCGACGCTGCGGCGAGGCGGGCCGGTGCAGCTGTTCGCCCGGCAAATCAACAGCGCCGCCACGAAGTACCACGATCTTGCGGCACGACTCGTCGAACAGTTGGAGAAGCACGCCGATTTCCTCCGGCTCGACGACAGCGAACCCGGCGAGCGGCTCGCTCTCGCTCGTCGCTCGCTCGAGCTGCTGTCGGCTCTCGCGTCTGCCGGTGCGGGCGGGTCCGCCGGTGCCAAGAAGACCGTCGAAGCGCTCGCGCACTTCGACCTCGCCGACGTCAATGCGGACCGGTACGCCACCTCGATCAAGTCGGCGGAGACGGTGATCACGGCGCTCACTCACGCTGCCTGGCGCAATCTGGAGCAGGCGAGTTTGCTCGGCCCCGAGGGTGCCAAGTTGTTGGACTCGCTGCGCACCGTCGCCCGAGCCGATCAGCGCTCCGCCGATCTGGCAGAGGCACTTCGCAGCACTGACGCCAAGGTCACCGAGCTGACCACGCGGCGGCTTCGCGAGGAGGCCGCGCGCAATCAGCAGGCGGCCACAGTAACGCCGCCACCACCGGTATCCGGCCAGACCACCGAGGCCGCGACCGGTGCGGACGACATCGACCTGGTGACTCCTTCCAGCAACCCGCCGCTGGACGGCAGCACACCGCATTCGGACAAGCGTTCTACTCGCCGGTCCGGCAAATACACCACTACGGCTGGTGATGCGGTGGCGAAGTTCTCCGCCGACTTGGCGGAGCTGGCCGAACTGGAGCCCGGCGCCTCGATCGAAATCCTGTGGAAGGTCATCGAATGACCGGTACCACCGTGACCACTGCGCTGCGGCTGTCGAGAACGACCGTCGCGCAGTATCTCTCGTCGCACAAGCGGCTGAAGGAGGTCGTCGGTACGCCAGGTGACCCGGTCACGCTGCTGTTGCGTGGCGAACCTGAGTGGGAGGGCGACCCCGTCTTGGCCCTCGCGGACGGTCGCCGCGTGCGGGTATCGGTCGGCGCTTCGCCGCTGTCGGTGCATGAAACAGTTCTCGCGCACGCTCGTGAGATCAGCCCCGATCCGCGAGTACTGGTGGTGCTGACCGGTGTCGAGGAACACGACCTCGATCCGGCCATTCTCGTGCGTACCCACCGCGGTCGCGTACACACGGTGGACCGATGGGACATCGTGCGGGAAACTTTCGGCGCCACCGAGGTCGACCCCCGGCTCAAGCGGGAAGGGTGGGCATGCGAGGCGCTGCTCGATGCCGCCGGAGCGCAGGGGTGGCCGACCACGCTCGCCGGCGGTGTTCTCTCCCGCACCCCTGCCCTGGCCACGCTGGCCACCCGCCGACTGGGCATCCAGGCCGCGGTCGACCGAATCGATCCCCTCAGCCTGCTCGAATGGTCTCAACGGCCGGGTGGACCGCAGCTCCTGCTGGATCTGCGTGCTCCCGAACGTGACGGGCTCACCGAATTCCTCAGCGAGAACGAGCAATCCGGCGCAACCGGTGCTGTTGTGACAGCGCTCGTGCGCACCGGGCACGGCGCAGAAGCCATCGCCTACGGCTTGGTGTGCGCGACCCTGTGGCGGCATGCCATCGCGGACAACGCGGTGTATCAGGCGCGCGGGCGGGTCGAGCGCTGGCTCGGCGACCATCCGCCTGCGGTGGGTGGCGAACTGGACCGCCTGCTGGCGACCTTCGGCCGCACCTGCGAGGACTACGTCCGGGATCTGCTGGTGAAGGCACGTTCCTCGGCCGACCTGCACGACGAAGCTGAAGAATCCGCTCGGCACGCCCGCAAAATAGCGGATACCGTGCTCACACAGGCCGATCTTCTCGTCCGCCAGTTCGGTGCGGGCACGGCCGCGGAACACAGTCCGCTGCTCACCGCGGGCCTCGAGGCCCGACTCACGGCCGCGGGCAAAGCCCTCGGTCGCGGCAAGGCCGAGGAGATCGACAAGGCCGTGGCCGCTCTGCGCGCACACGACCTCGCCGCAGACCATCGTGTCCGCATCGGCCGAGTTCGGATGGCTCAACGCCTCACCCGGTGGCTCGACACCGATCCCGACCCGACCGGTGGCAGCGTCGCTGCAGCACTCGACCGGCAGATGCGGGACACCGCTTGGGCCGACCGCGCCCTCGACTACCTCGATGCCGGCGGCGATGACGACGCCGCCCTACGCGTCGCCTACGACACCATTGCCACCCGAGCCCGCACGATCCGCCGTGAATTCGACCGTGAGTTCGCGGAAAACCTTGCGGTCTGGACCGAATCGGGAACGTCGCCCGGCAAGATGTTGACGGTCGAGAGTTTCTTGCATCGTGTGGTTCGCCCGCTCGCCTCCGATCACCGTGTGCTGCTGATCGTCGTGGACGGCATGAGCGCCTCCATCGCGACCGAGCTGGCCGGAGAACTACGCAGCACCTTCGCCGAATACGATCCCCTGCCCGGCGAGGGGAAGCCCTACCGCCGCTGTATGGCTGCGGCGCTGCCGAGTCTGACCGCGGTCTCGCGCACTTCGCTGTTCGCGGGCAAACTCATGAAGGGCGATCAGAAGACAGAGGAACGTCTCTTTCCCCAGCATCCGTTCTGGGGCGCGAAGCGGGCCGAGGTCTTCCACAAGAACGACCTGCGCAGCAAGCCCGGCGAGCGGTTCGGAGCAGACCTGAGTGCGGCTCTCGCCGATCCCGGCTGCCATGTCGCCGTGGTGCTCAACACCATCGACGACCGCCTCGCCAAAGAAGCCAAACTCGACGACTCCGGCTGGGAGACACGAGAAATCGGCGATCTGCGGGCCTTGGTCTCGGTGGCGACGGGGCAGGGCATGGTCGTTCTCATCACCAGCGACCATGGCCATGTCATCGACCGGCACGGTGTGCTCGTCGAGGCGGACAACGTCGAGTCGGCACGGCACCGCCTGCCCGCTGCCGAGTTCGACCAGCGCACCGAAACCGAGATCGCGCTGCACGGGCCCCGTGTCGTCTGGCCGGAGCCCGGCGCCTCGATTGTCGCATTGTGGGACAACGACTCCCGCTACACCGCTCAGAAGGCGGGGTATCACGGCGGCGCTGCCCTGGCGGAGATCACCATCCCTGTGCTGGCGTTCCTGCCGTTCGGCGCCACACCGCCCGTCGGCTGGCGGGAACTGGGTGACCAGCGGCCCGAATGGTGGCGCGACGGTACCGAATCGCTGCCCCAGCACCCGACCCCCGCTGTCGAACACAAGGCACGGACTCGCGTCGCCAGCAAGGCGGCCGAGAAGCAGACCGATCAGATCACTCTGGACATTCCGCTGCTCAGCGCCCCAGCCCTGCCGCCGCAGACGAACGCCGCCGACGAGCTGGTCACCGGACTGCTCGCTTCGGAGGTGTTCGCCGCGCAGCTGGAGCAACTGGCGCGGAAACCGGCAACCACCAAGCTGGAGAAGGCGATTCGGGCACTGCTCGACGGACCGCAGTCGACCACCGCGCTCGCCCAACGGGTCGGCGACCCACCGACCCGCGCCGGCGGCTTCGCGGCCGTACTCGGGCAGCTGCTCAATGTAGACGGAGCGCAGGTGCTCGAGACTCTGCCGGACGGCCGGACGCTGCGGCTGCATGTCGGGCTACTGCGTACCCAGTTCGGGCTGCGATGAGCGCAGGGCGTCGCCGGCGATGTCCGTTCGGTACATCGTCGTCGGTGCCTGGCCGATGGCGCAGCCGCAGAATTGCTCGGTACGCGAAACCCCTACGGAAACGGATCCGCTCGATGTTGAATCGACACGCGGTGCACCTGGGCAAAGCAGACTGGGACCAGTAGTCTCCTGTAGCCGAAAGACCTTGGTACACAGACGATGACAGATCGCGATCTCCGACGGTAACGTCGGAGACATCAGACGGGGGGAACTATCCCTTGGCGCTCGACAACCCGATGCTGCGGACCCTGTTGGAACGCATCCACTCCGGCGAACTCCAGCTGCCGGACTTCCAACGCGAGTGGAAATGGGACGACCAACGCATCCGAGAGCTGATCGCCACGGTCACTCTGAACTACCCGCTCGGCGTGGTGATGACACTGGACACCGGAGGCGCAACCCGCTTCCGTACCAGGCCACTGACCGGTGCCGAAATGGCGGGGCACGTCGAGCCCGGTGTGCTGCTGCTGGACGGACAGCAGAGGCTCACCTCCCTGTATCAGTCACTGTTCCTCGACAGGCCGGTCCGCACCGTCGACTCGCGTGGTAACGAGATGGAACGGTGGTATTACGTCGATATCGTCAAGTCCGTCGGTTCACCGACGGACCGCGACGACGCCATCGTGTCGGTCCCAGCAGACAAGGTCGTCCGGACCGGCCATGGCCGCCGACCGGGCCTGGATCTCAGCGATGTCGCCGCCGAATGCACTGCCGCGTACTTCCCGCTGCACATTGTGTTCGACATCAACCAGGTCCACTCGTGGCAACGTGCGTTCACCGAAGCGGATCCCGGCCGCAACTGGCCCATCTGGTCCGAATTCGAAAGACAGGTCATCCAGCATGTGCGGTCGTACGCCGTTCCAATGATCCGACTCGGCGCGGAAACCTCGACAGACGCGGTCTGTTCCGTTTTCGAACGGGTGAACACTGGCGGTGTACCGCTGAACGTCTTCGAGCTGCTGACCGCGACCTACTCCGGTGATCGGGAATACGAAACCCAACACGGCGACTACTACCGGCTGCCCGAGGTATGGAGCGACATCAAGAAGGGCCTGGCAACGGCTCGGCACGTATTCGGCAATGTCGACGCCGGCATCGAGAACGGGCTCACCAGTAGTGATTTTCTGCAGGCAGTCGCTCTGGTGCGCACGTGGAAGATCAAGCAACATCGCCCGACAGCGCCGGTCTCGTGCAAACGCCGCGATCTGCTCACCCTGCCGCTGCACGACTTCGACCAGCTCGCACCGGCCGTGCGCGACGCGTTCGCCTGGGTGGGGGAATTCCTGGCCGAGCAGTGCATCGTGACACCGGCCGATCTGCCCTACCGCTCGCAGCTGATACCACTGGCCGCCGTGCGCGCCATCCTCGCGGAGCGAACCGACGAGCCTGAGATGCGCGCGCGGCTCACTCGTTGGTACTGGTGTGGCGTTCTCGGCGAGATGTACGGCGGGTCGACGGAGAGCCGGTTCACCCGCGACGTCGAGCAGCTGATCGCATGGCAGGACGCCCAAACGACCGTTCCCGACACTATCAGCGAAGCGATCTTCGTCGCCGACCGAATGGACACGTTGAGCACCCGCAACAGTGCCGCGTACAAGGGCATCATCGCTCTGCTGATCAAACAGGGAGCCACCGACTGGTACTTCGCTACGGATCCACTCACCGAGGCGACCTTGGTTCAATACGCCGTCGACATACGTCAGATCTTCCCGAAACAGTGGCTCGCCCGGCGCGGAGTACCCAACTGGCAGGCAACGTCGATCGTGAACAAGACACCGCTGTCAGATCGCGCCAACAAGAGCCTTGTCGGCCCGCCCAGTCGGTATCTGCCAGTTCTGGCGAGCGAATGCGGCACACGTAATGAATGGTTCGACGACGTGGTGGCCACCCACCTGATCGATCCCACGCTGTTGCACGCCGACGACTTCGACGAGTTCTACCGCGATCGCAAAGCACAGCTGCTGAAGCTCGTCGCCGAGGCGATGGGCAAGAGTACGTTCGGAGGCACGAAGTGACCTCAGTGCCGACACCGCAGCAGTTGCAGGCACTCGTCGATACGAGTATGCCGGTGAAGGATTTGTTGGAATACTTCGGTTTCCGCAGACGAACCTATGACACCGTACCCGTGATCAGCAAGGCACTACAGGCCGCCGGGCTGACTACGACTCCGGGCTTCGCGACGTGCCATCGGGACACACTGATCATGATTGTCGACATCGACAACACAACAGTGGAGACCGACGACGACGAGAGCTGCGACGACTTCCTCCCCGGAACCTTGCCGCAACGCCCGTTTCTGGTCGGGGATCTGCCATCGGCTCGTGGTCGGCTGATCTCGGTGACCTCCGATGTGTCACTTGCCAAAGCGGTCCACTTGATGCGAAGTCACGACATCTCTCAGATACCCGTCATCGACGGCTCGTCGGACCTCAAAGGAGTAGTGACCTGGCAGTCGGTAGCCGCGCTACGGGAAAAACCGCACCTGCAAGCGAAGTTGGCCGATGCGACGGTCGGAACCGTCGACAGCGCGGAGACGCATCAGGAGCTCTTCCCCAGGTTGCAGATCATCGAAAAGCAAGGATTTTTGCTGATCCGGGAAAGAACCGGTGTTTTCAGCGGCATCATCACAACTGCCGATGTCACAGCCCATTTCCATCAGAGCGCTCTGCCGTTCTTTCTCGTCGGTGAAATCGAAGGCAAGCTACGCAGACTGCTCAGCCCGATCAGCCCGGAAGCGATCGAGCTCGTCCAACACGATAAACAGAAGACGGGCAACATCAACGATCTAATGTTCGGCCAGTACGAGATGCTGCTCCGGCACAACCATACGAAAACGAAACTTGCTGCGAGCGCGGACGCCAACTGGCAGTGCCTCGGCTGGAGCACCGTCGATCGCAGCCTGTTCGTGGCACAGCTGGCTCGGGTCCGCGCAATCCGGAACGTCATTGCGCACTTCAGCCCCCAGCAACTCCCCGAATCCGACTTGAACGAGCTGCGAAGCTTCGCCCAACTGCTCAACCACCTGATGTAGGCGACGATCCGCGGCGCCTGTCCACGCTGCGAGCCCGCCGCGTCGGCGGCACTGATTTCGCCGCGGACTGGGGACCCCGATCCGCATCTGCCAACACGTTCGCAATCCCCGACTTAGCGGAGTAGACGTTCGCTCCTCGATTCGGCGTCATCTCTGCCCATGCGAGACTGTCCAGGTGAGTAGCCAGCCAACCCAGGTCAGCGCGGCCCGGCGTCGCGCGGTCATCGATGCGCTGCGGCGGGGCGCGGTGCCGGAGAGCGGACTGGACCTGCTCGCTACCGGGCTCGACCGATTCGAGGCCGCCCTCGACGCGGAACTCGACGTGGTCGAGTCCGGCGGGTCGGTGTTCAAAGCGGTTCGTGGTGAATACGGATCCGGTAAGACGTTCTTCTCGCGATGGCTGGGCGAGCGTGCGAAGCGGCGCAACTTCGCGGTGTCGGAGGTTCAGATCTCCGAAACCGAGACACCGCTGCACAAGCTGGAAACGGTGTATCGGCGGCTCACCGAGAGGCTCACGACGGCGAGCTTCCCGCCGAGCGCGCTTCGCTCGGTTGTGGACGCCTGGTTCTACGCGCTCGAGGAAGACGCTCTCACCGCCGGCGCTGACGAAGACTCGCTCGTCGGCGCTGTCGACGAACTAATGACCGCCCGGCTGGTCGAGGTCTCGCGCCATGCGCCTTCCTTCGCGACGGCGCTACGGGGATACCGCACGGCGCTGGTCAACGGTGACGAAGCTACAGCCGCCGCGATCCTGGCATGGCTGGGCGGACAGCCGAATGTGGCCGCCGCCGCCAGGCGGGCCGCGGGTGTGCGAGGCGAACTCGACCACTTCGGCGCCTTCGGGTTCCTCCAAGGCCTGCTCACCGCGTTGCGCGACAGTGGTCATCGGGGTCTGCTGCTCGTGCTCGATGAGGTGGAGACCTTGCAGCGAGTGCGGTCCGATGCCAGGGACAAAGCCCTCAACGCCCTGCGTCAGCTCATCGACGAGGTCTACTCCGGCCGGTTCCCTGGGTTGTATCTGCTCATCACTGGCACGCCCGCGTTCTACGACGGGCAGCAAGGGGTGCAGCGTCTGGCGCCGCTGGCGCAGCGTCTTGCCACGGATTTCACCACGGATCCGCGCTTCGACAACCCCCGCGCCGTGCAGCTCCGGTTGCCGGGGTTCACGATGGATTCGCTTGTTGCGCTAGGTATTACGATCCGCGAACTGTATGCCGACGGTAGTGAGCACCCCGAACGGATCCGTGACATCGCCGACGACGCCTACATCGCCGATCTTGCCCAAGCTGTGAGCGGTACTCTCGGCGGTAAGGTCGGTGTCGCGCCCCGATTGTTTCTCAAGAAGCTCGTTGGCGACGTTCTGGATCGCATCGACCAGTTCCCCGACTTCGATCCGCGACAGCATTACAAGCTCACCGTCGGCACCTCCGAACTGACCAACGCCGAGCGCAATCTCGTTCGTGCCGACGACATCGACCTGAAACTGTGACCGACGAGCCGTGGGATCGCCTCCACCCGGTGGTGGTCCACCACATCGTCAACACGCTGGGCTGGCCAGGCCTTAGACCACTGCAACAGGACGCCATCGCACCGCTGGTCGACGGTGCGGACGCCGTTCTCCTCGCGCCGACAGCGGGCGGAAAGACGGAGGCGGCTTGCTTTCCGCTGTTGAGCGCCATGGAACAGCAGCACTGGACCGGCATTTCGGTGCTGTACCTGTGCCCGCTGAAGGCACTGCTGAACAACCTGGTCACGCGGATCGACTCGTATGCGCAGTGGCTCGGCAGGCGTGCGGCGCTCTGGCACGGCGACGTCACGGACTCCAAGCGCGATCGCCTCCGCCGCGAGCACCCCGATATCCTCCTGACGACGCCGGAGGCGTTGGAAGCCATGCTGATCGGCACGAAGACCGACCACAACGAGTTGCTCGGCAATATCCGCGCTGTCGTCGTCGACGAGGTCCACGCCTTCGCCGGTGACGACCGTGGTTGGCATCTGCTGGCTGTGCTGGAACGTCTACAGCGAGTCACTGGGCGTCCAATTCAGCGCGTCGGCTTGTCCGCCACGGTCGGCAACCCGAACGATCTTCTCACTTGGCTACAGGGGTCAGGGGCAAGCACCCGCCCCGCCCGAGTCGTCGCTCCGGGTGTCACGCTGCCGTTAGCGGCGAAGAGCGCCGCTCCCCCGCCGGGGGAAGTCGAACTCGACTATGTCGGCTCACTCGACAATGCCGCCAAAGTGATCGCGGCGTTGCATCGGGGCGAGAAACGCCTGGTCTTCTGCGACTCCCGACGACAAGTCGAACACTTGGGCGCCGCGCTGCGGGAACGCGAGGTAACGGTGTTCCTCTCCCATTCGTCGCTCTCCGTCGACGAACGCACGCGCGCCGAACAGGCGTTCGCCGAGGCACGGGACTGCGTGATCGTCTCCACATCGACCCTCGAGCTCGGCATCGACGTCGGCGACCTGGACCGGGTGATCCAGATCGACTCACCCACGACGGTCGCGTCATTCCTCCAGCGAACTGGACGCACCGGCCGCCGCGCCGACAGCACCCGTAATTGCCTGTTCTTGGCAACCACCGACGATGCCCTTGTCCAAGCCGCGGGGCTGCTGCTTCTCTGGGGCCGCGGTTGGATCGAACCTATTACTCCGCCACCCGAGCCGAGACACCTTGTCGCCCAGCAGCTGCTGGCCGTCACGTTGCAGCACCACAGCATCGGCGACCGCCTCTGGACACACGAGTGGAATGATCTGGCCCCCTTCGACGAATCCGCCTCGCCGATACTGCGGCATCTGCTCGCCCAGGGATATCTAGACGAAGACGGCGGACTGCTCCACGTGGGCCCGGCCGCCGAAAAGCGGTTCGGCCGCAAGCATTTCCTCGATCTCACGGCGGCCTTCACAGCACCACCGCAGTTCACTGTCCTCGCTGGGCGCCAGGAGATCGGCCACACCGACCCCTCGGTTCTGACCGACGACAGCCCTGGCCCGCGGCGACTGCTGCTCGCCGGGCGCAGCTGGCAGGTCACCTACATCGACTGGAGTCGGCGCCGCGCATTCGTGGAACCGGCGCAGACCGGGGGCGTGGCGAAATGGTCGAATCTGGGCCTTAGAGGTTTGTCGTTCGAACTCGCGCGCGCAATACGCGATGTGTATCTCGGTGCGGACCCGCCGGTCGACTTGACCCGTCGGGCCAGGACGCAACTGGCCGACATCCGAGCCCCCGAAGGAACAGGCAATGCCCGCGCGGAGGCGACGGTCGTTCACCGGGACGAAGAACGGGTTTACTGGTGGACCTGGGCGGGATTCCGAGCCAACGCCACATTGGCCGCATCGCTGCCCGACATCGTCTATCCGAATCAGCGGCCGAACGATTTCAGCATCCGACTGCGACCGGATCTGACGATAGACATGTGGCGAAGCGCGCTGGCCGAACGGCGCGAGCTCCTGCCGTCCCTCGTGTTGCCAGAGGTCGACGGGCGTGCGGCGCGCGGGTTGAAGTTCTCCGACGTCCTACCGGACGAGGTCGCAACGGCGATTGTGTCCGCTCGTCTCGCCGATCTCGACTCTGCGCGGAGGGTGCTTGGGGAGAACACGGCGTTCTACACCATCTGATTTGCAACGAGCTCCGCACGTCGAGGCTGGGGCAATGACACATCACCGAGCTGGACCCGGAGGTCTTTGACTAGAGTCCCATGGGCGCTAAAGCCAACAGGAACCTAATCGATTACTGCAGAATGCTTTTCGTCCGATGACCTACGGGCGAGTCGGGCCGCGCCTGCCTATGCTGCTGTATGGCGGGCTGAACAGTTAGGGGGGTATGTGGGCTGGCGCGAAGAGGTGGTCACCGCACTGGGTGCATGGCTGGAGGCGGAGGGCGGCGGTGGCGACAAACCGCGCTGGCGACGGATCGGCCGCGCGGTCCGGGCCGCGGAAGAGGGCATGTTCAGCATCGATGTTCGCGGGCTGAACATCAACGCCGATCAAGTCCAGGCCGACAGTCTCCGGCTCGCCGGTCCCGACGAGTCCAGTCTCGAGAACAGCCACGCGGTCATGGACGTCTCTCAGGACGGTTCCACACTCCGCGTGCGAGTCGCGGAATTCGTCGACCCATCCGATCCCACCCTGTGGCTGTATCAGCAACCGCCGACCTTCCTCATCGAGTCGCTGCGCAAGGGAATCGCGGCCATCAACGAGGACGGCCTGGCGGGTTCTCTGGCCCGGGGCGAGCTCGCGGGCACTCTGGCCCCGATCGGCACCGCTGCCGATGTTCTCACTCCCGCTCAGAACAAGGCGTACCGGGCGTGCCGTGGTTCCGGTCTGTGGCTGGTATGGGGGCCGCCGGGAACTGGCAAGACGTCCGTACTCAAACGCGCCATCAGTGATCTGATCGCCGACGGCAGGCGCGTCTTGCTGGTGTCGGCCACCAATATCGCCGTCGACAACGCTTTGGCGGGCGTAGTGCGCGAAAACCGCCACGGCTCGGGGCAGTTGGTGCGCGTCGGGCCACCCCACCTCCGCGAGGTGGCCGAGAACCGTGAGGTCTGCCTGCCGCTACTGGTGCGGGACCGACTGTCCGACGTCGAGCGCCGACGTGCCGAGCTTGCCGCCGAGATCACCGAGATCACGGTTCGCAAGAAGCGTCTGGATGCCCTGGACGCCGCACTCGTCGATTTCGACGCCGTGACCTACATCCAGGCCAGCACCCGGCTCTCCGACCCCGAGTTCACCGTCGAACACATGACCGCGGAAATCGAGCATCTAACCGAGCGGCACCGGGTCGTGAGCGAATCCCTGCCCGCCGCGGAGCTCCGGGTGGAGACGGCGACAGAGCGAGAGACGGCGGTCAGCACGGATCGCCGAATATGGGCACAGGTTGAAGAATTGAGCCAGGAGGCAGCAAACCTGGCGCAGGCAGCGGCCAAAGCCAAGTCCGATGCCGCAGTGGCCGAGGCGTCCGTAAAAGCCGCGCTGCGCGAGCTGTCCCGTCTGCACGGGCAGCCGCCACTGAACCGGTTGCGTCAGCGCGCGGCTCTCGCCGAAGCCAAGCAGAAGCTGCAGGCTGCGGAAGACGAGCACGCGCATCTGGCAGAAAGCGCCCGCACGGCCGACTCGGTTGCCACCGTCCGCCGAGCCGAGATCGCATTGGATATCGACCGGCTGACCCGTCGAGCGTTGATCGATCGCCGCACCCTCGACCGCATCGCCGCGGAGTTGCGCGAAGCCACCGCGACCGCCACCGTGCTTCGAAGCAACGAACGGACCTATTCGGCACGACTGCGGCTGCTGCACAGCGCATTACGTGAGTCATCGGACGCCGCGGAGATCGTGGCGGAGGCCGCCCGCCGCGGGTATCCCGATCGATACCGCGACGCAGCGGAACTACGGCCGCAGGTCACCGCCGACAACTCCCGGCACGCCGCCTTGGTCGAGCAGCATCGAAAGATCCAGCAGGAGTACGAACAGCTCGCCAAAGACGCCCAGGGCGAGATCATCCGCTCGGCGCGACTGGTCGCCACCACACTCGCCAGATTCCGCACCAACATCGCGGTATTCGAGGGACCCTATGATGTGGTTCTCGTCGACGAGGTCGGCGCCGCGACCTTGCCCGAAGTGCTGCTCGCGGTCTCGGTGGCCCGCACGACCGCCGTACTCCTCGGCGATTTCCTGCAACTTGGGCCCGTGTTCTCCGAAAAGCTGCGCATGAGCCGCCGCACCGACGTCCGCAGGTGGCTACTCACCGAGGTGTTTCAACACTGCCGCATCAACAGCCCGGCGGCGGCGCAAGGCCACGACTACTGCATCACTCTGCAAGCTCAACATCGCTTTGGTGTCGATGTCATGGAGCTGGCGAACACCCTGGCGTACGGCGGAGTGTTGACCGCAGGCGAAGTGGCGCGGGCGCGTCAGCGATTCATGGTCGCGGGCGACGCCGAGATCGTCATCATCGATACCGACGGTCTGGGTGAGCTCGCGCAGATCTACCGCCTCGGCCGGGCGAAGGGCTGGTGGCCCGCGGGAATGCTGCTCGCGCGGGCACTCGCCGATCTTCACTACGGGGAGGGCAACACCGTGGGCGTCGTCACCCCATACTCCGCGCAGGCCGACGCGACTCTCGAGGCGTTGCGCGAAATCGAGAGCCCCACGGGAACAATCGCCGATGTCGGTACCGCGCACCGGTTCCAGGGCCGCGAGTTCGGGGTTGTGATATTCGATCTGGTCGAGTCCGCCCTCGGATCGGGTATGTGGATGGCCAAAGCCCGCCGGTCCGACACCGACGACTGGCAGAACAGCGGGCTGCGCCTGTTCAACGTCGCAGTGACCCGAGTACAGCAGCGCCTCTATCTCATCGGGAGTCGCAACCGAATTCTCGCGGCCTCGCCCGATTCGGCGTTAGGCGCGGTCCGCAGCCTGATCGAAGCGCGTAGGGTCCGTACCATTCCCGCGGCGCATTTGGTGGCTCCAGTCGGCGATTCGGCTTCGCGCCTCGGGCCGTTCGGCTCGCAGCTGGCCGAAGTACTCGGCCGACACGTCGAGATATCCAGCATCGAGGACGAAGACGCATTCTATGAATTCCTCGGCGATCGACTGGCTCGAGCGCGGCACTCCATCTGGATCTGGTCTCCGTGGGTGGCCAAGCGTGTCCGCTCGCTCTTGCCAGCGCTGGACGCGGCTCAACGGCGGGGGGTGCGGATCACCATCTTCGTGCGTGACCCGAAGAGCGCCAAACAACCGACGTTCCCCGCATTCGTCAACGAACTGAAAGCGGTCACCCCTACCGTGATCGCGGTCAATTACCTACACCAGAAAATCATCGTCATCGACGAGAAGCTCGTCCTTCTCGGCAGCCTGAATACGCTCTCGCAGAGCCACAGCCGTGAAGTGATGGTGGCGATCCACGGTAGTCACTTCGCCAGACGCGTACTCGACCACGAACACGCAGAAGATTTCGCCAAAGTGCCGCTGTGCCCGCACTGCGGTACCGGCGAAGTTGATCTGCGGCGGTATCAGCCCCGTGACAGTGGGCCGCACTGGCGCTGGCACTGCTACAACGAGAAATGTCCGGGCCGCAAGGGAAATCGAGCGTGGACGACGCAGATAGCTCTGAAGTCACACAACCGGAAACAGCGTTCCAGAGACTGAAGGTCGGCTCAGCCGATATCCGGCAGCGCCAGTCGAAATCGGTTCGGTTCGCTACTGCCACCGTGTCGGCGATCCGACCGATCGTTGTCGGTGATGCGACAGGCGAGGATATGATGGGCCACCGGCACGGCGAACCTGGATCTGTGCCGCTCACTCGGACAATCGATCCGATGATCAAGGCACCAGATCGGTGAGGAACTCCTGGGTCTCGGGGTCGGTGGCGTAGATGATTACACCCCGCATACCGCGGGTGAGCAGTACCTTGTAAACATTGCGGATAAGCTTGTCGAAATCCTCGTCGAACAGTCGCTTCGACTTCATAGCCTTGTCCTGGTTGCTTCCCCGCACGCTGGCGAGGCGCCCGTCGCGAACCACCAGATCGGGTCCGATGATTACGCCCGCCCAGTCGTATTCGAAGCCTTGCGCGGTGTATACACAGCCGATCTGATCGAAACCGGCCGGATCGGTTGCCCAGTACAACCTGGACGGGACTCCATTGACCGCCCTGTCGGACTTCGAATTCCATGGCATCGACCACGACCCGATGCGAACGTCGTCGACCAGGCTGCCATCAGGGTTCGGATCGCTCCACGGCCAGCAGTATCCGGCAGTGACGCGCGCCGACTCCCCGGCGTCGTTTTTCGCCCGCAGAAAGTCCCGCATCTGTTGCGGTGACTGCGCCACCCGAACCTCGAAGTTCGGGTGACCACGCCACAGAGTCGGACCGCCAACCCGCAAGCCGAGTAGCCGACGTACCCACTCGTCATACTCTTCGCTACCACCGCACCGGAACAAGCCATCCAATTCGATAGGGTGCACCGGGTAGCCGGCACGGGTTGCGTGCGAATGGATCTCCTTGAAAGTTCCCACTTCACCCGGCCGAACGACCTGATATTCGTCCAAGAGGAACACTGGGACCTTGGCCGCAGCGATTAGTTCGTCGACCTGCGGCCGATCGGTGCGCTTCTCCTTCTTGGTGAACCGGTTGGTCGAAACCGACCGGATGCGATGAGCTTCATCGCAGATCAGTACATCCAACTCGTTCTTCCGATAATCGGCGAACGTGCGGTAGTACTGGAACAAGCCCTTCAGCTCGGTAGAACCTCTCGCTGGGAATTTCCGTAGCGATTCGGTGAACGCTTGTGAGCCGGTCGCGTGCCGGACCCGTTTACCTTCGCGGTGTAGTTCCGCGAGCAACGTGACCGCGATGAGGCTTTTCCCGCTGCCGGGACCGCCGGTGACGATCACGACGCTCTTCTGATCCCGCTCGTGGGACAACCGCACCTGGTCGAGCACCCGCTGGTAGGCTATCTCCTGCTTGTCCAGCAGTGAGTACTCTGTTGCACTCCGCAATTCCGATGCCGTCAAGGCAAACAGGCTGGGTCGCTGACGGATCGGGCTCTTCAACAACCGTTCTGAGGTGGCAACGCCTGACTCCGGCGCGAACCGACTCTTCAGGAACCTCAGAAACTCGTCGCGCCCCTCTCCGGTGAACATCCGGCCAAATCGATCGGGTTGTCGGGCTCGCAGGGTACTGATCGAGTTCTCGGTCGCGTTGTGCAGGTAGGCCACGCCATGTACCGCGTGCGGCCGATCGTGGAGCACCTCGACATATTGTGCGAGGTATTTGCAGTAGCCGCGTACCTGTTCGATCGGATGTAGCTGTTCATCTGGTAGCCCACGAGCCCTGACAATGCGGTCGCTGTTGTACGCCAGCTCGGCCTCGCTCCACTGCTTGAGCTCGACAACTACATAGCTGTCTTCACCGGTCTGCGGATCGATTCCGCTGAGGATCACGTCCGCCCGGGAACTCGTCTCCGGCAGCCGATATTCGATCAGCATGTCGACCTGCTCCAGTCCGGCATCCTGCAAGTCCTGCGCTAACCGTGGGAGGCTGGCTTCCCAGGATCGCATCTCGGAGTTACGCTGCCCCGCTTGCCGTCGTAGATGATCGGCGATCATCTCGGCGAGCGTCGCCTCGGCCGACCAGTTCAGCACCTCTGCCGCGGTCGACCGCAGAGCCTTCTCCACCACGCCCCTCTACCCCTAGGCAGCACGAAACCTCGTGCAGCGGGGGGCCTATCCGCGCAGCGGAAGCCCGTCGGGCCGCAACATGACAAGCAAGATCGTATCCCATCTTCTCACTCCGGTCCGATCCTCGTGTCGTACAAGACATTCGACTTGAGCTGCGGAGCTGCCCACCGCCAGCCCGCCCCCCATGAACGCGATCTGGCTAATATATGGCTACCATCAGTCGGGCAATGGCATCCCTGGTGATCCGAACGCTGGCCGGATCAACCATGCCGGATCGGATACTGCCGGGCCTATGGCAGGATCTCTGCCCATGGCACGCTCGACAACGATCACGATCAATGGCAGTCATGTTCAGATCAGTGATGAACAGATCTTCCTGGCCACCCGTGACCAGACCCCGGGGACGCCGCAGACTTACGTGGTTCTTGTCAACAACGTCCTTTGGCCGCCGACTCAACTCATCCGATCGGCCACGGGAGTGCCGGCAAGCTCTGGTGAGACCACCAATTACAACTCGCACGCCGCGCTGAAAGCATTGAACGAGCTGGGCTTCGCGACGTTCGAGCGGGTGGAATACGACGCGCGGGGAGCGGTAGTGGTGCGCGAAAGCCGCAAGCGCAGCTAGGTTCTGTGTCGAATTGTTTGGGTTGGTGGCCTCTGATTACTTGTGTCGGAGCCATTGGTTGATGGCTGCGACGTGGAGTGTGGCGAGGTAGCGGACGGCGAGTTTGTCCGCTGCCTTCGCGGCGTGCTCCGGCGGCGTGAAGATGGGCTCGCATGGTCGTGGAATCCACACAGATCTGCCCGCCAACGGATCCCGTCGATGAGTTGCCGTCTGCTCCACTGCGGCGGGCGACCCGTTGGTCGTTGAACCCATCTACCGGAGTCCTCACCCATTCACCAACGCCCACAACAGCGTTCATCGAGCACAGCAGCCCTGCCGGAGACCTCTTCGATCACTTCGACACAGGCCCTACGTGCTGGTGGAGGATACGGCCATTATGCTGCCGCTACCCGGAGTCGTCCGCACGAAGTGTAAGCGTCCGACCGTCCGGGTCCGTCACGGTGAAAATACCGCTTTCCACCCGAACGATGTCCGCACCGACCCGACGCAGCGCGGCCTCAGGCTCGGGCACCGCCAGTGTGATCTCAATTCCGCCGGCAGGCTCTAGTCCCCCGCGGGACTGGCGAATTGCCATGCCTGGAACGACGGTCACGGTATCGGCGCCGACCATAAGTTCGGCACCGAGGAGCCTGCCGTAGAAATCCGCGCACCGACCGAGATCGGAAGTCGGCAGAACCGTCTCGATGAGCCGTCCACCGGATCGATCGCGGCATAGCTCGGCGGAATCATGATGAAGTCGCACCTCACGTTCGGGCGCGATCGGCGTATCGAGCATGACGGACTGCCCCTCGTCGAGACATAGCCGCACCCGCTGACGTTGCTCGTCCAATCTGTTGATTCCGGTTACACGGAAGGTTCGTCCATCCGGAAATACGCCAGTATCACCGCATTTCGATGACGCCAGACCATCGACGGCCGCCCGGCGCTGTCCGGACGGACGCCTATCCGGGGGCTGCACCGGAACTCCTGGACCGGAGGACAGATCCGCCGCGACCGAGACGAGATACGAAGCGTCCTGGACCGAGGTTCCCAGCGATCCGAGCCATTCGTACCCGTGCATAGCACCCAGCAGACCACCGGCCATCGACGCGAGAGTATCGGTATCGGCCTTACGCAGAAATGCCGCCGCTACGAGTCCCGACAACGGCTCGTCGGCAAAGTGCGCCGCGACGAAGATGGCGCCGGCCGCCGTGATGGTTCCGGAACCATTGGAATCGGAATCACAGCAGCCGAGTTCACGTAGCGTATCTTCCGGCGCGCTCGCCGATCCTCCGCGCAGCGCAGCGTCGACGACCGTCAATAGCTGATACATCTCCCCGCAGGTCGCCGACCAAGTGGCTATGAATTCGTCTACTTGCTCGGGCGTACCCCAGTCCTCGGGCAGCAGCTCCGCGGCTCTAGTCGCCTCGACGAGGCTGCGTTCGGCGACACCGAGGATTTCGCCGCATCCCAACACCGACTCCGTCCGCAGCAGATACGCCAGGACGTGCGCGTAGACGAGCGCTCCCACCAACGCCCGCGGATGACCATGGGTCGTGACGCCATCGCGGATCACGCGCCCGGTGAGATCGCGCGGGCCGGACGCACAGATCGCATGCGGCGCGATCCGCATCGCGACACCATTGGCCCCTGCGTCCCTATACGTACGCAGCGATCGCGTACCGTTCGATCGCGGAGGAACCCGCCACGGTGCGACGCCCCTCGCCCAGGAAGCGGCTGCCCGCAGAACTGCGCCGCCACCGCCGCGCTGATAGATTGGCCACGTCGGCAACTCGACCTCGACGAGCTGCGCCGCCCAATGCGAACCGTGTAGACAGGCACGGGCGGTCGCCAACATCAGCTGCGTATCGTCGCTGTACGCACCGGCGTCGACCACATCGCGATAGCGGGACCGATAGTGACCGGCCGTCCGCGTCCACGACCGGAACACCGGCTCGGGCTGCCGCTGGTCCCGCGCTCGCTGGCCTCCGAGCAAACCTCCGCGCTGTTCCTGCGGCCACCCGAGCGCATCACCGCAGGCCGTGCCCACGATCACGCCGCGGGCTCGGTTACCGAATCGGCTAGCGCTCAAGGTTGTCCGCCCGCTACTGGCCGCCATACCGTCTCCTCGAGGCGACTCGAGGTGGTGACCGCGGCGCTGACCAGCTGTTTGTCGAAAAGACCCAGCGAGACCAGCGAAGGAATCGACTTCGGGACCGACGTGATGCCGATGCGCTGCACTCGCCCGTACTCCTCCTCGGCGGCGTCGGCCGAGGGGAAAACGATCGCGCGCACCGCCGACAGCGGTATGGGACCCGGTACCAACAATTCCGCTTGGACGTCGGTCGGACACCGTGGGTCATGGTTCGCACCCCGGGTACGCACTCGGTTCCCCTGCCCGGAAACGCTGGCCGCATAGCACCGACGCAGCGCCTCGACACCCGGTGCCGCACCACCGGCAGCGGCGTTACGCGCGCAGAACAACGTCCCGTGCCGTGCGGCGATTTCCTTGTCGATCAGGAAGCACACCCAGTCCGGGTAGCTGACGGCGTTCGGCTTGCTCTTGGCCACCGACAGGTAGTACGCGTTCGGGTATTGGAAGCTGCAACACACCCTGTCCGGATGCCCGTCGAGGCGCTCGAGGTCGGTCTCGGTAAAACAGGCGCGGACGTCGTCGCGGAGTTCGGCGGCGCTTCGTAGTTCGCCGTCGGCGAGGATGTGTCGCAGGTTGCGCGCCGGCGTGAAATGCGCCAGACGTTCGAGCGGCATACTCCGCAGTTCTGCCAGAACCTCGGCATCGAGCAGGGTCATCGCCCGCCGCCGTACAGGGTGTCGTCGAAGGGCGGCAGCAGGGGCGTCAACTTTCCGGAGTACGTGATGACGACCTCGCTCCTGGCCCGCGTGACACCGACGTACAGCAAACGACTTTCACGCCCGGCGGCCTCGTCGAAGCCGAACGACTGGATCACTTCCGGGTTGGGCATGCTGTCGACGCCGCAGTACGGCATCAAGACGATGTCGAACTCCAGCCCCTTGGCGGAGAAGTAGGTTCCCGCGTAAATGCCCTCCGTCACATCCCATTTCGTCATGTCGTCGTGCAGTATGCGCACATCGCTCAGACCCTGTACCGCTCGAACGGTATCCTCCCGCGTGCGGACAAGCACCCCGATTCGTTTGGTGTTGCGTTCCAGTTGCGCCTTCCACGCGATGTACCCGGCCTCCGCGTCGCGGTTGCGGCAGTGCATCAAGGTCGGTTTCCTGCCGGGCGCGCGCCGCGGCTGGTTCGGAACGACAAGATCAGGGGCGTCCTGAAAGTGCGGCATCTCGGCGATGGCCAACGCCAGCCGGGCGATCTCCGGGCTGTTCCGATAGTTGTCGAGGAAGGTCTCGACCTTCGACACGCTCAGTCCACAGGACCGCCACGACACACCCCGCCCATAGATCTGCTGGGCATAGTCCGCGAAGAGGGTCAGGCTGCCGTCCGGGGGGATCGACTCGGCGAGCGAACGAATGGCCTCCGGCGAGAGATCCTGTGCTTCATCCACAATGATGTGCCGGTAGGCACGCTCGGTCTCGTCTTTCGCCAGCGCGGTACGCACCGCCGAGGCCACCGAAGGCCAGTCGTACTGCAGGTTCGCCTCAGCTAGCAGTTGCCGGTATGCCTCGCGCACTTTCCACACCGCGGCGCGCTGATTCGACTGCAGCGCCACGCCACGACCGCGCCGACTGACTTCGAGGTACTCGGCTTCCGAGGCCAGTCCGTGACCGTCGATCCATTCCAGCTCGTCCTCGAAGAACCGATTCGGTCGATCGAAGAAGGCCCAACCGGGGTACTCGGCCGCAACACCGCGGACACCTTTATCGATCAGTGCCTTTCGCCGATAGTCCTTGGCAATCGCGTTGCTGCCCAGCACCTTCCGGCTCATCAGATAACTGGTGGCGAACTGACCGTAGGTCTGGATCGTGATCCGGCCACGATACTCGGCGGCAAGGTGGCGCAGGTATGTCGACAACGAACGATTGGAGGTCAGCACCGTGGTCGGGCCGTTATCGCGCGTACGCCTGTCCGCGAGATGCGCGGCCCGATGGATCGCCATCACTGTCTTCCCCGATCCGGCGGTACCGAGCACAACATGATGACCGCTCGCCCGTAGGTACACGACATCGGATTGACGGCCGTCCGGCATGGGCAACGCCACGAACACCCTCCCCCACTTGGAAACTGATCCCTGCGAGGATCACAGGAACCGTTCGCGATAGTAACGGATCGAGGGGTCAGTCGCATCAGCTGTCCCGAACGAATGATGTTGCAGCACTGCGCAGTTCATGACAACCAGCCAATAGTCTCCCGGGCCGATCGACGCCGGCTGGCGATCACACGTAGGCGTACAGCTGGTAAGTGTGATCCCACCGGCTCCATCGCCCTCAGGCCACACACCGACCTGACCACCGGGGTAGCCCAACGGGCACGCCACCTCACCTCCCTGAGAGATCGCCGATGAATATCCATGGAGTGCCATGCACAAGTGGGATATGACCAGATGCGCGTTCAGGCGAGATGTCACTCCACCACGCGTATTTCGGGGGCCCATGGCAGCAAAGCATTCCTCCAGTTGCCGACCCGCGAGGAGTTGACCGTCGACCAGCACCGGGGCCGCGCACCTCACCGCGGGCATAGCGACCTTGGCACCCGACAGCTGCGCTTCGCTCAGGCGGGTGGCCGTCGGGCCGAAGTGGCATCCTCGGAGATCCGCACCACGAAGATCGGCTTGCCGAAAGTTGGTTGAGCTCAGCCCACACCCGCGCAGATTCGCCTGGCGCAGACGGGATTTCACGAAGCTAGCCCGGAATAGGTTCGCGCCGGACAGGTTGACGCCTTCTCCTTCACACCCGTCCGCCTCTGCCTTGTGGAGATTGGCACCGGACAGGTCGGAGTTATGCAGCTTTGTACCGAGCAGCGTTGCCCGGTCCAGGTCGGCTCCCGCGAGATTTACACCGTCGAAATCAGCCATGGCAAGATAGGCGTCGGAAAGATCGAGATCTCGGAGATCTGCGCCGTGGAAGTTCAAACCAGCACCGCCGAGCACACCACGGAGACCCTCACCCGGAGCGGTACGGATCCGAATGTATTCATGCAACGCGGTTGACGCGGCGCGGTCGACCGGCCATACGCGCACCTCGTACGAACGTTCCCCGAATTCCTCCACCACTGCTCCGCAGCACCCGTTCAACTCGCCACACCAACGCGTCCAATCGACCCCACCTTCCGATCCATTGCGGGACTTAAAGGTAGATGTAGCCGAAAAAGGCTAATGGTTGCCCGTCGTGGCCAGGAGCTTCTGCAGATCGAATACCAGCAACTCGCTGTATCCGCCGACGCTCGCCAGATGATCGAAGATCGAGCGAGCAGCTGATTCTTCGCGCTGCTTGTTTCCCTCGAGGTCGCGAATCGTTACAACTATCGGATATTTCGAAAACGGGATTCCGAAATCGTCCTCGTAATCATGTGAGGTTTCCACCTCGACGACCCAGTGCTCGACAATAGCCCGGTGAATCACTGCGTCGCCCGAAGTATCATCGAGATGCAGCTCGGCGCCAGCTGCGAGTCCTATATCTCTAATTGCTTCTGCGTCACTCTTGCGAGCTCGCAAGAATATCTCATGGAATGCGCTCATAATCCTCCCTCTCTATGGCCACACAATTTCCCATCCATCTCCGACTATTCGAATGTTGGTCATCTTACCTGGGCTCGCGCCGAGGAAGCGATTCAATCCCCGTCGAGCTTCATCCTCAGTTATTCCACTACCCCGACCATCGATAATGGCACTTTGCGCCTGGCCGGACGCACTGTTGAGCGCGTTCTTCACTGTCGAGTTGGATGCCCCATCGGTTAGTGTCTTGAATTCCGTCGGAACCCCGTCGACTGTGGCATCTGGGGTCCTCTGCGCGCCTTCGGGAACCCCCTTCACATCTTTGCCTTCATCGGCTAGGAGGTCTGCGATCTTTCGTTCTTCGGGACTGAACGCCTTCTCGGACTCGTCGATCTTCCCACGCTTCTTGGGTCCATTTGGCCCGCCCTGGCCGCCGTCCTTGCCATCCTTCTTTCGCAGTATTCGGTCGCGTAGCTCCCTCATTTTCTTCCGGGCACTCACCATTTTTGCTACCGCATCATCGGCCAGCCCTCTCAACTGAAGGGCCTTGCGTGCTCGCCAGGCGGTGACGGCCGCTTTGATCGTCACGGACCATCGTCGTGCCGACTCGACTGCGCTAGCCCCAGCGATGATGCCGCCTACGCCCGTGATACATGTGGCAATGATGGTCACGGTCGCTTTGATGGCGGCCTCGCGAACAATGGATTCGATGTATCCCAGGATCTGCTTGCGCAGTTCTTCGATGGAATCCTTGTAGCCTGCGCAGGATTTGCTTATCGCCTTACAAGTATCGAGCAGATCGCCGATCGAGGCCTCGATGCTCTTCAGATCTTCGCGAACCTGGCCCACATCATCAGATTTGACTTGGTCGAACAGCGTCACCGAGATCGTGATCTTGTCCTTGGCGTTCGTGTTCTGGTAGATCGTGCCCAGGCGGTCCCATGCATCGGCGGCTTTGGCAAGTTTCGTTGTGTCACCGTCTGGCAGCGGGCAGTTGATCGCGTCGAGGACTTCGACTGCCGTTTCCGCGAGACCTATCCCGCTTCCGCCGGCTGCGGCGGGCACCGAATAGGGGCCGAATCCCTTGGCTGCGGGATCTTTTGGCCTCTCCGGCTGCGCCGTTCCCTTCAGCTTCGCATCGGACTGCGCATGGACGAATCCGAGGTCGTTGAGCGCGACGCCATAGGCATACAAGGCCCCATGCGTCTCCTCGAAGAGCCCTACCGCGTCCGCGGCCGACTGGTTGTAGTTGGCGGCCCACGCCCGCCCATCCTCGTCGATTCCGGCCATTGCCCCGCAGCTGGAGAGTTCGCTGAAAACGAACCTGAAGCTGTCCCACAAGGCTTCTGCGGCATCGAAGCAGTTGGTGGCAGCCTTGTAGTAGGCGCTCGGATCAACGGCTAACGTCATATGCCGAGAATCCGTCGGTTCTCGGAGACCGCACTGGTGTAGCCTTCGTGCGCAACCTTCACCGCTGCTTCGAGGGCTGCGAGGCCTTCCTGCATATCGGTGACGCCTTTGGCCCACTCGGCGTGTGCTTCTCTATACGCCAATGCCGCCGTCCCCACCCAAACACCTTCGACTTCCTTTGCCTTCTGCTCGATTTCGGCGAGCCGGTCGGCAACGGCGGCGGCGTATCCGCGCATGCGGGCGGCCAAGTCCTCCAGTTTGTCGAGATCAACTGAGAACGATGGTGTCTCCGCTGTCATAGCTTGTGATGTCCGTTCACGGCAAGTCCAGGGAGCTGATCCCAGCCGCATGTGACTGGTCAGTCGCGCGGAGGGTTTCGGCAGTCACACCCAGCTTCTCTGCCAACTCGAACAACGCGTCCCACACCTGGTCAGCGCCTTCGTGGAACTCCGCCCACCCCGCAGCGAAGATGTCAGCGTTGTTTCCGGACCAGCTGTCGATCGTGGCGTGAGTATCCGCCACCAGCGACGCGTATCCGGACTTACACTCCTCCGCGACGGCATATGCCAAACGCCCTAATGCCCTGACTTCGTCAAGATCGACCGACAACGATGCTTCAGCCACGGCATCCCCCTTTCCAGCCGAACTGGCTCCAACGCAACGATACCCGAGGCTCATAGAGTTTCTAGGCAAGAGGCACAGCAGTCACGTCGTCCGGCCTGCCATGACATGCTGAAATCCGACTGCGACGGCAACCTGCGCACTGGCCGAAGGCCTCGAGCGCTCGCCAATTGGGCAACGCGACCGATCTCCGATCAGGACAACTCAGCGGACACCCGTTCCTCCCTCTCCATCTCGTCGACCTCCCACATGCACGAATCGCAGAGGAGCGGGAACGGTCGGCACCGGGATCGGGTCCGCGCCACACCGCGTCCGCACGCCGTAGACAACTTTCGGACAACCCATCTGCCACCGTCGCCGACGAGCCCTCAATATGTAAGCAAGCACATCGATCTCCTCGCCACCACAAAGTGAATTACCCTCCGGTACCGCGTGATTCGTCGGCAGATTCGTGGCAAACTGCCGACCGCAATACAACTGGATGGAGCACCATGAAGTACATCGTCACCCTCGCTTCCGCCGCGATCGCGGCCTTCGGCTTCGCTCTCGCTACCCCGCAGGAAGCCACCGCCGAACCCTCCAACTGCCACGCCTCTTACGTCCCCTGCCTGCCCATCGTCAGCGACGTGGACTGCGAGGGCGGCAGCGGCAATGGTCCCGTCTACACCGGCCGCGTCCAGGTCATCGGCCCCGACGAGTACGGACTCGATCGCGACGGCAACGGCATCGGCTGCGAGTGAACGAAAGGGCGGCCCCGCCTCGGCACGGCCGCCCATCGCCCTCGCAGCGATTTCCGCGCATACCTGAGGAATTCAGTTGTCGGCCCCGGCGGATACCGTGCGGACAGCACTACCGCTGTCACCGCACTCCGACTCCGGGTAAATGCTGGAAGTTACTGGATTTCACTGGAAGATATGGATACGCTCGCGCCATGACCGACGCCGCCGAGAAGCTGGAGGCGCGCATCACTGAGCTGCGTGCCGAGGTGCGGCGCGCGGTGACCGCAGGGGATCGCGCGACCGCCCGCCAACTCCGAGCCGAGTTGCGGCGGACCGAGGACGCTTGGGATTCAGCCGTTCTCGGGGCCGAGACGCCGCAGGCGGAGGTGCCCCCGGAACGGACGGAAGCGGCCGCGATGCCGATCCGCGAGCACGTTCATCGCGCGCTCACGCTGATCGGCGCACCCGCTTCGCCGAAACTGGTTCTGGCGGTCCATGAATCGTTCTTCTCCGGCGCGATCGCTCCCGCCCGGCTGACCAGTCTGCGCCGCGACGAGGAGCGGTCGTTCCGCGCCTCGCCGTTCACGCGCCCGTACTACATCTGCGCGGCCCTCACCGCCGATCACCTCGCCCCGGCGCGCGGACTGATGGCGGTGAGCACCTGGCCGTTGGCGCAGCGGATGATCGGGCCGCTCAGTCCGCGTGTGGATCTGCTCACGGCGACCGTCCGGCTCGCCGAACAAATTGCCGCTCAGCCCGACTGCGGACCCGGTGCGCGACGGGTGTTGTGGAAGCTGTCGGTTTCCGTTCCCGGCGTCCAGGGTTCGCCGGACACGATCGACCCTGTCGCGGTGATCGACGCAGCCACGAGAGAGCTCGCGGTCCACCGCGACGAGGACACCCGCCGCCGCGCCGAGGCCGCGCGACGTGCGAGTCAACAGCTCGATGAGGCCTCCCGGTTGTTCGGTGTCCGGCTCGGTGTGGCTGGCAGACGACGAAACGAGGTGGGATGAACACACTTTCGGCACGGCTGGATGAGCTGCGCGGTGCAGCGCCGGCGTGCCGCCACAATGCCCGCACCATTGCGGCGTTGACGGCGAATCCCGGCTGCGCACGGCGCGCGCTGCTGGACGCGGCGGCGGCCGACAAGGCAGCCATCGCCAGGGAGCTGGGCTTTCCGCCCCGATTCGGTCAGTCGCAGTTCGCGATCACGCGGGGCAACGCGTTCGAAGCGATGGTGAAGGAGAACGGTTGCGCGGAGCTGCTCGCGTTGCTGCGCGACAAGCTGCACCTCCCTATTCCCGAGGTCGCCTATCACGATCTGAATTCGGTCGGTGACAACGCGGGTAATGCCGTGCGCTACAAACGGACTCGTCAGCTGCTCGCCCACGCGATCAGTTCCGGCGAGGGCACCCTGTTCGACCATCCGATGCTGCGGCTGGACATAGCGGGCGCCACCGCCTATCTGGAGCCGGACGTGGTCGCGTTGCAGATCGGCGGTCGCTTCCACGTGGTGGAGATCAAGTCGTTCCCCGTGGTCGACGGGCAGGCCGATCCGATGCAGGTCGCCGCGGCGGCGCGGCAGTCTGCCGTCTACGTCATCGCGCTGCGCGAACTCATGACCGAGATCGGCGAATCGCCGGACCTCGTGTCGCACAACGTGATCCTGGTCTGCACCAGGGATTTCACCAACCGGCCCACCGCCGAGCTGGTCGACTTGCGCAAGCAGATCGCGGTCGTGTCGCGTCAGCTGTCGCGGCTGACGTCCATCAGCGAGCTGATCGAAACCCTGCCGGAGGGTGCGTCGTTCGCGCCCGGTGAGCATCTTGCGAAGACGATCGCCGATATCCCCGCCCGGTACGCGCCCGAATGCATGTCGTCGTGCGAGCTGGCTTTCGCGTGCCGCGATGCCGCGCGGACGACCGGCTCGGTGGACGCGCTCGGCCGCGGTGTCTGCGACGATCTCGGCGGCCTTGATGACATCGACACCGTGCTCGCCGTCGCCGATGGTTCGCGCGACCTCGGGCCCGAGTTCGCCGACATCACCCGGATGCTGCGGCAAGCCGATCGGCTTCGGCTGGAGATCGCCGGATGAGCAAACGGAGTGAGCGAATCATGTGCCAGCGCGCATCGCGCATGCGGGAGCGGAGCGTCAGGAAGTGCAGGCATGGGCGAACCGACCAGGAAGCGGCGCGTGAGCAAGTGCATCGGTCGCCGGTGCGCGACACGCATGCCGACGCTGAGCGACGGTGAGCCTCAGAAATGAGTGCGCTGACCGCCCTCGCCCGCCTGTACGCCGTACGCGCGGGCCGCGCCCAGCCGATCGCCGACGTGCGCCACACCCACCTTTCGGACAATCCGCTTGTCATGGTGCCGCTGAAGCTGGCAGGTGAGGCCGCCGCACCGCTGGCGGTCATGGTGGGCACCGATCCCGCCGCACCGACACTGCTGACCGTGCCGCAGCCACGAGACCGCGTGCTGCGCCTGCGCTTCCTCGCCGAACTCGCCGATATCGTGCTCCCCTACCTCACTGCCTACGCCGAGAGCACCGAGCAGGTGACCACCAAGTCGGGAGAAACCTACGAGCGGTGCGTCGACGCACCTCAGCTGTGGGTGCCGAACTCGGGCGGAGTGGGATTCCTGAAATTACTCGGTCGCTCGGTGCGTTTTCACCGAACCGAGGGCGAAAATGCTGTCCCCGAATCGATTCCGCTGCTCGGCCGTTGGCTCACGTGGTTCTGTGATCGCGCCGAGCATCCCGGGTCCAGCACGCTGGTTCCCCTCACCTCGGCGCTCTCGGCGCACTGGGCTACCGGCCAATCCGCCCTCGAGGACGCCAACCTCGCGGCGCTGCTCGGGTGGATCGCTCCTCCGCCCGGCAGCACTGGCCCCGAGGCCGCCGCGCGGGCTGAAGACCCGCTGTCGGTGCCGCCCGCCGGTCCCGCCACCGACCCCGGCTTCGACAATGAAGAGCTTGCCCCGCTCATCGCCGCATACGACGCGGCCGAGGACGACGCGGCGAAATCCTCTGCAGCACGGCGCATCGAACGCGCGCTGCATGCCCAGGTCGAGCCGACCTGGCAGCTCATGTGGCAGGGGCTCGCGCTGCTGCGTGAACTCCCGGCCGGTGCGCGAGTCGCCCGGCGGTGGAACGAGGACGTCGGGTCGTTCTCCTACTTCGCCGGATCGGTGTCCGAAGGTGTGCCCCAAGCGCGGCGGGATTCGGCGGTGTCAGCCGTGCGGAAGCTTCTCGATCGCGAGCGAGCACTCGAAAAGTACGAGGCGGAAAAGGCTTTCGACGATCCTCGGGTCATGGTCGAACATCGCCTGGCCGGAACGGCTTTCGTGGGAACCGTCATCGGTGTCGATCCGCTCCGCGTTGTGATGAGTGAGAAGAACCGTCCCCTGCTGCGCCCGATCCTGCAAGTGCGTACCGCCGATCCGCTCATCGCGGCCGAGGGCGATGAATTCTGCAATGTCGGCAATCCCACCCAGACGGCAACGGTGTTGCCGGTGGAGGGCGATCACGACTACGTCGTGCTTGAACTGTCCGGCGGGATGGGCAGCGGGAAGGTCGCCCGCCCAGGGTCGGTTCCCGAGCTCGGCGCTACTGTCTGCTTCGCCGGTTTCAAGATCGGTAGTGGCGGGCCGCCCGCGAAACTTCCCGCTCGCGAAGAGACTCCGTGGACACACGGCGGCCCGCCGCCGGAGTGGACGCCGGACTCCGAACCCATCGAGGAACTGTGATGCGAACAGCGGACGCGGCCGTCGACGGCATTCTCACCGACCTCGCCGACACCTCGCACCGCGCCGTCGTGGTCGATTCACCGCCCGGCGCAGGCAAATCCACGCTCGTTGTGCGTGCGGCGCGACAGCTCGCGGAATCCGGTGGGCAGCACATCGTCGTCGCGCAGACCAACGAGCAGGTCGATGATCTCATCGATCGCCTGGCCACCGCCGATCCCGCGCTGCGTATCGGAAGGTTGTCTCGCGCGGGGTATCTCAAGCCGGAACGCATCGACCGGCCGAGCGTGACCGTCGGACAGAAGGTCGCGGACCTCACCGAGAGCACCATTCTCATCGGCACCGCGGCCAAATGGGCGACGATCGACGATGGGCGGTGGCCGCACGCCATCGTCGACGAGGCGTACCAGATGCGATCGGATATGTTGCTGCGCATCGCGAATCGTTTCGATCACGGACTGTTCGTCGGTGACCCGGGCCAGCTCGATCCGTTCGCGACAGTCGAGGTCGGTCGGTGGGCGGGCCTGGACTGGGATCCCACGATGAGTGCGGTCAGCGTGATGCTGGCGAACAACGACGACATCCCCGTGCACAGCCTGCCCGTGTCTTGGCGGCTGTCCGCGACGGCGGCGCCGGTGGTCTCGAAGGCGTTCTACCCCTTCAACGAATTCCGAGCAGGAACCGGAATCCACGATCGCCGGATGGAATTCGCAGCGGCCGGGCTGCGGGGCGCGATCGACGACGTGCTCGATGAAGCGGCAGAACACGGTTGGGGCTGGTACGAACTGCCCGCCCGTCACACCCTGCGCACCGACAGCGAAGCCGTCCGCGCGATCGCCGAGATCACCTGCCGCCTGCTCGAACGCGGCGCGACAGCCCATTCCGAACAAGGCTCCCGCCCGGTGACGGCCGAACGAGTCGCCGTCGGGACCGCCCACCGCGACCAGGCTGATGCCGTGCGCACCGCACTGCGTGGAACCCCGGCCGAAACGGTCACCGTCGACACCGCCAACCGCCTGCAAGGCCGCGAATACGATGTCACCGTGGTCCTGCACCCACTGTCCGGCCGCCGGGACGCCAGTGCATTCCACCTAGAAGCGGGACGTCTCTGCGTTCTCGCCTCCCGCCACCGTCACGCTTGCATCCTCGTCGGACGCGCCGGCATTCCCGAGCTCCTCGACGCCCACCCCTCCGCCGAACCCGTGCACCTGGGCGTTCCCGTCAAGTTTCCCGACGGCTGGGAGGCCAACCAGGCCATCCTCACGCACCTGTCCCATCACCGCGTCGCGGCAAACGTCTGACGCTCCGACACACTTCTTCCTTTCCGAGCAAGCGCTTCGACCCCCGACGACCTTGTAGTTCGGTCTGTCATCCACCTGCCAGACGCCTCACTCCATGCCTGGCGGTCTGCGTTCGGTCTAGTGCGGCGAGCGAGTCGCGGTCGACCGATTCAGAACTGAAAGGAACCCGATCGCAACTCGGTACGTCCAACCTTGCTATGGAGAACGTCAACGGAAAGAAGCACAAAGAACCAGGTAGCAGCGACCCACAGCGTCGAATGAGACGGCAGAACCATCGGTGTGACGGTTGCCGCGTGCGAGTCAATCGACGAAAGGAGCCGATGTGATGGGACGCCACCTTTCGCGGCGTCCCCTAGCGGCAAGCCCCAACTTGATCGCTGACGTTCAGCATTCGGGCGGGAACGGAAAGCAGACAGGCGGTACAGCCATCGGCCCCGCGCCAGACTGCTCGGCGACCTGCCCTGGCGGCGGAACGACTTCCGACTGCGAAACGGGTCGGGCTGGTTCGTTCGCGCTGTCGGGCCTCGCCGAGCAGGTAGACGCCATGAGCCAAATCGCGCAGAGAGTCAGGGCGACTACGGCGCAGGCAGCCAGTTGCTGGACGCGATGGTTGTCGCGCAACGCCGAAGAAACTCCGGTGCTCTCCAACGTTTGCGGAAGAGAAATCGTCCGTCCGAGGATCTCGACGCTGCGCCGCGTTTCCGGGACGGGTGCTGGGCGGAGGCGGCGCAGCGGTTGTGGCTCGGTCTCGGGTGTGAACCAGGCTGGTTCGCGGATGACCGACGAAATGGCTTGCGGGCGGGGAGCTTCGGTCTCCGGCAGTATCCAGGATGACCACCGGTCGGTGAACTGCGATTCCGTGGCGCTGTCGGGGAGCGTAGACACCGGGTGCTCGGGGCGTGCGGGGCGGGGGTTGTCCTTGATCAGCACAACGCCTCCCGACGACTGCGTCTCGGTCTGCTCGGCGAGCGACGGCTTGATGTCGTCCTCGACCAGAACCGAGCCCTCCGGCGATGGCTGTGTGTCGGCCTCGTCTGAGTGCGAGGACCGGTGGGTTTCCAGTGCCACTGCGGAGTGTGTCGCTTCCGCGCCGTCCTCCAGAGCAGGAGCGGACGCTTCCGCCGGTAGCGGGAACGCGGCTTCCGCCGTCTCCGCGTCCTCCGGTTCGATCAACGGTGCGTGCCCGCCGCCCTCGGACCTGCGTGGTGTCCGGATCGGCTCGACGTCGGGGTCGGGCTCGATCCAGGGCGGCTGCTGTTCGCGCGGCCGTCGGTCGGGCACCTTGTCGAGAAGTGGCTTGCGCTCTCGCGGAAAACCCTCGGTTACAAGCTCTTCGATCGACACCTTGTCGCCGAAGTTCAGCTCCTCCAGCAGCGCGTGGACGTCCTCTGCGGTCCACACGAACCGCCGGCCCGCGGTGCGGTGGAACCAGGCACGCAAATCGCCCGGCGTAGAGCCGAGCACGACGCCGCATCCGTGTCGCCGCGATTCGACGTTCAACGTCACGGTCGATTCCCGCGGCGGCACGACGACGACCAGACCGTCGACGAACGCGTCGGGATGACGCGAGCTCACCAGCGCCTTCAGGTTGAAGACGTTGTTCGTGACCTGGTCGAACGGGCTGGTGTCTTGCTCACGGACGTGGATCGGATCGCCCTCGAACCCCGACAGCCGCCAGCGGCCGTTGGCCTGGACGGTGAGGGTTCCCGCGCTCGCGTCCGGAGCCATGCCCTTGACCTCTAGGACCACGACCGCTCGAGGTGTGATCACCAACAGGTCCGCTTCCTGCGCGCGTCCTCTGTGATCGCGCTCGGGGATGTGGCAGCCCGAAATGGCCAGGCCCACAATGACGTACTGGCCCGTCCATGTCCGCATCCACTCGAGCACTCGCTGCTCGGATCTCGGTATCGCCGTTCGTTCGTTGATGACCAGCATCGACGGCCACCTCCATCGCGTCCACGCCAATCGACGGCTCAACGTTATTCGCCGCCGCGGCGCCTCGCGAATCGAAAGGCACTGTAAGAGCAGGGTATTGGCGACGCAAGGGCTGGCGTGTCGGGCGTGCCGGTCCACGATCGCCAACTGAAACGAATACCTTCCCGAGGTCGACAGACCTAACGACCTGTTCGGCCATATCGAGTCCGAGGAGTACGTATGAACCGCATTGTGAGGAAGATCGCCGGAGTTGCGGCGGCGGCCGCGGTGGCGCCGGTGGTGCTGGCCGCGACCGCGCACGCCGAATCGGGGCCGGTGTTCTTCAGCGCGGGCGGCATGAACTGCGCGATCTACGACAACGGTACTGTCGGTTGTGATCTCGGATCACCGACGCGCTTGCAGTACAACTTCCTGCCCTTCCTGCTGACGGTGAACGAGATCGTCATCGACCAGCCGTTCCTGCCCGCGCACCCGACCTTCGATCCGGGCACGCCGTACACCCTGCCTGGCGGCAACCCGCCACTAAGGGATGTCAAGACCGGCGACTGGCAGTGGGGCTCCTACATCGAGTACGCGGGGGCGCGCTGCGAGTCCGGCTTCCACGGCAGCTTCAGCTGTCAGTCGAAGGGACGGTCGTTCACGTCTTGGAGTGGAACGATCTCGGCCTGATCGAAAGTGTTGGCCGCAACAGCGGAGCGAGACGTCACAGTCCGCTCCGCTGTGGCGTTTCCCGCCGTCGTGCCACGTACCGATCGCCATGCTGCTCTGCCTCTGCGAACCGATACACCAGGTGACTGCGGCGGGGCCCGCCCTTCCTCTTCATGTATCTGCACGTACGACCGGTCTGGAGTTGAATCAGGTCTATTGCGAGCGGCACGTGACAGTAGCGATGACCCGATGCACACCTCCGGATCCCATCGGTGAGCAAGGGCTCGCCGCGATCAACGAGCTTGGAACCACTTGGGGCCGTGGACCGCTGCCCCCTGGCGAGCAATGCCGCGTTAGTTGACCATATTGCGAGTCCGGCCGCAGCCATCGCGATGCCGCCGATATCATTAGCAACAATCAAGTAGCACAACACGTTCCGTGATACGGTGACCACTCGCCACGTGGGGTGTGGTTCGGCGTGGTCGAGTCTGTCGGCCCGGGAGGGGGCGGGTGGTACGACATACAGGGGGACTGAGATGGCGCGCACAGCTAATGCGAGGGGCGGCCGATGATGCAACGCCCATCGCCTATTTGGGTCTTTCACATCACCCGTCTCGAACATGTTCCATCGATGATGGCGCATGGAATTTGGAGCGATACCCTCGCCTCGGCGAATGGGCTGACATCTATCCCGATCGGGCACAGCCACCTCAAGCAGCAACGTGCCGCCCGGACAGTGCCGATACCCCCAGGCGGATTTTTATCCGATTATGTTCCCTTCTACTTCGCCCCTCGCAGCCCGATGCTGTACGCGATCAACAAAGGACGCGTCGCGGGATATACCGACGGTTGCGATCGCATTGTGTACTTGGCCACTACCGAGGCCGAACTGCGCGGGCGCGACCTTCCAGTGCTCGGCACCGACAGGCATGCACTCGCGGCTTACGCACGCTTCACCGCCGACGGCACGGAGCTCCGACAGCTGGTGGACTGGCCGTTGATGAGGAGCACGTACTGGCACGATGTGGACGAGTACCCAGACCGGTGCGAACGTCGGCAGGCAGAGTTGCTCGTTCACCGGCGTGTCCCGTGGGATAGCATCCTGTTCATAGCGACTCGATCCGACGAGGTTGCGGCCGAGGTCAGGCAGATCATGGGGTCCGGCAGCCCGGTACCCAAGGTGGATGTCAGACCCGGCTGGTACTTCTAGGGGATGGAGGACGACATGATTCGGGAGGAACACGGGAACCTCCTCCGCGCCGATGCCGACGCACTGGTCAACACAGTCAACACGGTCGGAGTGATGGGCAAGGGCATCGCCCTGCAATTCCGCCGTGCCTACCCCGATATGTTCCACGCCTATGAATGCGCAGCCAAGGCAGGTCGGATCAGGATCGGCGAAATATTTGTCTGGGAAACCGGAGCGCTGAGCGGTCCGCGGTTCATCTTGAATTTTCCAACAAAGCGGCATTGGCGCTCACCCAGCAAGCTTCCTGATATCGAAGCTGGACTGAAAGACCTTGTGACGGTCATCCGCACATATCAGATCCGTTCCATTGCCATTCCCCCGCTTGGCTGCGGAAATGGCGGCTTGTCCTGGCATGATGTTGCGCCGCTGATCTGGACGGCACTCGAACCCACGGCGGCCGACACCGAAATCAGGGTTTATCCGCCTGAGGGCGCCCCTCCAGCGGCCGAGATGATCACTCGCACGGCGGCGCCGAGGATGACCATCGCCAGAGCCGCCGTCCTCAAGCTCCTGAAGGTATATGAAGACACCGCCATGCGCGCGGCAAGTCAGGTCGAACTACACAAGCTGGTCTACTTCCTGCAGCATGCGGGACAGGATTTAAGGCTAGAATTCACGAAGGGGCGCTACGGGCCTTACGCCGACAATTTGCGCAAGACATTACGCGAAATCGAGGGTCATTTCATCACCGGATTCGGGGATGGCAGCCGAAGGGCATTGGAATCCGAGCCAATTCGCGTGATACCGGATGCTGCCGATCGTTCCGATTCGATACTCGCCGATCATCACGCGGCGACACAGCGCGTCGAGCGAGTCATCGCGCTGTCCGAGGGCTTCAACAGCATGTATGGCATGGAACTGCTGGCTAGCGTCCATTGGGCCGCGGTGCACGGCAAGTCCCGGAACCGATACGAGATCATCGAGTATGTCCAGGCCTGGACGGAACGCAAGGGGATGCTTTTCACCGAGGAACATATCGCCGCCGCAATCACGCAGCTTGTGAAACAAAACTGGCTTTCAGCAGGACTCATCGATTAGATGCCGCGTGAGCCTGTTCGACGCCGCCGTGCCGGCATCGCGAACAGCCCACTCGAGAGTTCGATAGGGGTGTCCGCTGAGCGGCTGCAAAGGTCGCGGCGGAAGGCCGTTCGCTTCATCACACCGACAGCAGCTCTCGCCCATCCCAAGTGAACCGCGCCGTCGTCACCGCATCATCGCCATCCCCGCCCACGATCTGGTGGATCCCGATCCCACCCAGCTCCCCATACCTGCACCACTCGTGAGCCGAGGTCCTTCGTGGCGGGCAGCAGCAGCGGCCGCACGCTCAGCGGACCGATTTCCGATAGGTCCGCTCAACTGCTCGACAACGGCGCGAGCATCGAACCCGGCGGAGTCGAGCAGCAGCGCGTTCAGCTCGGCGACGTCGACCATCCGGTATTCGCCGGGTCCCCTGGTCGATCCGAGAAGATCCGCGATAGCGGTTTGATCACCGATGTTCAATTTCCAATCGGGTGATCTGACGCCCCGTCGAGAGCCGCCGATGCAGCGCAGTCCACAATGGCGCCAGGTCGATCGAGAGACGCCGAACGGACCGGGATGCCTCCATCTACGCAGGCTGCGCCTCACCTCGCCGGCCAACCCGTCCCCGCAGCGCCAGCACACCCAGAGCCGACGCCACCATGCACCCGCCGACCACCCACAGTCCGGCTCGCTGCGTCCCGGTCCAATCCTTCAACCAACCCGTCACATACGGCGCAGCGAATCCGCTGACGTTCCCGATCGAATTGATCAGCGCGATCCCGCCCGCCGCCGCGGTGCCGGAGAGGAATTCGCTGGGCAACGCCCAGAAGGTCGGCAGCGCGGCGAGTACTCCCACTGCGCAGACGGTTACCGCGGTCATGGCAGCGAACGGGTTGCCGAGGTACAGCGCGACAGGGATGGCGAGGCCGCCGACGAGCGCGGGTAGTGCCACGTGCCAAGCACGTTCGCCGGTGCGATCTCCGTGCCTGCTCCACCAGACCATCACGACGGCCCCGATGAGGTAGGGCACCGCGTTGATCAAGCCGCGCTGCACGACCGAATAGCTGACGCCGTACTGCTCCTCGAATCCTTTGATGATGGTCGGCAAGAAGAAGCCGAGCGCGTACAATCCGTAGACGACGCCGCCGTAGATCAGCGCCAGACCGAAGACGCGGGGATGGGTGAGCGCTTTCCGCACCGTCCAGTGTTCGGCCTGTTCCACGGCTTCGTGTTCGGAGGCGAGTTCGTTACTGAGCCAACGGCGTTCGTCAGGGGTGAGCCAGCGTGCCAATGCGGGACTGTCGGTGAGATAGAACCACGTCACGACCGCGAGCAGGATCGCGGGAATGCCCTCCACGAGGAACATGAACCGCCACCCGCTGAGGCCGAGAATGCCCTCACCGTATTCGATTATCAGGCTGGAGACCGTCGAGCCCAGCGCCGTGGACACCGGTACGGCGACCATGAACAACGCCACGATCTTCGCCCGCTGCGACCGCGGGAACCAGTACGTGAGGTACAGCAGGATGCCGGGAAAGAATCCGGCTTCGGCGATGCCCAGCGCGAAACGCAAGATGTAGAGCACGGTTTCGTTGGGTACGAACGCCATCGCGGTGGCGACCGCGCCCCAGCTGAGGAGGATGCGGGCGATCCAGCGGCGCGCACCGAACCGGTGCAGCGCGAGGTTGCTCGGTACCTCGAGCAGCAAGTAGCCGATGAAGAAGATGCCGGAAGCGAATCCGAACGCCGTCTCGGTCAGCCCGAGATCGGCCTTCATTCCGCTCGGACCCGCGAATCCGATATTGACGCGGTCTAGGTAGTTGACGAAATACAGCAGGCCTAGGAAGGGCACCAGCCGAAGGGTGGTCTTGCGCAACGTCGTTCGGGACACATCGGTCGTGACAGCCACCCGGGCACTCTTCCCGGGAAGGCTCGGCACGTCAAGTTTCGGCTCCATGCGCCGTAGACCCTTCTGCAGATCGGGCCCGCCAGGCACTCACGCCGCCGGTCGCCGCTGTGCGGCGAACGTGGCGGCCGAGCACGTCGAATCGCTACATCGCGGCGGTCAGTCGAGGATGTTTAGGACGACCCCGACAAGCATCAACCCCACGAATGCCGCCAGTAATGCGGTGATCACCCAACTGAACCTGATCCAGTTCAACCCCGGCCATCGCATGGGCTGGGGACCGATCGCACCGCGCAGTATGTACAACGCCGGGGAGCGATAGTGGACCGTTGTGCAGTGGCCTGAGACGACAGGGACCACCGTATCGGCGAACCCCATATCCCGCACCCACGCCTGAAAGATCCATTCGTACCACCACTTCGGCTTACTGGTCGAGACTTCGACGTGGTGCAGGCCAGGTGTCATTGGGATGTGCGTCCTCCCCCAAGCCACATCCGGCACCTCGACACCATCCACGAAAATCCGTGGGTGGGCGGACGCGTATGCGTTGGCGGCGATCCACCATCGAAAGTATCGAGCATCCAGGAGGATTCCCGTCTCACCTCGCCCCGGACGATAAGCGTCGACCGGATCGACGGCGGTCCCGTGCTTCAGCAGGAACCCGTGCGGGCCGATGGTGCCGGGCGGCGGGGCCATGTACGCGCTACCGTGCGGCGGGACACCAGAGAATCCGTGCTGCGGCTGAATCCCGCTGTGCGGCGGCATGTTGTGCCCGGGATACCCGACAGCGCCGTTGTGACCCGACGGTCCGGTCGGCGGGGCACCCGCGGAGGAACCAGTGCCGGGTGTTCCGAAGCGCGCACCGGGCTGTTGTTCGTAGCTCATCAGGGTTTCATCTCTCCATATGCACAGGCTGCTCGAGGCACATACCTGCGAGGTCTCGGCTACGCGGTCTGCGGCTGATTCTGCTTGCCGAGGAGGGCGTTGATGACACCCATGACGGCCTGCATGAGGGTGTTCACGTCTTTGAAGGCGCTGGCCATCTCGACGAGCAGCATCGAGATCTTGAAACCGTCACGCGCGAACCGTCCGTACACCGACGCGATGACGTGCGCGGCCCCGCCGCCCAGCGTGAGTGCGAGTTCGATCGTGTAACCGATCAGAGCGCCCAGCAGGCTGGCCAGGATGTCCTGCACCATCTTGCGGAACGTCTTGACGATGTCCGCCACGATCTGCATCGCCTCCCCGAGGCTGGCCGCGACCCCGCCGGCTCCGAGGATCTGATCGATCATGTCGGTGGCACGGTTCCGGTATGCGTCCCCCGCGTTACCGGTCCAAGTCGCGATGTCCTTCTCCAGACCGTTCTTCCAGGTTTCGCTCATGCTGGTGAGTTCGTTGGCGATGTTCGTCCAGCTTTCGGAAAGCGCTGCGCATACTGATCGGCGATCGCCGTGCCCGCCGGATCCTCGCCCACGGTGTCGTTCACGGTCTGCGCGACCTGGGTGCGTAACGTCGCCTGGGCCCGCCGCAGGCACGACATGATCTCGGCCGAGACCACCGCTGGGTCCATGCCGCGGGTGCCGGCGGCGAGCGCGATGTCGGTAGGCACGCCGTTGTTGTCCACCGTCACACCGATTCGCCCATCGCGACTGGTCTCGGTGACCGTCAGCGTCGCCATCCGCTCGCGCAACTGCTCGAAACTCTTGGCCTGACGCTCGAAATCCGCTGCTATGCGTGCGATGTCCTCCGCGGCACGGCTCGGATCCAATACCTCCATCAACCCCTCCTCCTCGAACTCCTACGTCACTGCAGGCGACGCGCAGCTCACGACGTTGTGGGTCTCGCCTTCTTCCTCTGACACGACCGCCGTCCGATCGGTTCCATCGAGATCCCGCGATCACCGAGTCGATCTTGTGCGACCACCGCGGGATCTGCGGCCCGTCCGGCCAGCTCATCGCCCTTCTCCCCCCGATTCGTGGACGCACGGCTACCGATGGTGGGAAGCTCGATATAACCGCGGTGTCGAGGCGAGGAAGCGTGACACATGGTGGACAAATCGAGTGGACCTGCCGGGGGCAACGGCAGAGCAGTGACGGTGGATCGGCCGGAACGCATTCGGAACGTGGTCCTGGTCGGTCACAGCGGGGCGGGGAAGACGACGCTGGTCGAGGCGATGGCGCTGACGACAGGCGCGGTGAATCGCGCGGGGCGGGTGGAGGACGGCACGTCGCTGTCGGACTACGACGAGATCGAACATCGGCAGCACCGGTCCGTGCAGGTGTCGGTGGTGCCGCTGGCGTGGCAGGAGATGAAGGTCAACCTGGTCGACACCCCGGGATACGCGGATTTCGTCGGCGAGCTGCGGGCGGGGTTGCGCGCGGCGGACGCGGCGCTGTTCGTCATCTCGGCGGCAGAGGGCGCGGAGGGGGTGAGCGGGGCGACGCGTGCGCTGTGGGAGGAGTGCGCGGCCGTCGGCATGCCGCGCGCGATCGTCATCACGCACCTGGACACCGCGCGCGCGGACTTCGAGGAGATGGTGCAGACGTGCCGGGAGGTGCTCGGCGGCGGGGCGTCGGAGAACATCCTGCCGCTGCATCTGCCGGTGTACGGGCCGCGCGGCGTTGACGGGCATCGGCCGGTCACGGGGCTGATCGAGTTGCTGCCCAACTGCGTGGCCGACTATGCCTCCGGTGAAGGAGTGCGCGGCGAGCCGTCGCCGGAGCAGGCCGCGGAGCTGGAAGAGGCGCGCAATCGGCTCATCGAAGGCATCATCGCCGAGAGCGAGGACGAGTCGCTCATGGAGCGCTACCTCGGCGGCGAGGACATAGAACTGGACACGTTGGTCGGCGATCTGGAGCGCGCGGTGGCTCGCGGCAGTTTCCATCCCGTGCTGTTCGGCGCACCCGCGCCGGAGGGCGCGCGGCAGGGTCTGGGAACGATGGAGCTGCTCGACCTGATCACAGGCGGTTTTCCCGCTCCGACCGAACACGTCGTCTCTGCGGCCCCGGCGACCAACGGCGCCGCGCCGACCCCGCTCGCCTGCGACCCGAAGGCCGCGCTGGCCGCGGAGGTCATTCGCACCGCTTCCGACCCTTATGTGGGCCGGGTGTCGCTGGTGCGGATCTTCTCCGGCACTCTGCATGCCGACGACACCGTGCACGTCTGTGGACACGGGCTGGCCGAGCGCGGACATCCCGACCACGACGTGGACGAGCGCGTCGGTTCGGTGACGGCGCCCTTCGGCAAGCAGCAGCGCCCGCTGGGCGAGGCCATCGCCGGCGACATCGCCTACGTCACCAAACTCGGCCACGCCGAAACCGGCGACACACTGTCCGGCACCGGAAAACCGCTGGTGATCGAGCCTTGGCCGATGCCGGATCCCTTGTTGCCCATCGCGATTCAAGCGCACAGCAAGGCCGACGAGGACAAGCTCTCACAAGGTCTGGCCCGGCTTGCGGCGGAGGATCCCGCCCTGCGCGTGGAAAACAACAGCCAGACACACCAATTGGTGCTGTGGTGCCTCGGCGAGGCGCATCGTGATGTCGCGCTGGAGCGGCTGCGCACCCGGTTCGGCGTGCAGGTGGACACCGTCGATCACAAGGTCGCGCTGCGAGAGACGTTCGCGGGCAGCGCGAAAGCGCGCGGCAGGCACGTGAAGCAGTCCGGCGGGCACGGGCAGTTCGCGGTGTGCGAGATCGAGGTGGAACCACTACCCGGTGGCTCGGGAATCGAGTTCGTGGACAAGGTGGTCGGCGGTGTGGTGCCGCGCCAGTTCATCCCCTCGGTGGAGAAGGGCGTGCGCGCGCAGGCGGCGCGCGGAGTCGCCGCGGGATATCCGCTGGTGGACGTGCGGGTCACGCTGTTCGACGGTAAGGCGCATTCGGTCGACTCGTCCGATGCCGCGTTCCAGACCGCGGGCGCGCTGGCGCTGCGCGAGGCGGCGGCCACGGCGGGCATCGATCTGCTGGAGCCGTTCGCCGAGGTCTGGGTCGTGGTTTCCGACGACTACCTCGGGCCGGTGCTGAGCGATCTGTCGAGCCGTCGTGGACGGGTGCTGGGCACCGAACCGCACGGGACCGGGCGCACGCGGATCCGCGCCGAGGTGCCCGAGCTGGAACTCAGCCGCTACGCGATCGACCTGCGTTCGCTCTCGCACGGGACCGGTGATTTCAGCAGGACCTACGCGCGCCATGAGCCGATGCCCTCGCAGCTCGCCGGTGCGCTCCGGGAAAACAGCAAAGGCTGATCACCCTTCGAAACTGTCGCCTGTCCCGGCGCAAATGCTGAGCTCGGCGGCCACTATTCTGAAACACATGGCAGCAGGCAAGGGCGGTAACCCGTCGAAGGAAGCGAAGGCCGCGGCGAAGGCGGCGCGCAAGCAGGCGTCGAAGGAGCGGCGCCAGCAGCTCTGGCAGGCGTTCCAGATGCAGCGCAAGGAAGACAAGCTCCTGCTGCCCCTGATGATCGGCGCGGTGCTCGGCATCACCCTGCTGTTCCTGGTCATCGGGCTGATCTTCGATCTGCAGTGGTTCCTGCTTCCGATCGGCATCCTGCTCGGCGTGCTGGTGGCGTTCATCGTCTTCGGCCGTCGCGTGCAGAAGAACGTCTACGCCAAGGCCGAGGGTCAGGCGGGCGCGGCCGCGTGGGTGCTCGACAACCTTCAGGGCAAGTGGCGGGTCAGCAACGGCGTCGCGGCGACCACCCAGCTGGACGCGGTGCACCGGGTGATCGGCCTGCCCGGCGTGATCTTCGTCGGCGAGGGTTCACCACAGCGGCTCAAGTCGCTGCTCGCCCAGGAGAAGAAGCGGACCGCGCGGCTCATCGGCGACACCCCGATCTACGACGTCATCGTCGGCAACGAGGAGGGGCAGGTCCCGCTGAAGGAACTCCAGCGCTACCTGACCAAGCTGCCGCGCAACATCGACACCAAGCGCATGGACAACATCGAGGGCAGGCTCGCCGCCCTCAGCTCGCGCAGCGGGCCCGCGCTGCCCAAGGGTCCGATGCCCGCGGGCGCCAAGATGCGCGGTGTGCAGCGCACGATTCGCAGGCGCTGAGAACGGCTTACGCTAGGCCCGCGTCCCACATTCCGGGACGCGGGCCTTCGTCTTTTTCGGGATGTGCCTGGTCAGGCGGGCAGCTGCCGCGGCCGTGGAAAAAACCTCTCCGAAGCGGGAAGAGCGGACTCGTATCTAACTGTTCAAACTAATTTGAATGGTTAGCCATGTTCGACATCGACCCTAGGAGAGAAGTCATGACTGTCGTCCACCACCGGACCGCCCAGATCCAGGGCCTCACCGTCTTCTATCGGGAGGCGGGCGATCCCGCGAACCCCACCCTGGTCCTGCTGCACGGATTCCCCAGCAGCTCGGCCATGTTCCGCAATCTGCTCCGCGACCTCGGCGACGCCTACCACCTGATCGCTCCCGACCACATCGGCTTCGGCCGGTCGTCCATGCCGCGCGTCGACGAATTCGACTACAGCTTCGACAAGCTCACCGAGATCACCGCCGAACTCCTCGACACCCTCGGCATCGACCGCTTCGCCCTCTACATCCAGGACTACGGCGCCCCGATCGGACTGCGCATCGCGAGCCGCCAGCCGGAGCGAGTCACCGCGATCATCACGCAGAGCGGCAACGCCTACCTCGAGGGGTTCACGCCGTTCTGGGACATCCTCTTCGCGCACGCGAAGGACCGCGCCGCCAACGAAGGCGAGGTGCGCAAGCTCCTCGAACTCGACGCCACGGAATGGCAGTACCTGCACGGCGTTCCCGAGGACCGTCGCGACCGTGTCAGTCCCGACACCTGGACCCTGGACCAGAGTTACCTCGACCGTCCTGGCAATAAGGAGATCCAGCTTCAGCTCTTCTGGGACTACCAGTTCAACCTGGACTCCTACCCCGCTTTCCAGAAGTACTTCGCCGAGCATCGGCCGCCCGTGCTGATCACCTGGGGCGAACACGACGAGATCTTCGGGGCCGAAGGCGCCCGCGCTTACCTTCGCGACCTTCCGGACGCGGAGATGCACCTCCTCGATGCTGGGCACTTCGCCTTGGAGACCCACGGGGACGAGATCGCCGTACTGATTCGCGACTTCCTGGGGCGGACGGTTCGCTAGGGCCCTGTCGCCACGTTCGCGTGGCTCGAGTAAATCGAGCGGAGAGGAATGGCGGTCGACTCGCCGCGTCGAACCACCACTTCTCTCCGCTCGATCGCGGTGGGCGGCATGTTCACCCGGGAGTTGCTCGCTCCCTGGGAGCAGGAAAGCTGAGGGCAGGCGGCCTGAGAGGCCTTCCACTGCGCTCACCACGGCCCACCATGCTCACCGCGGCGGGTTCAGCCAGCAGGCTCGTGGCAACGCCCGATCCGACCGCCGCGTTCGAGCGGCGGCGGTTCCGTCTCGACTCGACCAGCGCCTTCCCGACGCGCCGCTCTAGCGAGGGTTGACCTGCGCAGTCCCGGCTTCCCGGTCCTACCGCGACTCGGGTGACGCCCCAGGACAAATCGTCTCCAGCGCGTCCCGGCTGCCCGCGGTCCTACCGCGACTTGACCAACGCGGTCCCCGTCGCCCGGTCGTGCATACCGCGCCCGTCTCCGTCGGTGAACAGCGCGGGCACCACGAAAATCAGCAGTACCTGGCGCGCCAACGCCCGCACGAAGCCGACCGGCGCGGCCGCGTCGATCCGGATGACTCGCAACCTGAGGAAGTACTGCCCCGGCGTGAAGCCGAACAGCGACACCGCGGCAACGCCGATGACGAACCAGATGAGCAGCGGAAGGTTCGCGTTCACACCGCGCACGATCAGCGCGGAGATGCCGACCGCGATCATCCAGTCCACGAACAGCGCCGCGATCCGGCGGCCCATCCCGGCCAGCGAGCCCGCTCCCTCGCGGGGAAGCCCGAGAAGTTCGCCGGGAAACTCGGACGTAGCCGAGTCCCCGGGGTCCGCAGAGGGTCCGGAAAGCCAGGATCCGGTGATACGCGCCATGGCCTCCAGAATAGGCGGCAACTCTCCCGCGCCCAGCACCGCATAAGAGGAGTTCAGCCTCACAGGAAGCGTCGCGAACGACAGGACTACCATGCTTGGCGAGACAGGGTGGCCATCGCCACCCGACCAGCCGCACGTGTAACACTGGCGAAACACAGCCTTGACTGTAGGGAAACACCGCATCCATAGCGTCTGGTCGCGACGAACCCATGCAATCGACACTGGCTGGGAACCGATCCGTAAGGAGAACAAGTGACGTTCAGCACGGCCGATGAGGTCATCCAGTACATCAAGGAAGAGGACATCGAGTACGTCGATATCCGCTTCAGCGATCTTCCCGGTGTGCAGCAGCACTTCTCGATCCCGGCCAAGGCCTTCACGGCTGACCTCGCCGAAGAGGGTCTAGCGTTCGACGGTTCGTCCGTCCGCGGCTTCCAGTCGATCGACGAGTCGGACATGCTCCTGCTCCCCGACTACTCCACCGCGCGTATCGACCCGTTCCGCGCCGCGAAGACGCTGAACCTGAACTTCTTCGTCCACGACCCGTTCACCCGCGAGGCCTACTCGCGTGACCCGCGCAACATCGCGCGCAAGGCGGAGGAGTACCTGCGGTCGACCGGCATCGCCGACACCGCGTACTTCGGCCCCGAGGCCGAGTTCTACGTCTTCGACTCGATCCGTTACGAGTCGAACATGAACGGCGCGTTCTACGAGATCGAGTCGATCTCCGGCTCCTGGAACACCGGCGCGGAGTTCAACCCGGACGGCACCCTGAACCGCGGCTACAAGGTCCGCAACAAGGGTGGTTACTTCCCCGTCGCGCCGTACGACCACTACGTCGACCTGCGCGACAAGATCTCGACCAACCTGCAGAACGCGGGCTTCGAGCTCGAGCGCGGCCACCACGAGGTCGGCACCGCGGGCCAGGCGGAGATCAACTACCGCTTCAACACCCTGCTGCACGCTGCCGACGACCTGCAGCTGTTCAAGTACATCGTGAAGAACACCGCGTGGCAGGAAGGCAAGACCGTCACCTTCATGCCGAAGCCGCTCTTCGGTGACAACGGCTCGGGCATGCACGTGCACCAGTCGCTGTGGAAGGACGGCAAGCCGCTGTTCCACGACGAGGCCGGCTACGGCGGTCTGTCGGACATGGCGCGTCACTACATCGGCGGCATCCTGCACCACGCGCCGTCGCTGCTTGCGTTCACCAACCCGACCGTGAACTCCTACCACCGTCTGGTTCCGGGCTACGAGGCCCCGATCAACCTGGTGTACTCGCAGCGCAACCGCTCCGCGGCGGTCCGCATCCCGGTCACCGGCAACAACCCGAAGGCCAAGCGCATCGAGTTCCGCGCGCCGGACTCCTCGGGCAACCCGTACCTGGCCTTCGCCGCCATGCTGATGGCCGGCCTGGACGGCATCAAGAAGAAGATCGAGCCGCTGGCCCCGGTCGACAAGGACCTCTACGAGCTCCCGCCGGAGGAGGCCAAGAACATCCCGCAGGCCCCCACCAGCCTGGCGTCGGTCATCGACCGCCTCGAGCAGGACCACGAGTACCTCACCGAAGGTAACGTCTTCACCCCGGACCTGATCGAGACCTGGATCGACATCAAGCGCACCCAGGAGATCGCTCCGGTGAACCTGCGTCCGCACCCGTACGAATTCGAGCTCTACTTCGACGTGTAAGCCGTCGTACGGCAAGGTGTCTCGAGCCCTTCCGCACTTCGGTGCGGGAGGGCTCGTCCCGTTTCGGGACCGAGATCCACCCCTCTGCCACGAGCCGATAAGCCCCGACTGGCACGGTGCGGCTAGAACGGTGGCATGACCGACGTAGCATATTGGGCGCCACAGACTTCCGAACCGCTTCAGTTCGTCACCGATCTGGTCGGTGACGCGATCGTGCAGCCGAATCCAGGGGCGCGGGTTGTCATTGATCCAGAGGTAGCCGCGAAGAGCGTTGCTGCTGAAGCTCGCTCACGTATCGCGGCGGTGCTGGACGGGTTCGGCGGGGCACCGGCTGTTCTGCTCAGCGGTGGCGTGGATTCGATATATGTTGCGGCCGTGGCGGTTTCGCTTGGCGCGAGACCGAATGCGATTACGGTCGTGACCGAAGGACAGTCCGATGAGGCGAATGCGGCCGTCGTGGCGAAGGCGCTGGGGCTTCGTCATGATGTCATCCGGCTTTCTGCGGCCGAGGTGGTCGATCTTGCGCGGGAGGTGATGGCGCGACTCGGTACGTCGGAACTGTGGGAAGTCACGGCTGGGATACCGATTCTCGCTGCCCGTCGCCGCCTCGGCATCATCGACGACCTCGGTGCGATTCTCACCGGCAGTGGCGCTGACGCGATCTTCGGTGGAGGGCGGAAGCTGTCGTACGCGGTGGGCTCCGATGAGGCGCGGGTCGAGCTCGATCACCTCATCCGCGCCGAGACGGCGGCGAATTTCCGGGAAGCGCGTTTGGTGCCCAACTTCTATCCGGCGCTTCTCGATGAGCATGCCGATCGGCTCGTTCATGTATTCCAGACCGTGCGGTGGTGGCAGGTGGCTGAACGGTTCGCTCCGCCGGTGCTTTTCGGTGTGCACGATGGCCGTCAGGTCGACAAGCTGGCGTTGCGGATCGCTGCCGAACATGAGCTCCCCGCCGAGGTGAGAACTCTTGCGTGGGCCGCGAAGTCGCCCATTCAGCGATCCTCCGGCCTCATGTCCGTCCTCGCCGCCGCTGCCCGGACTTACGCCGCGAACCTCGCGGGCGCCCAGACTTACAGCGACCCGCGCACCGAGGATGCCGAGGCCGTCGCGACCCGCCTGTATCTCTCGATTCTCGAGCACCGCTAGAACCGCGAATCGAGACGAGTGGTCTTGCGGAAAGCTGGTGGGGATTCAGCAGCACCCACGTGCTTGCGCTGCGTGAGCACTTCGCCGAGCGCGCCGAAGATACCCGCGGCATCGATTCGGACGACGAGTACATGATCGAGTACAGCAGACGATCTGGACAAGCTGCGTGCTCGACTTCGAGCTCTCCGGGCACGAGATGGGGACTACGACTGACCGCTAATCCATCCCGGCAGTCGATCTGAGGCACCAAGAGGCCGCCGCACCCAAACGCTGGATCCCGTTGGGCGGGTTGTAAATCCCGCTGACCGGGTCGACCGCGACGAACCTGAGAACTCGCTTAGAACACGTTCTAGTGTCGCCCGGCATGAAGATTTCATTCATTGCTCTCATCGGTGCGGCGCTCAGTGCGCTGGCCTTGGTCTCCACCCCTGTTCCGCCGAGCGCGGTGGCCGAGCCGACGGTGGAGGCGTCGGCAACCCGGATCGACTTGCAGGGGGCCGTCAATGTTCGGGATATCGGAGGCTATTGGACGTATGACGGGGCTCGGGTCAAATCGGGCAAGGCGTTTCGGGCCGATTCGCTGGAGAAGCTGACCGATGCGGATGTGCAGAAGCTGGGAACGCTGAATCTGCGTGCGGCGGTGGATCTCCGAACGCCAGCCGAGGTGCAGTTCGCGGGGAAGGACAAGCTGCCCGCCGGTGTTTCGGCGGTCGCTCGGCCGATCGACGACACCGGTTTGTTCCAGCAGATGTTGCAGGCGATCCAGTCGCGGGATCCGCAGAAGCAGGAGGAGTTGCTTGGCAACGGGCGGGCCGAGCAGATCATGGCCGGGGTGTATCGCAGTTTCCTGAACGAGGCCTCGCGCAACGCCTTCGGGCAGACGATCCGCGACCTGGCGAACTCCGACCGCGCCACGCTCTACCACTGCACGGCGGGCAAGGACCGCACCGGCTGGCTCACCTACGTGGTGCTGCGCGCCGTCGGCGTGCCGGAGGGCACGGCTCGGCAGGACTATCTGCTGTCCAATCAGTACCGCGCCGCCGCCGATGCCAAGCTGCGTGAGGACGTGAAACGCGCTGGGCTGATGCAGAACCCAGACTTGTTGATCCCGCTGCAGGAGGTGCGCGACGTCTACCTGGACACCGCCATCCAGCAGATGGAACAGAGCTACGGCGATTTCGGCAAGTTCCTCACCCAGGGCCTCGGCCTGGATCCGGGCACGATCCTGAAATTGCGCAAGAACCTGGTCGGCTGAAGCCTCTGATCCCGAGCCCTCGCCATCCGAGGTGGCGGGGGCTCGGCGCTGTTCTCAGTGGTCGGTGCTCGGCTTCACGACGAGCCCGAGGACGGTGAGATCCAGATCGCCGGACGCCTCGGTCCAGCCCATGGCGCGCAGCTCGCTGGGCGCGCGCACGCCGAGCGCGTGTCGCAGGCCGAGAGCGACCGACCGGGCGAATTCGACCAGGACCGGCTCGGCCAGCGGCCAGAACAGGCTGCGCTGCCAGTTGTCGATCTCGAGCCGGGAGACCGGCGCCTGCCAACCGAGTTCGCGCAGCATCCGCTCGTCGTCGGCGGACATCGGCTGGGCCAGATAGCGATTGCCCGCGAGCTCGGCGGACAGCTTGATATCGAACTGCACGAACTGGACATACCGGTTGCCGGGCGCGGCGATGATCAGCGTCGCGCGCGAGGGTAGTTGGGCCAGGCAGCGAGCCAGCGCCTGCACGAATCGGTCCCAATCCGTGGTCACCGGCTCGGTCATATTTCCCCCGGTCGATCGCACTAGAGCCCGATCATACGCCGACCTGCCTGAGACACCGGGCGAATCTTTATGGCGGCTCCGCGGGCCTGCCGATCGCACCCCACATTCCGGGGCTGGACGGCGGCCCAGGTGACGCACCATAGTCCTCTGGTGCGAGTGGGTTCTGTGGTGGCGCGGGTGGCGGCCGGAGTGGCGTTGACGCTGGGTATGGCGACGCCCGCGGCGGCCGAACCGCCCGGCGTGCCGTTCACCTGGTGGCAGGCCTATCTGACCGCACCGGACGGCACCCGCCTACACGCTGACGTGCTGCGCCCGCCCGGCCTCACCGACGACGCCAAGACGCCGGTGCTGCTCACCGTGAGCCCGTACCGCTCGCACCTGGCCTACCTGACCCACCCGCTGCCGGAGGGCGGCCCGTCCGTCGAGAACCTGCCGGTCGATGACGCGCTGCGGGCGGGCTACACCTATGTGCTGGTGGATCTGCGCGGGTTCGGCGGCTCGAACGGCTGCCCGGACTACGGCGGACCGGGCGAACGGTCGGACGTGGTCACCGCGGTGGAATGGGCAGCTTCCCAGCCTTGGTCGACCGGACGGGTCGGCATGACGGGCACCTCCTACGAGGCGTGGACGGGCATGCTCGCGCTCGCGGCGAAGCCGAAGGGACTGGCGGCGGTGGCCGCGTTCGCACCGGTGGTCGACCCGTACTCGTACCTGTACATGCGCGGCGTCTCGTGGAAGTTCTCCGGGAAACCGGTGACGGACAACGGCATCCGGCCCGCCGACCAGGTCGGCTTGGAACATCTCGCCATCGCCTCCACCCCCGCGCACTGGAGCGACTCCCCCGAATATCAGGCGAACGCGGTGAGCATGCCGCCCGGCTGCGCCGAACGCTACGTCGACCTCACCACCGACCACGACGCCGCCAACCCCGGGTGGCGCGAGCGTGACCTCGTGGACGATTTGCGCGGCAACACCATTCCGCTGTTCCTCAGCCAGGGCTTCCTCGACGCCAACACCCGGCCGGACCGCGTCTTCGAGATGTGGCAGGGCCTCGGCCCCGGCGAACACCGCGCCTGGTTCGGCCCGTGGGGGCATACCGACTGCCACGCCAAATGCGGCACACCGTTTTTCGACGGCGAGCTGATGGCGTTCTTCGATCGGCACGTGGCCGGCAAGGACGTCGAGGTGCCAGGCCCCCGGGTCAGGGTTGGTCAGTTCGACGGCGGCTGGCGGGCCGAAACCTCCTGGCCGCCAACGGATTCGACCCGCGTAGCGGTGCAACTGCGGACCGGCTCCTACACCGACCGCGGCCTGCTGCCCGGCCGGGATCGCGAGATCTGGTCGGTGTCACAGCCGTTGGCGGAGCAGACGCATCTGTCCGGCATGGCGACGGCCGCGCTGCGACTCACCGGTCCGGAATCGGCGACCGTCGGTGTCGAGCTCTACGACATCGCGCCGGACGGACGCGCCACCATCGTCACCCGCGGCATCGCACCGGTGCGGCCCGAGGTCGAGCTCCGGCTGCTGGCCCAGGACTGGCCGCTCGCCACGGGCCATCGGCTCGGCGCGAAGATCACCGACGTGATCGACGACGTCTGGTCGCACGCGCCGAGCAATGCCGCCGTCACCGTGCACGCCGCACGCTTGGAGCTGCCCGTGCTCACCACCCCGCGCAGCCCCGACCTCACCGGCGGGACACCCGACATGCACGCGAGGTGGCGCGTCGAGAAGAGCTTCCAGCTGGGCCCCGACATCATGAACGACCCGGCGACCGCCGTCGACCTTCCGACTTCAGGGTGACGAAGCGGGCCGTCCACCACGGCAGCACCGACCAACCCGTCCCGTTCGCCGACGCGCGTGTTGAAGAATGCAGTGATGCTCACGAACACGCCGCCCCCGACCGGTGCCCGATGACGCCCGCGACCACCCCCGCCGGGGTCGACGACCGCGTCGCCGAGCGGCTCGCGGCGGCGCTGCGCTGCGCCACGGTGTCCACCGAGGACTCGACCGGCGCCGCCGACGCCGCCTTCGAGCAGCTCGCCGCGCACCTGGAGCGCTCGTTCCCGCTGGTGCACGCCGAACTCGAGCTCGAGCTGTTCGGGCACAGCAGGCTCTATCGCTGGCCCGGCGTCGAACCGGGACCTGCCTGCGCGATCCTGCTCGCCCACCAGGACGTGGTGCCGGTCGACGACGCGCGACGCTGGACCCATCCGCCTTTCGACGGCGTGGTGGACGACGAGTTCGTCTGGGGTCGCGGCGCCATCGACGACAAGAGCAGGCTGATCGCCATCCTGGAGGCGGTGGAGTCCGCGCTTGCCGAAGGCGTGCGCCCCCGGCACACCCTCTACCTCGCCTTCGGGCACGACGAGGAGATCTTCGGCGACGCGGGCGCCGTCCGGATGGCGGACCATCTGCGTAGGCACGGCGTGCACGCGGAGCTGCTGCTCGACGAGGGCGGCGTGATCACCGAGGGCGTCGCCGACGGCGTCGACCTGCCGGTGGCCTCGATCATGCTGGGCGAGAAGGGTTATGCCACAGTGCGGCTCCGGGTGCAGGAGACCGGAGGGCATTCCTCGATGCCGGGCAGGCAGACCGCGGTCGGCCGGATCGCCAGGGCGGTGGGGCGCATCCAGGACCATCCGATGCCGCTGCGGCTGACCCCGGTGATCGCCGACATGCTCACCCGGCTGCGCGCGGTGATGCCGGAGACTCGCAGGCGGCTGCTCGGCATCGCCGCTCTCGCCGGGCCGATGATCACCAGGATCATGGCCGCCCGCCCGCAGACCGAGGCGCTTGTGCGCACCACCACCGCCCCCACCGTCATCAGCGGCGGCGTGAAGGCGAACGTCCTGCCGCAGCGCGCCGAGGCGCTGGTGAACTTCCGCATCCTGCCCGGCGATTCGGTGGCCGGGGTGCTCGCGCACTGCCGCAGGGTGATTCGCGATCCCGGCGTGCAGGTGGAGCTGGTCGGGATGTCGTCGGAACCGTCGCGGACCACCGCGCCCGGCCCCGCGTTCGAGCTGGTCGCCCGGCTGGCCGAGACCGTCGTCCCCGGCATCGCGGTCACCACCGGTCTCGTGCCCGGCGCCACCGACTCGCGCCACTACGACGATCTCGCGGCCACCCGGTGCAACTTCGCGCCGATCGTGCTGACCCAGGACGACCTGGCGACAATCCACGGAACCGACGAGCGCATCTCCCGGGTGAACTACGCTCGGCTCATCGAGTTCAATCGGCGGTTGATCGAGGAACTCGCGCATGGTTCTACCCGAGAGGAGCGCAGGTGACCCGCATCGAGGACGGTCATTTCGAGGGCACGGGCAGCCGGATCGCTTGGCGCGCATGGCTTCCCGAGACCGCGGCCAAGGCGGTGGTCGTGCTGGTGCACGGCGTCGCCGAGCATTCCGGCCGGTACGGTCACGTCGGAAAGCGGCTGGCCGACGCCGGGTTCGCGGTCTACGCGCTCGATCACCTCGGCCACGGCAAGTCCGCGGGCAGCAAGGCGAACATCGGCTCCATGGCGGGCTCCGCGGACAATGTCGAGGGCATGCTCGACATCGCCGCCCGTGAACAGCCCGGCGTGCCGAAGTTCCTGCTCGCGCACTCGATGGGCAGCTTGATCACGCTGTATCTGGCCACTCGGGCGCCGATCGACGTGGCGGGCATCGTGCTCTCCGCCCCGCCGCTTGACATCCCGGTCGTCAACCCGGTGCAGCGACTGCTGGCGCCGGTGCTGTCCCGGCTGACGCCGAATCTCGGTGTGCTGACGCTGGATTCGTCGATGATCAGTCGCGATCCCGCGGTGGTCGCCGCCTACGACGCCGACCCGCTGGTCTATCGCGGCAAGCTCCCGGCCCGCACCGGCACCGAGATCCTCAACGGGACCGAGACGGTCAAGCGGCGGCTGGACAAGCTCACCGTCCCGCTGCTGGTGCTGCACGGCACCGAGGACGCGCTCGCCGCACCGTCGAGCACGGACCTGATCGAGCGCGGCGCGGCTTCGAAGGACCTGACCGTCATCCGCTACGAAGGCCTCTACCACGAGATCTTCAACGAGCCGGAGCAGGACCGGGTGCTCACCGACGTGGTCACATGGCTGGAGGCGCACCTCACCGAGCCGTAGGATCCGGTCATGGGAACCACATCGACCGGATCCGTCGCGTTCATCCGCGCCACCTGGCACAGCTCGATCGTCGGCAAGGCCCTGGAGGGCTTCACCGCCGAATACACCGACCTCGGCTTCGACCCAGCCACCATCGACGTCTTCGAGGTGCCGGGCGCGTTCGAGATCCCGCTGCACGCCAAGCGGCTCGCCCAGACCGGTGAGTACTCCGCGATCGTGGCGGCCGCGCTGGTCGTCGACGGCGGCATCTACCGGCACGATTTCGTCGCCTCCGCCGTGATCGACGGACTGATGCGCGTGCAGCTGGACACCGACGTGCCGGTCTTCTCCGTCGTGCTCACCCCGCACCACTTCCACGAGCACAGCGAGCACGTCGACTACTTCACCGGGCACTTCGTGACCAAGGGCGCCGAGGCCGCCCGAGCGCTGGCGACCACGCTCAGTTCGCTGCGCGCGCTGCCCGCCGCGGCCGAATAGCTCCGGCCGCGGCGGACCCGGTCACTTGAACTTGGTCATGCAGGCCTGCTCGCCGTCGAGCACGCCGGTGCGGAACGCCTCGAGCCGCTGGTAGCCGCTCTTCACCACCTTGCCGTCCACGTCGGCGGCGGCCAGCCCATCGGCGAGCAGTCCGGAGACGGCCTCGTCGAGGTCGTTCGCCGAGAGGCGGGGGTCGCTGGTCGGCTCGCTCAGCTTGGTGGTGAAGGCGCCGCTGAGGCAGGCGGTGCGCAGGCCCGCGGTCTCCGCACCGGTCAGCGAGAGCTTGCGCTCCTGCTGCACGGCGAGCATGTAGCGGGAGACGAACACGACGAACGCGTTGTAGTCACCCTGCACGACCGCGGACAGCGGCTCGCCGTCGCCGTCGAGCGGGCCGCCGCGCTCGGCCAGTTTCGGTATGTTCGTGCCGATCGTGTTCGTGCTGGGGCAGTACGAGACCGGTTCGGTGGCGGTCACCTTCGAGCAGTTGCGCACCACACCGGAGTAGTCGAACTTCGGTGCCGCGGCGAGCGGGAAGGTCTTGGCCAGCGCCTGGCTCACGCTGGTCAGCGAGACCTGGTCCACCGGAAGCTGCTGGCTCTCCTCGTCGTCCACCTCGAAGGTCACCGGCAGGTCGCCGCGACGCTGCTTGATCTCCTTCTTGTCGATCCTCTTGCAGGCCTCGGCGCCCTCGGTGTAGCCGAGTTGCACGGCGGTCACCCGCTCGAACGCCGAACCGTGCACGTTGTCGGGGTCGCTGGGATCGGTGTCGCGCACCGCGATGGTGGCGCCGAGCACGCCGTCCAGTCCGTCGGTCATGTTCATGGTGAAGTGCGCCGCGTCGCCCTCGGCGACATGCCGCAGGAAAACACCCGCCAGGCAGTCGGCCTGCTGCTCCTTGACCAGCGCGCCGGTGAACAGCCCGGCGATCTTGGCCTGCCCCTGGATGGCGTGCCCGTACTCGTGCGCGAGCACCATCACCACCGACATCGGGCCGTACTTGTCCTCCAGCAGCGGAAGCAGCACCCTGCGGTCCCAGCCGATGGTGTGGTCGAGCCCGCAGTAGGCCGCGTTGACCAGCTTGTAGGTGTCGGCCTTGCAGAATTTCACCGACTGCTCCTTGGGGGCGCGCGCGTCCCAGGAGATGTACTTGTCCACCGGCTTGAATGCGCCTGGAAAAGTCTTGGCGTACTCGACCTTCCAGTACTCCTCGATGTCGGCGATGGCGTTGAGGGCGAGCCGGTCGACCCGTCCGCCGTCGCCGTTCTCCGCCGTCAGCGGCGCGTCGGGCACGCCGGGACGCGGGCCGCTCGGGCCGGTGCTGGTCGCCGCGCCCGCCACCACCCACGGGTTGTCCGGATCGGCGGCGGTGACGCCCGCCGAGCTCGTCGTGGTCTGTGAGCTAGCGCAGCCCGTGAGCGCAGCGCCGACCACCGTCAGCACCGCGATCGCGGCGAACCGCAGCCGTTTGGTCCTCATCAGGTCTTCCTCCCCGGTCCTGCGGGCCCTCGCCCGCGCCGCCGCCGGACGGTGGTCTACCCACACCGCCGGTCGAGCGTTCACATGGTAATCGCTGACATCCCTACGCGCGTATCGCGTTGGGGCGCCCTCGGTTAGGCATCGGAGCCCACCACCGCCCAGGAATCGCGGCGCGCAACCACCTTCGCGCCGGGTGAATGCCACGCACACTCCGCACGCCCCACATAGGCATCGCCTGTGTGAGGCGTGGATTCGGGACGTGCGAACAGCACGAGGGTCCGCGCCGGTCAGGCCTCGAGCCGCAGCACGGCGAACACCGCGCGGTGATCCGATCCCGGGATGGACAGGCTCTCCATCTGTTCCGCGGTGCCGCCGGCGACCAGGATGTGGTCGATACCGATCACCGGTCCCCATGGCCGGTCGGTCGGATAGGTGGGCAGCGGGCCCGCGCCCGCGAGATCGGCGGCGGAGTCGAATCGGCCGCCGACCAGATCGCGGAAGGCCGAATGATCGCGTGTCGCATTGAAATCCGCGCCGACGAGTGCGGGACCGGCTTGCGCGTCGAGGATTTCACGGATCTGTCTCATCTCCGCGCTCCATGCGGCGAAATCCAGCGGCGGCGGCATCGGGTGGAAGGCGTAGACGGCGACCGGACCGCGCTGCGGGTGCTCCATCGTCGCCGAGAGATTCGCCATCACGAAGCCGTCGTATTTCCTGGTGTCGCGCAACGGGTATCGGCTGAAGATGCCGCTGCCCGATCCCCAGGTCCCCGGTTCCAGGTAGTGGTACGGGAGCTCGCCCGCCAGTTCTGTAGTGAGCCGCGCGGCCGCTTCGGACGTCAGCTCCTCGAGCGTGAGCACGTCCACGCGGCGCTCGCGCACCTCGCGCACCACCACGGGCAGGTCGGCGCCGCCGAACAGCAGATTCGACTGGAGCACCCGGATCTCCGGGCCGCTCGCGGCGCGCCCGTCCGCCACGAACAACGGCAGCTGCGTCCACAGCACCGCGACCGCGACGACTCCCGCGGCCGCCGCGCTTCGCCACCCCCGTGCGACGACGAACAACAGCAACCCGACCATCGCGCCGAGCATCAGATACGACGCCCCGGAAGCGACGAGCACCGGCATCTGCCGTTGCCAGGTGCTGAAATACAACACGACGCCCACGATTCCGACGGCCAGGGCGCACCACCCGAGACCGAGCAGCACCCGGTTCACCCATACACGCATGCGATCGACCCTAGGCGGGCTCGCCTGCGAAAAGCTTGCGCGGTCCATAACGCCACAGGATCCGCACAATTCCTCCACTCGCCGTCGCCGAACGCGCAGGTTCGCATCACTGTCGGCTGCGGTGGGCGTGACGGGGCATCCGCCGGCGGCGTAGGACGCGCTCAGCCCCCGAAGACGCGCTCCACCACCGCTTTCGCGCGCCGCGTGACGCGCATGTAGTTGTCGAGGAACTCGCTGCCGTCGTCGTTGCGCCAACCCGCCACTCGCGCGACCGCCGAGAGCAGGCGGCCGGGGCCGGGCAGCTGATCGGTGGCCTTGCCGCGCACCAGGACCAGGGCGTTGCGCGCCTCGGTCGCGGTGAGCCAGGCGTCGCGCAGCAGCGCGACATCCTCGGCGTCGAGCAGCTTCGTCTCTTCGATGACGTCGAGCGTTTCCAGGGTGGAGGTGTTGTGCAGCGCGGGCACCTCGTGGGCGTGGCGCAGCTGCATGAGCTGCACGGTCCACTCGATGTCGGCCAGGCCGCCACGGCCGAGCTTGGTGTGCGTCGCGGGGTTCGCGCCGCGCGGCAGGCGTTCGGCGTCGACTCTGGCCTTGATGCGCCGGATCTCGCGCACCGCCTCCGCCGAGACACCGCCCGCCGGGTAACGCACCTTGTCGATGACGTGCAGGAAGCGCAGTCCGAGCTCTTGATCGCCCGCGATCTGGTGGGCACGCAGCAGCGCCTGCACCTCCCACGGCTGGGCCCACTGTTCGTAGTAGGCGCGGTAGGCCGCGAGGGTGCGCACCAGCGCGCCGTTGCGTCCCTCCGGCCGCAGTCCCGCGTCGACATGCAGCGGCGGGTCTGTGCTCGGCGCGCCAAGCATCCGCTGCACCTTCTCGGCGACGCCGATGGCCCATTTCACGGCCTTGGTCTCGTCCTCGCCGGGACGCGGATCGCAGACGAACAGCACGTCGGCGTCGGAGCCGTAGCCGAGCTCCATCCCGCCGAGCCTGCCCATCCCGATCACCGCGAAGTCGGCGGGCGCTGGCGCTCCGCTCTCCGCCTCGGTCGCCCGGATCACCGCCGAGAGCGCGGCTTCCAGCACCGCCACCCACACCGACGACAGCGCCTGGCACACCTGCGGAACCTCGAGCATGCCGAGCAGATCGGCCGAGGCGACCCTGGCGAGTTCGTGCCTGCGCAGCGAACGGGCGGCCGCCACAGCGCGTTTCGGGTCCTCGTAACGGGACGCCGCCATGAGGATGCCGCGCGCGACGTCCTCCGGCTGCGGGACCAGCAGCAGCGAACCGCCGGGTCCGTCGGCGTACATGCGGATCGTTTCCGGCGCGTTGATCAGCAGATCGGGCAGGTATTCCGAGGAGCCGAGCACGATCATCAGCCGCTGCGCGATCGCGCCCTCGTCGCGCAGTTCGCGCAGGAACCAGATCTGATCGGCCAGCCCCTCCGACACCCGGCGGTAGGCGAGCAGGCCCGCGTCGGGATTCGGTGTGTCACCGAGCCATTCGAGCAGGGTGGGCAGCAGCAGCGCCTGGATGCGACCCTTGCGCGAGACCCCGCCGGTGAGCGCCTTGAGATGGCCGAGCGCGTTCTCCGGCGCCGCGTAGCCGAGCGCGGCCAGCTGCCGGACGGCGGCGTCCGGGCTCAGCCGCAGCGCGTCGGAATCCATCCGCGCCACCGCGTCCAGCAGCGGCCGGTAGAACAGCTTCGCGTGCAATCGCCGCACCCGCACCGCGTTCCGGCGGATCTCGGAGCCGAGCACGCCGACCGCGTCCTGCCTGCCGTCGGGACGGATGTGGGAGGCGCGAGCCAGCCAGCGCATGCCCTCCTCGTCATCGACCGCGGGCAGTGTGTGGGTGCGCTTGAGCCGTTGCAACTGCAACCGATGTTCGAGCAGCCGCAGGAATTCGTAGGAGGCGGTGAGATTCGCGGCGTCGTCCCTGCCGACGTAGCCGCCCGCGGCGAGCGCGGTCAGCGCCTCCACGGTGCCCTGCACGTGCAGCGACTCGTCCACCCTGCCGTGCACCAATTGCAGCAGCTGCACGGCGAATTCGACATCGCGCAGGCTGCCGTGCCCGAGTTTGAGTTCGCGTTCCCGCAGGTCGGCGGGCACCAGGTCTTCCACGCGGCGGCGCATCGCCTGCACGTCGGCGACGAAATCGGGCCGCTCCGAGGCGGTCCAGACCATCGGCATCACCGCGTCGCGGTACTGGCGCCCGAGCTCGAGATCGCCCGTCATCGGACGGTTCTTCAGCAGCGCCTGGAACTCCCAGGTGCGCGCCCACCGCTTGTAGTAGGCGAGGTGCGACTCCAGGGTGCGCACCAGCGCACCCTGCTTGCCCTCGGGGCGCAGCGCCGCGTCCACCTCGAAGAAGGCCAGACTGCCGACGCTCATCATCTCGGCGGCCAACCGGGTCGCGATCGCGTCGGCGGGTTCGGCGACGAACACCACGTCCACGTCGCTGACGTAATTCAGTTCGCACGCACCGCTTTTGCCCATCGCGATCACCGCGAGCCGGACCGGGACCCGACCGTCCTTGCATACCCGCGCGACCGCGACCGCGAGCGCCGCGGTGAGCGCGGCGTCGGCCAGATCGGTGAGATGCCTGCCGACCATCTGATACGGCAGCACCGGCTCGTTCTCGACGGTGGCCGCCAGATCCAGTGCGGCGAGCAGCATCAGCTGATCGCGATAGCGCCTGCGCAGCAGCGGCACCGCTTCCGGCCCCGCGATCCCCGCGCGGAACAGCAGCGCGTCCGTCCCCGACGCGTGCCCCTCTTCCGGCACCGCGTCGACGGCGTCGAGCAGGTCGGCGAGCACGTCCTCGCGCGTCGGCAGCGCGTCACGGCGCAGCAGCTGCCACGAGGCGGGTTCGGCGACCATATGGTCGCCGAAGGCGCTCGACGAGCCGAGCAGCGCGAAAAGCCTGCCGCGCAAGGACTTATCGGTGCGCAGTGCGGAATCGACTGCGGCCCAGTCGCTTCCGAGCCCTTCGCGGAGACGCATCAGGGTGCTCAGCGCCAGGTCGGCGTCGGGCGCCCTGGACAGCGACCAGAGGACCGGGATGCTTTCGACGTTGTCCCAGCCCAATTCGCGCAGCGAAGCCGCGGCCGTCGGCTCGAGCAATCCAAGCCGACCGACACCGGGGACAGCTGAGCGCGCAGACGGTGGCCGGACCATAGTCTTTAAACTACATGGCCGCGCCGCGCGCCCAGGTCACAGTCCGAGGTACTCCTTGAGCTCGAACGGAGTCACCTGGCTGCGGTAATCGGCCCACTCACGGCGCTTGTTGCGCAGGAAGAAGTCGAACACGTGCTCGCCGAGGGTCTCGGCGACCAGCTCCGAGCGCTCCATCGCCTGCAATGCCTCGTCCAGCGTGCCAGGCAGCTCGCGGAAGCCCATCGCGCGCCGCTCGGCGGTGGTCAGCGACCACACGTCGTCCTCGGCCTCCGGCGGCAGCGTGTAGCCCTTCTCGATGCCGCGCATACCCGCCGCGAGCAGCACCGCGAACGCCAGGTAGGGGTTGCAGGCGGAATCTGGGCTCCGGATCTCGACGCGACGCGAGGACGACTTGTTCGGCGTGTACATCGGCACGCGCACCAGCGCGGAGCGGTTGGACCGGCCCCACGAGGCCGCGGTCGGGGCCTCGCCGCCGTGGATGAGCCGCTTGTAGGAGTTCACCCACTGGTTGGTGATCGCGCTGATCTCCGGCGCGTGCTCCAGGATGCCCGCGATGAACGCGCGGGCGGTCTCGGAGAGGTTGATCGGGTCGTCGGGGTCGGCGAACGCGTTGTTCTCGCCCTCGAACAGGCTCATGTGCGTGTGCATCGCCGAGCCCGGGTACTGGGCGAACGGCTTGGGCATGAAGGTGGCCCGCACGCCCTCGTCGATGGCCACTTCCTTGATCAGATAGCGGAAGGTCATCACGTTGTCGGCCATGGACAGCGCGTCGGCGTAGCGCAGGTCGATCTCCTGCTGGCCGGGCGCGCCCTCGTGGTGGCTGAACTCCACCGAGATGCCCATCGACTCGAGCGCGTCGATGGCGTGGCGCCGGAAGTTCGGGGCCGAGTCGTGCACCGCCTGGTCGAAGAAGCCGCCGGAGTCGGCGGGCTGGGGCTGGGTGCCGTCCTGCGGGCCGTTCTTCAGCAGGAAGAACTCGATCTCCGGGTGCACGTAGCAGCTGAACCCGACATCGCCCGCCTTGTTCAGCTGCCTGCGCAGCACGTGGCGCGGGTCGGCCCAGGACGGCGAGCCATCGGGCATGGTGATGTCGCAGAACATGCGCGCGGAGTGCTGATGGCCCTTGCTGGTGGCCCAAGGCAGCACCTGGAAAGTGGAAGGATCCGGGCGGGCGACCATATCGGCCTCCGACACCCGGGCGAAACCCTCGATGGCCGACCCGTCGAAGCCGATGCCCTCCTCGAAGGCGCCCTCGAGCTCGGCGGGAGCGATGGCCACGGATTTCAGATAACCCAAGACGTCGGTGAACCAGAGCCGCACGAAGCGGATGTCCCGCTCTTCGAGCGTCCGCAGCACGAATTCCTTCTGGCGATCCATGTCCGCGAGCGTAAGCATCCGGCGTTAAATCCGTGTTACATCCGTGCTCGGGATTGCGTTTCAGGTGCGAGAGGGACTATCTGGAACGAAGTTCACCGTCGCCGCGGTGTGACGGTGAGCACTTCCGCCACACCGTCAGCAGGTCAGCCTCGGCTCGGGGACCTTCAGATCGACCAGGTAGGCGATCACCGCGGAGTCCAGGCACTCGTCGCCCGCCACCAGCGCGGCGGTGTGGCGGTTGCCCTGGAAGGTGATCAACGCGGCGTCCAGCTGGGCGGCCAGGTCGACGCCCGCCTGATACGGCGTGGCTGGGTCGTCGGTCGTCGAAACCACCACGACCTTCGGCAGGCCCGCCACGGAGATCCGATGCGGGTTGCCGCTGTTGGGCACCGGCCAGCTCGCGCACAGTTCCAGCGGGGCCTTACCGGTGCCGCGGCCGTCGTCCAGGAACGGCGCGGCCTTGCGGTACTCGGTGTCCTGCCGGCCCGCAACCGCGGGATCGGTGACCCGAGGGTCGTCGACGCAGCGGATGGCGTTGAAGGCGTCCTGGGTGTTGTTGTAGGTGCCGTCGTCGCGGCGGCCGTCGTACATGTCGGCCAGTTGCAGCAGGGTGTCGCCGCGACCGTCGCGCAGTTCGTCCAGGCCGAGGGTGAGCACCTGCCACAGGTCGTCGGAGTACAGCGTCTGGGTGACGCCGGTCATGGCGTCGCTGTAGCCGAGGCCGCGCGGGTCGGTGGTCTCGGCGGGCTTGTCCCAGAGCGGGTTCACCAGCTGGCGGAAACGCGCGACGGCCTGGGCCGGATCGGTGCCCAGCGGGCAGTCCGGTTCCTTCGTGCAGTGCTGGGCGTAGGCGTCGAACGCCGTCTGGAAGCCCGCCGCCTGGTGCAGCGATTCCTGCACCGGATCCTTCGACGAGTCGACCGCGCCGTCCAGCACCAGGGCGCGCACCCGGTCCGGGAACTGCTCCGCGTACAGCGAGCCGAGCTTGGTGCCGTACGAGTAGCCGAGGTAGCTGAGCTTCGGGTCGCCGAGCACCGCCCTGATCACGTCCATGTCCCGCACCACCTCGCGGGTGCCGACGTGCGCGAGCAGCGCGTCACCGCTGCGCTCGACGCACTTGTCGGCGTACTCCTTGTTCTCGGCCTCCGCGGCCGCGATGCCCTCGGGGGTGTTCTCCTCCGGACGCTCGGCGCGCTCCGCGTCGGTCTCCTGCGGCGTCAGGCACAGGATCGACGGCGTCGACGCGCCGACACCACGCGGATCGAAACCGACCCGATCGAAGCGCTCCGACAGGGGCGTGCGATTGGCGATCCCCGACATCGACAACCCCGCGACGCCCGGCCCGCCGGGATTCATGAGCAGCGACCCGATCTTCGCCCCCGACGCGGGAATCCTGCTCAACGCGATTTGCGCCGTCGGACCGTCCGGCTTCGCGTAATCGATCGGCACGGCGATCTTCGTGCACTGCGCGTTCGGCGGGAACCGGTCGTCCGGATCACCGAACCCATCGCACTCTCCCCACTGCGGCGTCTGCTGGTAGAACCGCTCCAACCCCTGCTCCGGCGCAGGCATCGGCCCCTTCGGCTCCGCTTGCTCGACGGTGCACCCCGCCGCAACCACGGCAAGCACCGCCGCCACCAGCACACCACGCCCACGCCGCCATCGCATGCTTCGATCCTGCCAGGAGGGGTACGCGGGACAGCCCGGTGCCTCGATTCGAGTAGTCCACTACGCGCAACAACGGCTGTGCGCGTCATAACAATGGCAAACGCTCGTAATCGAATCCGGGGCCGCGCGCCACTGTCGACGGAGGCGCGGCGAAGGGAGTTCGTCGCCATGGGATCGGTGCTGCTGATTCGCCCGGCGGACCATCTACTGGTCGGCGTCCGCTGGACGGGGTTCACGACCAGCGGCGTGGACGGTGCGGGCGCACCTGTGCTGACGGCAGGCGACCAGGCGCGCCTGGTCCTGCTGTTTCCGCCGCAGCACGTCGGCGAGGAGTGCTCGCCGCCCGCCTCCGCGGCGCCGCTGTCGCTTCCGGCCGGAAGCACGGGATCGATGGTCCCCGGCTGGCGGGCGGTACTGTCCGGGTCCAGCCGCATCTCGATCGATGTCCCACCGGGAAGACGGATCGCCTTGACGGCGAGCGGGATTCTCGATGCTGTCGGGAATGTTCCGCTCGTGGTGTCTTCCGGCGTGCCCGGGGCGGACGAGACCGCGATCGAGCTGCCGTGGCGAGTGCTGCTCGCGCCCGGAGTCCACACGCAGGCCGGCACCGTGGTGTGCCGCCATCCGAGCGCGCCCGTCTCGGCCGGAGGGGTCAGCGGACTGTGGCGCACCCGGTTGGTCGACGCCGCGTTGTCGCCGACCGGTGCGGCGCCGGATGCGCGGCTCACACTGCGGGTCGCCGATCCCGTGCTTGCCGATACGGCGGATCCGGCCTTCGGTCCGATTGCTCCGAACAACACGCTCGCGCTACCTCGGTCGGCGCGCACCCGGCTCGCCCTCGAGACGAACAACCGGCCCGCGACCGCCACGCGCCTCGAGCTCAGTTCCTTCGGCGGGACGCTGTTCGCGGCGGGCGCGTGGCCCGGCTTCGAATGGGAGCAGCAGACGGCACTCGGCCGCGACATGAAGGTTCGCGCCCGATTCGAAGGGGTCATGTACCCGCTCGGCCATCAGGCCGAATACCTGGAGGTGGTGACGCGCGAGTTCGACACGCACACCACGGCGGGCGGCGCCGCGGTGCTCCGGCGCATCGGCATCCTGACCATCGTCGAACCGACCCGACGCGAGCCCGCCGCCGACGCGATTCGCCGCCGTTTCCCGCTCGGCGACGTGGAGATCACCCAGACGACGTTCGTCGACATCGCCTCGCCCAACTCGGCCGTTCCCGGCGCGGCGTGGCGCATGACCGCGCTGCCTGGAATCGGGACGCAAGCGACTCATTTCCGTCCGACGAGCACTACCGGAGAGCCCGTCTTGTTTCCGATCCGGTGTGCGACCGGCGGCGCGGACGCGACCTTCGCCATGCCGCTGCTGTTCGTCGCACGAATCCAGATCGATCAGACGTCGACCTCGCTCACCGATCCCGGCCTCGCCCAACGCCTTGCCGCCGACTACGGAACCGCGCAGGTCCGGTTCGCGCCCACCCCGGTCGACCTGACCGGCGCACGCGCTCGCGGACCCGGCGATGTCCACGAGGTGCACGGCGTGACCATCGCGGGCATCGCGCAGCAGGCCGATCTCACCGGCGGATACCGACCGGCGCTCACCCAGTTGGAGATCGCGCTGCCCGCGCTGCGGGTGCTGCGCGGCGACGCGCAGCTCTCGTCGGTGCGGTTCACCGAGAAGTATCTGCGCAACGGCGCCGAGGACGTGCTGCTGGAGATGTTGCCGAACCAGATCAGGGAGATCGACTTCGCCAAGAGCGCCGACAAGTCGGGCGGGCTGGTCGCCCCGAAGTACGTGGCCAACGCGATCTCGCGGACGCTGGGCCCGGTCAACCTACAGGCCATGCCGCATCCGGCGACCGGCTTGATCGATCCGGCGGCGCTGTTTCCCTCCGACCAGGCCGCGCTGCTCGGATTCCCCTTGAAGTCGCTGTTGACCCAGTTGCGGGTGCCGCCGGAGATCACCGCCGTCCCGAGGTCGGGAGCGCCTCCGGAGGTGCGGATGCAGTGGCGCGGTGTGACGCTGCGCTCGACGGGTCCCTTCGTCGCCCGGCCGAGCACGCGACTCGACCTTTCCGTCACAGCGAGCGCCGAGCGCAACGAGACCGTGTGCAGTATCAAGGATTTCACGCTCGAGCTGCCACCGGGGCCGAAACGTGTGCTGCGCCTGACCTTCGCGGCCCTGACGTTCGCGCAGCGCGACGGCGGCGCGCCGGACGTCGCGGTCGACGGCGTCGCCGCCGAGTTCCTCGGCGAGCTGAAGCTGCTGGACAAGTTACGCGACGTGATCGACCTCGGCGCGGCGGGCAAACTGCTCGATGTGTCACCGCGCGGCGTCGCGGTGCGGTACTCGCTGCCGCTGCCGCCGGTGGCGGCGGGCGCGTTCGTCATGCGCAACATCGCGTTCACCGCGGGCATCGACATCCCCTTCAACGGTGACCCGGTCGGCATCGCGCTCGGTTTCGCCGGCCGCGCCAATCCATTCCAGCTCAGCGTGCTGATGTTCGGCGGCGGTGGTTACCTCGAGATTCAACTCGGACGGGACGGATTGAAGCGCCTCGAGGCGTCGCTCGAATTCGGCGCCTTCGTGGCCGTCGATTTCGTCGTCGCGTCGGGCGAGGTGCACGCGCTGGGCGGTGTGCGGTACACGCTGGAGTCCAGCGGCGCCGTGGCACTGACCGGGTACTTGCGCATCGGCGGTTGTGTCGACGTGCTCGGTCTGATCAGCGTGTCGATCGAGCTGTGCCTTTCGCTGAGTTATCAGTCCGAACGCAACGCGTTGGTCGGCCGGGCGACGTTGGTGATCGAGATCGATCTGACGCTCTGGTCCGACAGCGTGGAACTCGACAGCGGCGAGTGGGTGCTCGCCGGAGCGCCAGGCCGCCGCCTCATGCCTCGCGACACCGACGCCGCCCTCGCGCGATGGCGCGAATACCGATCCGCCTTCGCGGGCCAGCGGCGCGAGCAGCCGCCGCTGGCTGCCGCGACGACCGAAAGCCATGAGCGATGAACGAATCCGAGTACTTCCACATCCCGCTGCGCGTCGACCTGCCGCACGCGGCTGAACGAGTCACCTTCAGCCCGGACGGTCGCCGGCTCGCCGTCGGCGCCGGGTGGCGTTTCTTCGGCGGGAACGAGAGACGAGGCCTCAGCGTCGTGGATGCTGACTCCGGCGAGATCGTCTGGACCACAGCGGATCTGAACTGCCTCGACATGACATTCACACCGGACGCGCAGCGGCTCGCGGTGAGCGCGCTCAGCCACAACAGCGACCTTCGCATCCTGCTGTTCCAGGTCTCCGACGGCGAGAAACTCTGGGAGGCTCCCGCTGCCGGGTTCCTCGCGTTCAGCCCGGATGCGACCCTGCTGGGCGTCGACGGTGTGAGCGAATCCGCGGGCGGTGAACCACCGCGCAGTTTCGTGCTCGACGCGAACAGCGGCGCCCTGCTGCACAAACAGGGCTCTTCGATGGCCGTTCCCGGGTTCACCGCCGATTCACGGCTGATGTGCACGGGATGCCCCTCGGTCGCCGAGGCATCGACGGGCACACTGCGGTGGACCGGGGGCGATCACGTGAACGTCGCGTCCGCCGCGGTCTTCACCGACAACGACGATGCCGTCCTCTTCGCCAGCGCGCCCGACGCGCATATCCTCGTTCTCCAGGTCGAAGCCGGCCTCGACGGCGCCCCCGGCATTCGGTCGTTCGTCGACGCACCGGAGCTCTTCAACGCCGACCAATGGATCGGCGCGATCTCCTTCAGTCCAGGTCGCGGCATGATTCTGCAGCTGGGCAGGCAGGATCTGACCCTGATCTCCGTGACCGACGGCAGCGTTCTGCATCGGTTCCCGAAGACCAAGCCCGCCATCAACACCGCCGCCGCCTTCCGCGCGAACGACCGGCAACTGGCGCTCAACATCTCGGTTCCGCCTGCGCCGCCGGACTTGCCGGGCGCCGGGATCAGCGTCGTCGACACGCGAACGGGTGCGACCCTCTGGTCCGATCCCGGTCTGGAGTGCACCGATCTGGCACTGAGCGCCGATGGCGCCCGCCTCGCCGCCGTCGGCGAAACCTCCCTGCTCGTCTACGAACTCGGCCTCCCGGCACGCTCGCGACGCGACTGTCAAGCGCCTGTCTCCGCGCTGGCGACGAGCGCCGCGGCGGCGGGGATCGTCGCGGCGGCGGCGGACAACAGCCTCATCGTCTTCCGGGCGGCGACCGGCGAGAAGATGCTCGAGCGCGTCCATCCCGGAACCATCGGCGCCGTCGCGGTCAGTCCGGACGGGCACAGCGTCGTCACCGCGAGCAGCGACGGCCGCTGCAGACACTTCGACACGCTGACCGGCGACCGGTGGATCGGCAAACACAACGCACCGGTCAACGCCGTGGCCTTCAGCGACGACGGCAACCGGGTGGCGACCGCGAGTGCCGACCGCACCGCTCGACTGTTCGACCGGACGCCGGGCGCCAACCCCGACGATCGGACGGCGTTGTGGTCGCATCAGCATCCCCAGGGCGTCAGCCATGTCGTGGTCGGACCCGCGGCGGCCTGGCTCGCGACCGCCTGCCTCGACCGAAAGGTCCGCATACTCTCCGGCTCGACCGGCGACGAACTGCACAGCCCGTTCGAGCACGACGGGAAGATCCGCGCCCTCGCGGTCGCGGGCACAACCCTTGTCACCGCCAGCGACGACGGCAGCGCGCTGGTCATCGACGCCGTCTCCGGGCAACGCCGGTTCCGGCTCGAACATCCCGGCAAGGTCACCACCGCGGCGGTGTCGTCCGATGCCGCGCTGCTCGCCACCGCCGGGATCGGAAGCGACTGCCATATCTGGCGTATCGACGGCGCACAACCGGTATTGCTGCACCGCCTCACCGCCCGCGCGATCGTCAACGACCTCGCGTTCGGGGCAAACGGGCAACTCGCCATCGCCACCGAGCATCAGGTGGTCGCCGTCGTCGATCCTGGCACCGGACGCGAAATCGAACGGCTCATTCATCCGAAAGCCGTGAGCCGCTTGGCATCCGGCATCGATCGCGGCCTGCTCGCCACGGCCTGCGCCGACAACGTCGCCCGCGTCTACGAGATGAGAGAAGAATGAGCGAACTGCTGTGGGTGGCCGTCCCCGACGGCAGGCGAGGGCAACGAGCGTCGCTGCGCGTGCTCGTGGTTCCGCGGCTCTCGGAGGGCCTCATCACCGACCTCGGACTCGGGGATTGGCCGTCGACCCTCAACGACCAAGCCGAGTTCCAGCTGCGTCTGCGCACACCGGCGGGCGAACGCATCGCGCAGCACGACGTTCGTCTGGTAACCCGGGCGCGATCGGAGCTGTGGACCGAATTCTTCGGCGGTGCCGCCGGTTTCGCGAACGAATGGCAGCAGAAGACGGTTCCGGCGCCCGAGATGTCGGAGACCTTTCAGGTCGGGAGGAAGGCCGCGACCACCGCGCGAACGCTCACCCGCACCGGCGCCGTGAAGACGCGCGAGGAAACCCAGGCCGCGATCAAGTCCGAGGTCGCCGCGTGGGCGGACGCCACCGGGGCGCCCGCGTCGGACGGCGCCGAGCCGCCGCCACCGGTGGTCACCGACTTCCACCGCACGGTCGCCAATCTGCGCGAGCATCCCGCCGTGCTGCTCGAGCTCGGCTTGGTGTTCGAACTGGACATCGACGTCGCCGACCTGGAACCGGGCGGCGGGCTGCTGTCGGTCCGCTGTGTCGACCCGCCCTTCCTGCGCAACCTCGTGACGTCACCGTGGACGCGGTACGAACTCACCGATACCGTCTTCCGTCCCGCACCGGACCCGGACTCCGCTTCCTTGATCCGCGCCGGCGTGCTCGACCTGTCGAGCTCGGTGTCGCTCACCGACCCCACCGCCCCGGCCGATCCGGGCCAATGGGCGATCTCGACCTTCGACGTCGACGGCGCCGCCGACGGATTACGCCAAGCCGCGCACGATTTCGCGCTGAACCCGCCGAAACAGGCCACCGTGCCCCCGTTCCGGTCGTCGGGCATCGCGTTGATCCGGCCCGGCCGGAGCACGGAATTCGGCGAGCGGCGCGGCGCCGCTGGTCGACGCGCCGCCGCCTCGATCGGCGACGCGGTGTTCTCGGCCGACGATCTCGTCCTCGGCTACCGGGTGGATATCCGCCGCGAGGGTTCGGAGTGGCTTTCGGTGTGCGGACGCGATGCCGCGTACCGCGTCAACGACATCCCGATCGTCAGTGGTCAGGAGGAAGGGCATGTCAAACCGTTCACGGCGGTGCGAGGCGCCGACGGACAGCTGCGCGCCGACGAGGTCGTGCTCCGCTGGGACGGCTGGAGTCTGGCCGTCTCTCATCCGGACTTGACCGGCGACAGCCCCGGACCGGTCCGCAACCCCGCCCAGCCCCTGCCGTTCGACTTCGAGTGGGAATTCAAGACGCCGCAGGGGAGCCTGCCCGCCCTTCGGTTCGCCGACCTCTATCAGATCCGGGTGCGCATCGCCGACATGGCCGGTGGCGGGTTGACACACGACGAGCTGCAGGACGCCACGGTCGCGAGTGCGAACGTCAGTTACCTGCGCCACGACCCCGTCCTACCGCCAACGCTGCACGGCACCGCGAGCTTCGCGGTGGGCGCGGCCATCGATCGTCTCGTGATCCGCAGCGACCACAACATGACGGTGACGCAGATCCACGACGCCGACCCCGACTACCCGGCCACCGAATCGCGCGTCCTGCGCCCGCCGACGGTGCCCTTCCCGCTGATCGAACAACACCGCATGCTCGACGACCCCGACCTGACGGACGAGGAATCGTTCGAGCTCGCTCGGCGCGCCATGCAGTCCGACGGCAGCGGCGCCGGGCTCCCCGATCCGGTGGCGAACGGCGTGCACGCGTTCGTTCCGAAGGCCGAGCTCGGCCTCGCCACCTCGATCAGCGACATCAGCGCCTGGTCGCCGTCCTGGCCGGACCACGCACAGAAGACGATCCGGCTGGACGAGGAGCTGGGCGCCAAGCCGATCACGATGGTCTGGTCGGGCAACACACTGAAAGTGACGCTCGCCAAGGGCAAGCAAGCGACGATCGAGCTGACCTCCACGCTCGACGGCGAGCGGTCGAACCATCTGGCGATCAGCGACTTCCTCGCGGGCGGCGCGGGCGGCGAACCCGCGATCCCGCCCGACAGCACGAAAGTCGGCCGCAATCCCGTGGTCACGCCGCCACGGCGCGTCGTCGTGGTGCACGCGGTCAAGCGTCCGCTGCTCGAACCACGATGGAATCTCCCGGCGGGCACCGTGACCCGGAACCGTCACGACACCACCGCGCTGCTCGAACCGAGCTTCGCGCTGCCCGGTCCGGCTGCCGGGCTGGACGCCGACAGCACGGGCCGCATCGAAATCGCGGCCGAGTGGACCGAATTCGCCGATGCCGGGCCCCAAGCCGGTCCTGGCGCCCGTCCGGTCGCCGTCGCTCGTGTGCACAGCCAGACGATCCCGCAAGGCGCGCCACCGCAGCTGCGGTTCCGCCACGAGTTCGGCGACACCAAGCACCGCAAGGTCACCTACAAGGTCAAAGCGATCAGCCGATACCGCCAGTACTTCAAGGCCGCCGAACCCGAGTCCGAGTTCGAGGTCGCTCGCGCCCAGGAGCCGGTCGACATCCTGTCCACGGCGCGGCCGACCGCACCGACGGTGCTCGGGGTGGTTCCTGCATTCCGGTGGCGTCAGGAACAGGTCGGCGCGAACCGCATCGAACTGACGAGGTCAGGGCAGCGGCTGCGCGTCGAGTTGGCCCGACCGTGGTACGAAACCGGTGAGGGCGAACAGCTCGCTGTCGTCGTCGCCTCCGCCGGTGGCCCCGCACCAGCACTGCGCGGCGTCGTCAGCCGCATGGGCCGTGACCCGGTATTCGGGACACCGGCCACCGAACCGTTCCCACCGCCGTCGTTCTTCCGTTCGGCGTCGCCGCCTGCCCTCGCGGACCTGCCCGAGCTGGGCGAAAAAGTCACCGTCGTGCCGTTCCAGGTCGATCCGAGCGGAGACCACTGGTTCGCCGATGTGGAGCTCGCTGTCCCGGACAACCATCAGTCCTACAACCCGTTCGTCCGGCTGGCCGTGGCGCGGTATCAGCGCGACAGTATCGATGGGCTGCAACTGTCCCCTGTCGTCGTCGCCGAAAGTGTCCCGCTCCTGCCCGACCGCCGGGTGACCGTCGACCGAAACGGATCGCAGCTGCAAATCGCGGTGACGGGTATTTCGCCCAGCCCGCTCAATCGCCTCGAGGTCGTCCTCGAGCGCTGCCCGGCCACGGCGGCGCCGGAACAAGTCGACATCGTCATCGACGACCCGAACGTAGAACCGGAGCTGCCTGCCTGGCGGCCTGTGCCGGGGCATGCGGTCTTGCGGGCCCAAGACGGAACCATTCCGCCGTTACCGCTGCCCGTCGCGGCGGCGGGGCGCCTGCGCTTGCGGCTGCGGGAAACCGAAAATCTCTCCGGCCCAAGCGATCCGCAATTGCCGCGGGAGCTGACCCAGCGCAATGTCTTCGTCGGCACGATCGTGTTGCCCGCCGAATGGCACGCCTGACCGAGTGCGCGATCCTCGAGAGCCGGGGCGGGGCGTCGGATAGCCGAGGCCCCGCCCGTCCGGCCTACGGCGTGAACGGACGCTGGTCCATGAAATCGGCGCCTGCGTTGAGCGTCAACAGATTCGGCGTCTGGTCGGGCGGCATGAGATTCGCGATCTTGCGGTGGAACAGCGAATACCCGCCGACGAACGATCCGTTCGCCCAGACGTCGAGCAGCGCCCCGGTGAACTGCCCGTTCACGGCGCCGTCGTAGGACTCCTGCGAATCCTGGCAGCCGGACAGCAGCACGACGCCCGCCTGGATGTCCGCTCGAGACTGCGGCCCGCTCAGGCGCTGCACGAACGAGTACAGCTGGCGCCGTCGCTTGTTGTCCTCGAGCTCGACCTCGCGCGGCATCGCCTTCACGGCGCCCTGGACGATCTTCACGGCGCCTTGTTCGCCGGAACGACTCAGGGCGGCGGCTCTCTCGACGATGGCGTCGCGAGTGCCGCGGCTCAGCAGCTCACGCACCACCGTGCCGCTATGACAACTGTCGGAGCACACGACGATCCGGACGCCGGGAGCGAATTGCGCCCACATCCGATACAGCTCGTCGTCGACTATCTGGCGGTCGTAGGCCACCCAGGTCTCGTCTCGGTCGTCATCCTCTTCGCTGTCGACGTCCCACACCTGGCTCCCATGTCCCGAATAGGTGATCAGAACCAGATCGCCCGGCCGCGCCTCGTTGGCCAGCCTGCCGATCTCCCCGATGATCGCGTACGAGGTCGCGTCGCTGTCGAGGAGTTTCGTCGTCGTCGCGAACCCCTCCGCCGCCGCGATCGCGGCCATGGAGTTGGCGTCGTTCACACAGCCCGCGAGGGCGCCGTCCCAGCCGTCGTACTCGGCGGGATCGACCCGATTCAATCCGATATGCAAGGAGTATCCGGTCACTGCACTGCCTTCCGTCGGGGGTACTCGTGACGTCTCCCGATCCGCCACGCCCCGATCGTCCGGCGGTCCGCGCTACCGGGCTAGCGTGTCCGACTACCCGAACTTCGATCCGGCACTACGCGACGACGGTCGTCGGCGGATGCCGAGAGGGGCCGAGGTACAGCTGTCCGGATGGCCCGCCCCGCCTGTGATCAATCGCACCGCCCAGCACCCTTAAGTGACGGTCGAGACCGGTGGCAGACTGGAGGCGTCAGACAACCCGGGGACCCGGCCAGGGCCTCGAGGCGACAACTCCGAAAGGGACGATGATGTCCGTATCCGATGCGGAAACCCCTGCCTACGGCGCGGCGCAGGCCGAGACCAAGAAGGCACGGCGCAAGACGCGGGTCCCCCACCTTCAGCAGATGAAGGCCGACGGTGAGCGCTGGGCGATGCTCACCGCCTACGACTACTCCTCGGCCCGCCTGTTCGAAGAGGCGGGCATTCCGGTCCTCTTGGTCGGCGACTCGGCCGCCAACGTGGTGTACGGGTACGACACGACGGTGCCGATCACCGTCGACGAGCTGATCCCGCTGGTCCGCGGCGTGGTGCGCGGTGCGCCGCACGCGCTGGTGGTGGCCGACCTGCCGTTCGGCACCTACGAGTCCTCCCCGCAGCAGGCGCTGGCGACGGCGACGCGGTTCATGAAGGAGGGCGGCGCGCACGCGGTGAAGCTGGAGGGCGGCGAGCGAGTGGCCGAGCAGATCGCGCTGATCACCGCGGCCGGTATCCCGGTGATGGCGCACATCGGCTTCACCCCGCAGAGCGTCAACACCCTCGGCGGTTTCCGGGTGCAGGGCCGCGGCGACGGCGCCGAACAACTCATCGCCGACGCCATCGCCGTGCAGGAGGCCGGTGCGTTCTCGGTCGTGATGGAGATGGTTCCCGCCGAGCTGGCCGGGCAGGTCACCCGCAAGCTGACCATCCCGACCGTCGGCATCGGCGCGGGTGCCGACTGCGACGCCCAGGTGCTGGTCTGGCAGGACATGGCGGGCTACACCAGCGGCAAGACCGCCAAGTTCGTCAAGCGGTTCGCCGAGGTCGGCGACCAATTGCGCACGGCGGCAGCGACCTACGCCGACGAGGTGCGCCGCGGCGTCTTCCCCGGCCAGGAACACAGCTTCTGATCGAACTCGGATGACGACCGGCCGGTCGAGTGGCATCGCGCCGCTCGACCGGCCGGTCCGCTCGGTAGGCGAACCGGGCTACGGGCCGGTGGCGGCAAACAATGGCAGACTCGAAGCCGACATTCCCGACCCGATTCAGAGGTACCGATGCCGCACAGCCGTTGGATTTCCCGCAGCACCTCGCTGGTGGCCGCAGCGTTCGCCGCCGCGACACTGGCCGCGTGCGGGACGACCGGACAACCCGAGCCCACCGGCAGCACGGGATCGACCACGTCGGCGAACGCGTCGGCCACCACGACTGCCGCCCAGGGCACCGGCACCCAGAAGCCGACGAAGGAAGTCACCGACGCCGCCGCCAAGCAGCTGTGCGACGCGATCCGGCCCGAGCTGTCCAACTTCCGGGTGCAGGGTCCGACGCTGGGGCGGGTCGGCCTCAACCTGATCGTGCACCCGTGGGGTCTGCAGAACGGCATCGACGTGCTCGGCAACAAGGCCGTCGTCGACACCGTCACCGTCAAGAGTTGCCCTGACGTGCGCCAGCAGGCCATCGAGGCGCTGGCGACGCCGGACCTGGCCTCGATCATCGTCGGTTTGTGATGCGCACCTTGTACCCCCCGATCGAGCCGTACGATTCGGGCCTGCTGGACGTGGGCGAAGGCCATTCGGTGTACTGGGAGGTCAGCGGCAACCCCGATGGCAAGCCGGTGGTTTTCCTGCACGGCGGACCGGGCGGCGGCACCGCACCGTTCCACCGGCAGTTCTTCGATCCCTCTGCCTACCGCATCGTGCTGTTCGACCAGCGCGGCTGCGGCCGGTCCACCCCACACATCGCCGACGGCGCCGATCTCGCGCACAACACGACCTGGCACCTGGTCGCCGACATCGAAGCGCTGCGTGAGCATCTCGGCGTCGACCGCTGGCAGGTGTTCGGCGGCTCCTGGGGCTCCACGCTGGCGCTGGCGTACGCGCAGAAGCACCCGGAGCGCGTCACCGAGCTGGTGTTGCGCGGCATTTTCCTGTTGCGGCGCAAGGAAATCGACTGGTATTACAACGGCGCGGCGGGCAACGTCTACCCGGACGAGTGGGAGAAGTTCCTGGCGCCGGTACCGGAGTCCGAGCGCGACGGCGACCTGGTCGAGGCGTACCACCGGCTGCTGCACTCCCCAGATCCCGAGATCGCCACGGCGGCCGCGATCGCGTGGTCGGTGTGGGAGGGTTCCACCAGTTCGCTACTGCCGCACCCGGATCGGGTCGCCGAGACCGGGGAGCCGCGGTTCGCGCTGGCGTTCGCGCGCATCGAGAACCACTACTTCCGGCACGGAGGGTTCCTGGCGGAAGGGCAGCTGCTGCGGGATGTCGGCGTCATCTCGCACCTGCCGGTCGTCATCGTGCAGGGTCGGCACGACATCGTCTGCCCTGCGGTGAGCGCCTGGGATCTGCATCGCGCCTGGCCCGGTTCGCGACTGCACATCGTCGACGACGCGGGCCACGCGGCCAACGAGCCCGGCATCGTCGACCGGTTGATCCGAGCCACCGACGGTTTCGCGAAGGTGGGCTGAGCCATGGCGGTCGCTGCCGGGGACGCCCTGATCGCCGCACTGCGCGACGACGTCGACCGGCTGCTGTCCGCCGAGCCCGACGTGCGCGCGGACGCACCGGATTCGGTCCATCAGATGCGGGTCGCCACCCGGCGGCTGCGCAGCGTGCTGCGCTCGTATCGCAATCTGTTCCAGAAGAAGCCCGCGGCCGAGATCGGCGCCGAGCTGAAATGGCTGGCCGGGCTGCTCGGCGTCGCCCGCGACGCGGAGGTCCGCGCCGACCGCTTCGCGGACCTGCTGGCCGAGCACGGCGACGCGCCGGACATCGAGACGGTGACCGACCGGCTGGTAACGGCCGAGCGCGCGCGCTACGACGCCGCGCACGCCGAGGTGCTCGCCGCGCTCGACACCGACCGCTACCGCGCGCTGCGCGAGCGCCTGACCCGGTGGCGCACCGACCCGCCGCTGCGCCGCGCCCGCGCCGCTGCGCCCGCCACGGATTTCTTCGGCGTGGTGTTGCTGAGCGACCACGAGCGGCTGTCAGCGCTCATCCGGCACGAGCCGACGGTGCCCGGCGCGGAACGCATCGAGACGCTGCACGATATTCGCAAGAGCGCCAAGCGTTTACGGTATTCCTGCGAGGCCGCCGAACAGGTCATCGGCGACTCCGCCGCCGATCTCGGCGCGCGCGCCAAGCGTCTGCAGACCGTGCTCGGCGACCACCGCGACGCGATCGAGTCCACCGAGGCGATCATCGAGCGGGCGGCGCAGGCCGAAGCGGCGCGTGAGGACACCGCCACCTACCGCCGTCTCATCGCGGCGGAGACCGCCGCCGCCAACCACGCCATCGCCCGCTATCCGCAGGCCGCCGAAGCCCTCTCCACCAGCCTCTGGTGACGACGCAGCCCATCCGCACGCCCGTGCAGCGGACAAAACCGCTGCGCGGCGTGGAAACGGTTCGCGAGGACTCAGTCGACGAACGCGAAGCCGATCTTGCGGGTGACCGGATCTGCGCGGGTCAGGCGGACGCGGACGGCCGCGCCTTCGGGCGGGGTTCCGACGCACGGGCCGAGCACCGGCGGGTCGGCGATGAAGACCTCCGCGGGCCGGTTGCCGTTGGCCTCGCGCACGACGACCGCGTCGAACTCGGCGTCGGGGCGTTGCGCGAGCAGGCTGGCCTCGGTGAGGTCGATGCAGGCCCGGTCCACCTTGCCCGCGACACCGTCGGTGCGCCGCATGGTGTCGACGGTCGGGTCAAGTCCGTCCCGAACCCATTGCGGCACCGGCTCGCCCGCGCAGTAGGCCAGGCAGATCTCGGTGGCGAACCGGTCGGCGAGGCGGCGCAGCGGAGCCGTGACGTGCGCGTAGGGTGCGCCGATCGCGCTGTGCGCGGAACTCTCCGGCCCCGATCCGTTGACCACGGTGTAGGCCGCGCCGCGCAACAGGCCGGTGGCCTCCGACATGAGCACGAGGGCGGCGGGGGTGTTGGGGTCGAGCCCGGCAAGCATGCGGCCCACCGGCTGATCCTCGGGCCATGTCACGCCGAGCGCGGCGGCGGTGCGGCGCAGCGAGGCGATCGCGGATTCGGCGGGCGGCGGCATGGTGCGCAGCAGGCCGACCCGCTGCCCGTCGGCGTCGGCGCCGTCGAGCATGATGCGCGCCGCGCACATGCCGGTCAGCAGGGAGACCTGCTCGTTCCAGTCGTCGGCCGCGGTGCGCGGCTCCAGGACGAGCCGCCAATGTCCGTCGTTCGCGTCGTCGCGGATGACGCTCTGGGCGGGCAGACGCAGCCCGATCGCGCCGCGGGACAGTCCGGCCTCGATGCGCCGCGTGCCGAATTCCGGCAGGGCCGCGATCGAGGGGTGCAGCGCGCCCGCGTCGGCGTCGGCCTGGACGCCCGCGTAGTCGAGTCGCGCGCGGGAGCGGACGGTCGCGCGCACCACCGAGTAGCTCCGTGGTTCGGCGTTCTCGTCGAGTTCGATGGTCCACAGGGCCGCGGGTCTGGTCTGCTCGGGAAGCAGGCTCGACGCGCCCTCGGAGAGCACGGGCGGGTGCAATGGCACCGTGCCGTCCGGGAGATAGAAGGTCTGACCCCTGGCGCTCGACTCCCTGGCGAGCGCACCGCCCGGGGCGATGACGGCGCCGACGTCGGCGATCGCGTAGTGCAGGGTGAAACCGGAGCCGTTTCGCTCCAGGTGGAGGGCCTGGTCCAGATCCATGGCCCCGGGCGGGTCGATCGTCACGAGTTCGATATCGGTCCGATCGACCCGGTCGCCCGCGAACGCGTCCACCGCGTCGCGGGCTTCCTCGGAGGCCTCGGCGGGGTACGCCGAGGCCAAACCGAATTCGGATCGGATGGCGCCGAAATCGACCGGCGCCGAGATGATCCGCTGGTGCAGTTCCACGTGGAAATACGTTACTGCAGTGCCAGCATCGTGCCGTTCAGCTCGTTGAACGGACCGAACACCGTGAACGTCACCCGACCCGTCGGATAGGTCGACGACAGATCGGCCGCGGCGTCGAGCGCCTCACCGAACGACGCCGCGGACGGGTGCGGAAGACCGGCGATCGCCAAGCCGAGATTGTTCTCGGCCACCCATTTGGTGTCGGCGGGACTGAGGTCGACCTGCACCCCGCCGGGAAGCGGAGTCAGCGCGACCGCATTGGCGGACCCGGCGCCAAGGGCGGCGAAAACCGATGCGGCCCCGGCGATGAGCGCGCCGGCGACCAGTGAACGAACTACCCGCATAGAGTTGAGACCTGCTTCCGCAATCGAAGTATGAATCGGCCCGCTGCTGCCCGGCACCGGGCCTTGCCAACGGCGACTACTGTATGACGTCGGTCACGATCTAGGCCAGTCCAGTACGAATCGCCCGGCCCGGCTCGTCGTGTCGCGCCGGACTGCTACTCTTCGGGACCGGTGCGGGCGCTGATCTCACCGCCCATTCCGAAGAGCCACCGTACGTCGACATTTTGGAGTTGTGCACTGATGTCATCGATCATCTTCGACTACCTGATGCCCCTGCTCGGCCCCGAGCAGGCCGCATACTGGGCGCAGGTTTTCATGGTCGATCCCACCTGACCTCACAGAGAACGCCACGCGCCGGTCGCCTTCCGTTAACCTCACGGAAGGCGACTTTCGCCAGGTACCACTAGCATCCCGCACCGTGAGAAGAACTTCCGCCGCCATCGCGGTCAGCACCACCCTCTTCGCCCTGCTCGTGGCAGGTTGCGGCAGCGACGACAAGGACGGCGCCGCGCCGGCCGCCACGTCCTCGGCCGCCTCCCCCGCCGCCCAGCCGAACAGCGCCGCCGTGCCCGACAGCGCGAAGGCGGGCATGTTCGTGGTGAGCTACCGCAGCGCCTTCCCGAAACTGGCCGACGGCCGCAGCGACGCGCAGGTCGCCGAGATCTTCACCGCCACCTGCAAGGACGTCAAGGACGGCAAGGCCGAGGACGCCGTCGTGCACAACATCGTCGACCGGACCAAGTCGGGTCAGACCGCCGCGACCAAGGAAGAAGCGCAGGCCATCTACACCACGGCCAAGTACCTCTGCTGACCATTTACGCGGCCGCGCGCCAAGGCGTCTGATTCACCGCGTTCTCCGAGTGCGTTCGGCGCCCGCGATCATCGAATCGCGGGCGCCGCACGGGGCGGACGAGTTGGTCTGTAAGCCGGATCCTGTTCCCGGTTCGCACCGGGCGGCGACCATCCATCTGGGCACACCGTCGCCGGGTGCCTCGAGCGGCCCACCCGCAGGCTCGGGCGAGCAGCCCTCGAACGCCTGCGCAGCCGCACTCCGAGGAGTGCGACCTTCGACCTTGCTCCGGGCGGGGTTTACCGAGCCGCCCCGGTCACCCGGGGCGCTGGTGCGCTCTTACCGCACCGTTTCACCCTCACCGCACGTCCCCGAAGGGACGCGGGCGGTCTGTTCTCTGTGGCACTGTCCCGCGGGTCACCCCGGGTTGCCGTTAGCAACCGCCCTGCTCTGTGGAGTCCGGACTTTCCTCGGCGACGGGCGGCGGCACCGCGTGCCCGTTCCCATCGCCGCGGCCGCCCGACCAACTCGTCCGCGCGTGCCAGGATACTCCCCGTCCGGTGGACGGTCGCTCGCGCCAGTACGGTTAGGCGTCATGGAACGTCTCGAGGTCAGTTTTCCCTCAGGTGGCCAGCAGTGCGCCGCCTGGCTGTATCCTCCCGCAGGCGTCCCCAAACCCCGGCCGCTCGTGGTGATGGGGCACGGTCTGGGGGGCACGCGGGATATGGGATTGGACAGGTACGCAAGGCGATTCGCCGCAGCGGGCATGGCGGTGCTGGTGTTCGACTACCGACATTTCGGTGCGAGCCAAGGTGAACCGCGCCAGCTGCTGAATATCGCGCGGCAGCGGGAGGACTGGCGCTCGGCGATCTCCTACGCGCGCACGCTGCGCGGCATCGACAAGACCCGAATCGCGCTCTGGGGCACATCCTTCGGCGGCGGGCACGTGCTGACGGTGGCGCCGGAGGACGACTACCTCGCCGCCGTGGTCGCCCAGGTGCCGTTCACCAGCGGCTGGGCTTCGGCGTGGGCCAAGGGCCCGATCAGCTCGACCAAGGTCGCCGCCATCGCCGCCGCCGACTTACTGATAGGCCCGTTGCGGCGCAAGCCGGTACGCATCCGGCTGGCCGGGCGCAAGCGCTCCGCGGCGCTGATGAGCGCGGCGGACGTGCCGGAGGGTTACGGACGACTGGCCGAGGAGAGCGAGACCTACGACCCGAAAGTGGCCGCGCGCATCGCGTTTCCCGCGCTGTTCGACTCCCCCGGCAGGCACGCCAAGGCGCTGAAGGTGCCGGTGTTCTACGCGGTGGCCGACAACGATTCGATCGCGCCCGCCAAGCCGACGCTGAAGGCGGCCGAGCGCACCAAGCACGCGGTCGTGAAGCGTTATCCCGTAGGGCATTTCGATGTGTACTTCGATGATGTCTTCGAGCAGGCGGTCTACGACCAGACCGAATTCCTGGTCTCGGTACTGCGGCCGTGAGCACCGTCCCCGGCGCACTTCCGGTGCGCCGGGGCGGGTATCGTGTCGGGTACCGATTTCCTTCTGCGATGGCCCCGATGCGCCGCGAAGCATCGTCACGATGAAACTTCTTGTCTCCCTTGGGAAGGGTCTTCCCGTCCAGCGATGACCGCCGCGCGGTTGCGAAGCCGCCCGGAACTACGCGAGCAGCGACGGCGACGCGCGCACGGCTGCTGGAATCATCTGATCGCCGCGCCACTGTGGCCCAAGCACAGCGCCAATCTCGGCACGCTGCTGCGCACCTGCGACGCGGTCGGCGCGTGCCTGGCCGTGCCACGCCGCCCGTGGGTGCCGGACGCGCTGAATCAGGGAAACACGTTGCGCCACCGGCAATGTGTGCACTGGGTGGACGGCCGCGTCGACCGCTGGCTGGCCCGGCAGCGGGCGGGCGGTTCGGCCGTGGTCGGCGTCGAGCTCACCGACGAATCCATCCGGCTGGCCGATCTGCCGACGGCGCGCAAGCGCACGGTCATGGTGCTCGGGCACGAACTCGACGGGATTCCGCCCGAGGGACTGGAGTTGCTCGATGTGGCGGTCGAGATACCGATGGTCGGCACCGGGCACAGTCTCAACGTGGCGGTGGCGGGGTCTCTCGTGTTGTACAAGCTCGCCGGGCTCTGCTGACCGGGCAGTTGTCAGCGGGAGCGGCGCAGGATGCGCCACAGGACCAGGAACCCGGCGAGCGCACCGACGGCGAAGGGCAGCGGTTGTTCGCGGATCGCGGCGGCCAGACGACGACCGCGCTCGACGACCGGCTCGGGCAGCGCCTCCTCGCCGTGCTCGGCCGCCTCGATGACCCGGGTCCTCGCCCGGTCCACCAGATCCGTCGCGGCGAGCGCGGCCGTCGCGCTGCGATCCTCGGCGCGGTCTTTGGCCTCGGCGGCCTTGTCGCCGACGGTGTCGGCGAGTTCGTGCAGCTTGTCGGTGTCCGGGTCGGCCGGGTCTCGCGGGTCCATGGGTACCTCCTCGTCACGAGTGTTCCGCATCGCGTACCCGGGAGGGTGCGGCCCAAACTGCTGCGCGATCTTGTCGGTGCCCGCGGCTACAGTCGCGGGCCATGAACGCTGCGACTGCCGCTGTTGCCGAGATCGTGCGTGGGATCGAGCCCTGTGACGGGCTGGAGCGCGAGCACATCACGGCGACGTTGGACTGGCTCGCGTCGACCGATGACGTGTTCCGCAGGGAGAAACCGGCGGTGCCGCCGCGGCATCTGGTGGCGTACACGGCGCTGGTGGATCCGGCGGCGCGTGCGGTGTTCCTCGGGCGGCACCGGCTCGCGGGGCTGTGGTTGCCGATGGGCGGGCATCTCGATCCGGGCGAGCATCCGCTGGCGGCGGCTCGGCGCGAGGCCTGCGAAGAGCTCGGTATCGCAGCCGAGTTCGACGTGGTCGGTCCCGCGCCGCTGTTCCTCACCGTGACCACCACCGTCGGCATCGGCGGCGGTCACGAGGACGTGAGCCTCTGGTACGTGATCCGCGGCGACCGCACCCGCGACTACCGCCTCGACCCGCGCGAATTCGGCGGCGGCCGCTGGTGGGACGTAGACCGTTTCGCGGTGCCGGAATCCGACCCGCATTTCGCCCGCTTTCTGACGAAGTTGGATGTCGCCCTCGGCAACCGGGACTCCGTCGCGAGCTAGTCCTGGACAGGTCACCCGGGATGGCGGTAATGCGTGCGGGCGATGGTCGGCATCGCCGGTGAAATGTCGGCCGCGGTTCGGCCTTGCTCCGACCGGAGTGCAGACACCGACGAGCCGCTGCGGCTCGATTTGGTCTCCATCGGACGCGAGGCCACGGTATCGACCGTGGCCGTACCAGCAGCGCCATCTAATGGCTACCCCGCAGACGAATTCACCGCCGCGGTCCGCGCTGTCTCGAAAGCGACGCGGGCGCGCGACGGTGAAAGGTTCGTCCGAAACTGGATCAGATCGGACGGAATCCGGCGCCGACGCCGCCGATGGCGTTGACGGCGCCGAGGATCAAGTCGATCGGCGCGAAGAACGCCGGCGAGTGGATCGGGTTGGCCGCGGTGGTGCACGGCACGTCGAAGCCGATGCCCGCCAGACCGGTCAGCCTGCCCTGGTTCATGCCGACCAGGCGGTCGCCGACGGTCACCGGGCCGCCGGAGTCGCCGGGCTTCGAGCATGCCTGGTTCAGGGTGATGGTCTCGTCCAGGTTGCCCCAGACGACGCCGCAGCCGGGGCCGCTGGTGCGGCCGTTGGAGCACACCGTGGTGCCGGGGCCCGGCGTCGGGCCGATCCCGTTTATGGTGGTGGCGCCGACCGTGCGGACCGGCGTGACCTTCGCCGGATCGAACTGCAGCACCGCGAAATCCAGCCCCTCCCCGTTGTCGGAGTAGGCCACCACACCCACCGCGCCAGCGTCCAGCGCGGTCTCCGACGCCAGCCGCGCACCGGCGGGCGCGCAGTGGCCCGCGGTCAGACCCACCAGACGATTGGCGTTGTCGTAGCCGATCGCGGTGAGCGAGCACGCGGAGTTGTTCTCGAAGACGAGGCCGGAGCTGCCACCCAGCACCACATTCCCCGGAGCGGCCTGCGCGGCACCCGCGACAGCTGCGCCCACACCCGCGATGACGGCCGTCGCGGCCGCCATCCACCTGAATCTCACAGCAGTAACTCTCCTTCTCGAAAGACACTGGCCGACACTCGTTTTCGACCGAGGAATCGACCCACCCCACACATCGTGCGGCACCGCACCGACAGAAACGCCGCCGATGCTCGTTCCGGCCTTTCCCCACCGAGGCGGAGCGAACCGAGTACGCAGCCTCGGTCGGCTGTCGGCTACCTCGACGCTGGGGTAGCGGCCGGTGCACGCGATGCGACGTGTGTCGCGCCACAGTACCCGGAGAAGGGCGCCCGGTCGTGGCGAGGGTCGGCAGCCCGGCGGCCGACCGCGGAGCGGCCACGGCGGTCGGGCGAAGCCCCGCTCAGGAGAGGTAGGAGGTGTCGTTGACCAGCCGAACGGAGGAACCGCCGTCCGGGTAGAACTCCGCGATGCACAGCGACGCCAGATCCAGATGCAGGCGGTACAGCAGCGACGGCCCCACCCCGAGCGCGAGCTGCACCAGCGTCTTGATCGGCGTCACGTGGCTGACCACCAGCACGTTCTGGCCCGGATACAGCGCGACAAGGTCGCGGCGCACCGCTTCGATGCGTTCGCGCACCTCGTCGAAGCTCTCGCCGCCCGGCGCGGCCACCGACGGGTCGCCGAGCCAGCGCGCGTGCAACTCCGGATCGCGTTGCGCCGCTTCGAGAAACGTCAGTCCCTCCCAGGCGCCGAAATCGGTCTCGATGAGTCCGTCGTGGGTGCGCACCGGGAGGTTCAGCGCGGCGCCCGCCGCTTCGGCCGTCTCCCGCGCCCGCCCCAGCGGCGAGCTCGAGATGGCGGCGATATCGCCTTTGGCCGCAAGCATTTTCGCGGCACGCGCGGCCTGTTCGCGGCCCAGCCGAGTCAGCGGGGGATTGCCGCGGCCCGAATAGCGCCGCTCCAGCGAGAGCTCGGTCTGGCCGTGGCGCAGCAGCAGCAAGCGGGTCGGGCGGCCCAGCGCACCGGTCCAACCCGGACCGGCGGAGACGGCCTCGGTGTTCGCGGGATCGACCTGGGCGGCGCGCGCCTCATCGATCCAGCTCGGCGCGGCGCTCCGGGTGGACTGCTCTTCGACGGTCGCCGTTTCCGCCTCCCGGGCCGCGCGCACCTCGCCGACCAGCGCGGCATCGTCCATCGCCTCGTTGGCCAGGCGATCGGCGTGCGAATTCTGGGCGCGTGGAATCCAGGTGAAGCTCACCCGGTCGAAGTCGGCGACCAAGCGCCTGGCCCGGTCGGCCAGCGGGATCATCGCCGCGTGCTTGACCTTCCACCGGCCCGACATCTGCTCGATGACCAGCTTGGAGTCCATCCGCACGTCCACCGTGCGCGCGCCGAGCTCGGCGGCGGCCTCGAGGCCCGCGATCAGCCCGCGGTACTCGGCGACATTGTTGGTGGCGATGCCAAGGCTCTCGCGCCGTTCGGCCAGCACCGCGACGTGGCCCGCGTCGAAGACCACCGCGCCGAACCCGGCCGGGCCGGGATTGCCCCGCGAACCGCCGTCCGCTTCGACGATCACATGCTCGTAACTCACCGGACCTCCCCGGCATCCGGCCGATCGAACCCGCAGGTCACAGACCGGATTCCTTGGTGCGCACCAGAACAGCGCCGCATTCCGGGCAGCGCACGACCACGTCGGGCGCCGTCTTCGCGATGCGCGCGATCTCGCCGCGGTCCAGTTCGATGCGGCACGCGCCGCACTTGCGAGCCTGGAGCAGCGCAGCGCCGACGCCGCGCTCGGCGCGCTGCTTGTCGTAGACGCCGAGCAGCTCCGCGGGGAACAACCCGAGCAGCTTGGACCGATCGTCGGCGCAGCGGCCCTGGGCCACATCCAGATCCGCCAACGCCTCGTCGCGCACCCGCTGCGCGTCGGCCAGCTCCTCTTCGGTCTTGCTCAGGCGCGCGCCGGCGTGATCGTGGTCGGCGGCGGACGCCTCGCGGCGCTCCATCACCTCGAGCAATTCGTCCTCCAGCACGCCGCGCCGCCGCTCCAGGCTGCCCAGCTCGTGCTGTATCTCCGAAAGCTGCTTGGCGCCAACGGAACCAGCCGTCAGCATGCCGCGGTCGCGCTCCTCACGCTTGCGGACCGCGTCGATCTCGCCCTCCAGCTTGCGGATGTCGCGATCCAGATCGTCCAGCACGATCTCCACCGCGACCGCGGCGTCCTTGTGCTTGTTGCGCTCCCCCTCCAGCCGCGCCACTTCCTGCTGCTCGGGCAGCACGGTGCGCCGGTGCGCGATCCGCGTCAGTTCGGCGTCGACAGCCGCGAGCTGGAGCAGCTTGGCCTGGATCGATGGTTCGACATTCAACGCGGACAAACTCCTGAACACTGTGGACGACGGGTCGGGGTATCCGCCGGACGGCGAACGCCAGTGTTCAACCGTACCCCGGCTACGAGCCGGTTGGTTCCGAGACCGGGCCGAGGGGCGAGTCGGCCCGGCGGCGGATCAGCTACCGGGTGCGCGGGCCTTGATCGCGTCTCGGGAAATGTAGACGTCGTATTCACCGGGGGTGCCGATGACGGCGTTGCCGTAGGCCGAGCGGACGAAGGGGCTGGTCCACCAGGCGCCATCGCTCATGTCGGCGAAGAAATCGGCGTCGTCGCCGTTCAGGAAGATCTGGTTCTGCGTGGTGGCGACACCATCGAGGCGCTGACCGTACAGGCGGGTGACCTTGTAGCCGGAGTGGAAGCCGAGAGCGTTCACCCACGGCTCCAGTTCGACGATATTGGCCTGCAACACCCACAGATCGCCCTGGACGTGGAACTTCTCGCGGCGCTCGGAGTGGTCGTCGTCCCCGTAGAGCGTGAGGTCGACCTCGAGCTGATGATCGTGGCCCGCGACCTCGCGCACCACCACGTGCGCGGCCTTGATCTCGCCGCTGAGTCCCAGATACGTCTGCATGAGGGTCGCCACCCACAGCAGTAGCACCGCGACGGCGAGCAGCGCGACCCCGCCCGCGCCCCGGCCGAGCAGCACCCGCGGCCCGACCCTGCGCACCTTCACCAGCGCCGAAACGAGCAGCGCGACCGCGATCAGGATCAGCAGGATCAAACCGATCTGCAAGATCCCGAAATCCACCGGGAAACTCATGCGCTAGTTGTACCCGGTTGCGGCCCTTCGATTCCGCCGAACGCCGGGGAACCTCGCCGGACGGCAACCCATTTCGGCGGTGGAAGGTCCGCGTGCCGGTGTCAGTCCACCGCGCCCACGGTCCACGGATCGGTGCGCAGCGTCGAGACGCGGGTCTCCAGTTCGGGCAGCGCCGCGGCGACGATGCCTTCCGCCTGCGCGCACCAAGGGAATTCGGTGGCCCAGTGGGCGGCGTCGATCAGGGCCGGGCCGCCGGTGCGCAGGTGTTCGTCGACGGGATGGTGGCGCAGATCCGAGGTGAGATAGGCGTCGACGCCGAGCCGGGCCGCGGTGGACAGGTAGGAGTCGCCCGCGCCGCCGCACACCGCGACGCGCTCGATCACCCGATCCGGATCGCCTGCGGCACGGACGCCCCACACGGTTGTGGGCAGTGCGGCGGTGACGCGAGCGGTGAAGTCGCGCAAAGGTTCCGGTTCCGGGAGGACGCCGACGCGGCCGATGCCGAGGCCGGAGGGCAGGGCGGCCCGTTCGGTGACGTGATAGGCCGGGTCCTCGTACGGGTGGGCGGCGCGCAGCGCGGCCAGCACGGCGGCGCGGGCCGCGGGCGGCGCGATGACCTCGATGCGATCCTCTTCGACACGCTGCAATTCGCCGATGGCGCCGATCGCCGGATCAGCGCCCGGCATAGGCCGGAACTGGCCGACGCCGGGCACTCGCAGCGCGCACTCGTGGTAGCTGCCGGCGCCGCCGGCACCCGCGGCGAACAGCGCGCCGAGCACGGCGTCGGAGTGAGTGCGCGGCACCTGGACGACCCAGTTGTCCACGGCCGCGGTCGGTTTCGGGTCCAGCGGGCCGGTCACCGTCAGGCCGATGGCCGCGGCGAGCGCGTCGGAGACGCCGGGATCGGCGGAATCGGCGTTGGTGTGGGCGGTGAACAAGGCGCATCCGGAGCGGATGAGGCGATGCAGGAGCGCGCCTTTCGCGGTGTCGGCGGCGACGGTGTCGACGCCGCGCAGCAGCAGCGGATGGTGCACGACCAAGGCCTGGGCGCGCCAGTCGATGGCTTCCTCGACGACGGCGGCGGTCGCGTCCACCGCGAACAACACCCTGGTGACCTCGTCGTCCGGATCACCGCACACCAGCCCGACCGAGTCCCACGACTCCGCCAGCTTCGGCGGATACGCCGCGTCGAGCACCCCGATCAGATCCGCCAGCGTCGTCACCATCCGCCTACCTCGCTCCTCCCGCACTCCCTGTCCCGGCGCATACCGGCCGCCCCATCATCCCGCCCTGACTATTGGCGCCCGACATTGCCCGGTCGAGTAGGGCACAAGACGGCGCCGCCGAGATTGGCGAACGACCCACCGCCGCCATCGGCACCCGACATCACACCCAGTCGAGTCGCTCGACGTTGGTCACAGCGCGTCGATCGGCGCCGTGCGTCAGCCGCGACCGGGCGCGGTGGGGATCGCGGCGCACAAACGGTCCACCGCGTCCTCGTCCCGCACAGCGACACGTAGGTGATCGGGCCCGAGCCCGGGGAACGTGTCCGCACGGCGCACCGCGATACCTTCTTCGGCCAAGTGCTTGCGCAGCAGCTCGCCGCCAGAGACGTGCAGAAGCAGGAAAGGCCCGCTGGCCGGTGTGTGCACGTGCAGACCGAGGGCGGTGAGGCGCTCGATCATCGCGGCGCGGGCCGCGGCGAGCGCGGTCGCGTTGCGCTGGGATTCCGCGACCGCGGCGGGTTCCGCGGTGGCGGCGATCGCCTCGAGCTGGAGCGCGCCTAGCGGCCAGTGCGGGCGGCCGTGGTCGAGGCGGGCGAGCAGGCCGGGTGCGCCGAGGAGGTAGCCGCAGCGCAGACCGGCCAAGGCCCAGGTCTTGGTAAGACTCCGCAGGACGAGGATGTCGGGCGTGGCGACGGTCGCCAAGGATTCCGGTTCGCCGGGGACGGCGTCGGCGAAGGCCTCGTCGACGACTATCACCCGGCCGGGGCGGCGCAGCGCGCGGATCGCGTCGGCGGGGTGCAGGACCGACGTCGGGTTGGTGGGATTGCCGAGGACGACGAGATCGGCCGCGTCGGGCACGGCGGACGGGTCGAGGGCGTAGGGCGGTTCGAGCAGTACCCGGGCGACCGGCACGCCGGCTTGGCGCAGCGCCAGTTCCGGTTCGGTGAACGACGGGTGCAACACCGCCGCGAGGCGCGAGGCGAGCTTCGGCAGCATCGCGAATCCCTCGGCCGCGCCCGCGAGCAGCAGCACCTCGTCCGGGCTGCGGCCGTGCCGTGCGGCGACAGCGGCGCGGGCGGCCAGGTCATCGGCGGCGCTGGGATAGCGGCCGAGGTCGGTGAGCCGGGCGGCCAGGCGTTCGCGCAGCCACGGCGGCGGCGCGCTGCCCTGCACATTGACCGCGAAATCGAGCATGCCCGGGCGCGCGTCGACGTCGCCGTGGTGGCGAAGCAGCGCGTGATCGACTGTGTCCGAGGGCACGGGATCACACCCTACGTGGCGGGCGAGCAGGGCGACCGGCCAGAATGGCTGTCGTGGGTGACCTGCACGTCTCGTTCGTCTGTACCGGCAATATCTGCCGATCGCCGATGGCGGAGAAGATGTTCGCGCACCACTTGCGCCTGGCGGGGCTGGCCGACCGGGTGCGGGTGACCAGCGCGGGCACCGGCTCCTGGCACATCGGCGACGACGCCGACCCGCGCACCACCGAGACGCTGCGCAAGCACGGCTACCCCACGGGGCATGTGGCCGCGGTCGTCGGCGACGACCACCGCGAAGCCGATCTGCTCGTCGCCCTCGATACCGGGCACGAGCGCGCGCTGGCGCGGCTCGGCGTCCCGTCCGATCGCCGCAGGCTGCTGCGCAGTTTCGATCCCGACGCCGACGGCCCGGACGTGCCGGACCCGTACTACGGCGACGACGCGGGCTTCGAACTCGTCCGCGCGCAGATCGAGGCGGCGATCCCCGGCCTGCTCGACTGGGTCCGCGCGGCGCTCGCCGTGTCGCCGATCGCCGACGGACTGCCGTGATGCGCCGCCTGACGTTTCTGCTTCGCCCCAGCTGGCTGATCCTCGCCGCGCTGGTGGCCTCCTTCGCCTACCTGTGCTTCACCGTGCTCGCTCCGTGGCAGCTCGGCAAGAACACCGCCACCGAGCACCGCAACCAGTTGATCGCCGATTCGGTGCGCGCCGACCCGGTGGACGTGGCCACCGTGCTCGACGACACCGCGAGCGGCGACCACAGCGAATGGCGGCGGGTCACCGCCACCGGCAGCTACCTGCCCGATTCGACCGTGCTGGTGCGCCTGCGCCACCTGGACGGCGCGCCCGGCTACGCGGTGCTCGCCGCCTTCCGGCTGACGGACGGACGCACGCTGCTCGTCGATCGCGGTCTCGTCGCGGGCGTCGACGGCACGTCGCGGCCGCCGCAGATCCAGCGAGCACCCGAGGGCGAGCAGCGCCTCGAGGGCCGAATTCGCATGTCGGAGGGCGTGAGTGCGGACAAGACGCCGCTCACCCAGGACGGCTACCGCCAGGTGTATTCGATCGACACCGCGCAGGAATCCGAGGTGCTCGGCCACCCGCTGACCCCGATTCCCGCCGGTGAGCGCGGCGGCTATCTCGAGCTCTCGGAGAATCAGCCGGGCGCGTTCACGCCGAGCCCGCTCCCGCAGCTCGACGCGGGACCGTACCTCTCCTACGGGCTGCAATGGCTGGCCTTCGGTGTCATGGCGCCGTTGGGCCTCGGCTACTTCGTCTACGCCGAACTGCGGGAACGCCGCAAGGAGAAAACCGCCGCTCAGCCCGCGCCGGCGGAGCCGACACCGACCGAACCCGCTGCGCCCCGATCCGCCACGACTCCGCCGACGACCGAGGCCAAGCTCGCCGACCGCTACGGACGCGGACGCTCCTGACCGGCGTTCGCCACGCGAGCGCGGGTCAGCCGGAGACCGGCAGCCTTCGACGCAGCGACGGCAGAGCCAAGGCCGCACTCGCGGCGAGAACCGCCGCCCCGAGCTGAACCGCCTCCGACATCCGCACGGCCCGCCGCAGGTCGGGCACCGTCGGCGCGGGCCCATCGCCGAGTGTGGGACGCAGTTCCGTCCCGTACCGGTACTGCGTCCGGCCGCCAAGCCGAACTCCGAGCGCGCCCGCCATCGACGCCTCGGCGACCCCGGCGTTCGGGCTGGGATGTTTGGCCGCGTCGCGCCGCCAAGCGCGCAAGACCGCAGCGGGTCGCCCACCGACCAGCGGCGCGAAGGCCGCGGTGAGCAGTCCGGTGACGCGGGCGGGCGCCAGATTCGCGACGTCGTCGAGCCGGGCGGCCGCCCAGCCGAAGCGGTGGTAGCGGTCGTTCCGATAACCGACCATCGCGTCGAGAGTGTTGATCGCGCGATAACCGAGCAGACCGGGGACGCCGGCCGCCGCACCCCAGAACAGCGGCGCGACGGTGGCGTCGGAGGTGTTCTCGGCGATGGATTCCAGTGCGGCGCGGGCCAATCCGTCGGCGTCGAGCACCGAGGGATCCCGCCCGCACAGCGAGGGAAGCAGCGCACGGGCCCCGGCCAGATCGCCCGACTCCAGGTGATCGGCCATCGCCCGACCTGCGCGAGCCAGGCTGCGCCCGCCGAGCACGGTCCAGGTGGCCAGCGCCGTGACCGCCATACCGCCGCGGCGCGCCGCGAGGCCGAGACCGAGCACGGCGCCGACCGCGACCGCCTCGTGCACGACTCCAGCCACCCGCCGGTCGGCGTAGGTCAACGACTCGAGCACGCTTGCCGCCGAACCGAATCCGGCCACCGGATGCCACCGGCGCGGATCGCCGAACGCGCGATCCAGCGCGAAACCGAGCAGCAGTCCGCCGCCCGTCGAGATCCCCGTGTGCACCGGGCGAGAGTATCGGGCGCCCGGCCGCCGTGGACGCCCGGATGTCACACTCTGTGGTCCTGGATCGTCATACCGGCGACACCCACTTCGCCCCGTACCGGGGGCCCGCACGACCGAACGGGGTTTCAGTGACATCCGAGAAGTCAGGACACGCGCCGCTGGACGCCGCCGAGCTCGCGCGCCGTTTCGAGGAGCACCGGCCGTACCTGCGCAGGCTCGCCTACAGCACGCTGGGCAGCCTCGCCGACGCGGACGACGTGGTGCAGGAGGCCTGGCTGCGGTTGCAGCGGCAGCACGAGGCGGGCGCCGCGGGCGAGATCGAGAACCTGCGCGCCTGGCTGACCACCGTCACCGGCAGGTTGGCGCTCGACCAGCTCGGCTCGGCCCGCGCCCGCCGCGAACAGTACGTCGGCGACTGGCTACCCGAACCGGAGGTCACAACAGTGGACGATCCAGCCGACCGCATCACTCAGGACGAGCGGGTCACCACCGCGCTGCTGATCGTGCTCGAATCCCTCTCCCCCGCCGAGCGCACCGCGTTCGTGCTGCAAGACGTGTTCGGCATGAGCGGACCCGAAGTCGCCGAGGTGGTCGGACGGACGCCCGCGGCGGTCCGCCAGCTCGCCTCGCGCGCCCGCAAACGGGTCGAGGACGGCACGCCTCGGTTCCCCGCGTCGCCCGCCGAGCAGGAGAAGGTGGTGTCGGCGTTCGCGGTGGCGTGGCGCTCGGGGGATCTCAGCGCGCTGCTCGGCGTGCTCGACGCGAACGTCAGCCTGACCGCCGACGGCGGCGGCAAGGTGCCCGCCATCCGCCAGAGCGTCAGCGGCGCCGAGCTGGTGGCGAAGCTGCTGCTCGGTTGGTACAACGCGCCCTCGTCGCGCGGAGCGTGGGGCCGCTCGGTGCTGGTCAACGGACAGCCGGGCCTGGTCGTCTTCGACGGCAACCACACCGGCGTCTTCTCCTTCACCGTCGACGCGGGCCGCATCGTCGCGATGCACATCGTCCGCAACCCGGACAAGCTGCGCGAGCTGCCGGAAACCGATGCACCGGACTGGTTCCTGAACGAGCCACACCCCGAGGGGTAGTCCGGCCGACGCGTCGGTCCGCACGCTGCGCAGAGACGTCGTCGCTGTGCAGCGTGTGAAACGGCCCACCGCACCGATCAGCCCGCGAGCCCGACCGACTCGGCAAGCGGATAACCGTGAGCGGCGGCGACTTCGGCGGAGAGCAGCCGTCCGCCGTCCGCGGTGAGCCCGTGCGCGAGATCAGGATGCGTGAGGCACGCGTCGCGCCACCCGTGGTCGGCGATGGCGCGCACGTACGGGAGGGTGGCGTTGGTGAGCGCGACGGTGGCGGTGTGCGGTACCGCGCCCGGCATGTTCGCCACGCAGTAGTACAGCGAATTCGCCACGCGGAAGGTCGGATTCGCGTGCGTGGTCGGACGCGAACCGGCGAAACAGCCGCCCTGGTCGATGGCGATGTCGACCAGCACCGAGCCGGGACGCATCGCCGCGACCATCTCCTCGGTGACCAGTTTCGGCGCCCGCGCGCCAGGCACGAGCACCGATCCGATGACCAGGTCGGCCGCGAGCACCGCGCGCTCGACCTCGGCGGCATTGGACGCCACCGTGGTGACGCGCCCCTGGAACAGCGCGTCCAGTTCGCGCAGCCTCGCGAGATTGGTGTCGAGCACGCTGACCCGCGCGCCCATGCCCGCCGCCATGGTCGCGGCATTCGTTCCCGCCACGCCGCCGCCGAGCACCACCACGTCGGCGGGTCGCACGCCGGGCACCCCGCCGAGGAGCACGCCGCACCCGCCGAGCGGCGCCATCAGGTGGTACGCGCCGACCTGCGGGCCGAGCCTGCCCGCGACTTCGCTCATCGGCGCGAGCAACGGCAGCGAACCGTCGGCCGCGCGCACCGTCTCGTAGGCCAGCGCGGTGATGCCGGACTTCAGGACCGCCTCGGTGCACTCCCGCGAGGCGGCCAGGTGCAGGTAGGTGAACAACACCTGGTCGCGGCGCATTCGCGGGTATTCCTGCGCGATCGGCTCTTTCACTTTCAGAATCAGCTCGGCGTCCGCCCACACGCCGTCGGGGCCGTCCACCAGGGTGACCCCCGCGTCGGCGTAGTGACGATCGGCGAAGCCCGACCCGCCGCCCGCGCCCGACTCGACCAGCACCCGGTGCCCTTGCCGCACCAGTTCCCCGGCGCCGGCGGGGGTCAGCGCGACGCGATATTCCTGCTCCTTGACCTCCCGTGGTACTCCGATCCTCATATCGCCATCGTGGACCACCCGCCGACTGTTCGCCACGACGGCGCGCATACCCCGGGCGAACTTCAGACGGCGACGACCTGCCCCGCGGGCGGAATGCGCAGCCGATCGGCCAGCCCCGCGTAGTCGAAAACGCGGACCAGGTGATCCAGCGTCTCGGTGAAGTGCGCCCATCCCTCCGCGTGCACCGGCACGATGATCGCCTCGCCGAGCGACTCGGCGGCCTGCACCGCGGTCCTGGCGTTCAGCGTCACGTCGACGTCCCCGAACCGTCCCACGTTCCCCGCGCCGACGTTCAGCAACGCGATATCGATCCGCTCGAACCGCCCGGCGATCTCACCGACCAGCTCGACCGAGGCGTTGTCACCGGAGACGTACACCGTGGGCTCCCCCGCGGCCTCCAGCACGAAACCCGTGACCGCACCGCTGAACGGCTCGCATCCCTCCGGCCCGTGCAGCGCGGGCACCGCGGTGACGGTGACCGCGCCGACCTGAACGCGCTCCCACGCGGGCAGCCCCCGCACGCCGCTCAACCGCTCGGCGGCCTCGGGCGTGGACAACACCGTGTCGACGGTGGCGAGCAGGGCGCGGCCCTTGGTGTCCAGGTTGTCGGCGTGCTGATCGTGCGAGAGCAGCACCACGTCGATCGCGCCGATCTCCTCGACCGGCACCGCGGGGCCGGTCAGCTTGTGCAGGGTGATCGGGCCCGGGTAATCGCCGGGTTCGTCGAAGGTGGGATCGGTCAGCCAGGTGCTGCCGCCGTAACGGAAGCGGACGGTGGGGCCGCCGATGTGCAGGACTTCCAGGGCGGTGCGTTCGATCATTTCGCTCATGACGTCGATCGTCGCCGTTGCGCGACCGTGCGAATAGTGGCCCGAGAGCCGCGTATCGCTAATATCGGGCCATGCATACGGTGACAGTGCTCGCCTACGACGGGATCAGCCCGTTCCACCTCTCCGTCCCCGGCCTGGTCTTCGGCCGTGTCGGCGCGGGCGGGAACGCGCCGTACAGGGTGCGGGTCTGCGCGGAACATCCCGGAACCCTGCGCACCCCAGCCGGTTTCGACATTCACGTCGCCGACGATCTCGCCTCCTTCGACAGCGCCGACACCGTCGTGGTGCCCAGCTGGACGCGCGGCGCCGGGATCTCCGACGACCTGCGCGACGCGCTCAGACACGCGCACGCGCGCGGCGCGCGGATCGTCGGCCTGTGCCTGGGCGCCTGGGCCATCGCGGCCAGCGGTCTCGTCGACGGCAGGGAGATCACCACGCACTGGTCGACGGCCGACGACCTGGCCCGCGCCTATCCGTCGGTGCGGGTGCGCGCCGACACGCTGTGGTCCGATCTCGGCGACGTCATCACCTCCGCGGGCGTCGCCGCGGCGCTGGACTGCTGCCTGCACCTGTTCCGTGAGGACCACGGCAGCCGCGCGGCGACCGAACTGGCCAGGGCGCTGGTCACCGCCCCGCACCGCAGCGGGTCGCAGGCGCAGTACATCCCGGTGGCCGTGCCCGACCACGCCGAGGACGATCCGATCGAGCGCGCGATGGTCTGGGCGCGTACGCATCTCGGCGATCCGATCGACCTGGACGCGTGGGCCGCGGTCGCGCTGATGGCGAGGCGGACGTTCACCCGCCGCTTCCGGGAGCGCACCGGAAGCAGTCCGCAGCAGTGGTTGCTGCACCAGCGCGCCGACCGGGCCCGGCTGCTGCTCGAGTCCACCGGCGACACCGTGGACCGGATTGCCGCCGAGACCGGTTTCGGCACCGCGGTGAGCCTGCGCCACCACTTCCGGCGGCTGCTCGGCACCAGTCCCGCCGCGCACCGCGCGCTCTTCCGCGCGGTGAGCTGACGCCCCCGCGCGCGCCGACCGGCGCAACGCCGCTACGTTGCCATCATGAGGATTGAGGTCGGCGGGTTCGCGCCGGAGATCGATGAGAGTGCGTGGCTCGCCCCGAACGCGACGGTGATCGGACGCGTGACGCTGAGCGCCGAGGTGAGCGTGTGGTACAGCGCGGTGCTGCGCGGCGACCTGGAACAGATCACCGTCGGCGCGCGCACCAACATCCAGGACGGCTGCGTGCTGCACGCCGACCCCGGTTTCCCGCTGACCGTCGGCAGCGGAGTGTCGGTGGGACACAACGCGATTCTGCACGGATGCAGCATCGGCGACGACGTGCTCGTCGGCATGGGCGCCACGGTGCTCAACGGCGCGGTGATCGGCGCGGGCAGCCTGATCGCGGCCAACGCCCTGATTCCCGAGGGCGCGCAGATCCCGCCCGGCTCATTGGTGGCCGGGGTCCCGGGCAAGGTCCGACGCGAATTGAGCGAGGCCGAGCAGGACGGCATCCGGCTCAACGGCGCGGTCTACTTACACAACATGGCCAATCACCGCAGCGCGAAAGTGGTGTGATCCGTAGCACACTGATCAAAGGTCCAGCACTAACCGCTGATAGCATTTTGCCTGCATGACCGGCGTCCGGCGGCTCGGAAAGAGCATCAGGGCGGCGAGCATGATGCGTCACAGGCAGGAGGTATCACGGTGTCGTACCGGGATTCGAGTATGCACCGGCCCAAGCGGCGGGTCAGCGTGGCCGACATCGCGGCCCAACCGGGCGGGATCGAGGCGCTCCAGCGTCGCGTTCACGAATTGCGCTCCCGCGGGGTCGATTTCGCCGCGAACGCGATCGAAAAGGAAATGGCGGATCTGGACCTGCCCCGGCAGTGATCGCGGCGCGTGATCGGTCTCAGCGCATGACGAGGTCGAGCACGCGTTCGTGATACGACCCGGCGTACCGGGTCACCAGATCGACCAGCAGCGCATCGAGTCCGACGAGCACCTTCGCGTCTCCGCGCGCCGCACCGCGCAGGATGGTGCGCGCCGCGGCCTCGGGGCTGGTGCGCGCGACCTGGTCCTCGAATCGCCTGGCCACCGCCGCGCCATCGATGCCGGGCGCGAACTGCGCCGTGCGCGCGATGGTGGTGAGAACGCCGCCGGGATAGACGCCGGTCACCCGAACCCGGCCGCCCGCGGCGCGCATGTCCTGACGCAGCGATTCGGTGAAGCCGCGCACCGCGAACTTGGCCGAGTTGTACGGTCCGTGCCCGGCCACCGCGACCAAGCCGAACGCCGAGGACACATTGACCACGTTGGCGCGCTCGGCCGCCCGCAGGTGCGGCAGAAAGGCTTTGGTGCCGTTGACGACTCCCCAGAAGTCGACGTCCATGACCTGCTCGAAGTGCTCGAACGGGGATTCCGCGACCCCGCCGACGTGCAGGATCCCCGCGTTGTTGAACAGCGCCTCCACCCGCCCGTAGCGCGCGGCGGTCCGTTCGGCATAGGCAAGCACCGCGTCCCGATCGGTGACGTCGAGGACGGTCACCGTCGGCGTGAAGCCGACCGCGGCACAGAGCTTTCCCGTCGTCGCCACGGCGTGGTCGGATTTGTCCGAGAGCGCGAGCCGCGCGCCGCGATGGGCCAGCGCCAGCGCCAGTTCTCGCCCGATCCCCGAACCAGCTCCGGTGACGACCACCACCCGATCGGCGAAATACCCCACGGTCCAACCCCTTTCACCCCAACGCCCGAGTCGGGCACCTGACCAGGTTAGCCACGACGGCGCCGCCCCGGAAAGATCGGTTACCGGTTCCGCTCCGCCCGCCGCACCTCGTCATCCGAGCCGGACCGCACCGCACGAGCGTGCCGACAGAGTGAGAGCTTTCATGCGGCGCTATCCCACAGCTTCCGAGATCTCCGACCGAATGCCCGCGCGCAGGTGAGATAATGAACGCCCATCACCCGCACCGTCGCGGTGCCGCTGCGCACCGGCTTCCGCGCCAACGACTGGAGATCCGATGCCCACCGTCCCGTCCATGCTCCAGCGCATTCTCGACAAGCCCGTCTCCGACGGCGAGAAACTCCTGGAGAGCGCCCTCTCGGCGTTCCTGGACTTCGGGATCAAGCGCACCAGCATGGGCGAGATCGCGCGGCGGGCAGGCATCAGTCCCGCGACGCTCTACCGGCGCTACGAATCCAAGAACGACCTGGTCGAGGCCGTGAGCGTGCGGGAGGCGCAGCGCTTCGTCGCCGAGATCGACAAGCGGGTGCAGACCGTCGATGGCACCGAGAACCAGCTGGTGGAGATCTTCGTCGCCTTCATCACGGCCATCGCGGGCAACGAACTGCTGCGCAGGCTGCTGCGCACCGAGCCCGATCTGATCCTGCCCCGGCTCACCACCGAGGGCGGTCCGGTCCTCGCGGTCGGCCGCGGCTACCTGGCGGACAAGCTGCGTGAACTACGAGCCGGGGACGCCGACTTCGACGCCGATCTGGTCGCCGAGATCATGGCCCGGCTCGCGCTCTCCCTCGCGCTCACCCCCGACGGGCTCATCCCGCTCGGCGACGCCGAGGCCGGTCGCGCGTTCGCCCGGCGCACCCTGCTGCCGATGGTCGGTGTCCGCGCTTCCGCGTGAGCCGAGCCCGAACGCCGCGTCCACCAGTTCGTCGAGCCGGTGCCGCGCGGCGTCGTCGGGCGCGCGGTCACCGTCGACCAGGTCGGCCACCAGCGCCGCGATCGCCGCGGAGGCCGGGCGATCCGGATCGGGCAGCGGCAGCCGGGACACGTACTGGGTGATCCACCGCCGCCGGCCCGAGTACAGGCGGTTGCCGCACACCGCGTCGTAATAGCGCAGACCGAGCGACGAATTGGCCACGCCCATCAGAAGATTCGCCAGCAGCGGCGCCCGCTCGGCGCCGCCGAGATCGTCCAGCGAGATCCAGTAGCAGTCGCCGTTCACCACCGCACCCGATCGGTCCAGCGCGAAACGCGGCCGTTCGCTGATATCGGGGAACACCAGTTTCGGCACCCGCCACAGATTCGGCCGCTGCGGCACCCAGATCTCGAACCACTCGCGTCCGCTCTCGGTGAGGTACTTACGCCCGGCGAGCGTCGTCCGGTGGCGGCGCAAATACGCTGCGGCGCGGGGGAATTCGCGCAGGTCCACCGGAACCCGGCGAGGCTCGGCGGTGTCGTAGGGGTAGAGCACCCTGGTGTCGGCGGCCCGCTCGATCCGCCACGGCGCCAGATCGTGGTGGGTGATCAGCTCCAACAGCAACTCCGGCTCCGGACGCGGGCGCACCTGGGCCCAGCGATCGGAGATGAACACCCGATCGGCGGTCGTCTTGATGCCCACCCTGATGCGAGCCACCTCACCGAAACTCCGCCAGGTCCTCGCGCCGACGCGATCGAGCCAGGCGTCCAGGCTCGGTCGCGACATCCGCCACGCGGGGTGCATACCCGCGCCAGCGCTCCGGTTGTGCGCGGGGCTGTCGTCGGGCTCCGCCGGGCTGTGTCGAGTCGAGGCACTGTCTGCCTCACTCCCGCCCTGCGCGTGGCCGTCGCTGGACTCCGCCGGGCTGTGTCCACTCGACGTACCGCCTGCCTCCCTCCCGCCACGCGCGTGGCCGTCGTCGGACTCTGCCGGGCTGTGTCCACTCCACGTACTGCCTGCCTCCCTCCCGCCACGCGCGTGGCCGTCGCTGGACTCCGCCCGACTGCGCTCACTCCAGGTACCGCCTGCCTCGCCCCCGCCAAGCTCATGGTCACCGCCCGACTCCGCTCGACCGCGCCCACTCGACAGACCGCCAACCTCGCTTCCGCCACGCGCGCGGCCGTCCCCGGACCCCACCGGGCTGCGCCCACTCGACGGACCAACAACCCCACTCCCGCCCTGCCCGTGACCGCCGACGGACTCCGCCCGGGTGCGCCCATCCGACGTACCACTAAGCCCGCTCCCGCCGTGCGTGTGACCGTCCACGGACTCCGCCCGGCTACGCCCAGTCGACGTACCGCCAGACTCACTTTCTCCAAGCTCATGGTCGCCGCCCGACTCCACTCCGCTGCGCCCACCCGACGTACCACCAACCCCGCTTTCGACGTGCGCGCGGCCGTCCCCGGACTCCGCCGGGCGGCGCCAACTCGACGTACCCCGCCCGCCATATCTGTGCCCGTCGCTGGAGTCGGCTCGGGTACGCCCACTCGACGTACCGCCGGTCTCGCTCCGGTCGGGGGCGGGCTCGGCGGCGCTCGCGGGCGGGCGGTTGGGGCTCGGCGGCACGCCCGTCGAGAGGGTGCCGACCTCGACGGCGAAGATCCGCCCGTTGTGCCGGACGAGGGAACCGGAATCCGCTAACAGCGCGTCGAAAAGATGTTCGGAGCAAGGTGATTCATCGATCCGCACCTCGTAGACCGAGACGTGGCGGCATCCCGCGCCGTGACCGCCTCGGGTGGCGATGGTGACCGCGGGCAGTACCGCGGCCGCGAACAGCTTGGTGTCGCCGAGGTCGTACAGCTCGACCGGAGTCAGTTCGCCGACCAGGATGGCGCGAATGTTCGCACCCGCCTTGGTCGTCAGGAAGCGGTTGGCGCACAACAGGCCGAGCGCGCCGCCCGGCGTCAGCAACCGCGGCGCCACCGCGACGAACGGGTGGGTGAGATCGATGCGGCCGCGCAGCCCGTACTGCCTGCTGAGCAGCCGTGCTGTGTCGCCGCCGAGCTGCTGGGTGCGCACGTAGGGCGGGTTGGTGATGATCGCGTCGAAGGAGCCGTCCTCGAGGTCCGCGGCGTCGGCGAGAAAGTCGCCCGCACGCCATTCGACGTCGACGTGCTCGGCCGCCGCCCGCCTCCGCGCCGCGGCGAGCCCGCACTCGTCGAGGTCGTACCCGGTCAGCCGGAGGCGAACGCCGGGCAGGAGGGCCGTGGCTTCCCGGTGCAGAGCGAGCAGAAGTTCTCCGTCGCCGCACGCGGGGTCGAGCACGCGCAGCTCACCGTTCGGCCCGGGACGCGGGGCGTGCGCGAGCAACCGTTGCGCGAGGAACCGTGCCAGCGCGGGCGGGGTGTAGTGCCGCCCATGGCGTTTGCGGTCCCCTGGGTGCGAGCCCATGAGTGGGATTGTGCCTCGTCAGGACGGCGCGGGCGTGCCGATGACGGGAACCGGTGCGCGCGTCGCCAGCGATCGTTCGCCCGCGTGTCGCCCAGCGAACCTGCGCATCAGCGGCGCGTCGACCCAGTGGTAGATGGCCGCTGCGGCCGCGGTCGAGAGCACCAGACACAGTGCGGCGAAGCCGAGCCAGCCGACCGGCCCGAACCGGTGTCCGCCGATGAGCAGCCTCGTCACCAGCACCATCACCGGGAACTGGATGAGATAGAAGGCGAAGGAGATATTGCCGAACCACACCATCCGCGGCGAGGCGTTGAGGCCGGGGATTCCGGCCAGATCCCGCGCGGCGAGCGTCGCCACCACCGCGGTCATCGGCGCCAGCAACAGCGCCGACATCTTGTAGTTCACCGGCACGATCCAGGTGGCCGCGTAGGCCACCGCGAGCGCGAGCAGCGGCGGCGTCAGCCGGGTATTACGCCACCGGCCCTCGAGCACCAACCGCGCCGCCAGCACACCGAGGAAGAATTCGGGCAGCCGCGAGAGCGGGAAGATGTAGCTGAGCCAATACGACTGTGCCACCGGGATATCCGGCTGCGCGAACCACGCGGGCGAGGCGTGCAACTCGAAGAAAGGGGACGCGTCGCCGGGCACCAGTCGCGGAGCGAACGCGTTCTCGATGCCTTTCGGGCCGGGCACGCAGAGGAAGTAGGCGGTGTGCAGCGCGACGATCGCCAGCAGCAGTCCGGCGATCACCCAGAGCACCCGCTCCGGACGCACCCGCCGCACCAGCGGCAACGCCAAGGGGAAGCACAGATAGAACAGCATTTCCGCGCCGAGCGACCAGGACGGCACGTTCAGTCCGCCCACCGTCGACCACTTGGGCACCCAGGTGTGCACCAGCGCCAGATTCGGGGCCCACACCACCGGCCGCGTCAGCGGCACGCCGGCCACCAGAACGAACGCGACCGCGGCCACCAAGTGCGTGGGATAGATCTTCAGCACCCGCCGCCAATAGAACCGGCGCACCGAGCTCCCTGGCCGGAACGACCAGTAGATGATGAACCCGGACAGCACGAAGAAGAAGGTCACGCCCGCCGCGCCGAGCTGCATGGGCATCACCTGATGCAGATGTCGGAACAGCTCCGATTTCTGGAACGGGTACACCGGCAGGAATACCAGGGCGTGCAGCAGGAACACCGCGAACGCCGCCCACCAGCGCGCGCCGGTCAGCGAGGGCAGGGCGGGGCGGGTGTGCGCCGCGTCGGCACCGCCCGAAATACCTGGGCGAGTGCGATTCCCGGCGGTATCGACCAGCGACTCCGGGCTCGAGGTCATCGGCCGAACCGTTCGTACAACGCGCGCGCGACCATCGCGTCACCGTGCGCCGACGGATGGAACGGCAATCCGATCGGATCGGCGCGCGGGTCGAGCGCACCGTTCACCCACGGATCGGCCGAGCACAGCCCGTGACCGGCGGTCAGCGCCCTGGTATCGAAGAATTCGATGCCCAGCAGCCCGGCCGCTTCGCGCTGCGCTGCGTCGAGGCGATCGAGGTATTCGACCACCGCCCGGCCCCGAGGCTGCACGTACTGGCCGATGCCGAGCACGTTCACGCACGCCGTGTCCTGGCCCGCGGGGAACAACTCCGGATAGCCGACCAGCACGACGCGCGCCCCCGGGGCGAAGTAGCGCAGATACTCGATCACCGCCCGCATCCGTTCGGCGTAGCGCGCAGCGGACACACCCCGGTAGTCGGTGATTCTGCCCTGCTCGGCGGCCTCCAACCCGCAGCCGTCGGCGAGGTTGAACACGCAGGGCAACAGCGAGGTCCACATGGTGGTCTCGGACGCACCCCACTCGTCGTTGAGCCCGAATTGCAGTGCGATCAACTCGGTCTCGGGCCCGAAAGCGCCCAGCTGGTCCGCCGCGATCGCCTCGTGCGAGAGCGTGTATCCAGGCCCGGTATCGATCGAAGCACCGGAACAGGAAACATCGAGGAACTCCCCTGTCCCCGCCACCCCCATCAGCCCGCTCAACTGAGTCGGCCACGCATTCGGCCCGCGCAGACACTCCTCGGATTTGGCGTCCCAGCGAAACCCGTTGGCGGTGAAGGAATCACCGAGAACCACCAGCGACTTGCCCGCGGTGTGGTCCCCGGCGACGGGATCGGCCACCATGCGAGCGGTTCCGGCGGACTCGACCACATCGGGAACCACCCCGCCAGGCGCACCTGCGCTGGTTCCGATCGAAGCCGTCCCTACGGAGCCTGGCGCAGCGGGTGCGGTCCCACCGCGCATCGCTGCGGCACCATCCAGTGCTGCGACACCACCGCTCCCGGCTGTGGTCTCACCATATGCGGTGGCGGATGACGCGACCGCGACCACAAGTGCGAGCAAGGTTGCGCCGAACAATCCACGGCGAAGGCCGTTTCGAGAAGTTGTCATCGGGGCCGCCGTCAGTAACCCGCCCGGGGTTCGAAGCCGGGCGCGGTGAGGGTCGGGGCGGATTGCGGCACGGGGGCGGGTTGCTGCACGGGGGCAGGCGCGAGGACCGGAGCCTGCTGCGGGAAGTGCGGAGCGGGCGCGGGTTCCGCGGCGGGCGCGGGTTCCGGTGCGGGGGCCTGCGTTTCGGGAGCAGGCGCTGCCGTCGGCGCGGGGGCCGGGGCGCTCTGCTGAACGGTGCTGGTCGCCGCCGGGGTGGTGGTCGCCGGGGCCTGGTCGACATGCGTCTCCGTCTCGCCGCCGCAGCCGGCCGCACCGAGTAGCACCACACCGCCGGCGAGGGCGGCAGCGAGACAACGCTTCATGGTCTTTTCCGTTCTCAAATCAGGAGCATGCATATTTCACTTCAGCCGGGAGACTACAAGTTCGCATGGACGAAACCGCCTGTTTCGGGCAAACTCTCGAGCCTCGGCCGCCCCCAATTTCGAGGTCTCGCCAACTCCAGGAACCTCGCCCGCACGGGTTTACCGGTTCCAAAACGAGACCGTAGCGGCTAGCATTCAGTCTCGAAATGGAACCAAATGAAGGAGGCCGGTCCATGAGCCCGACCGCTGCGCCCACCGAAGCGTTCGCGACCCTGACCCGAATCCTCGACGAGCGGTGGACCTGCAGGCAGTTCCGCTCCGACCAGGTGCCGCGACCGACCATCGAGGCGCTGCTGCGCGCGGCTCAGCGCACCCCCTCCTGGTGCAACACCCAACCGTGGCAGGTCGCCATCACCGAGGGGGCGGCCACCGATCGGTTCCGCAAGGAACTCCTCGAACACGTTCAAAGCGCGGCTCCCGCACCGGATTTCGAATTCCCCGCGCAGTACACCGGGGTCTACCGGGACCGCAGGCGCGAGTGCGGGCTGCAACTCTACGACAGCGTCGGCATCGTGAAGGGCGACCAGGCGGGCACCATGCGCCAAGCGCTGCGCAATTTCGAGCTCTTCGACGCACCGCACGTCGCGATCATCAGCACCGAGGCCGATCTCGGCGTCTACGGCGCCGTCGACTGCGGCCTCTACATCGGCGCGTTCCTGCTCGCCGCCCAGAGCCTCGGTCTCGGCGCAGCTCCGCAGGCGGCCCTCGCCTCCTACGCGCCTTTCCTGCGCGAATATTTCGGGCTCACCGAGAACCGCCGCGTGGTGGCGGCCATCTCCTTCGGCTACCCCGACACCGACCACCCGGTGAACGGCTTCCGCACCAGCCGCGAACAGACCGACCAGGTCGCCGCCTGGTTCACCGACTGATCACCGGAATCCGCGCGGCGACAACACTTCTCACGAACGAATCAGCCGACCTGACGGTCGATCCCTGTCAGCCCTCGACCCGGTTCGGGGCTGACATCGCGGGCGGTCAACTCGCTTCCACAGACGTCGCATTCGAGCCGGACGTGCGCCTCGCCGGTGCATTCGCGATGACGGTAGTGCACCGGCGGCCCGTCCGGCGCCATATACGCATCGCCCCAATCCCGGATCGCCATCAGGATCGGGTAGATGTCGTGCCCCTTCTGGGTGAGCCGATACTCCTCGTGCGCGCCGACCGCCGCCGGTCGCTTCACCAAGATGCCGTGCTCGATCAACCGGTCCAGCCGGTCCTGCAGCCTGCTGCGCGAAATGCCGAGCGCGCTCTGGAAGCCGTTGAACCGGCGAATCCCGGAGAACGCGTATTTGAGGATGACCAGCGTCCACCGGTCACCGAGAACCACCAGCGGCCGCGTGATGGAACACGGCTCGTCGGCAAGATCCTCGTAACGCACCCCTCGATGCTACTCAGCACCGCAATCCGCTCTCACCCGTCTTCGCGCCGATGGATGACGTACTCGAACTGCCCGTCCTCCGGATCGGCGCGCAACGGCCACGGCTCCGCCTCGACCACACGACGCCACTCCAGTGTCCGACGCGCGTCCTGTTCGGCGAGCGACCGCGCGTCAGCAACCTCGGCGCAGGAGCCGAGCATCTGCTCCTCGGTGCCGCAGAACTCGCAGCTGTGCACCTTGCTGACCTCGTAGCGTTGCGGCACGGCGGATCTCCTTCGGACGGAAATAGCATGGGCCCCGGGATGATTCCCGGGGCCCATGCGGAGTCCTCACATCACAGCGGGATGTTCTTGTGGTGACTCTTGCGCGCCGGCGCGGCGGCCAGCGCGGCGGCGATGATGCTGCGGGTCTTGGCCGGGTCGATGACCTCGTCCACCACGCCGATCGCGATGGCGCGCTCGACGCCGCCCGCGATCTTCTCGTGCTCGGCGGTGAGCCGCTCGTGCAGCGCCTCGCGCTCCTCCTCGGGCGCGGCGGCGAGTGCCTTCTTGTGCAGGATGCCGACCGCGGCCTTGGCGCCCATCACGGCCACCTCGGAACCCGGCCAGGCGTACACCGCGGTCGCGCCCAGCGAGCGGGCGTTCATGGCGATGTAGGCGCCGCCGTAGATCTTGCGGGTGACCAAGGTGACGCGCGGGACGCGGGCCTCGGCGAAGGCGTGCAGCAGCTTCGCGCCACGGCGCACAACGCCCTCCCACTCCTGGCCGACACCGGGCAGGTAGCCGGGCACGTCGGTGACGACGATCAGCGGAATGCCGAACGCGTCGCACAGCCGAACGAACCGGGCCGCCTTCTCGGCGCTCTCGGAGTTCAGGCAGCCACCGAGGCGCAGCGGGTTGTTGGCCAGCACACCGACGGTGCGTCCGCCGAGACGGCCGAGACCGACCACCATGCTGCGCGCGTAACCGGCCTGCAGTTCCTCGAACGAGGATTCGCCGTCGACGTTGTCGAGCAGTTCGTGCACGATCGGCTTGACGTCGTAGGCCCGCTTGGCCGACTCCGGCAGCATCGCCTTCAGGTCGACGTCGCCGTGCGCGGCGGCGCCGAGGTCGAACTCGCCCTGCTCGGCGAACATCGACACCAGGCGGCGGGCGCGGTGCATGGCATCGGCCTCGTCGTCGGCGACGATGTGGCACACGCCGGACTTCTTGCCGTGGGTCTCCGGGCCGCCGAGGGTGGCCATGTCGACCTGCTCGCCGGTCACGCTGCGCACCACGTCGGGGCCGGTGACGAAGACCCGGCCCTCGGGGGCCATGATCACGATGTCGGTGAGGGCGGGACCGTAGGCGGCGCCACCGGCGGCGAAGCCGAGCACCACCGAAATCTGCGGGACCAGGCCGGACGCGCGGACCATGGCCTCGAAGACCAGACCGACCGCGTGCAGCGCCTCGACGCCCTCGGCGAGCCGGGCGCCGCCGGAGTGCCAGAGGCCGACGACGGGAACACCGGAGTCGATGGCCGTGTCGATCGCGTCGACGATGTGCTTGCAGCCCTCGACGCCCATCGCGCCGCCCATGACGGTGGCGTCGGAGCAGTAGGCCACGGTGCGGACGCCGTCCACCTCGCCGATGGCGGCGAGAACTCCGGACTTGTCACGCGGATGTAGCGGAAGAACGGTGCCGGGATCGAAGAAACGCTGGAGCCGGCCCAGCGGGTCACGCGGATCGGTCGCAGTTTCTGGTTGAAACGCGGGTGCCATGATTGTCATCGCGTTTTCTCCTCAATCAAGAGAGTGCCGCTACCGCGGCTGCGTATGTCGAACTCCGGTGGGGTCGAGCCAGTTCACTGGCCCGACCCCACCGGGGCTCGTTGTTGCAGTCAGTCGTGCGGCTATGCGCGACCGAAGGCGAGCGCGACATTGTGCCCACCGAAACCGAACGAGTTGTTGATCGCGTACTCGATCTCCTGGCGGCGGGCTTCGCCCCGCACCACGTCCAGGTCGATCTCGGGGTCCTGGTTCTCCAGGTTCAGCGTCGGCGGGACGATGCCGTCCCGGATGCTGAGCACGGTCAGCACGGACTCGAGCGCGCCGACGGCGCCGATCGAGTGACCGAGCGCCGACTTGGGCGCGTACACCGACGGGTGGTTGCCGACGGCCTTGTTGATCGCGTTCGCTTCCGCGGTGTCGCCGATCGGCGTCGCGGTGGCGTGGGCGTTGATGTGGGTGATGTCCTGCTTGGACAGGCCAGCGGTCTGCATCGCGCGGGTCATCGCGCGGGCGGCGCCGGTGCCCTCGGGGTCGGGGGCGACCAGGTGGAAGCCGTCCGAGGTGATGCCTGCGCCGAGCAGGCGGGCGTGAATGGTGGCACCGCGCGCTTTGGCGTGCTCCTCGGTCTCGAGGGTCAGCAGCGCACCGGCCTCGCCGAAGACGAAGCCATCGCGGTCCTTGTCGAACGGACGCGACGCACCCTTGGGGTCGTCGTTGCGCGTGCTCATCGCACGCATCATGGAGAACGCCGCGATCGGCACCGAGTCGATGAAACCCTCGACGCCGCCGGTGACGACCATGTCGGCGTCACCCATCACGATCATCCGCCACGCGTTGGCGATGGCTTCCGAACCGGACGAGCACGCCGAGACCGGAGTGACCACTCCTGCCCGGGCCTTCAGCTCGAGTCCGACGCAGGCCGACGGGCCGTTCGGCATGACCATCTGAACAGCGAGCGGCGAAATCTTGCGATAGCCGCCGTTCTTCAGCTTGTCGACCGAGTCGATGAGCGCGTCGCCGCCACCGAGACCGGTGCCGATCGCCACACCCAGACGGTCGGGATCGACCTCCGGGCTGCCCGCGTTCTTCCACACCTCGCGACCGAGGACGGTCGCGAGGCGCTCGACATAAGCCATGCGACGGATCTCGACCCTGCTCAGCAGGGTGTCGGGGTTGACCTTCAGGTGGCCGCCGATGCGGACCGGGAGGTCGTATTCCTCGATGAAGGAATCCTCGAGAACGTCGATGCCGCTCTCGCCGTTGAGGAGTCCCTTCCACGTCGCATCGACGTCGCCAGCGATCGACGTGGTCGCCGCAAGGCTCGTTACGACGACGTTGGGGAAGTTCCCGTTCAAGGTGGAAGGAGTGGTCACTTTTTCGGCCCTACTCGGCGTCGAACTTGGCCTTGAGCTCCGCGGCCGCGTCAGCGTTCTCGGCCTCGAGCTTCTGGATGTAGGCGACAGCGTCGCCGACCGTCTTCAAGCTGGCCAGATCCTCGTCCGGGATCTTCACACCGTACTTGTCCTCGGTCTGCACAGCGATTTCGACCATGGACAGCGAGTCGATGTCCAGGTCATCGACGAAGGACTTCTCGATCGTCACCTCGGAGGGCTCGATACCCGTAACCTCTTCGATGATCTTGCCGAGTTCCTCGACGATTTGTTCCTGGGTCAGAGCGGCCACTTGGTGGCTCCCTTCTTCTACTTTGTAGGGCTTGTTCTTTTTGTTTTTCGGGCCGAGCACGCCGGTAGTTACCGTCGGTTCGGTCACGACCTCGCATTATTTCGATGCACGGTCGCGGAGAAAGCTAGCCGGAGGTCGTCAGTTCGGCCAACGCGGGGAGGTCTTCGGGCGTTTTCAGCGCCAGTGTCGGCGTGCCCTTCAGTTCTCGTTTCGCGATGCCGACCAACGTTCCGGCCGGTGGCAACTCCGCCACCGCCGAGACACCCGCCTGCCGGACGGTCTCGGTGCACAGATCCCAGCGCACGGGTCGGGTGACCTGCGCGGCGAGCTTGTCGATCGCGTCCTGACCCGAGGCCACCGGCTGCCCGTCGAAGTTCGACAGCAGCACCCGGGCCGGATCGTTCGGCGTGATCTTGGCGATGGCCTCCGCGACCGCGTCCTGGGCCGGAGCCATGAACGCGGTGTGGAAGGCGCCCGCCACGGGCAGCGCCCGAACCCGCGCCTTTTCCGGCGGGTTCGCGGCGAGCTCCGCGAGGGCGTCCAGCTTGCCCGCGGCCACGATCTGGCCCACCGCGTTGCGGTTGGCCGGAACGAGGTCCAGTTCCGCGAGTCGCTCGAGGACGGCGGCTTCGTCGCCGCCGAGTACCGCGGACATTCCGGTCGGCTCCAGCGCGCACGCCTTGGCCATCTCCGCACCGCGGATAGCGGCCAGGCTCACGGCCTCGTCCGGGCTGATCACGCCGGCCACAGCGGCTGCGGCGAACTCGCCGACCGAGTGTCCGGCGATGATCGTAGCGGCCGGCAGCGAATCCTCGTCGATTTCGGCATAGGCCAGCAGCGCTGCCGCGACCACCAGCGGTTGGGTCACCGCGGTGTCGACGATCTCCTCGGCCGTCGCGGTGGTGCCGAGACGAACCAAGTCCAGGCCGGAGGCCTTGGACCACTGGGCGAGGCGATCATTCGCGCCGGGAAGGTCGAGCCAAGGCGCGAGCATGCCGGGTGTCTGGGACCCCTGTCCAGGGGCGAACAACGCGATCACGTCTCTAAGAAAACACTGTGAGCCCCGCCGCACGAGATGTCGGCGCGAATGAAGCTTTCCGACGCCTTTTGTGGGGGTCCCACAAAATCCCACGTGGGCCGACCCGATCGACCGACTGCCCTCCGGCGTTACAGCCCTTCGTGACCGATCGGAATCGGAGTTGCCTCTGGGGTCGGTGTTGACGATTCGTTACGTGTTCGTGTCAAACGACCCACCGTTGCTGCGATACGAAGCACGTAAGCGTCCCTCGGATTCATGGGATCACGCCCGGTGACTTCAGCGATCCGTTTGAGTCGGTAGCGAACCGTATTTGGATGGACGTACAGCTGACGGGCACACGTCTCGACCGCTCCCCCGCAATCCAGATAGGCGTCGAGGGTGTCGGCAAGCGCCGATCCAGCGGCGGCCAACGGGAGGACAAGATACTCGTTCAGCGCGTCGATCGCACCTCGATCACCCAACAACGCGCGTTCGGGTAACAACTCGGCCGCGTGCACCGGCCGCGGCGCCCCCCGCCAGCCCACCACGGCCTCCATGCCCGCCAGCGCCTCGACGGCGCTCGCGTGCGCGGCGCCGAGCGTGCGGGTGGTCGGCCCGATGACCACGGGACCGTCGGAGAACACCTCGGCGAGCAGGTCGGCCAGGAATGGCGAGACGTACCCGGCGTCGCCGAGATGCCCGCTCACCACCATGACCAACCGGGTGCCCTGCACGACCGCGAGCGCCGCCCGCCCGTGCCGCGCCGCGATGGCGTGCACCGAACCGACGGACGAGACGCCCTGCTCCCCCGGCGGCGTGCCGACCAGGACGGTGGCGGGCGCGGTGGCGTCCCAGTTCAACGTGGCGGCCCTGGACAGCATGTCCGGGCCGGTATCGCCGCGCACCACCGCGTCCACCACGAGCGCCTCGAGGCGGGTGTCCCACGCGCCGCGCGATTCCGCGGCGCTGGCGTACACCGAGGCGGCCGCGAAACCGAGCTCGCGCCCGTATCGCAGCACCGCCTCGGTGAGCGCGACCAGCTGCCGGTCGTTGCGGGCGAGCGCGGGCAGCCACTGTTCGAAGAACTCCATGGCCACGCGGACCATGTCGACGGTCTGGCGCAGCGTCAGCCGCCGCGCCAGATCCTGCGGGATCACCTGGAAGGCGTCCAGGCTGAACCGGATGTCGCTGTCCGGATCCTGCAGCCATTCCAGGAAGTTCACCACCGCGGTCTGCACCAGCATCTGGACGCCCGCGCGCTGCGCGGCGTCCAGATCGGCGAAGAACGGCAACCGATCCTGCATCGACCCGACCGCCTCGGTGGACAGTCGTCCCGAGAACTGCTTCACCCGTTTGAGCAGTGTGTCCGGGAGCGGGTCGCGATTCTGCCGGTTCGGAGAGAGCGCGCCGGTAGGCAGATACACCTCGTGCTCGGAGGAGCCTTCGGAGATCCGACGGGGCCGCGGCGGTTTACGTTCCACGATCCAATATTCCGCTATGCCAGGTCTTCGTCCGAACCCACCGCCGCCTTCGGCGCGGCGTCCACGTCATCGATCCGATACTTCGCGGCGGCCTCGACCGCCTTGGCCGGGTCGATCTTGCCGGTTCGGCCGAGACCGGCCAGTGCCGCGACCGCGATCGACTGCGCGTCGACATTGAAGACACGCCGCGCGGCGGGGCGGGTGTCGGAGAAGCCGAACCCGTCCGTGCCGAGCGTGGTGAAATCGCCGGGCACCCACTTGCGCACCTGATCGGGCACGGCGCGCATCCAGTCCGTCGCGGCGACGTACGGGCCTTCGGCCCGCGACAGCGCCTCGGTGACGTACGGGACGCCCGGGTCCTCGCCCGGCTTGCGCAGCGCAGCGATCTCCTTGACCAGCGCCTCCTTGCGGAGCTCACCCCACGAGGTCACCGACCAGACATCAGCCTGCACACCCCACTCCTCGGCGAGCAGCGCCTGCGCGCGCAGGCCGTCGGGCACCGTGACACCGGAGACCAGGATCTGGGCGCGCACGTCGCCCTCGCCGCCGCGCCGGTACAGGTACAGACCCTTGAGCAGGCCCGCGACGTCCAGGTCGTCCGGCTCGGCCGGCTGCTGGTACGGCTCGTTGTAGAGGGTGATGTAGTAGAAGATGTCCTCGCCGCCGAAGGTGTCGGTGTCCGGCCGCTCCATGGGCTCGGTGCCCGGCAGCGCGGCCTGATGCGGCGGTGTGACGCCGCCGCCGTACATCCGGCGCAGACCGTCGCGCACGATGTGAGCGATCTCGAAGGCGAAGGCCGGATCGTAGGTCACCACAGCGGGATTGGTCGATGCGAGCAGCAACGAGTGGCCGTCGTTGTGCTGCAGGCCCTCACCGGTCAGCGTGGTTCGCCCGGCGGTTGCTCCGAGCACGAACCCGCGCGCGAGCTGATCCGAGGCCGCCCACAGTCCGTCGCCGGTGCGCTGGAAACCGAACATCGAGTAGAAGATGTACAGCGGGATCATCGGCTCGCCGTGCGTCGCGTAGGACGTGCCCGCCGCGGTGAACGACGCCGTCGAACCGGCCTCGTTGATGCCCTCGTGCAGGATCTGCCCGATCGTGCTCTCTTTGTAAGCAAGCATCAATTCGGCGTCGACCGATGTGTACAACTGGCCGTTGCGGTTGTAGATCTTCAACGAAGGGAACCACGAGTCCATACCGAACGTACGGGCCTCGTCGGGAATGATCGGCACAATTCGCTTGCCGATCTCCTTGTCCCGCAACAGTTCCTTCATCAGGCGCACCAGCGCCATCGTGGTGGCAACGTTCTGCTTGCCCGAGCCCTTGCGCACCGAGCGGTATGCCTCGTCGCCCGGGAGTTGCAGCGGCTTAGCCATGCTGCGCCGCTCGGGCAGGAAACCGCCGAGCGCCTGGCGTCGGTCGAGCATGTACTGGATCTCGCGTGCCTCCATGCCGGGGTGGTAGTACGGCGGCAGGTACGGATCCTTCTCCAGCTCGGCGTCGGAGATCGGGATGCGCTGCAGATCGCGGAAGTCCTTGAGGTCCTGCAACGTCAGCTTCTTCATCTGGTGCGTGGCGTTGCGGCCCTCGAAGTGCTTGCCGAGGGTGTAGCCCTTGATGGTCTTGGCCAGGATCACCGTCGGCTGACCCTTGTGCGCCATCGCGGCGGCGTAGGCGGCATACACCTTGCGGTAGTCGTGGCCGCCGCGCTTGAGATTCCAGATGTCCTGATCGGACATGTTCTGCACGAGCGCCTTTGTGCGGGGGTCGCGGCCGAAGAAGTGGTCGCGAACATACGCGCCGTCGTTGGCCTTATAGGTCTGGTAATCACCGTCGGGCGTGGTGTTCATCAAGTTCACCAGCGCGCCGTCGCGATCGGCGCCGAGCAGCGCGTCCCACTCGCGGCCCCAGATCACCTTGATGACGTTCCAGCCCGCGCCGCGGAAGAACGACTCCAGCTCCTGGATGATCTTGCCGTTTCCGCGCACCGGACCGTCGAGGCGCTGCAGGTTGCAGTTCACCACGAAGGTCAGGTTGTCCAGGCCCTCCATGGCGGCCACGTGCGCCAGGCCGCGCGACTCCGGCTCGTCCATCTCGCCGTCGCCGAGGAACGCCCAGACGTGCTGGTCCGAGGTGTCCTTGATGCCGCGGTCGTTCAGGTAGTGGTTGAACCGCGCCTGGTAGATGGCGTTCATCGGGCCGAGACCCATGGACACGGTCGGGAATTCCCAGAAGTTGTTCAGCAGCCGCGGGTGCGGGTAGGAGGGCAGCCCGTGGCCGAGGCCGCCGTGGCTGTACTCCTGCCGGAAGCCGTCCATCTGGTCGGTGCTGAGCCTGCCTTCCAGGAAGGCGCGCGCGTAGATGCCGGGCGAGGCGTGACCCTGGATGAAGATCTGATCGCCGCCGCCGGCATGGTTCTTGCCGCGGAAGAAGTGGTTGAAGCCCACCTCGTAGAGCGCCGCGGAGGAGGCGTAGGTCGAGATGTGGCCGCCGACGCCGATGCCGGGGCGCTGCGCGCGGTGCACCATGATCGCCGCGTTCCAGCGAATCCAGGCCCGGTAGCGCCGCTCCACCTCCTCGTCGCCGGGGAACCACGGCTCGTTCTCGGTGGGGATCGTGTTGACATAGTCGGTGGAAGTCAGCGACGGGATGGCAATCCGGCGTTCACCGGCCCGCTCGAGCAGGCGCAACATCAGATAGCGGGCCCGGCCCGGGCCCTCGCGATCGAGCATCTCGTCGAAGGACTCGAGCCACTCGCTCGTCTCCTCCGGATCGATGTCAGGCAGGTAGGACGCCACCCCTTCGCGGATCACCCGCACACGTCCACCCGACTGCGGCTGCGAACCATTGGATTCGCGTCCGGCTTCGGGAGCGGGGGCGGCGGTGTTTTCAGCGGATTTCGCTGAAATGGAAGAGTCGATCAGGTCGGTCAAATCTGCTCCTCGTACAGGGGTGGACATGCTGTGGCGTCTGTTTCCCCGGGCGGGCGCGCTGTGGTGGGCGGACCACCCGTTACGTAAGGTTCGGGCGCACCCTCCATCCTTGCCGAGGATGCGTCCCAGGTCATCATGTCAGCAGGAAATCCAGTACCGTTTGCAGGAAACTGGTTACTCCCCAGTTGCCCCGGCAAGCGCCGGGAATCGGGCGTCGCTCAGCCGCCTGAGCACCTGTTTTTCGATGACCGCCGATGGACGACTGAGAGCGGGGAGGACGATGAAGCTGCTGAACCCACGCGGGTTCGGATTGGTGTGCGCGACCGCTGCCGTCGCAGCCGGATTGACGGTCTCGGGCTGCGCCGATCGGGTAGCGGGAAACGCCTATCCGAACACGTCGGAGCTGGCCGCGTACAAAACCGAGGCGGCGGCATCGTCGGCCGCGGCCACCTCCTCACGGCGGGCGGCGGCGCAAACCCAGGCGATCACCGACAACTGCGCGCAGTTCCCCACCGTCACCGGCGCGGGCGTGGTGAGCTACAACGCCTTCGTCGACGCGCACGACGCCAACGCGCCCGACTACGCCGCGAAGCGCGACGCCGCCGCGCAAACACTCGAGGACGCCGCGACGAAGGTGGAAACCGGAGTGAACACCGCCGCGGAGCCGCTGCCGCCGGAGCTGGTCGCGAAATTCAACGAATACGTCGCCGCCGCACGCGCGTTGGCCGCGGAGACCCGCACCATGACCTACACCGCGCCCGTCGGCGCGCTCAACGAGGCGAGCAAGCGGGTGAACGACGCGCGCAACGCGGTCCGCGACGCGTGCCCGAAACGCTGACGACACGGCGTCCGACGCGACATTCGGTGATCATTTCGGCCGATCGGCTTGCGCTCGAGCCGATAACCATGTTCGCTTGCAACTATCTACTGTCGGGAGTTGAGGAGGACACCACCGTGGTCGCCGCGGCGGACGCGCAGAACTACGCTCAGAAGCTTGGCATTACACACGGCTTGGTTGTCCAGGAGCTGGGCTGGGACGAGGATACCGACGACGACCTGAGGGCCGATGTCGAGGACGCCAGCGGTAGTGAGATGGTCGACGAGGACTCCGACGAGGTCGTCGACGCTGTACTGCTGTGGTGGCGAGACGGGGACGGCGATCTGGCCGACGAGCTGATGGAGGTCATCAGCCCACTGGCCGACGACGGGTTCATCTGGGTCCTCACACCCAAGACCGGCCAGCCTGGTCATGTCGACCCGAGCGAGATCGCCGAAGCAGCGCCGACCGCCGGTCTCACCCAGACTTCGGCGATCAGCCTCGGCGCCTGGATCGGCAGCAGACTGGTACAGCCGAAGGCTCCGTCGAAGCAGCGCTGAGCCTTTCGCTATGGTTTCGCCGGGCGGTGTTACCGCCGCCCGGTGGAGACCCGAACCGATGGAGGATTCGCGTATGCCGCTCGAGGTGGGCACCCTCGCGCCGGATTTCACGCTGCGGGACCAGAACAACCAGGACGTGACGCTGTCGGAGTACCGCGGCAAGAAGAACGTGCTGATCGTGTTCTATCCGCTCGCGTTCACCGGCATCTGCCAGGGCGAGCTGTGCAAGGTGCGCGACGAGCTGCCCAAGTTCCAGAACGACAACGCCGAGATCCTCGCCATCTCCGTCGGCCCGCCGCCCACCCACAAGATCTGGGCCGCCGAGCAGGGCTACACCTTCCCCCTGCTCTCCGACTTCTGGCCGCACGGCGCCATCGCCCAGGCCTACGGCGTCTTCAACGAGAAGTCCGGCTACCCCAACCGCGGCACCTTCGTCGTCGACCGCGACGGATACATCCGTTTCTCCGAGATGAACGGCCCCGGAGAGCCCCGTGACCAGGCGGCTTGGGAGAAAGCGCTCGCCGCGCTAGATTCATAGACCGTTGCCGCCGGAACCCGGCGGCAGACGGGCGTATAGCTCAGCGGTAGAGCACTGGTTTTACACACCAGCGGTCGGGGGTTCGATCCCCTCTGCGCCCACCTCACTCGATGCGAGGCCCATGCCCACGGAGGGCGTGGGCCTTGTCTCGTTTCGTCGTGTTTGTGGGGGCGGAGCCCCCACGCCCCACCCGGCGGGCTTCGCCGCCGGACAGCGCGAGGCCGGCGGCCTCGGGCTCACCGACGTCTTTCTCGTGATACTGGTTGCCGAGGCGGCCGCACCCCGCCAAGGATCGCGATCCGAAGGTGAGGGATGAGGCCTGTCGCGTGCCCCTCTCGCGCGCTAGCGGGGTGAGATCAACCACTGTTAGGTCGTCGCAAACTTGTAATTTAGGTATGCCGAACTTTACCATTCGGGCTGTGAAGGTTTGGCCCCGCCCGTTGTTCCGCACCCCCGCTCGCGCGCTAGTCGCCATGCTCGGCACGGTCGCGATGGCCGCCGCGCTCACCGCCTGTGGTGAGTCCGGGAGTCGGAACGAGAAGCCGGTGGTGCTGACCACGTTCACCGTGCTGGCCGATATCGCTCGGCAGGTCGCGGGCGAGCATCTGACCGTCGAATCGATTACGAAGGTGGGCGCGGAGATTCACGGCTACGAGCCGACTCCGGGCGACGTGCGGCGGGCGTCGACCGCCGATCTGATCCTCGACAACGGCATGAACCTCGAGGCTTGGTTCGCGCAGTTCGTCGAGGATATCGACGTCGAACACGTGGTCGTCAGCGACGGCGTGACGCCGATGTCGATCACCGAGGACGCGTATCAGGGCAAGCCGAACCCGCACGCGTGGATGTCGCCGCTGAACGTGAAGATCTACGTGGCCAATATGATTCGCGCGTTCAGCGAACTCGATCCGGAACATTCCGCCGAGTTCGAAGCCGCGGGCGCCGCTTACCAGGCCGAACTGCAGAAGATCCACGACGAACTGGTATCCACCCTCGCCACGCTGCCGCCCAACGAGCGCGCGCTGGTGAGCTGCGAGGGCGCGTTCTCCTACCTGGCCCGCGACGCCGGGCTCACCGAGAAGTACATCTGGGCCGTCAATGCCGAACAGCAGGCGACACCGCAGCAGATCACCTCGGCCATCGACTTCGTCCGCGCCAACCGGGTGCCCGCCGTGTTCTGCGAGTCGACGGTCTCGGACGCGCCCATGCAACGCGTGGTCGAGGCGACCGGTGCGCGGTTCGGCGGCGTGCTCTACGTGGACTCGCTGTCGGAGGCGAACGGCCCGGTGCCCACCTACCTGGATCTGATCAGGCACGACGCCAAGACCATCACCACGGCGTTGACGGGAGCGCGGCCATGACACCGGGTATCGAAATACGCGATGTCACAGTTCATTACGGCGAAGTGCTCGCGCTCGACGGTGTCGAACTGACTTTGCAGCCGGGACGCGTGTGCGGACTCGTCGGCATGAACGGCTCCGGCAAGTCGACGCTGTTCAAAACGATCATGGGCCTGGTGCGTCCCGATCGGGGAACGGTGCGCATCGACGGAGCCGACCCGGCGGCCGCGCGGCGCGGTGGAAAACTCGGGTATGTGCCGCAGAGCGAGGCCGTCGACTGGAGCTTTCCGCTGTCGGTGCGCGATGTGGTGATGACCGGACGCTACGGCCAGATGGGTTTCACCCGCCGCCCCCGTCGCGCGGACCGCGAGGCCGTGGCACACGCCCTCGAACGCGTGGAACTCACCGACCTGGCCGACCGCCAGATCGGCCAACTGTCCGGCGGACAGCGCAAGCGCGCCTTCGTGGCGCGCGGAATCGCCCAGGGCGCAACGATTCTCCTGCTCGACGAACCGTTCGCCGGAGTCGACAAGCGTTCCGAAGCCACCATCACCACGCTGCTGCGTGAACTCGCCGCCGACGGCGCCACCATCCTGGTGTCCACCCACGACCTGCACGCCCTGCCGGAGCTCGCCGACGAATCGGTATTGCTCATGCGAAAGGTGCTCGCGCACGGCGACACCGACGAGATTCTCCGCCCGGAGAAACTGGCCCTGGCCTTCGGACTCGATGTGCTGGAACGCGATTCACTCCCGAAGGCGGGTTGAGATATGTCCCTCGTCGAGTTCTTCGTGGATCCGCTGCGCTACGAGTTCATGGTCCGGGCGCTGGCGACCACCCTCGTCACCGCCGTGGTGTGCGCGACACTGTCATGCTGGCTGGTGCTGATCGGCTGGTCGCTGATGGGCGATGCGGTGTCGCACGCGGTGCTGCCCGGTGTAGTCCTCGCGTATATCGTCGGTGCGCCCTTCGCCGTGGGCGCGGTCGTCTTCGGCTTCCTCGCCGTCGGATTGATCGGTGTCGTCCGCGATACCAGCCGGGTCAAGGAAGACGCGGCGATCGGCATCGTCTTCACCACCCTGTTCGCCTTCGGCCTGGTCTTGGTCTCGGTGACGCCGAGCCAAACCGACTTGAACCACATCATCTTCGGCAACCTGCTCGGCGTGAGCCGGGACGAGCTCGTCCAGATCGCCATCCTCGCCGTCATCGTCCTCACCGCCCTCGTCCTGAAGCGACGCGACTTCACCCTCTACGCCTTCGACGCCACCCACGCCCACGCCATCGGCCTGCGCCCCCGGCTCCTGGGCACCGCGCTCCTCGCCCTGCTCGCCCTGACCGCGGTCCTCGCTCTCCAAGCGGTCGGGGTCATCCTGGTGGTGGCCATGCTGATCATTCCCGGAGCAACGGCGTACCTGCTCACCGATCGCTTCGGCCGCATGCTGCTGATCGCCCCCGCGGTGTCCGCGCTCTGCTCGGTGATCGGCCTGTACATCAGCTACCACCTCGACACCGCGCCGGGCGGGATGGTGGTGATGGTCCAGGGCGTCGCCTTCACGCTGGTGTATCTGTTCGCCCCGCGGCAAGGCGTCATCGGCCGCCGCATCACCGCGGCGCGCCGCCGGACCGCGGCCGCGGCCTGAGCCTGGCGGGGCCCGCCGACCCGCGCGATCGGCACCGAATCCCTGCTGAACACAGACCAACCAGTCGGCGGCGTCAAGCGCTGGTCGAGGACTCGCCCCGCGACGCGTCCACGAAATCCACGCCTCGCCGCCACTAAACTGAGCAGGTGGACGCACCCACGGCGCAGCGGGAGTTCTCCGCATACGGGCTGTCGCACTGGATCGTGCTGGCTCTGTTCGTGGTGGGCGCGGCGCTGGTCGTCGTGATCGGGCGAACGCACCGAAACGACGCCACCGCACGCCGTTTCAGCCGGACGTTCGGGGCGGTGACGCTGGGGATCTATCTGACGATCTATATCTCCACCCTCTTTCCCCCGACCCTAGGCCGCTCGGTGCCGCTGCGCCTGACCGATCTCGCGACGATCGTCGCCGGCTACGCGCTGCTGACACACCAGCGCTGGGCATACGCGCTGACCTACTACTGGTGCCTCACGCTGAGTACACAGGCGCTCATATCACCGGCGCTGGAGAGCCCCGACTTCCCGAACAAGGTGTTCCTGGCCTTCTGGTCGATCCATCTGGCCGTGGTCTGGGCCGCGATCTACTTGACCTGGGGCATCGGCATGCACCCGACCTGGCGCAGCTACTGGTTCGCCGTGGCGGTCACCGTGGCGTGGGTCGCGGTCACGTTCGTCTTCAACTCCCTCGCCGACACCAACTACGGCTTCGTCAACCGCAAGCCCTCGACGCTGTCGCTGCTCGACGTGCTCGGCCCATGGCCTTGGTACCTGGGCACCGTGGCTGTCATATTGCTCGTCGTGTGGGCCTTGATGACCTGGCCGTGGATCCGATCCGCGTCGACGTCGAAGCTGCCCGCACCGACCGAGCCGACGAGCGCGTCACGCACCGAAGACAGCTGATTCGCCGGGCGATTCACGGCTGGGACCTCACCCGCCGGAAATCATGGGGTTGGCGTTCCTACCCAGGTACGGACACACCGCAATGCCGGTCGACCCAGCGCCGATCGGACATTGCTCTGTTCAGAGGATCCGCATCTTCCACCGCTTGCGAAACGCGGCCTGCTCCTGAGCGGTACCGACTTTCGAGATAGGCGCCGGCGCGAAGACGTACCGGAGTAAACCTCTTCGGGAAAAGACGTCGGCGAGGTCGTGGATGAGCCGCTGCAGGGCCGAGTTGTAGTGCACATAGACCTGCAACCCGCCATCCATCTGACTGCGCATGCCCGATGGCCAGCAGTCCGGTCTCGCCCCTACGACCAGGAAACGGAACCCCCGCGACTCAGGCTCACTGCGCGCGACCGCGAATGCGTCGAATACATCGTGACCGTCGCCTTCCCACTCCCCGTCGCCGCTATCGCTCAGTCGCACACGCCAATCACCGTGGCCGTTCATGCTCACCTGCAAAGACCATGCCTGTACGGCACCGTCAGGAGCGCGTACCGAAATCTCTTCGCCGAACATATCTCTGTATTGCTCGAGGTTCATGTGCATCGCCCCACTGACTACCTACTGACACGGATGCAGGGCACTGTAGCTGCTTGTCCACTCGGGTACCGCCGCCTCAGGGCCGAAGCCGATGGATTCGCAATCGCAGCCGGGAAACTACCCCACGTCCCGCCGCAACCACGTCACCTCCGCACCGGCGCCACACTCCCCGGAGCGGAAGATCTCCAGATCCTCGTCCCACGCCGTCCCCAGCGCTCGATCGATCTCGGAGGCCAGATCGTAGGCCGAGTACTTGCCGAGTTCCCGTGCAGCTTGGAGCATCGCACGCAACCGCATCTCCCCGAGCGTGACATCACCATTGGCACTGGTCGACCCGTGCCACAACCCGAGCCCGGGCACGAAGCTGTAGCGCTCCCCGTCCACCCCGTCGCTCGGATCCTCGGTGATCTCGAATCGAAGCACCGGCCAAGAGCGCAACGACTGGGCGATCTTGGCGGCGGTGCCGACGGGCCCGATCCAGTCGCTGGTGGCGCGGAGTTGACCGTCGGCGGGTTGGGTGGTCCAGCGCAGTTTCGCGGGGGAACCGAGTGCCGAGGTGAGTGCCCACTCGACGTGTGGGCACAACGCGGCGGGCGACGAGTGGATCCACACCACACCCGCCGTCGCGTCCGCGAACTGACTCGATGCGCGCACCACTACCTCCAGCTCAGACGAGGGACGTCTTCCCCAACGACCCGTCCAGCTGGCGTTGCTCGAGTGTACTGGAGTGTCCGAAGTTACGTATGTTACTTCGCGAGCGTGTTGCCCCCGATTCTCGCTTCGTCGATCACCGCGTCACTCAGGACCGGCCACACCTCCCGTGCCCAGTCGCCGAAATTCTCGTCCGCCAACGCGACACACGCCACCCCAATTGCCGGATCGATCCATAGGAAGGTGCCCGACTGGCCGAAATGGCCGTAGGTGCGCGGGGAGTTCGCGCCGCCGGTCCAATGCGGGGATTTCCAGTCGCGGATTTCGAATCCGAGACCCCAGTCGTTGGGCCGCTTCGAGCCGTAGCCGGGCAGGATGCCGTTCACGCCCGGGAATTGCACCGTGGTCGCCTCGGCGTGGGTCTGCGGGGAGACCAGCCGCGGAGTCAGCAGTTCGGCGGCGAACAGCAACAGGTCCGCGACGGTGGACCGGCAGGCGTGCCCGGCGGATCCGGACAGCACCGAGGATTTCATACCGAGCGGCTCGAACACCGCGTCCCGCAAATACTCGTCGAACGCGATACCGGTTTGCTCGGTGACGAATTCGGCGAGCACCTCGAAACCGGAGCTGGAGTAGATGCGCCGGGCGCCGGGTTCGGCGAGCACGTCGGTGGTGTCGAAGGCGAGGCCGGAGGTGTGCGCGAGCAGATGACGGACGGTCGCCCCCGGCGGACCGGCGGGTTGGTCGAGCTCGATCGCGCCCTCCTCCACCGCGACGAGCACGCCGTAGGCGACCAGCGGCTTGGTGACCGAGGCCAGCGGGAAGACGCGCTCCGCGTCGCCCTGCGAGACCGCGCCCGCGCCGGTGACCACACCGGCGGCCGCGTGTCGAACTGGCCAGTCCTTGATCTGCTCGAGTGCACGCACGAAACGAGCCTAACGAGGCCGCGCCCGCGCCGTGGCACCGCGACCGGAATTCGGTCCGATGCGAACGGGCCAGCGAAAGATCTCGGTACCGCCGGTACCATCGACTCACCATGAGTGCACCCACGATCCACGGCGAGGTGGCCCCCGGCTTCGGTCCGGTCGCCGACGCGTTCCGTCGCAATTTCTCCCGGCACGGCGAAATCGGCGCGGCCGTAGCCGTTTTCGCGGGCGACCAGCCCGTGGTCGACCTGTGGGCCGGGCACCGCGACCGGCGCCGCACGCAGCCGTGGGAGCGGGACACGATCGTGCCGGTCTTCTCCTCGACGAAGGGCATGGCCGCGTTCGTGGTCGCGTCCGCCGTGTCGAAGGGCGTCCTCGACTACGAGAAGCCGGTCGCCGATTACTGGCCGGAGTTCGCCGCGCACGGCAAGGGCGCGATCACGGTGCGCCAGCTCGTCGATCACCAGGCCGGGCTCTCCGGACTCGACACCATCGTGAAGCTATCGCAGATCGCCGATCTGGACGGTCTCGCGAAGATCCTCGCCGCGCAGAAACCCGCGTGGCAGCCCGGCACCCGGCACGGCTATCACGCGATCACCCTCGGGCTCTACCAGGGCGAGCTGGTGCGTCGCGTCGATCCGCACGGCCGGACGCTCGGACGCGTCTTCGCCGAAGACATCGCGAAGCCGCTCGGCGCGGACTTCTTCATCGGTCTGCCCGCCGACGAGCCGATCGAGCGCGTCGCCGTGCTCTCGGCCACCAAGGGCCTGGACATCCTGCGCTACGAGCGCGACATACCGTTGCGCATCGGCGTCGAGGTCTTCCTGGAGCGCGGGCATTCCCATGCGGCACTGACCAATCCGCGCTGCGGAGCGCCCGCCCGCGCGGCACGCCGCGAGTTCCTCGGCGTGGAGCTGCCCGGCCACGGCGGCGTCGGCAACGCCCGCTCGCTGGCCAAGATCTACGGTGCGGCCGCGGCGCGCACCGGAGCGCTACCCATCGCCGACGATCTGCTCGGCCTGCTCGCCGCGGCCGACACCGCCGAAGACGTGCCCGCCGAGGATCTGGTGCTGCACACCAAGAGCCGCTACCACCTCGGCTTCCGGAAGTCGCGCGGCTCGTTCCGATTCGGCTCCGACAAACGCGCCTACGGCACCACCGGCCTCGGAGGCTCCTTCGGCTTCGCCGACCCGAGCACCGGTCTCGGCTTCGGCTACACCATGAATCGCCTCGGCATGGCCGTCCTCGACGACGTGCGCAGCCGCAACCTCCGCGAAGCGTTGTTGCGCTGCAAAGTCTGAACCGCCGAGCGCGGGTGCCCGCCCGCACCGCCCAGTCTGCGTAGACTGGCCGCACAGCGCCGGACTCATCCATCGATCGCCGATCGGAGGACCTCGTGGCAGGGCATCCCGCGACCATCGACGCCTACGTCTCTGGCTTTCCCGAAGGCGTGCGCGCCGCCCTGACCGAACTGCGCAAGACGATCCACACCGCCCTGCCCGGCGCGGTCGAGTCGATCAGCTACGACATCCCGACCTTCAAGCTGCACGGCCGCAACGTCGTGCACTTCGCGGGATGGAAGGAGCACGTCAGCCTCTACCCGATCCCGGAGGGCGACATGGCTTTCGAGCGCGCGATCGAGCCCTACCGGGCGGGCAAGGGGACGTTGCGGTTCCCGCTCGGCGCGCCGATCCCGCACGATCTGGTCGCCCAGGTCGTGGTCCGGCTCGCCGAACGGGTCGGCGGCTGATCTACCAGTCGGCTTCGGTGTAGCGGATGATGCCGCGAATGTTCTTGCCGTCCAACATGTCCTGGTAGCCCTGGTTGATCTCCTCCAGGCTGTAGCTGCGGGTCACCATGTCGTCCAGGTTGAGCTGACCGGACTTGTACAGCGACAGCAGGCGCGGCGCGTCCTGGCGGGCGTTGCCGCCGCCGAAGATGCAGCCCTTCACCGTCTTCTGGAGCATGGACAGCAGGAAGCTGTTCATCTTGACCTCGCCCGCGTCCATGCGGCCCATGGAGGTGACCACGAGGGTGCCCGCCTTGGCGGTGAGGATCAGGCCCTCTTCGATGTAGTCGCCGTGCATCTCGCCCATGGTCAGGATGACCTTCTCGGCCATCCGTCCCTCGGTGGCGTCCATCAACGGCATGATGGCCTCGGCCATGCTGGCGTAGGTGTGGGTGGCGCCGAACTTCTGCGCCTGCTCCCGCTTCCACGGGTTCGGGTCGATCGCGACGACCTTCGACGCGCCGGAGAGCACCGCGCCTTGCAGCGCGCTCATGCCGACGCCGCCGATGCCCGCGATCACCACGGTCTCGCCGGGCATCACGTTGGCCACGTGGGTCGAGGAGCCGAAGCCGGTCGGCACGCCGCACCCGACCAGGCAGGCGACCTCGAACGGGATGGTCGGGTCGATCTTGACCACCGAGGTGTGGTGCACCGTCATGTACGGCGCGAAGGTGCCGAGCAGGCACATCGGGATGACGTTCTGGCCGCGCGCCTGGATGCGGTAGGTGCCGTCGCTGATCGCCTGGCCGAGCAGCAGACCCGCGCCGAGATCGCACAGCGCCATGTTGCCCGAAACGCAAGCGGGACAGCGGCCGCAGGCGGGGATGAACGACAGGATGACGTGGTCACCGACCTGGAGATCGCCCGGCACGTTCGGCCCGAGCTTGGTGATCACGCCCGCGCCTTCGTGGCCGCCCATCACGGGGAACGCCGGCATCGGTGTCGCACCGGTGACGATGTGGTGATCCGAGTGGCACATACCGGCGGTTTCCATCCGGATCTGCACCTCGCCGGCGACCGGATCGCCGATCTCGATCTCTTCCACCGACCACGGCTCGTCGATCCCCCACAGGATCGCGCCCTTCGTCTTCATTCCTGTCGACCTCTCGCGTGCACAGTGTTTCAATGTGACTGCACCCACACTACGAGAAAAGTGGAACGCGTTCTAGTACCGGCCCCGAAATTCATCGGTGCGACACGACGGGATGCCCGAACGCGTTCTAGAATTTGCGCGCTCAGCCGCGCACGTCGTGCACGTGATGGACGAGGTCGTGCGCGAAGTACTTCGCCAGCGAGTCGACGGTGAAGAACGACCCGTCGCCGCGCCGCACCCGCAAATCGCGATCCGCGACCGGCACCGCTTCGAACGCCCGCGCCGCCGCCTCGGCCGCGAGCGCCAGCTCACCCGAGACCGCCACAGGCTCCTGCATGTCGTAGCGGTCGGCGATCGCGGTCGCGTCCTGATCCCAATTCGAAAACACCGGAAGGCCGTCCGGAGTCTCGTCCGCGGTGAGCCCCCGAGCGTCGAAGGCGGGCACCCGCGGATCCACCGCGGCGGTCCGCGTGGCCACCGCCGTCCGGTAGGCGAAGATCCGGCACACGTCGCGCACGTGGGCCGCGTATTCCAGTGGCGACCAGGTCGACTCGTCCGGCCGACGCCGGGCATCGGGTCGTTCGAGCACCGCGCGCAACCGGTCGGCGCTGTCCCGCGCCAACGCGGGCACCACCTCGTAAGCGGTGGCGGCGGCGTCGAATCCGCATTCGGGACAGACGCGCTCCAGCACCCAGGTCCAGTTCTTCACGTCGGGAACGATCGGCATGCGTCGAAAATAGAGCTGGCCGTATATGAATCTCCATCCATATACGGCCAGACTTCGTCGAGATACGGTCCGTCACTCCATCAGACGATGCGCCCGCTCGAACAGCTCCAGGGTGATGGCGTGCAGGAAGTCGCCGACCTGCTTGGGCGCCTTGCCCGCGAAGGCGCGCGCGTGCGTGCCCTCCAGCACGATGCCCAGCTTGAAGCAGGCCAGCACGGTATACCAGGTGACGTGGCTCAGATCGCGCTCGGAGAAACGGCCGTAGTGCTCGACCATCTCCTCCGGCGTCGGCAGGCCGCCGACCGCGCCCAGCTTGCCCACCAGCGCAGCGCCGCTGGTGCCCGGCTCGGGCCTGGTCGCGATCTGCCAGCCCAGATCGAGCAGCGGATCCCCGATGGTGGACATCTCCCAGTCCACCATCGCCGCGACCTCCGGCCCCTCGTAGGAGAACATCATGTTGGCCAGGTGACAGTCGCCGTGCAGGATGCCCGGCGTCCAGTTCGCCGGCCGGTTGCGGTCGAGCCACTCCCCGACCCGCTGCACACCGGGAATCTCCGGACCGGGATAACCCTCGTTGGCCGAATACGATTCGAGCTCGCCGAGCCAGCGCGGCACCTGACGTTCCAGGAATCCCTCCGGCTTGCCATAGTCCTCCAGGCCGAGCGCGCGGTAGTCGAGCGCGCCCAGCCGGGCGATCGCCTCGACCGCGGACAGGCCCATCCGCCGCCGGATCTCGGGGTCGTTCGCGTGCAGCTCGGGCAGCTCGTTCTGCGGGTTGAAGCCGGCGATCGGCTCCATCAGGTAGAAGACCGCCCCGATGACCGACTCGTCGGTGCAGGCCGCGACGACCTCGGGCGCGCGAACGCCGGCCCCGCTGAGCGCGCCGAGCAGTCGGGCCTCGCGACGGATGACCTCGTTGCTCTTGGCCCGCAGATGCTTCGGCCCGCGCCGCAGCACGTAGTCCCGGCCGCCGCGCTGGAACCGCAGCATGATGTTCTGCGTGCCGCCGCCCAGCGAGGTCACCCCCTCGAACGCGCCACCGGGCAGGCCCTGCTCTTCCATCCATTTCCCGACGATCGCGAAATCGACGACCTCGCGATCCACTTCGACCGGTTGCGCAACAGACATGCCCCACATTCTGCACCACCCGGCCACGGCAACTGAAGGCATGTGACAACAGTTCGCTCCGCGGGGTCAGGCGTAGGGTTTGGCACACCATGCACACGCTGTTGATCGACAACTACGACTCGTTCACCTACAACCTGTATCAGCTGATCAGCGAGGTGAACGGCGTCGAGCCGACGGTCGTGCGCAACGACGAGGCCGACGACCCGGCCCGGCTGGGTCTGCATCGCTTCGCCAATGTGGTCGTCTCGCCCGGTCCAGGACGTCCGGACGTCGCCCGTGACGTGGGCATCTCGGCCGCCGTCATAGCCACGACCGAGCTCCCGTTGCTCGGGGTATGCCTCGGCCACCAGGGGATCGTCGTGGCGGCGGGCGGTCTCGTCGCGCCTGCCCCGATCGCGCGGCACGGCTACCTCGACCAGGTCCGTCACGACAACAGCGACCTGTTCGCCGGTCTGCCACAGAACTTCACCGCCGTCCGGTACCACTCGCTGTGCGCGATCCGGCCGTTGCCCGACGACCTGGAGATCACGGCGAGCACTCCGGACGGCGTGATCATGGGCATACGCCATCGCGTCCGACCCCAGTGGGGCGTGCAGTTCCATCCCGAGTCCATCGCCAGCGAGCACGGCGCCGCGCTGCTCCGCAATTTCGCCGAACTCACCGCGGCGCATCACGAACGATCGAGCGCGGGCGCGCGACTCAGCCCCGTCGGCGTGACGGCAGGCCGAACGGCGACGGCCGAACTCCAGCGACCAGCCGAAGCGGCGAACATCACCGCGGCACCACTTCCGGCGGCGTCCCTTTCGGCCGCGTCGACCCGCCATCGACCAGCCCGCGCGACCGATGCGCCCGCTTGGCCGGCCTCCGGCTTCACCACCGAGCGCACGGTGATCGACCTCGGCCCAGGCGCGGTCAAGACGCCGCCGCCGATGTCGCCGGAGCCCGAGAACGAAAGCCCTTATCGCAGTGGCGAACCCGAGCGGCCTTGGCAGCTGCGCCACGAGGTCATCGACCGTGCCGTCGACACCGAGGCCGCGTTCCTTCGCCTCTACCGCGATTCGCCGACCGCCTTCTGGCTGGACAGCGAGCACGTCGAACCCGGTCTTGACCGCTTCTCCTTCCTCGGCGATGCGAGCGGGCCGCTGGCCGAGGTGGTCCGGTATCGCGTCGGCGACGGTTCCGTCGTCGTGGAGACCGCCGATGGCGAGCGCCGCACCGTCGCGGGCGACGTGCTCGATTACCTTGCCGCCGAATTGCGCTGGCGCACCGCCGAAATCCCCGGCCTGCCATTCGATTTCGCGTGCGGATACGTCGGCTATCTCGGCTACGAGGTGAAGGCCGACTGCGGCGCGCACGCGGCGCACCGCGCCCCGACGCCCGACGCGCAGTGGATCTTCGCCGACCGGCTCGTCGTGGTCGACCACGTCGCCGGACGCACCCATCTGCTGGCCCTCACCGATCTCGCGGGCGATACCGCGCGTGCCGCCGCGGACTGGCTGCGCGACACGGCCGAGGCGCTCGCCGCCCTGCCGAACTGGTCCAATCCCCTTGCGCTCGAGGTCGATTCGGATATCGCGGCGGTCGAAGGGCTGCTCACCCGTGGCCGCTCGCGGTATCTGGCCGACATCGATGTCTGTCTGGACCGGCTGCACGCGGGCGAGTCCTATGAGATCTGCCTGACCGACAACCTCACCGTCGCCGCCGACACCGCCGGCCTCGACTTCTACCGCACCCTGCGCCGCTGCAACCCGGCGCCGTACGCGGCGTTCCTGCGCTTCGACGACCTGGAGATCGCCTGCTCCTCGCCGGAACGCTTCCTCAAGGTGGACCGGGCGCGCACCGTGGAGAGCAAGCCGATCAAGGGCACCGCGCCGCGTGGCGCGAACCCGGCCGAGGACGAGCGCCTGCGCCGCGAACTCGCCGACAGCCCCAAGACCAGGGCCGAGAACCTGATGATCGTCGACCTGTTGCGCAACGATCTCGGCCGCGTCTGCCAGATCGGCAGCGTGCACGTGCCGAAGCTGATGGCCACCGAGACGTATACGACGCTGCACCAACTCGTTTCGACGGTGCGCGGAACGCTGCGCCCCGACGTGGACGTGGTCGACTGCCTGCGCGCCTGCTTTCCCGGCGGTTCCATGACCGGCGCGCCGAAGCTGCGCACCATGGAGATCATCGACGAACTGGAGACCGAGGCGCGCGGCGTCTATTCCGGCACCATCGGGTTCCTCGGTCTCGGCGGCACGGCGGACCTGAACATCGTCATCCGCACCGCGGTGCGGCACGGCGGCGAATGGCGCATCGGCGCGGGCGGCGCGATCGTCCTGGACTCCGATCCGGAGGAGGAGTACCGCGAGGTGCTGCTGAAGGCGGCGGCCACCTATCGCGCCGCGGCCGGCTGAATCCGGTCAGCGCCGCCGTTTCGGCGGGTCGGGCGGCGGTTCCTCCTCGCCGGGCCGCCTGCCGCTCAATCCCGTCACCTTGCCGAGCATAGAAATGCCGGGCAGCCTGGCGAGTTTGCCGAGCACGTCCTCGCCGAGGGCGATCATCGCCTCCAACCGCGGCAGCAGCCGGTCGTAGGCCGCGAAGGCCGGATCAGCCAGCGCCAGCGTCCGGTCGAGCCGGTCGATGGTCGCGTTGAGCCGGTCGATGGCCATCGAGAGATTCTCGATCAGACCGGGCAGCTGCGCGGCCAGCTGGGCCGAGGCCGGTGGCAGCCGGACCGCGGCGTCGAAGGCGTGTTCTGCGGTCAGCTGCGCCGATTCCAGCGCCTGACCCGCCACTGACTGGGCCGCCTCGACCGCCGACTGCGCGGCCGCCAGGATCTCCGCGGGGCCGGGGACGCGCGGTCCCGCTGATTTCGGGGTCTGCTTCTTGCGGCTGCGGCCCGACCCCTTCGGGGTAGTCATGGCACTACTGTGCCCGACCGGACGCCCGAACACCGGTAAATCCCCGACCGCCCGGTCTGTGTCGCCCTCGGCGCGCCCGCGTGCGGACCCCGACGAATTCGGCGTGTCGGAGGGGCGTGGCAATATTCGAGCACGATGAAACTGAGCAAGGGCGCGCACGCGCCGGTACCGACATCCCTTCTAGCCGTGGTCGTTTCATGGCGGTCGGAGCATGTCGTCGACGCGAACGCGCTGTTGCTGGACGACACGGGCACGGTACGCACCGACCGGGATCTGGTGTTCTACAACGCGCCTCGGCACGTGTCGCAGGCGGTGACCCTCGACCAGGAGCCCGCGCCGGGGACCGCGCGGCTGAGCGTCTCGCTGCCGCGCACCGAGAGCGACGTACACCGGATCGTGGTCAGCGGCTCGCTCGACCACGGAACATTCGGCGACATAGCGGGTTTGACGGTGACCGTCTTCGCCGCCGACGGCCCGGTCGCCCGCTTCGACATCGAGGACGCCGACGCGGTGGCCGCGATGATGTTCGGCGAGTTCTACCGCAGGGAGGGGCGCTGGCGGTTTCGCGCCATCGGTCAGGGCTGGAGCAGCGGCCTGGCCGGGCTGATCACCGAGTTCGGCGTCGCGGTGGACGATTCGCCGCGCCGGGCCCGCACGCCGCGCACCGCGGATCCGTTCGCCCGGCCGCACCCGGCCGCCGAGCAAGACGCGCGGAACGAGCGAGGACGCGCCGCCGCTGAACAAGACTCCGGGAACGAGCGAAGACGCCCCGGCGCGCACGATGCTGTTCCGGCGCGAACTCCACGACCGACGGCGGAGCCGTCCTCGCCGCAGGACCGGCATCTGCTTTCGGGAGCCCCCTACCCGCCCCGCTCGGTCCCGGAAAGCGCACCGCTCGGGGCGGACGTCGCAGGGCCCTCCGCGCACCGCGGTGGTGCCGCACTCCCCCGGCCCGACTTCCCGGCGGCTTCGCCAGGGTCTGCCGGAGCCGCTCCCTCGGTGAACTCCACGCCATCCGAACCTTCCGCGGGCGGACCGCCGCGCATGCCGCGGCACGTCGATCTGACGCGGCGGATCAGCCAACCGGCCCCGCCACCGCCACCGCCGAATCCCGGACGCGCCGACTGGCATCCGGATCCCGAGGACCCGTCGCGCCTGCGCTGGTGGGACGGAGCCGAATGGACTTCGGCGACCTTCCGCCGCACTCCGCTCGGCCCGCGCGCCTGCGCACGCTGTGGAAACGCGCTGCGACGCAAGCTGTTCGGCGGCACAGCGCCCTGCGAGGTCTGCGAGGCCGAGATCGAGGAGTTCCTCACCCACTGGCACACCAGAGCCTGGCGGGTGCTGATCGCGTCGGGACCGCAGGGCGAGCCGTGGGAAGCGCTGTGGGCGTCGCTGCGCTATCAGCGCATCGACGAGAACATCGGCCGCACGGCGTTGCGCGAGGTCGGGCTCAGCTACGTCGAGCGGCTGGTCACCTTCGCCTTCGCGGACGGCGCGATCCAGCAGGACGAATACGACACCTTCGAACGCGCGGTCGGCGAGCTGGCGCTGACCGGCCCGCTCGTCGAGGATCTGCGCAGGCGGATGCATCGCGGGCGCACGCTGTGCAGGCTGCGCGAAGGCGATCTGCCGGTGGTCCGCACGCCCGGCCTGCACCTGGACTCGGAAGAGAAGGTGCATCTCGACCTGGTCGCCACTCACGTGCGCCAGCTGGCCCGCGGGCCGAAGCTCACCGAGGGCAGGCTGATCGCGAGCAACAAGAAACTCCGCTTCGTCGGCAGCGGCGCGGGCGTCGAGATGCCGTGGTCGCGGGTCGTCTCGGTGCACGTCGAGGCGGGCGTCGTGGCGATCGCGGCGACCTCGGCGCGCGGCGGCGCGAGCTTCGAAGTCGCCGACCCCGATTACGTCGCGGCCGCGCTGGAAGGCGCGCTGCGGGTCGCGAAGCGCCTGGTACTCACGCCGGGGCAGCGCGACACGCGCAGCATCGCGCAGGAGGTGAAAGCCGAAGTGTGGCAGCGCGACGGCGGCAAGTGCGTCGAGTGCGGGAGCGGTCACTACCTCGAGTTCGACCACGTCATTCCGCTCAGCCGCGGCGGCGCGACCAGCGCGAGCAATTTGCAGATCCTGTGCCGCGCCTGCAATCGCGCCAAGGGCGCGCGGATCTGAGGGTCGCGACGTCGGCCCGGAACGTCCGAGGGCGGCGATGGCCGAGGGCGGCGATGGCCTCGGTGTGCACGCAGAACCGGGATCAGCCGACGGCCGGATCGATGGGGCGACCGCGCCGCAGCGGGACAGCGATATCGGGAATCACTCTGAGAACCCTACGATTTCGGATCCTCTCTTGGCGAAACCGGGCGCATTCCCCTGCGCGCGGGCCTCTAATGGGTGGCACAACCGTACGAATGGAGGTCACCCATGACGAGCATGTACGAGCACGCGGGAGGCGAGGAGGCGCTGCGCCGAGTGGAGTCCGCCTTCTACGACAAGGTGCTCGCCGATCCGGTGCTGAAGTCGCTGTTCCCCGAGCGTCGCCCGACCCATGTCGACCACCTCACCTGGTTCACCTCGGAATCGTTCGGCGGCCCGGATCGCTTCAGTCGCGACGTGGGGTTCGACTACCTCATCGCGGTGCACCGGCACCTGAACATCACCGACGAACAGCGCGAGCGCTTCGCCGAGTTGTATATGGCGTCGTTCGAGGAGGCGGGCCTGCTGGAGTCGGAGGCGTTCCGCGACGCGGTCCGCTCGCACGTGGAGTTCGGCGCCCAAGTGGCGCAGCAGAACTCGCATGCGAGCACCGACGAGGAATTGCATCCGATCCGCGCGGTGCCGCTCTGGACCTGGGAGGGCTGAGCGGCCCGTCGCCCGCCAGAACGCACGCGAGCGCGCACCAGTGCCGGCGGCAGCCGGTCTCGTCTCAGCTGCCGACGACGGCGTTCATGATGGTGCCCGCGCTGGTCGCCACGACACCGCCGATCATCGCGCCCGCCACCATCTTCGGCGACTGCAATCCCGCGCCCGACCATTTCTCCCAGGCGAATCGGCCGCCCGCGTAGATGATGCTCGTGATGCCGGAGAGCATCGCGAACCAGGTCCCGTAGCGGACGAACTGCATCAGCTTGTCCGACAACGGCGGCGCCTCGGGAGTCGGGTTACCGATCTGCGCCAGGATGGAATACGTGTCCCCGACCGACATCAAGATCATGCTCACTGTTGGTTACCTCGGGATTCACCGGTTTCGTGGCGGCCGGGTCGACCACCACGTCCCACCCATGATCCGGACGGACCCGGTCCATCGCAAGACGCTGGGGGACAGCGGCGTCTGCGCCACCGGCCCGCGGCCTCCGCGCCACGAGACGAGGTTTCTGCGCCACGCCCAAGAACCGGATACCATCCATTCAGCGATTCTCCTTGTCCCGAACCCGGAATGAGCAGCACGATGATCCTGGCCATCGCACACGACACCCTGGCGCAGATCGGCAATCCGACGCCCGAGGCGCCGCCGGTGTCCGACAAGATCCTCCAGCTCGTCCGCTACCTGACCTGGTTCGTTCTGCTGTCGGGTGTCTGCGGCATCATCTACGCGGGCGGCCGGTTCGCCTGGGAGAAGTGGACGGGCGGCGGCCTCGAGTCACCGAAGATGGTGGCGGGCGCGATGATCGGCGGCGTGGTCGCCACCAGCGCGGGCACCATCATGAACGCCGTCATCGGCTGAACTCGGACGATCGGCTCGGCTCCGTCGATCGGCTCGGCTCCGAGAGACGCGTGTCAGCTCGTGACGCCCGCGGCCCGCGCGGCGCGCAACCACTGCGGGAACTCGCCCAGCAACCTCGTGT